>NZ_BONF01000017.1 GCF_016862575.1 Catellatospora bangladeshensis | reverse complement strand
TTGGCGGGCGTCCGACCAGGTTGCGTTGGTACAAGCGCCGCTGGCGTTGTGACGAGCCCGGCTGCCGGCGTGCGTCGTTCACCGAGGCCGTGGCCGCTGTCCCTGCCCGCAAGCGGCTGACCACCCGGCTGCGGTCGGCCGCCGGCGCGGCAGTCGCCGACGGTGGGCGCACGATCGTGCAGTCCGCACGAGATCACGACGTGTCGTGGCCGGTGGTGGCCGCGGCGTTCACCACACACGCCGCCGCGGTGCTGCCCGACCAGCCGCAACCAGTCGAGGTGCTGGGCATCGACGAGGTCCGCCGGGGCCGGGCGCAGTGGGAGTTCGACGAGGTCACACAGTCCTGGCAAACCGTCGCCGACCGCTGGCACGTGGGATTCGTGGACCTGTCCGCCGGGCAGGGCCTGCTCGGGCAGGTCGAGGGCCGCACCGCCCAGGCCGTGGCCGACTGGCTCCTGGCCAGGCCGAAAACGTGGCGTACGCAGGTGCGGTTCGTGGCCATCGACATGTGCACGGTGTTCAAGTCCGCGATCCGGCAGGCGCTGCCCCACGCCCAACTCGTCGTCGATCACTTTCATGTGGTGCAGCTGGCCAACGCGACGGTGACCGAGGTCCGCCGCCGGGTCACCGTGCAGGTCCGCGGTCGGCGTGGCCGTAAAGGCAATCGCGAGTGGGAGCTGCGCAACCGGCTGACTTGCTCAGCGGCCCGGATGGCCGGTGACCAGGTCGCCGAGCTCGAAGGCGAGCCAAGGCCCGACCGGCGCGGATCGGCGTGCCGATCCTGGCGGCATGGAACGCCAAGGAGGACCTGCTCGAACTACTCGCACTGGCCCGCACCGACCCGAACCGTGAGGACGTCGCCGACCTGCTCTACCGGTTCTACTGCCGCTGCGCCGAGTCCGGACCGCCCGAGCTGGAGCGTCTGGCCACCACGGTGCAGACCTGGTAGCCGGAGATCCTGGCGTTCATCCGCACCGGGATCACCAACGCCGGCTCCGAGGGCACCAACCGGGTGATCAAGACCATAGGCAGGGACGCATACGGCTTCCGCAACCCCGTCAACCAGCGGCTACGCACCCACTGCGCCACTACTCGGCGCACCCGCGGCCACCTCGACCTCCGCTAACTTCGCTGAGCTCTCATGACCCCAGGCCAGCGGAAAGCAGGATACGCACGCTCACTAGATGATCAAGTTCGACCGTGTCTGTCTCACGCCACGCATCCCAGCCGTCGCCACGCTTGGTGCGCTCAACCACCTGCGAACAATCCAGGCAACGCCGAAACTCCCGCGTAAGGATCGTTCCGTCATCGCGACGGCTGCTCGAGCCGACCGACTGCGCCGACAACTCACCACCGCACAGCGGGCATCCTTCGTGAGGATCAGCCTGCGGCACCGCCTTAGCAGGACGTGGTTCGGACGCCCACCGTCCGGGAGGCAGCAGCGCCCACAGGCGCGGCAGCCGCTCGGGGGCGCGCTCGGCGTCGCCGGCACCGGGTTTCCAGTCCGGCGGCAGAACCTCGCCAGACCCTGCCGACTCAGGGCGGGCATCCAGCGCTTCCCAGAAGGCGTCCTCGTCGCCGCCGCTGATCCCTGCGAACGCGGACGATGCTGCGAAGAGCAGGTCTTCGCTGTAGAGCGCCATCCGCTCACAGCGACCCTCGGCGATGTCGATGACGACGGGGTGACCGGCGAGGGAGTCGGGGTCGGCGAAGATCTGCTCTACGGTCCGGCGCCCCAAGCCGACGAGCCCAGCCCTGAATGACGAGAAGGCGTCGTCGGAGATGTAACCGGTGATGAGCTGACACGCGACGGCCACCTCCCACGTGTCCAGCCGCGCGATCACCTCGCCCAGGAGGTCGTCGAAGTCGAGGATCTCGTCGCGCGACAACGTCATCAGTCGCGCCACCAGCGCTTCGGCAACCGCGGCATCATCAAACGGACCCGTCGCAACGCCCGCATCGTCACGCGCCCGATCCACGATCCGCCAGAACTCGTCGATCTCCACCACGACAGTATGCCGATCACTCAACTCGGGCGCGCACCAGCCACAACCGCGAAGACGTCGCCGATCTGCTCTATCGCTTCTACCGCCGCTGCGACGAGTCCGGTCTGCCCGACGTGGAGCGTCTGGCGACCACCGGCCGAACCTCGTAACCGGAGATCCTGGCGAAACCCGTCAACGCACCCGCTGCGCCACGGCGCGCCTACCGTGGCCACCTCGACCCCCGCTAAATTCGTTGACCCCGGATAGTCCAGGATTTTCAACTGCCTCACGAGATCATGACACACAGTCCCGGGAGCGGCCACGTGATCGTGGGATGTGTGCACGAACTCGTCGCACTGCGCCTGGGTGCCCCGTAGCCGTCGTCGGCATGTACAGGGCCGTCCCTGGCGGCGGTGTGCTCTGGCGTGCAACATCAGGCGGTGGCCGTCGGCTTCCCGACACCGGCGGCCATGCCTGACGGCGGGCGCGGTCTACGCCGCGGCACGCCGATCGACGACGATGATGGAGTGAACCGATCGGCGAGGAGGGATGGCGTGCCGACTGCTGTACAGCCGGACACCAGTCCCGACGCAGTGGTCGTCGTGCCAGGCATCATGGGCAGCGAACTGGTCGACGCCGAGCATGGGCGGCAGTTGTGGGGCCTGTCGGAGCCCGGCTGGTATGTGCGCGCGTGGACCCGCCCTGCCTCGCTGGACGCGCTGGGCGTGACCGGACGCGAACGTGACGGGCACGTGGGCCGCGTGCGTCCGGTGGGTCTGCTGCGGGCTCCCGCTTTCGCCCCGGTGCTGCGTGGCGCCGAACCGTATACGGCTCTGCTGTCGGCGGTCAGCCGCGTGGTGCGGCACCCCGACGCCGTCATGAGCTTCCCGTACGACTGGCGGTTGCCGGTCGCGCACACTGGACCGCTGCTCGCGCAGGCTGCCGAGCAGCATCTGTATCGGTGGCGGCGTCACCGTGCGGGCAGCGCGGGCGCGCGGCTGGTGGTAGTCGCCCACTCGATGGGCGGGCTGCTGTCCCGTCATGCTGTGGCGCATCTCGGCGAGCAGGTGCGGGCTGTGGTGACGCTGGGGACGCCGTTCGCGGGGTCGCCCAAGGCCGCCGTGATGATGTCCGTCGGCCGGGGTGCTCCGCTGCCGCTGCCGTACCGGCAGCTGCGCGACTTGTGCCGCACGATGCCTGCGATGTACGACCTGCTGCCTGCCTTCCCCTGCGTTCACCGTGGTGAGGACGTCACGATGCTGACGAGAGCCGACGTGGAGGGGTTTGGCGCCGACGGCGATCTGTTCGCGCAGGCTGTGGTGGGTCGGCGGGAGGTCGGCGAGATCCCGGCCGGGCAGGTGCGGACGGTGATCGGTGTCGCCCAGCCCACTGTCCAGGGGCTCGCTGTGGCCGAAGGGCTGGCGCAGCCGCTGTTCGTGACGGCGTTGCGGTCCGGGGGCGGTGTCGGGTTCGCCGATCGGCGTGGCGACGCCACGGTGAGCCGCGAAGCGGCCGGGGTGCCGGGGGTGCCGGCAACGTACCTGGCGCAGTCGCATGGGGCGCTGCCGCGTGCGCCGGAGGCGATTCAGCACGTCTGCGCGGTGATCACCGAGACCACTTTGGGGCAGCCGCTCGGCCCGCTGGGGCCGGGCGTTGACGTGCCGGAGATCGTCACCGTGGGGGAGCCGTTCAGCATCACGCTCACCGAGCCGCACCCGGGGGCATCCTGCCGGATAGTCGACACCGCCTCCGGCCGGCCCGTCGCCCACCCTGTGATGCGCGGTGGCAGCGGCGTGTCGGTGCTGTCCGGGCCGGGCCTGTTCCGGGTCGAGGTCAAAGCCGGTGGTTCTGACACCGTCACCCAGCTGCTCCTGGCTGTCGTGCCGTGACCGCCCCGGACGGCGCGTTCGACATCGTGGCCTTTGGTATCGGCGACTACCTGCGCCATCCGCCCCTGCGTGAACTGGACGGCGAGCTGGCGGCCATCGGCGAGCTGCTGAGCGAGGTCGGTGGAGCCGACGTGGACTGGCCGGTCCCGGCCCGTCGGCGGACCAAGGCCGAGGTGGTGCGGCGGCTCGGCGACTGGGCACAGGGCCGGGCGGGCCGCAGCTCCGTCCTGCTGTGGGTGGGGCACGGCGAGTCCAACGACCAGGAGGCGTGGCTGGCCGCGTACGACACTGCGCAGCCGATGGACGACCTGACCGCGATCCGTCCCGACGACCTCAGAGCTGCGGTCCTGGCCGAATGGCGTTCCCGTGCGCAGCACGGCGACGACAACTGGACCGTACTCGTCATCGAGGCCTGCGGCGGTTTCACTTTCACCTGGCAGCTCGCCCAGCTCGTCTACGGGATCCGGCCCGACGGGCCGCAACGGCTGGCCATCGTCGGCGTCGGCGGAACCGGCAGGAGCTACCTCGGGCAGTTCCGCCGCGCGCTGGCGGCCACGCTCGCGATGCCGTCGATGACGGACAATGACTCCGAGATCCGGCTGGACGACCTGGTCAGCAGGGTCCAGCGGCGGCTGCCGGACGGTCACGTCGTGCCGATCGGGCTGCATCTGGCCGCCCCGCTGATCCGGCGGGAGCGGACTCTGACCCAGCCGGTGACCGCACCTTTGGACATCTACGCCGAACTGACCGCGGCGCTGGCCCGGCTCAGCCCCGACGAGCGCGGGCACTTCCTGCCCAAGGCGCAGGGCGCCGAGCTCGGCGAACTGGCCTGGTACTTCTGCGGCCGGGCGGCCGAGCGCCGTGAGATCAGCCGGTGGCTGCGTGAGCGCACGACGGGCATGCTCGTGGTCACCGGGCCGGCGGGTTCAGGCAAGTCCGCGCTGCTGGGCAACATCCTCGTGCACGCCAACCCTGACCTGCGCGCCCACCTGGGCCGCACGGTCATGCTGGATGTGCTGCCGGAAGCCGAGCAGCCCCCGGACAACCCGTTCGACGTGGTGATGCACCTGATCGGCATGTCCGTGCCCGATGTCGTCGTACGCATCGCCGACGCCGTCGGCCTGCAGCTGCCGCCCGGCGGTGACCGGGACACGGGATGGCTGCTGCGGCACCTGGCCGACCATCCGGTCACCGTCCTGGCCGATGCCCTCGACGAAGCCCACGATCCGCAGCTGATCGCAGCCACGGTGCTGCGCGGCATCGCTGCCGTGCCCGGCAACAGGGTCGTCGTCGGCACCCGCCGGTCCGGGCGCGAGACCATCGACGATCCCGCAGAAGGCCAAGACGACCTGGTCCGGGCCCTCGGCGTGTCGCCGGACGACATCCTGCTGGTCGATCGCGATCCGCAGGCGATCGCGGCGTACGTCGCCAGCCGGCTCAGGGCCGCACTCCACGAGCCGGACCCGGCTGTCCTGGACCAGGTCGCCAGGGCGATCAACGGGGGCGGCCGGCAGTTCCTCTACGCGCGCCTGGCCGTGCACGAGATCATCGCCGGTCCGCAGTTGCTGCAGCCGCACAGACGTGAGGACCTGGGTCGGCTGCTGCGCTCCGACCACCGCGGCCTGTTCGCGGCCGCGGTCAGCCGCCTGGTCGCCGCGTCGCCGCGCAACGGCCCGCTGCTGCGGGCGCTGTCGCTCGCACACGGCCGGGGCGTGCCACGCGCGGACCAGGTATGGGCTCTGATGGCCGAAGCGCTCAGCGAACGCGGCGACCAGATCGGCGAGCAGGACGTCGACGACCTGCTCACCCGTGCCGCGGCCTACGTGATGCTGGACGCCGAGGCGGGACAGAGCGTGTTCCGGCTGGCCCACCGCACGTTCGCGGAGTTCTTCCGATCCGGGCCGCCGCGGTGACCGAAGGTCCGCAGCGGACGGCAGACGAGCATCTGCGCATCGTCAGGGCGCTACTGGCGCAGGAGCGGCTGCTGCACTCGCCGTACGTACGCCAGCACCTGGCGCGGCACGCTGCGCTGGCGGGCCCTGACGGTTGGGCGGCGATCGCGGCCGACGGCCGAGCGTTGACCGTGCTGGATCAGATGTCGCTGGCGGCCGGTGCCACCACCAGTGCGTTCCACGGCACTGCGCTGCCTGCCGAGCTGTGGGGAGTGATCTTCGGTGCGGACAGGCTGCAGCGGGTGGCTCCGGCCGACCGCACCGGCGTGCGTCAGCTCGCGACCGCCATGGCGCTGGGCCAGGTCGAACATGCGACGCCGCCGGAGGCTGGCGCGGCGTGGTCGGTACGTGCCGCGCATGTGACCCCGCGCATACGGCTGGTCAGGCAGTTCGCTGCCGGGGTGATCAGGACGCGGTCGCTGGCGGTGCTCAGCGGGCAGTACGACCACGACATGGTGCTCGCCGGCGACGAGGACGGGGTCCTGCGTCTGCTGGACCCCGATGACGGTACTGAGCTGTGGCGGGTCGACACCGGTCATCGCGGCGAGATCCGCTCGGTGTCGGTGCTTTCCCGGCCCGGTGGCGCGCTGGTGGCTACCGGTGGCGCGGACGGGCAGGTCATGCTGTGGGACGCGGTCACCGCATCCCGGATCCACCCGCCGCTTCTCGGGCACGCCAAAGGTGTCAACACCACGATGTTCCTGCGCCTGCCCACGGGAGCGGACCGCCTGGTGAGCGCAGGATACGACGGTGTGGTCAGGTTGTGGGACCCGGACACAGGCCGGCTCGCCGGCCCGGCGCTGCACGGTCACCACCGGTGGCTGGGCGCCGTCACGGCCATCGCGAGCGACTCCGGTGCGCCGATGCTGATCACTGCGGGAGGTGACGGCACCATCCGGTCCTGGGACCCGTCGGAGCACCGTGAGACGCTGACCCTCCAGCCGCACATTCCGTCGCTGTTCCCGCTGGAGCGGTGGGCCGCCGTGTCGTTCACCGGGGGTGACGGGCAGCCGCTCACGGCGATCAGCCACAACGCCGACATCGAGATCTGGGACCCCAGAGCTCCGGGCAAGCCGATCCGCGCGCTGGTCGGGCACACCGGCAACGTCTACTCGATGGACGTCTGGACCGCCCCTGACGGCACCGTGCTGATCGTGTCCACAGGATTCGACAGCACCGTCCGCATCTGGGACCCCAACGGCGTGGGCCAGGTGGGCCAGCCGCTCTACGGTTCGGGCCAGCCAGTGCACGCGGTGCGGGCCTTCGCCGACGGAAACGGCCGCACGCTGCTGGTGGCGGCCGGCGAGGACAGGACCGTACGGGTGCTGGATCCGGCCATGGTCCTCGTGGACAACGACCGGATATTCGACGAACGCACCCAACCGATCCGGGCCGCGACGTTGCACAACCCGCACCCGTACGGCGTGGTGCATCATTCGGTGACGTTCACCGGCCCGGGCGGGCGGACCTGGCTCGCGACCAGTTGCGGCATGGGGAACATCGCCGTCTGGCACCCTGATCGGCCGAACGCGGCCGAATACCTGCTGCAGGCACCTGCACCCGTCAACAATCTGGCCGTCCTGCCGGATTCAGGCGGCATGCGACTGCTGGTCGGCTCCAGCCAGGACGGCGAGCCGAGAGTGTGGCATCCGCATCGACGGTGGCGCCGAACCGCACCGGTGAAGCTGCTGCGCAGCTCGCTTGGCGAGCCGGTCCGTTTACTGCAGACCTACCAGAACCCGTCCGGGCAAGCGTGGCTGGCGGCATGGACGGGCGAGCGCATCCTCGTGTGGCTCGCCGCTGACCTGGATCATCCTGTGTGCGCGATAGACGAGCAGCGCCCCGTGCGAAGCATGGCCTTCATCGACGCCGAAGACGGGCTGCTGCTGACGGCGTACCGGGTCGATGACGGCGTGCTGACCGCCTGGCGGCTTCCGGCCGGCGAACCGTGGTGGGAAGCGCCGGCCAAGAGTTCGTCGGTCGTGACGTTCCGCGCCGGGAACGGGACGATCCGGATCGCCACCGTGAACCACGACGGCCGTGTGTGCATCTGGGACCCGCGTTCGGCGGAGACGATGTCGCGACCCCTGCACGCGTGGGGAGCGGCGACTGATGACTGGGTGTCGTGCCTGTGCCAGTGGCGTGTCGGTGACCGCACGTGGCTCGTGGTAGCCAGGGGGCAGGGGCACATCGAGCTGCTGGATCCGGCCGACGGCACGATCGGTCTGGTCATTCCGGCCGAGCTGCCCGACGAAGGCGCAGTCGCCTGGAACGGTGGGCTGGTACTCACCGGTATGCAGGGCTGGGTGCTCATCGAGCTGGCAGTCGGTCACGGCCGTCTCGCGGCGGTGTGCGGTGAGGTGAAGTAGAACGGTCGCACGTGTACGGCGGTCTCGGCGTCGGCGCCGATCGAGCGGAGCAGGTTCCGTTGCCAGGACCAGATCGCCGCGGCGATGACGTCCTCGGCGAACCGGAGCGGGTCGCCCGCCACATCGCCCGCGGGTGCCGAGTTAGAGCCGGGACGCGTCGAGCAGCGCGGCAAGGTCGCGCTCGTCCACACGCTCGACGACCCGCCACCCCTGCACTGACGGGCCAGCGAGCAGGCGGTCAGTAGCGAAACCCTTCGTCGGACTGTACCGCCATGCTGCCCAGCGCGTGATCTCCACACCCCGACGTCTGGAATGATCGTTCGGCTAGACAAATTCTCAAGTTTGTCTTGTCAAACCTTCTGGTGTTGCCCATGATGGCAGAGTGCCGCGCGAGTCCATAAGCGACAGCCTTGCGGCGCAGCTGCTGCGTGGCCGGATGTCGTCGGAACGCAGCGGCCCACGTCCTCGACATGAGGGGTAAGCAGATGCGGATACGCGCCTACGACGCGATCATCACAGGAGCGCTGATACTGGCTGTCACAGCCTGCGCCGCCAAGCAGCCAACGCCACCAGGGCCGCCCACTCCGTCGGCACCTGCGTCGCCGCAGCCACTGGGGCAGTCGCCCGACGCCCGTACGCACGCCGTCGGCATCTACGTGGAGATGTGGCGGGCCTACGAACGCGCCCTGGCCGAGGGCAGCGCCGATTCGCCGTTCCTGGCCGAGTATGCCGACGGTCCTGCTCTGCTGCTGCTGAGCCGGGCGGTGCGCTCGACGGCGGCAGCCGGGCTGCGCGGCTCAGGCGCGACCCTGCTGTCGCCGAAGGCCACCGGCGTTCACCCGATGGCCGACCCGACACGGGTCACGGTCAGCGACTGCATGGACACTTCTGCCACGCGTGTGTACCGGTTCGACGGCAGCCCGTACGCCGACGCCCCCGGTGGCCGCAGGCAGATGACGGCCTCAGTCGCGCTATCGGCCGACGGCAAGTGGCGCGTCAACCAGATCCGCCTCGAGCAGGTGGGCTCATGCTGACCACGACCAGCCGCAGGCTGCTCACAGCCGCGCTGTGCCTGGCCGCCGCGTTGACCACCGCTCTCGGCGGAGCACGCACAGCCAGCGCGGACGCCGGTGGCGCAGTGACCTGCGACGGCGAGCCGCGCCCGCAGGAGTGCACCGTCGTGGTGATCGTAGTTACCGGCAACGGCGGCACCGGGGCAGACGGCCGGATGCGCTGCTGGCTCAACGGCGAAGAGGTCGCGTGCTACGACCCGGACTTCGGGTGGCTGCACCGCGACGGCTGCCGCTACCGGCGCGCAGCCGTCCAGGACCCACCACCGCAAGCCGGGCCACGGCCCGGCGCGTGGTATGTCCGCAGCTGCGCCATCGGCGGCGGCATGGGCAACTCCCGGGTGTGGTTCGCCGACCGCGATGCCCCCGGCACCGGCCCCCTCATCGCCACCGCGCTGGCGGCGCTGCGCCCACCGGTGCCGACGGTGCGGACCAACCCGGGCCCGCCAGCAGTCCCCATCGTGCACGTGCCGACGTGGTTGTGGGTTGACGCGGTCACCTGGCGGCCGGTGCCGGCGACCGCATCGGCCGGCGGGGCGTCGATCACCGCGACAGCGACCCCGGTTTCGGTGGAATGGCTGCCCGGCGACGGCAGCCGCCTGCTCTGCACCGGACCGGGTCTGGCATGGGCAGGCGGTGACCCGCTCGGGTCGTCGGCGTGCTCGCACGCCTACACCCGCGCCTCGGCTGCCCTGCCCGGCGGCGCCTTCGCTCTGCAGGCTGTCGTCACATGGGAGGTGACCTGGGCGGGTGCCGGCATGTCCGGCAACGCCGGCACGATCACCACCACGGCGACGGTGCCGCTGGTGGTCGCCGAGGTGCAGGGGCTCAACGTCGGCGGCAGCCGATGACCCACACCCCGCCCGCCATCACGCCGCGCCGGCTCCCCGTCGCGCACCTGCTCGCCGGGTTGCTGCTTATCGCGGTCTGCGTGCTGCTGTCGCTGCAGGTCTACGGCCGCGTCGACGACCGGACCAGCGCGCTGGCCGCCGCCCGCGACGTCCCCGCCGGGCAGGAGCTGACCGCCGCCGACCTGCGCCAGGTCATGGTCGGCGCCGACGGCGGCGTGCACCTCGTCCCCGCCACCGACCTGGAGAAGGTCGTCGGCCGCCCGGCGGCGGTGCCACTGCACGCTGGGCAGCTGCTCGCCCCGTCGCAGCTGGGCCCCAGCACGTGGCCGCCGCCCGGCCGCGCCCTGATCGCCGTAGGCGTCGGCGAGGCACACCTGCCAACCGGCGTCGTCCCCGGCGCACAGGTCAGCATCATCGCCACCGCCAACGCCGCAGCGGGCAAACCGCCGCCCGCCGCGCCAAGCGCCAGCACCGCGACGCCCGGGCAACCAGCTCCGCCAGCGGGCCCAGCCTCACCGGTGATGCATGTCCGCGGCACCGTCGTCGCCGTGACGACCGCCGCCGAGCAGCCCGGGTCAGTGGTCACCGTCCTCGTCGCGGCCGCCGACGCCCCGCTGCTGGGCGTGCCCCGCAGCACCGACGTGGCCGTCATCGTGTGGGGAGCCGCCTGATGCTCGTCGTCGTCGGCAGCCTCAAAAGCTCACCCGGCGCCAGCACCCTCGCGCTAGCGCTCGCGGCGACGTGGCCTGGCGGCCAGCCCGGACCGGTGCTGCTAGAAGCCGACCCCGCAGGCGGCCAGATCGGCGCCTACTGGCAGTTCTTCGAACTGCCCGGCCTCTGGTCGCTGGCGCAGGACCTTCGCCGGGGCAACGCCTGGCGTGCCCGCGAGCACGCGATCCGACTGCCGATCGGTGTCGACGTCGTCGCCGGGCAGGCCCGTGACAACGGCCGGGCCGCTCAGGTCGCCGCCGACCGGTCGGGTGCGATCCCGACCGCCGACGTCGTCATCGCCGACGTCGGGCGGCTGGAACGCGGCGGCGCATGCGGCGGGTTCCTGGCCGCCGCCGACCATGTCATCATCGTCGCCCGCCCCGTCGAGGCCGAGCTCGCGCTCGTACAGGGCCACGCCGATGCGGTCAAGGCCGCGACCGGCGGGCAGGTCTGGCTGGCCACCGTCGGCAGGGGACCGTTCGGCAGCGGCGAGATCCTCGCCGCCGTCGGCATGCCGCACCTCGGCCAGGTCCCGCACGACCGGCTCGCCGGGCCGCTGCTGCGCGGCGAGCGGTGGTCGCGGCACTGGCGGCTGTTCGGCCTGTTCCGCAGGGCCGCGCTGCTGGCCCAGGTGCTGCACGAGGCCGGGCCGCTGGTCAAACCGGGCCCCTACGACCTCGACGAGGTACCTGAATCCGCCACCGGCACCGCCGCCTTCGCCCCGTCCGGCGGTGAGCCGGCGGCCGGCTTCGACACTGAGGAGGACCGGTGGCGCATCCTGCCCGTGACCTGACCACCACCGCGAGCGCGCATTCTGACGGCGGGCAGCTGATGCTAGCCCGGCAGCTGCGCGAACGCCTCCGACCGCGCCTGGCCGAACTCGACGGCCTGCCCGCCGAGCAGTGGGCTGCGCGGCTGGGCCGGCTGCTGGACACGGCGATCGACGACCTCGGCGCCGACGCCCTGGAACATGGCCGGGCGCTGCCTGCCGCGCCGCTGATCGCAGCGGCCAAGGCACAGGCGATCCGGCTGCTGACCCCGGCCGGTGGGCTGCAGCTGCTGCTGGACGACCCGCAGATCACCAACATCTTCGCCAACGGCGCCGACCAGGTGTGGGTGCGGCGCACCGACGGCAGCAAGGCGCAGGCGCCGCCGGTCGCCGCCAGCGACGCCGAGCTGATCGAGACGATCCGGCTGCTTGCCGCCGGCCGTGAGGGTGCGGGGGAGGAGCGGCGGTGGGACTTCGCCCAGCCGCGGCTGTCGCTGCAACTGCCCGGCGGGGCGCGGCTGTTCGCGGTGCAGGCCCTGGCGCAGCGGCCGTCGCTGTCGATCCGCCGCCACCAGCTGCTGCGCGTCAGTCTCGACGACCTCGTCGCCCGTGGCGCGATGAGCGTTCCCCTCGCGCGGCTGCTGGCCGCGGTCGTCGCCGCCCGCCGCAACGTGGTCATCGCCGGAGGCACCGACACCGGCAAGACCACCCTGCTGCGCGCGATGGCCAGGGCGATCCCGGCCCGGGAGCGGATCATCACGATCGAGGACACCTACGAACTGGGCCTGGACGGCGACCCCGACCACCCGGACTGCGTCGCACTGCAGGCGCGGGAACCGAACCTCGAGGGCCGGGGCGCGGTCGACCAGGCGGAGCTGGTGCGGTGGGCGCTGCGGATGGCACCGGACCGGGTCATCGTCGGCGAGGCCCGCGGCAGCGAGGTCCTGCCGCTGCTCAACGCCATGTCGCAGGGCAACGACGGGTCGCTTGCCACGATCCACGCGTCCAGCTCCGGGCAGGCGATCACCCGCCTGATGACGTACGCGGCACAGGCGCCGGAGCGGCTGAGTTTCGAATCGACGGCGATGCTCACCGCGGGCGCCGTGCACTTCATCGTGCACCTGGCGTTCGCGCCGGACGGAACCCGGGTGGTGTCGAGTGTGCGGGAGGTGCTGCACGCCGACGGCCGTGACGTCTACACCAACGAGGTCTACGCCCCAGGCCCGGACCGGCGTGCGGTGGCGGCCGCTCCGCTGCGGGCCGCCACCGCCGCCGACCTCGTCGCCGCGGGCATGGACCCTGCTGTCCTGGACACCACCGGCCGGTGGTGAGCATGCAAGCGCTGGCAATGCTGTCCGCGGCGGGTTTCGCCGCCGGGATCTGGCTTGTGGTCACGGCCCTGCGGACCCGCCTGCCCCGGTCCACTCGGGAGGTGGCGCGCGAGAGGCGGCTGCTGGACCGGACCGGGGTGACCACGGCCCGGGCGGTGGCGGCCGCCGTCTGCGGGCTGGTCGTGGCCGTGCTGACGGGCTGGCCGGTCGGCGGGC
Organism: Catellatospora bangladeshensis; assembly: GCF_016862575.1. Lineage (GTDB taxonomy): Bacteria > Actinomycetota > Actinomycetes > Mycobacteriales > Micromonosporaceae > Catellatospora > Catellatospora bangladeshensis. Next base: position 181,169 of record NZ_BONF01000017.1, on the reverse strand, counting down.
TGCTGGCCGCGGTCGCCGCGCTGACCCTGCCGCGGGCGCTGGGCCGCGACCGCGCCCACGAGCAGCGCCTGGCGCGGATGGAAGCCGTCGCGTCCTGGGCCGAGGACCTCGCCGGGACGATGCGCGCCGCCCGGGGCCTCGATCAGGCCGTCATGCAGACCGCGCAGACCGCCCCGACCGCGCTCGCCCCGCAGCTGACCGCCCTGGCTGTTCAGCTGCGCCGAGGCCTGCCGCTGCACCAGGTGCTGCGCGAGTTCGCCGACGACCTCGCCGACCCGACGGTCGACCTGGTCACGGCCGTGCTGCTGTATGCGGCGACGCGCCCGGCGCGGGACATCGCCGGCAGCCTCGACGCCGTCGCGGTCACCGCGCGACGGCAGGCCGCGGCCCGGATGCGCATCGCAGCAGCTCGGGCCCGCAGCCGCTCGGCGGCCCGGATCGTCACCGCCGTCATCGTCGCGGTCGTCGCCGGGTTGCAGCTGCTGGCCGCGGACTTCCTCGCCGGGTACGCCACCGCCGGCGGCCAGTTGCGCCTGGCGCTGATGGGCGCCGCCGCCGGGGGATGCCTGTGGTGGATGCACCGGCTGGCGGCGATCGCCGACATGCCGCGCATCCTCACCACCACGACCCCGGCCACACCGGCGGCGGCGCCGCAGTGGCGGAACCCGGCCTGGGCGAGCCGGCCGTGATCGGGCACATCGCGCTCGCGGGAGCCGGGGTCGGCGCGGGCCTTGCCGTCATCGCCTGGGGCCTGTTCCCGCCCCGCAGGCCGCTGGCCGCCGCACTGGACCGCCCCCGGATCGGCACGCCGCTGCCGGGCCGCCGGGCCAGGCTGGTGCAGGCGCTGCAGCAGCGGGGGCTGCCGCCGGCGCGGCTGCTGGCAGATCTGGCGGTATGCGAGACGGACCCGGCCGCCCACGTCGCCGCGCAGCTCACCTACGCCACCATCGGCCTGGCCGCACCCGCGGGCCTGTTCACCCTACTCGGCCTCGTAGGCGCAGGCCCGGGCCTTGTGCTGCCCACGTGGATGAGCCTGGCCTGCGCGGCAGCCGGATACCTGATACCGGACCTGCGGGTGAGGCGCACCGCAGCGGCCCGGAGGCTGCTGACGGAGCACACCCTGTCGACGATGCTGGACCTCGTCGCCCCGGCGCTTGCCGCGGGCGCCGGGGTGGAGCAGGCGATGCGGGATGCGGCATCGGTGTGCACCGGCTGGGCAGCCGACCGCATCCGTGTGGCGCTGGCCACCGCCAGAGCCGGGCAGTTGCCGCTGTGGCAGCCCGTCGACGAGCTCGGCACACGGCTGCACGTCCCGGCGCTGCGGCAGTTGGCGACCAGTCTGCGCCTGGCCTCCGGCGAAGGCACCCGCATCCGGACGGCGATCACCGCCCGCGCCGACACCCTCGCCCAGAAGATCACCGCCGATACCGAGACCCGCGCTGCATCCGCCACCGAACGGATGGCCGCCCCGCTGATGCTGCTGTCCGGGCTGCTGGCCGTCTTCCTGATCACCGCCGCATTCGACACCCTCTGAGGAGACCGCGATGAAGCCCGCCACGACACCGGCCACCCGTGCCCGCCGTACGGCAGCAAGCGACCGGGGCGCGTTCTCGACCGAGTACGCGATCGCGATCGGACTGGCCGCCGCCCTCGTCCTCATCGTGATGATCGCCTACCGCACCAGAGTGGAAGCGGTCCTCGACAGCTGGGGCTTCTGATGCGCCACCGACCCGACCGCGGCGCCGCCGCCGTCGAATGGGCAGTCGCCGCCCCGATCCTCATACTGCTGCTGGCCGCCGTCGGCTACGGCTTCGCCTGGGCGCAGGCTTCATACGCCGCCCGCGCCGCCGCACAGGCCGCCGTCAACAGCGCCCGGGTCATCGGTGGCGACCCCACCGCCGCGCAGTCCGCTGCCTGGCAGCAGATGGACGACCTCGGCGGCGCCGCCACCGGCATCCACGTCACCGTCACGAAAGACGCCCAGGCCACCACCGCCACGGTCACCGCGACCATCCCCACGCCCGTAGGTGTCCTGCCCGTGGCGTACACGGCCAGCGGCTCGACCGAACGCTGGTCACCCCAGCCCTGACCCGACCCAAGGAGGTGACCCATGCACGGGGCAGCCCGACAGCGGCCGCACACCACTACCGCCCAGCGACCCAGTGCGACACCACCGCCCGCGGGCCGGCGTATCGCCGACGAGGGCTCGACCGCGGTCGAACTCGCGCTGGCAGTCCCGATACTGCTGGTAGGAGTCCTGCTGATCCTCGTGTGCCTGCGCGCGGGAGCCGCCCACATCGACGTCACCTCGGCTGCATCGGCCGCCGCCCGCGCCGCCGCCGCGCAACGCACTCCCGGCCTGGCCGGCGATGCCGCACACGACAGCGCCACGACCGCGCTGGCCGGGCTGTGCCAGAGCATCGCCGTCACCGTCGACACCAGCCGCTTCGCCAGAGGCGGTGCCGTCACCGTCACCGTCGCCTGCACCGCCGACCTGCACCACCTGACCGGCATCGGCCTGCCCGCACAGATCACCACCCGGCAGAGCGCCACCAGCCCCATCGACCGCTGGCGACAGGAGCCCACTCCATGACGCGCCGCTGCAGCCGCCGAGACCGGGGTGCGATAGCGGCGTGGACCGCCACCATGAGCGTCCTGGCCGTGGCCCTCGCACTCACCGTGGTAGCACTCGCGCAGGTCCAAGCCGCCCGAGTCCGCGCAGCCGGCCTCGCGGCCGAAGCCGCCCGCGCCGGCGTCCAGCACATCGACCTCACCGCCTACCGCACGAACGGACGCCTCGTCCTGCAACCCGGGTTAGCCAGCACCGCAGCCGAGGCGCACCTCGCCGCCGCCGGTGCCACCGGAACCGCGACAGTCACCGGCAACCGGATCACCGTCACCGCAACCAGCAGACAGTCCGTGCCACTGCTCACCGTGTTCGGCCTCGGGGGTCAAGTCACCGTGACCGCGACCGCGGCGGCACAGCCATACACCGCCGACCCGATCGGAGGCCCCTGACATGCCCGCCCCACGCCTGGCAGGCCGCGTCGCCAGCCTCCTGGCGTTGCTCGCGCTGCTCATCGGGGTGCCGGCACTGCTCGCCGCCACCGCCGGCTGGCCGCTGCCCGACCACATCCCGAGCGGCGGGGAGGTAGGGCAGTGGCTGACCAGCCCGCTGCCCGACACCGTCTACACCGACGCCGCCGCGATCGCCGGATGGATCATCTGGGCCCAGTTCGCCATCCACGTCATCGCCGCGCTGCACCGCAGTCGCAACCCGCGGCCAGGACCGGCCGGTAACAGCCGGGGTCCGCTGCGGGCGCTGGCGGGGCTGCTCATCGCCGGTGTCCTCGCCGCCCCCGCCCAGGCCCTGGCCGCACCTCCCGCCGGAGGAGCACCGCCTGCAGCCACGGCAACCCACGCCACGGCCATGGAACCTCCCGCCGGGCAGGCGGCCACACGCCCGACGGCCGCCCCGCCGGCGCCAGGGACCATCGCCGCCGGCGGCAAGGACACCGGCGTCCGCTTCGTCGTGCGCGGACACCGCTACCACGTCATCGTCCGCCCCAACGACACCATGTCCAAGATCGCCGGGGGGTGGCTAGGCGACCCGGACCGGTGGCCCGAGATCTGCGAACTCAACCTCCACCGCCACTTCCCGAAGGCCGGCGGCACACTACGCGACTGCGACCTCATCTACCCGAGATGGGACCTGCGGCTACCCGACGACGCCAAGCCCCCGACCGCCGCACATGCACCGGCGCCACCAGCACCGGCCCACGATCGGGTCCCACAGCGAGCGCCTGCCGCCGCCCCGGCCGCACCCGCCGACGTCGCTCCAGCACCATCACCGATGCCTAGCCCGCCCGCGGCCGGCACCACACAGCAGACCGCGCACCGCACCCCGCAGCACCGCCAGCCTTCGAAGGCAGCCGAAGCGGAACCGGCCGCCGGCCGCGCCGAGGACGGCATCCCCCTGCCGGGCGGCTGGACGCCCGTCGGGCTCGCCGCGGCGCTCGCTGCCGCCGCCGCGCTGGTGTGGCGGCGCCGCCGCGCCTACTACGTCCCGCAGGCCGCCGTCGACCTGGCCGCGGTACCGCCGCCACCCGAGCAGCCGACGTGGCTGATCCTGATCCGTCAGGCGCTACGCAGGCGGCCACCCGCCGATGCCCCCGACACAGGTACACCCGCCAGCGGGCCGACAGGCGCCGAACTCGCAGGAGCCGGTGACCTGCCACTGACCGCGGGACTGGGACTGGTCGGGCCGGGCGCGCTGGACGCAGCCCGCGGCATGCTCGTGGCGACCCTGTCCTCCGGCCACCACGGCGACCCCGACGCCCAAGGCCAGGCCGTCATGCCGACCGACACCCTCCACATGCTCCTAGGCCCAGGCTCGCAATTGGTGACCCCCATCCGGCGCCTGCACGTCACCGAAACCATCGGCGAAGCCGTCGCCCACCTCGAAGAAGAGATCATCCGCCGGTCGCGGATCATCGCCGACGCCCAGACCACCGAAGCCGCCGACCTGCACAACCCCGACGCCTACACCGAACCGCTGCCGCAACTGCTGCTCATCGCCGGAACCCCCGACCCGCGCTGGCACACACGCCTTGCCACCGCCGTCGCCCTCGGCGAATCCGTCGGCATCGGCACCGTCATCATCGGCGAATGGCCCCGCGGCACCACCCTCGAAGTCGCCGCCGACGGCACCACCGACACCACCGCACACCGCCTCGCAGTCCTGGACACCGCCACCGCCACACAAGCCCTCGCAGTACTGCGCGAAGCCCACGGCGACCACCCCGCACCCCACCAGCCCGCGACCACGCCCCCGGCTGCCGCCGCACCAGGACCGCCCGCCCGGCCGCCGAGCCGCGCCGAACACGGCCACCAGCCGCCCGTCCGCCTCAGAGTGCTCGGCACCCCCGCCGTTCTCGACCAAGCAGGAAAACCGGCACCCAGGCTGCGCACCGCCGCCACCGAACTCATGGTCTACCTCGTCATGCACCGCGACGGCGCCCCCATCGCCGACATCCTCGAAGCGATCTACCCCGACGCGACCGTCACCCGGGCCAGCGAGCGCCTGTCCACCAACCTGGCGAACCTGCGCCGCGTCATCCGCACCGTCGCCGGACCCAGCCACGACGGCAGCCGCCTCGAACCAGTCGTCAACACCGGCGGCCGCTACCGGCTCAACCCCGACATCGTCGCCGCCGACTGGTGGACCATCACCGACGAATACGCCCAGGTCGCCGCCGCACCCGACGACCAGCACCGGCTCAAACACCTGCACGCCGCGCTCGCCGAGATCACCGGGCCGCTGGCACAGGGATGCCTGTACGAGTGGAGCACCGTCGACGAGGAACGTGTGCGCCGCTGCACCTTGAGCATCTACGCACAGACCGCGGCCATGTACGCCGACACCGACCCGCACCAGGCCCGCACCCTGCTCGACGCGGCGTGCGCCGTCGACCCGCTGTCGCAGGAGCTCGCCGGACGTGCGATGCGCGCCGCGGCCGCGCACGGCGACGCCGACGCCGTCGGGCACCGCCTAGCCGTGCTAACCCGCGACCTGCACCAGGCAGGGCTCGAAATGTCCGACAGCACCGCCCAGCTGGCCCACGAACTGCTCACCAGTCTGACCACCCACCCCGCAGGCCGGCTCCGCCCCTGACCACCGCCAGGGGCCGCGCCGCCTGCCACCAGCCGATGCCCCCGGCTCCATGCAGCCCGCGTACCGGCGACAACTGAACAGGTAAGGAGAACAGCATGGGCAGGATCAGGACCATCAAACCGGAGTTCTGGGCCAGCGAGACCCTCGCGAAGGTCTCGATCAGAGCCCGGATGACCTTCGCCGGGACGTGGACCTACGTCGACGACAACGGCGTCGGCCGCGACAACCACTGCCTCATCGCCAGCACCGTCTACCCCCTGGAAGCCGACCCCCGCGAAGCCCGCGACAGCACTCGCGACGACCTCGCGAGCCTCGCCGAGCAGGGCCTCATCATCCGCTACATCGTCGATGGCAGGCGCTACCTCAAAGTCGCCGGGTGGGACGAGCACCAGCGCATCGATCGGCCCGGCAAACCGCGCTACCCGCAACCCGACGCCGACGGCGCCCAGATCCTGACACCCGAATGTGCCCACGCACTCGACACCGCCACCTGGCCGTCCCCGTCCCCATCGCCGGGCCCGGCAGCAGAGCCTCCACAGCGGTGCGCCGCGAGTGCCTACCGGCGGCGCACCGGCAGGTTCGCCGCCCGCGGCCGCCGCTACATCACGATCGAGGTCCGCCGCCGCCAACGACCCGACGACGGCCAGCCGCCCGGCGGCGAACCCGGCCAGCCAGCCGCCCACCTCACCCGGGAACAGCACTCCGAGCCTGCGCAGAAGGCCACGTCACAGACGCCGGACCAGGCAGCCTCCCCCGGGGCTCGCGAGACTGTCGCGACACTGCAGCGTCCGGAACAGGGAACAGGGAGCAGGGAACAGGGAAGAAGGAGCAGGGATCAGGGAGCAAGCGACACACACTCGCTCATCGCCACCTGGCCACCGGCACTGCCGGGCCCGTCCAGCGAGCCGCAGACACTGCCCGGCATGCCGGGCGATCACCCTGGTGCCGTCGTATGCCGTCCGTCGCCGGTGGCGGCCCGTCATCCGTCGCGCCCAGCAGCCGAGGTCGAAGCTGCGTTCAACCGCTTCTGGGCCGCCTACCCGAAGCGGGTGGCTAAGCAGGACGCCCGCAACGCCTGGAACAAGATCGCAAAAGACTTCAGGGCCGATCTCGACACGATCGTCATCGGGGCCGAGCGCTACCGCGACGACAGCGCCCGCCGCCGTGCCGGGGACCGTTACACCGCACACCCCGGCACGTGGCTGCGCGCCGGGCGCTGGCTGGACGAACTGCCCACCCAAGACGACCGGGTCCTGTCGACCGCCGACCAGCGGGTCCAGGCAGGTCTGGCCGTCGCGGCGATCTTCGCAGAACGTGAAGCACGAGGAGAAATCTGATGCCACCAGCGAAGACATGCCCGGCTCCGGCCAATCGCCCGCCGTCCGGCAGCCGGCTCGTCGCACAGTCCGGGGTCGGTGCCCGGCCCGCAACCGCCGCCCACGCCGCCTTCAGCCGAGCCGTGCAGGCCGTGACCCAGGATCGTGCCTGCGGCAGGCGCCTAAGGTGGCCTGCGGTCGTGGCCGAGACCGCCGTCTTGACCCTGCCAAGACGGACATCGGTTCGGCCGCCCGGTGCAGAGGTCCGAGGGTGAAGCCGAGCGAGATGGGGAAGGTGCTGGCCAAGTGCGCCGCATTCGATTCACGCACCGTCGGCGAGTCCGACGTCATGGCCTGGCATGAAGCCGTCGGACACTTGGACTTCGAGCATGCCATGCAGGCCGTGTCGCGCTTCTACGCCACCAGCCGCCAGCGGATGTGGCCCGTCGACCTGGTCGAAACCGTGCGGATGGTCCGGGCCGAACACGAGCGCAGAGAGCGGCTGGCAACCCGCGAGCCGCAGCGGCTGCAGACGGGTGACATCGGCGATCCCCGGCTGCGCGCTGCCGTACGAAGCATCGCTCAGGCCGCCAGCCTAACCCGGCACACCGACGGCAGAACCGACGAGGTACATCAACGGGCGCTGGAAAGGGCCCGCGCAGAACGCGGCCAACATGGCGGGGCGACTCGCCGTGGAGCCCGGGCCGGTGCACCAATTGATCTCCACGCAGTGACCATGCCGCCAGCATGGGCTAACGACGACATGCGCGAACTGCTTTCCGACGCCGCGCTGCACGAACGGGGTCGGCCCTGCGGGCGACAGGGATGCCAGAACAGGCGCTGCAACGCAGATGACACGCGGTAGTCCACGGAAGGGGGCCGTGCTAACGGCAGCGCTGGGTGTCGATAACGCCTGCCGCTGGTCGGGCGGAGTTGGGGTGAGGTAACCCAGCTGCACGAGTCGCGGGGGGAGATGTCACCATCTGCCCATGCAGGAATTGGGAGAGCTGAGTCACGAGGAGGAGTGTCTCCTGATCAACGCCAGTGAACATGATCTGTTGCCAGGGACCTTATGGGACTGGCTGCCGGATCTGGAGCTGGTGGACAAACTGCCACGGCTTCCAGTGCTGGCGGAGGCGCTGCTGGGTCTCATCGACCGAGGCCTCATCGAGTCTCGCCGGATCACGCCGGAGCTAGATCGGGCAGGCCGTTATGACGTGGTGAGCCGCGCGGACCTAGACGAGTTGCTGGCAGACCCGGCGAACTGGCAGTACACGGAGCGAGGTTGGGATGAGCGCGACGAGGGTCTCTGCATCGTGCTGGTCCACGTCCGCCAGGCCGTCTTAGGTCAACTGGCAGCAGACAACGACGACCAACGATGCTAATGTTTACGCTTGTCGCGAGCCTGATCCCGTCTATGACGGCTGGTCGTTGAACTCGCTAGCCAGTTCAACGCCAAGTGAGACATGGGCCTTGAAGCTCATACGCCGAGCATCGACGTGTCTAGTCCCTCCTGCTTGACCGATCCGTCCCAGTAGCTGCTTGACCGGTGACCTAGAAATGGTTGCGACCTTGCGGGGTCGTTGTGCTGTGTCGGCTGGCAACGCCGTCAGTCGCCGTACTCGTCGACGTCCAGTTCGGCGTGGGTGCGCCGTAGAAAGTCCAGTACCCGAGCGTCGACGTGCCAGCCGAACAGGTTGCGCTGCTCTGGCGACTCCTGCTCAAGCGTGGTGGTCGAGTCCTCGTCCTCGTCACCGAAGTACCGCACGACCTGCAGAACGCTGGAGATCGTCCGCTCATGGTCTCGGCCCGGCTCGGCAGCCAGCCCACCGATGCGGTCGGCAGCCGGCAGCAGCCGATCCAGAATGTGTTCGATCTGCTCGTCCACGGTCAAGTTCGGTTCGCGGCAGACGATCTTCCAGACATGGCATACCGGTCGCACGAACGGGTCGGTCTGGCGACTGCCGCGCACCCCGACCTCGTCGGGTTCGATGCCCAACCACGCGGTCATCTCGGAGGCCGAGACTGCCTCGGACTTCAACGCGAAGTACGCGTACTGGCGCAGGCGCATGGCCGGACCCTACCCATGAAGGCCGTCTACGCACTCCGGGTTTCCGGCCTATTGATCTACGCATCGGATGCCACCAGCCTCGGACGGTGCGCTCTGATCCGGGTGACGGCCTGGTCAGTGGTGCGGCGCACGGTCCGCACGCCGTCGTCGCACTCCACGGCCAGATGCGTCTCCGACACGGCGATGGTCAGTGTCTTGCCCGCGTGGACCCGACCGAGAGCGACCTTCTGCCCGACCACCATGATCACGCCGTTGTTGCTGGCCCGGCGCTGCACCCGCACCGGCTCGTCCACCGGCTGCGGAGACGGCCCGGCCGGACGGGCGCCGCGCAGCCGAGCGACCTCCGCCGGGCTTAGCGGGTTCGGGCGGGTGCGCAGCAGCTCACGGGTTTGCGGGTCGAAGAACATCAACGTGTGCTCCTCCACCCTGATGCTCACCCTGCGCCCGCCGAGGATGTCAGCGGCCAGCACGATGTGCTGACCAAGCGATACCGAACCGGTCCGGTTGACCGTCCGGTCCACCTCCACCACGTTACCCGGGCGTCGGCGGAGGCAGCGGCGACGGCCCAGCGCGACGGCCGCCGTCACGGGCCAGGATCTCCAGGTCGGTCACGGACAGGTGCGACCGCACCGACTTCACCCGCGACCCGCCGATCAGTAGGTGGATCACGTCGGTGTCGGCCCAGAACGTCACCAAAACCCCTGACCGCGCCGGGCCGAGCCAGAACTGCTTGCCACGGACCTCCATGTTCCCGCTGGGCGCCACGACCCGGTCGAACTCCACCGGCCCGCCGTCCCACGGCTGCGCGACCAGCGGCATCGCCATCGCGGCCACGTCCGCCGACACACGCTCGTTCACCGCTTCACGCAGCCCCACAGGCAGCCGCAGCGGCATCTCCACCGGGTCCTCGACCGGGCGGAACCGCTGCGCCGGAGATGCCATGTCCAGGCTCTGATGCGGCCGGGCGGTGTTGTATTCGGCCACCCAGGCGTCGACGGCCGCCAGCGCCGCGGCCACCTCCGCGAACACCCCGGAGTGGTTGAGCAGCTCCTCGCGCAGGCTGCGATGAAACCGCTCCACCTTCCCCGTCGTCGTCGGTGAAGCCGGCTGCGTCAGCCGATGCACGACGCCGTTCTCCCGGCAGATCCGGTCGAACAGCACCTCACCGCCCTTACCGAACCGGTCGGTGAACTCTGAGATGGGAACGCGCCAAGCGCTCTACGCCGATCTCGAAGTCGGCGCCAGTGAGATCCACGAATACCAGATGGTCTACCTGCCCGGGCTACTACCGTCGTACACCGAAGCGCGTGTACTGATGGACCGCCCGGACCAAGCAACTTATAGCCACGCCAGGGCACTGGAAGCCCGTGGCGACCGCCAGGTCGTACTCGAACGACCCGATGGCCCCACCCACCTACGAAGTCATCATCGACGAGCTGGCGGTACGCCGCTTCGCCGCGCCCGCACCGGTGATCGCCGAACAGCTCGACCACCTGGTGATGGTCGGGCACGAGCGCTCCACCATCACGATCACGAGGCGCAGACCTAGGACGGCAGCCGGTTCGTGGGACGAGCTGCCCGAATGCGGGGAGGCTACCGTCGCCTGATCATCGGATGTTGTGGCCACGTTAACACGCAGGACAGCGGCCTGGCCCCGCCTGAGGCCAGGCTCTGAGGCACGATGGCGGGCCGCAAGCATTCAGCTGGCTACCCGCCATCGTGCCGTCAATGGCCTCGACTATTTGAAATTGCCCACAACGAGTCGCCCTGCCACGCCGCTGAGATTAAACGCCCCTGAGGTGTACCAGCCAGCCCATGAGTTTCCACCCTTAAAGACGTGGTAGGTGAAGGTGGCGTCACTGTTCTGGTAGGCCATTACGATGTCGCCATCGCCATCGCCGTCGACATCCCCAGCAGCTACTCTATTGCCGACCTGGCTCAGCCGGAACGTACCTGATACATAGTCGGTTGTATGAGTGAACGACGAGCCCGTGGAGTGGTAGCGGAAGATGGTCATGGTGTCGCCGTGGTCTCTAGCAAGAGCTGGATCGGCCTTGCCGTCCCCATCGAAATCTGCGACGACAAGCCGACCGCCCACGCCGCTCAAATTGAACTGGCCAGAGGTATACCACCGTCCGGCATTTGTGATTCCTCCCTTGAAAACATAGAAACCGAAGGTGCCGTCACTGATCTGATAGGCCATTACGATATCGGCCTTGCCGTCTCCGTCGACATCGCCGCTCGCGGCACGATCGCCAACATTGGCCAGGTCGAACCCGCTAGCGGCGCTCCAATCTGTGATCCGCTGGAATGAAGATCCAGTGGACTGCCATCGCCAGATCGTCATGGTCCCGTCGCCATCATCTCGAACGAGAGCTGGTTCGGCTTTGCCGTCTCCGGTAAAGTCGTCGACGACGAGTCGACCGCCCACCGGGACCAGCGAGAATGTCGAGGACGTATACCACTTTCCGGCGTAGGAGTTCCCATTCTTCCAGACGTGGAAGCTGAATGTATTCTCCGCGTCTGGGTTTTGGTAGGCCATGACGATATCGTCTTTCCCGTCGCCATCGACGTCGCCACTAGCGACACGATCACCTACCGCAGATAACTGGAAGGTGCCGGATTCGTAACTCGTGGTGCGGTTGAATCCGCTACCGTTGGAGGACCAACGCCAGACAGTCATGCTGTTGTCGCCGTTGTCTCTCGCCATCGCCGGCTCTGCACGGCTGATGGTGCCGCTCGGATCCGAGCCGCCGCTTGGATCCGAACCTTGATTTACGTCTGGGTCTGGCAGTACATATTCAGCGCTGCCGGGAGCAGAAGTTCGATTGCGGCAGACGTTGTAGGCATTGGATTCGACCGCGCCAGCCTGCCAACTCTTGTCGACTACGCTCCAGCTGGCTCCGAATCCGTCTCTACTGGCCTGAAATCCGGTCGGAGTCCAGTCCGCGTACGAGTGGCCGTAGACCATGTATGCCTTTTGGAAGATGCACTCAGGGTCTGTGACGTTCAATAGGTCGAAGCCGTAGACAATGGCACCGCCATGCATATTGAAGTCATATTTGGATTCTACAAGGTTGCCTATAGAGCACGCGTAGTGACCGTCAAAGGGCGGCAAGTCCGGGGTTTTCAGCCCCATCAACTCGTCTTGCAGCATGAACGTGACCCCGAACTCATTCTGCGATACGCCGCCCGGAGCAGAACTCCGAGTGGCGCTGATCGTCTGAGTGCCGTGGTCATTGGGATACTGGTCCATACTGGGGTTTCCCCAGTAGGTTAGAGACGACGCGAAATGGAAGTAACCTGAGCTAGGGCCCGTAACGCGGATACCTACGCCGTCGAGGCCACCTACGTTCTCGCCATTGCAGAGAAAATCCGTGGCATCCTTGGAGTAGTTCGAGTTGTTCCATTCGAATACGCCAGAAGCGTAGAAGTGATTAGAATACTGATCCTTGTACAGCGCCACATTGTAGATGCCGACGTCATTGGGTATGGAGAATTCGGATTCCGTTAGGACGCTAACGCCCCGCGAGGAGACTTGCGTGGCACCGTCGGTGCCTGAAACCTTCTTTAGGCACCAATCGGATGCAATCTTTTCCTCTAGGGCCTCGCCTCCCAGTCCTGACCGGGTGAGTGCCGCTATGGCATTACTAAGATTGTCGGCGGTGGTGGTTCCCCCGGCTGCGGAACCCTGCTTTCGGCACTGTGGCTCACGCGACGGTGAATCTGCTGTCGCAGGTTCAACCGCAACTATCCCGGTGGCTGCGAGGATGAGGGCGCCAATAACCAGCACGCGTGACGTTCGCTTCATAAGCCCTTCAATCGACGGACGCGTTTCCAAAGAGGAGATGCCCGGCAGGCTATGTCCACGTGAGGCCGCTGAGAACGAAGTTAACTCACAAGGAGAACTTCTCAAATTCAACGAATGCTTACAAGTTAGCGTATGACGTGATTAAAGGTACAGCTATCGAAAAGTGCGCCGGGCCTTAGCTGGGTGATGTCGTGATCAGTGGAGCAGGCGAGTTCCGTGACCGGTCTCCAGCGGCGAAGTGGCTGATCCGTGCGACGGTCTCGGTGTCGGCGTCACCAGTCGAGACCAGCGCAGCAGGCGGGCGATGTCGGGTGGCGCGAAGCGCAGCGTGTTGATCAGGCACCGGGCCTCGGCGACAGTCAGGGCGATTATCTCGGTCGTGATGGTGCTGGTCAGTGCTAGGCGGTAAGGGACGGCGGCTGTCCGCGCTCTGAACGCGGCCAACATCCGGTTCCTCGCCGTAGAGGTACCGCTGACCTAGACCGAACCTAAGATCTTCCAGCCGTGCCAGGCTGCTGCGCGACGTCGCAGACCCGATCGTGATCGTCACCGACAACCACTCGGTGCACCACGCCCGCGCGGTCACCGCCTGGATTACCAAGGTCAACACCGCGCAGGCGTCGCGAAGCGCCACAACGGCGCGGATCTGCTCATTGCTCCAAGTGCTCACGACGATTTCGTCGAATCGTCGCCGCAGGCGGGCCCTAGCCAAAGGCGAAAGAAGCAATCACTGCGTGCGGTGACGGCAGGTAGCCGCCGCCAACGCTGGACACGTTTGTTGCCGTGGGCGGCTGGCTGCGAATCATGTACCGCAACTTCCGGCGGGCGGCGCGGTGTTGGCGTGATGAAAGTCGGGATGCTGAGTTCGGACACGGCCGCCGCCTGCCAGAGGCAGCAGGCGGCGGCACACCGGCCGGACGGCTAGCGCATGGCCGGTCGGCCGATCACGGGCTGGACGAGTCCGCTGTCGAACCCGCTGTCCCACGGGAACTGGTGCAGCGCGTCGGGCCATACGATCTGCTGCAACCGCACGTTGCGCCGGCCGAAGACCTCGTACGCCATGCCGGGTACCAGCCGCCCGGGGAGATGCATGTCCGCCTCGATCACGCACACGTCGAAGCCGTCGAGGACGTCGGTCAGGACTTGGGCGTGGTGCAGCCTGCGCTCGCCTGCCCGGATGGACTCGCCGAGGTCGTTGAGGATGTGGTGGGCGACGTCGACGGCCAGGCCGACGGTGAGCAGTTCAGGTTGGCCAGCTGCGGTCAGGCCGACGGTGTAGAGCATGGAGGTCGGAAGTTCGCTGTCTGCATGGATGTTCATGATCGTGAACTTGCCGCCGTCCGCGGTGGCCCGCATGTTCTCGATGAGCGTCTGCCGCCGCCGGGCGACTTCCTCAGCGGTGACCGGGCGCTGCGGGTGCAGCTCGGCGGATTCGGCGAAGCCGACCTCGATGACGTCGTCGTCGGGCAGGCGCAGGTACATGAAACGGAAGCCGGAAGCACGCATCCGCTTCAGCAGTGCGGTCGCGGGCTCGGTCGCCGACCGCAGGTGTAAGGGGCTGACGAAGCCGCCGTCGAACGGGCTGTCAGGGTCCTGGTGCTCGCCGCCCGGCTCCCATCCCCGTGCGTAGATCAGGGAGCTGGTGCCCGGGCCGAACTCGGCCGCAGGCAGCCCGTTGGACTCGAGGTAGACGCCCGTGTCGTCGGACACCCACAGCAGAGATCCCGGGCATTCGCCGTCGGGGTGCTCATTGCACGGCCCGCTTGAAGGGGTCACCGCGGCGTGCGACGCCAGGCGCAGCACCCACTCGAGGTCGAAGAAGAACACGTTGTCGTCCATGACGAACTCCTTGCAGATGGTGGGGCGCTCGACCCGTCTTTCGGCGATCTCTCGCCGTCGAGCGCAAGGAAGGTGTTGAAGCCTGCGGGCCTGCCGCCGGATTTCTGCACGCGTGATCAGGGCGGCGAACCGCACGCCCGGCACGGCGATCTGTCCGGTGCGAAGGACCCGTCAGGCCGCCGTGCTGCGTGCAGCCGGCTCAGTTGCGGGCTGAGGCGTACCTTGGCGGGCCGCTTCCAGGGGCCGGCTGCGAGCGAGCAGGCAGGGCGTGGGCGCCGTCGGCTGTCTCCGCCGGTGTCGCGAAGACGCCCGGGCGGAGGTCATCGCCGGGCGGTCATGGGCGGTCGTTGCCGCCGAGCCGGTGCCATCAAGTGCTCGCTGCAGCCCGTGTGGCGAATCTGTGTCATGCCCAGGACGGCCAGGCGGTAGGCCGTCAGTTCCAGGTGCAGTGCGGCAACGGTGGCCGCCTGCAGTGCGACGGCGGTGTTGCCGGTGCCGTCCGGGTCGCGGTCGGCGCCGAAGTCCACGATGCGCCACATGGGTGCTGCTCCGGTGTGGAAGTCGAGCTGCCACGCTGCGGCGAAAGGAACTCCGGCCTCTTCCGCGGAGGCCTTGAGGAGGGCGAACGCGTGGAAGATCATCGGCAGTTCCATGTCTGCCAGCGCGTCGATCGCGGCTTTGGAGACTTGCCGGGTCATCGGCCGGTCCCGCCAACACGAAGTCGTGCACAGACCTGCTGCGCCGGCAGCGGGCGGCCGGAGGTGTTGGGCGGAGGCGTCATACGTCGCCAGCCGAGCGTCTCGCATGCCAGCCACCGTGTTCGGCCCGTGTCCGCGGTCACCGCGAGCACGTCGCCGACCGACAGCGATCGCAGCCCGAGCAGCCGGTAGACGTAGGCGTTGAGGAATGCCAGCTCCCCGTCGGGGCCGGATCGCTCCCGCTCCAGCTGTTCGAGGTCTGCGTTGTAGATGTGGAACGCCCACTCCGCGAGCGTCTCGGGCTGCGTGGCGGCAGGCAGGTCGCGCCAGTGCGACATGGCCGCGGTCAGTCGCTGGCCGTCCTTGTATGGGATGAACAGCGTCTCGTTGTTGTGGTAGACGATCGTTTCGAACAGTGTCACTGCGTGTGTCTCCTTCGGCGGGTGGAGGTCAGGGCCGCGGGCCCGCGGGTATCTGCCGCGCGGGACGGTCGGCCGCCGTGGTGGGTGTCAAACGGGCCCGTGCTCCTGCAGCGGGCCGTGGGCTCCCTGCGTGCACGCCCAGCGTGAGTAGCGGGCTTCGAACAGGTAGGTGGCGGCGTGCGGCGACTTGTAGAGCCGGTTTCGCAGGTCGCGGAGCATCGGTGACTGCTCGGCGCGACGATGCCGGTCGGACTGGTATGCGGCGCATGTGTGGCAGGACGGTCCCTGATGGCCGGGGAAGGCGTCGTTGCTCTGGCGCGACGCGAACGGCAGCGCCCATAGCTTCCTCATGGATCTGGCTTCCTATCGGTAGTTCGAGTGCCGGTGATGTTCTCGGGCAAGCGGCTTGCCCCTGATGCGGTGCAAACGGCCGCTGACAGCGGCCAGCGGGAGATCCGGCGGGCGGACGGGACGGGGTAGGCCGCGACCAGCCACGGTGAAGGAGTCGGCTGGTGAATCGGGTGCCCATGTGCTGGGGTGGATGATCGCCAGGTGATCGAGTCCGCGGACTTCACGCTCGCCGACAACTGGCTCGGCGGCTTCTACGAGCTGGCGCTTGAACTTGGCGAACCGAGCGACGTGCGGCTGGAGACCGCGCTGGGCGTCCTATAGCCGGCCGCGGAGTAGAGGCATACGGCTGCCACCGGATGCCCCCGTCTTCCCGCAGGCCGTACCGTGCACCGTGGCGTCACTGGAACGGTTGCGCCGCCTGCACGGCGTGATACGGACGCCCAACGGAGCAGCGATCGTCTGCGGTGTCATGGCAGTCCGTGAGGACAACGTCCCCGACCGACTGGACTTCTACCTGCCCCTGGGCGCACTGGCCCGAGCCGCGCTCCGGTGAGCACATGGCTGGCGACCCTGCGACAGCGTGGCATCCCTTGCCTGGCGCAGGCCGATCGATGCCTGGCTTGCTGACCTGGGCGGTCGCGGGTACAGCGCCGTCGGCATCCGGCCGGGCTTGGCCGGCAACGAGATATCCGGCCAGACAGATGCCGCCGACGTTGGCGCGGGCCCGCCCTCGCAGCGCACGATGGGATACCTAGACCCCGACGACGGCCGGGTGCGCTACCTGCCGCGACCTAATTACCAACCCGGCCGAAGCGGCCCGGCCGGCTCGACTCCGACGCGCTGGCATCACGGGCCGAGACTGGCAGGGCCGCCACGGCAATGGTTCCCGCATCCGGGCGGGTGTGGTCGCCTGTTCTAGAGATTCAGCCTCCCGGACCTACGTCTTCAGCGCAGTGGGCACAGGCAGCGTTAGTTCAGGCTGTGGGCGTGGACGGCGCTCAGCAAGGCCCTGAGCGATGCGGGCACCCGACCCTCGACGCGAAGACCGAACGCGTCGTCGGCCGAGTCGTAGAAGACCGCCGGCTCGCTGCCTCGGATGCGCTGGACACACAGGTCCCGGCCGGGGAGGGCAGCCGACATGATGCGCACCTCCTGCCGCTGCGGGTGACGGCTGATCGGACGGGTAAGCCGGGAGTTGCGCACCTGTTCGAGCGCGGTGGGATCGGACACGGCCCACGCCTCGGTCACCACGCCCAGGCCGACGACGCCCGGACCGAGGCCCGACACGAAGCTGGCACCCACGATCGGGTGAGCGGTGACCGCCCAGGCGAGCTCTTCCAGGTAGCCGGCCGCGTCGGCGATGGGCTCGGGCGTCGTGACCACATTCGCGCTGATCACGGGGCCGCGCTGCCGGAAGATGATCAGGTTCGGTGGGGCGTCCCAGCCGTGCAGGTCCGCCTCGGCTTCGGTCTGGAAGACAAGGCTCAGAAGTACATCGTTCTGGATCATGTAAGTCTCCTCGTACTAACGATCGGTGTCATGCGGCGGCCAGGTGTGCCGCTGTAGAGCGGGGCCATGCCTGCCGCGACCGCGGCGACGCCCGCGCAGGGACACCGCCGCGGGCTGTGGCAGCCCATCCAGGAGCTGCGTGTATGGGCGCCGGGTGCCGCGGGCTGCGGCCACGCACGTGGCGGTGCGTTACGGCGCAGCCGTACCGGTGGGGCCGTCGGTGTCGGCACCTGTCCGGCCGAGGACCCGCACCGTGGTCGAGTGCCGGATCGGCAGATCGGCGGGCCCTTTGAGGAACGGGCTGATGTACACCGGCTTGCGCAGCGCCCGGCCCGGTCCGTGGGCCTGGTTGCGCCAGTGCCCCGACGTCCACCACCGGTGGGTGCGAACCTGCTCGCCGTGCGCTGCCGATGCAGCGGGCGGCCGTACGGCTGCGGTGCCCCGGATGCGGATGAGCCGCACGTCCGGTGCGGGCCGCCTGGCGCGCTGGTAGGCCTTGCGGATCGCCGGATCAACCTCGGCAGGCGCGACGTCGGCGACCGACTGCTGGCCGATGAGCAGCCACGTCGTGAGCAGGGCCGCTGCAGGGTGGCTGCCGGCGGCCAGCTGCCCGCGCCGCAGATGCGACGTCCGTATCGGCATGAGCCAGCCGACGGCGGCCCGCAGGTGCTGCACGGCCTCGTCCGGGCGGCCCTCGGCACCCAGGCCCGCGTACTCGACGACCTCCCATCCGTCGGGGCCGGCCGTCCAGCTCGCCGCCGCCGCTCCCGCGACCGGCTCCGCCCACGTGAGCAGGCCGTGGTCAGCCGGGGCGAGCGCAGCGGCGGCCGTGGTGGGCGGCAGCGCGGCCGTGGCGTGCTGGACCATCTGGCTGAAGTGGGCGTCGACGTAGTACAGCCGGGCCTGGTCCAGGCCTGATGCGAGGTCATGCCGGACCGGTTCCAGCGGCGGAGTGTCGATGTGGTCGGGGCCGCGCAGCAGCGCGGCCAGCCGGTCGCGGACCTTCGGCAGCAGCCGCGCGGCGGGTGCCGCCGACGGCCATCGGCCCGTCGTGATCAGCACCCGGCCGGGCAGCAGGCTGTCGAGCACGACACGCTGCAGATGGCCGGTGATCGCGAGCCCGGCGGCGTCGCGGCGAAGGCCGCTGCCCGTGGCCGCGCGGTCCAGCAGCCGGCCGGCGTCGCCGACAGTGAGCCAGTGGGAGCACATGTCGCATGCCGACCAGCGGGTGCCGTAGTACTCGACGTGTTCGACACCGGCGCCCACGGCCAGCGCGCTGATCGGGTGCGTGCGGTAGACGAACAGCAGCGGGTCGCTGCCGGACCCGCAGAAGTCGCACAGCCTGCGCAGGCCGGTCAGCCGCTCGGCCGGCACCGGCACCGGCCGGTGGTCGACCAGGCCGAGGATCAGCGGGTGTTCGTACACGGCCAGGCCGTGCTCGTCAGCACGCCGGTTGAGGACATGGGAGCAGATCTGGCAGCCGAACTCGCGGGTCATCGCATCACCTGCTGCTGCTCGCGGCGGTCGCGGCGGCGTGGGCCTTGCCGATGCCGGGCCTCGGGCATGGCCATGCCCGGCCGGTGCATAACGAACAGCCGCCACGTGTGCTTGGCGTGATAGAGGGCGACGTCGGCGCGGTGCAGCAGCGTGTCGAGGTCGTCGGACGGCTCGCTGATGCACACGCCGGCGCTGGCTGACGCCGGGAGCTCCACCGCGGTGCCGTCGATGCTGATCCTCACGGGCTGGCTGACGACGGCGACGATCGCATCGACGGTGCGTTCCAGGTCGCGGTGAGCGGGAAGCAGGACGGCGAACTCGTCGCCGGAACGGCGCGCGGCGGCGCCGCCGTAGAGGTCCGCGATCTCGGCGAGCCTGTGGGCGACCTCGATCAGCAGCTCGTCACCGGCGTGGTGGCCGTGGGTGTCGTTGACGGCCTTGAAGTCGTCGAGGTCGAGGAACACCAGCGCGAGCGGCCGGTGGTGTTTGCGCTGCCACCGGTCGTGCGCGGCGGCCAGGCCGCGCCGGTTGAGCAGGCCGGTGAGCGGGTCGTGCTCCAGCTGCCGAACGGCGCCGGCGAGCCGGCGCCGCAGCCTGCGGGTGGCGGGGACGGCGGCGAACCTGCCGAGCAGGAAGACCACCACCCAGCTGGCGATCATGGGGATGAACTCGGACACTTGAACCCTCCAGGTTTGGAGAGCCCGGGGCGTAGTTGTCGAAGCTGGCGTCCCGGGCACTAAACGGCGACGGCCCGCCGACGGCGGGCCGTGTTGCTGTGTGGTTTCTGCCGCGAGGCGGTACGGCGGCGGCGTTCGGTGCTGCGGAGACCGCGGTATTGCGGACCTGGCCGCGGCAGCAGAGCCGCTCGATGATCACCGTGACGGCGGATGGTGACGTGGTGGCCGCACGGTTGCCGCCCCTGCGCCTCGTCAGGAAATCGGGCTGCGTGCGGGCATGCAGCCAGGCAGCATGGCGGAATGCCGGACCTGCTGTGGGATGATGTCAGGGACTTCTTCGACCCTGACCTGATGGGCGCTCTGCCGGATCTCCACGTGGCGGATGCCTCGGTCGGGGACTGGCAGGCGGTGTTCGGCCTGGTCAGGTCGAAACGTTGGACGTTCGAGTACTCGGTGGGCGGTGTCGTCGGCCCGCTGCCGTCGGCAGCGCAGGTGCTGTCACGTCCGGCCGATGCTGACATGGCAGATCTGAGGGTCTGGCCGGTGCCGGATGTGCTGGCGGTCTTCCGTCCGAGAGGTGCCGACGAGATCGACTTTGATGTCGATCTTCGTGAACTGCAGGGCCAGGAGTGGACACCCTGTGTGGCTTCATGCGCGACATCGGCCGCCACCTGAGCAAGCCGGTAGTCATGACGGCCGAGGGTGGCTACGCCAACCCGGTCCTCGGATTCGATCCTGCTGCTGACAGAGTGGTGCTGCTGGCGCAGCCGCGGTTCAGCTGAGCGGATCGGCCAGACCGGGCCGGGTGGCACCGGTTGTGGAGCAAGGCCGACAGGACGTCATCGCGCAGGCCGGCCCGGCAGAGGTGGCGGAGGATGCACGGCGATGCGGTTGTGTTCAGCTGAGGTCGACGCCGCGGCTGGCGAAGAACGGCACCGGGTCGACGGCGTTGGCCACGATGGCCGGCCGGCCCGTGTGGGTCTGCAGGTGAAGGTGCGGGCCGGAGGAGTGGCCGCTGCTGCCGACCAGGCCGATGACCTGACCGGCGATGACCTGCTCGCCGACCGCGACGGTCGGGCGGCGCAGCATGTGGCAGTACCTGGTGACCGTCCCGTCGGTGTGCAGGATCTCGGCATACCAGCCGCAGCCGGGGGTACTGAGGTTGCCGTCGATGTCGCAGGAGCGTGGCGACCCGTCGGCGTTGTAGGCGTTGCACCGCACCTTGATCACCACACCGGACGACGCGGCCCGGATCGGTGTGCCCCGTCCAGCGCCGAGGTCAACGCCGTCGTGGCCCGGCCGTGAACCGGTGCGGAACCCGGAGTTCAGCGGCGCGTCGACCGGTTTGACCCACGCCCCGCTGACACAGAACCCGAACCCGCCCGGCGGATCGATCCCGGCGGCGGCGAGGGCGGCTGCGACCAGCGCGGTGGCATCGGGCTCCCACTTGGCGTACGCGTCGGGGTAGGCGCTGCGCTGCACAGCCTGCGCCGCCTGGGTCAGCGGCATCTGCTGCCAGCCGTCGACGTCCAGGAGCCTGCCGTAGAACCTACCGGCCGCATACCGCGGGTCCATGATCTGCTCCGGCGTTCCCCAGCCCTGGCTGGGCCGTTGCTGGAACAGGCCCAGCGAGTCGTGGTCGTTGGCGTCGCCCTGGTGGCCGAGGTTGCGCAGCCCCGACTCCTGGATCGCTGTCGCGACCGCGATGACCATCCCACGGACGGGCACGTCCTTGCCGGCGCCGACGGTGACGATGGTTGCCGCGTGCCCGGTCTGCTCGCTGTCGTAGCGTCCGGTCCACGCCGCCCCGGACGGGGCCGCGGCGGTGGGCGGGACGCAGGCGGTGGCGGCGCCGCTGAGGCCGACCACGCCGGCCACGCAGCAGACGGTGACGCCGAGGACCGCGGCGACGATGATGCTGATCGTGCGGCCGGTCATGTCCGGGCCGTCTCGAACTGTGGGGGCATGGTTCCTCCTTCGTGTGCCGCGTGTGTGCGGCGGTCCTCCCGCGGTGGTGTGGTGCGCAGCCGCTGCGGCGGGTGCGCACGGGCGGAACCGGGCCGCCCACGGTGGGCGGCCCGGTGAGGTCAGCGGGTGATGGGGGCGAGGCGGGCCAGGGCCCGCATGTCGGCGGTGACCGGGCGAGCGTGGATCGCACGGTCGGCGCGGGCGGCGTCGAGCAGCTGCAGAACCTTCTTGGCCTTGCCGATCGCCTGGGGGATAAGGCGCATGGGCAGGTCCTTGGGCAGCACGATGCGGCGCCCGGACAGGTCCAGGCTCGCGTACACCCGGGCCGGGCGGTTGCCGTCGGCGCTGTCGTGGCAGGTCAGGATCAGGTAGGCCTGGTCGTCGCCGGCCGGCCCGGCGATGACGTAGTGGGTCTGCCATGCGCGGTGGGCGATGTCGGGCGACAGGCGCACCGTCGCCGGTTTGCCGTGCCGGTGGTACGGCCACGGTCCCCGGCCGTAGGCGATCTGGGGTGTGTCGAGCTGGTAGCCCCACGCCCCGGTGAGGTCCCCGGCCAGCTGCAGCGGGTCGCCCGGCAGGTCGGCCGGCGGCGGGTAGGGCAGGGGAGCGGCGTGCCCAGTCGGTACGGGCATCGGTTCGGTCACGGTAGGTCTCCGTCAGTTGTCCGAGCGGGTCGGTGATGGGGTGGAGTGGCGCGCCGAGCACGCGCAGACCGTTCCCGCGGCAGCGGGCGGGCTGCCTCGCAGTTCGGGGCGGCACTCCGTTGGAGCCGCCGGTGCTGTGGTTCAGCCGCGCGGTGCGGCAGCGTTCGCGATGACCGGCGGTCGGTGCGTGCCAGGTCTCTTCGTCCGGCGATGCCGGTTGAAGCCGGCGCCACCGGGCCACGCGGCGTACAGCGCCGGTCGGGCGGGTCAGCGTGGTGGGCCGCAGGCGGGCGCGTAGCGCGCCTTCCCGCAGCCCACCTGCTCAGGCCGTGTTCACGGGAAGGTCAGCGACGTACGAGAGTGAGCAGCCGCTTGTGGGCGGTGTTCTTCCTTCCGTCCTGGTCTCCCTCAAGGGCCTGGCTGGCACGCCAGGCCGTCTCGGTCATCGACTTCGGCGCCCGCACACCACGCCCCCAGTCCATGAACTCGGTGATGGCCCGCTCCGCGGCGTAGGCGTTGCGGCCGAGCTTGTCGGCGTTCTGCTCGAACCGGTGGACCATGCCGTCGGCGAACCGCCGGTACTTGGCCTTGGCCTTATCCGCGTCGTCGTCGCCGGGCGGGGCCCAGACGTCGGCGACGACCGCCAGGTACTCGTCGATCGCGAGCTCGGTGGCCAGCAGCAGCTCCTGCTCGGCGGCGAACGACGCGTAGTACCTGCGCGTCATGCGCAGGGTCTGCTCGGCCTGCCTCAGCCGCGCCAAGGGGTCGCCGACGTGCGGGGTGCTCCACCGGGCGACGGCGTCACGCGCCGCGAACCGCTCGGTGTTGCCGCACAACACCCGCCACGGCGTCACGACCGACTCGTAGCCGGTCAGGCCGTCGTGGGAGTTGAACGCGGCCAGGAACGGCGCGACGACGTCGGCGATGCCCGCCGGGTCGATGACGATCGTGTCCGGCAGCCGCATCGTCACGAACACCCGCCGCCCGCCGCGCAGCGCACCAGCCGTCTCCCAGATGACGTCGTCGCGGCCGACGAGCGCCTGCAGGAACCCGAAGATGTCGCGGTTCTGCACGACCTCGTACCGGTTGCCGACCACACCGAGCCCGGCGTCGGTGTCCCGGCGGACGGTGACCCGCTGGTCGTCGAGCTCGTGCAGCTGCCCGTCGGGGGTGCGGAACAGCACCGGGAACGTCTCGACGGCGAAGTCGATCGCGCCAGCCTTGAGTACGGTGTCGATGTCGGTGGTGCCGCCCTCGATCACGGTGCCGAGCTGGTGCCAGGCGGGCTTGGCCGTGTAAAGCGCCGCCCGGCCGGTGGACATGTCCAGGCCGTGCTGCGGGACGACCAGGCCGCTGTCCTGCTGGATCCAGATCTCGCCGTTGTCCCAGCTGCCCGGGTCGTTGACCCGGTAGCGGCCGTCGCCCAGCGGGATGAGGGTCCCGGCGTCCAGCCGGGTCTTCAGGTCCGCCTGCCTGCGCTCGACAGCCTCCAGCTGCCGGGCCCGCTCGCTGGCGAACGCGTCGTTCACATCGGCGTGAGGGCCGAATGCTACGGTTGTCATCGGTCTTGGCTCCTTACCAGAGTGACCATTGCTCGTCCGGCCTCAGGCGTTGCCTCGTCTGAGGCCGTTGTCGTCCGGTGATGCCGGACGGATGACCCGGCTTGGCCGGGTGCGCACGGGCCGGAACCCGTACCGCGGCGTTGGCGCCGCAAAGCAGGACACGTCCACACGCTGGTGTCATGACAGCGGCGACGTGTCGGCAACAGGGCCGAACAAGGCACCTCGGCGGCGCGGACCAGCCAGTCCGCGACGATCGCGGTCATCGGGACGGTGCCGACGAGGTAGTGGACGGTGACCCTGCCGCCGGTCAGGACCTCGGTCACGGTGGCGGGCAGCCACGTCGAGCCGACGTTGAGGTGGACGGGCTGCTGCGCTGCGGACGGTCCCGCGCCGGCTGAGGGCGTGCGTATTTAGGTCATGGCGTGGACTCCTATGGCGAAGGATGGGAGTCCGGGCACGGCCTGTCGGCCGTGCCCGGAACGCGCTGCTGCGCGATCGGCCAGGCTCGGCCGGGGAGTCGCTGGGTGTTGATGCAGTTGGCGAGCGCGCAGACGGGTCGGTGGTCCGCGTGCTCTGCCTACGGCGCTGGTGGGACCGCTCACGTCAGCGTCTGGCAGCGGCGTGATGACGGCCGTGCCTGCCGGGCGTGATCGCAGCTGCGGCGTCGGTGGCTTGGCCGATGCCGATGATCCAGCCGACGAGGGTCTGGATCGTGGGGATCGGTGCTTTGGCGGCCAGGTGCTTGACGACTGTGGTCTCCCAGCCGGTCAGCTGCACCTGATGCAGGGCCAATGTCATGGTCAGCCACGCACGGGCGAGCGTGCGCCGGTCGGCGGTGGTCGGCTGCGGCAGTGCCGCGAGCCGTTCGTCGAAGGTGGTCAGCGCCTGCGCAGGGTTGTCGTAGGGACCGGCCCAGGGTGCGAGGCGGTCGGTCCAGAGGCTGGGGCGTGTCTGGTGGAGCAGGCATATGGCCGTCCACATCTGAGCTTCGTCGCAGACCCCGGCCAACACCTGCACCTGGACCGATTCCCAGGTCGGCAGGTGCAGGCCGTGGGTTGTCGCCAGCAGTGAGCCCATCCGCATCGCCGCCATCGTCGTGCGGATGCCGGGAATGGAAACCGGCACGGCCATGGCGTCGAACTGCTGTTGGGCGTGCTCACGGCTGAAGCAGCGCTTGTAGTCGGAAGGTTCCGCCACGAGGACTCCTTAGGTCGAGACGGTTGATGGAGGTCCGACAGCAGGAGGCGTCGGGCCTGGTGTCAGAGTTGTTGCGGCTCAGCGTCGTGTGACGGCGGTCTGCCGGTCGGCCTTCACGGCGGCCAGCGTGAGTCGGCACAGCTGGTCGCAGGCCGGGCAGTATGCCGCTTCGGGGACGTCGTCGCGGTCGTGGTGGTCGCAGAGGACGGCGATGAGCTGGATGTCGCGGCACCGGATCGGTATTGCAGGACCGGCACACCTGAACAGGACTGCGTCGTCCGCGCCCGAACAGCGCCGCCACGGGCAGGGTTGCAGCGACCGGATCCAGGACGGCATCGCCGCCACCCCAGACGAACCGTGGCCGTCTGGGCATTGCCGCCACGGGCAGCGTCGCGCGCCACACCGCGGGATCGACGGTGGAAGTCCATGTTCACGGTGTCGTCGCCGCGGTCGTCGGCGACGATCTCGTCCCGGGTGCCGTCAGGTGCGAAAGCCAAGACGACTCCGAGCGTGTACTGGGAACAGCGGCAGCCGGCCAGGCATTTTCGGCGCGGCACGAAACGAAGACTTGAGCGCCCTGGCCACAACCAGACACAGGCCGGTGGGTGCTCGCCTGAACGGGCCACGACGGCGAGGGCTCGGATCCGTCGAACCGGATCTGAGCCCTCGCCGTCGTCGGGTCAGTGCTCGAGCAGGGCGACCATGCAGTCGTCGGGCGACATCTGCCGCATCGCGATGGCGGCGAACTTCATGAACTCCCACAACTGCGACAGCGGCTGGTTGGGTCGGCACTCGAAGATCTGGCCGCCGAGGGCGACCATCGCGTTGCCGGGCACCGCAGTGTGGTAGCCGAGTTCGACGTAGGCCTCGCAGCCCACCTGAAATGCCTCCAGGTGATCCAGGGGCAGCGGCGTCACGGCGCGGCCAGAGTTGTTGTAGATCTCCATCGCCGCGATCCGGGGCTGTGCCCGGAAGTCGCGGTGCGCCTGTTCCAGGCTGTACCCGCGCTTGGGGGTGGTGAGGTGCCGGTCGACGAATCGCCACAGGGGCTGCGCGTCCCGGGTGCCCTGCACGACCTGACGCCACACGTGCCAGCGGCGGCGGTGAACGGTCGCGTTGTGCTGCGCCATCCAGCCCAGGTTCAGCAGCCTCACCGGACCTCCCGCGGCCAGGTGCTCGCGTGGGGCGAACAGCTCGCCCCGGCTGCGTCGGTTCGCGGTGTGGACGAAGTGGGGGTAGGGGTTGTTGGCGTAGTCGGGTGAGGCGACAGCGATCGTAGCGGGGGTGCTGGCAGACAGGGCTCGTATGTAGGCGGTTTTAGCCTCGTGGCCTAGGCGGACAGCGGGCTTGTCGGGACCTGCGGGCAGGCAGACGGTGACGATTTGCGGCATGAGGTGGACTCCTTCTGCGTGCGGATACGCGGAAACGCACCGCTGGTCAGGCGGTGCTGGCAGGCAGGGTGAAGTGGCGCGGGTGATGTCACCGCGCTGCCTCCGGTCAGGGACCGGGAACGGGGTGTTCGCCGACGTTGTGGTTGCGGGCCGACCGGCTTGTGGCGGGTGGGCGGTTACGACCGCAGGTCGTGGCGGACAAGCCCTGGGGTGGTACGTACTGGTTGTCTCTAGGAGATGACCCAAGCGTATGGCCCCTGCCCAACGCACCTCACAGACCGCCGGAACGGGATGGTGTCTGAACTGCGGGTTTGCCCGACGTGCCGAGTAGGGCAGGCAGTGCGCCAGCGACTGCGTACAGTCGCTGACCTGGTGTTGGTCACGTCGCGGAGAAAGTTTCGCCCACCCGCTTGGTAACCACGCAACCCACCGCACCGGAAGCCGCTCCACTCGGGTCTCGGCCGATGCCTGATGCCGCCGGCAGCGGTCAACGGTGCTGCAACAGCCGCAGCGGGTCGTCTGCGGCCGATGGCGGCCCGGGATTGATTGGGCCTGTCTGGCCGTGCGAGCTCGGCAGGTCCACCAGCCGGCGTCGACGGCCGTCGCCTACCAGCTCCCACACCGCAGCTGCTGGGTCGGTGCCGGCCTGCGGACACGTCGTGGCGACCGTGACCGTCGTACCCACCCCAGCGCCCAAACGCCGATGCAGGTGCTGCTCGCGCACGGGGCTCTGCAGCACGAACAGGACCGGGTAGTTAGGGCCGCCGTCCTCGCACAGCCGCTGGTAGGCGGGCAGCTTGTCGATGAGGCGGCCGATGGGTTCGGTGCCGGTGTCGTACTCGACGAAGAAGCCGACGGACGCGGTGCCCTTGGTCCAGACACCGTGGCCGTCGGGGCGGATCCGGCGTCCGTAGGCGGCGGTGCTGCTGCGCTCGGACCACCACCGCGCCAGGCGCGTCGACGGGTCGGTGCGGGTGTGGGCTGCCAGGGTGCCGAAGAAGCCGTTGACGCCGAGAAGGTGGTCGAGCCTGGGGCTGGCCATTATCCGTTCGGCGCGCTGTTGGACGGCCTTGGGTGTTGGTGGAGCCTCATCGCGGGCCAGCGCGACGTACCGAGCGGCCAGGGGGCCGACCACCCAACACATAGGTCGCGGCCTGGTGGGTTGGTTGCGGATGAACCTGTCGACGAACCGTAGCTTGCGAAGGCTGTTGAGCCGGTGTTGGCACGTGATCTGGCTGCCGAACAGCATCGCGGTCAGTTGCGGAGTGGTGAGTGCGGTGTGCTCGTCGAGCAGGTGGGCGATGGTGTAGTCGCGGGCGTTGAGGCGCCCGGACAGGTCCATGAGGGTCGGCAGCCGCGCCGTCAGCGGGCGCTTGCGAGTCTTTGCTCTGTCATCGTTCCCCGGTAGGGAAGAGTCCCCTTGAAGGGACAGTCGCGATTCGCGTGCGTCGGTCATCGTGTGCTCCTGGCTGGATCTTTCAGCTGAGTCGGGGCGGCAGCGGGCCGGCAGTACACGGACCGGACCCACGTGCACGTGGGAGTCAGGGCAGGACCGGGGTCAGGACCGACGCCGTCGGGGCGTGGCCGCCCAGTGCCGGATGCGGCCGTTGCGGTGCCAGCGGTTGACCAGTGCGCGGACGTAGGCGTGACGCGTTCGGTGCGGCGGTGGGGGCGGCGTCGGCAGCCGCCAGAGCGGGCCTGCCTGGCGCCGACGGCGGAGCTGCCGGCTGGCGGGAAGGGCGGTGTCTTGTCCTGTCACCTGATCTCCTCCTGGTGTGGGTTGTGCTGCCCGGCAGCCGCGGCTGCCGGGCAGCGAGGTCAGGCACCGGGTTCGTCCGGGGCGGCATCGGTGTCGCCGACGCCAGCGAGGCGGGCGACCGCGGCCGTGCGCCGGTGTCGGGCGGCCGCGGTGATGACCTGCCGCACGGCGGTGGTCTCGTTGGCCAGCGGCGGTGCGGGATTGGTGCGGAGCACGAACGCCGCGGTCTCGCGGTTGTTGACCAGCAGGCGTGCGGCTGCCCGGAACGCGTCCAGGTGGGACAGGTCGTGGTCGTCGAGTTCGGGGTTGGTGTGTTTGGCCAGGTGTGTGGCGTCTTCCGGCGAGCTTGAGAAGAAGATCTTCGTGCGGGCGTTGGCGGACAGGGCCAGCTGCGTCTCCCGGGGCAGCTGGGTGAGGTTCTGGTGGGCCAGGACGAGGCCGAAGTGGTAGCCGCGGGCCTCGGCGAGCATGTCGCCGACCGATCCGGGCAGGTTGAGGAAGTTGTGGTGAAAGTCGGCCCGCAGCGCCCTGCTGGTGTTCCCGCCAGTGGGTTTCTGCGGACCGCTTCCCGAACCGGACGTGCGCCTCTCAGCGCATCCGGCTCTCCACAAGTCCCGTTGTGCGGTGTGATCCTCAGATGGGCTCTGACCATGGCGTCGGAATCTTCGCTCCCCGGTAGCGGTACACGATCGTGCGTACCTTGCCGGGGTCGAACAGGGTGATCCCGTCGTCGCTGGGCCACCAGCGTCCGCCGCTGTAGCGGCGGCGCAGGTCCTTCCAGGTGGTCTTGGGGTGCTTGCGACGGATCCAGGACCACACGTGCTTCCAGAGGAACGCGCGTAGGTACTGGAACGTCTGGAACGACACCCCGGGTCGGAAGTATTGGCACCAGCCCGCAACTGCCTGGTTGAGGCCAAGCAGCAGGTCGGCCAGAGTCTGGTTCGTGGTCTGTCGGCACAGCGTCTTGATCTTCCCGGTGATGTTGGCCAGGGCCTTCTTCGACGGGTAGGTGTAGACGTGGCGCTGGTCTGCGGTGCCCTTCTTGACGTGGCGCTGGATGCGCCAGCCGAGAAAGTCCAGACCCTCCTCGATGTGGGTGATCAAGGTCTTGTCCTCCGACAGGCGCAGGCCCATCGTGGCCAAGACCCCGGCGATCTCCTCCCGTAGGGCGTCCGCGTCTTCGCGGGTGCCCGCCACCATCAGGCACCAGTCGTCGGCGTAGCGGACCAGCCGGACGTTCGGCAGCCCCTTCGCGCGGCGTCTGAGCCTGACGTGGGCCGCTGACGACGGACCCCCAGGCGCTTGGGCGATGTGCTCGTCCAGCACCGCCAGGGCCACGTTGCTCAGCAGCGGAGAAAGAATCGCCCCTTGCGGGGCGCCGGCGTCGGTCTTGCGCAGCATCCGCTCCTCGGAGAGGATGCCCGCCTTCAGGAACGCCTTCACCAGGTCCAGCACGCGCTTGTCGGAGATCCGCATCCGCACCCGATGCATCAGGGCAGGATGGGAGATCTCGTCGAAGCACGCCTTGATGTCACCTTCCACGATCCAGTCGTAGCGGCTGTTGCCGCTGGTCAGGAAGGTCACCTCCGCGACAGCATCGCGGGCCCGGCGCTTGGGGCGGAACCCGTAGGAGCACGGGAGGAAATCCGCCTCGAAGATCGGCTCCAACACCAGCTTCAAGGACGCCTGCACCACCCGGTCGGCGATCGTCGGAATCCCCAGACGGCGCAGCTTGCCGCCCGCCTTCGGGATCATCCGCTCACGCACCGGCAGCGGGCAGAACGTGCGGTCCTTCAACGAGCTGCGAAGCCCGTTCAGGAACTCTTGCACTCCCACTGTGACCTGGATCGACGCCGCAGTGCGGCCGTCGACCCCGGCGGTCTTGGCACCCTTGTTGCCCCGCACCCGATCCCAGGCGACCAGAAGGAACGCCGGGTCAGTGACGAGGTTGAACAGATCATCGAACTTCTTGTGAGGATCGTTGGTCGCCCAACGGTGCAGCTTGGTCTGGATCTCCAGTACCCGGATCTCGGCCCTCATCAGAGCCGAGGCCAGCTCATCGGTATTCACCGACGGACCTCCTGATCTTCCAGTTCTTCGGCTGCTTGACTTGCTGGACCCCTTCGCCATGTACGCGGCTTTCCCGCGCTCGGACTACTACGGGTCCTCCGTCCCATGCCGTGGCCGTCAGACGACAACGGTCCTGCCCTCGACCGGGATGGCTTCCCGGCCGGTAGGGCGACCACGGATGGTTCCCAGGTTCACTGCACACCGGTCCACGGATTAGGTGCCCGACTCTGCCCCGGCAGCATCGCCAGTGGTACGCCGCAGGCTTTCCCACTGGCCTCCTTCCCGTCGAATGCCAAACGGTTACGGAGTTGACCACCGTCGCTGTGTCGCGGCGGTGGTCACGCACTGCACACCAGCCCATATCCACCAGATTTGAGCTGGCACGTCGCTTACGGGGGTTCAAACGCCGGTTCCTCTCGTACACCTTTCCGCGTTGCTCGCCGGGCCCGGCCTGTCTGGTAGTTCCAGACCGTCCCGTCGTTGTCAGGACTGCTCTCACCCTCACCGGCGTTTCCCGGATCGGGCTGTCCTCAGCTTCACCAGCCAGCTGCGACTGGCCGGTGGAGGGGCTCTTTCATCCCCTCCCGGTGTTGCATCCCCAGGTCAGCAAGCTGACCTGGGACTACAGCGCTTCCTGGCGCACGCACTCGTCGACGTAGGTCACGCTGTCGCGGCGGTCGGCTTCGTCGAGCCGGACCCGCGCCGTGGCGGCCTGCCATGCCGAGGCGAGGACGAACGAGCCCATCAGGCGGGCGGTGTCCTCACCGATGACGCCCTTGGGCACCCGGGCCAGCAGCACGCCGCCGTCCAGGATCTCGCCCATGTCGAAGGAGTTGAACGGTGTGCCGAGGGTGCGGCGGACGAACGGGCGCAGCAGCACCGACCGCAGCCGTGCCTGGACCGGCCCGATGATCTGTGTGCGCACGGCCGGCGGGGTGGCTTCGAACCATTCCCAGAACCCGCGCAGGCCTTCGGGGTCGGTGAGGTCCTCGGTGAACCGGCGCCGGAACTTGAAGTCGTTGAGCAGCGGCGGCACCAGCGTCAGCGTCGCGTTGGCGTGCCGCATCAACGTCAGGCACGACACCCGCAGCACGTCGTCGATGCGGGGTCCCCAGTGCCTGGCGAAGATCCTGGAGAAGATCGACACGATGTTGTCGACGACCAAGTCGTGGTCATCGCCCAGCAGCGGGTTGAGTGTCGTTCCGGTGTCGATGTCGGGGTCGATCAGCACGACGCTTCTGGCCTTCTTCGCCGACATCCGGTCCAGGACGTCGCGGACCAGGTCACCCTTGGGGTCGATGACGACCGCGCCGCGCCCTGAGCTGATGTCGTCGAGGATCATGTTCAGCATCAGGGTCGACTTGCCGGAGCCGGTGCTGCCGACGATGTGCACGTGCTGGCGGGCGTCGGCGACCGGCAGCGCGACCGGATGCCCGCCCCATTCGGCCCGGCCGAGGACCTTGGTGCCGCGGCCGCCGGTGGGGACATCGACCGGCGCGGGCATCGTCTTGGCCCGCGCCCGCAGCAAGCCCGGCACGGCCAGGTCATGTGGCAGCGCGGCGAGGCTGCCCAGCTCCACGGCGTCCAGGACGCATCCGTGCCGCAGGGACCGGGCCGCGACGACCGCCGCCGGATGTGGCATCCGCAGCCGCCGCAGCCGGTTGCGTCCCGTCCACGGACCGGTCGCACCGACCAGCGCCTCGACCGCCGTGACAAGGCGGCTGTGAGCGGTCGCGCCCGGCGGCCGCCCGGGTGCGGCGTGGTGGGCCACCGCGATGCGGATCGCGGTCTCCCA
The DNA here is from genome assembly GCF_016862575.1 of Catellatospora bangladeshensis. Lineage (GTDB taxonomy): Bacteria > Actinomycetota > Actinomycetes > Mycobacteriales > Micromonosporaceae > Catellatospora > Catellatospora bangladeshensis. The sequence continues at coordinate 148,918 of NZ_BONF01000017.1, read as the reverse complement.
CTGAGGACCTGCGGCCAGTTTCTCGACCGCGGCACGGGCGTCGCGGTCACGCTGCGGGTCGACGGCCAGCAACGCCTGCTGCGACGGCCCCGTACTCGGGTGCGGTTGCCGCGACGGGCTGATCAGCCGCTCGAGCCCGTCCAGTGCCGCGCTGAGCCACCAGCCGGGATCGGCGACGCTGCCGGGGCTGCGGCCGGTGCGCAGCGCGGCCACGCCCCGGCGCAGCTGCCGCAGCTGCCGCCGCGACGCCGGGCGGGTCAGGATCTGCACACACGCGGACTCGTTGTCCTTGAGCCCCGACGCCGCAGCCACGACGGCCCGCAGCGGGTCGGTGTCGTGGTCGGTGAGCAGCCGATACCAGGCCGGCATCACCGGTACCAACGCGGTGCCCGCCGACGCCGCGACAGGGCCGCCCTGCCGACGGCTGAGCGCGGGCCCGGCATCGGTCGCCGATACGGTCACGCCCGGCCACGCGCCCCGGATCGCGGCCAGCACCGGCGTGACCTTGACCGTGCCCGGCACCCACAGCACGATCGTGAGCTCCCGTCCGGCCCACCGGTACTCCCAGGCCACGTGCGGTCGCGGCCGCCACAGCCGCCAGCGGCCCCGCGTCAGCAGCGCTGCCATGGCCGCCCAGAACGCGGTGATCCCGGCCGGGTCGACCTGCGGCGGCGCCGCGATCGTGACCTGCTGGGCGCCGGCCTGCAGCATCCGGTCGGCGCGCCGCAGCCACCCGGCACGAGCCGCGGCAACGCCCAACACCACCGCGAACGCGACCAGCCCCACCCACGCACGGTCCCGGCACCACGCTGCCGCGGCGGTGACAGCGTCGGACAGCTCACGCGCCGAATCCGGGCCCTGCGCAAGCCCTGTGGCGAGCGGGCCGCTCATCGGGGCGCCTCCTCGTCCTCGTCGTCTTCGTCGAGCCGGTCGAGATCACCGACACACAGCCGGTGCTCGGCCGGGCTGGCCAAGGCCTGAAACGACACCCGGTGAGCGCCGGCCAGCAGGATCCCTTCGCCGCGCCGTGCTGCCAGCAGGGCGCGGGCTTCGCCGGTGGTCAGCCCGAACGCCTCGGTGATCTCGTCGATGGCCTGCGGCGCCTGCCGCATCAGCACCTGGGTGGCCGCATTGGCGATGACGGCCTGCCCGAGCTGCGAGCCGAGCAGGTCAGCAGCGTCCTGCGTCACGACCGACACCCCGGCGCGGCGCTTGCGGGCCTGCTTGGACAACCGGAACAGGAACCGGGCGCCTTCACCGTCGTGCAGCAGCCGCCACGCCTCATCGACGATCACCAGCCGCCGCAGTGCCGAACCGCCGCGCGCGGGGACGGCGTCGACGTCCTGCCAGATCGCATCGAGCGCCAGCAGCATGCCCGGCGCCCGCAGCTCGTCAGCCAGCTGCCGCGTCGACCAGACCACCAGCTGCCCGGCGGGAACCGTGGTCGTCGGCCCGTCGAAAGGCTCCTTGAACGACCCGGTCGTCCACGGCGTGAGCCGGGCAGCCAGCCCGGCAGCGGCATCGTCGCCCTGCTCGGCCAGGGCTGCGGCGACGTCACGCAGCAGCGGCGCCTGCAGCGTCCACGTGACCGGGTCGTGGGAGATGCCCGCACCGGCGTACGCCGTGGCTATTGCCGTGTCCAGAGCGGCCTGCTCGGCGGCCGTAGGCTGCTCGGCGAGCAGGACCGCGACCAGCGAGTGGACGAACAGGGCCCGCCGTACCAGTGCGTCGCTGCGGCGGTCGCCTGGCGGGATGTCGAGCGGGTTGACCCGCACACCGGGTCTACCGAGCTGGATGACGGTCCCGTCGACGGCCCGGGCCAGGCGCACGTACTCGTCCTCAGGGTCGACGACGGCGACGTGCACACCGTCGGCGAGGCTGCGCAGCACCTCCAGCTTGACGAAGTAGCTCTTGCCAGCACCGGAACGGGCCACCACGACACTGTTGTGGTTGTGCTGCGCCCAGCGATCCCACCAAACCACCCCAGCCGAATCCGGATTGATCCCGTACAGCACCCCACCGGCCGGAGCCGGCTCACCCGGCAGCGGCGCCGGCAGGTCCGCGCTCGCGAGAGGGAACGCCGCGGCCAGGGCTTCGGTGTCCATGACCCGGCGCATCCGCAGACTGTCGGTGCCCAACGGCAGGGTCGACGTCCAGCCCTGCAGCTGCCGGAACGTCACCGGCTGCGTGTCGAGCATCGTGCTCGCGGCGCTGGCCCGTACGTGGGCGACGGCTTCGGCAAGCTCGTCGAGGTCGGTGGCGTGGATCGTCACGTAGGTCGCGACGTCGTGCAGCTTCGACTGCCCGCGCGCGACCCGGTCGGCCAGGTCCGCGGCGTCTTCGGCCGCGGCTTCGGTCGCCGGGTCGGTAAGCCGTCCCTGGTCGGCGTCGAGCCGGCGGCTGGACTCCAGCCGGGCCCGCTGGCGGCGCAGCATCTGCGCCGACTGCGGGCCGGTGAACGGCGAGATGTGCTGGGTGATGTCGATGCGGCCCGGCCACGACGTCAGCGGCGACAGCCACGCCGGACCGACCAGCGTCGGCAGCCCGCTGATCACGAGGGTGGCGGCGTAGCCGTCACCGACCCGCAGCCAGTTCGGCGTCACCTCCACCGCTGACGGGCCCACAACCGCTGCGAGCCCGGCCGAATCGGCGGGGCTCGCAGCGGTGGCGGGGGAGAGTCTGCGCAGTGCGCGGGGGAGCTTCACGGGTTGCCTCCGGTGACGACATCGGTGGGGCGCGACCGTGGCCAGGTCGCGTCGGTGGGGATGTAGGGGTCGACCGCGGTCGTCAGGACCGCGGTCGCGCGCGCACCGTCCAGGACCGCGGCGCTGGCGCCCAGCGCCGTCAGCGCGGTCGCCGCCTGCTCGGCGCGGCGGGTCGCCTCGCTGCTGCGGGTCTTGTCTCCGGTGGCGGTGGCGGTGACGGCGATGGTGACGGTCCGCCACAACGGGTCGTGGTGCTCGGCCAGGTCGCTGAGGAACCGGGCGTACTCCACGGCCACCGCCGCTAGAGCCGGGCTGGTGAGCAGGTCGGCGCGTTCGGTGATGCGCTGGGCGTGGCTGGACAGGTCGACGCGCTGCGTCGACACTACGACCTGGACCGGCCCGGTGAGGCTGTTGAGCCACCGGCCGTATCCGGCCAGCAGCGCGGCCTGCTCGTCTCCGGTGCGCAGGCCGATGTTCAGGGTCGTGCACGCCACCAGCGCCACGGCCGCTTCTCCGGTGTCGACGATGCCCTGCTCGTCGATGCCGCTGGCGGGCAGCCTCAGCACTGAAGGCAGCCGCAGGTTGTCGACCTGCGGTGCCCATACGGGTGGGGGATGGTGCAGCCCGTCGGCGGCTGGGGCAAGCGCCTTCGGTGCCGGCAGGAAGCGCAGCGCTGCCAGCAGCCACGATTCCAGAGGCAGGCCGTCGCGGGTGCCCATCGCGATGGCCGTGGCCAGGCCGCCCAGGGGCAGCATGATCGCCAGCATCGCCGACGGGCTGACATACCCGGCCAGGGCGCGGTAGACGCCGTAGACGGCCACGGCGGCGATGCTGAGGACCGCGAGCTGGCGGGCCGTCAGCCCGAAGGCGATCTTGTCGGGGGTGTTGACGTCGGCGGGGATCCGGGTGACCGGAACGACGTCGGGATCGTGGCGCATGGGTGCTCCTTAGATGGTTCCTCGCGGTTTCTTCATCCGGCGGGTGTAGAGGTCAACTCCGGCGGCCAGTTCGTCGGCTGTGTACGGCTTCGGGCGTGCACGTGCCGGCTGGGCCGCTGTAGCCGGGGAGCGTCGCGCGGCGCGGCCAGCCGGGCCGGCCAGTCCGCCGGGGCGTGAAGACCCGCTCGGATCGGACTGCCAGCTGGGGCGGCCACGCCACGGCGCGCGGCCCGGAGTGGCCGGCTCGGAAGCCATCTCGATCCGTGGCCACCCACCGCCGCCACTGCTGCCGGATCGGGCGCCGATGGCGGCCAGCGGCGCCCTGCGGCCGAAGCCCGGCAGGCGGCCGGTGATGATGCGGGTCGCCTGCTGCAGCACGAGGAAGCCGATGACCCGGCCGCCGCTGGACCCGCCTCGCAGTACCAGACGTTTCATCAGCCCGGGGATCTTGATGACGCCGATCAGGATGCAGGCGGCGACCATCAGGTTCAGGACCGCGCCCGGGTCGCCGGGTATGCCGAGCATCGGCAGGTTGTCGGCTGGGGTCAGCAGGATCCGCATCGCCAGATGCAGGCAGAGGGCCTGCACGGTCACCGTGCCGAGCGTGGCCAGCACCGACCGCCACCACAGCTTCGCCGCCGGCTCTGTCCATGGCGTGCCGTGCAGGGCCAGCGCGACCGGTGAGATGCCTGCCAGGACCAGCAGCAGGCCCAGGCGGGTGATCCACTGTGCGAGCAGGATGGCGAGCAGCACCGCGATGAGCAGCCCGATGAGGACCAGCAGGAACGCGTTCGGGCTGGGCGAGGTGCCGATGGAGCCGGTGCCTGCCTGCGGCAGCGCGGAGCTGACCAGTTGCCGCAGGTATGGCAGTGTCTGCTGGTCGGCGATGGGCCTTTCGGCCAGAGCCGCGGTGACGGAGTTGGCGCCTCGGATGATCAGCGACGTCAGCGGCAGGGCGGAGTTCGCGCCGATGAGCCCGATGATCAGCCGCGGGATCAGTTCTCCGGGTCCGTAGGGGGACTGCGTCATGATCGTGTCCCGCCCCATGATCATCAAGGCGGTCGCGAGGACCGCCAGGATGTAGGCGGCGTTGACGACCGTCAGCGACGTGCTGGCGAACTCCTTCACCTGCGGCAGGGCCGTGACGTCCGGGCTGCGCAGCAGCGCGTTGGACAGCAGGTCCCACATGGTGTTCAGGGTGTTGTCGACGTTGGTGGCCAGCCACGCGATGAACGCCCCGATCATCTGTCCCGCGATCGCGCTCACGGCTACTCGACGATGTTCTTGACCAGCGCGAGCGCCGGCTGGGACACGATCGCCAGGGCGTAGCCGATCAGCGCGTTGCGGAACGCGCCCTTGCCCTTCTCGGTGGCGGCCGGGTCGCCGTTGGCCATCATGTAGCGGACGCAGCCCAGCGTGAGGAACAGGGTCGCCAGGCCGATGAGCAGCCCGGTCACCAGGCCTTGGATATTGCCGATGATCGCGGCGAGATCCAGCTCATCGGGCTTGGTGCCGCCGCCCGGGGTGGGCGCGGCGTAGACAGCGGACGCAGCGACGCTGACGGCGGCGGTCACCGTCAATGTCACGGTGCACGCGAGACGCAAGAGTCGACGGAACATGGCAGCACCTCCGGCCCCGGCCTGGCCGGGGCGTAGTACGGAAACGAGGTGCGCCAGCGCAGAAACCAGCCGCGGTAGGCGGCAGGTACCGGTTGCCGACCGATCGGGTCGCCGCTGCAGCTGGCGCGACGGGCGCCGCAACGTCGGCGCGAAACTCCCGTCGCCTACCAAAGGCTGCTGTTGGTCGCCGATCGACCACAGCGCGGGCCAACACCACCCAACACCCGCCCAACACGCCTGCTGTCACGCCACGGCCGACGCCGGGGCGGGCTGCCGCCCCAGACGGCGAGGCTTCGCAACGAACGCGAGTTCACCGGAGCGGATGGCACCTCTCAACCGCAGCTCCGCCTGTCGGCGCCACCGCCGCGCAGCCGGCTCGGCCAACCCGAGCGCTGACGCCGCCTGCCCCAACGTCGTATCACCCAGCCGCGTCGCGCCGATCACGTCCGCCTCCTCACGGCACAACACCGCAGCTGCCACCGCCCGGGCCAGAACGTAGTCCGGGTGATCCCACGGCAAGCCGGGAACCGCGGGCCCAGCGGCGAGGGAGCTCGGCTGCTGAGACCACGGTCCCGCCGGCTCCGCCCGCCGGACCGCCCGCACCGCCGCGTCGATCAGCCGACCACAGATCCGCGGCGCCTCGATGTCAACCGTCCGCAGCCGGTCCAGAAAGCCCGCGAACAGCTCTGACTCCAGGTCCTCGACATCGCCGCGCCACCGCGACCGGAAGTCGCGCGCCACCCGCCGCAGGCCAGGCAGAGCCATACCCAACGCCGCGACCGTCCACGCGCCCGCCTCCAGACGTGACCGCTGGACCAGACCTCGCCACAACCGGTCGGCGACCCCGTCGCCTACCGCGCCGCCCAGCATCAAGTCGCGCAGCTGCGGCAGCCCGACACGCGACGCGACAACCGATTCCAGCTCCGGCGGCAGCGGCAGTTGCCCAGCCTCGACCAACGCCAGGAAACGCTCCTGCACCGCATCGAAGCACGAACGACGGACCACCAGCGACATCGCAACCCCACCGAGCCAGGCGCCACCAGATCGCAGCGCATCAGCCCATCTGGCCACGGCAAGCCCAACAACAACGGCGTCCCAGCCCAACACCAGGACCGACGCCGACGCCGACGGATCCGGCCCGCCCCCGGCAGCAGCTGCGACGTGGCCCCCTCGCCTGCGACGATCGGAAGGGGTGCACCTGTTGCCGGGTGTTGGCTGCTGACACCGCTGCAGAACGTGTGCAACGGCTGGAAGATCGCGAACGGTCCTGCGGTATGGCTCACGTCCTCGGCGTCCGCCCCCTGGTGCCCCATTCCTGGTTCCCCAGCGTCAGCAGCGCCCAGCACCGGACGGGCAGCGACATCCAATGCCAGATCACGACGTAGCCCAGGCACAGCGCAGGTCCGAGGCCGGTCAGATAGACAGTGACCGCGGTGTCTACCACCAATGCTGCAGGAGCCACCACGGCAGCCCAGCCGAGAAGGCCCTGGCCTGCAAGTAGCGCGGATGCGCCGGACAGGAGCAGCATCACCGGAAGCAGTTCGCCGGCGACGACATCGGCGAGCAGGTAGCGCGGACGTGCTCTCACGATGCGCAGCAGCATCACGAAGTCCCGGTAGTAGCTGCGAGTCCAGCGCAGCTGCTGGCGTAGCAGGTCTCCCGCGTCGCGTGGGGCCTGGGTGCGTGCGCTCGCCTGCGGCACGAAGCGTGTCGCCCGGCCGGGACGGAGCAGAAGCAGCGTGAGGTACATGTCCTCGCCGTGGTTGCAGGCGACGCGGCGGAACCGCTGGCTGATGTAGTCCGGCCAGACGGCCAGCAGCGCACTGCGCCGATATGCGGTCAGCGCTCCTCCACAGCACAGCACGGCGTCGTGGAAGCTGTGTGCGGCTCTGCCGGTCTCGTGCAGTAACCGGTAGCGCATGTCGAGCAGGCGATGCAGAACGGTCCGCAGTGGCGGCTGGATAGTGACCGTGCCGGTCGCCGCCACGACATCGGCGCCGTCGAGCGCGCCGACCAGAGCCGTGATCGCGCCGGGATCTATCACGGTGTCGGAGTCGACGGACACGATGACTTCGGCGGAGCAGTCCTGGAACGCCGCATGCTGGGCCAGTCTTTTGCCACGCCGCTCAGGCAGCCGCAACAGCCGCCATCCGGCAGCCGCATGTCGGTGGAACTCCCTTTCGATCTCCTCGGGCCGGTGTGAGCCGTCATCGACCAGGTGCACCCGCAGTTCGCCGCCGTAGCGTTGCCCCGCCAGTGCTGACAGGCACCGGCCGAGCTCCTGCGGCTGTTCGTTGTGACAGCAGACGATGACGTCGACGGCGGTGGCCGCCTGAGCATCAGGCCCGGCAGCGGCAGGTGCGCGGGTGTGCACGATGCGGGCACGCGACCGCTGCCGCCGAGCGTGCCACACAGCGAATCCCGCGTAAGCGGTCAGTGCCGTGATCACAGGAGCGATAGACATGCCACGATATTGTCTTGGATGCGTCCGCCCGCAGCGGCTGTTCCCACTGCGCGGGCGAGACGAAGCGGCCAGATCACGGAGCGAGATGATCTACCTACTGGTGCGTCGGCGACGACCCCATTCCGGCCCGGCTACATACGCCCGCGGTCTGGCTCATGCTGCAGACGGCCACATCCGGATCCTCGACCTGGGCGAGGACACCGTTCCCGTGCCCGAGCACGATGACCTCGTCGTCTTCGAAGGACACATCGGTGACGACGGACGTGCCCTGCTCGCCGCATGGCCCCCTCGGCCACCGCGAGACGTAGCGGTACTACTGCACAGCCCGCTGCTGCAGATGGACCTCAGCGCCGAGATCGACGGCACCCTCGAGGTGCTGGCCGACCCCACGGTGGGCCTGATCCTCGCCGCCGACCGGCAGACCGCGCAGGTCCTGCAGAAGATGTCCGGACCGGCCAGAGTGGTATGGCTCCCGCACTGCCCGCCGCCCGCGCCGCAACGCCCGCGCCGGGTCGTCGGCCCGCCCGCGCCGCAGCCACCACGATGCTGGCTGCCGATGACACTCGACGACGCCGACCCCTACTACCGCCACAAGAACGTCTACTGCCAGCTCGCCGCGGTTGCACTCAGCGGGCTCGCGCTCCGCGTGGAGACAAGCTACGCCTCAGCCAGCCTGCTTGCATTCGCCCAGCGCCTCGGCGTCGCGCTGACGACCGTGGGCAGCGTGCCCGAGGACGGCTTCGCCGACTACCTTCACCAGACAGCGGTGGGGCTGTGCACGGGCCTCAGCGAGTCGTTCTGCTACAGCGCAGCGGAACTCATGCTCGCCGGCGTTCCGGTGCTGTTCGGGCCCACGCTGCGCTGGGCATGGGACGACCCCGACCTGGCCCGGATCTGCGGCGTCACCGACCCCGGATCGCCCGCCGAGACCGCCCAGAAGCTGCACGCCCTGCTCACCGATACGCGCCGTTCACACGACGCCGCAGCCGCCGGCCGCCGGGCAGCCACTGCCGCGCTGGCACAACACCGATCGGTCGCCCAAGCCGTCGTAGCCGACCTGCACGATCCCCGCACCCGAGGCCACGCCGGAACCACCGCGCGCATCAGCAGCGCAGCCCAGGGACGGTGAAATGCGGTCCCGCTCAGGTGTCATCCTCGCGATCATCGGCGTACTGCTGACAGTCGCCATCGGCATCGCCACCAACGTCGCGACCGGAGGCACCCTGCCAGGATGGCTCGCCGGCCACGAAGCTCTCGCCTGGCCCGCTGTGGCCGTGCTCGCGCTCGCGGCCGTGGCGGCCGCGCTGGCCGAGTGGCACTCCAACCGGGCCCGCACCGCCGGGCCCGGCGGCACCCTGCAGGCGGCAGCGCCGGTCGCGGCTCAACTGCCGCCCGACATCGCCGACTTCGCCGGCCGCCGTGCCGAGCTCAAGGAACTCCAGCGCCTGATCCGGCACCACCGCCGCACCCGCAGCCAGGGACCGCTCGTCCTGCACATCTTCGGACCTCCAGGAGTGGGCAAGTCGACACTGGCCGTCCGCCTCGGCCACCTGATCTCAGCCCGGCACCCCGACGGATCGCTCTACGCCGACCTCCGCGGCGCCGACCCCCAAGCCCGCTCACCCATCGAGATCATCGTGGGGTTCCTCGTCGCCATGGGCGTATCCGAGCGGCCCAGCCATCTCGAAGACGCATCCACCCTGCTGCGGACCTCGCTGCACCGCAAGCACGTGCTGCTGCTCCTGGACAACGCATCCGACGCCGTGCAGGTCCGCCCCCTGCTCCCCGCGGAGACACGATGCACCGTGATCGTCACCAGCAGGGCACCGCTGGCAGCGCTCGCCGGCGCCCATCTCATCCGCCTCAACCCCTTGCCGCCCGCGGATGCTGCGGCGATGCTGCGCCCGGCCACCAGCGCCCTGCCCGACGCCTCGCCGCAAGACGTCGACCGTCTGGCCGTGGCCTGCGGCAACCTGCCGCTCGCGCTGCGCATCGCCGCGTCCCGGCTGCGGGAGCGCACCGACTGGACCGTCACCGACCTGCTGCGCCGTCTGGAGGACCAGCATCGCCGCCTCGGCGAACTCCGGGTCGGAGACCTGGAGGTACGAGCCAGCTTCGCGGTCAGCTACGCCCCGCAGCATCCGTCGGTGGCACACACCTTCCGCCTGCTGGGCCTGCTGCACGGGCTCGACTTCTCGGCCGCCACGGTGGCCGCCCTCACCGCCAAACCCCTCGACGAGGCTGCCGCCGACCTGGATCGGCTCACGGAAGCCCAGCTCGTCGAAGGCCGCGGCGGCGACCGGTACGGCATGCACGACCTGCTGCGGCTGTTCGCACGAGAGCGCGCCGAGGCACAGGAAGACGCCACCCACCTGGCCGCGGCGCAATCCCGCGTCGCCCAGTGGCATCTGCAGTCGGCCAGTCACTGGCTATCCCTGGCCGCCGACGGCGAGCAGCCCGACCCCGGCGCACTGCAGTGGTTCGACGCCGAGCGGCTCGGCCTGCTCGGTGCCGTAACCGACGCCTTCAACGCCGGCCAATGGGAGATCGTGTGCGACACGACCACCGCCATCCGTGACCTCTTCCGCTACCGAGGGCTCTGGGAGCAGGGCGAACAGCTCTGCCGCACGGCGGTGGCGGCGGCGCGCCGACTCGGCAGGCCCCAGGCCATCGCACAGGCACTGGTGGAGCTATCCTCGATCCTCAACGAGATGGGCCGGCCCGACCAGACCGCGGCAAGCCTGCGCGAGGCCTGTGAGCTGCTGGCCCCGGCCGGGCCGCAACCCCTGCTCGTCGGGGCGCTCACCCACCTCGGCGAGGTGTACCGGCACCAGGGCGACACCGAACAGGCCATGCAGGTCCTCCAGCAGGCATGCCAGCACCTCGACGGTATCGAGGATCTGCACACCCACGCGTGGGTGCACACCCACCTCGGCGCGGCATACTTCGACACCGGCTCGCCGCAGCAGGCGCTGGAGTGCTACAACCTGGCGGACGGCCTGTACCGGCAGGCCACCGGGGAACGGTGGCACTGGCTCGGGTACTACCTAGCCGGGGCATACGCGGCCCTCGAACGCCATGACGAAGCCGAGCACGTCCTGCTGGAGTCGATTCAGGCACAGCGCCAGACCGGGAACCTGCGCAGCATCGCCTGGTTCGCGCTGACCCTCGCCCGGCTGCTGCTGGAACTCGGCCGCAGACCTGAAGCCGAACACTGGTACCGCGAAGCGCTCACCATTGCACGCCAGATGCGACTTCGACCGTACGAAACGGAGGTTCTCAGCGAATTGCAGGCGGTCACCGCCGGCGGCAGGCCGGATCGTCGGCCCATGAACGCGTGGCCGTTCTGATCTGGTGCTGCCCACGTTGCCAGACCGTGAGAGAACTCGCACGGGCGAGCTTCAATTACTACCATCACGCTCATCCCAGCCGACGGCACCATCGACTAGCCTCGGTCTTTCACGAGTAGTAGATCTTGTCGTGCATTCGGATGTGCGATGATGTCTGTCGATTCCTGCTGGTGGCGGGCATGCTGATGGCCCGGCTTGGGTCGGGTTTCTCCGTGTCCGGGGTCGCAGTGCTGCTGGATGAATGGCCGGGTCAGGTCGCTCGTACAACTGCGACCCCAACGCCCCGCTCGACCCGGTCGAGGTCACCGCGACCGGCAACACCAGCCTGCGCTACGACAGCACCGGCGGGCAGTACGTCTACAACCCGCAGACCCCCAAGACCAAGGGCCTGTGCTACCAGTTCGCGTCTCGACCGTCGACGGAGTCACCGTGATCGCCCTGTTCAAGACCACCTGACCGCGCTCGCGGTCGTGAGGAGCCGCGGGCCCGGCCCGCCGCTGCTTGCTCATACCCGGCGGTACGGCACCCGCGACGTGCGTGTCACCGCGCCTGCAGCAGTGCGAGCACGGCCAGCACCCGCCGGTTGTCCTCGACGCCGTCGGGCAGGTCCAGCTTGCGGAAGATGCGCTGGACGTGGGTGCCGACGGTGTTGGCCGACACGAACAGCCGCTGGGCGATGCCCTTGTCCGACAGGCCTTCGGCCATCAGCCGCAGCACGTCGTGTTCGCGTTCGGTCAGGCAGCTGAGCCGGTCGGTGTTGCGCCTGGTGGCCAGCAGGTCGCCGACGACGTCGGGGTCGACGACACAGCCGCCCTCGGCCAGCCGTGCCAGGGTCTGGCTGAGTTGCCAAGGCTCCAGGATCCGGTCTTTAAGCAGGTATCCGGTCGCGCGGGCGCCGCCGTCGAGCAGCCGGGTGGCGTATTCGGGCACTGCGTGTTGCGACAACACGAGCACGGCCAGGCCCGGGTGCTCCCGGCGCAGCGCCGCGGCGGTGTGCAGGCCCTCGTCGGTGAACGTGGGCGGCATCCGGATGTCGAGCACGACCGCGTCGGGGGTCCGTTCGGCGACCGCGGCGGCGACGGTGCCCGGGTGCGCGAGGGTGTCGACGACGTGGTGGCCTTCGGATTCCAGCAGCCGCCGCAGGCCTTCACGGACGATGACGGAGTCGTCGACGACGGTCACGCGCATGGCAGCTCCGCTCGTAGTGTCGTGCCGCCGCCGGGCGGCGAGTCCAGGTGCAGCCGCCCGCCGACCGCGTCGACCCGGTCGGCCAGTCCGCGCAGGCCGCTGCCCCGCTGCGGCGACGCCCCGCCGGGCCCATCGTCGCCGACCTCGATGACCAGGTGCCCGGCCTGGACGACCGCCCGGACGCGGGTGGTGGCGGCACCGGCGTGCTTGGCCACGTTCTGCAGGGCCTCGCTGACGAGGTAGTAGGCCGTGGCTTCGACGATCGCGTCGAGCCGGTCGGGGACGCGCACGTCCAGCGTCACCGGCGCCGGCGACCGCCGGGCGAGGTCGGCCAGTGCCGAGGCCAGCCCCTGGTCGGTCAGCACGGCCGGCCGGATGCCGTTTGCCACGTCGCGCAGGTCGCCGATCGCGGCCCGCAGCTCGCGGCTCAGTTCGTCGATCAGCTCACGGTCGGGATGGTCGGCCGTCCGGTTGCGCAGCACGCTCAGTCCCATGCCGACGCCGAGGAAGCGTTGCTGCGCGCCGTCGTGCAGGTCACGTTCGAGCCGCTGCCGTTCGGCGTCGGTGGCGGCGGCGATGCGCTGCCGGGAGGCCCGGACCTCGGCCAGCCGTGCTCGTAGCTCGGCGTGCAGGCGGGCGTTGTCCAGGGCGAGGCGGGCGGCGGCGCCGGCGGCCTGCAGCAGGTGTGTCTCCTCGGCCAGGGCGGGGTCGTGCACGAGCACGGCGATCGGCGGTTCGCCCAGGCGGGTGAGGGTCTGGGAGCCGTCGTCGGGTGGGCGGTAGGGGCGGCCGGACACGTCGACCCAGCCGCCGGAGGCGGGGAACGCGACCCGCAGGTGCGGATCGCGCAGGGTCTGGCCCAGGGCGGTCTCGACGGAAGCGGCCGACACGTGTTCCAGCCGTGCCACGAGCGTGCCGACCGAGGCGAAGGCGAGGCGTTCACGCATCAGCCCGGCGAAGAACGGGACCGGCAGCGCGGCCACACCGGCCCAGTGGTGGCCGTACTGGAGGATCGCGGCCGTGGCCGTGCCCGCTCCGCCGGCGGCGACGGTCGCCGTGAACGCCGCGAACAGGACCACCGACAGGCCCAGCGCGGCCGCGACGAACCCGAACACGCGCCGCTGCCGTCGCGAGGACCGGGCCAGCCTCCTGGCCAGGACGATCAGCGTCACGACCGCCAGGACCAGCCAGCCCGCCAGCACGGCCGCGCGGATCGACACGTACAGCTGCCGGTCGGCGACCAGCTGCACGGGGCTGTGCATGCACCACTGCGCGCAGGTCGCCGGATCGGAGGTCAGCGTCAGCAGCAGCACGACACCGCCGGCCAGCGCCAGGGTGAACGCCGCCCTGACCAGGATCCGCTCCAGCCGCCCGTTCAGGCGGCCGGACGGGTAGCCGAGCAGGACATGACCCGCGATCGCGTACTGCAGCCACACGGTCAGTCCGCCGACCGAGGTGATCAGGCCCTTGCCCGGCAGGTCGGCGGGCAGGCGGAAGTCGTACGGGTTGGTGAGCAGGACCGCCACGCCCAGCGCCAGCAGCCACGGACCGGTCCGGCTGCGCGGCCGCAGACACCACGCGAGCAGCCCGAGCCCGGCGAAGCAGACGCCGACGCCGGTCTCGGATGCGACTGCCAGGCCCGGCAGGCCGCTGTAGCGCAGGCCGAGCCACAGGTTGACCGCGGTGAGCACGGCGACGATCGACGAGTGGGCGGACAGCAGCGGACCCGACGGCCCGCTACTCGTGCGTGCCACCACACCGCGATTCTTCCGTCACGGTTCGTGTGCGAGACACCGTCCGGACGGGCAAAGTCATGGATTCGCATGACCCCGTCTCATGGTTCGCCACGATGCGCCGCGCCCCTCCCGCAACGGATCCTGAACGGGCTGGAGCTGCCAGAACACGGCAGCCCGGCATCCCGGCGAACTCCTGGAAGGGGAGCCCTCATGTCCACCCTCACGCCAAGCCGACCGCGTACGGCCGTCACCGTGCTGCGGCTGGCGGTCCTGGCACTGACCGCTGGCGCGGCAATCGTCTTCACCGGTCCCGCGCAGCCCGCCCACGCCGTCACCGGCACCTGGGAACTCATCGACAGCACCGGTTCCTACAACGTCGCGGCCGCCGACATCGGGCTGGTCCGCCGCAACCACCGCAACGAGATCCACCTCTACACCGGTGCCCCGCCTACCTGGCAGATCCTCGACAACAACCCGCGGACCGTCCAGATCGCCGCATCGGGCGCCAACATCTACCAGCGCCACGGCGACGGCCGGATCTGGAAGTACCTGGGCGTGCCGATCACCGGCTGGCAGCAGCTGGACGCCAACCCGGCCACCGCCGACATCGTCGCCGACGGCAACCTGCTCTACCAGCGGCACTACAACGGCTCGATCTTCCGGTACACCGGTTCTGGATGGCAGCTGCTGGACGCCAACCCCGCCACCCGCAAGATCGCAGCCGCCGGCGGCAACCTGTACCAGATCCACGACACCGGATCCATCTTCAAGCTCGTCGGCGCCGGCTGGCAGCTGATCGACACCAACCCCGCCAGCGTCGACATCGTCGCCGACGGCCAGGACCTCTACCAGATGCACCGCACCGGCGCGATCTACAAGCGCACACCCACCAGCTGGGCCTGGCTCGACGGCAACCCCGCAACCGCCGCGATCGCCGCCCACGGCGGGACCCTCGTCCAGCGCCACCACACCGGATCGGTGTTCCGCCACACCGGCGCGGGCTGGGAGCTGCTCGACAGCAACCCGGCCACGGCCGCGGTCGCCGTCGGCCCCAGCTTCATCTACCAGCAGCACACCGACGGCCGCACGTTCCAGCGTCCGCTGGGCCGTCGCAACACCGCCTTCCAGCCCGCCGTGCACGGGTTCAAGTTCGTCAACACGTTCGTGTCCGAGCCGATCTCCGGCGTCAAGTTCGGCGGCCTGTGCGGCGGGATGTCATACGCCAGCCTCGACTACTACTTCCGGTCGATGCGGATCCCGCAGCAGAACACCCTGCCGCCCAACGGCTCCACCCTGCAGAGCTACATCTACAACCGGCAGGTCAACTCGATCGTCGACAACGCCGACAAGTGGGCCGAGCTGCTGGTGAACCCGTTCGGCTGGCGGACCCAGGAGTTCTTCAACTGGGGCCTGCAGGACTACGACGGCGGACGGCTGCAGGAGCTGCGCTGGCTCGTCGACACCGGCCGGCCCGCCCCGTTGGGCCTGTTCGCCGCCGGCAACGGGGGAGTGGCGCCGCACCACCAGGTCGTCGCCATCGGGTACGACATGGGCCGCTACCGCGGCGACCTCGGAGCGTTCAAGGAGGACCTGAAGATCTTCGTGTCCGACCCGAACTACCCCGGAGAGCGGCTCACGCTCGTCCCGTCGCCGGGCACCACCTCCTACCGTTACCTCGAGCACCCGGAGAAGTCCTGGATGACGTACTTCGTCGACCGCAAGTACCAGGTCGGCAACCCGCCGTCGCTGCCGTGACCCCGACAGCGAGCTGATCACCGGCTCACGGCGGCCACCACCCGCACAGCGGGGGCGGCCACCGTGAGCCTTGTCGTCATGCTGCACCGTGCGTGCAGCCGCAGCGCCTCGAACAGGGCGGGCAGTTGCCGCGCTGGCCGTGCCACGACCCGGAGCGGAGCTCGACTTCGATGCAGTCTGCAGCCCGACGGTGGAAAGTGGGCCGGCACCGGGCAACCCCGGTGACAGCCCAGCGGTCCGGGTCGACGTCGGCGACCCGGACCGCTGGTGCTCCGTGGGGACGGTGTGGGGTCGGTCAGCCGATCACGGTGGCGAAGAACCGGCGGATGTCGCCGGCGAGGACCTCGGGCGATTCGTGCGCGGCGTAGTGCCCGGCGGCGTCGCGTGGCGAGCCGGTGGGCCGGCCGGTGTCGTAGGAGTGCCAGCTGACGATGTTGGCGTGGTCGCGGTCGGCGAACCGTCGGATCGACTGGAAGTCTCCGGCGAACATCGCCAGACCCAGTGGCGCGGTCGTCGGCCCCGTGGACTCGGGGGTGTGGTGTGCGTCTTCGTAGTAGAACCGAATCGACGAGCCGGACGTGCCGGTCAGCCAGTAGAGGGCGACGTTGGCGATCACGAACTCCGGGTCGAGGCCTTCTCCGAACAGCTGCCCGTTCCAGGCCAGCAGGCCCACGGGGGAGTCGGCCAGCGCGAAGGCGATCGTCTGCGGCTGCTGGCTGTGCAGGGTGTTGAAGGCGAACATGTTCTCGTAGAACCACTGCAGCTTGGCCAGTGCCGCGAGGTCGGCGGCATCGAGTCCGTCGAACTCGGCGGCGTCGCCGGAGGGGAAGGAGAAGATCTGCGTGACGTGCACACCGATGACGTTGTCTGGTGCGACCTGCCCCAGCAGCGGCGCGATCATCGAGCCGGCGTCGTTGCCGACCGCGCCGTAGCGGTCGTAGCCCAGCCTGCTCATCAGTTCGGCCCAGGCGCGTGCGGTCCGGTGCCGGTTCCAGCCGGGCGTGCGCGTGGGACCGGAGAAACCGAAGCCGGGCAGCGACGGGATGACCAGGTGGTACGCCGGTGCCTCGAGGTCGGCCGGGTCGGTCAGCGGTGCGATGAGGTCGAGGTACTCCAGCACGGAGCCGGGCCACCCGTGGGTGAGGATCAGCGCGGTCGCGTCCGGCCGCGGCGAGCGCACGTGCAGGAAGTGGATGTTCTCGCCGTCGATTTCCGTCGTGAACTGGTCGTAGGAGTTCAGCCGCTGCTCGGTGACGCGCCAGTCGTACTCGTCGAGCCAGTAGCGGGCCAGCGTTTGGATCCGGTCGTTGGTCACGCCGTAGGCGGCGCCGACGCCGGGCAGTTCGTGCGGCCACAGGGCGCGGGTCAGGCGGTCGCGGAGGTCGTCGAGGCGGGACTGCGCGACGTCGATGCGGAAGGGGCGGATGGCAGACACGACGATCTCCTCGAATCAGAGCGGAATGCTTCGTTCCGTTTCAGCTTAGCAGAGCGGAACGATCTGTTCCACTGCTATGGTGGACGCATGACGACAGCGACTTCCGGGCTTCCGGGCCGGCGCGGGCAGGCGGCCCGAAACGACGAGGTCATCCTCGCGGCAGCCCGCGAAGTCTTCCTGGCCAACCCGTCCGCGCCCATCGCGGCCGTGGCCGAGCGGGCCGGGGTCGGCATCAGCGCGCTCTACCGGCGCTACCCGAGCAAAGAGGAACTGCTACGCACCCTGTGCCATGAGGGTCTGCGCCGATACATCGCCGAGGCGGAGGCCGCCGCCGACGAACCCGACGACTGGCGCGCCTTCACCGGGTTCGTGGAGCGGATCGTCGCCGCCGACGTCCATTCGCTGACGGTCCATCTGGCAGGCACCTTCATCCCGACCGAGCAGATGGGCCGCGACGCGGTCCGCGCCAGCGAGCTCGCCGAGGCACTGATGCGGCGGGCTCACCGTTCAGGCCGGCTGCGCCCCGACGTGGTCACTGCCGACCTCATTCTGCTGCTGGAGGGCTGTGCCGCGGTGCGCGTACCCGACCCAGACCGCACCGCCGCCCTACGCCGTCGCTATCTGGCAGTTCACCTGGCCGGATGGGCCGCCCGTGACGCTGCCGACCTGCCTGGCCCGCCCCCGACAGCCGCCGAGCTCAACTGGCGCTGGCAGCAGTGATATTCGAACCGGCTACTGCCTAAGTCACACTTAGGACAGTGAGGGGTTTTCTTGGGAACGTGTGCGGGCACGGAGGAGCGAATGCACGGCGACCAATGGAATGACGCCGACGGGGTACCAGGCGACATCGATGAGGTCGAACTGGGCGCCTAGCAGCTGGCGCACGAACCAGCTGCGTTGGGAGAGTGCCGCAGGTATGGGGGTGAGCTGCGCGAACTCGATGAACCAGCAGTATGCGATCGCGGCGCTGCCGGCGGCCGGAGGGGAGACCGTCGGCCATATGAAGATCACTATCGTGTAGACGATGGCCGCGGACAAGGCGGCGCCTGAGTACTGTTCGATAGGCCCGTCCATCGCGGCGCGGATTGCGAAGGCAGCCCCTGTAAAGCCGGCTGCCCATGCCACCATCAGCAGCCGAGTCCAGCGCACTGCGAGAGACATCGCGCAATCATAAGGGGCCGCGCAGCTAAGGGTGGCAGCTGGTCTGCTGAGCTTTGACGGGCACAGCTCGCACATCGGATTACTATCCCGGCGGCTCATCGCGGTTACGCATCATCAGCACCGCATTTGAGCCAGAGCCGTTTGTGGCACAGTCCCCTCGACCCGGCGAATGAGGTGCCAGACCTTCGCCTGCTCGGGATCTGCCGGAGGTTCCTCGTTCGGGTCGTCGGGCTGAAGCGTCGTCTCCCGGCGATCATGCCACGCCACGATCGGTTGATAGACGTGACCACGTAGCTTGTGCACGTCGCAGGCGGCCTGGCCAACGTGTCCAGCTGTACGGGTCAGGGCTGGCACCAGAGCCGTTCTGTGCTGACGCCGAGACGGGGTCTTCACCTGCTGCGGCCGCTGCCCTCGAGCGCGCCGAGGGCAGCGGCCGCAGCGGAGGTCAGCAGAGCCCGTCGCAGCCGCCCACGCCCGGGGGAGCGGCGATGATCGGGCTGGGCAGGTCGGGGTGGCCCTCCGGCTGCGCCGTCGTGATCCGCTTCGGTTCGGTCAGCACGAACAGCTCACCGACGGTGCCGTCGACCAGCATGATCGTGGTCGGGTTGCGCGGGTCCTCGGGCTGCTCTTCCATGCCGGGGGCGTTCCAGCCGGGCACGACGTTGATCGCCGCGCCGCGCAGGCGCAGCGTGGCATCCACCATCTCCTGGGTGACCATCACGTTGTACGCCTGCTCGGGGTCGAGGTAGTGCGTCTGCTTCGAGCACTGTGTCCCGCTGGCGTCGCACACGGTGGTCGTCGTGGTCGTGGAGTGCGTCGACCCGTCGCCTGAGGTGTACTCGGTCGTCTCGGTGGTCCTGGTGCCCATCAGGTTGCCGTCTTCGTCGCGGACGTACTCGGTGGTGGAGGTGTAGGTCGTCTGCGAGCCGTCGGCTTCGAGGACCTGCTCGGTGTGCGTCGACTGGATCAGGTTGTCGTCGCTGTCGAGGACCTTCACGTCCTCGAACACGACCTCGGTGGTGCCCTCCTTGGTGGAGTAGCCCTGCGTCACGATCGTGCCGACCTTGTCTCCCTCGGCGTCGATGATCTCCTTGCTGACGCCGTCCTTGATGGGCGTGATGATCTCCTTGGACTCGTCGGCGTAGGTGCGTACCGTGCGGCCGCCCCATGCGGTGTCGACGTCGACGACCCCGCCGCCGTGGACGTGGTTGAGGGGGCTCTTGGCGCCGCCGCCGCTGATGAGGCTGACCTTGATGCCGCTCACCCGGACCTCCGCGGGCGCGTCGGCCGGTCGCAGGTCGTCGAGCCCGAGCGCGAACCCGTCGCGATCCGGTGAGATGCCGTACTCGGCCAGCTTCTCAGCGGAGATGCCCAGCCGGGTGAGCATGTCGGCGCGCTGGTGGACGGGGAAGGCCCCGAGCAGGTCGACGCCGAGTTCCTGACGCGCTTTCATGATCTCGGCGGGCACGAGGACCAGCGAGGCCAGGCCGTACTCGAACGACGGCAACTGCCGGGCGGTGAGCAGCTCGGCGATCAGCTCCAGGCCCGGTCGGCTGGCCGGATCGTAGGGGGCGGTGCCGGCTCGCAGCTCGTCGGCGTCGCAGACGCCGTCGTGGTCGGAGTCGACCACCGACCAGGCGACGTAGCAGGCCGTCGGGTCACACAGCCGCAGGGTGCTGTACTTGCGCGGCCTTTCCTCGGCGGCGCCCGCCGCAGTCGCGGTCAGAGCGACGAACGCGACAGCCGCCATACCGGCGCGGAACAGTTTCGGCATCATCGGCGAACCATCCCACCGCGTCTGCGCACCGCCCGCCGTCTGTCGGCAAACTGCCAGTGCGCGTCCGCGTGCCTGTCGCTGACGAGCTGGGAAGCGATGTGCTCTGCCCGGCAATGACCCGTGGCGACGGGTTGGTCAGCGCGCATCCTGCAGGCAAAAGCGTGGCAGGCAAGCGGTCATGACGACCCTCCACCCGCCATCGCAGGTCAGTATTCGCGGCGTCCCCTGACGATGGACATTCCCAGGAAGATCCCGATGATGAGGCCACCGCGGTCTCGTGGCCGGCCCGAGCCGTGGCAGTGCGTTCGCGGGCCGAGGCAGCCCAGCCATCATGGCCTCGACCTGCCCGCCGACAGATAACCCAGTTGCTTGGCCGGGCCGTGTCGCTGCGGGCTGCGGCGCTTGTCCGCTGTCAGCAGGCCGACTGATGTTACGTGTGAGCACTGATGTTGCGCCGTAGCTGGGTTTCTACCGTCTACGGGGTCAGGACCTGCGGCAGAAGGAGAAAGACGTGACACTCAGGCGATGGCTGTGGACGGCGCTGCTCGGCGTACTCGGATTGGCTACCGCTGCGATACTGGTCGTGCCGACCCCGGCCCATGCGACGGTGACCGGTTTCCAGGGGGCGCAGGGTTCGTGGGGCTGGACCGACGTCAACGGCGACGGCCACTCCGATCTGTGCGGGCAGAGCGGCTGCCGGCTCGCGACGGCTACCGGGTTCGGTGCCACCTGGGCGTTGGGCGGTGACCTCGGCTGGGCGGCCGGGCGGGCGTGGATGGACTTCAACGCCGACGCCAAGGCCGACTACTGCCGGGTCGTCAACAGTGGAACGTTCTTCCTGCAGTGCACGGTCGCGGGGACGTCGGGTTTCGGTGCCACGTACACGTCTGGGGCGGTCGATCCCGGCTACGATGCCGGCCGTGCCTGGGTCGACGTGACGGCGGACTACGCCGCCGACTACTGCCGCTTGATCAATTCGGGTGGTTACCGGGTGCAGTGCACCCTGTCCACCCGCACGGGCTTCGGCGACACGTTCACCTCCGGCGTCCTTGACCCCGGCTACGACCAGGGCCGCACCTGGGCCGACGTCAACGGCGACAACCGCGCCGACTACTGCCGCATCGTCGGCAGCGGTACCAAGTACCTGCAGTGCACCCTGATCAGCGGCAGCGGGTTCGGGGCGACCATCACCTCGGCCGGGCTCGACCCGGGCTACGACGACAGCCGCCGCTTCGCCGACGTCAACGGCGACAGCCGGGCCGACTACTGCCGCATCGTCGGCTCGGCGCTGTACTCCTCGACGAACCTGCGCTGCACCCTGTCGACCGGCACCGGGTTCGGCCTGACGTTCACCTCGCCGACCCTGGACGCCGGCTACGCCAACACCGGCGGCTGGGCCGACGTCAACGCCGACGGCCGACAGGACTACTGCCGCATCGTCGGTGGCCCGCAGGCCCGCTGCACGCTGTCGACCGGCTCGGGGTTCGGCACCACCTTCAGCACACCGATCTCCGGCTACGGCTCGCTGGGCTGGACCGACTTCAACCTCGACTACCGAGCCGACGCCTGCCGGGTGGAGTCGGGGGTGCCACGCTGCACACTGTCCACCGGCAACGCCTTCGGGGTCACGTACGGCTGACCCGGCTACCCGCCGGCAAGCTGTGCCCGCCTCCCGCCCGGGAGGCGGGCACAGCCCTGTCAGCGCAATCGGCCACGCCACACGCCGTCGTCGTTGACTGCCGTAACGGCCCGGCCAAGAGACCCCACCGCCGAACAACGCCCCGCCGCCGCAGACCTCGCCGCGACCCTCCGCGAGCACCTGCCCGCCGACGTCGCCGCCGTGATGCCGCTGTTACGGCCGTGGCCTGTGGCGATGCCGGCAGGTAAGAGCACCTCGCCCCGGATCGCCTTACCGCAGTCATGGCACATGCGTCTGTCGCTGTACCCGGGTTACCCCGGGGCGTTGTGATGCGGGTTCACCTCCGAGTCGGTGGTTGCCGCGTCGGATCCGCGGTCGTCTGTTCCGGCGCAGGCGCCGTCGTCTTGCCTACCCGCGGGGTCGAGGAGACGGCGCTGCTGCGCGATCTCGGTCCGGCCTACGCCGAGTACGCGGCCACCCGCAAGCGGCTGATCCCGTTCGTCTGGTGACCGGTGGGCAGCGTGACCTGGCCGATCGATGTGCCGGTCTGGCCACGAGGCGAGCGGCGGTCACCTCGTCACGGGCTCGCTGCTGAGCTACTTCCTCATCCGCGAGAACCGCGAACTGCGAGCCGCCGAACAATAGGAACGGGGGCAGGGTCACCACTGGGCGATGAGCGGCGGGTCGGGCACGTGCCGCCGCCAGGCGTCGGTGAGGCGGGCCAGGCGGGTGGGCGCGGCGACACCGCGCACCGTGGTGATCCTGCCGTCGGCGATGTCGAACGTCACCGCGCCCACCACCTGGTCGCCGACGACGAACAGGACCGCCGGGGCGCCGTTGACGATCGTGTAGTGGACGGCGGGCGTGCCGCCGGCGAGTCGCCGCTTGGCGGGTGTCGGTGCGAACCCGGCCCGGGCGACGGCGGCGATCCGCTGGGCGGTGGTGTACCGCAGCAGCGTCGCGGTCAGCCCGGCGCCGTCGGAGATCGCGGTCGCGTCATCGGTGAGCAGCTCCACCAGTCGCTCGGTGCGGCCGGAAGAAGCGGCGGCGAGGAACTCCTCGACGATCCTGCGCGCCGCCGCCGGGTCGGTCTCCCCGCCGGGGCGGCGTACGGCCGTGATGCGGCCCCGGGCCCGGTGGAGGTGCTGCTGGCTCGCGGACTCGGTGATGTCGAGGATCCCGGCGATCTCGGCGTGGCTGTAGGAGAACGCCTCGCGCAGCAGGTACACGGCCCGCTCGTGCGGTGACAGGCGTTCCATCACGGTCAGCACCGCCAGGGACACCGATTCGCGCTGCTCGTACGTGTCGGCCGGGCCGAGCATCGGGTCGCCGGCCAGCAGCGGCTCGGGCAGCCACGCGCCGACGGCGCGTTCGCGGCGGTCCTGCGCCGAGCGCAGCCGGTCCAGGCACAGGTTGGTGACGACCCTGGTCAGCCACGCCTCGGGCACGTTGATGTGTCGACGGTCGGCGGCCTGCCAGCGCAGGTACGCGTCCTGCACAGCGTCCTCGGCGTCGGCGGCCGACCCCAGCAGCCGGTATGCCAGCGAGGCCAGCCGGGTGCGGCTGGCCTCGAACCGGCCGGTGTCGAAGCCGTCGACAACGGTGTCGTCCACGCGGACCACCCTAGGCGGTTACGCGAGCGCCCTGGCGGCGGACGCGTCGTGCGCGGCGGCCAGGCGGTGCCTGCGCTGGGGCAGGCCGAAGGTCGGGTGCCCGACGGCCCACAGCGACATCCACACGATGGCCGCCTTGATCCGCGCTGCCTTGCGGCCACCGACGTACCTGGAACCGGCCTGCGCCTGGGCGTCGACCGGCTGAAGGATCCCGTCGTGCCGCCCGAGGCTGATGTGGTTGCCCACGTAGCTCAGCGCGGTGTTCGCGACCTTGCGGCCGGTCAGGCGCCCCAGAATCGCTTCGGTGGCCTGACGGCCGGTGTAACCGGCCGAAGCGCACGACATCGGCAGCGGCAGCCCGTTGTCGCCGATGGCGTAGGCGCTGTCGCCGGCGGCGAACACGTCCGGATGCGACACCGAGCGCATGGTGCGATCGACGACGATCAGGCCGCTGCCGGTGACCTCCAGCCCGCCGGCGGCGGCGATGGAGTCGACCGCGAAGCCGGCCGTCCACACCGTCGCATCCGACGCCAGAGCTGCACCGTCGGCGCATAGAACACCCGTCGCCTCGACGGCCTGGACGACAGTGTGTTCGACGACGGTGATGCCCAGCCGCTCGCAGGCCCGGCGCAGGTGACCCCGGGCTCCAGCGGACAGTCGGGCACCCAGCTCGCTGCTGGCGACCAGCGTCACGGACAGGCCGGGCCGGGCTTCGGCGATCTCGGTGGCGGTCTCGATGCCGGTCAGCCCGTCGCCGACGATCAGCACGCGGCCGCCCTCGCCGCGCCCGTCCAGGCTGTCCAGGCGCTCACGCAGGCGCCGCGCCGAGGGCCGGGCTGCGACGTCGTAGCCGTGCTCGGCTACGCCGGGCACGTCATGGCCGGCGGCGTGGCTGCCCAGCGCGTACAGCAGGGTGTCGTAGCCCAGCACACCGCCGCCGTCGGCGTCGGCCACCGCGACGACCCGCCGGTCGGGATCGACGGCGGTGACACGGGCCACGTGCAACCGGACCCCGGTGCCGTCGAAGACGTCGGCCAGCCTCGGGGCCTCGATGTCGCGGCCGGCCGCGAGCTGGTGCAGCCTCAGCCGCTGGACGAAGTCCGGTTCCGCGTTGACCACTGTGATTTCGGCGTCGGCCGGGGACAGCCGGCGGGCCAGGGTTCCGGCCACGTAGGCCCCGGCGTACCCGGCGCCGAGGACGACGATGCGGTGTCTCATCTGCTGCTCCTGTCGGTTTGCTTGACTCCCGTGAGTTGAGCGGGACAGCTCGCCGATTGCTGACAGGACCCGGGTATGGCATGGGTCACTACCCGGCATTACCTGCCGGGTAATCGACCGCGCGCACCCGGCAGGGCAACGTGGCAGGCATGACATACGACGCACTGACCGCGCCTGTCCCGTCCCGAATGCTGCGCACCGTGCTGCGGATCGACTCGATCGCTGGGCTAGTGTCCGGAGCCGGGCTCGTCGCCGCCGCTCCCACGTACGCCGACCTGTTCGGCCTGCCCGTCGCCGTGGCGGTTCCCGTGGGCCTGTTCCTGGTGGCCCTGGCCGGGTTCATCTGGTTCGCCGCGACCCGTCTCGACGCCTGGGCCGTCACCGCCGTCATCGTGACCAACGTGTACTGGGTGCTGCTCAGCGCGGTCGTGCTGGCGACCGGCGCCATGCCGCTGACGACGGCAGGGACCGTGTTCGTCGTCGCCCAGGCCGCCGGGGTCGGGCTGCTGGCCGAGCTGCAGTACGTCGGCCTGCGGCGCACCCGGCGGTGATCGCAGTCGACGTTAGGGTGGGCGGCGTGACAACCATCCACCCGGTCGGCGTCCAGCTGCGTCAGTGGCGGGAGCGGCGCCGCTACAGCCAGCTCGAACTGGCCGGCCTCGCCGAGATCTCCACCCGCCACCTGAGCTTCGTCGAGACCGGACGGTCCACGCCGAGCCGGGACATGGTCCTGACCATCACCGACCACCTGGAGGTGCCGCTGCGGGAACGCAACAAGCTCCTGCTCGCGGCAGGCTACGCGCCGGTGTACGCGGAATCGGCGTTCGACGCGCCACAGCTGGAACCGGTACGGGCCGCCCTGCGCCAGGTCCTCGACGGCCACGAACCCCATCCCGCGATCGTCTTCGACCGGGCCTGGAACCTGGTCGAGGCCAACAGCGCACTGTCGCTGTTCACCGACCTGATCCCACCGCACCTGCTGACGCCGCCTGTCAACGTGCTGCGCACCGCCCTGCACCCCGACGGTCTGGCAAGGCACATCGTCAACATCGGTGAGTGGCGGGCGCACCTGCTGACGCGACTTCGGCGACAGATCGAGATCACCGCCGACCCCGGGCTCACCGCACTGCACCGGGAGCTGGCCGGATATCCGTGTCCGGAGCCGGAGCCGGCGGTGGAGCTGCCCGGGCCGGGGGAGATCCTCGTGCCGCTGCGCCTTCGCGTCGGCGATCGGGAGCTACGGTTCTTCAGCATCATCGCGACCTTCGGCACGCCGATGGACGTCACCCTGGCCGAGCTCGCCATCGAATCGTTCTACCCGGCCGATCCGGCGACCGCCGACCTGCTGCGCGACCGGCCCGTCCGATAGTGTCCCGCCACGGCGTCCTCGCCGGCACCGCCGGCATCCCGTCCGTCCCTGGCCCGCGCTCACGTACCGGGGGGTGAGCGGGGTCAGCTGCTGGATGTCGTGGCGCGCCCGCAAATCCTTGATCACGGCCGAGCGATCGTCGATGCGCCGACAACCCGCGCAAGCGGTGCCGCATGATCCTGGGCGACCTCGCTTCGACATGAGATGCCGGGGTTGCGACGTGGAGCACCTGGCCGGGCTTCGATCACTTGCAGGTGCGCACAGTTGTATGCGGCGCGGTCGAAGTTCGGTGGTCTGCCGCTGGCGCAACCGCGCCGCTTCCGGTTGGCGATCTGGTCACCACCAGCGCCGTGCAAGACCGCGATGCCGCCCGTGCGCTGCTGTGGGCGATGCGCACCTGCTTCTCCCGGCGTGATCAAGGTCTGGGCCGACGCTGGATATGCAGGTCAACTCGTCGGGTTGGCCGCCGTCGCGCTGTCGACTGGACGCGTAGCGTCCCCGAGCGCACTGTCTGAATGGCGACATTTCGCGGTGACCAGCCGGGTATCTCGGGGCCACGCCACCTCCCTTATCAGGTGACGGCGGACGGCCCGCCGAACCGGGAGGTACCCGATGCACCACATCCACCCGCCCACCACGCGCCGCCGGCCTCTGGCCACGCGGCTGGCCGCGGCACTCGTCGCCGCGCTGTCAGCGCTCGCCCTGCCGGCGCTGACGCCGACCCCGGCGGCAGCCATCGACGGTGGCTACCTGGTCACCACCAACGAGTTCGCCTACGTCGCCGAGATCCGCAACACCGTGGCCGGTGGCCTGTGCACCGGTTCGCTCATCCACCCCAGCTGGGTGCTCACCGCCGTGCACTGCTCCGTGCCGACCTCGGTCGGGGACATGACCGTCCGGGTCGGCAACATCTACGCCGGCAGCGGCGGCCAGGTGCGGCGGATCTCCCGGATCCTGCGTCACCCCGACTACACCGGCGGGCACAACGACGTGGCCCTGCTGGAGCTCGCGACACCGATCACCAACATCACCCCGGTCCGGC
Organism: Catellatospora bangladeshensis; assembly: GCF_016862575.1. GTDB lineage: Bacteria > Actinomycetota > Actinomycetes > Mycobacteriales > Micromonosporaceae > Catellatospora > Catellatospora bangladeshensis. Next base: position 121,909 of record NZ_BONF01000017.1, on the reverse strand, counting down.
TCGCGGACCCGGCCTACGCCTACCTGTGGGACGGCTACCAGGGCGGCCCCTTCACACAGTACGACCAGGGTATCGCCACCGGCTGGGGGCGCGACGTGAACGGCCAGCTCGCAACCCAGCTCAAGTATGTCGGCGTGTTCATCACCCCATCGCGGCTCGACAACCTCGGGATCAAGCGGATCATGGTGGACCGGGGGCCGTGCCCGGGCGACAGCGGTGGGCCGCTGCTCGTGAACCTCAACAGCACGCTGGTGCAGGTCGGCGTGTTCAAAGGCGGGGTGTGCGGCGGCGAATCTTCGTACAGCGAGATCGGTGCCGGGACCAACCGGACCTGGTTGAACAGCCAGCTCACGGCCGTGCCGTACACGCCGTTCGGGCTGGCCGACTGGGACCGCGACGGCCACCAGGACCTCATCGCCCGCCACACCCCCAGCGGCGACCTGTGGCTCTACCCCGGCGAGAGCCGCCGCGGGTACAGCTACGCCACGCCGGTGCGCATCGGCATCGGCTACAACGGTTACAGCTTCTTCGGCAGCGCCGACTGGGACCGCGACGGCCACCAGGACCTCATCGTCCGTCACGACGCCACCGGTGACCTGTGGCTGCACCCGGGCGAGAGTCGCCGCGGGGGCAGCTACGCCACGCCGGTGCGCATCGGCAACGGCTACCAGGGCTTCACGGCGTTCGGCGCGACCGACTGGGACCGCGACGGGCACCAGGACCTGATCGCACGCAACGACACCACCGGAGACCTGTGGCTGTATCCGGGCGAGAGCCGGCGCGGCTACAGCACCGCGACGCCGGTGCGTATCGGCAACGGCTGGAACAGCTACACCTCGTTCGACCTGGCCGACTGGGACCGCGACGGCCACCAGGACATCCTGGCGCGCGACAACGACAGCGGCCACGTGTACATCTATCCCGGCGACAGCCGGCGCGGCTACAGCAGCGCCGCCAGGGTGCTGATGCGCAGCGGGTACAGCGGCTACACGCCCTTCGGGGTGGGCGACTGGGACCGCGACGGCCACCAGGACCTGATCACCCGCAAGGACGCCACCGGTGACCTCTACCTGCACCCGGGGGAGAGCCGGCGCGACTACAGCTACGCCTCGCTCGTCCGTATCGGCAACGGCTGGTAGCACGCGACGTCCCTCGACCGGCTCCGGGCATGCCCCAGGCGGCCCGGAGCCGGCCTGTCGTGTCCCTGTGATCGTCAGACGTACTGGCTGACCGGGACCATCAACGGCCGCCGCGACAGCGAGGACACCCCGCTCCAGAGCACCCGGCGGGCATGTCGAAGAGCCGCACGCCGACCCCAGATTCACGGCCTGCCGAACGGTACGCGGCCCCATCTGGCGATGGCCGAAACGTTATGAGCGTCGATGCTGCTGAAAGTGTCACTGCTTTGTGACAAGCCCAACTCCGCCCGCCCATCGGCTGGAAGTATCCCAGGTCAAAGACTCGGATAACGATCTCGGTCGGTTACTCGGCGCAGGCCACGGGTATCGGCGGGCTGTAGCCGCGAACCCGCGGCCCGCCTTGGAGGTGACCACCATGGGTATCGGCGCAAGCATCTTCCTGATCGTGCTCGGCGCGATCTTCACGTTCGCGCTGGACTTCGATATCGCCGGCATCGACATCGACGTGATCGGCTGGATCTTCATGATCGGCGGTGTGCTCGGCCTGCTGTTCACGACCCTGATCTGGGGGCCGCGCAACCGCGCCACGATCGTCAGCGAGCCGACGCACGTGCGCCGCGTCGAGGAGCGCACCGACATCTGACACCCCGGCGGCGCCCCCGCCGGCCGGTGACGCCGGCGGGCGCCGCCGACGGCGGGGGAGGTGCACGTGCGGCGCTTCGAGGTGGTCGCCAATCATGACGTGTGGGACGTCCTCGACGCCGACCACGTCGTCGGCATCCACCGGCGCAAACCCGAGGCCGTCCGGCAGGCCGTAGCCGCCGCCCGCGCCAGCGCCCCCGCACGGCTGGCAGTGGTCGCCGCCGACGGCCACATCGAGAACATCACCGATTTCGATGCCGACGGGGCCGCCACGGCCGAGCCCACTTTCCGTGGTCGGGCACCTGACCGCTGACGGCACTGCCTTCGTGCGGTCGCGCAGCACCACCACCCCTGTTCATCTGCTCGCCGCATCGGAGACCGCGGTCATGACTGTCAGCAGGCGCATCGGACGCGCCACCGTCGCCCGGCACATCGGCCGCGCCCGGCCCCGCACCATCGACCCGCCCGCGGCGGCCGGCGTGGCGGCTGTCGCCGCAGACGCCACCAGACGCATGCCCGCACCCGCACCCATCGCGCCGGTGTTCGTCGACGACACCGGCCGCCGACGCGGCCGCATCCGCATCGTCGTGCTCGCCGTCGCGGCGCTGCTGGTGGCCGCGGCCGCCGCCGTATGGCTCAGCATCTCGGCCGCGCCGGTGCACCCGGACCCCGCCCCGGCCGGCACCTGCCCGACGGCGTCAGGCCCGAGGTGTGCCCGGTGAGTGTCTACCTGAGCAGCAACAGCGCCCCCACCGAGGATGAGCCGGCAGTGACCAGCAGGATCAGCGGCCGCCGCCCGGTGGGCCGGTGGCTGCGCAGGCTCGCGGCCGTGGGCCTGGTAGGGGTGTTCGTCACGCTGCTGCTGGTGCAGGCCTACACCAACGCCTCATTCGCGCCCGACAACACCACCGTGGCAGCCGGCAGCGACGCTGCCGTGCCCGCACAGGTACGCGACGGCGGCCCCGCGATCACCACCACCGGCCGACCCGCCACCACCCAGCCCGCCCGGGACCGGATCGCGCTGACCTTCGACGACGGCCCCGACCCCGTCTGGACGCCGCAGATCCTCGACCTGCTGGCCCGCCACCGGGTCCAGGCCACGTTCTTCGTCGTTGGAGCGCAAGCCGCCCGCTACCCGGAGCTGACCCGGCGCATCGTCGCCGAAGGCCACGAGATCGGCGTGCACACCTTCACCCACCCCGACCTGACCGCGATCTCCCCATGGCGGCGCGACCTCGAATACACCCTGACCCAGCTCGCGATCGCGCACGCGACCGGCGTCAAGACCACCCTGTTCCGGCCCCCGTACTCGTCCTCGCCCGACGCCGTGCGCGACAGCGACTGGCAGGTGCTGCAGCAAGCCGGGGCTGCCGGCTACCTGACGGTACTGGAGAACGCCGACAGCCGTGACTGGGCCCGGCCCGGGCAGGCGGCGATCGTCGCCAACGCCACCCCGCGTGACGGCGGGGCGATCGTGCTGCTGCACGACGCCGGCGGCGACCGGGCGCAGACCCTGGCCGCGCTGGGCCGCTACATCCCGGCCATGCGCGAGCGCGGCTACCGGTTCACCACCGCCTCCCAGGCACTGGCCACCACGCCGGCGGCCCCGGCGCACCAGCCGGCCGGCGTCGGCGACCGGTGGCGCGGACACATCCTCGTCGGGACCATCGCCGCATCCGACGCGATGATGGGCGGCCTGTGGTGGATCCTCATCGCCGTCGGGGTGCTCACGCTGGCCCGGACGCTGCTGATGTTCGCCGTCGCGCTGCGCACCCGCCGCCGCCCGTCCTGGCAGCCCGGGCCGCCGGTCACCGCACCCGTGTCGATCATCGTGCCGGCCTACAACGAGCAGGACACCATCGCCGCGACCGTGCGTACCCTGGCCGCGTCGGCGTACCCGCAGCTGGAGATCGTCGTCGTCGACGACGGCTCCACCGACGACACCGCCGCCACGGTCGAGGCGCTGGGCATGGACAACGTCCGGCTCGTACGGGTCCCCAACGGAGGCAAGGCGCTCGCGCTCAACACCGGAGTCGCCCTGGCCCGCCACGACCTGGTCGTGATGGTCGACGCCGACACCGTGGTCGAGCCCGACGCGCTCGCGCGGCTGGTCGAGCCGTTCGCCGACACCGCTGTGGGTGCGGTCGCCGGCAACGTCAAGGTCGGCAACCGCCGTCGGCTGCTGGCCCTTTTCCAGCACATCGAGTACGTGATCGGGTTCAATCTCGACCGGCGGCTCTACGACGCCCTCGGCTGCATCCCGACGATTCCCGGCGCGCTGGGGGCGTTTCGCCGGCAGGCCCTGACCGACGCCGGCGGGCTGTCGATCGACACCCTGGCTGAGGACACCGACCTGACCATGGGCATCCTGCGCGCGGGCTGGCGGGTGGTCTACCAGCAGCGCGCCCGCTGCCACACCGAAGCACCCACGACGCTGCGGCAGCTGTGGCAGCAGCGCTACCGGTGGAGCTACGGCACCATGCAGTCGATGTGGAAGCACCGCCGCAGCGTCATCGAAGGCGGGGCCTCCGGCCGGTTCGGCCGCCGCGGCCTGACCCTGATCGCCGCGTTCAGCGTGCTGCTGCCGCTGTTCGGGCCGATCCTGGACCTGCTCACGATCTACGGCTGGTTCTTCCTCGACCGCACCAGCACCCTCTACGGCTGGCTCGCGGTCCTCGCGGTGCAGATCGCCACCGCGATCCTGGCGTTCCGCCTGGACAGCGAGCCGCTGCGCCCGCTGTGGGCGCTGCCGCTGCAGCAGCTGGTCTACCGGCAGCTCATGTACGCCGTCCTGCTGCGCTCAGCGACCACCGCCATCGCCGGACGCAGGTTGCGCTGGCAGAAGATGCACCGCACCGCCGAAGTCGCCGCCCGCGCCTGAACCAGGAGGACCCACCATGACCAGCACGGCAACGTCGCCGTGGCAGGCAGGCACCCTGCTGGAGGACCGCTACCTGCTCACCGAACCCGCCGGACGCGGCGGCAGCGCCACCGTCTGGCACGCCCGCGACGAACGACTCGGGCGCATGGTCGCCGTCAAACTCCTCAAGACCGAACTGCTCGACGCCGACGCCGCGCTGGCCCGCCTGCAGGTCGAAGCGCAGGCACTGGCAAGGCTACGCCACCGCAACATCGCCGACGTGTACGACTTCGGAACCGCCTACAAGGGCGGCCGGCTGAGCGCGGCGTACCTGGTCATGGAACTCATCGACGGCGTCCCGCTCACGCAGTCGCTGGCCGAGCAGCGCAGCCTGCCGTGGCAGCAGGCGGCGCGGGTCGGCGCGCAGACCGCCGACGGGCTGGCCGCCGCACACGCCCGCGGCGTCGTGCACCGCGACATCGCCCCGGGCAACATCCTGCTCACCGCCGACGGCGTGAAGATCATCGACTTCGAGCTGTGCGCACCGGCCGGAAGCGACGAGTACGACGCCGACGGCCAGCTCATCGGCACACCGCCCTACGTCTCACCCGAACGGCTCGACGGCCGGTCCGTCCAGCCGGCCGCCGACGTCTACGCCCTCGGCGTGCTGCTGTACCGGATGCTGTCCGGAACCCTGCCGTGGCGGGCCGACAACGCGGTCGCGCTGATGACCGCCCCGCGGCTGCGCCCACCCACGCCGCTGCCGCCCGTGGCGGGCCTGCCGCAGGAACTGGCCGACGCCGTCGCGGCCTGCCTGGCCGACGAACCCGGCCAGCGGCCCACCGCCGCCGACCTCGCCCACATGCTGGCCGCGCACACCCCCGAGGACGTACCCGCCGTCGTCGCCGTCCCCGCCGCCGCCGATGAGCAGGAGACCCACATCCTGCCGTGGCAGCCGGCCGACAACCGCCGCCGCCACCGCCACCTCGCCGCCGCACTGGCCACCGCCGCCGTGGTAGCAGGCGTGGCCTGGGCCGCGAGCACGCGAACCGACCCGCCGCCGCAGGTCGGCGCCGCGCCGCCGTCACCGCAGCCCAGCCCGGCCGGTTGCACGGCGGTGTACCGGCTGCTGAGCGACGACGCCGGCCGGTACACCGCGAACCTCACCATCACCAACACCAGCGGCACACCGGTCACCGGCCCGGTCACCTTCACCGTCCCCGGCGGCCAGCGCGTCGACGCCGCGCACGGCTGGTCTCAGCGCAACCGCACCGCCCGCAACGACACCGCTGGCACGGTGGATCCGGGCAAGTCGGCGACCCTGGCGCTTGCCGGCACCTACGCCGGCACCAACCCGCTGCCCGTGGCTTTCCAGCTGGCAGGCATGCCGTGCACGCCCACGCTGCTGAGCATGTCTGGCAGCCCGCTGCCCCTGCCCTCCACCGGCACCGCTGGCGCCTCACCCGGCCCCTTCCCGGCCAGCCCGGGAGGTCAGCCCGGCGGGGAACCCAGCCCGGCGGTCTCTGAGGCGGCACCGCCGACTCCGCCGCCTTCTTCGCAGGCCCCACCATCGCCGCAACCCACGCCGGCCGAGCCTTCGCCCGGCCCGAGCAACCCCGGCAACGGCAAAGGCGGGCCCAGACCATCGGCGGACGGAGAGCACAGCGCGGTGCAGCCCGATGACCTCCTCTGATACTGCCGGCCTGACGGGCCAGCCCGTCACCGGCTTATGAGATCAAGCGGAGCCTGGCGGCGGTCCACCCGGCGCCGTACCGCGCACGCCGGCGGCTGCACGGGCGGGGCAGGCTCGTGCTCTCACCCGTCGTGAGCACGTCTAGGCTGCGCGAATGCTGATCGCCCGCTCCATCGTCCTGTTCGCCGTGGCGGCTTTGTTCGAGATCGGCGGGGCGTGGCTGATCTGGCAGGGCTGGCGCGAGCACCGCGGCCTGTGGTGGATCGCCGCGGGCGTCATCGCCCTGGGCGCCTACGGGTTCGTGGCCACGTTCCAGCCGGATGCGAACTTCGGCCGGATCCTGGCCGCCTATGGCGGAGTGTTCGTCGCAGGCTCCCTGGCCTGGGGCATGATCGTGGACAAGTTCCGGCCCGACCGCTACGACATCGTCGGCGCCGTGATCTGCCTGGCCGGCGTCGCGGTCATCATGTACGCGCCACGTAGCCACTGAGACGACGCACTGCTTTAGGGGAGCAGTCGACGCTGACCGCAGTTCGGTACTCGCCGCGTCACCGCTCGCGTTCACAGGCCAACGTCGCTGTGTCTGGCCCGAGGTGGCCGCGCTGTTGACGGTGCTTGCCCGCATCGCGTTGGCGGCGTCGGAGGGTGCGGGAAGGCAGCCATGTCGGCATGCCGAGCACTACCGGCCCCGCGTGCCGCGCCCAGTGCTAGCTGATCAACGTGGCCCCAGCGAGGTCGCTCGACGTTGTACACCACGGCTGATGCCTGGAAGGGCTGGAGTCCACACGGTACGGTTGGGCCAGGCAAGTCGCAGCGCTCTCCGGATTCAGCCCGAGCCAAGGACGATTTGTGACCACCGAAGCACGCCACCCGACCGATCTGTCCGTCTGGCACTCCGAGCCACCGTTTCCCGACGAACTGCTGACCGGGACCCACGACCGCTCACACGTGTGGGGCGAGTTCACCGAAGCGATGCTCGATCCCTCCGTGCTCCTCCGTGAGATAGTCGTCTATCCCGGCGCCCGCACCTCGATCCATTGCCACATGCACCAGTCGGAGCTGAATATCGTGGCCGAGGGCGCGGTTGAGATCCTCCTCGGCACACATCCCGCGAAGTTGCGGACCCGGCTCGTCATGGCAGGTCACGCCTACCGGGTGCCCGCCGGGACCTATCACGCGGTCCGGTTCGCTCGCCCGGCACATCCCGCGACCCGGCCCTGGGCCCGGCTTTTCGAGCTCGTGACGGGGTTCGCCGCACCTGACGACATCGAGCGCCACGAGCCGGCGGTGCCCGGCGGCCCCCCTCCGGATGGCAACCCCTTCCTCGGTGGCCTGGTCCGGGTGCGCCCGTGACGTCAGACCCGTTACGTGTGGCGCTGTCCCTGCGTGGGTACGACGAGTCGGTCACCAATGTGGCCGCCCGGTACACGACGGCCATGGCTGCGGCGCTGGGACAGGCCGGGCACCAGGTGACGATCTTCGCTGAGGCGCCAATACCTGGCCACATACACCAGGTGCTGCCGGCGTCGCGAGAGCCGGGCGAGTACCTCAGCCCCGATCACGAGTACGCCGACCGGCTGGCCGAACACCTCGCCGCGCTCGGCCCGTGGGACGCGATAGACATGCCCGCCGTGGGCGGCGAAGGACTAAGCGTGACCCGCGCCCGACGACTGGGCTGCAACTTCAGGCGGACTGTGGTGGCGACCAGGCTGCACGGGCCGCCACCGGGCGCGCCGGACGAGCAGACCCCGGTCAGCTTCCGCGACGACCTCCGCCACGCCGCTGAGCGGTACGTCCTCGAACACGCGGACGTGGTGAGCACCGATGGCACGGCCGCCGGTGCCGTGCGGGGCCCGACCATACTGAGCTGGCCTACGCCTATCGACCCGGGCTGGCTCGACGAAGAACAGCCCACGCTCGACCGGCCGGTCCGACGTGTGCTCTTCCTCGGGGAGATCTCCAGCACGTCGGGATACGACACTTTTCTCGCGACCGCCCGCCTGGTCGAGGCGACAGTGCCGGGCTTCCGGTTCGAGGTGCACGGCCCGGACACCCCCACCGATCCGTTCGGGCGCTCATACCGTCGCTGGGCGGACCGGCACACCTCGCTGGACGGGGTGGCAGTCACGTGGCACGCGGCGCCGAGTGTCGCGCGTTTGCGCGAACTGCTCGCCGAGCCGGCAATCTGCCTGTTTGCATACTCTGCCGCCCGATACCTGCCTGACATCGTCGCCGCCTGCGGGGGCGTGCCGCTGACGGCCGCCGCTGTCGGGAGTGGTACGAGCACGGTGCCGGCCACGTCGCTGCTGCGGCACGCCGATGACCACGCCCTGCTCAGCGCGGTCCGTGAGCAGGCCCGCCAGCGGGTGGCCCAGCAGTGCCACCCGGCCGCCGTGGCCCGCCTGGCCGAACGCGGGTATCGCCGCGCCCGCGCGGACCGCAGCGAGCGCCGGAGCCGCACCATTACTGCCCCGCGGGTATCCGTCGTGATTCCGCTCTACAACCAGGGCCGCTATCTGTCCGAGACCATCGCGTCGGCACGGGCCTCCACTCATCCGGAGTTGGAGATAGTCGTGGTCGACGACGGGTCCACCGACTCGCACACCAGGGACGTCTTCGACGCGTTACGCGACGTGATCAAGGTGCGTCAGCCCAACCGAGGGCTCGGCGCCGCCCGCAACGCTGGCATCGCGCACGCCTCGGCCGACTACATCCTTCCGCTGGACGCCGACGACCTGATCGACCCGTCGTTCGTCGGCGTCGCGCTGGAGGCGCTACGCCGCAACCCTGAACTGGGCTACGTCAACAGCTACGTGCGCAATTTCGGCCTGTTCGACAGCAAATTCGCTGGCTTCGGCAACGTGCTCGAGCTGATGCTGTTCATGCATACCGACGGGCCGTACACCGGGGTCTACCAGCGGGCCGCGCTCGCGGCGGTCGACGGCTACGACGAGGACATGCCCGGTTTCGAGGACTGGGACCTGCAGCTGCGTATAGCCAAAGCGGGGTATGACAGCGACGTCATCCCCGTCGAGCTGATCCGCTACCGGCGCCATGGCGAGTCGATGGTGTTCCGGTCCAGCAACCCGATGCGGATCCCCCAACTGCAGTACCTGTTCCGCAAGCACCAGGACGTGTTCGCCCCCAGGGCCGAATCGGTCGCACTGCGGCTCATCGACTTATGGAAGAGCCGGCTCGAGGTCAGCCAGTCGGCCCGGTTCACCTCAGGACTGACGAGGTAGGTCTGCGATGTTCTTCGCAGGGTCCAACGTCGCGACATACCGCGTGCATACGCCCGGCGGCGAGCGCCTCGCCGCAGTGCGCTGCGTCAAGTTCGCCAACCTCACCGAACGCGCCACGACACCGGGCGTCAGCTTCGTCTGGTACGGAGAGGGCGTCCGGGCCGGATACGCGTACCGGCACTTCGGCGAGGCCTTTCAAGATCCCCGCAGGTGCTACGGCCATGCGGCATACCTGCAGGGCAACGGCGAGGAACTGCATGGACACGTCGACCATCTGACGTTTCACCCCACCGGCCCGCCTGAAGGACCGCCCGAACGCATCGCCGTCACCGGCGACTGGACCGAGACTTGGCTGCTGGAGCCCGATGGGCTCGTGACCGAGTACACCGCTCTGCCCGGCCGGATCGTCACCGCGGGGCCCTGGTTCGACCACTTCAGCGTGCTGGAGAAGGCCGGCACCCACGGCGCTGGCCACCGGTACATGCTGAGTTCCGGCAGCTGGCTGGGATCCGGCACCTGGCGGGGCGTGCCGTACCTGCATCTGGGCACCTTCATCGGGGACCCGACCGCGCCCGGGAGCCCGGTCTCCTTCGGCGCCGCCGACATCTGCTTCCAACGCGGGTTCTGCGGGCAGGTGCGCTGGGGGGCGATGCTGCTGCGGCCCGCGGCGCGCTTCCCCGCCGGCACGCTCGAGGTCGTCGGCGGCTGGACCGAGGTCTGGACACCGCGGCGCTCGCGCACGCCCTGCGCGCTCGCCGACGTCCCTGTCCTGCCATTCCGGTCATGACCGGCGCGGCGCACATCGTGCTGATCCACTGGACCATGCCGCCAGCCGTGGGCGGGTCGGAGTCGCACGTCGCGGACGTCGCAGCGGCCCTCGCCGCCGCGGGGCGCCAGGTGACCGTCATCACCGGCGAGCAACACGCGCTGCCGGTGCCGGGCTGCCGCACCATCAGCGTCGACACGCTGCGTTTCGACCGCCTGTGGCACCACCGCGGCGCATCGTCCGAACTCGAGGACGAGTTGTATGCCGAGCTGGGCATCGTGCTGGCGGCGCTCTCTCCCGACGTGGTGCACGCCCACAATCTCCATCAGATCCGGCCCGAGCCCGCCCGTGCACTGGCCCGGTTGCGCGCGGACCTTCGCCTGGTTGTGCACCACACGTTTCACTGCCACGCGCTCTGGCCGGCCGGGGCCGCTCTCGACCCGGGGGTGTTCACGGCCTGGGATGCCAACTACGTGCTTTCGGCGTTTGTGCACACCGAGCTGGCGCGCCTGGACATGCCGACGACGTTGCTTCCCAGCGGCGTGGACGTGGGCCGGTTCCGGAGCCGGCGGCCGTGCCTGAGGGCGGCAGCGCCACCGGTCTTGCTGCACCCCGCACGGCTGGTACCGGAGAAGGGCGCCGACGTCAGCCTCGCGGCGTTGCGTGCGCTCCGGGCCGACGGCGTGGCGGCGAAGTTAATCATCGCTGATGGCCCGACGCCCGACTGGGACGACGTCATCGGTCCGTACCGGCACGGGCTCGCGGCGGCCGTGGCGCGCTGGGGTCTGGCCGAGGCGGTGGAGTTTCGGCGGCTGCCCTACCGCGACATGCCCGGGGCATACGAGGAGGCGGACATCGTGCTCTACCCGGTGCGGTGGGACGAGCCGCTGGGACTGGTGCCGTTGGAAGCCATGAGCGCGCGTCGGCCTGTTGTCGCCAGCCGCTGCGGCGGCATTACTGGCACGGTGCGCCACACGAGCACGGGCTACCTGGTCCCGCCCGGCGACTGGCGTGCGGTCGCGCGCCGCATCCGCTGGCTGTTGCGGCACCCGGACGAGGCCCGCCGGACGGCGCGGCGGGCCCACCGCGAGGTGCGTGCGACGCATGATCTGACCGTCCACGTCGCCGACCTGCTGCGGCGCTACGACCTTACTTGCCGAACAGCCGCTGGGTGATCGTCGCGATCAGGACCACCTCGATGATCAGCCCGACGAACGCCTCGCCCGCAGCGATGATCGACAAGGGGTCGCCGGGTGCGAAGGTGTCCGGAAAGAATCCGCGGCCGTGGAAGGCCGTGACACTCACGACGAACGCCTCAAGCCCGGTGAGCCCGGCGCCGAATGCGTGGTAGAGCGCCGCGAACGTGCCGATGCAGGTGAGGTAGGCGATCAGTCCGCGGCTCGGCCGGTAGCCGTACCCCGACAGCGTACTGAGAAAGACTGAGAAGAGGTACTGGGGCGCGCGACGTGGCCCGGCATGAAGGAAGGCCCGGCGCTGGGCGACCTGGGCACGGTAGGCGAACCGGTTCGCTTCCTCGGTCATGCCCCGGCCGCTCAGCTCCTTGGCGACCTGACGTGACGCCCGGGCAGCCAACACGTACGCCTCCGCCCTGGTAGGACGGCCCTGCTTGCCGTCGGCGCGGCGCGCCACAGTCTCGTCGCCCAGCTGTCGCACCTCCGACCAGGCGAACGTGGTCAGATTCGCATCATTCCAGTGCGCATCGGCCACGATGAGGCCGTTCTCGCCGCCGCTGCCAGCGCGGATGCCGGTAAGGTCGGTCGCACCGTCCAGGAACGCCCGCGACAGATTCGCCAGCAGCAGCGACGCGCCCGCGAAGTTCGCGCCCTCCAGGTGCGCCTCGCTGAGGTTGGCGCGGTCCAGGAGCGCTTCCGACACGTTGGCCCCGTCCAGCCGGGCGCGCCACAGGGTGGCACCAGTGAGGTCGGCCGCGCTCAGCGTGGCACGCTCAAGGCGGCACCAGATCATCTGCGCGTCACGCATCCGGGCGCCGAGCAGGTTCGCCTCGACGAGGCTGGCCGCGCCGAGATATGCGCCGGTCAAATCCGCCTGCAGCAAGTCCGCGCGATCGAAACAGGCGTCGGGCATGCTCGCGCCGATCAGGCTGGTATGGGTAAGCGTAGCCCCGTCCAACCGGGCCCACATCAGCCCGCACCGGTCGAGGACGGCCGAGGCTAGCCTCGCATCGCGGAAGTCGGCGTGTTCGCACTCCGCACCGGTCAGCACGGCCTCGGTCAGGTTCGCCCCGCGCAGCGACGCCCGCTGCATGTTCGCCTCAGCCAGTCGGGCACCGCTGAGGTCGACACCGTCCAGCCGCAGACCCGACAGGTCCGCGCCCGTCGCATCGACCTCGCGCAGACGCAGCGGCGTGGCCCCGTCACCTCGGGCCGCAGCCGCCGCCAGCAACCACTGCACGTCGTCGCGCTGCAGATGGAGACCGCCGAGTTCGAAGACGTCGCCATCGGAGATCCGGCGCGCCGCGAGCACGCCGATCCTGTCCGCAGGCAGTGCCGGCCGCTGGTCCGCCATGGTTCGCGAGTCTCCCGGTGAAGGCGAGCCGAGAAGTACGTGACCACCCCATCGTGCCCCATGGAGGCAACCGCCCCGGGCGCTGCGTGCACAAAAGACGCTCAAGGTGACCGGTCGTACTGACATGGGCACTTGCCGTCCGGGGCTACCGTCGGTCCATGCGGTTCCTTGGTGTTCCGGGCGGCCCGGACGAGCCGGAGCGGCCATTCGGCCGCGAGGGGTGGGCGGCACCTGATGGCGAGGTCGTGGGCATGTTTCGTGATGGCTCATGCCAGCCGGGCGACGCGGAGCGGCCGTTCGACTCTGAGGCATGGCGGGCAGCTGACGGCCACGTCATAGACATGCATCGCGGTGTCCCGGCCATTGTCGCCGGGGACAACCGTTGCAGTGATCTTTCTGGCGGCGCCGAGTCCCCATTGAGGGAAGCCGACGCGGACGGGATCAGCGGGCTGGCGGTGAAGGCGGCGGTCAAGCAAGCCATCGACGCATTTCTGTTCCCTGGTGCCGGGCTGGTGGTCCAAGTGTTGGTGACAGCCGTTCTGACGTTCAAGAGGCTGGACAATACCGACGGAGTGAAGATCGCCGTGCCGGTCAACGTGGGGGAGCTGCCGCTGGCCTTCGAGGTCTCCACCACATTGCGCGACGGCGCCTCGCGGTACTTCACCGCTCCGCTGGAGTTCGAGCCCAAGGCCGGTGAGCCAAGCGCCCTGATCGGAGTCCCGTCAGTGGAACTGCAGACTCCGCAAGCTGACTCCGCGGCCGTCTCTGCGGTCGACAGCGGAGCGCGTTGGCGGCAGGAGCTCGCCCCGGGGCGCGACGACATGGCGGCAGTCGTCATAGCGGGGCGTCCGCCACTGATCGATAGCGATCTTTTCTGGGCCCCGATGGCTGAGGTCATCGCCAACAGCGAGGCCTTCGCCGCCCGCAAGACCGAAGGCATGAAGATCGTGTCGCTCGGCGTGTCGGACGTCCTGGTGGTCGATCGGCGCAACCGGCGGATGCGGTGGATCGCCCGAGACCGTAACGGGACCTGGTCGCAGCGCTACTACGGCTACGAGGTCCGCCTCGGCACCGAACAGCCGTCCATTTGAACACGGGTCCCCGTTTGCCCCGGTAGAGGCTCAAAGGGACGGGGTGTCTACTCCTTGGGCAGCGGGCGCGTTCATCTGCACACCGGGGTGTAGAGCCAGGTGGCGACCCATTCGAGGCCCGGCGTGCGGCGGCCGAAGATGAGCAGCTCGTACTGCATCAGTTGGAGTCCGTCATCGCTCATGCGGGCTGCCAGAAGGCACGAGGCCCGTGATCGATCGCTGCGGCGAGCCCTCTGCTCGAGACGAGACGGTGTTCCCTGTGCGCTACGGCATCTTCCGGCTGGCGCCTGCCGGTCAGAGCAACTCGGCCAGGAGCCGTGCTGCTCGCTGCGGCCCGTCGGTCGCCACGGGCCGGTACGCCGTCGTGCGCCCGATCTCCGCGGCGATGGCGTCGGCGAGCACCTCAGGCGTGAGGTCCTGGTAGTCCAGCCGCCGCCCGGCGCGATAACGGGCGAGACGGTGCGGCACATGGAGATTCTGTTCGAAGTGATGCTGCAACGGGATGTAGAGGAACGGGCGCCCGGTGGCGGTCAGCTCCATGCAGGTAGTCAGTCCGCCCTGGACGACGGCGAGGTCGCAGGCGGCCAGGTGCCGGTGCAGGTCGGGGACGTAAGGGCGGATGTCGAGGCCGGGCGCGGGCAGGATCGAGGCAGGATCGATGCGGGGACCGGTGATCACGATCATTCGCAGCCCCGGCACGCGGCGCGCCGCGGCCCCGTACGCGTCCACGACCCGGCGCAGCAGCGCCGCGCCGACTCCTGAGCCGCCGACCGTCACGACGCAGACCTGTTCGTCAGGGCGGTAGCCCAGTTCGGCGCGCAGGGCCGCGCGATCGGCGACGGTGGCCGGGTCAAAGCCGGTGGCGTACCCGGCGAAGGCGTAGTGCTGGCGGGTCCAGTCGCGGATGCCCGGCAGGCCGGGGCCGAACGTGCCGTCCACGACGTCCTCGGGGTCGCCGATGAAGATCGCCCGGTCCCGGATGCGCGGGTAGCGGGCGATGTGCTCGATCATTTCGGCGTTGTAGTCGGCGGCGACCAGCGCCTCGCGCGAGTCGGCGTCGGGCATCGGCAGGTAGCCGACGAAGTCGGTGAGCCAGGCGTACGCGAACCGCTTGAGTTCGGGATTCTCGTGCAGGAAGTGGTCGACCTCCCACGCCTCGTCGCCGACGACCAGGTCATACGCGCCATCGTGGACGACGTCGTGGAAGACCATGAAGTTGGCGAGCAGGACCTCGTCCATCCGGCGCAGTGCCTCGAAGCAGTGCAGGTCGTGTTCACCTGCTTCGCTTTCGATGTGCGCGGATTCGTTGGCCAGCCAGCGGCTGGCTGGATGCACACGCTCCCCGGCGTCCTCCAGCACCCGGGTCACCGGGTGCTGGGCGAGCCAGTCGATGGCGACGTCCGGGTGCAGGCGGCGCAGTTCGGCTGCGATCGCGGCGTCACGGCGGGCGTGGCCGAGCCCGATGGGGGAGCAGAGGTACAGCACCCGCTTGGTGCGCCGGTTCCACCGCGTCCACGTACGCGGCGCCGGTGTCCGCGGTGCCAGCTGCTCGACGAAGTCCTGAATGAGAAGGTTCACCTGCACCGGGTCGCGGGCGAGCGGGATGTGGCCACCGCCGTGCAGGGTGACCAGCCGCCCGCCGGTGAGCTCCGCGATGGTCTGGCTGCGCCCGACCGGGCTGACGCGGTCGTCGTCGCCGTGGATCAGCAGGACGGGGCAGGTGACGCGCCGGCACCACTCGGTGAACGCCGCCGTCGCCGGCCAGGTGCCGTGGCTCGCGGCCACCAGCACCTCCGCGCTGGTCTGGCGGCCCCAGCCGACGCCGTCCTCGATCTGCTTCGTCGAGTGCGGCTCCGGGAAGCACTGGCCGAGGAAGAACCAGAGGAAGTCGTCGTAGTGCTGCCGCCAGTAGGCGCGGTTGTACTTGGCCCAGTGCTCGTCCGGATCCGACGCGAGCACCGGCACCTGCGAGGACGGCATCGTCGGCGGCTCGGCGTCCATGGGCGCGGTGTGTGACCGGGCGATGCTCGCGGGGGGCACGGGTGCCGTGGGGCCGATCAGCACGACACCGCTGACCCGGGCCGGGTGGTGTGCGGCCAGGTCGATCGCCCAGGTCGCCGCCATGGACAGGCCCACCAGCACGGCGGCACCGGTGCCGGTGGCGTCCAGCACCTTCAGGGCGTACGCGGTGTGGGCGCCGTGGTCGTACGCGCGCGGATCGAGGGGCCGGTCCGAGCGCCCGTTGCCGGGCCCGTCGTAGGCGACGACGCGGTGATGCCGGGCCAGGTACGGGATCTGCCCCTTCCAGAAGCGCTTGTGGATGATGGTCCACGTCGGCATGAGCAGGATGGTCGTCTGCCCCGTGCCGAAGACCTCGTAGTGGATCTTCACGCCGTCGTGTTCGATGAAGCCCTCGGCGTCGGCTTCCCGTGCCCGCATCTGCAGTCCTCCGGTCTCAGTACGTGTCGCGGTCCTGCGGCGCCGGGCGCCGGCCTGCCAGCGTCCGGGGGCTCGGGATGAACCGGGGCACCTGTTCGGCGTACCGCCGGTAGGGCTCGCCGAGCTGGCGGCGCAGGTCGGCCTCCTCGAACCGGACCGCGACCAGGATGTATCCGGTGCCTGCGAGTGCGAACAGCAGCCGCCCGGCGCTCATGTGGGGTGCCGCCCAGAAGGCGATGAGGAAACCGACCATGATCGGGTGCCGGACGACGCGGTAGAGCAGCGGCTGCCGGAACCCCGGCTCGGCGTAGGAGGTCTGCCGGACCCGCGCGAGCGCCTGGCGCAGCCCGAACAGGTCGAAGTGCCCGATGAGGAAGGTGCTCAGGACGAGGACCGCCCAGCCTGCGGCGTACAGCGCCCACAGCAGAATCTGCGCCCAGCTCGCCGAGACCTCCCACACCGTGCCGGGCAGCGGCCGCCACTGCCACATGAGCACTGCGATGACCAGGCTGGCGATGAGTACGTACGTGCTGCGTTCGAGGGCCTGCGGCACCAGGCGTGTCCACCACCGCTTGAACCAGGGCCGGGCCATCACGCTGTGCTGGACCGCGAACAGGCCCAGGAGGCCGGCATCGGTCAGCACCGCCGCCCAGACCGGGCCGGTCCTGCCGTCGTCGATGCCCTTCGGCACGCCGATTCCGCCCAGCCAGCCCATCGTGTAACAGAAGACGGCAAGGAACGTGACGTAGGCGATGACTCCATAGCCGAGTGTCAGGATGCGCCGGCTCATGGCCAATCCCTTCTGTCGCTCGGTCGACCGACCGAATTCAGGGCAAGCTATCATTCGGTCGATCGACCGAACAAGGTCTCGTCCGATGGGAGACTCAGTTGGCCGCCGACACGACGACCAAGATCATGGAGTCCGCCCGCTCCTGCCTGCTCTCCGGCGGCTACGCCAACCTGTCCACGCGCAGGGTGGCCGACCGCGCCGGCGTACCCCTGAGCCAGATCCACTACCACTTCGGCGGGAAGCAGGGCATGGTCCTGGCACTGCTCGACCGCGAGAACCGGCTCCTGGTCGAGCGGCAGCGCCAGATGTACGCCGGCCCCGTACCCCTGTGGAAACGCTACGAGCAGGCGTGCGACTTCCTCGACGACGACCTGGCGTCAGGCTACGTCCGGGTGCTGCAGGAGATGGTCGCCGCCGGCTGGTCCGACGACGCCGTCGCCCGGCAGGTGCTCGCGCTGCTGCAGGGCTGGATGGACATTCTGGAAGAGGTCGCGCGGGAGGCCGAGGCCAGGTTCGGCTCCCTCGGCCCGTTCAGCGCCGCCGATCTGGCGACCCTGATCGGCCTGGCGTTCCTCGGGGGCGAGACATTGATCCTTCTGGGCGACACCGGCTGGAGCCGGCGGGTCCACGTCGCCCTGCGCCGGGTCGCCGAGGCGATACGCACCCTGGAGGAGGCTTGAGCCTAAGCTCCGGCCGGAGAACCGAGGCCGCGAGCCGAGCGCGGCCCGGCTCGACTCGGCCACCGGTCGGTTATAGACCGAGGGTGAACGTCAGGACCGGACTGCACGCGCTGGGGTTCACCGTCAGCGCTGGAGGCGGTAGCGGATAGCATCGATACTGATGCCGGCATCTCAACCTCCGCCTGATCTGTGCGATGAACGTGATGACGGCTTTCGTGCCCCATCCACGATCTGCATACCCAGAGCATCGCCCGTTGCGAACCGGCCCGGAGCTGCCCAGCCCTGGTGCGGGCCAACGGCGAGCGACCAGCGTGGCCGGCGTTACACCGTGCGGCTCGTCGGCCACGGCGGTGTCGGCAGCGCGACGTCGTTGTCTCGACGACGGCCCCGGAGGAGGGGGTCGTGAACGACGCCGCAGTAGTGACCGAAGCCCGCGAAACCTGCGGGATGCGGGTGTGCGTGGTTGGTTTCCTCGTGCGGGACCTGGACTCCGGGCAGGAGCTGGCATCGACTGGTTGCGCCTGGCCTGTTCTGTGGTGGACTGGCGTCGGTCGTCTGCCCCACGAGTACTCTCGTGAAGATGATCTCGTATGAAGTAACGGATGTCCTCCGCAGCTGGGCGAAGGGTTTAGCCGCAGTCAGGCGAAACTCCGTGCCCGTCGAGACCGACTGGGGCCTGCGGATCGACGAGGTCAAGCCGAAAACCCGCGCCCGGTGTCTGGTGTTTCGCGACGACCTCGACGCGGTGCGCAGCGCGGCGAAGGACGCGACCGCCCCGCACGGTGTGATCATCGTTGTCACCGCCGAGGACGCCGCAGCCGCCCTGCTCGGGCCGGCCTGGCAGAGCACGCCGCCGGAGCCGATCATGACGACCACGCTGCGGCAGGTCCCGTCGAGCGTGCCCGTCGGCTACGACCTCAGCACCACGATCGACGCGGGCGTCATCAACGTGCGCGTACATGCCGAAGGCGAGGTCGCCGCGGCCGGATACACCGCCGTGGTGGACGGTGTCGCCGTCGTGGATCGTGTCGGCACCGAACCCGCACATCAGCGCCGTGGCCTGGGCACAGCGGTGATGAACGCGCTGGCCGTCGCAGCCATGGACCAGGGGGCTATGACCGCCGTACTCCATGGGACAGAGGAAGGACGTGCGCTCTACGAGCGTCTCGGCTGGCAACTGCACTCGAAGATCACGAGCTTCACCCACGCGGCATGATCTTCACAACCGTGGTGGCGGGTGCAAACGCGGCCAATCCGGCTCGCAGCGCGGCGGAGAGGGGACGGCTCCATCCGGATCTTCGGCGATCAGCCTGTCCGAGTGCTCTCATCCACCGCCATTGAGTGACTCGGCACGCATGGCGCCGATTGGCGCGATGCTGAACAACGCTGGCGTCCAGCGGCCCTGCGGCCGAGGTCGCAAGCAGGACCTTCGTGGCAGACGGCAGGGATGATCGGCCCTGGTTTGGGTACGACGCGTCTATGGCATTCACAGAGCAGCTCCTGCCCGTTGACGGCGGCGACATGTCGTTCACTGGTGAACGGGTGCAGGCCTGCATGAGCGTGAGCGTGGCCCTGCCATGACCGACGTCGGCCCGGACGTCAGTGGCATCTACGCCGTGGCTGCTCCGGCAGAGGTGGTGTTCGGCACCCTGACGGACCCGGACCGTACGACACGGTGGTTGCCCGGCGGTGCGGTGGCCGAGTATGAC
The DNA here is from genome assembly GCF_016862575.1 of Catellatospora bangladeshensis. Lineage (GTDB taxonomy): Bacteria > Actinomycetota > Actinomycetes > Mycobacteriales > Micromonosporaceae > Catellatospora > Catellatospora bangladeshensis. The sequence goes on along the minus strand of NZ_BONF01000017.1, from coordinate 102,311 downwards.
GGCCCGGAGCTGGTGCGGGTCCGAGCCGGTGACAGGGTCCTCGCGTTCCGGGTGTCCACCGCAGCCGAAGAGCTGCGGATGGAGTGGTCCGCAGCGGCGGGCGATGGTCCGCACGGCAGCATGCGGGTCCAGGACAGCAGCGTCGGTGGCAGCACCGTGGAGGTTCAGCTCTGGGTCGCGGCCGAAGGGCTGGACCTTGATCGGGTTCGCGCCCTGGTCGAGGAGGGCGTGATGCATCTGCGGCGCGACGTCGAGGACAACTTCAACGCCGGGTGACGCCGTAGAGTGCTGCGTTCGACAGTCCGGCGAGCACCTCGGGCGGCACCCGGGCCCGGGTACCCGGAGCGGGTGCCGGCCAAACGGGGCGTCATACGCCGCGTCCCTGAATACACCCGGTGCCTTGTGGGTACGGTCAGCCCATGGTCCAGCCCGGATCCGGGCCGACCGCGTCAGCCGCCGCCTCGGGGCCGGCGTGGCTGGCCGACAGTGTGCTCTACCAGGTCTACCCGCAGGCGTTCGCCGACTCCGACGGGGATGGGATCGGCGACCTGGCCGGGGTCGAGCAGCACCTGGCCTACCTGCAGTGGCTGGGCGTCGACACCGTGTGGCTCAACCCCTGCTTCGTCTCGCCGTTCCACGACGGCGGCTACGACGTCGCCGACTACCTCACCGTCGCGCCACGCTACGGCACGAACGCCGACCTCGTCCGGCTCGTCGAAGCCGCCCGGGCCAGGGGCATCCGGATCCTGCTGGACCTCGTCGCCGCGCACACCTCAGACCAGCACCCGTGGTTCCTGCGCTCCCGCGACGACCCCGCAGACCACCGCTACATCTGGGCCACCGAAGAGGCCGTCGGCCGTCCCGGCTGGGTCGCCTCGCCGGGCACCCGGCCCGGCTGCTATCTGCGCAACTTCTTCGATGTCCAGCCCGCCCTGAACTTCGGCTACGCTCGCCCCGACCCCGCCGAACCGTGGCGCCAGCCCGTCGACGGGTCCGGGCCGTTGGCCAACCTGGCGGCCCTGCGGGAGATCATGACGTACTGGCTGGACCGCGGCGCCGCCGGGTTCCGGGTCGACATGGCGTCCTCGCTGGTCAAGGACGACCCCGGGCTCGTGCAGACGTCTCTGCTGTGGCGACGGCTACGCGGCTGGCTGGACCGCGCCCACCCCGACGCCGCGCTCCTGTCGGAATGGGGGGACCCCGCCGCCGCTGTCGCGGCAGGTTTCCACGCCGACTTCTTCCTGCACTTCCGCGGGCGGGCGTTCGGTTCGCTATGGAACAACCGGGCAGGCACCCATGATCCTTCCTGGGGAGAAGGTTCCTGCTACTTCGATGCCGACGGAGCCGGGTCGGTAGCCGAGTTCCTGGCCGAGTGGACCGCCGCTGACACGGCGATCGACGGCGCCGGGCAAATCGTGCTGCCCACCTCGAACCACGACTTCGCACGCCTGGCCTGCGGACCCCGCACGCGAGACCAACTCGGGCCCGCCTTCGCGCTACTGCTGACCTGGCCCGCCCTGCCGGCCGTGTACTACGGCGACGAGATCGGCATGCGGTACGTGCCCGGGCTGCCCGACAAGGAAGGAAGCGCCATCGACGGCATCTACAACCGTGCCGGATCCCGCACACCGATGCAATGGGACCACAGCGCGCGCGCCGGCTTCTCCCACGCCCCCCAGGAGCACTTCTACCTGCCCCTGGACCCGGCACCCGATCGGCCGGACGTGGCCACCCAGCAGGCGGACCACGACTCCCTGCTGCAGACGGTCCGGCGCCTCATCGCGCTGCGCCGCCGGACTCCCGGCCTGCGCACCGGGGGAAGGGTCGAAGTGCTGCACGCCGGGTATCCGTTCGTGTACGTACGAGGGGGCTCGCATCTGGTCGTGATCAACCCACGCCGCACACCTGCCACCGCCCCCGTGCCCAACCTGGCGGGCGCCCGCCCGCTGGAGGCCCGCGGCGTCGAGGTCGGGGCGAGCGGCGTCACCGCCGCCCCGTACTCCTTCGGGATCTTCGCGCTCGAGGATGCCGGGATGTGAAGCCGCTTCGTACAGCTTGCCGGCGCAGTGCGGCCATTGCCGGCGATTGGTATCCGGTCGCCGCGGGTATCAGCACGCCATGGCTACTCAGCCGATCAGTCCCGACACCGTCGAGGTGTGGAGGGCGGGTGACCTGCCGGCGTATCTGTCCAACGGGCTCATCGGGCTGCGGGTGCGTCACATCCCCTACCTGAACGGTGTGGTCACCCTCAGCGGCTTCGACGGCGTCGACCCTGCGCAGGCGGTGGAGACCTTCGCCCGCGCACCTTATCCGCTGGCCGGTGACATCAGGGTCGACGGCAAGTCGATGGACTACGCACCGGACCGGGTGCGGCTGGTGGATCAGCGCTACGATTTCGGGTGCGGCGAGCTGACCAGCCGGTTCGTGTTCGAGCCGGACGGCGTCCCCGTGCACGCCCAGGTGACGACGTTCTGCAGCCGCACCCACCCCACGCTCGTGCTGCAGGAGACCCACATTCGCGCAGAACACGAATGTGAAATCACCATTTCCGCGGGCGTGGATCCGCAGGGCGTCACGGGGGAGTGGGCCGAGCGGCGCACAGGTGAGCCGGGCTCGGTCGCCGAGGGCAGCGACGGGTTGATGCTCTGGCGCAGCTACGGCGGCTTGAGCACCTGCGGTGCGGCGTACCTCACGTCCTTCGACGGCACCGACGACGTGCGCCGCGATCTTGAACACAGCCCGGTGGCGCCGCTGCGCACCGCCTACACCTTCACCGCCCGCCCCAAGACCTCCTACCGGCTGCGACAGATCACCAGCCTGCTGCCGGAGACGCTGCACAGCCAGCCGCACCTTCAGGCGGGAAGGCTGCTGCGCGGCGGGCAGCTGCGCGGCTTCGACACGCTGCGGGAACTGAACCGGCAGGCGTGGCAGCAGCTGTGGCGCAGCCGCATCGTCCTGGACGGAGCCCCCGCGCGCTGGCAGGCCATGGCCGACGCCGCGTTCTACTACCTGCACAGCTCGGTGCACCCGTCCTCACCGGCGAGCATGTCGATCTTCGGGCTGGCGTACTGGCCGGACTACCACTACTACCGCGGCCACGTCATGTGGGACATCGAGGTGTTCGCGCTGCCGCCGCTGCTGCTGACCTACCCGGAGGCCGCCGCGACGATCTTGCGCTACCGGGCCACCCGCACCGCCGCCGCGGCGGCGAACGCCGCGCTCAACGGCTACCGGGGACTGCAGTTCCCGTGGGAGAGCAGCATGGCCACCGGTGACGAGGCCGGCCCCGGCATCGGGTCGGCGACGTCGCTGGAGCACCATGTCGGGCCCGACATCGCGGTGGCGTTCGCGCGCTACGTGCACGCCACCGGTGACCAGGGCTTCGCCCGCCAGTACGCCTGGCCGGTGGTCTCCGGAGTCGCCCAGTGGCTGGCCAGCCGGGTCGAGCACGGCGACCGCGGCTATGAGATCCGCCGGGTCACCGGCATAGCCGAAACGGAGACTCCGCGCCACAACAATGCCTTCACCAACATCGCCGCGATCCGGGCGCTGCGCGAGGCGACCGCCCTGGGCCATACGCTGGCCGAACAGGTGCCCGACAGCTGGGCCGACATCGCCGATCATCTCGTCATCCCCACGATCGACGGTGGTGACGTCATCGCCAACCATGACGGATACCAGCCCGACCAGGAAAAGGGCGAGACCCCCGAAGCTGCCGCCGCGATCTTTCCTCTGGACTGGGAACCCGATCCGAAGGTCGCGGCCGCAACGCTGCACTACTACCTCAACCTGGGCGAACGGTACGCCGGGGCGCCCATGCTGTCGGCGATGCTCGGGGTGTACGCGGCCCGCCTGGGCGATCGCGGCGCGGCGTTGGAGATGTTCGAGCGCGGCTATGCCGACTTCGTGACCGACCCCTACCGGATCACCCTCGAGTACGCCCCCGAGGTGTTCCCGGAACAGCCGCACGCGGGTCCCTTCACGGCCAACCTCGGCGGCTTCCTCACCAGCTGCCTCTACGGCCTGACCGGCCTGGTCATCGGCCGTGGACAGCCCGACAGCTGGACCCGGCATCCCGTGACGATGCCGGCAGGGTGGAACGGCGTCAGCGTTCAGCAGCTGTGGGCGAGGGGGCAAGCCGTGGAACTGAACGCCGAACACGGACAAGAACATGCACGCCTCAAAGCGACCGACGGTACGCAGGACGTAGGCGAGACCCGGCGGCACAACTCCTGAGCCCAGCCGGTACACACTTCAGAGGCAATCCACTGACGTACGGTGACGGGTCGTGCGGCCATGCCGTGGCGGATCGCGGCAGATCCGGATGTGATCATCGGTTCGATGAGCAGCCGTGCACTTTCGTCCTGTCCGTGGCCCGATGCCTCAACGGCGTCGTAGCGGCGACTTGTCGCCCACGAGCCAGAGATGCCCGTACGGATCGAAGAAGCCTCCTTGCCGATGTGTTCCCCACGGCGCTTCATGGTCTCGTACCGGATCGTGGTATTCCGCCCCCGCAGCCGCGGCTCCGCTGGCGAACGAGTCCGGGTCGTCCACGAAGACCTCGACCCGTACCGTCGTGGTGCCCAGCTCAAGCGGGCTCTCCCAGCGGTTGCTCTCCGGCTGGGCCAGGAAGAACGGCGCCCCTCCGAGCTCCATGCCGATCACCGAGCCGAGGTTCCACAGCTCGGTGGCGCCCAGAGCGCGTTGATACCAGGCAGACGCCGCAGGAGCATCCGGCACCGCGAGCATCAAAGAGATAGCGGTCACGAGCCGCACGATACGCGCCGGAAGTCACGCCCGCTTCCTGCTGACCGAGTGTCGGCCGCGACGAAATGCAAAAGGGGCGAGGGTCGGCGGGGCGCGCTCCTATCGGCAGATCTGTGTACCCGCAGGTGCAAGCCGCGCTGATCCAGCACTACGAAGAGCGACAGACCTGTCGGCTGTTCTCGGCGGACGACCATGCGCCGCGGCCCGACAGCATATGGAGTCGACGCCGGGCAACCTGCGCGATGGTAAAACAGTCTTCCTAACATCTTGACAGCGTCCCCGTGCACATCGAGACTCATCACCAAGCGGCTTGGCGCGGCGTCCGAACCGGACGTGACGTGCTCAGTGTGTACTGCCCCGGCCGGTGACTCTCCCCTCAGAGGAGCACACCGTGCTGTCCAGAAAACAGATCCTCACCACGGCAGCGGCTGCCGCAACCGCCGTGCTCACCGCGGCCACCGTCGTCCTCGCACAGCGTGCCGATGCCGCCGATGTCCTGCTCTCCCGCAACAGGCCGGTAGCGGCGTCTTCCGTCGAAGCCTCGGCGTACGCGCCGGAGAACGCCGTAGACGGCGACACCGCCACCCGGTGGGCCAGCGCCGAAGGGTCCGATCCCCAGTGGATCCAGGTCGACCTGGGCACGGCCACGCCGATCACCCGCATCCGGCTGGTCTGGGAAGCGGCGTACGCGTCGGCATATCGGCTGGAGACCTCGGCCGACGCCACGACGTGGACCACCCTCAAGCCGGTGACCGGCGAGAACGGCGGGACCGACGACCATACCGGCCTCGCCGCGACCGCGCGCTACGTCCGGGTCTACGGCACCCAGCGCGGCACATCCTACGGCTACTCGCTGTGGGAGCTGGAGGTCTACGGCCCCGGCTCGCCACCGAGTCCCGGCACCGACTACCAGGCGGAGGACGCCGCGCTGTCGCAGGCGGTCGTGGCCGTCAACCACACCGGCTACACCGGCAGCGGGTTCGTCGACTACACCAACGTCACCGGCAGCCGGATCGAGTGGACGGTGACCACCGCCGTGGCCGGTCCCGTGGCGCTGACGCTGCGGTACGCGAACGGCACCACCGCGAACCGGCCGATGGACATCGCGGTCGACGGCGCCGTCCTCGCCGCGGGCGCCCCCTTCGCCCCGACGGCGAACTGGGACACCTGGACTACGTACACGGTCACCACGACGCTGGCGGCCGGTCCCCACACCGTCCGCGCCACCGCCGTCGCCGCCACCGGCGGACCCAACGTGGACAAGCTGACCGTCACGCCCACCGCCACGGCCGGACCCACGGCCAGCCCGACCCTCAGCCCCAGCCCCACCCCTGGTGGTGCGTTCACCGTGGCCGCCGCCGGCGACATAGCCGAGCAGTGCACCGCCTCGTCGAGCACCTGCCAGCATCCGAAGACCGCGGCCCTGGTCACCGCCATGAACCCCGACTTCGTGCTGACGATGGGCGACAACCAGTACGACGACGCGCGCCTGTCGGACTTCCAGAACTACTTCGACAAGACCTGGGGCGCGTTCAAGCAGAAGATCCGCCCGGCGCCCGGCAACCACGAGACCTACGATCCGGCCGGTGCGATGGTCGGCTACCGGTCCTACTTCGGGTCGATCGCCTACCCGCAGGGCAAGCCCTACTACAGCTACGACCACGGCAACTGGCACTTCATCGCCCTGGACTCCAACACCCTCACCGCGTCGGCCCAGCTGACCTGGCTGCAGAACGACCTGGCGGCCACGACCAAGGGCTGCATCGCCGCGTATTGGCACCACCCGCTGTTCAGCTCGGGTGAGCACGGCAACGACCCGGTCAGCCGCCAGGCGTGGCAGCTGCTCTACAACGCACGCGCCGACCTGGTGCTCAACGGCCACGACCACCACTACGAGCGGTTCGGGCCGCAGAACCCGTCGGCCGCCGCCGACCAGAACGGCATCGTCGAAGTCCTCGGCGGGATGGGCGGCGCCTCGCCCTACGCGATCGAGAACGTCCAGCCCAACAGCCAGAAGCGCCTGACCGGCGTGTTCGGGGTGCTCAAGCTGTCGTTCACGGCCGGCACCTTCTCCTGGCAGCTGATCGGGACCGACGGCACGGTCAAGGACACCAGCCCCACCTACACCTGCCACTGATGTACATCACACTGCGCCGGGACACCCCGGCTCCGGGACGGCGGGCGCTTTCCGCCGTCCCGGCCAACGTCATCGCGCTGGGCGCCGTCAGCCTCGTCACCGACGTCTCGTCGGAGATGGTCACGGCGGTGCTGCCGCTCTACCTCGCGCTCACCCTCGGCCTGACGCCACTGCAGCTCGGCTTCGTCGACGCCCTGTCCTTCGGGGTCACCGCGCTGCTGCGCCCGGCCGGGGGCCGGGTGGCCGACCGGTGGCGGCACAAGCCGGTGGCCGCCGCCGGGTACGCGCTGTCGGCCCTGGCCAAGCTCGGTGTGCTCGCCGCCGGGACGGCGCTCGGGCCGCTGGCCGCGGCCATCATCGCCGACCGCACCGGCAAGGGCGTGCGTACCGCGCCGCGTGACGCACTCATCGCGTCATCGGCCCCGGCCGGTGGTGAAGGGCTGGCATTCGGCGTGCACCGGGCCATGGACACCGTGGGGGCGTTCCTGGGTCCGCTGGCCGCGTTCGCCGTGCTCGCCGCCACCGGCGGAACGTACCGGGCCGTGTTCGTGGTCAGCTTCTGCGTCGCGGCGTTCGGCGTGGTGCTGCTCGTGCTCTACGTCAGGGACCGGCCGGGTCCCACCCCGCCGGTGCCGCCGCTGCGGACCGTCGTGCGCGACCGCCGGCTGTGGCGGATGTGCGCGCTCGCCGCCGGGCTCGGCGTGTTCACCATCAGCGACTTCTTCGTGTACCTGCTGCTGCAGCGCTCCGGCGCGGTGCCGCTGCTGTACTTCCCGCTCCTGCCACTGGGCACGGCAGCGGTCTACCTGCTGCTCGCGGTGCCGCTCGGCCGCCTGGCCGACCGCGTCGGGCGGGCGCGGGTCCTGCTCGGCGGGCATCTCGCCCTGGTCGCGGCCACGCTCCTGCTCGCCGGTGCGACGCCCGCGGCGCCGATGGTCGTGGGGGTGCTCCTGCTGCACGGGCTGTTCTACGCCTCCACCGACGGGGTGCTGATGGCACTGGCGGCGCCGCTGCTGCCGGACTCCTCGCGTACCACCGGACTGGCGATGGTCCAGACGGCGCAGGCGTCCGCCCGGGCCGTCTCCTCGCTGGCCGCCGGGGCGCTCTGGGCCGCCTGGGGTGCCCGGGCAGCGCTGCTGGTGATGGCGGCGGGCCTGCTCGCGGCGGTCCTGGCCGCCGCGCGGGGGCTGCGATGAAGCGGGCGTGGCTCGCGTTGGCGGCCGCGCTCGTGCTGGGCGCGGCGGCCACGGTCTACATGACGCACACCGCCGCATCGACACCGGCCGCACCGCCGACATCCCTGCGCGGCGGGCAGCTCTACTTCCGCGACGGCGGCGGCCAGGTCGCCTCGGTCTCCCCAGCTGATCCGGACGGTTCACGACAGAGGTCGGGGCTGCGGTGCGACCGGTTCGCGGCCGCCTGGCCGACGGCGGTCTGCCTCACCGCCGACGTCACCAACGGCCTGCCGGCGACCACCGCCGTGATCCTCGACCGCGACCTGCGCGAGACCCGGCGGCTGCAACTGGCCGGGATCCCCAGCCGCGCCAGCGTCTCGCCCAGCGGCCGGATGGTCGCCTGGACCGTCTTCGTCACCGGCGACTCCTACAGCCAGGGCGGATTCTCCACCTGGACCGGCATCCTGGACACCCGCACCGGGTACGTCGTGACGAACATCGAGAACATCCACCTGTACCTGAACGGCGGGCGCCACCACGCGGCGGACGTCAACTACTGGGGTGTCACCTTCGCCGACGACGACACGACCTTCTACGCCACGGTATCCACGCGGGGCGCGACCTATCTCGTGCGCGGCGACTACGCACGCTGGGAGGCGCGGGCGGTGCTCGCCGGGGTGGAGTGCCCGTCACTGTCACCGGACGCGACCCGGGTCGCCTACAAGAAACCGGCTTCGGGGCGGGTCCCGTGGCGCCTGGCCGTGCTGGACCTGCGCACCCTGCGCTCGGTGGATCTCGCCGAACCGCAGGGCGTCGACGACCAGGCGATCTGGCTCGACACCCGGACGGTCGCCTACGCTCGCGACGGCGACGTGTACGCGCTCGCCGCCGACGGCACCGGTGCACCCCGTGTCCTCGTCCGGGACGCGACCTCACCCACACCACCGCTGATACCGCGATGACAGGCGGCGGCTTGCGCATCGAAACGCAGCGCCGGCGCTCGGTCCGGGTCGACACGACGATGGCGGGTGAAGATTACGGCTCGCGGGTCAAGCGCTGACGCGCCGGAGGGACCGGTGCGGCCGACCCCGATCAGGGCAGCGGATACTCCAGCCAGACGACCTTGCCGTCGGCGGTCGGCTCGGTGCCCCAGTGCCGGGACATACGGTGCACGAGGCCCAGCCGGAAGCCGCCGTCTACGTCGGGCCGGCGGTGCACCGGTGGCGAGCTGCTGCGGTCGGCGACCGCCAGGCGCAACGCGGTGCCGGTGCGACAGCGTTCCGCAGGCACAGCTGGGCAGTGTCCTGCGCACCTGGTACGAAACCGCGATCACGCTGCTCGACGCCGACCTGCTCCCCGAGATCATGACCGCGCCGCCTGCCGGGCACCGGCCCCATCCCGGATAGCCGGGCACCCCGGCAGCCGTGCTGAAGGTGGAACGTCATCCCGGTCGGCCCGGTGGATGAGGTCCTCGCGGACACCGGTCGGGTGCAGCAGCGGGTACGGCGGTTGCGGGCGCGCGTGGTGGTCGTGGTTCATTGGTCGGCGGCCTAACCGGCACTCCGAATTGCTGGTGTCCGGGTTCACCTTGATCTATGGGCTCCCTTACGATGCGACCCGAATGGCACGCGACCACACAGCAGCGAGGCAGGCCATGGAACAATTGGGCAGCACCGATCCATCGAGCATTGGCCCCTTCCGCCTCGTAGGCCGCCTGGGCGCAGGCGGAATGGGCCGCGTCTATCTGGGACAGTCGGCCACCGGGAAGCGCGTCGCCATCAAGGTCATCCGATCGGAACTTGCCGAGGACACGGTATTCCGCCAGCGCTTCGCGCGAGAGGTCGCAGCAGCAAAGAGCATCACAGCTCTGCACACCGCCGCGGTCGTGGACGCCGACCCCGACGCCGAACAACCGTGGTTCGCGACCACCTACGTGGAGGGACCAAGCCTGGCCCAACATGTCCGGCAAGACGGCGTACTGAGCCCAGCGGCATGTCTGACACTCGCAGCAGGCATCGCGGAGGCCCTCGCAGCTATGCACCTGGGCGGCCTGGTGCACCGCGACGTCAAACCGAGCAACGTATTGCTGACCGATGCCGGACCGCAGATCATCGACTTCGGCATCGTCTTGCCTGCCGAAGCCACCCGCCTGACCACCAGCATGGTCGTCGGCACCCCCGCCTACATGGCCCCAGAGAGGCTCGACGGCGATGAGGGCAGCCCGGCGGGCGACATCTTCTCCCTCGGCGCGACCATAGTCTTCGCGGCGACAGGACAGGGCCTCCTCGGAGGCGGAACGATGCAGGAACAGATCGCACGGCTGGCTCACGGCCGGTTCCACCTGGCAAACGTCCCCAAGGAGCTGCGCCCGCTCGTGGTCCGGTGTGTCAGCCGCCGCCCGAAAGACCGCCCGACGGCCTCAGAACTGGCACGCACACTGGTTGGACTCGGCGCAGCCGCGCCTGCAAGCGGCTGGTACGTCACCCCCACCACACAGATGGATCCTGTGCCCACATCGCGGCAAGGCCTGCGGCGCCGGACGATCATCGCAGCGGGGCTCGGCGTCGTGGCAGTTGCAGGAACTGGAGCCACCTTGGCGCTGACGGGCCACACCTCCAACGGGCAGGGGGACCGGAACGGCGCACCAGGCGCGAGCCCTTCGACGCCAGAGCGCTCCGCAACCGTACTGTCCGCGTTGCCCCTTCAGGAGACGGCCCGGTTCTTGGATATGACAACGGTCATCCTCGGGGGCCAGGGCCTAGGCACAAGCGAACCCTCCCCGCTGACCCGCTTTCTCAATGTGGACGGAACCGAGCGTTGGCGAGCGGCACGGTTCTTCGATCCAATGCCGTGGGGCAAATTAGTGGCAGGCACAACGATCGACGAAAACGGGCAAGCGAAGATAGTGATCAATGATCTCGCTACCGGGCGCAAGGTCACGACGATCCAAGTTGAGGACTTGGGCCGCCTCTACATCGTCGGCACCACGCTCATCCATCTCCCGTCGGCAGGCTACGACTCGCTGCGACTTCAAGCGTTCGACACCTCAGGCAAACGGATCATGCAGGAATACCTCGGCGATATCAGTAGCTGCTATGGCTGCGCCAGCGACGGCACCACGCTGCTGTATCTGGGTGCTGTCGCGCGATTTGAAACTCTAAGCTATAGCGACCGAATGGTTCGCTGGGACTTGAAGGCCAGGTCGGCTCGATGGCGGGTGAAGCTGCCATCGAGAGTTTCGAAGACTGCTGAAGTCGTGGCGAGCGGTGAGGCAATCTATGTTGCGAACCAAGCCGACACCCTCATCTCCCTCAACAGCCTCGACGGAGAGGTGAAGTGGGTCGCCTCCCTGGCGTCGGACGATGACGCGTTCTATGTCGACCCGCAAATCGGCCCTCTGATCTTCGAGCGGGGTGAGTTAGTGCGACTCGACCCGGCGTCGGGACAGCGAACATGGCGTTATGACTTGTCGGGAAAGTGGTCCCCGGTCGCGCTGGCGACTGACCGCAAGTCCCTCTACATTATCAGTAAGAATTGTCTCATATGCTTGGACGCGAGCACCGGAGAATTGCTTTGGAAACGGCGTTTGCCGGAAGACACCAGCAACCTCCACCCCTCAGCCCTGCGAGCGGTGGATGACCGCATCTTCATAACGTTCGAAGTCCCAGCGGACAAACCCAATGGCGGGCCTGGCCTCCTAGCTGTGTCCCTCGCGTGAGGTGGAGGACGTAGTATCCGTGCACGTCTTCCGGCTCGTCCCCGGTCGTGCGACGACGCTGTTCTCCCAGCAGCGGACCGAGTCCGGCATGATCCTCAACGTGGTCCCCCTGGGCGCCCGTGACGAAGCCGCGTCGTACGAGCTCTCCGCGCGCACGGCTGGCGGCCGGACGGTGACCCGGCGGCTGAACGTAGGTCTCACCGCAGACATCGACGTATACGACAGGATTTACATCCGCAACCAGCTCCAGCGCCAGAACGTCGAGATCTGGGCGGTCTCGGGCGGCGGGGACAAGCTGAACCTGGTGGCGACGCTGGCACCCGGCAGGAGCGTCGACTACGCCGTGCCGGAGTGCGAGAGGAAGCGGCTGATGGCCTTCCTCGCCTCCCAGTCCACACCCGTCAGAGACCTGGGCACGTTCCTGGGCCACCGGAACTGGTGGGATCTCGGCACCTTCGTGTGATCGGCCGCGGTCCTCACGCGGGCGCGGCCACTGCCGCGCCCGCGGCGCCTGCGGTGAATGTCGGCATGGCGACGCCGGGGCGGGCGATCGGATGACAGTTCCGCGCCCCGATCTCCGTATGATCGTCGTTCATGGTGCGGGTGAACGTCCTGGGCCCGCTGCAGGTGTGGGTCGCGGACCAGCCGGTGGACGCGGGCGCGCCACGACAGCGGGCGGTGCTGGCCCGCCTGGTCGGTGCCGCGGGTGAGGTCGTGTCGGCCGACCGCTTCCTCGACGACCTGTGGGAGGGCGAGCCACCGCCCAAGGCCCTGGGCTCGCTGCAGGCCTACGTCTCCAACCTGCGGCGCGTGCTCGAACCCGCCCGCGCCGCACGCACCCCCGCCGGGGTGCTGGTAAGCGCCTCGCCTGGCTACGCGCTTCGGCTGTCACGATCCGATGTGGACGCGTGGCGGTTCGAGGACCTCGTCGCGAGCGCGGCCGACGCGCACGCCCAGGACGATCCGGTACGCGTGGAATCTCTGGTCGACACCGCGCTGGCACTGTGGCGCGGCCCGGCGTACGCGGAGGTCGCCGACGAGCGGTGGGCCCAGCCCGAGGCGGCGCGGATGGAGGAGCTGCGCGCGGTCGCCGTGGAGTACCGGGCCGATGCCGTGCTGCGCCTCGGCCAGGCGATGCGGGTCGTGCCGGACCTGGACCGGCACGTGCGCGCCCATCCGCTGCGGGAGGAGGCGGTGCGGCTGCTGGCGCTGGCCCTCTACCGGTCGGGGCGGCAGGCCGACGCGCTGGCCGTGCTGCGGCGAGCGCGCGAGCGGCTGGCCGACGAGCTGGGCGTCGACCCGGGGCCGGCGCTGCGCGCCCTGGAGGCCGACGTGCTGCGGCAGGCCGCGCACCTCGACACGGCCGCGTCCGGCGTGGCGCGCCGGGCGAAGCCGGTGAACCGGCCGGCACGCCAGGCTGAGCCCGAACGCCTGGTGGGACGCTCAGCGGAGCTGGCCCGGCTGGCCGACGCGGCCGTCCGGGCGCGGGGCGGCGGCTTCCAGGTGGTGTGGATCGGCGGTGAACCCGGCGCGGGCAAGAGCGCCCTGGCCGAGGCGTTCGGCGCGGAGACCGGATGGCGTAGCGCCGTCGGCCGCTGCCCCGAGGTCGACGGCGCCCCCGCCGCGTGGGCGTGGAGCCAGGTGCTGCGGTCGCTGGCGCAGGCCCGGCCGCCCGCCGACAGCCTGGCCGCGTCGCTGTCGCCGCTGCTGGACCCCGGCCGCCGGCCCGACGGGGAACCTGCCGCGGCAGGCCAGTTCTGGCTGGCCCACGCCGTCGGGCAGTACCTGGCCGAGGTGGCCGCAGACGGTCCGCTGCTGGTCGTGCTCGACGACGTGCACCGCGCCGACGAGGAGACGCTGCAGATCCTGCGCCAGGTCGCCGGGCAGCTGACCGCGTCGCCGGTCCTGATGCTGGCCGCCTACCGCTCGACCGAGGTCTCCGACCACCTGGGACCGACGTGGGCGGCGCTGGCCGGTCCGCGCGCGGAGACGATCGAGCTGGCGGGGCTGAGCCCGGCCGACGGCGTCGCACTGCTGCGCCGCCACAGCGGCGTCGACCTCGACGACGGCGCGGCACGGCAGCTGGCCGAGCGCACCGGCGGCAACCCGCTGTTCGTCCAGGAGACCGCGCGCCTGATCGCGGCCGAAGGACCCGCGGCCGCGGCCGACGCGGTCCCGGCCGGGGTGCGCAGCGTGCTGCGCCGTCGCATCGCCCGGCTGCCCGCCAAAGCCCAGACCGTGCTGCGCAACGCCGCCGTCGTGGGCCGCGACGTCGACGTCGACCTGCTGCTGGCGGCCGAGGGTGCCGACGAGGACACCGTCCTGGACGGGCTGGAGGCCGCGGTCCTCACTGGGCTGCTCGTCGAACCCTCACCCGGCCGGGTGCGCTTCGCCCACGCGCTGGTCCTCGACACGCTGTACCAGGACACGCCGCTGCTGCGGCGTACCCGCCTGCACGCGCGGGTGCTGGCGGCCCTGGAACGGACCCGCCCCGCCGACGTCGCGGCCCTGGCCCGGCACGCCCTCGCCGCCGGGCCCGAGGGCGCCCGGTCGGCGGTCGGCTACGCCACCACGGCCGCCCGCCACGCCGGACGCCTCTACGCCTACCGGGAGGCCGCGTCACTGCTGACCCGGGCGCTCGACGTCCTCGACGCCGCCCGCGACGACGATCCGGCGGCGCGCCTGGACCTGCTGTGCGAACTGGTGTCGGCGCAGGCGCACGCCGGTGCCGTCGCGGCGGCGCGGCAGACCCGCCTGCGCGCCGTCGCCGCGGCCCGCGCGGTCGGGGACCCGGTGGCCACGGCACGCGCACTGGGCGCCTTCGACGCACCCGTGACCTGGACCGTACGCGAGAACGGGGTGCTCGACCGGCCCGTGGTCGACGAGGTCGAGGCGGCGCTCGCGCTGCTGCCGCCCGGTGTCGACGAGGTCCGCTGCCGGCTGCTGACCACCCTTGTCTTCGAGGTCGAGGGAATGGACCAGGACCGGGCCGAATCGGCCAGCGCCCAGGCGCTGCAACTGGCCCGGGCCTCCGGCGACGCGCACCTGCTGTGCCTGGCCCTCAACGCCCGCTACTTCGCCGCGCTCGCGCCGCAGCGCAACCACGAGATCGAGGCGCTGGGCGAGGAGTTGCTCGCGGTGAGCTCCGCCGCCGGGCTCCTGGGCTTCCAGGCACAGGCACACCACGTCCTGTGCCTGGCCCAGCTCGGCCGCAACGACCTCGACGCGGCCAGGGCACACGTGGACCGGGCGGTGGAGCACTCCACGACCGGGCAGCTCGGCCTCACCCTGGCCATCCTGCACATGTTCGACGCGCTGCGCGCGCTCGTGGCGGGACGGTTCGACGAGGCCGAGCGCCGCTACACCGAACTGGCCGCCGAGATCGGCCGGCACGGCGGCGTCAGCGCGCACGCGTTCGCGATACTCGGCCAGTTCTTCGTCCGGCTCGCCGCCGGCCGCGCCCACGAGTCCGCGGACGCCCTGCACGGCTTCCATGCGGTGCTGCCGACGGCGGAGATCAACGAGATGCTCGTCCGCGCGCTGGCCGCCGCAGGCCGCGCCGACGAGGCCCGCACGGTCTGGCGGCCGTCGCTGGAGATCGGCGCCGGGTACTACTGGCTGCTGTTCATGGCGGTGCGCGCGGACAACGCGGTCCTGCTGCAGGACCACGCGACCGCCGCGGCCTGCTACGACGCGCTGCTGCCCTGGGCGGGCCGGGTGGCCGGGCTGTCCAGCGGATCTCTGGCCGCCGGGCCGGTCGACCTCGCGCTGGCCGGCCTGGCACGGCTCGCCGGCCGCGACGACGACGCCGCCCGCCACTACCGCGACGCCGCACAGCTCGCCGAAAGCCTCGGCAGCGGGCACTGGGCCGACCGGGCGCAAGCAGGCCTTCACCTGCGCTGACCGAAGATGAGCCGCTCGCGGCGGCGGTGGCCGGGGCGCAGCAACAGCAGCGCCACCCGCAGCACCGGTCCCGCCAGGGCGTGCAGCTCCGCCAGCTCGTCCGGCGCCGCGAACCGCTCGATGCGCGGCAGGTCGAACCACGGATCGCCCGCCCGGCGTGCAGCCGCCTCGACGCGCCGCCAGTCCGCCGCCGACACGTACCGCTCCACCAGCGGCAGGACCGTGCGCTCCTCCTCCTCGATGTGCTCG
Source organism: Catellatospora bangladeshensis (assembly GCF_016862575.1). Taxonomy (GTDB): domain Bacteria; phylum Actinomycetota; class Actinomycetes; order Mycobacteriales; family Micromonosporaceae; genus Catellatospora; species Catellatospora bangladeshensis. Next base: position 86,362 of record NZ_BONF01000017.1, on the reverse strand, counting down.
TCCAGCAGGTCCCGCAGGCCTTCGAGCCCCTGCGCGAGCCGCCGTGCGGCCACGCGGTCGGACGGCGCCGCGGCGAACGCGGTGACCGCCGCGCGGACCTGGTCCAGCAGCGGCTCCAGCGCGCGGTGGTCGTCGCTCAGCTCGGCGAGGTCGACCTCGGCCCCGGCGGCGCGGTCGAGCACCGGCCACAGGTGACGGTCCTCGACGTCGTGATGGTGGTGCACGCCGTCGCAGACGCGGCACACGTATTCGGCCAGGGCAGCCGCCCGGCGCCGGTCGCAGACGACGACCCCGGCACCGATACGCCCGGCGAGATCGGCCAGGCGCCGCGCGTCGCCGCGCATCGTGCGGTGGGCCAGGCGGAAGCCCAGCAGCTGGGGACGCTCGATAGGGGCCGCAGGCACGGTCGCTCTCCTCGCTGTTCGGCATGCCGATGTCGCCGCCACCGTGACGCCGCCGGCTTGGCGACGACTTGGCGGGCTCGTCAGGTGCGGCACAAGCCGATCCCAAGTCCCCGCCAAGTGGCCGCCGCGACGCTGATCCGGCCGGGACGCCCCCGGCATCGTCGGAAACGAGGAGTTCCTGATGCGTAACCATGACCAGTCGATGCGGACCCGCGTCCGCGCGGGCGGGCTCACCATCAACCACAGCGCGGCGGTCACCGCGCGTCCGGCCGGCCAGGCCGAGGACGGCGTCGCCACCTCCCACACCACGGCGGCGCGCAGCCAGGCCGGAGCGGGCGGGTTGGCGACCAACCACAGCCAGGCGGTGGCCCTGCGCACCCGGCTGAACGCCGGCGGCTCGCACCTGAACCACAGCCAGCCGATCGCCCGCCAGAGCTGACATCCGATCGCCGGGCCGGCGCCGAGCCGCGCCGGCCCGCAACCGCAGAAAGAGAGAGACCGATGAACGACACCCTCACCACCGCGACCGGCACCAGCGAGCACGCCAGGATAGAGACGAACACGCTCGGCACGCGCCGCCTGGCCGCGTACCTGGTCGGCATCGGAGCCGTCCTGTTCGCGGCCGGCAACGTGATGCACCCGCTGCGGCACGACACCGCCGCGTACGCGTCGCCGACCTGGGAGGCGGCACACCTCACCTTCGCCCTCGGCGGGATGCTGGTCGCGGCCGGCCTGCCGATGCTCGTCGCCGTAGGCGGCTTCGTGCGTCCCCACTGGATGGTGACGGCGTCGGCCTTGGTGACCGCGGTCGCCTTCGCCGGGTTCGGCCCCGGGGCCTGGTTCGAGGCGTTCATCGCACCGATGCCCGGTGGCGTGCGCGAGCAGGTCGAAGCCGGGCCGGGGCAGGCCGTCAACGCCGTGCTCGGGTTCGCCTGGCTGCTGGCCACCCTGGTCTACGGCATCGGCCTGATCTGGCGCGGCGACCGGCGCGGCGTGCGAGCGGCCGGTGGCGCCCTGGCCGCCGCGGTCGTGGTCATGGTCGTCTTCCCGGGGCTGCCCGGGGCCGAAGGCCTGTGGATCATCCCGGCGACGGTCGTGGTGTCGCTGGCCCACCTGGCCACGGCGCTGACCGCGATGCGTCCGCCCGCCGCGGCGCGGGCCGCCTGAGATGGACCCGATCGCGTACGCGGTGCTGCTGCACGACGAGGCGCTGCGGGAACGCGACGCGCACCGCCACCCGCGGACGGTCGACCTGTGCCGGCGAGCCCTGGAGCTGTTCGAGGAGCACTCCGGCACGGGTCATCCCGACGTGGCCAACGTGCTGACGCTGCTGGCGTCGGCATACGACGAGGCCGGCGCGCACGTGATCGCCGAGGCGCACCACCGGCGGGCGGTGGCGGTCCTGGCCGCGCTGCCCGCCGAGGGCGAGCTGCTGCGCCTGCACATCGAGGCGGCCACGGCGTTCGGCGGCTGCCTGCGCCGCCAGGGCCGGTACCGCGAAGCCGAGGGTGCCCTCCGCCAGGCGCTGGCCCTTGCGGAGCGGGCGTCCTCAGATCTGGACCGGGTGCCGGTCTGGAACGAGCTGGGCATGCTGGCCAAGTTCGCCGGGCGCCTCGACGACGCCGAGGCCGCCTACGCGCTCGCCTTCAGCGCCCTGGAGGCGGCGCACGGCCCGGATGATCCCCGGCTGGCGGCCCTCTGCCACAACCTGGCCGGACTGGCACACAGCCGCGGCGAGTTCGCGGCGGGGGAGCGGTGGGCACGGCGGTCGCTCGCCCTGCACCGCGCCGGTCATCCCGCCGGACACCCGGCGATCGTCGCCGACGAGGCACACCTGGCCGCACTGCTGCACGCCCAGGGCCGGCACGGCGAGGCGGAACCGCTGCTGCGGCACGCGATCGCATACTTCACGCACCGGCACGGAGCCGAGCACCACGAGGTGGCCGTCAACCTGCACAACCTCGCCTCGGTGCGGGCCGCGCTGGGGGACCTGGCCGAGGCCGAGGTGCTCTACCGCGCGGCGCTGGCGGGCAAGCGGGCGTCACTCGGGGCAGAGCATCCGGACACCGCGCTGACGCTGCACAACCTGGCCGTCGTCGTCGCCGACCGCGGTGCTACGTCCGAGGCGTGTGTGCTGGCCGAGCGGGCGTACCGCATCCTCGCCGCGACCGTGGACGGCAGGCATCCGGCGCTGGCGGCCGCCGCGGACAACCGCCGGCGGCTCCGCGTCCCGGCCTGCCCGGATGGCTCGGACATTCCGCTTCTCGGGTCAGGGGTTTGAGGATCTGGAAACCTCCCGCCCACACGATGGGAATCATGCGGTCGGAACCTGTGCCGGTCCGGCTACCCAGCTTGCGCGTAAGGCGTCTTTCGGCAGTTCAGAGGATCGGCCAGCCGCTTCGTGGGGCCAGACATCAAGGTGCAGAGGTCGATGTCCGGCCGTTCGTCCGGGCGGGCCCGCAGGGCACGGCGGGCTCGCGCGCTGTTACGTTCGCGGATCGCCGTACATGGTGAAGCTCCGGTTCGTCGCGGCATGCGGCGCCCAGTACATCTTCACCTCCGCGCTGCGCGGCTGACCCCGCCCCGGGCGGCCGGCGCCACAGGGCCGTGCCGGCCGCCCTTCGACCGCTCAAGCAACAACTAAACGACTGGAACCATGACTGCGAATCCGGCCTTCGACCACTTCCGGCCCTCCGACGACCACCAGGAACTGCGCGAGGCGGTACGCGCCGTCGTGTTCACGGTGCCTGCACGTAGGCGACGGTGAAGTCGGTGTCGCCTCGCGCTCCGGTCGGGGTGTGGCACCAGACGTACAGATCGAGCTGGGGTGGGGCGCTGTAGGAGTTGATGGTGCCGAGCTGGCAGTAGCCTCCGCCTGGCCCGGTCGCGGTGATCTGCGTGTGGTCGCCGATCTTGGCAAGGTTGGCCCAGGTCAGCCGGTAGTATCCGACGCCGAGCCGGGCGACGGTCGGGGTCTCGCCGGTGCTGGTCCAGGAGTGGGCGAGGTCGACGGCGGGTGTGGACGCGGTGCCGGTGACAGTCGCGTAGGCGGCCTTGGCCGCCGGGTCGCCGTGCAGGCCGACGCCGTCGGTGTACGACAGCAGGAACATGCTGTCCACCGCCTTGCCCTCAGGTGCGTCGCCGACCTCGGTGCACTGCACGAGGATCTCCAGCCCGTAGGCGACAGGCGCGGTGTCCAGCGCGTCGCAGTGCGCCGGTGTCCCCGTGCCGTACGGGGTGACCTGCACACCACCGGTGTCGGCGGCGAAGGAGGTGCCGTGCAGCGCGACCCGGTATCGGCCGGTGCCCTCCCGCAGCACGCCGACAGGCTGCCCGGCGGAGCTGAAGGTGCCGCTGTTGACGATCGCCTCGCTGCCGGTGGCGCCGCCGGGCTGGTCATAGCGGAGCGTGGCGTACGCGCGGCCGCCGGTGGTGGGCGCGGCGAAGAACACCTCGAACCACCAGTCGGCCGGGGCGCCGTGCTCGTCGAAGCAGCGCACGGCGACGAGCTCGTCGGCGCCGTCGGGTCCGTAGTCGGCGACCGCGCAACTGCGGCCCCGGTAGATGGTGCGGTATGCCGTCACCTGGGCGATGCCGGTGACCGAGCCGATGTCGGGCAGCCGGACCCGGTACTGCCCGGTGCCGGTGTGCACGACGTCGGCCCGGCGCGTGGCGGTGGCCGGGTCGCGGCGGCCGGTGGTCCACTGCCAGCCCGGGTTGAGGGCGGTGACGGCACCCAGCGGCGCCTCCGTGGTGGTGGCCCGGTCCATGTAGGCGTATCCCCAGCGCGGTGTGGGCTGAGGGGCTGGTGTGTCCGGTGCCCGCAAGGCGCCGATCACCTCGTCGGCGTCGGCGTGGGCGTCGCTGGGCGACAGACCCGCCTGTGCGGCGCCTTCGTGCCACGGCAGCGGGCGGTGCACGTCCGGCGAGACGCCGATGCGGTACCTGATCTGCTGCCAGTCGTCGTGGCCGCTCAGCCCTTCGGTGTAGCCGAACTCGCGGACGTAGTCGAACCCCTTCGGCCAGTCCGGCGGCCGGGTGCCGCCGGGCGGTTCGATCGGCACGAAGTCGGTGGCCAGGGCGGGGGTGTCGCACCTGCCGTCGCTGCCGGCGTAGATGCGCTGGTTCTTGCGGAAGTCGGTGGTCAGGGAGCGGGTCTGCAGCGTGTTCAGGCCGCCGCCGGTGGGGTCGAACCCGGTGATGCACACCTGGAACTGGCCGATGATGTCGACCTCGACGTCGGGGTCGGTGGCCTGCCGGCCCATGTCGTCGAAGTTCCAGTCCAGGCCGGCAGAGCCGGCGCCGACGCGCAGCGTTCCGGCGGCGTCCCACCAGGCGGTGAGGTAGTCGCTGGCGGCGCCGATGCCGGTCCGCTCGTCGAGCCGGTGCGGGTCGAGGTTGTTGAGCGCTGCGCGGGAGTAGTCGAGCGTGGCTGCGTGTTCGAGGGCGGCGTGCAGGCGGTCTGCGTCGGTCTCGGCCAGCATCATGGCGCGGGCGATGCCAAAGTCGGGGATGCCGGTGCTGGAGTACCGATAGTTCATCACCGACTGGTAGTTCGGTTTGTACGGGACGTCGTCGTCGCCGCCGTGGCGCAGGGTGAGGGCGTGGCCGAGTTCGTGGACGAAGGTGGCCGCCGCGGCGTGCGCGGAGGCGTCGGGCAGGCCCTGCTCGTTGAGGGCGTCGTTGCCGGCGCCGAGCGTGACCATGAAGTCGTTGCTGTTGGGGCCGAAGCAGCACACCCCGGAGCTGTTGGTCTCGTTGTGGGCGTACCCCCACAGGTTGTAGAAGAAGCGCTCGTCGCGGATCGGGCGGAAGTGGGCGGCCCGGTAGTCGTCGAACGGGCTGCGGTCGGTGGTCGCCGACCGCTGCGCCAGGCGCGCCTTGCGGGCCGAGCCGGCGTCTATGCCGTCTGACAGGTCGATCAGCAGCTGCACGCCGGGGCCGGAGGTGTAGCCGTACGGGCAGGGGTAGGCCGGCCGGTCGCCGCGATCGAACATGTAGGTGGCCGCGGCCAAAGACGCGGCGGCGGGTTGATGGCTCTCCTGGGCGTCGTACAGCCAGTCGATCTCGACCGCGACGGTCTCCCGGCATGGGTCGGCGCCGCGTTCCGCGAGCCAGGGGTCGGTCTGGCCGCCTGCGGTCAGGCCGTGCAGCTCCTCGGCGTCGGTGAGGCCGTCGTGGTCGGTGTCGAGGCCGGGCGCCGGGTCGGGCAAGGGGCGGCCGAGGTTGGTGTTGAAGGCGGCGTCCGAACCCCGGACGAACCGGTGCAGTACGGTGCCGGTCTCGGGCAGGTCGACGTAGACGGCGTCGGTGTCGCGGTTGACGATGCGCAGGCCGGTCAGGTCCCAGTCGTCGCGGGCCGAGGTGTGCACGAGGTCGAACCCGCCGATGAGCTTGGCGTTCGGTACGCACGGGGACAGCGCGGCCTGCCACACGTACGTGGTGCCGTGGCCGGCGGGGTAGACCCGGCCGCCCTCGTGGTAGGGCCGTCCCGGTGGCAGGTCGCTGTCCTCCGGCGGGTCTGCGGCGCCGTCACCGTCGTAGTCCTCGAAGAACAGGTGCCGGCCGCCGAGAGTGATCGTCTCCCGAGCGTCGACGGGGTAGTAGTTGCCGGTGCTTCCCGCCCAGCCGATGCCGTCGGGTCCGGTGTTGATCGTGACGGTGACCCGGCAGACGTTGCTGAGGTCGCGCCAGCCGGTGTTCCAGGTCTGGTTGGCGTTCTTCGAGAACCGGTGGATGAGTCCCTGCTCGGGGCTGCGGTCGTAGTAGACCCGCGAGGGCGTGTCCCGGTCCACGATCCGCAGGCCGACCAGGTCCCAGTTGTCGGTTTCATGATCATCGGCGCGGTTGGTGTGCATGAAGGTGAAGCCGCGGGTCAGCACCGAGTTGTGCTGGCACCGTTCCAGCGAAGCATGCCAGACATGGGTGGCGTGGCGCCGGTCGCCGGTGCCGCCCTTGTGGATGGGGCCGGGGTCGTCGCTCGTGCCGTCGCCGTCGGCGTCCTCGAAGACGACCGGCGCGTTCCCGATGAAGATCATCTCCTCGGAGTCGTCGCGGATACCGTCGCCGCCGGTCGTGATGGTGAACGTGAACCGGCACAGGTGGTCGGTGTCGGCCAGCGCCGGGTTCGGCGCCGGTCCGGCCGCCGCCAGCGCCGCCAGCAGCACCGCGGCGGTGAGCCCGGCCCGCCACCGGGGTCGTCTGCTCATGAACATTTCCTGCCTCCCGTAGGGGTGGGGGGATCGACCGCTCCAGTGCAGCGGGGCACCGGCGCACGCCGCCACCGCGCGGAACGCACTGGTGGCGATGCGGAACACAACCGAACACGGCCGGGCGCCGAAGATTTTCAAGATTTTTTCTGGTGCGGCCGGAGTTTTCGCGACCTGCCGCCTCTGTAGGCACGGACCCCGTCAGAACAGGAGCGATGCAGTGCAGGAAACCTTGCCGGCGCAGTTGCACCGGCTGCGCCTCCGCGCCGGCGCACCCTCATACCGGCAGTTGGCCGCCGCCGGGCGGCGGACCTACGCCGCCAGCACCATAGCCGACACCCTCAACGGGCGGCGCAAGGCCGTCGCCTGGCAGTTCGTGCACTTCTTCGTCAGCGCTTGCCTCGCCCACGCCGAGCGGTACGCCATACCCCTGGCACCGTCCGACACGGACTTCAGCCGGTGGTGGCAGTGCTGGCTGGCGGCCGAGCACCAGCCGGCCGGCTGCCCGGCGGCCGCCGACCGAGCGGGAGCGCGCCCGTGACGGCTGTTTGCCTGCCCGCCACGCCGGTGGCGGGCAGCCCTCGCCTGGCTCCGGCGGCCGCTGCGCGAGCCCACCGCGCCGTGGCGACGGCCCCTAACATTCACCTCAGGCGGCGCGGTCCGAATAGGAGGCACTCGTGAGCACCGTGGATCGGGGCGCATCTCCCGTCGATGTCTCGGTGGTGTCCCTAGCCCAGCTGGAGGCCGCCGCGGGCGGGCGCGACCATGCCCTGCGCGAGCAGGCCGGCGACCGGCTCGTCGCGATGGTGACCGCGGGCGGGGCCGATGCCGACGCCGCGATGCAGGCCCTGTGCCGTGCCGAGCTGGCGCGGCTGCACCACTACTTCGCGCTGCGGGTCGACGACGAGCACGATGCGGTCGACCTGACCCGCGACCTGCTCGACCGGGTGTGCGCCGTGCACGCGAGCGCGGGCCTGGTCCTGCGGCACGGCGCGCGGTCGTTCTACCGCTACGTCTACACCGCAGCCCGCCGTGACGTCGCGCACCACCTGCGTAAGCGGGTCCGGGCGGCCCCGGCCGATCCGGCCGATCTCGACCTCGCCGACCGGCCGCAGCCGACCGTGGAGGAACTGGCTGGAAGCTGGGAGCTCGGCAGCTGGCTGCGGCAGGCTACCCACCACATCAAGGATGACTACGAGCTGGTCCTGCTGGCCTACACCCAGGATCTGCCCCGGCGGCAGCTGATCGAGGCCAGCGGTGTCGCGGCGCACCGCTTCGACCGCGTGCTGTACGACGCCCGCATCCGGGTTACCGAGCACCTGCTCACCCTCCACCTGGCCCGCACCCGCCCGTGCGCGGCCGGCGAGTGGAACCGGCGCGACCCGGCCGGGTTCACGCCGCAGGTGTACCAGCGCACCCGCCGCCACCTCAAGGGATGCGACGTCTGCCGACAGCAGTACGCCCACAGCCGCAAGGTGGGGCTGGCCAAGGACTTCCTGGTGATCCCCATTCTGGCGATGCCGGCTGCGCTGGCCGCCTGGGGGCGCGAGGAGAGCGACGAGCGGGCGGCTGCCGCAGTCGCGGTGTCTCGTGACACGCCCGCGACCGCCCCGGCTCCGGCCACCGTCGTCGCGCCCGCAGACATCGTCGCGGCGCCCCGCCCGCCGTCGCCGGTCGGCGGCCTGGGCGGTCGCATCTTGACCGCGCTGGCCGGCAACCCGTCCCTCGGGCGGCTGGCCGACGCGGTTTTGGGCAACCCGGCGGCGGCCGGCGGCACGGCGGTCGTAGTGGCGGTTTCGGTGGCGGCGGTGGTCTTCACCGGAACCGGCGGTCCGGCTGCTTCGCCCGACCCGCGCCCGTCCGCGACCGCGGTGACGGCACCCGGCACCGCGGCGCCTGCCGTGCCGACCTCGCCGCCTTCCTCCGGCGGTCCGGGCGCGCCCGGCCCCGCACCCTCGGCGCCGGCCTCCCCGGTTCCGACAGGCGCCGACCCCGGCAGCGCGGGAACGGGCGGCGCGTCCGCGGGCCAGGTCCTGCAGGGCAGCCCAAACTGGGGATACGTGTACGTCGACAAGGCGACCGAGGCGGAAGCACCCATCGGGACCGCGACGCCGCTGAACCTGAACACCCAGTGGAGCACCGCTGCCGACTACCCGGCCACCACGGGCCAGCAGGCCCTGGTGACCCACACCGGTACCGGCCGCTATCAGGTACGGCTGCCCGGACTCGGAGCCGAGCGGGCAGTCACGCACGTCACCGCGTACCGCACCGTCTACCGGGGGCGCGTCTGCGCCGTCGCCGACTACCGGAGATCCGGCACCGACGAACTCGTCGACGTGCGTTGTTTCGACCACACCGGGGCACCGATCGACTGGTGGTTCACGGTGTTCGTCGCCGCGGCGGCCGGGGGCACGCAGCCGTACGCGACGGTCGCCTACAGCGCGGCGGGCATCCGCGCGGCGGGCACCGCCAACTCGGCCGGCGGGACGAACTCCGTCACCCGTACCGGCACCGGCCGATACCAGGTGCAGCTGCCCGGCCGTGATTTCGCGGCGGGAACGGGCGGGATGATGCTGACCACCTTCGGCACCGCCGCAGCCCGCTGCCGTGTCGCGGGGACCGCTTCCGCCGGGGACGCGCTGACGGTGTCGGTGGCCTGCCAGGCCGTCACCACCGGTGCCGCCACCGCCCGGGACAGCGGGTTCCTGCTCACCTACACCGACCGGGCAGGGCCGCACCGGGACGGGTCCGCGCCGTCGGCTTACACCCTGGTATCCGGCGGCGCCGCCCCGCACGTCGACGCAGCGCGTTCGTACAGCAGCGACGGAGAGACCCCGTCGGTGTCCCGGCTCAACACCGGCTGGTACCGGCTGACATGGACCTCGCTCGGCAAGTTCGGCGACAGCGTGCAGCTGACGGCGTACGGTGACGACGACCGCTACTGCCACCTGGGCGCGATCAACTCCTACAGCGCGCCTCCGAAGCTGACCGTCGACGTCTACTGCCACGGCAACGCGGGCACGCTGGCCGATGGCGGTTTCGTCGCCAGCTACCTGCGCGCCCCATGACGGAAGCGAAGACCGCGGCTGGGGCACCACCGGCGGTCCCCAGCCGCTGTTACAGGCACCGACACGTGAGCGCTCCGCAGTGCGAACCCGCGCGGATCACCGCGGCCGGCAGTCACGCGCCACCCGACGCAGGCCGGGAAGCGCCATGGTCGTAGGTGCGTCGTGCCCGTTCCACCTCCGGGAGGCTGGCGTCGGCCCAGGCGGTGAGGTGGGCGAAGATCGGGCCGAGGCTGGCGCCCAACTCGGTGATCTCGTACTCGACTCGCGGGGGCACCTCGGCGTGGTAGGTGCGCGCTATGAGCCCGTCGCGTTCCAGCTGGCGCAGCCGCTGTGTGAGCACCTTCGGGGTGATGCTGGTCAGCCGGCGCTCCAGCTCCACGAAGCGTTGACGACCGTACTCGTGAAGGGCCCACAGGATGGGTGTGGTCCACCGGCTGAACACGATGTCGACGACCGGAGCGACCGGACATGCCAGCTCGGGATCCGTCGACTGTTTCATGTGCCCTCCGTCACAAACACATTACTATCCTCTAGGTACCTACTATACCGGCGCTACTAGCGTTCTCTCCAACCGCGCGAACGACGCGGTCGGAACTGGAGACACAGACATGTTCGTCGTGGTAGGAGCCACCGGAAACGTCGGCCGTACCCTCTCGTCGATTCTCGCCGCGTCGGGCGCTGCGGTGACGGCGGTGTCCCGGGGACTACGCCCCCTCGCGTTACCACCCGAGGTTCGCCACCATCGCGCAGACCTCGAGCAGCCCGAGACCCTGCGCCCGGCGCTCGCCGGTGCCGAAGCGCTGTATCTGCTCGTGGAAGGCGCCGGGGCCCACCTGGACATGCCCGAAATCCTGCGGATTGCCGCAACCGCAGGCGTGAAGCGCATCGTGTTGCAGTCCTCGCAAGCGGTCGCGACCCGGCCGGAGTCCGCGTCGCACGCGCCCTTACGCACCATCGAGGACCTCGTACGCCGATCCACCCTCGGCTGGACCGTCCTGCGCCCCGGCGGCTTCGCCTCCAACGCCTTCGCCTGGGCTGAACCGGTACGAGGGGAGCGGAGGGTGGCCGCACCGTTCGGCGACGTCGGCCTGCCCGTGGTCGACCCCGACGACATCGCCGAAGTAGCAGCCGTGGCCCTGCGTGACGGCTCGCACGATGGCCGCACCTACGAATTGACCGGCCCGGCACTGAGTACGCCCCGCGAACGGGTCGCCGATCTCGCCGCCGCCCTCGGCGAGCCGATCGGCTTCGTGGAGCAGACGCCCGACGAAGCCCGCGAACAGATGCTGCGGTTCATGCCGCCACCGGTGGTCGAGGGCACACTGGCGATTCTCGGTACGCCAACAGAGGCCGAGCAGCGGATAAGCCCAGACATCGCCGAGGTCCTGGGCCGGCCACCGCGCCCCTTCGCCGCCTGGGCCACGCGCAACATCGACGCCTTCCGCTGACAGGTGCGCCGAATCGGAACGGTTCATCCTCGGGATGAGACCGCAGTTGTCCAACACGATTGATTGCTGATGTCCAGCGCTTGCCCGCTGGACATCAGCGCTATCTTACCGTCGCCTCCGGCGGTTGCCGGCCCACCTCGTTGGGCTGCCGAGCGGCCGACTGCCGCTCACTGGAGTGAACGCCCATCGGCACCGATGATCCGGCGAAGGCAGTAGCGGGTCGGCAGCCATCACAGTACAGTTCCGGGCGCATGAGGAAGACCGGCAGCTCTCGATGGATTCCAGGTAGCCGAGCGCGTCGAACGGCAGCGGAGTCAGGAGCCCATCCGGCCCATCGACAGCAGTACACCCACCCCGGTCGAGCCTGCTCTGTCAGCGGTGCCGTTCGGGTGCCGGGTTTGTTCGCGCGCACGCCCGAGGCCGGGTTATCGCCGGCCGAACGCCGCCGGTTCGGCCCCGCGAAGCTCGTCCGGGGCTTGCGATCCGCTGCAGGTGGCGAGGCTGCAGAAGCGCCGCTGGCCGGTCTCGTCCAGGAACAGCCAGCCGCAGCTCGGGTTCGGGCAGGTGCACACTGCCAGCCTCCGCGGGTCCGTGAGCAGGCCCGCGGCGGTCCAGGCTGCGGCCAGCAGTGGCAGTCGCAGCCCAGCGCCCAGGTCGGTGCGCCAGCGTGCGCCGTCGCCGTGGGCCGGCAGGAGCAGCTGCCACCGAGCCGCCTCCTGCGCCAGGACGGCAACCTGCTCGAACGTCACCCTGTCGGGTGTCTCGGTGAGGCAGCTGTACAGGTTGGTGCGCAGCCGGCGCGCCTGGTCGAGCACCGCCGCCGCCTCGTCGGGACAGCGCTCGGCCAGCACGCACAGGCGGCTGACGGCGGCCTCGTCGGCCAGTCCCGCGAACCCAGTCCACACGGCAAGGGTGCGGTACCTGCGCAGCCACTCCGATCCGGGCAGCGGCGGCTCCTGCCGCCATCCGGCGAACGTGTTGCAGAAGTCGAGTGCGGGGTGGCCGCCGACGCTCCAGGGCAGACTCTCCTCGCGCAGGCGCACCTCGTACACCATGCGGCGGGGCGGGTCGAGCCGCGGATCGCGCTGCAGGATACGCCGGTACAGCTCGGCGAGCTGTTCGCCCGGATCCACGCCGAGGTCCTCGGCCAGCGCCCGCCGGGTCCGGTCGTAGAGCAGCAGGGCGTCGGCCTGCCGGCCGTCGCGGTAGAGCGCCGTCATCAGGGCCCCGACCAGTCGCTCCCGCGTGGGGTGCGCCGCTGCCGGGTCGGGGACCTCAACGATGACCTGTTCATGCTTGCCGAGCAGCAGCCACGCCTCGGCCCGCATCTCCAGCGCCAGCAGGCGGGTTTCGTCGAGCTGCGCGCCGAGCAGCTCGCGCAGTCCATCAGGGGCGAGGTCGGCCAGTAGCGGGCCGCGCCAGAGTCCGAGCGCCTGGTCGAGCAGCTCCACCCGTGCGTCCGGCTCGGCCGACTCGGTGGCTCGGCGCACCAGCGCGGCGAACTCGTGCATGTCGACGGTGAGACCTTCGGGGGAGACCAGATAGCCGTCGTTGCTGGTGCTGATGCGCACGCCGTAGGCGGCGAGCGCGGCGCGCACACGGCCGATGTAGGTGTGCACGGCGCTGCGCGCCGACGCCGGGGGTCGGTCGCCCCACAGCAGCTCGATGACGCGGCCGGTCGGCACCAACCGGCCCACCTCGCACAGCAGGATCGCCAGGAGCAGCCGCTCCTGACGCCGGATGCCAAGCTCGACGGCGGTGCCACCGGCGGCGGCCTCGAACGGGCCGAGCAGACGAAACTCCATACCCAAGCCACGCGTCAGGCAGCCGGACAGGTTCGCCGCGAGCACGGTCAGGACGCGGTGAGCGGCCGTGGTGATGATCACTCCAGCGGAAGGTCGCAGGAGCGATCAGTCCAATTTGTCCGACATCGCCATCAGGTCTGTGGTCAGCCCGTGGTCAACGGCCGCCGCGACGCTGATCCGGTCCGGCCGGCCAGGCCGAGACACGAACCCGAGGAGCAAACATGCGCCGACTGACAACCGTCGCCGTGGCGTCGGTCATGGCGTTGTCCGCCGCCACACCCGCCTCCGCCGCGGAACCCTCCGCCGCACAGGGCGCCTGGAGGCCGGCCCCGCAGGCCTCGTACGACCTGCCCGCCGGGGCGCGCTGCGACTTCGCCGTGCACACCCAGCCCGTCGTCGACGAGGTGCGCAAGCTGGTGCTGGACACCTACCCCGACGGCAGGCCCAAGCGGGAGCTGTACGCCGGTGACCTCATCCTGGAGATCACCAACACCCAGACCGGGGCGAGCACCCGCGCCGACGCCGGCGGCACCACAATGATCGACTACCACGCCGACGGGTCCATGACGTGGTACGCCGTCGGCCCAGTGATGGCCGGCTTCCGCGCGGGCGGCGGCACGCTGCCGCGCGGCCTGTACATCCTCGACGGCGTGTACACCCTCGACATCGCCGCCGACGGGTACAAGACCGTGGACATGATCCAAGGCAGCACCCGCGACCTCTGCGCCGACGTCGCCTGAGCAGCCGCGGTGACCGGCGCGCTCCGCCGGTCACCGCGGTCGTCTTACATCATCCTGTCGCCTGGAAACCGCCTGTGGCCAGCGAGAACATCACCGGGGAGCCTTGATATCTGTAACCGTTGGGATAGAATTTGTGTTGCAGACGAAACAGGGTGTTCCCGGGCGGTGCGCTCTGAAGAGCTGCCTCCGGGGATGCCCGTCACGCAGCGACGACTAGGGAAGGAGCTGAGCTGCGATGGCGATGCGATGGGATCCGTTCCGCGACTTCGACCGCCTGGCCGGTGAGGTGTTCGGCGCGGCCCGAACCCCGGCGCTGATGCCGATGGACTGCCTGCGCACCGGCGAGGAGTTCGTCGTCCGGTTCGACATGCCCGGCATGGAACCCGACACCCTTGACGTGTCGGCGGAGAACAACACCCTGACCGTGCGCGGCGAGCGGCGCCGCCACGATCCCGAGGGCGCCACATATCTGGTGTCGGAGCGCCCCACGGGCAGCTACAGCCGCCAGCTGGTCCTCGGTGACGGCGTGGACGTCGAGGCGATCAGCGCCGAGTACACCGACGGCGTGCTGAGCCTGCGCATCCCGGTCGCCCAGCAGGCCAAGCCCCGCAAGATCGAGATCGGTCGTGCGGAGGCCGGCCGCAAGGCGCTGGCCGACCAGCAGGGCGACCAGGCCGCCGACCAGCACCTGATCGGCAGCAGCGCCTGAGCTCGCCAGGTGGGCGCACCGGAAAGGGGTGGTGAGCTGGGCCGAACCGACTCATCCAGGCGCCGGTGGCATCCCCTGATGCCACCGGCCGGACCGACAGGAGGTGGTGCACCGTGACCGCAGCGGGCGTGCGGGCGCCGCACATCGGCGACGCGGACTACCCCGGCTTCGCCATGGGCGCCGCCGCCGACGCGCTCAAGGTGACGCCTGCGTTCCTGCGGGCGGTGGAGGCGGCGGGCCTGTTCGAGGCGCACCGTTCCGACGGTGGGCACCGCCGCTACAGCCTCGACGATCTGCACCGGGCCGACCGGGCACGGCACCTGGTCGACGACGGGCTGCGCCTGGACGCCGCCGTCCGCGTCGTCCGGCTTGAGTACCAGCTCGCCGCCGCACAGAAGATGATCGAGGTTTTGCGGCACAGACTGGACGAACCTGGCTGCGGCGCCTGACGCATTAAGGCTCCTGGCACGGGAGATGGACCCGGGCGCCGGCCGATCCGGCGCGCTCAGCCTCGGGACTGGTCCAGATCGGTTTCGGCCCGCGCCTGCAGATGCCAGGCGTCCAGTGTTTGAGCCCAGCCATGGACCCACCTATCGCTGCGCACAGGCGTCGGCGCCCGGATGCCCGGGCGCCGACGCCGTTGACACCATCAAGGGTCTTCACCGCTTGCGGTTGGGTGGGCGGCGCAGAGCACGCGGACCGCGTCGGCGGTGGTAGTGGGCCGGAACCAGCAAGGCCATCACGATCACCCCTCGTCAACAACCAGAGATCCTGGTCCAACCGACGAACCAATTCTACCGTCGCCGCAACAGGTTTCACCAGGTCAGCCCGCGTACCACGCGGACGATCGCCCACACGTCAGCCTCCCTGCCGAACCCATCGCCGACGGGTACGCCCGTCAGGCGCAGGCGCTGCCCGTCGTGGACGCCGGGCGGTACGGCGACCTCCAAGGTGACCACGCCGTCGCCTGTGCGAAAGCAGACGAGCCGACGGGCACCGGCCAGCGCCTGCCGGCCCGTCAGCTCCACCGTCACGTACACCACCGAGTCCGGCGCCCGCCGTGGATCGGGGTCCCGCGCGTGACCGGGCCTGGTGTCAGCCGCGGCGGCCCAACGGACCCGGTCCGGTGCCGCGGGCCCGGCCACAGACCGGTCGTAGCGGGCCCGGCTGACCGGGTCCGACAGGACCCGATACGCCTCATTGGCCGCCCGGAACCCCTCGTGCGCCGCCGGATCGGCGGTCACATCCGGATGCCAGCGCCGGGCAAGCCGGTGGTAGGCCCGCCGGATCTCCTCCGTGCTGGCCCGTCGCCCGATCTGCAGCACCTCGTAATGGTCGCGCGGCGCCGGCATCGGCTCCTCCCGCGAACGTGTACGGCATATATCGGCTCTCAACATCAACAGCTACATCGGTCGCCGCAATACGTCAACGATGGCGCGGGAGCCGAGGCCGACCGCGCGGCCGTCGGCGAACAGCAGTACGGCTCGGTGGGTCAGCCGACCTCATGACATGGTCTGGCGGGGGCGCATCTCTTACGGCGTGTACCTGTGGCACTGGCCGCTGTTCCAGTACGTCAACGCCGATCGCACCGGCACTTCGCCCCGGCAGGGTTCCAGCAGATAATCGGTCCGTGGCTGCTGCCGCAGCTGGCCGGCCTCGCCCTCGACGGTGTGAGACCCCGACCTGCCGGCAGCTGACCCGGGCCGTCGGCGTGCAGGTGGTGCAGGCAGTCCGCGGCCGCTGACGCCACTGGGGCGACGACGCTGACGGCAGATGCGAAGCGGGCGGTGCCGACGCCCTCTCACCGTTTGGGTGAAATGTTCACCACGCCCGTGGCCGTGATGCGGCGGCAGTAGCTACCTGCCGTCCGCCATGGCAGGCTCTCAAAAGCCGCATATCGGAACCCGCGGTCAGCCAACAGCGGTCCTGAGCCAGGAATCATCGATGTATTTCATGACCATCGCCTCACTGCCCTTGCCGATCGAGGCGTATAAGGACGAGCGCCCTGCGGAGTCCGGGATCTGGGGAGCCGAAGTCGCCAAGGCGGGCCTGCTGCGTGCGGTGCTGCAGCATTCGCGGTGCGAAGCCATGTATCTGCCGTGCACGACGCGGCGCCAGCTGGCGGTGGCCGGGGAGCAGCTGACGGCCTACCCGAACCGGGAGCGTGTGCGGCCGGTCCTTCTCGCCGACTATCCCGATGCCGCGCGCCGCGACCGCATGGTGCTTTTCCACCCTGGCTCATCGGGCGAGGACGGCATCCGCGATCCCGGCCTCCAAGGACTGGTGAACCTGCGTGCGTTCGTGGGCGACCGCCGATGGCCAATCACCGGTGTCACGCACAGCATTTCGGGTGGACCCGGGTTCTGGTACGCATTCGGTGCGCTTCTGATGGCGCTGCGCGGCCACGACGCCTTGGTTTGCACCAGCCGCGCCGGTCGCGCTGCCGTCGAGCGGCTGGCCTCGACCGCTTCGGCGCCGCAGATGATCAGGGCCCGGTTGCCGGTCATCCCGTTGGGCACGGATGCCACGAAACTCCGGCCCGGCGACAAGGCGCAGGCCCGAGCACGACTCGGCCTGGCTCCCGGGGCGGTGGTGATCCTCTATCTGGGGAGGTTCTCGGCGTACTACAAAGCTGATCTCTTCCCGTTGATCCTCGCCTTTCGGCGTCTGCCGCCGAAGCAGCGTGCGATCGCCGCGCTGGTCCTCGCCGGCGACGACGTGCCGCACCGGATCGCGCCCAAGCTGGAGGCCTTCGCCGGCGAAGTGGGTGTGGGCGACATGGTCACGGTCGTGCCGAATCCGACGAGTGAAGTCAAGCGCGCCCTGTACGACGCGGCGGATGTGTTCGTGTCACCCACCGACAGCGTGCAGGAGACCTTCGGTCAGACGGTGATCGAGGCGATGGCATGCGGGCTTCCGGTGATCGCATCGGACTGGGACGGGCACCGCGACACGGTGCAGCACGGCGTCACCGGGTTTCTCGCTCCCACGCAGTGGGCGGACTGTTTCGAGCACCTCCGTCACACGCCGTTTCTGTGGGAGCCGCTGGAGCTGTACCGGCAGTTGGGCCAGGCGGCGTCGGTCGACCTGCGAAGCCTGACGGCATATCTCGAACAGCTGATCGACGACCCCGAGCTGCGCGCGCACATGGGCGCCGAGGCGCGGCGTCGCGTGCTGCAGCACTACGACTGGCCGGTCGTCGTCCGCCGGTACGAAGAGCTCTGGCTCGAACTGCTGAACGCGGAGGAGCGGGCCGACGAAGCGTCGTGCGACGAACTCGGATTCGACTACCTCGACACGTTCCGGGCCCATCCGACTTCGTTGATAAACGTCGACGCACCGGTCCAGGTCAGTGCGCAAGGTGCCGAGCTCGCCAAGAACGGGTTGCGGTTCCTGCGGGTGACCGAGTTGTCGGAGGAACTGGAGATCTGTGCGAAGATCCTGGCCACGTGCGCCAGCGACGGCAAGATTCCGATTTCCGAACTGATGGCACGCGTGGCCGATGAGTCACCCGATCCGCGGCAGCGGTGCTTCCCGCAGATAGCTCAGCTCGTGAAGTACGGCATCCTCGAACTGGCGTGCTGACGGTGTGCACCTCGCGGCGGCACCGACATGGCGGGCTCAGCCGCGAGCGTCGGAGAGCGCGGTGCGGATCAGCACTGTCGACTTCGTCTCCCACGCTCCGAGCCGCGGCCACGGGCAGCTGTACCGGAGGACTTCCGTGCCGGGCCAGTGGAACGGGGCCCCGAGCACGTCGACGGGGCGCATGGACCCCGCCGGCACGTCGGTGTTGACGTCCGCGATGCGCACCACCGTGCCATCAGGTCGGTGCAGTTCGGACGTGACGGTGTTGGTCACCAACGCCCGGCTGAACCGTCCGAGGAGCCTCGACAAACGGTGGATTTCGCTGTTCGGCAGGTGCTGCAGGACGTCCTTGACGATGAGCAGGTCCGCGTGGGGCAGTTCGTCCTCGTCGTCCAGTCGCGCGAACCGGATGTCGCCGGCCTGGTAGCGCTGCTTGTTCAGCACGATGACCGACTCGACGACGTCGACGCCCAGATACCCGGCACCGTTCCAGTCGATCAACCTCGACGAGCGCCAGTCGCCGCATCCGAGGTCGACGACGGTCCGGACGTCGTTCTGGACGAGGAACTGCTCGATGAACACTCGATACCGTCCGGTGTTGGCCGGATCGGAGCCGGGACCGGACCCGTCGGTCCACAGCCTGTCCCGATAGATCTGCTCGAACACGCTCGCCAGTGGGTGCACGTGCTACCTCTCGGACTCAGTGTTGCGGTGCGGTGCGACGAACAACCCGTGGAGCACCTTGCCGAGCGTGATGAGCGCCTCCCGCTCGCAGCCGTGCCGGCCGAGCAGGCGGTTGTGGTGCATGTGAAGGTGGTCGGTGAGCAACGCGGGATCGGCTTGCGCAGCCGGCCTGGCGAGCCTGGCCCGCCTGTCGGCGAGGATGGTCGAAAGTTCCTGCCCGCACGGGTGCCCGGCGGGTCCGGCGGTGATCAGGGTGCGCAGTTCGCGTACCCTGGCGGCCCGGGCTGGATCGGGCGGCGGACGGTGGCGCAGCAGCTTGCTGTACCAGGCGCGGTGATGCTCGTCATCGTCCAGCGCGTCAAGAAGGTGGTAGCAGGTCAGGGCTGCCAGAACGATGTCGTCGACGATGAGCCGCCCGGCCCGGCGCAGCGCCAGGATGTCGACGACGGCGCAGCTGTCCGCGTCGAAGACGGCTTCTGCGTGAGCCATTCCTGCCGGGCCGTGGTAGCGGTCGAGTTCACGTTCGTAGGTGTCGACGGTGAAGCTCGAGCACAGCCCTCGGTTGAGCAGTTGACCGGCCCAGGCGCAGAGTCGGCGGAACAGCGTGCCGGTCAGGTCGTCCGGGCGGCCATGCAGGCGCAGGCGCACGTGGGGTTCGGGGTCGGCGTAGCGGACGAAGAACCAGCGGTCGGCAAGGCCGGCTTCGATCGCGTGGGCGGCTTCGCGGCCGGCTTCGACGATGACGTCGTCTTCGAACGCCGGCGGGCAGTACAGCTTGAAGTACAGCCAGTCGCTGCCGGGCGGCCGGATCCGGGCCGGCGAGTCCATCGGCCGCGGATGCGCCGGGGGGTCGGCCTGCGGGTAGTCCCTGGCGGTCCGGAACAGCGGCACCACGACCTCGCTGAGGTATCGGCCGCCGGGTCCCGGCAGCCACGCGTGTTCGGGGCCGGGCAGCGCCTCTTCGACGATGAGCCGGTTCGGGGCGGGGTGGCGGCGTAGCTGGTGTCGCAGCGCGTCGAGTTCGGCGGCGCTGTCCAGGTCGACCAGGAGCCGGTAGTCGAACGTGCCCACGTTGACGTATCGGGGCACCCGCAGCCTCGTCCGCCAATGCATCACGGCCGGCCTGAAGGCGGCAGCAGACTCGGATGCCTTCGCGGCCTCGATCAGCGGGGTGGAAAGGTACCGTGCCGGGCACAGGACGATGCGTCCGACCTGGATCCGCGGCAGCACCGGCAGCATCGCGGCGGCACCCCAGTCGAACGGCGTGAACGGCGCGCGGGCGTCGGCTCCCACGTCGGCGAGGAAACAGCACACGTCGGGGCCCGTGCCCGGGTTGAGCATGTGCCCCGCGACGACCGCCACCTCGGCACCGCGCGCAGGCCACCACAGCCGGAACCGCTCACCGGTCGATTCGACGGCGAGTTCGTCGAGAGGGATCACGCCGGAGGGCGACACACCCGGCGACACGCCCACGACGAGTTCGTGCCGCCGGGAGTGCTGCCGGATGGCGACGTTGGCGCTCCTGGCGGTCATCGGCAGATAGGCCAGCTCGGCGAAGACGACCTCGGGCGACAGCTCGGATTCGTGCGAATGCACGTCTTCCAGCGCGGTTCTGGCGGGCTCACCCAGCAGATCGGCGAACCGGCCCAGGATCCTGCCCGCGGCTGCGGCGCCCAGGCTGGGGCCGACGACGAGGCGGTAGTTTCCGGCGTCCACGTCGGCGGCGGACTCGGCGACCACTAGCGCCGACACGTCCAACGACAGGGGCGCACGACTCGCCGGCAGGGGGCTGGACAGTCGCTCCACGGTCGCCTGGTCGAGTTCGACGCAGGAGCGGCCTTCGCACAGGGCGTTCGCGGCCAGCTCCATCAGGAGCTGATCTCGGGCCGTGTATCCGCTCGGTGCGGGCGTGCCGGCCCCGGCGTACGGCGATCCGAGCCCTGCGTTGGGGTCGAGCGCCGCCAGCAGCGGCACCGCCCGGCCGATTCCGTAGCGCTGCTCGAAGCGTGCCCGGTATGCCGCGGTCAGGCCACCGCAGTGGTGCTCGGGGGACAGCCGGAGGAGCAGCTCGGCGGCGTGCGCGGCATCGTCGGCGACGGAGCGATGCAGGCGTGATCCGACCAGCGGCAGCGCCATGTCGACCTGAGGCGGCTCGGCGGCGCACGCGTGTTCCACGCCGCCCGCCATCTCGAGCAGACGGCTGTACGCCGCTTCGGCGTCCGTCATCGGGCAGGTGTCGAACTTCGCCATCGCCGCGAGCAGCGCGCTCAGGGCACAGTGCGCCTCGGCCGCCTGCGCGATGCCGGCCAGTTTGTCCGCGACGTACTGTGCGGGATCGTGGTTGGTCAAGGGCGGGCGCAGGTCGGTCAGCAGGAGCCGCCGCTGCCACAACTGCTCCACGAGCACCTCGACCCGGGCGACCGGTGCGCGTGCCAGGGCGGCCAGCTCGGCGACCAGGTCATCGTGTCGAATCGGGCTGCGGCTCAGGGCGACTGCTCGGCGTACCAGAGCGGTGGCACGGACCGAGACGGTCGACCGCGTGCCATCGCCGGTGCCGCCCGCGGAGTCCGCCGGAGCGAACAGGCGACCTGCCCGCTCGGTGAGCTCGGGGTTGGCGACATACGACAGGTGCCTGCGCACGGCAGGGTCTGACTCGATGTCGAACACCAGGGCGAGCAGCCATTGCATGTCCGGGCGGGTCCGGGTCCGCGGTCGAGCTCTCCCGAGTTCCACGTCCGTGGTGCCGGCCCACTCCACGAGCGCGACCCCGGCGAACAGTCCATAAGGGGTGGGCCGGGTGGACATACGGACCAGGTAGCGCTGCAGCGTCCTGGCCAATCGGGAGCCGTCCGCCACCCGGTCGGCACGGTTGAGCGCGTCCATGACAGCGGGGTTGCCGACGGTCAGCGCCGCGCGCACCCGGGGGTCGTTCAGCGCATCGCCGAGCGGCGAGCCTCCCGGCGACGGTGGGTGCGCCATCGCGGTGTAGGACTCGACGGGCAGGAACGGAGCGCGTAGTAACCCCCACCCGGCGGGCCGGTAGCGTCCTGTGGCGGCGGGCTTCGAGCACTCGGGAACCCTCGGCCTGAGCTGCTCGCACGGGTCGTCAGGCAATGAGCAGCATCCTGTCCCAGTCCGGAGCCACGTCGGTCGACGCGGCGAGCAGGGTCATCGCCACCCCGGCGGCACCGTCGACGAACCCGGGGTTGTCCGGGTTACGCGGATGGCCGTGCTCGCGGTAGCCGTAGGCGCTGTCGGGCTCGTAGAGCACGAGCAGGCGGTCGAGAAGTGCCCGAGCGTGGTGGGCGAACCGCTCGTCGCCGGTGTCATGGTGGAACCGCATCGTGATCTGCAGCAGGCCGGCCAGGCCGTGACACAGTCCCGGCGCGATTACATGTCGGCAGTCGGCCCACCGCGGGTAGACCGCGAGCATCGCATCGGCCGCCCGCTCGCACGCGGTGCCGTCGTCGGTGGCGGTGCCGGCCAGCCACAGCGCCCGCGCCACCCCGGGTGTCCCGTAACACCAGGCGTCAGGTGGCGGTTCACCGGAGTCGTCGAAGCCGGCGACGTGTCCGGTGGTGTCGAGCGAAACGCCCACCGGCCACCGCGGGCCGTAGGCGTCATCGCGTCGATTCGCATCCAGCCACGTGATTAGATGCCGAGTGGCTGCGTCGAGCCCTTCGGCCTGCACACCCAGCGCCCGCGCGCGGGCCAGGAACGCCAGCGGTCCGGCCACCCCGTGGGCGAGCCCGCAATCGACGAAACCGTGCGGGAACCGGGTGCGGAAGAATCCATGCACCGCGTCGCCGACCTTCGCCCACGGTGGTGGCGTGGCAGGGTCGAGAGCATCGCCGATCAGCAGCTGCGCCACCCTGGTCGCGGCGGCCCGGCCGCCCGGCTGGTCGATTCGCTGCAGCAGGTACGTGCCCACGCCGGAAAGGCCGCCCTCGGCATCGAAGTCGGACCGCGGATGTCCGGCGCCGTCGTCGCTCGGCAACCGGCCGAGGTACGTGTGCAGCGCGTCGTCGATCGATGCCAGCAGGCGCTGATAGCTCCTGCCTTCCCGGGCGAGCGACGACGCCACGAAACCGAGCCCTGCCAGGCCGTCGAACAACCCGGAAGGCACGGGTCCTTCGTGAGCGGCGAACGTCACGGCACTCTGCAGAGCCTGGTGGGCCCGCGCCCACCAGGCGGGGTCACCGGAGCAGGCGCCGACGTAGCCGCACATCAGGGCCATTCCGGCGTCGCCTTCGGCAACCGAGGAGCGCAGCCACTTCCTAGTCGGCGCGGCGGCCGGCGGCCGGCGCAGCGTGCCCGCGATGCTCAATGCCAGTCGCTGCGCTCGTTCCCGCTGGCTCGCCGTGGCGACTGCCCGCCATGGCCGCGGACCCGGCTGACGGAGGGCGGTCGAAGTCACCGAGGGGCCGGTCATGCGCGAGCCGTACGACTCACTGCGGGCAAAGACGGCTCGGGCAGGTGAACCTGGGTTCGGTCCGGCGGGGTTCGAAGGGCCCCAACAGATCCCGGGGCAGCGCCTCCAGCCGGGCGTCGAGGTCGAAATCGGTCGTCCGCTGGCCGTGGCTGGTCCAGGTGTAATCGATGGGCGCGTCGCGTCGCACGGTGACGGCGTTCACCTCGTGGCCGGGAAACGGCGACGCGTCCGCGGACACCTGTGTCGAATACAGCAGATCACCGGTGGCGAACTCGGCGTAGTAGTCGAGCGCCAAGGTCAGGTAGATCCGCTGGTAGCCCGGCCTGCTGCTGTTGCCTGCGAAACCCACCAGTTCTCTGACGTCCAGCGGCGCCGCAGCCGGGTCGGGACGGACGCCGTCGACGTACGGGTGTTGGCTGAACGAATCGTCGCTCATTTCATTTCCTTCCCCGCTAAACGTTCCATAACAGTATCAGGTGGACATCCGCGGCCGGGTGCGCTTGTCCGTGTCCGGGACGGCCGGGGCATGGCCGTGACCTGCTGGAACTGTTGCCGGCAGTGACCGATCAGCACTGCGGGCAGAGCCGTGACATTCAGCGCTGGCCCTGTGCGCGGGCTGATCTGCTCGAGGAACAGCCGAGCGAGCCCGGACATCCGAACGGAGTCCGGCGGAGAGTTCGCGCTCAATGCATCAACGCCACCGCGTGCCAGTCGTAGGCACATCCGGACTGCGCGTCGCAACGCCAGTCGACCGGCTGGGTCGCCACGACGGTGCCCGCGGAGTTGGTCAGCCAACTCGTCACCAACCCAGCGTGCCAGGCGTACCAGACCACATCGGTGGAGCGGTTGCCGTCGACGTCGGTGAGCCCGAGCAGCCATGAGCTCGCCCCGCGGCAGCCGAAGGAACCGGCGGGGCTCACGCCGAGGGACCTGGTGCCCAGGACATGGCCTGAGCCGTCGAGATGCCAGACCGACAGCGCGCCGTCGGCATTGTTGACCCACAGCAAGTCCGCGACGCCCTCACCGGTGAGGTCACCGACGGCGAGGGGCCGCCAGCCCTGGCAGTACGGGTTGCCGTTGGCGTAGCGCCAGTCCAGCGCCTGCGTGCCACGGACGGTGCCGGACGTGTCGAGAAGCCACGTGGACACGTCACCGGTCTGCCCGTTCCACCACGTCACGTCGGTGCGGCCGTCGCGGTCGACGTCGGCCAGGCCGACGAGGTCCCATTGACGGCCGCAGTCGGCCTGGGCGCAGCGCCAGCTGACGGTTCGGGTGCCCAGCACGTGACCCGCGCGGTCAAGGTGCCAGATCGACAGGGTGCCCGTCACCTCGTGGAACCAGACGAGATCGGAAACGCCGTCGCCTGTCATGTCCGCACCACCGACCGGTCTCCACTGGTCGGCGCATCCGGAGGCCCGGTCGCAGCGCCAGTCCAGCGCCCGGGTGCCCAGCACGTGGCCCGCGCCGTCCAGAATCCACGTGGACAGTTCCCCCGACGCCGGGTTGAACCACATGACGTCGGCAGTGGCACCGGAAGCGTGTGCTGCCAGCGGGTTTGTCAACGCCAGTGCGAGCGTCGTCAGCAATACTGTCGCCGCCGTTCGTATCCGTCGAGCCATGTCGGTGCTCCTCTGCATCCGAGGGACGTGTGCATCGATACAGGGGGCGTCGGGTCGCCGCTGGATACCTCCCGCCCACACGATGGGAGTCAGGCGGTAGGAGCGCGCGCCGGTCCGGCTTGCACCCAGCTTCCGCATGAGGCGTTTCGCCTGGGCGGGTCCGCAGGGCACGGCGGGCTCTCCAGCGGGAGGCGTTCCCATTCGCACAGGGCGCGGATCCGTTTCCGGCTACCCCGGTCCGGCCGGTCCGCGCGGAGTGCGCGGACCGGCCGGATCCCGCCGCGCGCCGCGACTCGGGGGTCTGCGACGCTCGCCGGTGACCTGGGTGCTACCAGCCGACGGCCAGGGTGAGCAGGCTCGGCGGGTTGCTGTTACCGATGATCTTCACGGAGCTCTGGTCGTTGACGTCGTCGTAGGCGAACGCGTACGACCGCTTGTCGAGGCTGATGGCGTGGAAGTAGGCCGCGTAGTCGTTCTTCAAGCCCGCCGGGTAGTACTTCGCCGGGTCGAACCAGTCCGCGGTGTTCGGGTTCTGCGCGACGCCCCGGTTGAAGGCCGCGCAGAAGTCGCGGCCGACGGCCCGGGTGGTGTCGTTGGCCGGCGGGGGCACCGCCAGCGCCCCGGAGCACTCGAACACCTGCGCCGTGGTCGGCTTCGGCACGCTGAACGAGGTGCCGTCGTTCTTGGTGCCGGTCAGCACACCGTTGACCACCCGCCCGGTGTAGAGCTGGCCGTGGTCGTTCTCAGTCCAGGTGTTGGCCGTGTAGTAGTTCCACACCTGGTCGATGACGCCCTGCAGGTAGTTCGCCTGGGCGCCGCCCGGCTTGAAGACCGGCGACGTGCGCGGGGCGACGATGCGGTACTGGTTGGCCAGCCCGCGGAAGGCCGTGCCGACCCCCGCCTGGTAGCCCGACAGCACCTGCGCCCGGGTCTGCGTGATGCCGACGGTCTGGTCGTAGCCGGTCGACGCCTGCTGCAGCCGCGCCGTCATCGGGAAGCCGAACTGGTCCACCTGGGTGGTGTTGCCGCCGAACCCGAACTGGCCGTACGCGTAGCCCAGCTCGTACCAGTCGAAGTAGACGTCGGCGTTGGGATCGGCCGGGTTCAGCAGGTCCGGGCCGCCCCAGCCGCGGTCGTCGGCGGAGATCGGGATGTACATCGGCGAGCCCAGCGACAGGTAGATCCGCCCGCCCTCGATCCGGTTGGGGAAGGTCACCGTCGAGGCCTGGGCCAGCGTGAACGACATGTTGGCGTAGTTGCGGCCGTTCTTGACCAGGTGGCCGGGCGCGGTCTCCTCCAGGTGGTTGATGCGCGTGACGGTGCCGTCGGCCTTCAGGTACGACCACTGCCCCGGCGTGACCTGGCCGATGAACGTCACGTACACCTGGCTGTTGGTCCACGTCCCGCGGGTGTTGTTGACGAACGTGACCGGGAACGTGCCGTTGCCGCCGCCCCCGCCGCCGCCGATGGTGTAGACCGCGGTGGCCACGGCCGAGGTGGTCAGGCCGGATTTGATCCCGATCGCCTTAAGGGTGCGGGTGGAGGCGACGTTGACCGGTCCGCTGTAGAGGGTGGAGCTCGCGGTCGGGGTGCTGCCGTCGGTGGTGTAGCGGATGGCCGCACCGGCGGTGGCGGTGCTGATGGTGACGCTCTGGGCAGCGGCGTACGCGCCGCCGGGCGGGTTGAACACCGGGGTCGCGACCATGGTCCCGCCCCCGCCCCCGTGGGTGTAGGTGAAATGCGGGGTGTCGTAGAGCGGGCCGGACTTCTCGTAGGTGAACCAGTACTCCAGCACCGTCCCGGCCGACAGGCCGCCGACGGTCTTCTCCCAGGTCGACCCGTTCTTCGTCATGCGGAAGTCCTGCTGGCCCTGGCCTGGCAGCCGGTAGTGCAGGTCGACCAGGGTCGCGGGGACGGTGGGGGTGAACCACACCTTCGCCTGCGTCGCGTCGACGGCGGTGACGCCCTGCGCGTAGTCCGGCGCGGCGTGCGCGGGCGCGGCTGGCAGGGCACCAGCCACCAGGGCAGCGAGGGCCGCCGCCAGGAGTTTCATGGTGCGCCAGGGCATGGCCCTGCGGTGCGAAGTCGTGTGCATGGTGACCTTCTCGAGACGGGACGGTGTCACGAGAGCGCTCTATCAGATGTCTTTGATACCCATTGGGCGCAGATCAAGTCAACCCGTGCTGGCCACAGCGGAGAAAGATGGCATTGATGAGAACCGACGACCTCGTTCACGATCTACTGGTGAGAGCGCTCTCAGAGCGACAGGGATCCGCTCGCCGGGGTTGGACCACCATCCTGACAGACGAGCACGCCTAACCCTGGTTGCGCGACGTGCTGGACGTGCGCGGCTCTGCACGGCTACTGCGGACCCGAGCCCAGCCAGAGTTTGGTCTGCGGGCCTTCGGCGCCGCGCAGCCCGCCTGCGAGAAGCGTGTTCCCTCCGGTGGTGGCGAAGTCGGCGAAGCGCTCCGCGGCTTCGAAGCCGTTGGCGCGTACCTGTTCCTTGTGCCAGGCGCAGCCGTCCGGCGACCACCACAGCCCCGGCGTCGTCGTCTGATTGGTGCTGTTGCCGGTCGAGCCCACCATCAGGAACCCGGTCCCGAACGGGCGGATCGACGCCGCCTCGTGCCCGCCCGTGACCCCCAGATCGGGTAGCCGCCCGGCGTCCACGCGGGCGGCGGCGACCCCGCCGGATCCGTCGCCGCACCAGGTGACGGGCCGGAAGCGGTCGTTCTGGCCGGTGGGGTCATCGGCCAGGTATCCCTGATCGCCGGGCCGTAGTGGCTCGTACAGCCAGCCGTCGACCACCCAGTTGCGGCCGTTGACGGCGACGCGGTTCACGTTGGCGTTCGGCGGGAGCGCCTGGGGCACTCCGGCGAACAGCTCGTCGGCGGTGGCCGCGTACAGCGTGCCGTACCGGTCATACACCAGCACCGGCCCGGCCGCCGTGGTCAGCAGTTGCAGGCTGAGGCGGTTGTAAGGGCGCTGCTCGGCGTGCAGGTCGGCGGTGGCGGCCTCGCTGCGCTCGAATCCGCTGCCGCCGTCGGCCCACAGTTCGACGACGCGCCTGTCGTCGGGAACGTGGGCCACGAAGGCACCACGCGGTCCGGCCGTGATCGCCCACGATCCCGGGCTGTCGACGGGACCGAGGCGCGAGCGCAGCGTCTGCGGGCGCGCCCACGCGCCACCCTCGTCCATGGTCCACACGGTCGCCGCGGTGGCGTAGGTGTCGTGGGCCAGCAGGTACACGTCCCGCCCGTCGGCGGCGAGGTCGCGGGCTTGCCGGTCGAATGCGTTGACGCTGCGGGTCCACGTCGTGCCGTCGGGGGAGAAGAACAGGCCCTGGCGGCCGTACTCGTCGGTGGACAGCATCGCGAAGCCGTGCCTCCCGGCGGCCACCCGTTCGGGTTCGAACGCTCCGGTGCCGCTGGGCAGGCCGGCAGCGACGACCGCCTGCCAGCGGGGGAACATCGCCGGGGGCGAGGCGGCCGTGGTCGGCTGGGGCGCCGGGGTCACCGGGCCGGGTTCGGCGGCGCATCCGGCGAGCACCAGCAGTAGCGCCAGGGAAGCGCGCCTCATTCGCACCTGCCCGCGCGCCACGTCTGCTGGAAGCTGCACATGTCGGTGGCCTGCTCGGCCGAGCTGACCACGAACGGCCGCCCGGCGTCGTCGATGATGGTCTGTTCCCGCCGGCCGCCCCACGACCAGTCGAGGACCAGCACGAACTCGACCCGGCCGGTGCCTTCGATCTTCACCGAGTATGCCGCCGGGTCGTGCTCGGCGACTGTCCACGGGAACGGCGCGGCCGCGGCGGGATCACGCGGCACGGCCGCGCCTGCCTGCGTGGCCAGGTCGATCCGGAGCAGTGCTTGCTGCAGCGTGCCACCGCAGCCGCCGTGGGTCAGGCGGCTGCCGGGCGCGGCGGGGCCGCGGCTTCGTACCTGGGCCCGCAGCCCGTGCAGCACCACCGTGCGGCCGGTGGTCTCCTGCGCCACGATCTCGATGGCGCTGCCGCTGCCGAGCACGCCGTCGGCGGGCACCTCGCGTGGGTCGAACGGTGTCCCGTCGGCGACATCGCGCGGCACGATCCACGACGACGTGCAGTGGTTCTCCAGGGCGGGCAGCGTGACCGCGTACTCCAGCCGCGGTGTCGCCGGCCCGGAGGCCGCGGGGGCGGGCGGGTCCTCGCCGCCGAGCAGCTGCGCCGCGGCGCAGACCCCGCCGATCAGCGCGGTGAGCACACCCACCACCGCGCCGAGCTGGGCCGCGCTACCCGCCTCCCGCCACCAGGCGCCCAGACGGCGCGACCGTGCTCGCAGGGTCACGGCTTGCACTCCTCTACTCGCCCCGGCGACCGCAGGCTTAACCGTATGCGGCATCCGCGCGGCGGGGGCCTTGCCCGATCGGCCGAGGGGCGTGAGTGAACGCCACCCAACGCGAACACTGAACCGGCGATGGCACCGGACCGTTGCGCCGCCGTGGTCCACCACGGCACCACCGGCACAGGTTTCGCCGCCCGCAGGCCGTCGTGCCGTTCGGTGCCGACCAGCCCTTCTAGGCAGCGCGGGTCGCGGCGCTCGGAGCCGGTCCGGCGTCCAGCATGTAGGCCTTCCCGGATCGATCGCGGCCCACTACGTCTGCGCGTGGCGGCGGAGTAGGGGCCGTTTCACTGTCCGGAGGCCGGTGCCGAAGGTGGCGCAACTGCGGTCTTGAAGCATTGTCCGGGCAGCTCGGAGTGGGTGCGGAGAAGTCGTCAGGTGGCGTAGTTCCGGTGGTATTCCGCTAATCCTATCGGTTTAGTAGGGTATCGACCGGACAGGAGGTTCCCCCTGATGACAGTCGATGTCACGCGCCGCCGCCGGACCGACCGCGCCCGCCAGGTAGCCGACGTGCTGCGCCACCAGATCGTCGCCGGCGACTTCGCCCACGGCGCCCTGCCGGGCGAGGACGACCTCGGCGCCGAGTTCGCCGTGTCCCGCAACACCGTGCGCGAGGCCCTGTCGCTGCTGCGCGACGAGGGACTCGTCGACCGCACCCCGGGCCTGGGCACCACCACCTGCGGCGAGAAGTACCCCCACGGCCTGCACCGCCTCATGGGCCTCAACGAGACCCTGCACGAGCACGGCGCCGTCACCAACGAGGTCCGCGCCGCCGAGCTCATCGACCCGCCCACCTGGGTCGCCCGCCGTCTGTGCACCACCGACCGCGTCGTCTACATCGAACGCATCCGCAGCCTCAACGGCGTGCCGCTGTCGCTCGATCTGACCTACCTGCCCCGCGTCGTCGGGGAGCCCCTGCTCGACGAGGACCTCGCCCACCGCGACATTTTCGTCCTGCTCGAAGCGATCACCGGCCAGCCGCTCGGCACCGCCGACCTCACCCTTGAAGCGGTCAACGCCGACGCGCACAGCGCGGGCCTGCTCGGCACGGAGCTCAACGCCGCGCTGCTGATGCTCGAACGCCTCACCCACCTCGCCGACGGCACACCCGTCGACCTCGAATCCATCCGCTTCCGTGGCGACCGTCTCGCCATGCGCGCCCAGCTGTGCAGGAGCTGACCATGGCCCAGGCCCACCAGCGCGTCGATCTCCCGGTCATCGTCGACCAGGACCTCTGCATCGACGGCTGCACCCTCTGTGTCGACGTCTGCCCACTGGACTCGCTGGCCATCGACCCGGCCAGCGGCAAGGCGTACATGCACGTCGACGAGTGCTGGTACTGCGGCCCGTGCGCGGCCCGCTGCCCCACCGGGGCCGTCACCGTCAACATGCCCTACTTGCTGAGATGAGACCCCTGATGCGTATCGTCGCGATCCTCGCCCTCGCCGCAGCCGTGGCGGCCACCTCCGGATGCACCGTCGCCGGCAACGCCGCCGACAGCGACGCCGAGCAGGTTGTGGTCGGCTACCAGTCCAAGACCATCAACACCGTCACCGCGGGCACCCTGCTCAAGGCCCAGGGCTTCTTCGAGAAGCGACTCGGCGAGATCACCGGCCGGAAGTTCCACGTCGTCTGGCAGGACTACGACACCGGCGCGCCGATCACCGCCCAGATGATCGCCGGGAAGATCGACATCGGCTCCATGGGGGACTACCCGCTGCTCATCAACGGCTCTCGCGGCCAGCAGCAGGCCGAGACCCGCACCAAGCTCGTCTCGGCGACCGGGTACAACATCCGCGGCGCGCTGAACATGGTCGTCACCACCCCCACGGCCACGATCGCCGACCTGAAGGGGCTCAAGGACAAGACCGTCTCCACCAGCGTCGGCTCGGCCGCGCACGGCACGCTCGTGCAGGCCCTCGAACGTCAGGGCGTCACCGGGGTCAAGGTCGAGAACCAGGTGCCCCAGGTCGGCGCGTCCGCCCTGCAGTCGGGCAACGTCGCCGCGCTGTCCCAGTTCGTCGCGTGGCCCGCCCTGCTGGTGCACCGGGGCGAGGCCCGGCCGCTCTACGACGGCGGGGCGCTGGACGTGCCCACCTTCCACGGTGTCGTCGTCCGCGAGCAGTACGCCAAGGACCACGCCGACGTGGTCAAGGCGTTCCTCAAGGCGCAGATCGACGCCACGGCGTTCCTGTGGAACGACCCGCTCGCGGCCGCGAAGTCCGTCGCCGACGCCACCGGCCTGCCGCCCGAGGTGGTCTACCTCTACAACGGCGCCGGCGGCCAGGTCACCTTCGACGTCCAGCTCAAGCAGGCCCTGCGCGACGCGCACGCCCACGACGTGCCGTTCCTGAAGTCCATCGGCGTGCTGCAGTCCATCGACCTGGCCGCGTTCGTCGACGACAGCTACCTCAAGGCCGTCTACGGCGAGGGCTACGACGCCGACTTTGGCCAGACCGCCAATCGCGCGGCGATCACGGGCACCGACGCCGTCTGCGGCCGCCCCGTCACCGACCCCGCGCTGGCCGGGGAGATCTGGCCCGCCGACGCCGAGCGCACCGTCCCGGCCGCCACCCCGACGTGCCTGCTGCGCGCCGTACGCGCGAACAAGCCCCGGGTCGCTTACGTACCCGACGCCCTGACCGGCACCCGCTGGTTCGCCGACAAGAGCCTGTGGGTGCAGGACCCGGCCGCGCCCGCCGACGAGCGCTTCAAGCCGTTCGTCACCCGCTCCTCCGCCGACGCCTACACCGCCACGCACCCCGGCGCCCGGCTGGTCACCTATGCCCAGGCGCTGGAGCAGGCATGACGGCCCTGCTGGAGCAGACCCAGGCGCCGCCCGCCGCCACGTCCGGCGGGCGGCGCGGTGGATACCGCGCCCGCTGGGCGGTCCGGCTGACCTCCCTGGCCGCGGCGGTGCTGGCCTGGCAGTGGGTCACCGCGGGCGACGTGCGGCTGTGGGTGCGCTTCGACCGCCTGCCCACCCCCGTCGAGGTGTGGCGGGAGCTCGTCCGCCAGCTCGGCGAGCCCGTCCACTACGAGGACGTCGCCCAGAGCCTGGTGCGCATCCTCACCGGCTTCGGCATCGCCGCCGTGCTCGGCATCGGCCTGGGCATCGCCATCGGCCGCTCCCGGCTGCTGGCCGACGTCCTGCAACCGCTGTTCGAGGTGGTGCGCCCGATCCCCGCGATCGCGCTGGTGCCCGTCGCGATCCTGCTGTTCCCGACCAACGAGCAGGGGATCGTGTTCATCACGTTCGTGTCGGCGTTCTTCCCGATCCTGGTAAGCACCCGCCACGCCGTGCGGGCCCTGCCGACGGTCTGGGAGGACGCGATCGCGACCATCGGCGGCGGGCGCATTCGCACCCTGGCCAGCGTCGTGCTGCCCGGGGCACTGCCCGGGGTGTTCAGTGGGCTGTCCGTCGGTATCGGAGTGTCCTGGATCTGCGTCATCTCCGCCGAGATGATCTCCGGTGACTACGGCGTCGGGTATCGCACCTGGAAGGCGTACACCATCGTCGACTATCCCGGGGTGCTCGTCGGGATGCTCACCATCGGCGCGCTGGGCTGGCTCACCTCCGCCTCCGTCGAACGCGCCGGCCGCTGGGCGACCCGCTGGCTGCCCGCCAACCTGAAGGATCGGACACGATGAGGTTCGAACTGTCGGGCGTGACCCTCGGCTACGGCGGCGATGCCGTCGTCGGCGGGCTCGACCTGGAGGTCCGCAGCGGCGAGATCCTCGTCGTGGTCGGCGGCTCCGGCTGCGGCAAGTCCACCCTGCTGCGCGCCCTGGCCGGGCTGCTGCCACCGCGCGGCGGCCGCATCCTCGCCGACGGGCAGCCCGTACGCGGCCCGTCCAGCGAGCGGGCCCTGATGTTCCAGGAGGACGCGCTGCTGCCGTGGCGCTCCGCCCGCCGCAACGTCGAGCTGGCCCTGGCCATCCGCAAGGTCCCCGACCGCCGCAGGCACAGCGAACGCTGGCTGGCCGAGGTGGGCCTGGGCGAGCACGCCGCCCGGCTGCCCGCGCAGCTGTCCGGCGGCCAGCGCCAGCGGGTGCAGCTGGCCCGCACCCTGGCCGCGCAGCCCCGGGCGATCCTCATGGACGAGCCGTTCGGGGCGCTGGACGCGCAGACTCGCGCCGGTATGCAGCAGATGCTGCTCGACCTGCACCGTGCCAACCCCGCCACGGTCGTGTTCGTCACCCACGACGTCGACGAGGCGCTGATCCTCGCCGACCGCGTCGCCGTCCTCACCCCGCGCGGCGTCGAAGCCGTCCTCGACGCGTCCGCCGCCACCAAGGAGGAGATCCTGTGCAGCCTGCGAGCCTGACCGAACGCCTGCACCTGGACTGCGACGTGGTCGTCGTCGGCGGCGGCACCGCCGGGACCATGGCGGCCCTGTCCGCCGCCGAGCACGGCGCGCGGGTGATCGTGCTGGAGAAAGCGCACGTGCGCCACTCCGGCGCGCTGGCCATGGGCATGGACGGCGTCAACAACGCCGTCATCCCCGGTAAGGCCACCCCCGAGGACTACGTACGCGAGATCACCCTGGCCAACGACGGGATCGTCAACCAGAAGACGGTCCACCAGACGGCCAGCCGCGGCTACGACATGGTCCGGCGGCTGGAGGGCTACGGAGTCAAGTTCGAGAAGGACGCCTATGGGGAGTACGCCGTCCGGCAGGTGCACCGCTCCGGCAGCTACGTGCTGCCCATGCCCGAGGGCCGCGACATCAAGAAGGTCCTCTACCGGGTGCTGCGCGAACGCCGCATGCGCGACCGCATCCGGATCGAGAACCGGCTCATGCCGGTGCGGGTGCTCACCGCCGACGGCCGCGCCGCCGGAGTGGCCGGGTTCCACACCCGCACCGGCGAGTTCGCGACCGTGTCGGCCAAGGCCGTGATTCTCGCGACCGGCGCGAGCGGGCGGCTCGGCCTGCCCGCCAGCGGGTACCTGTACGGCACCTACGAGAACCCGACCAACGCCGGCGACGGCCACTCGATGGCGTACCACGCCGGGGCGGAGCTGTCCGGCATCGAGTGCTTCCAGATCAACCCGCTGATCAAGGACTACAACGGCCCCGCCTGCGCCTACGTCGCCAACCCGTTCGGCGGCTACCAGGTCAACAACCGGGGCGAGCGTTTCGTCGACTCCGACTACTGGTCCGGGCAGATGATGGCCGAGGTGGCCCGGGAGCTTTCGACCGACCGCGCCCCGATCTACCTGAAGCTGTCCCACCTGCCCGAGGAGACCATCGCCAAGCTCGAAGGCATCCTGCACACCACCGAACGCCCCACCCGCGGCACGTTCCACGCCGGACGCGGCCACGACTACCGCACCCACGACGTGGAGATGCACATCTCCGAGATCGGCCTGTGCGGCGGCCACTCCGCTTCGGGCGTCTGGGTCGACGAGCACGGCGCAACCACCGTCCCCGGCCTGTACGCGGCGGGCGACCTGGCCTGCGTGCCGCACAACTACATGATCGGCGCGTTCGTCTTCGGCGACCTCGCCGGAACCCACGCCGCCGGGCTCGACGCCGTGCCCGGCGAGCTGCCGCAGGACCAGGTCGAGGCCGCGCACGAGCTGATCTACCGGCCGCTGGCCAACCCGGACGGCCTGCCCCAGCAGCAGGTCGAGTACAAGCTGCGCCGCTTCGTCAACGACTACGTCGCCCCGCCCAAGTCCGGCGCGAAGCTCGACCTCGCCGTCGAGGCGTTCGAACGCATCCGCACCGACATCACCCGGATGGGCGCGCGCACCCCGCACGAGCTGATGCGTTGCGTCGAGGTCTCGTTCATCCGCGACTGCGCCGAGATGGCCGCCCGTGCCTCGCTCATGCGCACCGAGAGCAGGTGGGGGCTCTACCACGAACGGCTCGACCACACCGACCGCGACGACGAGCAGTGGCTGTACCACCTCAACCTGCGCAAAGACGCCGAAGGGCAGATGGAGTTCGTCAAACGCCCCGTCGACCCGTACCTGTTCCCCGTCGACGGGTTCACCCCGGTCGACGCGGCACCCCAGGTGCTCCAGGCATCCGTGCACCACGGGCGCGGCGCGGCCACCACGACGGCTGCTCGCGGCATCGCCGCCAAGGCCACACCCCGACTGCTGGAGGTCGTACGCCTGGCCGAGCAGAACCCGTCGCTGGCCGACTTCGTGCCCTACCTGACCGACACCGATCCGGAGGTGCGCCGCACCGCCCTGATCACCCTCGTGGAAGCGGCGCCGGACGGCACGCCTGAGACGCTCGTGGGAGCACTGTCGGACGACGACGCGGGCGTGCGCGGCGCGGCCGTGGCCGGACTGCAGGAACTCGCCGACGTCCTGCCCGCCGGGCTCGCACTGCGGGCCACGCTGGGCAGCCCCGACCCGGCCGTCCGCGCGATCGCCCTCGACCTGCTCCGGCACACCGGGGACGGCACCGCCCCCGAATTCGTCGCGCACCTGGCCGACGACGACGTGCGGGTGCGGCTCCAGGCCGTGCGAGGCCTGGTCCGCCTGGACGACACCGCCGGTCTGGCCACCGCCGCGTCGGACCCCGATCGCGAGGTGCGCGTGGCTGTGGCGCAAGGGCTGCGGACGGTGGGCGGGACCGAGGTGCTCGCCGTGCTGGCCACCGACACCGAGCCACTGGTCCGCGCCGCCGCGTTCACCTCGGCGGCGGCCCACTCGGACGCGGCGCTCACCACGCTGGCGTCGCAGGCGGCAGCCGACCCCGCCTGGCAGGTGCGGGCCGGAGCCGCCGCCGCACTCGGCCCGGCCGGGCCGGACGCGTTGACCGTGCTGGCCGTCGACGGCAACGCCGACGTCCGTAAAGCCGCGGTGCAGGCGATGGCGCTGCATACCGACGTGTTCGCCGCAGCGCTGCAGAAGGCGCTGGGCGACGTCGACGCCGACGTGCGCGCCTACGCCCGGCGAGCACTGGGGGGCGTACCCGAACCGGCAGGCGTGCGCTCCCAGGGACGTCGCCTGACGTGATGTCCCCGCGTGGCAGGTGAGCTTCACCGCCCACGCCGGGACATCACACCGCCGGAACGCGTCCGTGTCATCGGTACGGGACTTGTAGGCATAACACGCACCGAGCAGGATCTTGAAGTGGCCCCTATCGGCGGGGCACTCGAGGTCTGCCAACGACTCGTAGTAGATCTCCTCGTAGGTGTCAGGGCTGAGGTTGCCCAGAAGGCTGTGCGCCCGGCGGGGGTTGTAGGAGCCTTCGATGTAGGAGAACACGCTCCATCTTTAGTTCGTGGCGGCTGGGCCAGGCCTTCGTGTAGACCAATTCGGTCTTGAGCATGGCGAAGAACGTCTCGGCCAGGGCGTTGTCGAAGCAGTCCGCGACCGAGCCCATCGAGGCCAGCACATCGCGGCCGTCGGCCGTGACGACGAGCTTGGGGCGTGACAAGGTAATTTGAACGCGGGAAGTGCCTCTCCTGCAATGGTCTTGGGTCCTCGACAAGTCCTATCGTTCCAGATGTGGGGTGCTTTCACTTTCAAGATCTACTATGCAGGCACACCTTCGCGAAAGCCCGAGGCCTACGGGCAGGCACCGCTATCCGTCACGTGCCGAGCGCTAGACGGGTGCCAGCTTCGATCAGCCGCGTTAATCAGGCAGGCGAGAGCTCCAGCGCGCCGAACGCCGGTTGAGTTCGGTAACCCAGAGCGCGTCCAGCACGACGTCCGACCACAGTGCAGCTCACTCAGCGTGACTGCAATTGGTTGCTGTCGCGCGCTTCAGGCGACAGCGCGGGCCGCATCAATCTAGATCGATAACATAATTCGTGTAACGGACGATGTGCTGGTCAGCCGAACGTTCTCGCCGATATGCCGGCGACTAATTGTCCGATTGCATCCAGACTCTGCTCACCTGTCTTGCTTGCTGAAGCGCCCTTATGCGGCATTAAGGTGCACGAGCCATTTCTACTTCAAGCAACGAATTGGAGGCGTGGTGGGTCATTCCGCCATGCGCTCGCGCGTGTTCTCGGCTGGTTCTGACGTATCCCGTCGGTGGTCGGCCACGCGATCGATCGCGATGCTATTGACAGCGGCGCTTGCTGTCACAATGTCTGATCTGCCGAAGCCGCAACAGGCATACGGCGCTGGTGACTCTGTGACGAAATCGGGGAATGAGCTATCCCGGCCCGATGAGGCTGCGGCTCTGGTGACCGCTCGGGTGAGCGGGCGGCGCGTAGAAATCACGAGCCTGAAGAACGAATACGATCAGGCCTTCGCCACCCCCGAGGGAGTGGTGGAGTGGGAACACCGCGTAAGGCCCGTCCGAGTCCTGCGCAACGGCCGATGGGTGCCCACCGACACCAGTCTCGAGATTCGTCCAGATGGCAGTGTGGCTCCGAAGGCGGCCGCGGTGGCACTCGCGTTCTCCGGAGGTGGTTCGGGCGCTCTCGTATCGATCACCGACAGCGGGAGGTCGGTGAGCCTCGGGGCTCCGGTTGCTTCGCTGCCCAAACCAGTGCTCTCAGGAGACACTGCGACCTACCCAGAAGTACTCCCCGGCGTCGACCTGCAGGTAACGGCGGATGTCGAGGGCTTCTCCCAAGTGCTGGTGGTGAAGACCCCCCAGGCGGCGGCGAACCCCAAGCTAGCTCGGTTGGACTTCTCCACGACCACTAAGGGCGTCAAGGTCGCGAAGGAGGCCGGCGGCAATCTGCGCGTAGCCGACGCGAAGGGCGTCGAGGTATTCCGGGGCAGTGCACCTCAGATGTGGAACGATGCAGCTCAGCGTGACGTCCCGGTTAAGGTCCGGGAAGGCGAAGACCTGTCGGACGGATCAGCTGCACGCGTCGCCGGCCGTCTCCCGGTCCGCAAGACCATGACTACCAGCGTTTCATCGCATCTGATAAGCCTGGTCCCGGACCAGGGGATGCTAAGCAGCCCTACAGGCAACCTGCCGCTATACATCGACCCGGGCCTGAGCCTGTCCCGCGGCAACTGGGGCTATGTCGACTCGGCCTTTCCGACGACGAGCTACTGGAACACGTCTGCCGAAGCCAGTGTGGGCGTCACCAACAACGGCATTCGCCGCTCATACTTCAACGTGCCGATCAACGGCAAGCTGGCCAACAAGTACGTGACCTCGGCGACTTTCAACACGAACAATACGTTCTCGTACTCCTGCGTGGCGAAAGCGGTCGAGCTCTGGGCGACGGGGTCGATCTCGCCGAGCATGAAGTGGAGCACGGGCCAGCCGTCCTGGACAAGCCTGCAGCAGTCGAAGACATTCGCCCACGGAAACGGCTCTTCATGCCCCAGTGCGCCTGAGACATTCAACATTGTTAATCAGGTTCGGGCGGCCGCTTCCAACAATCTGTCGAGTATGACGTTCGGCCTGCGGGCCACTTCAGAGACGGACCCGGCGGCGTTCAAGCGTTTCAGCAACAACCCCACCATCACGGTCAACTACACCACGTACGCGATGACCGCCAACCGGTCCACCGCTCCGTCGACGATCTGCGCGACCGGCACCGGGCGGCCTTACATCAACACCGCGACGCCGCAGCTCGCCACGACCGTCTCCGATGCAGACAACTCACCGGTCAGAGCGCTGTTCGAATGGTGGGCGGTCGGCGGCACCGCCGCGATCGGCGGAGCGACCACCGGTTATGCGCCGTCCATGACCAGGTTCACGACGACCGTGCCCGCCGGCGCGTTCAGCGACGGTGGCAGCTACCAATGGCGTGTGCGTGGCGCCGATGCCACCATTGCCGGCAACTGGTCTCCATGGTGCGAACTCACGGTCGACGTCACCGCGCCACATGCCGGCCCGACCGTGTCGTCGGCAACCTACCCAGCCGGAGAATGGCACGGCAGCGCCGGGACGGCCGCCGACTTCGTCATCGGTGCGGCCGGCGTCGCTGACGTGTCTGCGTATTCATACGGCTTCGACACGAATCCGCCGACGGTCGTCGTCAGCGCCTCGAGTCTCGGTGCCGACGTCAGCATCAACCTCACGCCTATGGCGGACGGTCCGCACAAACTCTTCGTGCAGTCCCAAGACCGGGCGGGCAACCTGTCTCCGATCACCGAGTACGGATTCAACGTGGGAGACGGCGCGATCGTCAGCCCGGTGAGCGGCGACACGTCCGCAGGGTGGGTGGCCCTGCAGGGTGCCGCGCAGCCGACCGCGACGGGGATGACCTACCAGTGGCGCCGCGGTGACGCGGACGGCTGGGCCACCGTTCCGGCCGCCGACGTCACCGTCGCCTCGGGCGGTGGTCCCGTCACCTGGCCTGTCCCGAGCAGCGGTGTCGGCAGCTTCCCCAAGCTGACCTGGAACATGGCCAAGACCGTCAACGACGCCGAGGCCGGACCCGACGCCCTCGACGGTCCCCTGCAGATTCAGGCGGTGTTCGTCGGTGGCAGCGGCGGTACCTCCAGCGTCGTCAAGTTGACCTTGGATCGCAACCGGGCGTCAGCCGCATCGGCCCAGGTCGGTCCAGCACACGTCAACCTGCTCACCGGCAATGCGACTCTTTCTGCCAATGATGTGTCGGTCGCGGCCCTGGCCGTCGGCCGGATGTTCAACACGCGGCAGGCGGGCGGCACTGACCCGATGTTCGGCCCCGGCTGGACGTCGAGCGTTCTAGCAGCTGGCGCGCAGGCGCCGTACACGGGTCTGACGGTGACGGGCTCGCTGGTTCAGGCGAGCCTTCCGGATGGCGCCATCGTCGGTTTCACCAAGAAGACCGTCACCGGCATGGGCGCGGACTACGACTCCGAGCCGGGGAAGGAGGGGCTGACCCTCAAGTACGTCACGAACGGTGACAAGTACACCATAACCGACTCCGACGGCACCGTGACCACCTTCACCCTGCCCACAGGTGCCGCTGTCGGCCAGTACGTGCCCACCGCCGTCAACGTCGCCGGGTCGAACACGACAACGACTCTTTCATGGGAGAAGGCGACAGTCGACGGTGTCGAGGTCATGCGGCCGACGCGGATGCTCGCGCCTATCCCGTCCGGCGGTCTGACAGACTGCGGCGACCTGACGGCGGACGCGGCTAAGGGCTGTCGTGCGCTGACGTTCAGCTATGCAGCCACATCGACCGCCACAGGCACAGACGAAGCGGTGTGGGGCGACTGGACCGGACGTGTCAAGGAGATCGCGTTCAGCGCATGGAGCCCGACCCATTCGGAAATGCAGACCCAGGTCCTCGCCCGGTACGCCTACGACAACAACGGCCGCTTGCGCGCGTCGTGGGACCCCCGGCTGGACCACGACGGCCAGCACCTGTCCGAGCGCTACGACTACGACGGCGACGGTCTCCTCACGCAAATGCGCCCCAACGCCCAGGAGCCGTGGCAGTTCACGTACAGCACGATCCCAACCGATCCCGCGAAGGGCCGCCTCGGTCAGGTCTCACGCTCGGCGCTCAGTGCAGGCATCGCGAAGACCACGGTTGTCTACCACGTGCCCACGGCCGGAACAGGCGCGCCTCATGACCTGTCGGTTACTCAGACCGCTCGTTGGGGCCAGACCGAAGCGCCGGTGGAAGCAGCGGCGGTGTTCCCGCCGACTCAGGTTCCCGACGGGGACCAGGCCGCAGGCGCGATGCCTTCGAGCTTCGAACGCGCCACGGTGACCTACCTCGACGCGAACGGCCGTGCCGTCAACACCGCCGCACCTGGGGGTGGCATTTCGGCCGTATGGTATGACCAGTATGGCAACGCCGTGCGTGGCCTCGATGCCGCCAATCGACAGCAGGCGCTCGACGCTTCCGGAAGTGACAGCATCGCCGACGAGGCGGCGATGGCCGCAGCTATCTCGACGATCAGCGTCTTCTCCATAGATGGTCAACGACTGCTCGAGACCTTCGGGCCTGAGCATGATGTCACGCTGGCATCGGGAGCCGCGGTACGTGGTCGGGCACACTCCGTGACTAGTTTCGACCAGGGGGCTCCGGCCGGAAGCTTCAACCTGCCCACCTCTGAGGTCGAATCCGTGCGCTTCCGCGACGCCATGGGTATGCCGGTGGACGCGGATGCCCGGACCACCAACACGTCCTACGACTGGTCGCTTCGGCTGCCCACTGCCGTCACGGTGGATCCCGGCGGTCTGAACCAGATCACTCGCACCGGCTACGACGCCTATGGCCGGATCGTGAGCCAGACCGCACCAGCCGGCGGCGCTTCCGACACCACGCCGGCCACCAGGCTCACGGTCTACTACAGCGGCGCCGCCAACAGCGCCCATCCCCAGTGCGGCCAGCACGCCGAGTGGGAAGGCATGGTTTGCCAAACCGCAGCGGCGGGCCAGCCGACATCCGGTTCTCCGCTACCGACCACGACATACCAGTACGACTATTACGGTCAGCCCACCGTGGTCACCGAAGCAACCACGGCAGGAACTCTGCGTACGACGACGACCACCTACGACTTGGCCGGCCGGGCATCTACGACAGCCGTATCCGCACCGGGTCTGGGTGAGGCTCTGCAGGTTAGGAAGAACGTCTACGATCCGACCACCGGATGGCTGACCCGCACACAGACCCTCAACGGGTCGCTCGTCA
Source organism: Catellatospora bangladeshensis (assembly GCF_016862575.1). Lineage (GTDB taxonomy): Bacteria > Actinomycetota > Actinomycetes > Mycobacteriales > Micromonosporaceae > Catellatospora > Catellatospora bangladeshensis. The sequence continues at coordinate 44,749 of NZ_BONF01000017.1, read as the reverse complement.
CGGCCGAGGTCGTTCGCACTTACGACAGCCTTGGACGGCACGCTGGCTATACCGACGCCGATGGCAATCTCTCCATCACCACCTACGACATCGCGAGCCGTCCGCTGACGATGAACGATGGCAAGGCAACCCGCACCTACGCCTACGATGAGGGAAGCGAGCGGCGTGGGCTGGTCACATCGGTGACGGATTCGAGCGCCGGAACCATTTCCGGCTCCTACGACGTCGGCGGCAACGTGACCAGCCAGGTCTGGCCCAACGGAATGCACCTGACCTCCACGGCGAACGAGATCGGCGAGACCGTCAGCCTGGCTTACACTCAGCCGAACTGCGGCCAGGCCGACTGCACGCTCTATTACGAGCAGGTGACCACTAACATCCACGGCCAGTGGCTGACGCGCGCCTCCAGCCTGTCGGCTCAGGTATTCGGGTACGACCAGGCGGGCCGGCTGACACGTGTGGGAGACGCTGTCAACGGGCAGTGCACCACCCGCGCGTACACGTATGACACCGCGACCAACCGCACTGGCCTGACGAACTACGGCCCGGCAGACGACGGCAACTGCCAGACCACCAGTCCGGCAGGTACCACGACGTGGTCCTTCGACAGCGCGGATCGGGCCACCTCGAGTGGCTACACCTACGACACCGTTGGGCGGACCTTGACTGTGCCCAGCTCGGACACCGCGATCCCCGCCAGCGGCTCAGCGGCGGTGACGTACCACGCCAACGACATGGCCCGCTCGATCACGCAGGGCAGCCGGACGGCGACGTACACGTTGGATGTGATCTCGAACCGGTACAGGTCCTGGACCGACAACCAGACCGGGACGAACGTCACGAAGACTAACCACTTCACTGCCGACGTGGACACCCCGTCTTGGACCGACGAAGGCGACGGCAGCTATACCCGCCCGGTCCTCGGCCTCGTCGGTGTAGCCGGTGTCCAGACCGCGACCGGAAAGGTTTGGTCGCTGACCAACATGCGCGGGGACTTCGTCGCCGGCATGACCGACAATGGGGCGGGTCTGGCATACACCGGCCAGTTCACCGAGACCGGTCAGCCCAGTGAAGGCGTCGGCACCCGGCGCTACGGCTGGCTCGGCAATGCCCAACGTGCCGCGGACAATCCTGGCGGATTCGTCTTGATGGGGGCGCGGATCTACACCCCGGGCAGCGGCAGGTTCCTCTCCACCGACGCAGTTTACGGTGGGAACGCCAATTCGTACGAGTACTGCGCGGCAGACCCGGTCAACTGTGTCGACACGACCGGCCTGTGGAAGCGCAAGTCCTACTGGTGGGGTCAGAAGGTCCTGTTCAACAAGTCGGAGACCCGCTTTCTGGGATACTGGCTCCATGACTGGCCGCTGGACTCCTGGGGAGTGTTCGCCACCTTGGGCGCCGGCGTGGTCTGGGCGGCGAAGCATATCGCCGCCGCCCTGCTCAGCGCTGCTGTCGGGCCTTATCTGGTGATCGCTGGGATAGCCGTGGCCGGATATCTATTCTGGGTGGGCTCGGTGTTCGATCGCGCCTACGAGGCCGGTAAGTGCGGACAGCTCAGCCGACCCTGGGGCACCGGCCTTCTTAGCTACGTGCCCGGTAGTTACCGAGATGGATGCAGCTGGTGATACATCGCGTGATCGGGTATGGGCTCAGCGCCGTCCTTTTGGTGGCCGTCAGCGCCCTGCTGGTAGCGGACCTAATGCGGGAGGAGAATGCTGGGCGGAGAATCGGCTTGGTCTTCTACCTCGTGATGGCCGTGGTCGCCATGGTCGCGTGCGCTGTCGCAGCCACGCGAGCGTGGCGACGTATGAGGACCAAGTAGGGGCGTGAGCTGTCTACAAGAGAGACGAGGTCCACAGAGGGCGGGATCCAAACGTCTCGTGCCGCTGGCACCCGAACGTCTGACTCGATCCTGGCAGTTCAGGCCGCCTCCAGTGCTTGATCGGCTCTCAGGCTGCTAGCCAGCTCTTCTAGCGGCTGGTCGCAACACACCCGTCGAGGGCCCCGGAGGTTGACCTTCGGGGCCCTCGACGACGGCAGATGCGGTCTGCTCGCAGGCGCGAGCAGGCCGCCACGTTCGCCGAGCCGCCCGACCACGAAGACACCGAGGCAGACGGGGATCCGCGAGGCTCGGCGCTGGCGTGCTCCCGCCGTACCCCGCCCCGCTCCCGACCGTTACTGTCGGCCTATGTCCGGCCCTGGAGACGTGCCACCACAGATCCTGGAGCGGCTGCGACCGATCTGCCGACGGCTGCCTGAAACGTACGAGGAACCGGCCTGGATCGGCGTCCGCTGGCGGATCCGCGCGCGGACTGTCGGCCACGTCTACACGCCGGACCCGAAGCGTTTTCCGGACTACGCCCGGCTGACGATCGCCGGCCAGGCGCCGACTGTGATGACGTTTCGCGCGCCCATCGACGATCTGCTCGGCCTGACCGCCCGCGGCTTCCCGTTCTTCCGCGCCCCATGGGGCCCTAACGTGGCCGCTGTCGTCCTCGGTGACCACACCGACTGGACCGAGGTCGCCGAACTGCTCACCGACAGCTACTGCGAGATGGCCCCGAGATTTCTCGCCGCCCAGGTCGTCATTCTCCCGCCGAGCGCCTGATTCACAGGGTGGACTAGGGACAGCAAGCCGTCGTCACCTGCAACGTCCCGATCATCTGCATACGACCGCCATGTCTGTCTGCGGCCGATGAGTCCGGTGCCTCCCATCGTGGACTCAGGGCTGCTATCGGTGGCGTCATCGGCCACAGGCCACTGGCTGTGATCAGCATCGACGGTTCCGCAGCCGACTCTCGCCGAAGTGCAGGGCATGGTCGGCAGCGGCGAGCTGCGTTATGTGCTGCTGCCCGCGGCGGCCCGGCCGCAGAAGCCGCTGCGCGGGATGCCTGCGGCCGTTTCGGCTGACCGGCCAGCGGAAAGGAGCCGGCCCGGCGCTCACGACGCGGCTCGGATGTCCGTGACGAGCGGAGTTCACCGTGCGGGCGGCCTATGTGGCCGGTATGGCGATCTGGAACCTGTTTCCACCGCCCGGTCTGGGCGTGACGGTGGCGGTGCCGTTGTGGGCTGCGGCGGCCTGCGCCACGATGGCCAGGCCGAGGCCGGAGCCGGCGACGGCGCGGGAGGTGTCCAGCCGGTGGAACCGGTGGAAGACACGTTCGCGCTCGTCGGCGGGGATGACGGGATTGCGGTCCAGGACGCTGATATGCGCGGTGCGGGACGCCCCGGGTCCGGTGCTCAGGTGCAGTTCCACGGTCTGGCCGACAGCCCCGAACTTGGCGGCGTTGTCGAGCAGGTTGACCATGGCGCGTTGCAGGGTCGCCGGCCGGACCCGGGCGGTAACGGTGTCCGGCGCGTGCAGCCGGAACCGGGTCTGGGGGAAGTGGGCTTCGGCGAGGCTGATCGCCGACTCGCCCAGCTCGGTGAGGTCGACGGCGGTCATCGGTTCGTCGGTGGTGCGGGAGCGGGCGAGGTCGACGAGGTTGGCGACGAGGTCGGCCAGTTCGACGCTCTGCAGGTCGAGGTCGGACAGCAGGGCGGTCCGGTCGCCGTCGGTGAGGCGGTCGCCGGCGTGGATGAGGACCTCGACGTTGGTGCGCATGCTGGCCATGGGGGTGCGCAGCTCGTGCGCGGCGTCCTCGATGAGGTCGCGTTGCTGCTGCTGGGCGTCGCCGAGCCGGGTGAGCATGTGGTTGAACGCCTGTCCGAGCCGGGCGATCTCGTCGTGGCCGGCGGTGGGGATGGGGCTGCTCAGGTCGCGGGTCTCGGCGACATGGGTGGCCGCGGCGGTGAGCTGGCCGACGGGGCGCAGCCCGGCGCGGGCGACGAACCGGCCGGCGACGGCGGCCACGGCGGCCGCGGCGACGATCAGCGCCGCGATGAGGGTGCCGAACCGCTGCACGGTGGCATCGGCGCTGGCCAGCGAACGGGCGAGCTGAATGGTCTGCCCGTGTGGGCCGGTGAACGTCAGCACCCGGAAGCGGCCCTGGTCGGTGTCGGCGGTGTACGTGCTGCGGGCGCGCGCGCCGGAGGCGACGGCCTCGTCGTCGGCGGTCCACGGCAGCGGCGTGCTGGCGCGGGGCACGGTGATGGTGCCGGTCGGGAAGCGGATCTGCATCCGCACGTCCTGCTGGGCGTCCAGCGGATTCGGCGGGATGTTCGCGGCGGTGGCCGGGGTCAGGTCGCTGAGCGGTCCTGCGGCGATGGCTTGCAGTTCACGGTCGGTCTGCGAGATGAGGGTCTGGTGCAGGGCCAGCAGCGCCAGAATCCCGACCGCGACGGCCACCACGGTGACGGCCGCGGCGGCGATGATGGTCAGCCGGTTGGTCAGCGAAGGCCTGCCGGTCACGGGCGCTGCTCGCCGGATCGGAGCACGAAGCCGACGCCGCGGACGGTGTGCAGCAGGCGCGGGCGGTCGTCGGCTTCGAGTTTGCGGCGCAGGTAGCCGATGTACACGTCGAGGCTGTTGGACGACTGGTTGAGGTCGAAGCCCCAGACGTGCTCGAACAGCTGAGCGCGCGACAGCACCCGGCCCTGGTGTTCGAGCAGGGTCTGCAGCAGGCTGAACTCTGTGCGGGTCAGCTCGATCGCGACGTCGCCGCGGCGCACCTGCCGGGTGGAGCGGTTCAGGGTGAGATCGCCGATGCTGAGCGCGTCGTCGGCGGCGGCCGCCGGGGTGGTGCGCCGCAGCAGGGCACGTATGCGGGCGAGCAGTTCCTGCAGGGCGAAGGGTTTGACGAGGTAGTCGTCGGCGCCGGCGTCCAGGCCGGCGACGCGGTCGGCGACGGCGTCGCGGGCGGTGAGCATCAGCACCGGGGTGTGGTCGGCGGCCTGGCGCAGCCGCCGGCAGGTGTCCAGGCCGTCCAGCACCGGCATCATGACATCGAGCAGCAGCAGGTCGGGCCGAAGGTCGTGGGTCTTGGCCAGGGCTTCGGCTCCGTCGGCGGCGAGGTGGACGGTGTAGCCCTCCAGCCGCAGGGCGCGATCGAGGGACTGGCGCACGGACGCGTCGTCGTCGGCGACCAGTACCTGGCTACCCGGTGTCATGGGACCACGATAGGGACCGGCCAGGCTGGCCTGCGGTTTTCTTAGCCAATTCTTAGGTCCTCGTCACCGGCTGTCACTGGTATGCGCCGTTTCGGGTGCCTCCGACCTTTTCTTAAAGAATTCTTAGGCTTTCCACCGGGGTTTCTTAGATTCAGCCACCACGCTGTCGGGTGTTCACCTTCAGTAAACCCCGGATTCAGCCGCTGTTCACCTAGTGACCGGCGGCCTCGGGGCGAGAGAAATGGTACGCGAATGCGACTGCGCCCGCGCTCAGCGCCGACGGGACCTGACAAGGGCGGCGGCCCTGCCCGACCCGTCCCGGGCAGGACAGCCGACGACCAGACCGGCCACGCGCTGCGCGCGCCGAGCCCGCTGCACGCGTTCAACCGTTACGAGATCAAGTACCTGGTGCCGACCGAGCGCCTGGCGGCCATCCGTGACGAGTTGCGCGCTCGGCTCGACCTGGACAGTCACGCCACCGAGGGCGGCTACGGCGTGTGGAGCGTCTACTACGACACCCGGCTGCTGCGCTTCTACTGGGAGAAGATCGAGGGACTGCGGTTCCGGCGCAAGCTGCGGGTGCGCCACTACGGCGACCGCACCACCATCGACGACGACGCCACCGTGTACGTCGAGATCAAGCAGCGGGTCAACCGGGTCACCCAGAAGCGCCGCGTCGCCATGCCCTACGGCGACGCGCGCCTGCTGTGCGACGGCCGCCAGATGGTGCGGCACAAGCCCGGCCAGACGGGCTTCATCCAGGAGGTCCTGGGCCTGGTACAGGGGCTGGACCTGCGGCCGACGGCGATGACCGGCTACCAGCGCGAGGCCTACGTCGGCCGCGACGCCGACCTGGGCCTGCGGGTCACCCTCGACCACCGGGTCCGCGGGCGCGACCGCGAGTTCGACCTCGGCTCCGAGGCCGAGAACCGGCTGATCATCCCGGCGTCGCTGTCGGTGCTGGAGGTCAAGGCCAACGACCGCGTCCCCTACTGGCTGACCGACCTGGCCGCCCGCGCCGAGCTGAACGTCGTGCGCGTGTCGAAGTACTGCCAGAGCGTCGAGGCGTTCGGCCGCGCCCCGCGCTCGCTGTTCCACATCCCCGACTACGACGCCGAGGGCACCGCCCCGGCCGAGGGCACCGACGACCTGAACCTCTCCGAAGCCGCCGCTGCAGGCGCACCGGCGCTGATCACGAAAGCAACCCGATGAACTTCGAACTCCAGGACCTCACCGGCACGTTCAGCGTCACCGACATCGTCATGGCGATGTCGCTGGCGTTCCTGCTCAGCGCGTTCATCGGCTGGGTGTACCGGGCTACGCACCGCAACGTGTCCTACAGCCAGTCCTACGTGCAGACCCTCGTCATCCTCGGCATGCTCGTCTCGCTGATCATGCTGGTCGTCGGTTCCAACATCGCCAGGGCCTTCGCACTGGTCGGTGCGCTGTCGGTGGTCCGGTTCCGCAACGCCATCAAGGAGACCCGCGACGTCGGGTTCATCTTCCTGGTCATGGGCGTCGGCATGGCCGTCGGCACACGCTTCTACAGCCTCGCCGTGGTCGCGACCGTGGCGATCTGCCTCGTGATCTTCGTGATGTTCCGGTTCTCCTGGTTCCAGCTGTCCGTGCAGCGCCAGGTCGTCAAGGTGCAGGTCCCGCCGGAGGGCAACTACACCGCCGCCATCAACGACGCGCTGATCGCGCACACCACCGAGTTCGAGCTGGTCAGCATGGAGTCGATCCGCGGCGGGGCGCTCACCGAGCTGATGTACACGGTGCGGCTGAAGAAGGGCAGCGAGCCCGGCGACCTGATCGCCGCGCTGAGCCAGCTCACCGCCGGCCAGCGGGTCACCGTGCTCACCGGATACGACCAGACGGACCTGTGATGGCAGCCAACCCCGTACCGGAGCCCGCGGCGCCGCCGCCGCGGGCCCGGCTCAAGCACCGCATCCCGGTGCGCGTACGCCACTACTGGAAACTGCTGGCCACCTGCGTGGCCGTGGTCGCCGTGCTGGTCGTGGTCGCCGGCAACGTGCGCATCGCCCCGATCGTGACCAGCCAGGCCTCCGGCAAGCACGACGAGGTGATCCAGAACATCGAGGGCACCGTCGACCTGTTCGACGCGACCGTCGCGCACACGGTGACGATCACCTACGCCGAGGCCGACTACCAGCGCATGTTCGACGAGTACATGGCAACCGGGGAGAAGGAGTACGTGCGCGTCGACGCCACGATCGACGGCACCCTGATCCGCGACGTCGGCATCCGGCTCAAGGGCAACTCGACCCTGTCCGGCGTCACCCACGAGGGCAAGACCAGGTCGCTGTTCGGGGACCGGGAAGGCGGTCCGGGCGGCGGCGGATTCCCGGGTATGCCCGAAGGAGGGTTCCCCGGCATGCCCGAAGGCGGCATGCAGCAGCCGCCCGGCGGCGGGGGCGACAACCCCGGCGGTGGCCAGGGCCGGCCCGGCGGGATGATGGGTGGCGGGCCCGGCGGGTTCGGGCGGACGAGCCTGGACAGCGCCAAGCCCGAGGAACTGCCGTGGCTGATGAGCTTCGACGAGTTCGCTGACGGCCGCCGATACCAGGGCCGCAGTGAGGTCGCGGTGCGGGTGTCGGGCATGGGCGGCGGTTCGACCGTGGTCAACGAGGCCCTGTCGCTCGCGGTCGCCCAGGCCGCGGGTCAGCCGGCGCAGCGCTACTCCTACACCGCGTTCGAGGTCAACGGCCGCCCGGTCAAGGCTCGGCTGCTGGTCGAGCACCCGGACGAGGACTTCGCCGACCGGCTCGGCAACGGCGTGCTCTACAAGTCCCTGGCCACCGGGCAGTTCACCTACCAGGGTGAGGACCCGACCGAGTACGCCGAGGACTTCAAGCAGGTCAACAACAAGGGCAGCCACGACCTCGCGCCGGTCATCGACCTGGTGAAGTGGGCCAACGAGGCATCCGATGCCGACTTCGACGCCCATCTGGGCGATCACGTCGACATCGAGTCGTTCGCCGAGTACCTGGCCCTGCAGAACCTGGTGCTCAACTTCGACGACATGTCGGGTCCGGGCAAGAACTACTACCTGTGGTACAACCTCGACACCAAGAAGTTCCAGGTCATCAGCTGGGACCACAACCTGACGTTCAGCGGCAGCGCCACTGCCGGTCCACACGACAGCATGTCCATGGGCGGCGGCCGGGGCGGTTTTCCCGGTGGCGGGGACTTCCAGCCGCCCGAGGGCATGGAACTGCCGGAAGGGTTCACCCCTCCAGAAGGCGGGCGGCCCGGCGGGATGATGGGTGGCAACAAGCTCAAGGAGCGATTCTTGGCGTCGAACGCGTTCAAGAAGGCCTACGAGGATGCCTACCGCGAGCTGTACGGCAAGATCTACGCCGATAAGGCGGCCGAGAAGGCTCTCGACCAGATCACGACCACGCTCGGCAAGGTGCAGGGCGCTGACGCCGCCGCCGTCAAGACCGACGTCGACAAGCTGCGCAGCACGGTCCAGCAACGGGCCGAGTCCCTCGCCGAGGACGAAGTGATCAAAGCCTGACCGAGGCGATGCGGGATGCCGAGGCGACCGCCACACCGCGGTCGCCTCGGTGTCCGTCGTGCTCTGCGCCGACAGCCAGACCGCAGCCGGCTGCCGCCACGGAGACGGCGAGGTACGGCAAGGGCACGGCCTCCAATTGCCGTTGCGGCATGGAGGTCAACGATCGGCGGTCAGCTCATTGTCCGGCTGATAACGGTACGCAGCCTCACGTACCGCCTCGTCGCTTTCCAGCCCGGCTCCCAGCGCCCCGCCGAGTGTGCCGAGAGAACTCGCCAACCACGCCAGCTGCACCTGGTCACCGATACCGACCGGATGACCGACGGCAGCGGCGATCAGATCCGCCGGAACCATGACGAGCACGCCGACCGCGGTCAGCACCATCAGCTCGCCGTACAGCGCCGCCGCGCCGATGACGACGGTGAGAATCGTGACGATGTTGAACAGGGCCACCTGCTGGCGGATCGGCCGACCGGCAGCCCGGGGCGGCATCCGCTCCCACAGGCCGGCACCGAGTACGAGGCTCAGCACCACCGCCAGCAGCGAACCGACGGTGAGGATGCTCAGCCGCACCGGCCCCAACGAGTTCGCCAGCCGCCAGATGTCGCTCGTCACCAGCGCGAGGACGTCGACGGCCAGGGCCGCTGCCAGAGCTCGGGAGAGCCGCGAAACCAGTCGCCACGGCCGGTTGGCTCGCAGCATGCCCAGCAGGAGCCGCAGATTTCCGGTCAGTACGCCGGTGATCAAACCGAAGGCTCCGGTGTCAGCCGCCGGCGACTCGTTCAGCTCGCGCGTCCGCCGGTACAGGGCCACCTGGCGCCGCCGGACGGCGCGATCATCGAGGTCCGCGTTCCCCGGGTCGACGTCGCCCAGCAGCGCCTCGATCAGGCGCGCGATCGCGTCCTCGGCCCGGCGGGTCACACTGACCGCGCCCAGCGCAGGCAGGGACAGCACGGCGACACCGTGCGTGGCGCTCGCGTGGGCGACCACCGGCCGGCGCTGGGTCGCCAGCGGTAGATCGGTGATGCAGACGGCCATGTGCCAGCCTTCGTCCAGCAGCCTGCGCCGTGCGGCGTCGACCAGCCGATTCAGGTCTGCCGGGGCGTCGACCAGCCGATCCACGGCCAGCCGTATCTGCCAGTCGCCCTCCGGCAGCCGAACGGAGACGAGGTCGGTCAGGTCCGCCAGCACACTCTGTGCCAGATCGGCAGCCGGCCCCGGTGACGCGACCAGTCCGATCACGGTCATCTCAACTCACCGGCCGACGCGCTCGCCGCCCCAACCGAGTCGTCGACGGTTGCCGTCGTCATCGTGCACCTCCTGGCAGAGGTGTCGCCACCGGCACGGTGCGCGGTCACACGCAGCTCATGCACCTGCCCCGATCCGGTGATCGACCGTCACTCGGCGATGGTCAATCATGCTACGGCAACCCCGGCCGGCGAGGGACGGCTCAGATCATCCCGGCACCCTGCCGCGCAGCCGTACGACGTGTTGATCATCTGGGTGGCCTTTGGCATGGCCCTTCGTGCGGGTTCGGAACGTCGACCATGTTTCACCCCGTCACTGACGGGTAGTAGGGAAAACTTGGTTCGCATGTGATTCGGGTCGCGTCGTCGGCATGACGGTGCGCGCTCAACGGACAGTTGGTGCTGCTGGCCTTACACGCACCTCGCTTTCAGCACTTTTGCGAGCTTGCCCGTGCTGCCGGGTGACGGCTGAAACAGTCGGTAAAGATGTCGAACCCGGTGCGCCGCCCGACTGCATCACCGTCAGAGAAGGTGATCAATCATGTCCGAGCTCATGCAGGAGACACCGGACCGCTACGGGGCCTATCCGCGGCTGAGCGCCGAGCAGATCGACGCGCTGGCCTCCCGCGGGCGGCGCCGGACAACCGGCACCGGCGACATTCTGTTCCACGAGGGGGATCCGAGCTACGACTTCCACGTCATCCTGTCCGGTGCCGTCGCCCTTATCGAGGGGTACGGCACCCCGGCCGAACGGGAGATCGGCGTGCACGGACCGGGCCGATTCCTCGGCGAGCTCAGCCTGCTGGCAGGCCAGCCGGCGTTGCTGAGCGCCGTCGTCCGCGAGCCCGGCGAGGTGCTCAGCATCCCGGTCGACGACGTGCGCGCCCTGGTCGCCCACGACCCGACACTCGGCGACCTCATCCTGCGGGCGTACATGATCCGCCGCTCCTTGCTGATCGAGTTGGGTGCCGGCATCCGGATCATCGGCTCGCGCTACTCCGCCGACGCGCGCCGGCTGCGCGACTTCGCCGCCCGCAACCGGCTGCCGTACCGCTGGATCGACGTCGAGCAGGACCCCACCGCCGAGACGCTGCTGCGCCAGCTCGGCGTCACCCCCCAGGAGACGCCGGTGGTCATCTGGCGCGGCCAGGAGGTGCTGCGCAACCCGTCCAACGACGAGCTCGCGCGGGTCGTCGGGCTCGCGGAGCCGAGCATCGGCGGCTCCGACTACGACGTGGTCGTGGTGGGCGCGGGCCCTGCCGGGCTGGCCGCGGGCGTGTACGCGGCGTCGGAGGGTCTGTCGGTCGTGGTCCTCGACGCGGTCGCGGCGGGCGGGCAGGCCGCCACCTCGTCCCGGATCGAGAACTACCTCGGCTTCCCGGGCGGGATCTCCGGCGCGGAGCTGGCCGAGCGGGCCGCGCTGCAGGCCCGCAAGTTCGGCGCCCGGATGACCGTGCCGGCCTCGGTCACGGCGCTGGACGCACACGACGGGTTCCACCTGATACGGCTGGCCGACGGCACCGAGATCACGACCCGGGCCGTGCTGATCACGACAGGCGCCCGCTACCGCAAACTGCGGGTGCCCCGGCTGGCCGAGTTCGAAGGCACCAGCGTCTACTACGCGGCCACCACCGCCGAAGCTCAGCTGTGCCGTGGCGACCAGGTGGCCGTGGTCGGCGGCGGCAACTCCGCCGGGCAGGCGACCGTGTTCCTGGCCGGGCATGTGGCCCACGTCCACCTGATGATCATGCACGAGGACCTGAGCCGGGACATGTCGCGCTATCTCGCCGACCGCATCACCGCACTGCCCAACGTGACCGTCCACACCAACACCGAGGTATGCGAGCTGGCCGGACGCGACCGGCTGGAGGAGGTGGTCGTGGCCGACATGAAGACCGAACACTGCCGGCGCATCCCGGCCACCGCCCTGTTCGTGTTCATCGGAGCCGAGCCGTGCACCACCTGGCTGGACGAGCAGGTCGCCGTCGACCACCACGGATACGTGCTCACCGGCCCGGACGTGCCCGCCGAGGCCGTCACCGACCTGCGCCAGGGCACACCCCGGCGGCCGTACCTGCTGGAGACGAGCCGGCTCGGCGTCTTCGCCGCAGGCGACGTGCGCAGCGGCTCCATCAAACGGGTCGCCTCCGCCGTCGGCGAGGGCGCCATGGCGATCCGGTTCGTCCATGAACACCTGCGCCTGCGCCAGGGCTGAACAGAAGCAGCCAGCCCTGGCGAAGCTGAAGAACCTACTGCTTGCAGGGAACGATGCCGCTGCGGCGCAGCCGTGCACCTGAGCGGCGGGTGCCGCGGCATGCCCGGGCTGGCTACGGCGACCGCCGGCCGCCGGGCGTCACCCGAGGGGCCAGGTAGCGGGCGGTGTGCCCGTCGGCAGCGGCGACCTGCTCCGGGGTGCCCGCCGCGACTATCCGGCCGCCCGCATCGCCGCCGCCCGGCCCCAGATCGACCACCCAGTCCGCGCTCGCGACCACGCCCATGTCGTGCTCGACGACGATCACCGTGTTGCCCGCGTCGACCAGGTCCTGCAACTGTCCCATCAGCAGCTCGACGTCGGCCGGGTGCAGGCCGGTGGTCGGCTCGTCCAGCAGGTACAGGGTGTGGCCGCGGTGGGCGCGCTGCAGTTCGGTGGCGAGTTTGATGCGCTGCGCCTCACCGCCGGACAGTTCGGTCGCGGGCTGGCCGAGCCGCAGGTAGCCGAGGCCGACCTCGCGCAGGGTGCCCAGGCTGCGGGCGGCGGCGGGCACGTCGTCCAGGAAGCGGCCCGCCTGCTCGACGGTCATGGCGAGCACGTCGGCGATGGTCGCGCCGCGATAGGTGATCTCCAGCGTCTCCGGGTCGTAGCGCGCGCCGTGGCAGTCGGGGCAGGTCGCGTACGTGCCCGGCAGGAAGATCAGCTCGACGGTGACGAAGCCTTCGCCCTGGCACGTCGGGCAGCGCCCGGCGGGCACGTTGAACGAGAACCGGCCGGGGTCGTAGCCGCGGGCGCGGGCCTGCTCGGTGCCGGCGAAGACCTTGCGTACGGCGTCGAACATGCCGGTGTAGGTCGCCAGGTTCGACCGGGGGGTGCGGCCGATCGGCTTCTGGTCCACGCGGACGAGGCGGTCGAAATGCTCCAGACCGCGCACGTCGGCGGCGAGCACGCCGGTGTCGTCGACCGGCGCGAGGCCGAACTCCGCCTCGGCGGTGTCGTCGGGTTCGGCCGCCGCGACGCCGAGGTGGCCGGCGACGATCTCGGCAACCACCTGCGTCACCAGCGTCGACTTGCCGGACCCGGACACGCCGGTCACCGCGGTGAGCACCCCCAGCGGCAGGTCGGCGTCGAGGTCACGCAGGTTGTGCCGGTTGACGCCGCGCAGCCGCAGCCAGCCCGTAGGCTGCCGCGGCTCGCGCCGCCGCGGGCGGGACTTGGCCGGGAACAGGTACGGGCGGGTGGCCGAATCCGCGGCGTCGCGCAGCCCGGGAACCGGTCCGCTGTAGACGACCCGCCCGCCGGCCTCGCCCGCGCCGGGGCCGACGTCGACGACCCAGTCCGCGCGGCGTACCACGTCCATGTCGTGCTCCACGACGAAGACCGAGTTTCCGGCGGCCCGCAGGTGGTCGAGGACCTGCAGCAGCGGCTCGGCGTCGGCGGGGTGCAGCCCGGCGGACGGCTCGTCGAGCACGTACACGACGCCGAACAGTCCCGAACGCAGCTGGGTGGCGATCCGCAGCCGCTGCGCCTCACCCGGCGACAGCGTCGGCGCGGGCCGGTTGAGCTGCAGATAGCCGAGCCCCAGGTCGACCAGCACGCCGATGCGCTTGGTCAGGTCGGCGGCGAGCGTGCGCGCGACCTCGGTGCGCTCGCCCGACAGCGACGACTCCCACGCCGGCTCCGGATCGGCCAGGGTCGCGGTGGGCCGCAGCACCTCGGCCAGCGCCGACAGCGGCAGCGCGACCAGGTCGGCGATGGTGCGCCCGGCGAAGGTGACCGCCAGCGCCTCCGGCCGCAGCCCGGTCCCGCCGCAGGTGGGGCACGCTCCGATCGTCACGAAGCGCAGGGCGCGTTCGCGGTTGCGCTCGCTCTTGGAGTTGGCCAGCGTGTGCATGATGTGCGACCGGGCGCTCCAGAACCGGCCGTTGTACACGGCCTCGCCTCGGTCGCGGTGCGGATGCACCTCGACGACCGGCTGCTCGTCGGTGTAGAGGATCCAGTCCCGCTGCGACTTCGGCAGCCGGTGCCACGGCCGGTCCACGTCGACGCCGAGCGCGACGAGGATGTCGCGCAGGTTGACGCTCTGCCACGCGCCCGGCCAGGCCGCCACCGCGCCCTCGCGGATGCTCAGTGCCGGGTCCGGCACCATGAGCCGTTCGGAGACCACATGCGTACGGCCCAGGCCGTGGCAGGTCGGGCACGCGCCTGCGGCGGTGTTCGGGGAGAACGCCTCGGCTTCCAGCCGCTGCTCGGTGCCGGGCGGGTAGGTGCCCGCGCGGGACAGCAGCAGCCGCAGCAGGTTCGACAGCGTGGTCAGCGTGCCCACGGTCGAGCGGGCTCCGCCCGAGCCGCGGCGCTGCTGCAGCGCGACCGCGGGCGGCAGCCCGGTGATCTCCTTGAGCTGCGGTGCCGGCAACTGGTTCAGCAGCCGCCGGGCGTACGGCGCGACGGACTCGAAGTACCGCCGCTGGGCCTCGGCGTAGATGGTCGCGAACGCCAGTGAGGACTTGCCCGAACCGGAGATGCCGGTGAACGCCACGAGCGCGTCGCGTGGCAGGTCCACGTCGACGTCGCGCAGATTGTGCACCCGGGCGCCACGGACCCGGACGAACGGATCGTGAACCTGCGGCCGCGTCCTGGGCACACGGCGAGCGTATCGCGAATCCCGCCTGCAGTTCACCGGCCTGCACTTGACGGCCCCGTGTTCGGCTTCACCGGCGGCCGGCCGCTGCGCGACGGTGCCGCTGCGGTCACCGGGCATGGGGCACGCGAGCAGACTGGACATCGGCTACGACACTCCGGCAAACGATGGGGGAGGGGGCCGGCTGTGCACCCCCTCCGTCCGCTACAGGCGTTGCCAGAGCGCCGGTACGTTGGGCGGCTCCCAGCCGACCTGGGACGTGTGGGCCTGGAGGCACCGGTAGGAGATTCCGGCGTAGGTCACCTGCGCTCCCACGGCGTAGGCGGCACCCGCCCGCCAGCTCGTCGTGCCGGTCGCGGAGCTCGACGGCGTGGGGGTGGGCTTGGGGCTCGCCGCCGTAGCCGTCGGGGACGGGCTGGGAGCCGGGCCGTCGACGAGCTGGTAGGCCTTCATGTTGCGCAGCAGCAGGTAGGTGTCCTGCAGCGAGCCGGAGGTGTCGCCGAGTGAGCGGTAGATCCCCCACTTCGGGCGGACCCGGTCGGCGAGGAAGGTGTCGACGCCGGTCTTGGTGGCGTCGACGATCGTGGTGCCGGCGCTGCGGATCACCCAGCGGACCGAGCCCGCGGTCCCGTCACCGATTTTGATCTCGTACTCGATGTCGATCCACTTGTTGTGCAGCGGTTCGAGGTTCGTCCGGCCCACCAGGACGTCGCCGGCGATGACCTTGTGTTCGATGGTCTGTACGCCGTTGACCCGGCGCAGCGAGGTGACGGTGATGGGGGAGGTGCCGGTGCCCGGCTGCTTGGTCTGCATGATGTGGGTGAAGGACGTGGTCGCCTTCAGCGAGCTGGGAATGTACATCGAGTAGGTCACCCGCCAGGTCTGGCCGAGGTTCCACTCGAGATAGCTCGAGGCCGACGTGCGGGTGCCGGTGACCTCGTGGCGCTGCCGGTCCGTGGCGCTGTCCCGGTCGACCATGTGCATGTCGAACCGGTAGTCGCTGCCGACGACCTTGATGTGCGGCGCGGCCGCGGTGTGCGAGTCGGCTCGGTCGTCCTCGATGGACTCGAAGGCTCCGAGGCCGACCGTGCTGGCGTTGGGAGCCCAGCGGAGCTGCCATACCGGTGCGGCCTGTGCCGACGGAACGACCAGAAGGGTCGCCGCGCCCGCGACAGCGGCGGCCGCGATGGCGATACGGACACGCGAACGGTCCATCCACTCTCCTCGATCAGATCGATAGATAGGAAAACTAACTAACAATAACTGGAGGGTCGATCCCTGCCAAGAGTCTTGCCGCGAGGTTGCGGTGCAGTGCGCCGGTCGCGGCTGCGGCCGAGCTGCTCACCGCAGCGGCCGCGCCCGCCCCACTATCCGATGACCGGGCACCGGCCCGAACAGGCGCGAATCGACACTCTCGTCGAGATTGTCACCGAGCAGCACGAAGTGCCCGGCACCGGCCGTACCGCGACCACGATGTCGTCGACGCGGATCCGGGCCGGCCGCGGTCACCGGAGCGGTGGTGGGCGCGCTGGTCACCGCCGCCGAGGACATCGCGGCCGTCTTCCGCCCTCGACGGGTGCCGCCCGTATCGTGAAGCCGTTCGACAGGCCGAAACCGCCGTCCCGTCCGCCTGCCTGACGACACCGCAACCGGGCACCATGAGGTCGCACGATGCCCGGTGCTGTCATGCCTCGCCAAGGACGCGGCGCTGTCAGGCGGCAGGAACGGTGACCACCGGGTATGGCGCCTGCCGCAGCAGGCCGGTCAGCAGCGGCCACGCCGCGTCCCGGCGCCGCGCGGGCCTGCGCAGCACGGCGAGCCCGGCCGGGACGGCGGCCAGGTCGGTCTGCTGCAGGTCGTGGACGTCGACGGTCGGATGACGGTCGGCGGCGAGCGCGACGGCGTCGGTGAACCCGCCAGCCGCCGGGTTCAGGTCGCAGCTGAGCACCGGCACCCGGCGCCGTTGTGCCTGCAACATCGCGAATTCGGCTGCGTCGCCGGGACCGTCGATGCCCACGATCAGCACGGGAGCGCCAGACGGAGCGGCCGGTGCGGTGGGCACGGTGAACACGGGGCAGGCCGCGGTCCCCGAAAGCCGGGTGGCCTGGCGCGGTCGGTCGGGATCCCGGTCGGTCACCACGATGGACGCGGCGCCGGTCTGCCGCAGTAGCGCGCGGGGCAGCGAGCGGCTGGTCCCGTACACGGTGACGTCCGTGCCGGGGTGGTCCTCGCGTATCTGCGCGACGGCGTCGCGAGCTTGCTGGGCAGCGGGTTCGTCGCTGAACGCCGCGGGTGGACAGGGGGCCATGGCCAGGTGGTGGGTCCACACGGGCAGCGAACTTGCGACGAGTACATGCAATGGCGCCTGCTGGGCGGCCGCTTGGTCGGCGGCCAGGCTCAGGGCGGCGGGTGCGGGCCGGTCCGGGTCGAACCCGGCCACCACGGGCCGCGGCGCGCCGGGCCCGTCGCCGTGGCCTTGGGATGGCTCCCGCACCACTCGGTAGCGGGTTCCGCCAGGGCCGCTGTCCAGGGCCGCGTAGGCATCCCGCAGCCGGTTCAGGTCGTTGGTCATGAGCTGATCCCCCTTCAGCTGGTCAGCTCACCACAGTGCCCACCGGGTGTTTCGGATGTATTACGCGCTCATGAGCAAAAAACGCAATATCACATCTACCGGGCGCTCTCGGATTTGGTTCGCGTAGGTTGCCGTCGCCGGAGGGCACCGGCCCCTGGTACCGCCGGATGGCCGAGCAACGCCGGGGCCGGCTGCCTGCCGGCCCCGGCGGGCCTTCCGTGGGTACCGACTGTCAGCTGCCCGGCAGGTCATGACCGAGGCTGACCGGTCGGTGGGTTGTTCAGTGCTTGGTGTCCCGAGGCGGATGCGGGTCATTGCCGTGTCCCACGGTGTCAGAGTTCTCTATCTTGCCCTTGGCGTTCATTGTCGTCACCTCACCGCCACCCAGGTTCGTGACGATCTCCTTGGCTCGTTGCTGAGCGGCGCCCTTGGTGCCGGTCTTTGCATTGGCCCGCTTGTGATCGGGCTTGACCACCTCGTAACCGTCCTCCGTCGGCTGCACGATGCGGCGTTCCGGCCCGCCCGCGTGGGGGTGGACGGACGTGGCGTGCTTGTCCTTACTGGCAGTCATATTCGGCCTCCTGGGATGAATGAGCTCATTGCTCGCATTACCCCGTTGGTGCCTGTGAAAACGCCGCCGGGCGCGCAGCCGCTCCCAGGTGCCGACGAGCCGCACGACGCAGCAGGAGCGGTAGACCGGCACGGCGGAGGAGATGCGGACGATACTCACAGGGTGGAGATTCTCAGCAGCCGCGTCCTGCTCCGGCCGTCCGAGCTGGAGCGGTCTCACCGGTTCTATCGCGACGTCCTCGGGCTGGCCGTCTATCGCGAGTTCGGGCCGCCCGACCATCCAGGTGTCGTCTTCTTCGTGGGTCAAGGACTGCTGGAGGTCTCCGGCGGCGCCGACAGCCGGCGATCCGGCCCCGTGGAGCTGTGGCTGCAGGTCCGCGACCTGCGGGCCGAGCGGGCCCGGCTCGCGGCGCACGGCGTGGCGATCCTGCGCGAGCCACGACGCGAGCCGTGGGGCCTGGACGAGATGTGGATCGAAGATCCGGACGGCGTGCGGATCGTGCTGGTCGAGATCCCCGCCGACCACCCGTTACGCCGCGACACCCGCTGACGACGCCGCGCCTGGAGGTGGCGCGTACGCCGCATCCGTTGAGGCCGGACCACACCGGCGGAGCCGCGGCGGTGGCTGCAGGGTGCACCCGCGGTGCACCCTGTTCGGCGTCAGGCGCTGGGTCTTGTGGGCTGCATGCGCGGCGTCGACATCGCCGCGCGTGCAGCCCGTCTTCTTTCAGGTGGCCTATGGTTCGGTCAGGACGCCAGATAGGACAGCCACCCTCCGTGGCGGGTGATGTCGAGGGTTCCTTCGACGGCGAGCGGCTCGCACAGGAAACCGGTGACCAGGCTGCCGTCTGCCAGGCGGACCTTGCCCAGGGTCATGGGCTCGGGCAGCGCGTCCAGGAACCGGCCGAGCGCCGCCGGGGGCAGCAGCCACAGCTCACCGTCGATGGCGGCCCCGCCGGAGCCGACCCGCAGCAGTCCGGGCTTCGGCGGCTGCGTGTCCAGCGCGTACAGCCGATACTCCGGCGCGGTGCGGACCCGGGCGGCGAACCGGCCGCCGACCGAGGTCAGCTGGTCGTTGAGCGCCTGGCCGGTCAGGTGCGCGCCGATCACCAGCAGCGGCAGCCCTCCCGCCGCCGGGGCGGGTGGGTCTTCGCCCTGGATCAGCGCCGCGACGTCGGCGGCGACGGCGTCGGCGAAGCCCCGGGCGATCACCTGTACGCCGAAGTTGCCGCCCTCGACCTCCCCGGCCGGCACGGCGACCGCCGCGAGGTCGAACAGGTTGCAGAAGTTGGTGTACGTGCCCACCAGCGCGTTGACGCCCACCGGGTCGGCGGCGACCTGCGCGATGGTGGGCTGGATCGGGGCGGTGGGCAGCAGCAGCACGTCGGCGTCGCCCCACTCGGCCATCGCCTCCTCGCGCAGCCGCTCCAGGCGCTCGGTGTCGGCGACCAGCACGTGCGCGGGCACGTCGCGCGCGGCGGCGATGATCGCGGCTACCGTGGGATCCGCGCCGGCGGGCTGCCCGTCGAGGAACGCGCCGACCGCGGCGTAGCGTTCGGCGACGAAACCGCCGCCGTAGAGCAGTTTCGCCGCGGCCAGGAACGCGGCCAGCCGGATCGGGCGCAGCCGCGCCCCGGCCTTGGCCAGTGTCGCGGCGGCCTGCTCGAAGGCGTCGAGCCACGGCGCGGACATGGCGACCAGCTCGTCGCGGTCGGGCACCGCGACGACCGGTGCGGGACCGGCGGCCAGCGGCGCGTCGGCGGGCCAGGGCCGCCCCGCCGGCTCACTCATGACCGACATGGCCTGCCGGGCGGCGGTGAGGGTGCTGGCGAAGACGGTGACGCAGTCGAAGCTGCGGCAGGCGGGCACCACGCCGTCGGTGGGCACCAGCCCCCGGGTCGGCTTGACTCCGACGACACCCTGGTACGCGGCGGGCACCCGCCCCGATCCGGCGGTGTCGGTGCCCAGTGCCAGGTCGGCGATGCCCAGCGCCACGACCACGGCCGAACCGGAGCTGGAGCCGCCCGACACCCGCGCCGGGTCCCGCACGTCCCGCACGGCGCCGTACGGGCTGCGGGTGCCGACCAGGCCGGTGGCGAACTGGTCCAGGTTGGTCTTGCCGAGCACCAGCGCGCCCGCGTCGACCAGCCGCTGCACGGCCGGGGCGCTGCGCTGCGGCAGGTACGCGTACTCCGGGCAGGCCGCGGTGGTGGGCAGGCCCGCGACGTCGATGTTGTCCTTGACCGCCAGCAGCGACCCGGCCAGCGGCAGCGGCTCACCGGCTGCGAGCCGCTGCTCCAGCGCGGCGGCGTCGGCCAGCACGTCCGCCTCGGCGCGCAGCGTGATCCACGCTTCGGGGCGCTCGCCGCGGGCGAGCCGGGCGTACGCGTCGCGTACGCGGTCCTGCGGGGTCATCGGGTCCTCCCGGCGAGTACGACCAGCGGGCTGCCCGGGGCCACCTGGGACCCGGGGGTGACGAGGATGTCGGCGACGTCGCCGTCCTGCGGGGCGACGATCACCGTCTCCAGTTTCATGGCCTCCAGCGCCAGCAGCGGCTGCCCGGCCCTGACGCGGTCGCCGGGGCGCACGTCGACCCGCCAGACGCTGGACAGCATCGGCGCCTCGACCAGTGCGCCACCGTCGGGCACCGTGACGGCTCCGGCGGCGGCCGGGGCCTGCGGCTCGGGCCGCGGGTCGAACTCGCCGGCCGCGGCCCAGGCGTCGCGCTCGGCGGTGAACGCCGCCGCCTGCCGGGCCCGGAACGCGCCGATGGATTCGGCGTTGTCGGCCAGGAACGCCTCGTGGTCGGCCAGCCGGAACACGCCGTCGTCGATGCGCAGCGCGTGCCGTCCGGCGGCGACGTCGGCACGCAGGTCGAGCAGCTCCTCGGCGCCGACCGGATACCAGGAGATCCGGTCGAAGTGGCGCAGCAGCCACGGCGAGCCGGGTTCGAAGCCGCCGGACTGCCGCCACCGCGACCACACCTGCACGGTGCGGCCGACGAACTGGTAGCCGCCGGGCCCTTCCATGCCGTAGATGCACAGGTAGGCGCCGCCGATGCCGACGGCGTTCTCGGGCGTCCAGGTGCGGGCCGGGTTGTACTTCGTGGTGACCAGGCGGTGCCGGGGATCCAGCGGCGTCGCGACGGGCGCGCCGAGGTACACGTCGCCCAGCCCCAGCACCAGGTAGCTGGCGTCGTAGACGGTGCGGTACACGTCGCCGACGGTGTCCAGGCCGTTGACGCGGCGGATGAACTCGATGTTCCACGGGCACCAGGGCGCGTCGTCGCGCACGCCGGCCATGTAGCGGGCGATGGCCTCGCGGGTGGCGGGGTCGTCCCAGGACAGCGGCAGGTGGACCACCCGGCTGGGCACCGCCAGCGCGGACGTCGCGGGCAGCTCGTCCTCCAGGCCGCGGGCCAGGCCGAGCAGCCGCCGTACGGGCAGCACGTCCGGGTCGACATGGATCTGCAGCGAACGGATGCCGGGGGTCAGGTCGACGACGCCGGGCAGCCGCTCGGCGCGCAGCCGTTCCATGAGCGCGTGGGCGCGCATCCGCAGGCCCAGGTCGAGGGTCATCGGGCCGTACTCGACGAGCAGGTTGTCGTCGCCGCTGCGCCGGTAGGTGACGGCGGGCCCGGCGCCGGTCGCCTCGCGGCGGGCCAGCACGCCGTCGTCGCCGTCAGCGGAGCCCAGCAGCACCGGCCCGTGGCGGCGGTCGGCCCGCAGCGCGGCGGCGGTGTCGTCGCCGACCGGCCTGAACCGGACCGTGTCGCCGGGGCTGAGCTGGCCCAGCTTCCAGCGTTCGGCGGTGACGACGGTGGCGGGGCAGACGAACCCGCCCAGGCTCGGGCCGTCCGGTCCGAGCAGGATCGGCACGTCGCCGGTGAAGTCGACGGCACCGACCGAGTACGGCGTGTCGTGGATGTTCGACGGGTGCAACCCGGCCTCGCCGCCGTCGGCGCGGGCCCAGCGCGGCTTCGGCCCGACCAGGCGCACGCCGGTGCGCGCGGAGTTGAAGTGCACCTGCCAGCGCGCGGCGTAGAAGGCGTCGAGGTCCTCGCGCAGGAAGAACTCCGGCGCGGCGTGCGGGCCTTCGGTGACGGCGAGCTGCCACTCGGCGCCGATCACCGGCCGGTCCGGCAGCGGCACGGGCCCGGCCACCGGCGCGGTGGGTGCCGCTGCCCGCAGCACGTCGCCGACGCGCAGCGCCCGCCCGCCGTGCCCGCCGA
Source organism: Catellatospora bangladeshensis (assembly GCF_016862575.1). Classification (GTDB taxonomy): domain Bacteria; phylum Actinomycetota; class Actinomycetes; order Mycobacteriales; family Micromonosporaceae; genus Catellatospora; species Catellatospora bangladeshensis. Next base: position 22,686 of record NZ_BONF01000017.1, on the reverse strand, counting down.
ACTGGCCGAGGGTGAACGTCGCCGCGCTGCCCAGATAGCGGGGCACGTCGAACCCGCCCGCGACCAGGATGTACGCCCGCAGCCCGGCGGTGGCGCGGCCCACGTCCAGGACCGCGCCCGCGGGCACGTCGACCGGCTCCCAGCAGGGCACCGGTGTGCCGTCGACGGTCACCGGCACGGCCGCGCCGGTGACGCAGACGGTGGTGGCGGCGGTGAAGCGCAGCGCCGGGCCGTCGACCGTGCACTCCAGGCCCGGCGCGCCCGCAGGGTTGCCCAATGCGCGGTTGCCCAGCCGGAACGACAGGTCGTCCATCGGCCCCGACGGCGGCACCCCGACCTCCCACAGCCCGGTGCGTCCGGGCCAGTCCTGCACCGTGGTCAGCGTGCCGGGCCGTTCGACGACGATCCGGGGCTCGCTGTCGGCGACCCCGGCCAGCGTGGCGGTGCTGTGCCGGGCGGCCAGGACACCGGCGTCGGCCGCGGCGGCCCGCAGCAGCCCCAGGTTCGTCTCGATGCCGTCGAGGCGGGTCTGCGCCAGTGCCGCCCGCAGCGCCGCGAACGCCTCGTCCCGGCTCGCGCCGGTGACGATGATTTTGGCCAGCATCGGGTCGTAGAACGTGCTGACCTCGGTGCCCGCCTCGACCCACCCGTCGACGCGCGCCGACGCGGGGAACTCGGCCCGGGTGACCAGCCCGGCGCTGGGCCGGTGCCCCTGCGTCGGGTCCTCGGCGTAGACCCGCGCCTCCACGGCCGCCCCGGTCGCGCGCAGCGGGGTCGCCACCACGTCCCGGTCGCCCTGGGCCAGCCGCAGCATCCACTCGACCAGGTCCACGCCGAAGACCTGCTCGGTCACCGGGTGCTCGACCTGCAACCGGGCGTTGACCTCCAGGAACGACGCCTGCTCGCGTTCGGCGTCGTACACGAACTCCACCGTGCCCGCCGAGCGGTAGTCCACCGACGCGCACAGTGCCGCCGCCGAGGCGTGCAGCCGCTCCCGGACCGCATCGGGCAGTCCCGGCGCGGGCGCCTCCTCGATGACCTTCTGGTTGCGCCGCTGCAGGCTGCAGTCCCGGTCGCCGAGCACGACCACCCGGCCGCAACCGTCGCCGAACACCTGCACCTCGACGTGGCGGGCCCGCGGCACGAACCGTTCCAGGAACACCCCGCCGCTGCCGAAGCTGGCCACGGCCAGGCGTTCCACCTGGTCGTACGCCGCGGCCAGCTCCTGCGGCGTGTGGCAGGCCCGCATGCCGATACCGCCGCCGCCACCGGTCGCCTTGACCATCACCGGGTAGCCGATGCCCTCGGCGGCGGCCAGGGCCTCGTCCAGCCCGGACAGCAGCCCGGTCCCCTCGATCATCGGCACCCCGGCGGCGCGGGCCAGATCCCGCGCGGTGTGCTTGGCCCCGAACGCGGTGAGCTGCTGCGGCGTCGGGCCGACGAACACCAGCCCGGCGGCTTCGACGGCGGCGGCGAACCCGGCGTCCTCGGACAGGAAGCCGTATCCGGGGTGCACGGCACCCGCGCCGGTGGACAGCGCCGCGTCCAGGACGCGGTCCACCCGAAGGTAGCTGTCGCGGGCCGGGGCCGGGCCCAGGTGCACGGCGGCGTCGGCCATCCGCACGTGCGGGGCGGACCGGTCGGGGTCGGCGAATACGGCTACGGTCTTGAGCCCGAGCCGCGCGGCGGTGCGGATGACTCGGCAGGCGATCTCGCCGCGGTTGGCGACGAGCAGGGTGTCGAACATGGCGGTGCCTCTCAGCGGGGGACGGCGGCTCAGGGCGCGGTGACGACCATGCGCACCGGGGTCGGGTCGAAGCCGTTGCACGGGTTGTTGACCTGGGGGCAGTTCGACACCAGGACCAGCACGTCGCGCTCGGCGCGCAGCGCCACCCGCAGGCCGGGCGCGGAGATGCCGTCAACGATGCCGAGGCTGCCGTCCGGGTCGACCGGCACGTTCATGTACCAGTTGATGTTGCTGACCAGGTCGCGTTTGCCCAGGCCCCAGCGCGCGCCCTCGGCGAGGAAGTTCTCGACGCAGGCGTGCTGGTGCGCGGTGTGGTGGCCGTAGCGCAGCGTGTTGGACTCGCGGCTGCACGCCCCGCCGACGGTGTCGTGCCGGCCGACCTCGTCGGCCACGACCGTCATCAGCGCCCGCCCCTCGGACGAGCGCAGCACGCTGCCGGTGGTCAGGAAGATGCCGCCCTGCGCCGCCATCGTGTCGGGTGCGGAGTAGCGCTCGGCGGTGTCGTCGGCGTTGTAGAGCAGGCAGTCGACGGCCTGGTTGCCGTGCAGGTCGACGATGGTCAGCACGTGGCCACGGCGCACCACGGCCGACCACGGTGCCCGGGCGGGCACCGTCTCGTCGAGCACGACGGCGCCGGGCACCAGCGCGGGGGCGGCGGTGGACACGGTCATGACAGCCCCCGGGCGGTGAGGTGGTCGGCGGTGTTGTGGAAGGCGCGCTCGCCCTCGGGCGTACGGGTCCACAGCGGATCGCCGGGCGCGGTCCGCCGGTCCTTCCACGCGCGCACCTGCACCGGGGTGCACGTGTACGCCGGGCGGGGGTCGACCGGGTGCGGCACGTTGACCAGCAGCACCACGACCGGCATCTCGGTGCGCAGCTCCACGCTCGAGCCAGGCCCGGCCGAGCCGAGCCACTGGAACGCCCCGTCGCCGTCGACGCGTACGCCCTGGAAGAACGAGATGCTCGGCGGCAGATCCCGGCGGCCGAGCCCGTGCTTGGCCGCGGCGAGGGTGAACAGCTCCCGCCCGGCGGGGGAGGGCCCGTGCGCGGCGCCGTCGCCGTAGCGCTCGGTGTTGCGCGCCAGCGTGGACGTGCCGCAGAACGTGTCGGAGCGGCCGTGCGCGGCGGTGGTGACCGAGGCGAGCACCCGCCCCTGGTCGGACAGCAGCAGGTGCCCCTCGGCGACGTACGCCTGCCACAGCACCTTGACCGTGTCGGCGACGTTGAGCCGCTCCCACGGCTCGTCGGCGCTGAACAGCAGCACCGACACGCAGGCGTCGCCGTCGAGGTCGGTCAGCCGCAGCGCGGTCCCGGCGGCCAGCCGCCGGTGCGCGTACCCGCCGCCGGGCACGGTCTCCGCCCAGACGAGGTCGGCGGCGTCGACCCCCTGCGGCGGCTCGGCGAGCCCGGTGGCCGGAACGGTCGGCATGCAGGCCACGACGGTGCCGCCCTGGGCGCGGGCGTGGGCCCGCGCCCCGCCGGTGGTGGCCGTCGAGCCGGTCACGCGGCCTCGCCCTCGGCGACGGCGGCCACCGGCAGCCGCAGCAGCGAACCGCTGGTCCGGGCGCGGTAACGCTGGTACACCAGCGCGCCGACCACCAGCGAGCCGCCGACGAACAGCAGCGAGAAGTAGTGCAGATACCAGTGCTCGCCGGACGGGTCGTAGACCTCCTGGCGGGGCCAGCCCAGGTTGAGGATCATGCCGATGCCGTAGACGACCGCCAGGACGTTGACGGCCATACCCCACCTGCCCAGGGAGAACAGCCGCCCGCCGCGCTCGGTGGCGGCGGCGTCCTCGCCGCGCGGCCAGCCCTTCAGGCGGCGCACCAGCAGCGGCACCGTCACCAGCGCGTACGCCATGTACAGCATGACGATGCAGACGCTGGTCAGGGCGGTGAACAGCGCCGCCTGCCCGATGTTGACCAGCAGCACAGCGGCGGCGCCGACGCCGACGACGATCGCGGGCAGGGCGGGCGCGCCGGTGCGGGGCGACACCTTGCGCAGCGCGGCGGAGAACGGCAGCACGCCGTCGCGGGCCATCGAGAACACCATGCGGCTGCCCGCGGTCTGGATCGCCAGGGTGCACACCACGATCGCGATCGCTACGTCGATCAGCAGGATGCGCCCGCCGGTCTCGCCCAGGCGGCTCATCAGCACGTACGGCAAACCCTCGGTGGCCAGCCGCCCGTCGGTGAGGCTGGGCGCGGCCATCAGCGCGACCAGCAGCATCAGGCCGCCGCCGATGCCCGAGGCGGCCAGCGCCCGCAGGATCGTGCGCGGGGCGGTGTGCCGCGGGTCGCGGGTCTCCTCGCTGAGCTCCCCGGCGCTGTCGAAGCCCACCACCACGTACGCGGCCATCAGCGCCGACACCAGGAACGCGCCGACGTAGCCGAAGCCCGAGCCCGTGCCGCCGGTGTCGAAGACGACGGCGGGGCCGCGCTCGGCGTTGACCAGCAGCAGCACCACGACCGCGACCACGCCGATGATCTCCAGGGTCACCCCGGTGCTGTTGATGATCGCCATCAGGCGTACGCCGATGACGTTCACCAGCGTGGTCAGGCCGATCAGGATGGAGCCCAGGATCACGGCGTTGGTGGCCCCGGTCGGCGAGGTCAGCGAGGGGTCGCCGCCGACGAGCTGGAATCCCGACCAGATCGAAGGAAGCACGACCTGCAGCGCGATCGCCGCGGCCGCGACCGTGACGGTCTGCGCGATGATCATCACCCAGCCGGCGAACCAGCCGACCGCCGAGTTCGACAGCCGCCGCGACCACTGGTAGATGCAGCCGGAGATCGGATACCGGGCGGCCAGCTCGGCGAAGGTCAGCGCCACCATGAACTGCCCGGCGAACACCAGCGGCCAGGTCCAGAAGAACGCCGGCCCGCCGAACGAGAAGCCGAAGGCGAACAGCTGGAACACGGTGGTCAGGATCGAGACGAACGAGAACCCGGCGGCGAACGACGCGTAGCTGCCGATGCTGCGCCGCAGCTCGGGCTCGTAGCCGAAGGTGCGCAGGTCTGCGGCGTCGGTGCCGGGTCCGGTCATGGCGACCGGGGGCGGCGCGGGCGGAGCGGGGGTGGGGGACATGACCGCCTCCTCGTGTTCGGCGGCGGATGCTGAGCCCGCCGACCGCCAATACCTGTCGGCCGACAGATTTATGCGCGGGCGTATCGGGCAACGTCCTGCGTGGTAAAAACTGGATTGCCGCAACCTCACCGCGGACACCGCCGGGCAGTGAGCAGGCGCCCGCGGCGGGGATGGGACGATCAGGACGTGAAGCCGCAGCCCGCGTCCGTCGGCCGCCCCCGATCCGGAGCGCGCCGCCTGCCCGCGGCCAGCGCTCGCGAGGAGATCCTCGACGCCGCCGCGGAACTGTTCGCCCAGCGCGGGTACGCCGCGACGTCGACCAGGCTCATCGCCGAGGCGGTCGGCATCCGGCAGGCCTCGCTCTACTACCACTTCGACAGCAAGGAGCACATCCTCGCCGAGCTGCTCGAAGCGACCGTGCGGCCCTCGCTGGACTACGCCGCCGAACTCGAACGCCAGGGCGCCGCACCGGCCGCCGCCCTGCACGCCCTGGTGACCTACGACGTGGGCGTCCTGCTCACCGCCCGGTGGAACGTCGGCATCCTCTACGCCCTGCCCGAGGTCGCGACCGAGCCGTTCAACCGCTTCCGGGCCGAGCGCGAGCGCCTGCGCCAGGCGTATCGCGCGCTCGCTGCCGCCGCGGCGGCGGGCGGCGGCGACGGCTTCCTCGGCGACCTCGTGCTGGGGCTCGTGGAGAGCGTCATCGGCATGCGCCGCGACCTGCCCGTCGCACCGGCCGAGCAGCTGCAGCGGGCGGTGGCGGCCGCCGCGCTGCGCATCGTCGCAGCCGACCCGCCGGATGCCGACGGCGCGACCGCCGGGTAGGCGACTGAGTCGTGAGCAGGCGATCGGCCGCCGCCATGACGTGGCTATCGCATACGCGGGTGAGCCCGGTCGCGGCGGCAGCCGGGCTCACCCGCCGCTTCAGACCTGCCGGATCTGTACGGCCAGGTCCCGGAACGCGGTGGCGGTGTGCCCGTCACGCGTGTAGGCGGTGAAACCAGCCCCCTTGGCGAGGGTGACGGCGAAGCGCGGCGCGTCCTGGCGCGTGTAGCCGGTCACGGTGCGGGCGCGCGAACCCGCCAGGTCGAGTGCGAGCCGGGTGGCGACGTCGTCGCCGAAGACGTCCAGGCTGTCGGCGACCGGCTCACCGCTGCCGTCGAGCAGCCTGCGGACGTCAGGGGCGGGCTGCTCCTGCCAGGTGCGCGGACGGTAGCCGAAGCCGGCGGTCAGGTGGCTCCAGCGCACGCCGTGTCGCAGGTCGAGGATGTTGACGCCGCCGGTGCCCAGCACCTGGCCGCGCTCGTCGCGGCTGCCGGGGTCGGTGACTAGCAGCGCGGTGTCGGGGTCGAGGCCGTAGACGCGGTCGTGGCCGGTGTCTGCGGCGAGCTGGACGGCACGGCCGAGGCGCCCGTACGCGGAGAAGTGGGTGTCGATCAGCCCGGAGGTGAGGAACCCGAATCCGCCCGCGGGCCAGTAGCCGCTGGTGTCGGGGTCGTCGAAGTAGCCGGGTCGCGCGCCGTCACGCAGGGCCTGGTAGCTCTCGCCGCCGGTCACCATGTCGGCGCCCTGCTGGATCTGGGCGCCGGCGCTGGTTCCGGCGATGACCGCGCCCGCGCCGTGGCGGCGGCGGATGCTGGCGAGCACCCGGGTGTCGGTGTGCGCGTCGCCGTGCAGCAGGGCGGTGATGTAGCGGAACTGGTCGCCGCCGCCGAAGAAGTAGCCGGTGCAGCTCGCGGCCAGGGCGGCGACGGCGGGGTCGTCGGCGGCGCTGATGCGGTCGAGGTCGACGGGGATCCAGACGGCCTCGCCGGCGCCGTGGGAACGCAGCAGGTCGGCGTAGTACTGCCCGTTGGTCTCGCTGTTGATCGCGTCGGGGGTGCCGGCGTCGGGGTCCTGGCTGGGCGGGATCGACGCGGCGGTGAGCACGCCGATGCGGGCGTCGGCGCCGCCGGCACGGCGGACGATCTCGCCGTAGATCTCGGTGTTGCCGTCGGCGAGGGAGCCGCCGACGAGGATGAGCGGGCCGCGGCGTGCCTTCGCGGAGGCCGGTGCGGCGGGGCCGAACGCGGTGAGCGCGGCGGCGCCGAGGGCGCCGGCCAGCACGGTGCGTCTGCGGGTCATGGGATGCCTCCCGGGGAAGGCTCCGCCCGCCGCCGCGTGGTGGGAACTTGGGTTTCCAAACGGCGGACGGAGCCGGACTGGGGTGACGCCAGGTGGCGACGCAGCAGCACGTTACAAGAGCCTGTATCGAGAGTCCAGATGTAATGAATGTTACGAGCGCGTAAGTAATAGGAACTACAGATGTACAACTATCGGCGTCGACTGTACTGTGCGTTACATCACAGCGTGGTGGGATCCATCGAGGAGGACTCATGCCCCCCATCTCCCGCCTGGCCGCCGCGACCGCAGTCGCCGTGCTGGCAGGCACCTTGATCGGCACCCCGGCGCACGCCGCCGTGACCCGGGTCCGGCAGGGCAGCAGCACCGACGTCGGCCGCGCCGCATGGTCCGGGCCGGCGTACACCATGAACGGTTCCGGCGCGGTCGTCACCGCAACCATGACCAAGGCGATCGACGCGATCCGCGGCGGCAGCGGCAGCATCGACGTCGCCGTCCTCGCCGGATCCGCGCCGACCTCCGGCAGCAAGACGCCGGAGTGCGACACGATCATCGGGCTGGCCGGTGTCAACTCGTGCACCACGCTTACCTTGACCAGCAACAACGACGGCAACAACACGCAGGTCAACACGGACGTCCGCAACGCCGAGTTCGTCTACTTCGCCGGTGGCGACCAGTGCCGCTACGCCAACTGGAAGGGCACCTCGCTGCGGGCGTCGGTGCAGTCGGTGGTCGCCAAGGGCGGAGGCGTCGGCGGCGGCAGTGCCGGGCACCACATCAACAGCGACGTCGTCTACGACGCGTGCACGGGCAGCGTCCTGTCGTCGGAGGCCCTCGCCGACCCCTACGACCGCTACATCAGCTTCACCAGCGGCATGTTCGAGTGGCCGAACTACGCCAACACGATCAACGACTCGCACTTCGTGGCCCGTGACCGTATGGGCCGGCTCATGTCGTTCGTCGCCCGGTCCATCAAGGACGGGCTGGTCAGCGGCGGCTCGGCGTGGGGTGTGGGCGTGGAGGAGGGTGCGTCGCTGTTCATCGACAGCGCGGGCAGGGCGACGCTGACCGGGCCGAGCGCGTACATCGTGCTCGGCGACCACCAGCCCGAGCGGGCGGTGGCCGGGCAGTCGCTCAGCTTCTCCAACTTCAAGATCTGGAAGCTGGCCGGCGGCCAGACCTACGACTTCGCCAATCGCCCGACCTGCGGCTACTACCTGCGCAGCGTCACCAACGGGGTGGCCGAAGCCAACCTGTACAACGGCACCCCGCTGACCTCCTGCCCGCCGCCCGGCGGCGGGGGCGGCGCCGGCTACGCCGAGGCCGAGCCCAACGACTCCCGCACGGCGGCCAACAGCATCGCCTCGCTGACCTACCCCGCCACCGTCACGGGGACCATGGGCACCAGCACCGACCGCGACTACTTCGCCACCACCCTGGCCTCCGGCCAGACCATCACCGTGAACTGCGCGATCCCGTCCGCCTACGACGCCGACCTGTACCTGCTCAGCTCCTCCGGCAGCACGCTGGTCCGCTCGGTCAACGACGGCGCGGGCGCCGACGAGTCGCTGACCTACACCCGCACCGCCACCGGCAGCACCACCGTCTACGTGGAGCTGGAGGCCTACTCCGGCTCCGGTTCGGCGGCCTACTCCTGCACCGTGGCGAAGTGAACGGCGGTCCCCGCCCGGCGAGAGCCGGGCGGGGACCGGCGGTGCCCGCGTGGCTACGCTGTCTCGCGGAGGTGGCAGATGACCGCAGTCGAGCACGGCGTCGCCGGGATGATCCACGCGCGGCTGGGCGAGTGCAGCCCGGCCGAGCGCCGGGTGGCCCGGGTGGTGCTGGCGGCGTATCCCGCGGCGGCGCTGGAGACGGTGGCGGTGCTGGCCGAGCGCGCCGGGGTGAGCGGGCCGACGGTGCTGCGCTTCGTCAACCGGCTGGGGTTCGGCGGCTACCCCGAGTTCCAGAAGGCGCTGCGTGACGAGCTCGCCGAGCGAGACACCTCGCCGCTGGCCGCGTACACCGCCGAGCCGCCGGCCGCCTCGGGCGGAGCGCTGGAGCGGGCCCGCCGGGTGCTGCCGCAGGCCGTGGAGGCGACGCTGGCCGAACTGCCCGAGGCCGAGGTCGAGGCGGCGGTGCGCCTGCTGGCCGACCCTCAGCTGCGGGTCACCGGACACGGCGGGCGGTTCTCGATGCTGCTGGCCCACTACCTGGTCATGCATCTGGTGCAGGTCCGCGGCAACAGCCGGCTGCTGCCCGCCGGCCAGGTCGAGCGGGCCGGCCTGCTGGCCGAGCTCGGCCGCCGGGACCTGCTGGTGCTGTTCGACTACCGCCGTTATGAGCAGCCCACGCTGCTGCTGGCGCAGGCCGCCAAGGAGCACGAGGCGAAGATCATCCTGTTCACCGACCGGTGGCTGTCACCGGTCGCGGGCGTGGCGGACGTGGTGCTGCCCAGCCGGGTGGACTCGCCGTCGGCGTACGACAGCTTCGTGCCGACCGTGGCGGTGCTGGAAACGCTGATCGACGGTGTCATCGCCCGGCTCGGCCCGGCGGCGGGGGACCGGCTGACCTCGATCGAGGCGGCGGCGCAGCGGTACGGCCTCCTGGAATGATCTTGTTACATCAAAACGTAACTTCACATTCTCTGTAACGCCTATTACAGTCCCCGGTACTGAGCTTCAGTAACCGGGAGGACTTACATGCGTTCGCTCCGTTTCGCCCTTTCCAGCACCGCGCTGGCGGCCGTCTCGCTCGCCGTCGCGGCCTGCGGCTCCACCGACACCCCCGGCACCGGCGAATCGCCGGCCGCCGCGACCGTCACCGTCACGATCGCCGGCGTAGGCGACGTCACCACCGACGCGAAGGCCGCCGCCAAGCTGCCGGCCGACTTCCGGTCCAAGGGCACCATCACCATCGCCACCAACGCCCCCTACGAGCCGTTCATCGACTTCAAGGCCGAGGGCAACACCACCGAGTTCAAGGGCCTGGACTACGACCTGCTCACCGCCGCCGCCGCGCGGCTGGGCCTGAAGGCGCAGTGGAGCCAGCAGCCGTTCGACGGCCTGGTGCCGGGCCTGCAGGCGGGCAAGTTCGACGCCATCGCCGGCGGCATCACCGACAAGAAGGAGCGCCAGCAGGTCGGGACCTTCGTCGACTACAGCGCCTCCGGCACCGGTTTCCTGGTCGCCAAGGGCAACCCGCTGGCGATCAACGACGTGACCGGCCTGTGCGGGCGCACCGTCGCCGTCCAGAAGGCCAGCAACCAGGCCAAGCACCTCGCCGAGTACAGCAAGAGCAGCTGCGCGGGCAAGGCCATCACGGTCAAGGAGTACCCGGAGAACCCGCAGGCCGTGCAGGCGCTGCTCGCCGGCACCGCCGACGCCGTGGCCGCCACCAAGGTCAACCTCGCCGACACCGAGCAGCAGCTCAAGGACAAGGTGCAGCTGGCAGCCGACTCCGCCAATCCCAATGGCTGGCTGGCCAGCCCGAACGCCTTCGGGTTCCTCAAGTCCCGCGCCGACCTGGCCCAGGCGTTCCAGGCCGCGGTGCAGTCGCTGATCGACGACGGCACCTACGCCAAGATCCTCGACCAGTACGGGCAGAAGGAGATCGGCCTGGCCACCGCCACCATCGACCGGGCCATCGACTGACCTTCCACCCCACGGGGCGGGCGCGCGAGCGCCCGCCCCGCGCACCCCGAGGGAACCGCCCCCATGACAACCGACCCCCACCCGCCGATCAAAGCCGTCCCCGTACGCCACTACGGCCGCTGGCTGGCCGCCGCCGCCGTCGCGCTGCTCGCCTACCAGGTCTTCGCGGCGCTGCTGAGCAGCCCCAACCTGGAACCGGCCACCATCGGTGACTACCTGTTCAAAGACTTCGTCCTCGAAGGCGTGCAGACCACCCTGCTGCTGACCGTGATCGCGATGGTGCTCGGCACCGCCGGCGGCATCCTGCTGGCCGTGATGCGGCTGTCGGCCAACCCGGTGCTGCGTTTCTGCGCGGCCGCGTTCGTGTGGTTCTTCCGCGGCACGCCCCTGCTGGTGCAGATCGTGTTCTTCGGCTTCCTCGGCGCGCTGCTGCCGCGTCTGACGATCACCGTGCCGTTCACCGACATCGCCGTGTTCGACCAGCCCACCAACGCGGTCATGGTGGGCATCGTGCCCGCCGTGCTCGCCCTGTCGCTCAACGAGATGGCCTACGCGGCGGAGATCGTGCGCGGCGGCATCATGTCGGTCGACAGCGGCCAGACCGAGGCCGCCCACGCGCTCGGCATGAAGCCCGGCCTGACCATGCGCCGCATCGTCCTGCCGCAGGCCATGCGCGTCATCGCGCCGCCCATGGGCAACGAGGTGATCACCATGCTCAAGTCGACCGCGCTGGTGTCCGTCATCGCCGGCCGCGACCTGATGACCGCGGTGCAGACCGTCTACGCCCAGAACTACAAAGTCATCCCGCTGCTGGCCGTGGCCGCGATCTGGTACCTGGCACTGGTCAGCGTCCTGTCGGTGCTGCAGTGGTTCGTCGAACGGCGCTTCGGCCGCGGCCAGCGCGCAGCAGGGGGAGGCATGTTCCGATGACCGCGATGATCAAAGCCGAGGGCGTGCGCAAGAGTTTCGGCCAGCTGGAGGTGCTGCGCGGCATCGACCTGCAGGTGGCTCCCGGCGAGGTGTGCTGCCTGCTCGGGCCGTCCGGCTCCGGCAAGTCCACGTTCCTGCGCTGCGTCAACCACCTGGAGAGCGTGTCCGCCGGGCGGCTCTGGGTCGACGGGCAGCTCGTCGGCTACCGCCAGCGCGGAGACAAGCTGCACGAGCTGCGCGAAAGTGAGATCGCGCAACGCCGCCGCGACATCGGCATGGTGTTCCAGCGGTTCAACCTGTTCCCGCACCTGACCGCCGTCGGCAACATCATGGAAGCCCCCGTCCACGTGCTGGGGGAATCCCGGGCCGAGGCCCGGCAGCGCGCGCTGGCGCTGCTGGAGCGGGTGGGACTGGCGGACAAGGCCGACGCCTATCCGGCCATGCTCTCCGGCGGACAGCAGCAGCGCGTCGCCATCGCCCGCGCCCTGGCGATGCGACCCAAACTGATGCTGTTCGACGAGCCCACCTCCGCATTGGACCCCGAGCTGGTCGGCGAGGTCCTCGACGTCATGCGCGACCTGGCCGCCGAAGGCATGACGATGATGGTCGTCACCCACGAGATGGGCTTCGCCCGCGAAGTCGCCGACACCGTCGTGTTCATGGACGGCGGCGTCGTCGTGGAAGCAGGCACCCCCGCGCAGGTGCTCGGCGACCCGCAGCACGAGCGCACCCGCGCGTTCCTGGCCAAGGTCCTGTGAACGCCGCCGCTCTGCGGGCCGCCGCCGCAACCCGCTACCCGGCGTTCCTGGCCCGCCTCAGCGAACTGGTGGAGATCGACTCCGGCTCCCGGCAGGTCGACGGCCTGCGCAAGGTCGCCGCCCGCCTCGCCGGATACGCCGCCGAAGCGGGCGCGCAGGTGCGCACCACGGCGATCAGCGACGAGGACGGCTGCGCGCTGGGCGACGCCGTGATCGCACGGATCAGCGGCAGCGGCACCCGGCGCATCCTGCTCGCCGCCCACCTGGACACGGTGTTCCCGCCCGGCACCGCGCAGGCCCGGCCGCTCACCGTCGACGGCGCCGCCGGGCGCGCCTACGGGCCCGGGGTCTGCGACGACAAGGGCGGACTGCTGGCCGGGCTGGCCGCCGTCGAGGTGCTCACCAGCCTCGGCGCCGGCCGCTTCGGTGAGCTGGTGCTGGTGGCCACCCCCGATGAGGAGATCGGCTCCGTGGGCAGCAGACCCCTGCTCGCCGAGCTGGCCGCGACGGCCGACGCGATCCTGTGCCTGGAATGCGCCCGCGACAACGGCGACCTCGTCTCGGCCCGCAAAGGCGTGGCCGACGTCGAGATCGACCTGCACGGCCGCGCCGCGCACGCCGGCATCGAACCCGAACGCGGCGCCAACGCCGCCCTGGCCGCCGCCCGCCTCACCGTGGCGTTGCAGAGCATCGACGGCGTCAACGTCGGCGTGCTGCAAGCCGGCACCCGCCCCAACGTCGTGGCCGACCGGGCGCGGCTGGTCGTCGACGTTCGGGCCGCCGAACCGGCCGCCTACGAGGCGGCCCTGGCCGACATCACCCGCCTGGCGGGCACCCCGCTCGTCGACGGCGTCTCCGCGACGATCCGCGTGGTCGCCCCGACACCGCCCTGGTCGGGCGGCGAGGGCACCGGCTGGCTGTTGCGCGCCGCCGAACAGGTCGGTGCGGAACTGGGACTGACCGTCACCCACGCCGCCACCGGCGGGTGCGCCGACGCCAACCTGCTGGCGGCCTCCGGCGTGCCGGTGCTCGACGGCCTCGGGCCGGTCGGCGGCGGCGACCACGGACCAGACGAGTGGCTCGACCTGCAATCGGTGGTGCCGAGGGTCGCGCTGCTGGCGGGGCTGATCGACCGCATCAGCCAGCCCGCGCTAATCGACGCGGAAAACGACGCAACTCGGCGAACGGCCTACGTGCCGTCCCATCCGCCGACACAATGAGAACAGGCCGGAGGCGCCGGCCGGGAGTCCGCTGGGAGGCCAGAATGGGCATCGACGAGAAACTCGGCAACATGTCACGCCGGTGCGTCGGCCGCTCACTCGAGCTGTTCGGCAAGATCACCCACAACACGACGATGCAGCTCGCCGGTTACACCACCTGGTCGTCAGCCTGCGAAGAAGCAGATCGTGAGAAGGCCAAGGACGCCATCAAGGCGATGGAGGCGGTGGCCGCCTTCGGCCTGGCGGGCCGGCCGGTCCTCGAACCGATGATCAAACCCGCCTCCGCCATGCCGAACGCCGCAGACGATACGGCGGCTACGCGCCCTTCGGGGTGGGCGACTGGGACCGCGACGGCCACCAGGACCTGATCACCCGCAAGGACGCCACCGGTGACCTCTACCTGCACCCGGGGGAGAGCCGGCGCGACTACAGCTACGCCTCGCTCGTCCGTATCGGCAACGGCAGGTAGCACGCGACGTCCGCCGACCGGCTCCCGGCTTGCCCCAGGCGGCCCGGAGCCGGTCTGTCGTGTCCCCGTGATCGTCAGGCGCACTGGCTGCCGGGATCATCAACGGCCGCCGCGACAGCGTGTCGCAGGTGCACCCCCAGGTGCTCGAACCTCGCGGTCCAGGTCGACGGCGTCGACAACCGACGCACCGCACGTCCCAGGGCCGTACGCCGAGGACTTCTGCGCGTCCAGGCGGTAGCCGGATACCGGTCCGGGAACACATTCCGCGAGGTGAGACAGTAGCCGGTTCTGCTGGACACCCGCCTCGACTGCGGCGATAGTGCGGTAATCGAGGTCAGCGGAGGAGGTGCAATGCTACCTGAACCCACGTCGGCCTCGGCCGACCAGGACGTGGTGCGGCAGCCCCGCCCGGCCGACCGCGAGCTGCGCCGGCTGTTGCGCGACGGCACGTTCGCACAGGTTCTCGACCACGCGTTCACCACCCGGGGACTCAGCCTGGAACGCGTACAGCATCATCTGACGCGACGCGGGGTCCAGGTGAGCCGCGCAGCGCTGAGCTACTGGCGGCACGGGCGTAGCCGACCGGAGCGGTCCGAGTCTCTGCGTGCGGTGACCGCCCTGGAGGAGCTGCTCGAGCTGCCGCCGGCGTCGCTGGTGTCGATGCTCGGCCCGCCGCGGCCCAGGGGCCGCCGTCCCGCCGAGCCCGGTACGGTCGACCGTCGCCGGCTCTGGCCGGCCCATGCTCCACTGCTGGCCGCGCTCGACGCGCCGCCGGACGGGCAGCTGCGCCATCTCGACGTCCACGAACGCGTTCGGCTCGACGAGCGGCGGCGGCTCGTTTCGATCACCAGCCGACTGGTGCTGGAGGCGACCACCGACCGGGTCGACCGTTGCATGGTGTACCACTGGGGCGAGGGTACGCCGCCCGAACTGCGCAACCTGCGCTATTGCCGTCAGGGGCGGGTCCGGGCGGATGCTGAGGGTGGCGCCACGGTCTTCGAGTTGCGGCTGGACCAGCGGCTGGCCGCTCTGGAACGCACCGTCGTCGAGTTCGAGTATGGCTTCGCCGACTGGCCGGACGAGCTGACGTGGTATCACCATCGATTCACTCGCCCGGCGCGGCAGTACGTGCTCCAGGTGGAGTTCGCCGGAGGGCCGCCGGCCACGTGTGTGCCGTTCCGGCAGGCCACGCTGCAGACACCCCGCCAGCTCGGGGCTCCCCTGTGGATCGGCGAGTCGCACACCGCGCACCTGGTACTCACCGACGTTCCGCCGGGGCTGGTGGGGCTGCGCTGGGAATGGGACTGAGGCCGACGAAGGCGAGGAGCCGGCGGCCCGGGTGGTGATCCGGGCCGCCGGCTTGGGAGGGAGGAGGGTCAGGAGAGCGTGACGTCGTCCACGTTCAGGATCGAGGCGCCGGTGGAGTTGCTGTGCTCGATCTTCAGGGTGTAGGTGTGCCCGGCCGTGACGAACGCACTGCCCTTCGTCCAGGAGCTGGAGTTCGAGCAGTACCGGTAGACCAGGTTCTGGGTGAACCCGGTGGCGTTGTCGGTCAGTGAGACCGTGGTGAAGTCACCGAATGTGGACGGACAGCCGGACTCCCTGAAGTACAGCGAAGCCGAGGTCCGGCCGGCCGGAACGGTGAACGTCTGGCTGAGCGAGGAGATGCTGCCCGTTCCGCCGACCTTCGCCGCGTAGCTGCCTGTACGGCCAGGGCTGACGACAGCGGTGGTGCCGGTGGCGGACCAGCCACTGAGGCTTCCGGTCTCGAATCCGCCGTTGACGATGCCGTCGGACGTCGGCGGCGCCGTCTGCACGGTCAGGGTGTACGTGGTCGTGCGGGCCGCGTTGCCACGGGTGCCGGTGATGGTGATCTGGTACGTGCCGGACGGGGTGCCGGCCGAGGTCGTGAGGGTGAGGGTGCTGCTGCCCCCGCTGGCGATCTTCGTGGGGTTGAAGGTCGCCGTGGTGCCGGCGGGCAGGCCGCCGGCCGACAGCGTGATGTCGGCGGCCGGTGGCTGCGGTGGAGTGGTGCCGATCTGTTCGTTGGCCCAGTCGCCCATCGCGCTCCACAGCTTGCCGTGGACGTTGTAGGAGCGGCAGTCGGTCCGCAGCCAGGAGAAGACGCCGTAGATCTTGCCGTTGTAGTAGTACGGACCACCGGAGTCACCCTGGCACAGACCGGTGCTGCCGTCGCCGTAGCCGTCGCAGAACATCGTGTCCGAGGTGAAGATCGAGTCGATGTTCTCGCAGTTCTGGCCGTCGACCACCGGCAGGATCGTCTCGCGCAGTCTGCTGTTGCGGCCGCTGTCGTCCGATTCGGTCTTGCCGTATCCGAGCGCGGTGCCCCGGGTGCCGAGCGCCAGGCTGTCCGCGGACGAGGCGATCGCCGGGAACACCATCCCCGCCGGGACGGGGATGTCGGTCTTGGTGAAGATGACCGCCACGTCATACCCGTTACGCCACCCGGTGCCGTCTTGAGGGCTGTAACGGGGGTGGACTCGGTACTCGGCGATCTCGATCCGGGTGCCGGCGGTGGTGTCGGCGAGGTCGTCGCGTCCGTAGATCAGGTACTTGGGGTCGCCCTGCGCGAACTTGCAGTGTGCCGCGATCAGCACCGCTCGCGGCGCCACGACCGAGCCGGTGCACGACTGCTCCTGCGGCCGTACGCCACCGGTGCGGTGCTGCGAGATGATGAACGGGTACTTCGCCACCGTGGTGGGCGTGCCGTTCACCACGGCCGGTCCGGAACCGGTGCCCGAGGTGCCACCCGTGCTGCCGCCACCGGTGAGGGCACTGGCGGCGCTGACCGTGGTCGACAGCGTGCCGCCCGCACCGACGGATCCGGCCGTCGGGTTCGCGCTCAACGCGAAGTCGGTCGGTCCCGTCCCGTTGACCGTCAGGCCCACGTTCACGGCGTGGCTGGCGCTGGTGCCGGTGCCGGTGACCGTGACGGTCGAGGTGCCGGGGCCGGCCGACGACGACGCGGCCAGGGTCAACGTGGATGAGCCGCCTGCGGTGACCGACGACGGGTTGAACGACGCGGTGACGCCGGCCGGCAGGCCGGTCGCGGACAGCGTCACGGTCTGGGCGCTGCCCTTGATGACCGCTGTGCTGATCGTGGTGGTCACCGACCGGCCCGGGTCGACGCTGACCGACGACGGGCTGGCCGACAAGGAGAAGTCGTCGGCCGGCGCCGGCGCGCTGGGCAGGTAGAGCAGCCGGTTGGGCGTACCTGTGCGGATGTTGGTCATCTTGCCGGTCGTGGCGTTGTCGACGATCCACTTCTTCAGATCCGCCGGGCTCGCAGTGGGATCTTGCGACAGCCGGACCGCCATCGCGCCGGCCACATGTGGCGCGGCCATCGACGTTCCGGACTTCTGGCCGTACGCGGTGTCGGAGGTGTTGATCGACGAGTCGATCGAGCTGCCGGGTGCGAACAGATCGGTGCACGGCCCGTCGTTGGAGTCGCCGGCCCGCTGGTCTGAGCTGGTCGCGTTGGCGACGCGAACCCCGGTCTCGACCCGGCTGCCCGGGCCGTAGTCGCAGGCGTTGCCGCCGTTGTTGCCGGTGATCAACGACCACTGCACGCCGGCGGCGATGGCGCCCTTGATGGCATCGACGCCGATGGTGGGGTCGTCGGCGTACACGCTCATGTTGGCCACAGCGGGCTTCCTGGCGTTCCTGGCGAGCCAGTCGGCGGCCACGACGATGTCGGTGTCCTTGCCGCTGGACTGACAGCCGAGGATGCGTACGGACCACAGGTTGGCCTTCTTGGCCACGCCACGGGTCCGGCCGGCCGCGATGCCGGAGACGTGCGTGCCGTGGCCCTGCTTGGCGCTGTCGCAGTCCTCGCCGTTGGTGCTCGGCACGACGAAGTCGGCGGCGTACTTGGCGCGCCCCTCGAACTCCTGGTGGGTGTAGCGGATGCCGGTGTCGACGATGTAGATGTTCACCCCCGCGCCGTCCGCGGGGTAGGTGTACTTCTTGTCCAGCGGCAGATTCCGCTGGTCGATACGGTCCAGGCCCCAGTTGGCCGGGTTGTCCTGGGTTTCGGCGGCCCGGGACGTGCCCGACTGGGTCACCGACGCGATGATCGGGTTGGCGGCCAGCCGCCGGGCCTGCTGCTCGGTCATGTCTTCGGCGACGAAGCCGCGCATGACGGTGTCGAGCACATGCGTGGCCCTGCCGCCGTAGCGGGCGGTCAGCGACCGGGTCGTCTGCGCCGCGTCCGATTTCGCCACGGCCTGGTCCTTGAACCTGACCAGGTAGACGCCCGGCACTGGATGTTTCGCCGCGTGCCGAACTGCGCCTTCAGGCTCGGCCGCCGAGGCGGGCAGAGCCAACGCCGCGACGGTCAGCACGGCCGTAGCCATGGCCGTCAGCAGCGATGTTCGCCTTGTGGGCATGGTGCCTCCCAGGGAATGCGGCTCCGCGACGCGTCGTACCGCCGTCGGACCCGGTGAACGGAGTGCCGACAAACTAGGCCCGCCCTCCGCCGGGCCGGAGGCGTAAGTGAATATTCGGCGATGTCAAGAAACCGCTGAGCCATCGCGGCGTCGTCGCACGTCAGAGCCGGTGTGGCGTAACAGTTGTCACCAACGCTGCGGTCGATGTAACGGTGTGGGCACCCGTGACGCCCACGCCCGGGTCACGCCACTTCCGCTCGGCGGCCGGACTGTCGCCGGTCCATTGACATCACGGCGATGCCGTGGATACCGTGCGGATCCACAACTGAACATCGCCGTCCGAGCCCGGTCGGGAGAGAATCCCGCAGCACCGCAGCGGGGTCGCCGAAGGAGCAACACTCCCCGAGAAACTCTCAGGCACCCATTACCGTCCGGTCCAGGCAACTCTGAAAAGCAGGCGCTCCCGCGTCTCACCCACGGTGCAAGCCGCCCGTCACCGGGCCGGTGAAGCTCTCAGGTCAATGACAGAGGGGGAGGCCAACACTCGTCGAGCCGACGTGGAGCCTCCATGTACCCTGCGCTGCGCCGTACACCACTGCACGCCCTGCATCAATCGCTGGGCGTCCGATTCACCGACTTCGCCGGCTGGTCGATGCCGCTGCGCTTCAGCGGCGAGACCGCCGAACATAACACGGTCCGGTCCAGCGCCGGAATCTTCGACCTCAGCCACATGGGCCAACTGGCCGTCGACGGCCCGGAAGCCGGCCGAGCCCTCGACTACGCGCTGGTGGGATCGATCTCGCCGCTGGCGGTCGGTGCCGCCCGGTACACCATGCTGTGTCACGACAACGGCGGGATCCTCGACGACCTCGTCGCCTACCGCCTGGCTCCCGACCGGTTTCTCGTCGTCGCGAACGCGTCCAACACGCCCGTAGTGCTCGCAGCGCTGCGAGACCGCCTCGACGGGTTCCGCGCACAGGCCCGCTGGGAGCACCGGGTGCTGCTCGCCGTGCAGGGACCGCACGCCGAACGGATCGTGAACTGCCCCGACGCCAGCGCGCTCAAGTACTACCAGGCCGTGGCGACCGAGCTGGCCGGCCGACCGGTCCTCGTCGCGCGGACCGGATACACCGGCGAAGACGGCTTCGAGATCTTCTGCGAGCCGGCCGACGCCGCCGTCCTGTGGTCGGCATTCGCACCGGCGCTTCCGGCCGGGCTGGCCAGCCGCGACACGCTGCGCCTGGAAGCCGGCATGGCGTTGCACGGCAACGAGCTGCACGTCGGAGTGTCGCCCTTCGAGGCCCGGCTCGGCCGTCTCGTCGACTTCACCAAGCCCGATTTCGTGGGGCGCACCGCGCTGCTGCGCCGGGCGGACCAGACACCCCGGACGCTACTGGTCGGCCTGACCTCCACCGGGCGGCGCGCCGCCCGCGCCGGGTACGCGATCGTCGACCCGTCGACCGGCGCGCGCATCGGCACCGTGACCAGTGGTGCACCGTCGCCCACGCTTGGGCGGCCGATCGCCCTCGGTTACCTCGCGACCGCGTACGCCGAGATCGGCACCACGGTGGCCGTCGACATTCGCGGCACAGCCGAACCGTTCACCGTGACCGCCTGCCGCTTCTACTCGCGAAGGGACGCCTGATGCACCTGCCGTCTCACCTTCACTACAGCGTCGACCACGAGTGGGCCGACAACCTCTCCGGCGTCGCCCGGGTCGGCATCACCGACTTCGCTGCCGAGGCGCTCGGCGACATCGTGTTCGTCGAGCTTCCCGGCGAGGGAACCGCCGTCATGGCGGGGGAGCCGTGCGGCGAGATCGAGTCCACGAAATCCGTCAGCGAGCTGTACGCCCCGGTCACCGGCACTGTGGTGGCGGTCAACCCCGAAGTCGTGGCCGATCCCGGCCTGCTCAACGCCGACCCCTACACGGCCGGCTGGCTGTACGCCGTCGAAATCACCGCCGGGCCCCGGCTGTTGACCGCGGAGGCGTACCGGGAACTCTGCGAGCCGTCATGATCAGCGTATTCGACATGTTCACCGTCGGCATCGGCCCGTCGAGCTCGCATACCGTCGGCCCGATGCGGGCGGCCGCCCGGTTCGTCGCCGGACTCCGCGCCGACGGGCTGGCCGACCAGGTGTCCGCGATCCGGGCGGAACTGTTCGGCTCGCTCGGCGCCACCGGCCACGGCCACGGCAGCGAGATGGCCGTCCTGCTCGGCCTGGCCGGCGCAGATCCGGAGACGGTCGACACCGCCGCCGCCCCGGCGACCGCGGCGGCGTACCGGGCGGCCGGCCGGGTCGGCGACTTCGCGGTGGAGGTCGTCTTGCACCGGCGGCGCTCGCTGCCGCTGCACCCCAACGGAATGCTCTTCATCGCGTTCGGGGCCGACGGGACGACGGTGCGCGAGCGCCAGTTCTACTCGGTCGGCGGCGGCTTCGTACTGGACGGCAGCGGCGTGTCCGAGGCGACCGGCCCGGCTGTTCCGTATCCGTTCACCACCGGCGCACAACTGCTGTCCTACGGCCTGCCGATCAGCCAGGTGATGTTGGCCAACGAACAGGTACGCCGTCCACCTGACGAGGTCCGCCGGGGACTGCTCCGGATCTGGCGGGTCATGCAGGACTGCGTGACCGCGGGCCTGTCCGCCGACGGCGTCCTGCCCGGCGGGCTGAAGGTGGCCCGCCGGGCCGGCGAACTGCGGCGGCAGCTGGAATCCGAGCATTTCGCGACCGATCCGCTGCGGCTGATGGACTGGGTGACGCTGTTCGCGCTGGCGGTCAACGAGGAGAACGCGGCGGGCGGGCGGATCGTGACCGCACCGACCAACGGCGCGGCCGGGATCGTTCCGGCGGTCCTGCACTACTACACGAAGTTCGTCCCCGGCGCCGACGACGACGGTGTAGTCCGGTTCCTGCTCACCGCGTCGGCCATCGGAGTGCTGTTCAAGGAGAACGCCTCCATCTCCGGCGCGGAGGTCGGCTGCCAGGGCGAGGTGGGGTCGGCGTGTGCGATGGCGGCGGCCGGGCTGACCGAGGTGCTGGGCGGCAGCCCGGCGCAGGTCGAGAACGCCGCCGAGATCGCGATGGAGCACAATCTCGGGCTGACCTGCGACCCGGTCGGCGGCCTGGTGCAGATCCCGTGCATCGAACGCAACGCCGTCGCCAGTGTCAAGGCGATAACCGCCGCCCGGCTGGCGTTACGTGGCAGCGGCACCCATTACGTGTCCCTCGACAAGGTCATCAAGACGATGCGGGAGACGGGCGCCGACATGAAGATCAAGTACAAGGAGACCTCGCGCGGAGGGCTGGCTGTCAACGTCATCGAATGCTGACCGCTCCTGAGTTCGGCGGCCTACGCTTCCAGCTGCCCGGCGTAGGCGGGTCGTTCCAGACGTACGGGCCAGCCGGGCGGCGTGCATCTTCGCGTCCTAGGCGTAACCCTCTACCGGCTAAACGCGACGGACGCGATCAGATGTGCACCGCAGGTATGCCGCGTTCCTGACTTGGCAAGTTGATCCTGCGTCATCAGGGGTTGCGAACAGCTGCCGACTTTGTACGCGAATGTAGTGAAGTATTGTCATGTATGGTGTCTGGGTGAAGCTTTCGGAGTGGGCTCGCAGTCAGGGTGTGAGCTGTCAGACGGCGTGGCGGTGGGTCAGGGACGGTCAGATGCCCGTTCCGGTCCGTCAGGCGCCTTCCGGGACGTGGATCGTTGAGGGACCGGCGGCTGCGGCAGGCCGTGTAGTGGTGTACTGCCGGGTCTCATCTGCTGATCAGCGCGGTGATCTGGATCGCCAGGTCGTCCGTGCGGTCGAGGGCGCCAACGCGTTGGGGTTGGCGGTCGGTGAGATCGTCAAGGAGGTCGGGTCGGGCTTGAACGGCAGGCGCCGCAGCCTGCACCGGGTGCTGGTCGACCCGGACGTGGCGGTGATCGTGGTTGAGCACCGTGACCGGCTCGCGCGTTTCGGTGTCGAGCATCTGGAATCGGCGCTGGCCGCTACCGGCCGTCGCCTGGTTGTCCTGGACCCGCAGGAGACCAGCGACGACCTCGTGCGTGACATGACCGAGATCCTCACGAGCATGTGTGCGCGCCTTTACGGGCGCCGTTCGGCCGGGCGCAGGGCGCAGTTGGCGATGTCGGCGGCGACCGCGAACGTGAGCGAGTAGATGCCCACGATCCAGCCGAAGGCGGCCACCCCGGCGGCAGATGTCGCTGCGGCCATGTCCGAGCCGCCGGCCGGTGCCCATGGGGGTTGCCGGGGATGAAGAAGTTCGAGTCGCGGGCTGGTTTC
>NZ_BONF01000016.1 GCF_016862575.1 Catellatospora bangladeshensis | reverse complement strand
TCTACGCATAGCGTTAAGAAGGTGCCCTTCCTTTCGTGAGAGGATGCGGCGGTCGGTTGGCGGGGTCGGGGAGGTCGGGGCTGTGCTCGTCGCGCACTGTGTGTTCAGCGGCGAGGGCGGCTGGGAGTTCTGGGCCGAGGACGCGGGGCTGCTGAGCGCGCTGCCTGCGCAGCGGGGACGGCGGTCGCAGCGGCCGCGGCCGCATCCGTTCGCGGTGGGCGCGCCTGAGCTGGTCGAGCTGTTCGGGTTGGGTGGCGCCGGTGAGGAGACGGCGGGCTGGTCGGTGCTGGCGCTGCCGGCGTTCCGGGACCGGCCGTGTCCGTCGCGGGAGCTGCGGGAGGCCGCGCCGCAGGCGCCGGTGGCGGACCATCTGGGTGGCTGGGTGGTGCCGACGGTACGCCTCGACGCGGCCGTCGCCCTGCGGCTGCTGCCCCGGCTCGCCCCGATCGGCGGTGCCACGGTGCGCTATGCCGCCGCGCTGGCCGAGGCCGCCGAGCGGATGGTGCACAGCGGGCTGGTGGTCCCGGCGCTGGACTTCGACGAGGAGGACGGCTGCTTCTTCGCGTCCTGGCGGCAGGCGCCGTCGCTGCAGGCCGCGGCGCTGCGCATCCCGCTGCTCGCGGCGATGCCACCCGCGTTCCGGTGCTGGATGCCCGACGAGGTCGGGCTCGGCCCGGCCGAGTGGGTGCTCGACGCCGCCCTCGACTCGCTGGTCGACGTGCTGGCCGGGCAGGCGGTCAGCGAAGCCGGGCTGGATCTGCTGCCGCCGCGGCGCGGCCGTGCCCCGCGCCGCGCCCCGGCGGCCGAGCACTGGCTCACCGCGCTGACCTCGGAGGACAACCTGCTCGACCCCGATGAGACGGGGCAGCGCGAGGTCACGGCACTCGCGGAGCGGATCGAGACGTGGCAGCAGGGCGGGCGGCGCGGCGGCGGGCTGGTGCGTGCCTGCCTGCGCCTGGCCGCCCCGGCCGACGCCGCGTCGTTCGGCGGCCCGGAGGCCGGGTCCGAGAACGGCAGGCCGGAGGACGGCGACGGGTGGCGGCTGGAGCTGCTGCTGCAGTCGCAGGAGGATCCGTCGCTGGTCGCGGACGCCGGTGCGGTGTGGCGGCTGGACGGCAACGCGCTGCTGTTCGCCGAGGCGGGCATCGACCCCCAAGCCGAGCTGCTGGCCGGGCTGGGGCGGGCCGCGCAGGAGTATCCGGCGCTCGCGCGGGCGCTGCGCGACCCCGCGCCGGTCGCGGTGGCGCTCGACGCGGACGGGGCGCTGGCGTTCCTGCGTACGCATGCCGCGGCGGTCGCGACCGCCGGGGTCGGGGTGCTGCTCCCGGCCTGGTGGAGCGGGCCGCGCCCGCAGCTCGGGCTGCGGCTGACGGCGCAGACCCCGCCGCAGCCGGGCCGCGTCGCCAAGGACTCCGAGCTGGGCCTGGACACCATCGTCGAGTACGCCTGGCAGGTCGCCCTCGGCGACGACGTGCTGACCGAGGCCGAGCTGACCGCACTGGCCGCCGCGAAGACGCCCCTGGTGCGGGTACGCGGCCAGTGGGTCGAGGTCGACCAGCGCCGCCTCGCCGACGGCCTCAAGCGGCTGGCCCGCACCCGGCAGCGCGGCATGACCGCGCGCGACGTGCTCAAAGTGGGACTGCTCGGCGACGACGCCGACGCCGGGCTGCCCCTGGTCGGCGTCACCGCGACCGGCTGGCTGGGCGGCCTGCTGCACGGCGCCGACGGCGCGTACGCCGCGCTGCCCACGCCCGACGGCTTCGGCGCGGCGCTGCGGCCATACCAGGAAAGGGGTCTGGGCTGGCTGTCCTTCATGGATGATCTCGGCCTGGGCGCGGTGCTCGCCGACGACATGGGCCTGGGCAAGACCATCCAGGTGCTCGCCCTGCTGGAGCGCGAACGCCAGACCGGCGCCACCGGCCCCACGCTGCTGATCTGCCCGATGTCGCTGGTGGCCAACTGGCAGCGCGAGGCGGCGCGGTTCGCGCCGAAGCTGGCCGTGCACGTGCACCACGGCGCCGAGCGGCTCACCGGCGAGCAGTTCCGCGACGCCGTCGCCGGGGTGGACCTGGTCCTGACGACGTACTCGCTGGCCCTGCGTGACCAGGCGGAGCTGGCCGAGGTCGGCTGGCGGCGCATCGTGGTCGACGAGGCCCAGGCGATCAAGAACGCGGCGGCCAAGCAGTCCCGGGCCATCCGCGCCCTGCCCGCGCCCCGGCGCATCGCGCTGACCGGCACGCCCGTGGAGAACCGGCTCGCCGACCTGCACTCGATCCTGGAGTTCGCCAGCCCGGGGCTGCTGGGCAGCACGGAGACGTTCAAGCGGCGCTTCGCGGTGCCGATCGAGCGGGACGGCGACGAGGCGGCCGCCGCGCGGCTGCGCCAGGTCACCGGCGCGTTCCTGCTGCGGCGGGTCAAGACCGACCCGACGATCATCTCCGACCTGCCCGAGAAGATCGAGATGACGGTCGCCTGCAACCTCACCCGCGAGCAGGCCGCCCTCTACCAGAGCGTGCTCGACGACATGATGGCGCAGATCGAGGCCGCCGAGGGCATCGACCGGCGTGGGCTCATCCTGGCCACGCTGACCAAGCTCAAGCAGGTCTGCAACCATCCCGCGCAGCTGCTCAAGGACGGCTCGCGCGTCGCCGGGCGGTCCGGCAAGGTGGCCCGGGTTGAGGAGATCTGCGAGGAGGTCCTCGCCGCCGGTGAGAAGGTGCTGTTGTTCACGCAGTTCGCCGAGTTCGGCGGGATGCTGTCCGAGCACCTGGCGGCGCGGTTCGGGCAGGCGGTGCCGTTCCTGCACGGCGGGGTGGACAAGAAGACCCGCGACGGCATGGTCGTGTCGTTCCAGGAGCCCGGCGGGCCGAGCATGTTCGTGCTGTCGCTCAAGGCGGGCGGCGTCGGGCTCAACCTGACCGCCGCCAACCACGTCATCCATGTCGACCGCTGGTGGAACCCGGCCGTCGAGGACCAGGCCACCGACCGTGCGTTCCGTATCGGGCAGCGCCGGAACGTGCAGGTGCGCAAGCTGCTGTGCGCGGGCACGCTGGAGGAGCGCATCGACGCGGTGCTCGTGCAGAAGAAGGCGCTCGCCGAGGCCACCGTCGGCACCGGCGAGGCGTGGCTGACCGAGCTGTCCACCCAGGCCCTGCGCGAGCTGGTCACCCTGGCCCGCGACGCGGTCGTCGAGTAGGAGGCAACCGATGGCCCGCCGCCCCAGCACCGGCCCCCACGGCTCCGGCACCGATCCCGGGCGTGCCGTCCGCGGCTTCGACCCCGACGGCGACGTCGTGTCCGGAGACTTCGACCCGTTCGCCGACGGGCCGGACGCCACGGGACACCCCGACGACACCGAGGACCCTGAGGGCGGGTCGGAGCAGCGCGGGTGGGGCTGGTTCCCGGTGTCCAAGCCGCGGCTGCCCGCCGACGGCATCAAGGCCCGCAGCCAGCGGGGCGCCATCGCCACCACCTGGTGGTCGCGCCGCTTCCTGGCCGCGATCGAGACGCCCGAGACCGCGAGCCGGCTCACCCGCGGCAAGTCGTACGCGCGCACCGGCCAGGTCCTGTCGCTCACGATCGATGAGGCTGAGGTCCGGGCCGCTGTGCAAGGTTCCCGGCCGAAGCCCTACGCCGTCTACCTCACCGTGCCGATCTACCGGCCCGCCGAACAGGAGCGGATCGTCGCCGCGCTCGCCGGGCAGGCCGCTTTCAGCGCCGCCCTGCTGGCGGGGCAGATGCCCGAGGAGATCGAAGATGTGCTGCGGCCGCTGCGGCTGTCGCTGTTCCCTGCCATGCACGAGCTGGAGATCGACTGCTCCTGCCCGGACTGGGGCAACCCGTGCAAGCACGCCGCGGCGGTCTGCTTCCTGCTGGCGGAGCGGTTCGACGCGGACCCGTTCGACATCCTGCGCTGGCGCGGCCTGGCCCGCGAGGTGCTGCTGGACGGGCTGCGTGAGCACCGCGCACAGCGGATCGGCACGCTGCCGCCGGAGCTGCCCTCCGCTGACGACGGCACCGGCGCGGCGCTGGAAGGGTTCTGGGACGCCGGGGAGCTGCCGCCGCTGCCGCCCGTCCCGGACCTGCCCGCCGACCACGTGCTCCGCCGCCTCGGCCCGACCGGGATCGCCGTTCGCGGCACTGACCTCGCGACACTGCTGGCACCGGCCTACGCGGCGATGGCCGCCGCACGCCACCTCCCGCCCGACGACACCGCCCCCCGGTAACCGGCCACCGCCGCCGGACTGGGCCGACTAAAGGCTAGGTCAGAGCGCTCCCCCAAGCCGACCCGCTGCGCCGGGTCGCTGAAGATCGGTGTTTCGTGTCACAACCCGTGGTCTGACCATAGGTTTCGACACGAGACAGTGACCATGGCCGGAGGCGTCGCGGCGCGAGGCGCCAAGCGCGCCGCCACGCGGCACGGCCCGGCGCGGCACGGCGTGGCGCGGGACCGCCCGTCGCCAGGGTCAGAGGTCGGCGAGGACGCCCTGGTGGTGGATGGGGCCGGGGACGTCGGTGAGGGTGGCGCCGGTGCCGCCCCAGCGGACGGCGATGATCTCGGCGGCGATGCTGACGGCGGTCTCCTCCGGCGTGCGCGCGCCCAGGTCCAGGCCGATCGGCGCGCGCAGGCGGCCCAGCTCGGCCTCGGTCATGCCGTGCTCGCGCAGCCGGGCGGTCCGGTCGTCGTGGGTACGGCGGGACCCCATCGCGCCGACGTACGCCACGGGCAGCCGCAGCGCCACCTCCAGCAGCGGCACGTCGAACTTCGGGTCGTGGGTGAGCACGCACAGCACCGTCCGCTCGTCCACGCGCCCCGCGGCCGCCTCGTCGGCCAGGTAGCGGTGCGGCCACTGCACCACGACCTCATCGGCGGCCGGGAAGCGGCGGGTGGTCGCGAACACGGGCCGCGCGTCGCACACGGTGACGTGATAGCCGAGGAAGCGCCCGATCCGGGCCACCGCGGCGGCGAAGTCGATCGCCCCGAACACGATCATGCGGGCGGGCGGCGCGTACGCGTTCACGAACACCGCGATCGCGTCGCCGCGCCGCTCGCCGTCCATGCCGTAGTGCAGCATCCCGGTGCGCCCGGCGGCGAGCAGCCCCCGGGCGTCGTCGGCGACGGCGTCGTCGAGCCGGGGCGACCCGAACGAGCCCGCCGTGCCCCGCTCCCACACCACCAGGCGGCGGCCGTAGCGCGGCGAGTCGGCCGGCTCGACGCAGGTCGCCACGGCCACCGGCCGGCCCTCGCGGATCGCCGCCGCCACCTCGCCGAGCTGCGGGAACGTCTCCCGGGAGACCTGCTCGACGAACACCTCGATGGTGCCGCCGCAGGTCAGCGCGGCGGCGTAGGCGTCCTCGTCGCTGATGCCGTAGCGCTCCCGCGCGGGCGCGGCCGCCGGGTCGGCGGCGACCTGCTGGGCGACCTCGTACACGGCGGCTTCGACGCAGCCGCCGGACACGCTGCCGACGGCCTCCCCGTCCGGCCCGACGAGCATCGCGGCGCCGGGGCGGCGGGGTGCGGACTGCCAGGTCCGCACCACCGTCGCCAGGCCCGTGACCGCGCCCCGCTCCCACCAGCGGAGCAGGTCGTCGAGCACGTCACGCATGGGGCACGTCCACGTCCGCCCCGTCGGAGACGTCGTCGCAGGGCACCGTCTCGACCTCGTGCCGGGCCAGGTACGGCCGGGCGCCGACGTCGCCGACGGCCAGCTCCGCCGCCCCCGCCCAGTGGTCCCGGCCGAGCAGCACGGGATGCCCGCCGTCCCCGCCGTACGTGGCGACGCGCAGGGTGGCGGGTCCGGCCCCGGACCCGACCCGGCGCACCGCCTCGGCCGTGATCCCGGGCGTGTCCACCAGCAGCACCACTACAGCGTCCACCTGCGCGGGCAGGGCCGCCAACCCCGCCCGCAGCGACGAGCCCATCCCGCTGGGCCAGTCCTCGTTCACGACGACCAGCGCCCCGGGCAGCTGTGGCGCCCGTTCCGCGCCCGCGCCGAGCACCACCACCACCGGATCGCAGTCACCTTCGCGCAGCGTGCGCAGCCCGCGCTGCACCATCAGTTCCCCGTCGCCCGGCACCGACGCGTACGCCTTGGGCATCCCGTAGCGCCGGCCCGCCCCCGCGGCGAGCAGCAATCCCCCGACGGCCATGCTTCATCCTCCCCCTGCCTCCCGATCCGCCCACTGTGCGGCGAGCCTCTCCCGGGCGCCGGCCGTGAGGCTGCCGTACAGGCGCAGCCGGGCCATGCCGCCGTCGGGGTAGATGTCCAGGCGCACCTCGTCCACCGGCCCGTCGTGGGCGAGCCGGAACCGGTGACGGGTGTCGGGCTGCAGCCGGACCCGGGGCAGCAGCGGCTCGCCGTCCCCGCCGGTCAGCCGCGCCCAGCCCGGGGCGTTGCCCTTGAAGTGCGAGGTGTCCAGCTCGGCCAGGCGGAGCACGCCCGGCGCAGCCAGGCGTACCCGCACCCAGTCGTTGCCGTGGTCGCGGCGCCGCCGCGTCTCCCAGCCCTCGCCCATGCTCGCGGCCAGGCCGGGCAGCAGCAGGTTGCCGGGTGAGCCGTAGAAGCGGTCGCTGCAGTCGGTGACGCGCCCGCCGATCTCGGCCGCGGCCAGGTCGCACGTGTCGGGCAGCAGCTCGGGGTCGGGCACGGGCTCGCCGTACACCCGCAGCCGGGCGACCCCGCCGTCGGGGTGGATGGTGAGCCGGACGTGGGTGACCACGCGGCTCGCGCCGACGGTGAACCGGTTGCGCGTGTCGCCGTGCAGCGCCGCGCGCTCGACCAGCGGGAACCAGTCGGCCCCGGCCAGCTCGTCAGGGGACGGGTAGCCGGGCAGGCGGCAGCCGTCCACCGCCGCCTCGGGCGGGTAGTTGCCGGTGAAGAACGCGGTGTCCACGACGACGCCGTGCACGACGCCGGGCACGCCGAGCCGGAGCACGGCGTGGTCGTGGCCGGGCTCGCGCCGGCGGCGGGTCTCCCAGCCGTCGTACACCTGGCCCTTGGCGCCGAAGGTGCGCGGGGTGAAGGTGGGCGCCCACGGGTTGATCAGGTTGTCGCGCTCGGCGAAGAACTCGTCGTTGGCCGCGACGACGCTGCCCCCGACGTTGCGCGACGCCAGATCCAGCAGCTCCTCGAAGGTCACCCGATCGCCTCCCTCTGCTCGGCGGTCACGGACGCCCCCGTTCCAGCAGGCGGCCGATCGGCTCGGCGCCGGCGAGGCGGCCGCGCAACCAGGTGTCGCGGACCACGCCGCGCAGCTTCCGGCCGTGGTACGGCGACACATGGTGCCGGTGCAGCAGCGTGGCGGCGTCCACGGTGAACTCGGCGTCGGCGTCGAACGCGACCAGGTCGGCGTCGGCACCCTCGGCGATGCGCCCCTTGCGGCCCAGCCCGACCAGGCCGGCGGTGTTGGCGGCCATCCAGCGCACCACGTCCGCCAGGCTGTGCCCGCGCCGCCGCGCCGCCGTCCACACCAGCGGCAGGCCGAGCTGCACCGAGGCGATGCCGCCCCAGGCGCTGCCGAAGTCGCCCCGCTTCAGCTCCGGCGGGCACGGCGAGTGGTCCGACACCACGCAGTCGATCAGACCGTCGGCCAGCGCCTCCCACAGCGCGTCCTGATGGGACCGGTCCCGGATCGGCGGGCAGCACTTGTACTGCGTCGCCCCGTCGGGCACGTCGGCCGCGTCGAGCACGAGGTAGTGCGGGCAGGTCTCGGCGGTGACCCGGACGCCCTCGCGGCGCGCGGCGGCCAGCAGCGGCAGCGCGTCGGCGGCGGCCAGGTGCAGGATGTGCACCCGGGCCCCGGTGTGCCGGGCCGCCTCGATCGCCGCGGCGACGGCGCTCGCCTCGGCCCGCGCCGGGCGGGACGCGACGAAGTCGGCGAAGCGCGTGCCGTGCGCTTCGCCGACCAGTGCGGGATCCTCGGCATGCACCACGAACAGCGCGTCGACGGCGGCCAGCGCGTCGGCCAGCCCCGCGGGGTCCAGCGGCGGGAACTCGGGCACGCCGGAGTCGATGAGGAACGCCTTGAACCCGAACACGCCCTGCTCGTGCAGCGCGGGCAGGGACTTCAGGTTGCCGGGCACGGCGCCGCCCCAGAAGCCGACGTCCACATAACACTGCTCGGCCGCCGCGGCGCGCTTCACCCACAGTGCGTGCGGGTCCACGGTGGGCGGGATCGAGTTCAGCGGCATGTCGACGATCGTGGTGACGCCGCCCGCCGCGGCGGCCCGGGTGGCGGTGTCGAAGCCCTCCCACTCGGTGCGGCCGGGCTCGTTGACGTGCACGTGCGTGTCGACGAGGCCGGGCAGCAGCGCGCACTCGCCCAGGTCGATCACGTCGTGGCCGGTCAGCGCCTGGTGCCCGGCGACCGCGGCGATGACGCCGTCGCGGACGCCGACGTCGGCGGGCTGCTCGCCGCCGGGCAGCAGCGTCCGGCGCGAGCGGAGGATGAGGTCGTAGTTCACAGCCCGTCCAGCATAGATCGATCGACGCCGAATTCACCGGAATGCAGCGCGCCGCATTCCAGCGCGCGCCGCAGGAATCCGGCCAGTGCCCGCGCCGTCGCGGGTTCGTCGAGGTAGCCGGTGTCGCGGGCGCCGCTCTCCCGCTGCGCGGCGCTGTCGCGGCCGGCCAGCCACGCCCGCAGCCGCGTCGCCGCGGCCGGCGCCCCCTCCCGGAAGAAGGTGTACGCCGCCGCGTAGCGCGTCGGCAGCTGCGCCGGGTGCAGGTCCCAGCCCTGGTAGAAGCCGCGCTCCAGGCTCCGGCGCACGAGCCGCAGGTGCAGCGCCCACGCGGCGTGCACGGCGTCCGTGTCACCGACGGGCAGCACGTTGGTGGAGCCGTCGGCGACGCGTACGCCCGTGCCCGCCGCCGCGACCTGCATGACCGCCTTGGCGTGGTCGGCCGCGGGATGCTCCATCGACTGGTACGCCGCCGCGATGCCCAGCGCCGCCGAGTAGTCGTACGTGCCGTAGTGCAGCCCCGTGCAACGGCCCTGGGCGGCGTGGATCATCGCGGGCAGCGGGCACCGGCCGTCCGGCCCGAGCACCGCCTGTGGCATCTCCACCTGCAGCTCGAAGCGCAGCTGCCCGGCGGCGGGTTCGAGCAGGCGGCACAGATAGACCATGGCCTCGACCTGGCCCACCGAGCTGACCTTGGGCAGCGTGATCACGAAGCCGGGCGGGATCGTGCCCAGCGCGTCGAGGAAACGCTCCAGCGTGCGCACCGCCCGCGCCCTGGTGTCGGCCTCCAGGCTCTTGATCCGGATGCCGCAGAACGGCGCCGGGCGCCCCGCGATGAACGCGGCCATGGCACGCGCGTGCGCGTCCTCGGTGGCGTCCTCGCGGCGGCCGTAGCCGTCCTCGAAGTCGACCCGCAGGTCCTCGATCGGCTCGGTCGCGAGCTTCCGGCTGATCCGCTCGTGCAGCTCCACCGGGTAGGGCAGCCCGTGCTCGGACAGCGCCGCGAGCGCCTGCTCGCCCCAGCGCTGCGCCAGGCCGGTGCGCACCCGGTCGGCGGGCACGTACACGGTGTGCAGCGGCTGGCGGCCGGGCGGCTCGCCCGGCCACCGGTCGCGCAGCACGCCGTCGGCCACGGCCAGCCGCCGGTCCAGCTCGGGCAGCGGCACCCGGCTCGTCCCGTCGCGCGGCTCCCGGGGCACCCCCAGGAACTCTCCGGCCGGTGACGACATCAGTCGATCAGCTCGCCGGCCGGCACGGTCAGGAACTCGGTGAAGTCGTCGGCCAGGGCCACCTGCTCGAACAGCTTGCGCGCGGTCGCGAAGTCCGGGCCCAGCGCTGCCATCTCCGCCTCGATCATGCCTTCCAGCAGCTCACGACTGATCGGAGTGCCGTCGTCGAGGGTCGCCCCGTTGTGCATCCACTGCCACAGCTGGGAGCGGGAGATCTCGGCGGTCGCGGCGTCCTCCATCAGGTTGTTGATGGCCGCCGCGCCGTTGCCGCTGAGCCAGGACTGGATGTAGCGGATGCCGACGTCGATGTTGGTGCGCAGCCCCGCCCGCGTGATCGCGCCCGGCACCGTGCTCACGTCGAGCAGGTCGCGCGCGGCCACCTGGACGTCCGGCCGCTGCCGGTCGAGCTGGTTCGGCTGCCCGCCGAGCGCCTTGTCGAAGACCTCCAGGCAGACCGGCACCAGGTCCGGATGCGCCACCCAGGAGCCGTCGAAGCCGTCGGCGGCCTCACGCTCCTTGTCCTGGCGCACCTTGGCCAGCGCGGTCGCGGTCACCTCGGGGTCGCGCCGGTTGGGGATGAACGCCGCCATGCCGCCCATCGCGAACGCGCCCCGCCGGTGGCAGGTCTTCACGAGCAGCTGCGCGTACGCCCGCAGGAAGGGCGCGGCCATGGTCACGTCGGCCCGGTCGGGCAGCGTGTACGAGGCGTGCGCCCGGAACTTCTTGATCAGGCTGAACAGGTAGTCCCACCGGCCCGCGTTCAGGCCGCTGGCGTGCTCGCGCAGCTCCCAGAGGATCTCGTCCATCTCGAACGCGGCGGTGATCGTCTCGATCAGCACGGTGGCCCGGATGCTGCCGTGCGGGATGTCGAGCAGTTCCTGCGCGGCGCAGAACACGTCGTTCCACAGCCGCGCCTCCAGATGGCTCTCCATCTTGGGCAGGTAGTAGTACGGCCCGCTGCCGCGGGCCAGCAGCTCGGCGGCGTTGTGGAAGAAGTGCAGCCCGAAGTCGACCAGCGCGGCGACGCCCGGCGAGCCGTCCACCTCGAAGTGGCGCTCGTCCAGGTGCCAGCCGCGCGGGCGCACCACGATGGTGGGCAGCGGCCCGGGGTGCAGCGCGTAGAGCTTGTCGCCCTGCTGGAGGCTGATGGTCCGGCGCACCGCCTCGAAGAGGCTGCGCTGGCCGCCGACCACGTTGGCCCAGTGCGGCGTGTTGGCGTCCTCCAGGTCGGCCAGCCAGACCTTCGCGCCGGAGTTGAGCGCGTTGATCGTCATCTTGCGGTCGGTCGGGCCGGTGATCTCGACGCGGCGGTCCACCAGGTCCGGCGGCGCCTCGGCCACCGCCCACTCGGCCTCCCGGATGGAAGCGGTCTCCGGCAGGAAGTCCAGCGTGCCGGTCCGGTCCAGCTCCTCCTGGCGGCGCGCCCGCGCGGCCAGCAGCTCGTCGCGCCGGGGGCGGAAGCGGCGCTGCAGCTCGGTGA
Source organism: Catellatospora bangladeshensis (assembly GCF_016862575.1). Taxonomy (GTDB): domain Bacteria; phylum Actinomycetota; class Actinomycetes; order Mycobacteriales; family Micromonosporaceae; genus Catellatospora; species Catellatospora bangladeshensis. The sequence continues at coordinate 273,235 of NZ_BONF01000016.1, read as the reverse complement.
CGAACTCGACCGCCGCGGGGCTCAGGATGTCGGTCACTCACACTCCCACGATGTGTTCGGGCCGTACGGGCACCCGGGTCAGCGCCGCGCCGGTTGCGGCGCGTATCGCCGCCACCACAGCCGGTGTGGACGAGATCGTAGGCGGTTCTCCGACGCCGCGCAGCCCGTACGGCGAGTGCGGGTCGGCGAGCTCCAGCACGTCCAGCGACATCGGCGGCATGTCCATGATCGTAGGGAGCAGATAGTCGGTGAAGGACGGATTGCGCACCTTCCCGTCCACGACCTGGATCTCCTCCATCAGCGCGAGCCCGAGCCCCTGCGCCGTGCCGCCCTGGATCTGCCCCGCCACGGCCCCCGGATTCACCGCCTTGCCGACGTCCTGCGCGGTCACGATCTCGACCACCTTCACCAGCCCCAGCTCCAGATCGACGTCCACGGTGGCCCGGTGCGCCGCGAACGCGTACTGCACATGCGCGTCCCCCTGCCCGGTCGCCGGGTCGAGCGGATGGGTGGGCCGGTGCCGCCACTCCACCGTCTCCTCGATCGCCCCCTCCCCCAGCAGCTCCGCGATCTCCTCGAGAGCAAGGAAGGGCACCTTCTTATCGTTATCCGTAGTAGAAGGTGCCCTTCCTAACCTCTCCAGCAGGCGGGTGCGGATGGCCTGGCAGGCTGCGCGGACGGCGCCGCCGGTCATGTAGGTCTGGCGTGACGCCGAGGACGAGCCCGCGCTGCCCACGGCCGTGTCGGCGGGGGCGATGGTGACCTGCTCGACGCCCAGCTCGGTGCGCACGATCTGCGCCTGTACGGTGACCAGGCCCTGCCCGACCTCGGCCGCGGCCGTGTGCACGAGCACCGCGGGCCGCCCGCCGACCAGCTCCAGCCGGACCCGGGCGGTGGCGAAGTCGTCGAAGCCCTCCGAGAAGCACACGTTCTTGATGCCGATGCCGAACCCGACGCCGCGCACCACGCCCTCGCCCCGGGTCGTGTTCGCGGTGCCGCCGGGCAGGAAGTCCCCCACGGCGGGGGCCGGGGGCCGCTCCCGGACCAGCCGGAGCAGCTCGGCGACCGGCGCCGGGCCCTCCACGACCTGCCCGGTCGGCATCAGGTCGCCGGTGGTCAGCGCGTTGCGCACCCGCACCTCCACCGGATCGAGGCCGAGCGCGGCCGCCAGCTTGTCCATCTGCGACTCGTACGCGAAGCACGCCTGCACCGCGCCGAAGCCGCGCATCGCCCCGCACGGCGGGTTGTTCGTGTAGAGCCCGTACGCGTCCATGACCACGTTCGGCACGTCGTACGGGCCGACGCCGAGCGTCGCCGCGTTGGCCACCACCGCGCCGGTGCTGGACGCGTACGCGCCCCCGTCGAGCAGGATGCGCGCCTTCACGTAGACGAGCCGGCCGTCGGCGTCGGCGCCGTGCTCGTAGCGCAGCCGGGCCGGGTGCCGGTGCACGTGGCCGAAGAACGACTCCTCGCGGCCGTACACCATCTTCACCGGGCGGCCCGTATGCAGCGCCAGCATGCAGGCGTGCACCTGCATGGACAGGTCCTCCCGCGCGCCGAACGCGCCGCCCACCCCGGACAGGGTCAGCCGCACCTTCTCGGGCGGCAGGCCCAGGCAGGCGGCGACCTGCCGCTGGTCCACGTGCAGCCACTGGGTGGCGATGTAGAGGTCGATGCCGCCGTCCTCGGCGGGCACGGCCAGGCCGGACTCCGGGCCGAGGAATGCCTGGTCCTGCATGCCGACCTCGTACTCCCCCGTCACCACCACCGCGGCCGTGGCGTGCGGGTCGCCGCGCCGGATCGGCACGTGGCGCAGCAGGTTCGGCCGGTCCGCGTGCACCTGCGGACCGGCCGGGTCGAGGGCCGCCGCAAGCTCCGTCACCGGGTCGAGCACGTCGTAGGCGACCTCGACCAGGCGGGCCGCGCGGCGCGCGGTCTCCGGGTGGTCGGCGGCCACGATCACGATCGGCTCGCCCTGGTAACGGATCTCCCGGGCGGCGAGCACCGGCTGATCGACGTGCTCCAGGCCGTAGAGCGGCGCGCCCGGCACGTCCTCGTGGGTCAGCACGGCGTACACGCCCGGCACCCGCAGCGCCGGGCCGATGTCCAGCGCGGTGATCCGCGCGCGCGGGTGCGGGCTGCGCAGCGTCGCACCCCACAGCATGTCGTCGGCCCACAGATCCGACGAGAACGCGAACTCGCCGGTCACCTTCAGCCGCCCGTCCGGCCGCTGCGGGCTCGCGCCCACCCCGCCGTCCACCGCCGCCGGCAACCCCACATGCACCGTGGTCATCGGCCGGCCTTCCGTAGCAGGGTGCGGCTGACGCGGGTGAGGTCGCGGGCCAGGGAGTCCTCGTCGGCGTGGATGAGACGGCCGGTACGCACCACGAGCTGCCCGCCGACGAGCACCGCCTCGACCGGGGCGGGCGGGCCGAAGACCAGCGCCGCGACCGGGTCCTCGATGCCGGCGTGGCCGAGGCCGTCCAGGCGCCACAGCACGATGTCGGCGAGCTTGCCCGGCTCCAGGCTGCCCAGCTCGCCGTCGCGGCCCAGGCAGCGGGCCCCGCCGGTGGTGCCCAGGGCCAGCGCCTCGCGGGCGGTGAGCGCGGCCGGGCCGCCCCGGAAGCGGGCCGCGAGCATCGCCTGCCGCAGCTCCGGCCCCAGCTCACCGGCCTCCTGCGAGGCGGCGCCGTCCACGCCGAGCCCGACCGGCGCGCCCGCGTCGAGCAGGTCGCGCACCCGGGCGATCCCGGCTCCGAGGCGGGCGTTGGAGCTGGGGCAGTGCGCCACGCCGGTGCCGGTGGCGCCGAGCCGGGCCACCGCGCCGTCGTCGAGGTGCACGCCGTGCGCGAGCCACACGTCGTCGCCGAGCCAGCCGAGCTTCTCGGCGTACTCGACGGGCGTGCAGCCGAAGCGCTCGCGGCAGAACGCGTCCTCCTCGACCGTCTCGGCCAGGTGCGTGTGCAGGCGTACGCCGTGCGCCCGCGCCAGCGACGCGCCCTCGCGCATCAGGTCGGAGGTGACCGAGAACGGCGAGCACGGCGCGACGGCGACGCGCATCCGCGACGACGGCGAGGGGTCGTGGTGCCGCTCGATCGCCTCGGCGGTCGCGGCCAGCGCCGCGTCCGTGGACTCGACGACGCTGTCCGGCGGCAGCCCGCCCTGCGACGTGCCGAGGTCCATCGAGCCCCGGCAGGCGTGCAGCCGTACGCCGATCGCCGCGGCCGCTTCCGCCTGGGTGCCGATGAGGTCGCCGGAGCCGCGCGGGAACACGTAGTGGTGGTCGGCGGCGGTGGTGCAGCCGGACAGGGCCAGCGCGCCGAGCCCGGCCGACGTGGTGACGTACACCAGCTCGTCGTCCAGCCCGGCCCACACCGGGTACAGCTCGACGAGCCAGTCGAACAGGTTGCTCTGCTGGGCGAGCCCCCGGGTGGCCCACTGGTAGAGGTGGTGGTGGGTGTTGACCAGGCCGGGCGTGGCCAGGCAGCCCCGGCCGTCGACGACCTGGTCGGCGGGCCCGTCGAAGTCGCCCGCGCCGACCGCCGTGATCCGGTCCCCGTCGAGCACCAGGTGCCCGTGCGGGTACTCGGTGCCGGCGGCGTCGACCGTCGCGATCGCGCACCCGTTGATGACGGTTCTCATGCCGCCCCCGCCCCGTCCGCGGCGGCCAGGCGTACCGCGTCCATGATCTTCTCGTAGCCGGTGCAGCGGCACAGGTTCCCGGCCAGCGCCTCGCGGATCTCCGGGTCGGTGGGCTGCGGGTTGTGGGCCAGCAGGTCGTGCACCGAGACGATGAGGCCCGGCGTACAGAAGCCGCACTGCACCGCGCCCGCCTGCAGGAACGCGCGCTGCACCGGGTCGAGCCCGCCCTCCGGGGCGAGCCCCTCGACGGTCCGGACGTCGCGCCCGGCGGCCTGGCCCGCGGCGACGAGGCAGGCGCACACCGCCGTGCCGTCCAGGTACACCGTGCACGAGCCGCACTCGCCCTGCTCGCAGGCGTTCTTGCTGCCGGGCAGGCCGAGCCGCTCGCGCAGCACGTAGAGCAGGCTCTCGCCCTCCCAGACGTCGTCGGCGGTCCGGTCCACTCCGTTGACCGTGCAGGTCACCCGCATAGGTCCCTCCAGGCCCAGGTCAGCGTGCGCCGTGCCATCACGGCGAGCGCGTGGCGGCGGTACGCGGCCGTGCCGCGCACGTCGTCGATCGGCGCGGCGGCCGCCGCGACCAGCTCCCCGAAGCGCCGTACGACGTCGGGGTCGAGCGCGCCGAGGGTGTCCCAGGGCAGCTGTCCGGCGGCGAACAGCTCCGCCTCGGCGGCCCGGCGCGGGGTCGGCGCGGCCGAGCCGATCCCGGTGCCGACCGCGCGCCGGTCCGGGTGCAGGGCCAGCGCGAACGAGCTGACCGCGATCACCATCGCGTTGCGGGTGCCGATCTTCGAGAACTGCTCGGGACCGGCGGCGGGGCGCACCAGCACCGCCGCGATCAGCTCGTCGGGCGCGAGCACGCTGCGCTTCGGCCCGGTGAAGAACTCGTCCACGGGGACCAGGCGGGTGCCGCGTACCGACGCCAGCTCGACCCGGGCCCCGGCGGCCAGCAGCGGCGGATGGGCGTCACCGGCCGGGGAGGCCGAGCCGAGGTTGCCGCCGACCGTGCCCCGGTTGCGGATCTGCGGCGAACCGACCGTGCGCGCGGCCATGGCCAGCCCCGGGAGCTGCTCGCCGAGTTCCGCCATGATGCGCGCGTAGCTGACTCCGGCGCCGAGGCGCAGCGTGTCGCCGTCGAGGTCCCAGGTGCTCAGCTCGCCGATCCGGGTCAGGTCGAGCAGCGCCGGGGGCCGCCGCCGGTGGAAGTTCAGCTCGACCATCACGTCGGTGCCGCCCGCGATCGGCACCGCGTCGGGCCGCTCCGCCTTCATCTTCAGCGCATCGGCCCAGGTCGCCGGGTTCAGGAAGTCCATCAGGCCGCTCCCAGGTCCCACGCTAGCCCCGGCTCCGGCGCGTCGTCGCGTTGCACCGTGCCCTCGATCAGCCCGTACGGCCGGTCTGCCGCGAAGTAGACCGTGTCCGGGTTGTCGAGCCCGAACGGCGACAGGTCCACCAGGAAGTGGTGCCGGTTCGGCAGCGCCAGCCGCACCTCGGCCACCTCCGGCACGTGCGCCAGCACCCGCTCGCCCATCGCGTACAGCGTCTGCTGCAAGGAGCGGCTGTAGGTCTCCACGAAAGCGGCGATGAGATGGCCGCGGATCTGCTCGAACGCGGCGTCCCAGTCCACCTCCAGCGAGGCGAAGCGCCAGCGCGCGTCCACCGCCGTGGCCAGGATGCGGTCGCTCGCCTCGGGCAGCGTCGTGTACCGGTCGCGGGGGAAGCCCCGGAACTCCGAGCCGGTCGTGTTCAGCAGGGTCAGCCCGTGCAGCCCGCCGACCGCCCAGGCCTGCCCGGCGGTCGCGGTCAGCGTCGCGGTACGCACCTCGTCGCCCGCGCGGGCGAACGAGTGCCCGCCCAGCCGCCGCCAGCCGTACGCCTCGACGTGCACCTGCGCCCGCTCGACCGCGTCCGTGCCCGCGACGAAGTGCCGGGCCAGGTCCAGCCCGAACTCCTCGATCGCGGCGACGCCCCGCCGGGCGAACGCGTACACCGTGTTCTTCTGCGTGTCGGTGGGCAGCACGTCGCTGTTGTCGCCGGTCAGGTGGGTCGCGTCGAGGCGGCCCGCCAGCCGGGTGCTCACGTTCAGGTCGGTGAGCGTGTGCTCGCCGTCCCGGGCCACCGCGACCAGGCGGCACTCCGCCTTGCCGTAGCGGTTGGGCCCCAGGTGGATCGCCATCAGGACCCCCGGTAGGTGGTGTAGCCGAACTTGCTCAGCAGCAGCGGCACGTGCAGGTGCCGCGCCGGGTCGGTCACGTCGAACACGACCGTCACCTCGGGGAAGAAACTGCCCAGCCCCTGGTACGCCGCGACGTCGAAGCGCAGGCCGTAGCGGCCCACCAGCCACTGCTCGGCCGGCACCCAGTCCGACAGCCGCCCGTCGGTGTTCGTGGCCCCCGTCGCCACCGTCACCCAGCCGTACTGCCCCAGCCGTTGCAGCGTCACCTGCACATCCGCGGCCGGTTCGCCGCGGCAGGTGTCCAGCACGTGCGTGGAGAGCGTCACGCCGTCACCAACCGTTCCAGGCGCAGCAGGGTGATCGCCGTCAGCTCGCGGCGTACCACCTCGCGCTCGGTCGCCTCGTCGTGGTCCAGCCGCTCCCGGGCCGCCGCCAGCATCTGCTCCGCCGACTTCCCGCTCGCGAAGATGAGGAAGACGTGGCCGAAGCGCTCCTCGTACGCCCGGTTCGCGTCGATCAGCGCGGCCGCGGCCTGCTCGCCGGCCGCCGTCGCGCCGGACTGCTCCTGCCGTGACCACGCCGCCTCGCGGCTCGCGCCCGCGGCGCGCTCGCCGATCCGGGGATGCGCGGCCAGCGCCTGCTCGATGTCCGGCCAGGACAGTGCGGCCACCGCCCCCGCCGCGACTTCGCGCAGCTCGGCATGGCCCGGGTACGGCCGCGCGGCGGCCACCGCGCGCGCCCACGCCCGCGCGGCGCAGCAGGCCCGCAGCTCCTCCTCGGCCTGCGCCTGCGGCAGGTCGTTGAACGCGGCCAGCGACATGGGATGAGTCAACTGCCCCGCCCCCTGGCGTAGAAGGGTGAGAAGGACCGAAACTGCAACAAAGCCTGGCTAGGCTCTTTGGAGGTTACGACAAAGGCGGTGCGCATGCGGCTACGTGACGTGCTGGAACACCCTGGTGTCCCGCTTCCCGTGCTCGCCGGGCACGGCGAACTCGACCGCCCGGTGGCGCGCAACGCGTACACGACCGACCTGCTCGACCCCGCCCGCTACCTCGCGGGCGGCGAGGTCGTGCTCACCGGCATGATGTGGCGGCGCGAGCCCGCCGACTCCGAGGTGTTCGTCGCCGCGCTCGCCGGGGCCGGGGTCGCCGCGCTCGGCGCGGGTGAGGCGCTGCTCGGGCCCGTGCCCGCCGACCTGGTCGACGCCTGCCGGCGGCACCGGCTGCCGCTGTTCGCGGTTCCTGCCGAGGTGTCGTTCCGCGATGTCACCGACCGGATCGACACGGTGCTCTGGGCCGAGCGGGAGGCGGGCGCGGTCGCCGCCCGCAACCGCCGCCGCGGCCTCGTCGCCCGCCTCGCCGCAGGCGCGGACCTGTCGGAGGTATGGCCCACAGACGGCGCCTGGGTGCTCAGCTGCACCGGCCGCATCATCGTCGGCGGCCCGCTGGAGACCGACCGCACGAGCACCACTCCGACCGAATCCGGCGTCGGCGCGAAGCTGGCCGCGGCGTTCCTGCGGGCGGACACGCTGCCCGCACGCTGCCGCATCGACGGCCGCGAGTTCCACCTCGACGCGCCCGCGCTCACCCCCGCGCTGGGCGCACGCTTCATCGCCTGCGCCGATGACGGGACGGCACTCGACGAGCTGGTCGAGCTGGCGGCGCTGGACGCAGCCCGCCATGAGCGCGCCCGCCAGGTCGAGGCGCGACTGGCGAACCGTCTCGTCGCGGCGCTCGCCGCCAATGCCGACCCGATCGAGACGAGCGCCGCCCTCAACGCCTGCGGCCTGCCCGTCACCGGGCCGCACACCGTCGTCGTCGTGTCCCTCGACACCCCCGGGCCTGCCAGTTTCGGGGAAAGTGCACGAATGCTCCGCCGAGACCGTGCGGTTTCCCCGAAACTGCACGGCGACGCCGCGGCGATCGTCGAGGAGATGGTGGCGCAGGCCGGGGTGGCAGTGGTGGCCGTTGATGGGGCGCTGGTGACGGCGGTGGTCGCCGGGACGGGCGTGCTCGCGCCGCTACGTGACAGAGCCCGCAGGATGACCTCCGCCGTCCGGGGCGCACGTGTCACCGCGGGCGTGAGCGAGCCCGCCTCGGATGTGAGCGGCCTGGCCGCGGCACTGGCCCAGGCGCGGCACGCACACGACTACGCGCTCGAACGCGACGGCCGGGTGCGTGTCGTCGGCTGCGACGAGCTGGCCTCCCACGACCTGCTGCTGGCCGGGGTGCCCCGGGCGGTGCGGCAGGCGTTCGCGGAGCGGCTGCTCGCGCCGCTGCGGGCGTACGACAGCTCGCACAACGCGGACCTGCTGCGCACCCTGCAGACGTTCCTGGCCTGCGACGGCTCGTGGACGAGGTGCGCGAGCGCGATGCACCTGCACGTGAACACGCTGCGCTACCGCATCCGCCGCATCGCCGACCTCACCGGCCGCGACCTCGACAGCTTCGCCGACCGCGTCGACCTCTTCCTCGCCCTCCGCGCCACCGCCTGAGAGCCCGGCCCTCCGCCAAGATCATCGAACTTGCCAGGCACATGGGCGTATGCGCGTGCAAGATACGCCCGACTGCCCGGCAAGTCGGATGATCAAGCGGCCCCGGGTCAGGCGCCGCCGCCGAGGACGGCGTCGCCCTCGGCGGTCTCCTCGGCGGGTGGGCGGTGCTTGTGGAGGAGGGCGGAGATCGGGGTGCCGGTGTCGTTGACGCGGAGCACGAACGGGCGCTGCGGGGTGTAGCGGATCGCGGTGATCGAGGACGGCTCGACCGAGATGCGCTGGAACAGGTCCAGGTGCATGCCGAGCGCGTCGGCAACGATCGCCTTGATCACGTCGCCGTGGCTGCACGCCAGCCACACCGCGTCGTGGCCGTGCGACTCGGTGATCCGGGCGTCCCAGGCGCGTACGGCGGTGACGGCCCGGTTGGCCATCGCCGCCATCGCCTCCCCGCCGGGGAAGACGACCGCTGCGGGATGGTGCTGCACGGTCGACCAGAGCGGGTTGTCGGCCAGCTCCTTGAGCGAGCGGCCCGACCACTCGCCGTACCCGCATTCGCGCAGGCCCTCGTCGGGCACGGGGGCGACGCCGGGCAGGGCGAGCTCCAGGGTCTGCTGGCACCGGCGCAGCGGGCTGCTCACCACCACGGCCAGCGGGAGCCCGGCCAGCCGCCCGCGGGCCTGCTCGGCCTGGGCGACGCCGAGGTCGTCCAGCTCGACGGGCAGGTCTCCGGCGAGGATGCCGTCGGCGTTGGCGGTGGTGCGTCCGTGTCGCAGCAGCAGAAGGGTGGCCACGCCCGCCAGCCTAGGTCGCGGAGATGGTGTTCGTGGCGAGCAGGGCGATGATCGCGCCGCCGAGGATCACCCGATACCACACGAAAGTCATCAGCGTGTGGTGTGCGACGAACTTGAGCAGCCAGGCGATGGACGCGTACGCGACGATGAAGCTGACCACCGTGCCGATGATCAGCACCAGGCCGCTGACGGTGGGGCTGCCCAGCGCCTCGGGCAGCTCGTAGATGCCGGCCGCGGTCAGCGCCGGGACGCCGAGGAAGAACGACAGCCGGGTGGCGGTGACGCGGTCGATGTCGCGCAGCAGGCCGGTGGTGATGGTGGCGCCGGAGCGGGACACGCCCGGGATCAGGGCCAGGCACTGCGCGAAGCCGATGACGAGGGTGTCGGACAGCCGCAGCTGCTTCTCGCCGCGGGTCTGGGTGGCGGCGTACTCCGCGAAGGCCATCACGGCGCTCCACACGATCAGCGAGCCGGCCACGAACCACATGCTGCGCAGCGGGCCGGTGATCAGGTCCCGGCCGAGGAAGCCGACGATGCCGATCGGGATCGAGCCGGCGATGACGTACCAGGCGAACTTGTAGTCGAACTCCTGCCGCGCCGGGGCGGACACGAGGCCCTTGCCCCAGGCGGTCGCCAGCCGGCCGATGTCCTTGGCGAAGTAGACCAGCACCGCCGCGATCGCTCCGATCTGGATCACGGCGGTGAAGGCGGTCACGGCGGGATCGTCGATCGGCAGGCCCATCAGCTTCTCGGTGATGGTCAGGTGTCCCGTCGACGAGATCGGGAGGAATTCGGTGATCCCCTCCACGATGCCCAGGACGATCGCCTGCCAGATCTCGATCTCCACTTATTCTCCCAATCCACTCTCCGCGTACGCCTCGGCCACCGTACGCAAGGTCTCCTTGCCGGAGTCGGCGTCTGCGACGAACAGCGCCAGCGACAGCGTAGTCACGCCCGCGTCGGCGAAGTCACGCAGGCGTCGGGCGATGCGGTCCTTGGGCCCGAGCAGGGCGGTACGGTCGATGAACTCCATCGGCACGGCCGCGGCGGCGTCCCGGTGCCGGCCCGCGAGGTACAGGTCCTGGATCTCGGCGGCCGCCTCGCCGTAGCCCATCCGGGTGGCGAGCTGGTTGTAGAAGTTCTGCTGGCGGCTGCCCATGCCGCCGACGTACAGCGCGGCGTAGGCGCGCACCAGCTCGGCGCACATCTCGACGTCGTCGCCGACGACGACGGGCACGCTGGGCACGATGTCGAAGCCGTCGAGGGTCTTGCCCGCCTTGGCCCGGCCCGCGCTGATCTGGGCGAGCTGCTCCTGGGCGAACTCCGGCGCGAAGAACACGGCCAGCCAGCCGTCGGCGATCTCGCCGGCCAGCTCCAGGTTCTTCGGGCCGACCGCGGCGAGGTAGATCGGAATCTCGGTGCGCAGCGGGTGGAAGTTGAGCCGCAGCGCCTTGCCCGGCCCGTCGGGCAGCGGCAGGGTGTGGAACTCGCCGTCGTAGCTGACCTGCTTGCGGGACAGGGCGAGCTTGACCACGTCGACGTACTCGCGGGTGCGGGCCAGCGGCTTCGCGAAACGGACGCCATGCCAGCCCTCGGAGACCTGCGGGCCGGACACGCCGAGGCCGAGCCGGAAGCGGCCGCCGGACAGCGTGTCGAGGGTGGCCGCGGTCATCGCGGTGGCGGCGGGCGTGCGGCCGGGGATCTGCATGACGGCGCTGCCGATGTCGATGCGCTCGGTCTGCGCGGCGATCCAGGACAGCAGCGTCGGCGAGTCGGAACCGTAGGCCTCGGCCGCCCAGACCACGGAGAACCCGAGCCGGTCGGCCTCCCGCGCCAGGTCCAGCAGGACCGCCGGGGTGGACCACGGCGTCAGGTAGCCGATGTTGAGACCGAGTCGCATGAGTGGACCTCCGTTGGCCGGGCCGCGTCGGCGGCGGTGCGCGCCACGTTACCCACTAGTAGCAATCGTGAAAAGCACAACCCACCCCTGTGGCCCGCACCACACCCTCCCGCGCCGATCTTGCGTGAGCTGTGGGTGCGACACGCCCTTTTCGGGCATATCCCTAACACTTCGTGCAAGATCGACGCGATCTTGGGCGGCGGGGGGCGGTCAGGCGGGGGTGGGGGCGGGGTGGGGTGGGGCGGTGCAGGGGGGCGGGGGCAGGAGGGTGGGGGTGCGGCGGCCGGCGAGGTCCTCGACCCAGCCGAAGCACAGCGTCGCGAGGGCGGTCAGCACGCCGGCCGTCGCTACGGTCAGCAGGGGTGGGCCGGCCAGGTCGCCGAGCAGCCAGAACGTCGCGGCGACCATGGGCAGCTGCCAGACGTACACGGTCACGGCGCGGGCGTTGAGCAGGGCGACGGCGCGGTGCAGCGGGCGTACCCGGCGTATCCAGTCCATGGCCGGGCGGGCGCGGAGGGCCAGCAGCACCACGGCGGTGCCCCACAGCACCTGTACCAGTGGATCCAGCGCGCCCTCCGGGTCACCGCCGGCGCGCAGCAGTGCCAGCCCGCCCAGTCCCGCCGCGGCGGCGCAGGCGGCGGGCCAGGAGAGCCGGTCCAGCAGGCCGGTGTGGCGGGCGTACCCGAGCAGCCAGGCGGTGCCGTAGGAGGCCGTCGTCCACACCACGTCGGTGACCGGGGAGCTGGGCAGCGCGATCACCGTCTGCAGCAGCACCGCCGCGCCCAGCGGGACGGTCAGCGTCAGCAGCGGCGCGCGGTCGAACAGCCACCACAGCAGTGGCGACAGCAGCACGAACCACAGGTAGGCGCGCAGGTACCACAACGCGACCACCAGCGGCGCGCCCCACTCGCTGGCGGGTGGGTTGACCAGCGGGAACACCCACGGGAGCAGGTGCTGCCAGGTGAAGCCGGGCCAGCCGCGCAGCAGCATCAGGGGCAGCGCGATCGCGGCCAGCGCCCACAGCGGGGGCAGCAGGCGGCGGGCCCGGGAACGCACGGTGCGCGCAGCGCCCCCGCGCGCCAGGGACGAGGCGGTGAGGTAGCCGGCCAGGCCGAACATGACCCACATGGACGGCAGCAGGGTGGTCAGCGCGCCGAGCGGCATCGTGTGCTGGAGGAAGACGCGCACGATCGCGGCCGCGCGCAGGGAGTCGATGTACGGGCTGCGAGGACGGGCAGGGACGGCCGGCACGGTCTCGGAAACCGTGCGCGTGCTGATCAACGTCATTGTTCGGTGCTCCCGGGGCTGGTCGACCGTGCACGTCAACCACAGCCGACTTCCCTCAAAGGAAGCTCGGCAAACCCACCCCGACGGCTGACCTACGTCTGGCACACCCCGTGACGGCACCCGCCGATCACCGGCGCGGCGGGTTGCCGAATACAGTTCATCCTATGCAGCAACGACCGCTCGGCCGCAGCGGGCTGGTGGTCTCCCGCCTCGCCCTGGGCACCATGAGCTGGGGCCTGGACACGGACCCGGACGACGCCGGGGCGCAGCTCAAAGCCTATGTGGACGCCGGTGGCACGCTGATCGACACCGCCGACGTGTACGCCGACGGCGAGGCCGAGGCGCTGCTGGGCACTCTGCTCGACGCCATGGTGTCCCGCGACGACGTGCTGCTCGTCGCCAAGGCCGGGCTGCGCGCACGGGCGGGCCGCCGCCACGACGGCTCGCGCGGGCACCTGCTGCGCACCCTCGACAACACCCTGCGCCGGCTCGGCGTCACGTACGTGGACCTGTGGCAGGTGCACGGGCACGACCCGGACACCCCGTGGGAGGAGACGCTGTCCGCGCTCGATTTCGCGGTCAGCTCCGGCCGGGCACGCTACGCCGGGGTGTCGAACTTCTCCGGCTGGCAGACCGCGCGCGCCGCGACCTGGCAGCAGGCCTGGCCCGGCCGCGCCCCGATCACCGCGACGCAGGTGGAGTACTCCCTGCTCCAGCGCGGCATCGAGCGGGAGGTGCTGCCCGCCTGCGAGGTCATGGGCATCGGCGTGCTGCCCTGGTCGCCGCTGGGGCGCGGGGTGCTGACCGGCAAGTACCGGCACGGCCGCCCGGCCGACTCGCGGGGCGCGTCGCCGCACTTCGAGCGCTTCGTCCTGCCGTACCTGCAGCCCCGCTGCTCGGCGATCGTGGAGGCGGTGGCCACCGCCGCCGACGGGCTGGGCGTCTCCCCCGCCGAGGTGGCGCTGGCCTGGGTGCGCGACCGGCCCGGGGTGACCGCGCCGATCCTCGGCGCGCGCAACGTCGGGCAGCTGATCGCGGCGCTGCAGGTGGAGGAGATCGAGCTGCCGCCCGAGATCTCCCGGGCGCTGGACGACGTGTCCGACATCCCGCTCGGCTACCCGGAGCTGGACTGAACTCCGCCATCCGGGAATGGGGCGACCCGGGCCGGCCAGCACCGGAATGGGCGTTTTCTCAGCAGACGGGAGGGGTGCTGCGCTTGCCGGACCCCGGCCCAGCGGGCACGATCGCTCTATGGACTACGAATACGCACCGCTGCGGTTACCTCCGGACATCGATCGGTTGACCGCAGCGGTGCGGCTGGCCATTCAGGCGGAGTACGGCGGGTGGGAGCTGGCCCGGGTGCGGCTGATGAAGGACGGCACCCGGCAGGTGCTGCTCCGCCGCCCCCTGCGGCTGGCGCCGCTGCCCGGCCCGTCGGCCTGAGCGCGAGCACTCCCCCGGCTCGACCGGCCCCGCCGGTGGAGCAGGTCGCCTGCGGCCCCAGGTGCGCCACCGTCTGAGCGGCGCCTGCATTACGTTGTCGGTGGCTCGATGACCATCCACTGACGACGGGACGACGATGCGCCGCAGCGTTCTCACGTACACCCTGGCTTCGGCGGTCGCCCTGTCCGGGTGCACCCGGGCGGAGGACCGCCCGGCGGCCGTCCCCCCGGTGCAGACCCACCTGGAGGTGGTCGCGGTGACCGGCGCGATCGGCACCGACCTGCCCGGCTGGGAGCTGGGGCCGGACGGGACCCGCAAGCCGCTGACCGGCCTGCGCGGCGCGGTCGCCGAGGTCACTGTCCGCAACCTCACCGGCGATCCAGCGCTGATCACCCGCGCGGTGGTCACGGTGCGCGAGTCGCGGGCGGTGCCCGCCTGCCACGCCACCGACGTGGACCTCAGCGTCGGAGCCAGGCACGACATCGAGATCCCCGACGGATCACCGCAGGTCCCGTTCACCGTCACCAGCGAGCCGCGGCAGGAGGTGCCGGGTGACGGCGAGGCCAAGGTCCGGCTGTCCGTCGGGCCCCGCACGCCGACCGCGCTGCCGTGGGCCGGCGTGATCGACATCGTGCTGGAGCACGACGACGGGCTGAGGGTGCAGGCCGGGCCGTTGGCACTGGTGGGAACGGGATCGAACCCGCTGTTCTACCCCGACGGCGGCAAGTGGGTGATCCAGCAGCCGCTCAGCGACCGGAGCTGCGTGGCGAAGATCCGCGCGATGGTCGCCGAGTTCGCGGCGATCCCGGGCGTGACCCTGGCCGGGGAGCTTCGGGAGCTGGACACGGCCGTGCTCGCGCTGGGCCGCTGACGCCGCGTACGCGAACGGCGCCCACCCGGTGCGGGTGCGCGCCGTTCCTCGTCGGTCAGGACGTCAGTCCTGGTCCTCCAGGATGTCGCCGTTCAGGTGCTCGTCCAGGCGGGCCACCAGCTTGTCGTTGCCGCCCAGCGTGAACGGGCCGTTGGCGTCGGTCTCCTCGAAGTCGTCCGGCTCCAGGGACTTGTCGACCTCGGCGACGGTGACGATGCCGTCCAGCGGCTCCAGCTCCGGGATGTCCAGCGCGGCCAGCGAGCCGTCCGAACTCTGCAGCAGCTCCAGCACGGCGTCGGCGACGGAGCCCACCGGCTCGGTGTCGCCGTCGCTCAGCCCGGCCTCGCGGCGGGCCAGCTCGGCCGCGTTGATGAGCGCGGACACGCTCGGGATCAGGTAGTCGCGGCGCTGGCGCACCGAGATCACCTTCGGGTGCGGGTCGGTCGGCGCCTGCTCGGCGGCGACCAGGTCCGCCATGAACCGGTCGGCCTTCTCCAGGTCGATCGGCTCCACCTCCCAGGGCAGCGGCTCGCCGTACGTCTCCGAGAGGGCGTCATCGTAGGTGACGGCAGCGTTGTTGAACGCCACGTAGGCGCGCCAGACCTCGTCGCTGTCGACCTCACCCTTGGCGTCGCGGACGGCGGCCAGGTGCGCCCGGGCAGCGGTGATCATCTCTTCCAGCGCGGCCTCGACGGCGGCGTGGTTGTCGCTCATTACTCGGTTACTCCTTCATACGACGATGCAGGCCGGTTCCCGGCCGCCCTCCGGCCGGGCCTAACTCTGCCGCAGGAACCTGTCCAGTACCCGCACGCCGAACTGTAGTCCCTCCACCGGCACCCGCTCGTCGATGCCATGGAACAACGCGGAGAAGTTCAGATCGGGCGGCAGGCGCAGCGGCGCGAAGCCGAAGCAGCGGATGCCCAGCCGCGAGAACGCCTTGGCGTCGGTGCCTCCGGAAAGCATGTAAGGCACGGCGTGCGCGCCCGGATCCTCGGCCCGCAGCGCCAGCGCCATGGCATCCACCAGCGGCCCGTCGAAGTCCGTCTCCAGGGCCGGCTGCCGGTGCACCGACTCCAGCTCCAGATCCGGCCCGAGCACCGCGGCCAGCTGCTCGCGGAACAGCTCGAACTGGCCCGGCAGGGTCCGGCAGTCGATGGTCGCGCTGGCCCGGCCCGGGATGACGTTGTCCTTGTACCCGGCGGACAGGCGGGTCGGGTTGGCGGTGTTGCGGATCGTCGCGCCGATCATCGTGGCGATCGGGCCGAGCTTCGCGATCGCCGCCTCCGGATCCTCCGGGTCGATCTCGATCTGCAGCGCCTCGCCCACCTCCTCCAGGAACGCCCGCACGGTCGGGGTGACCACCACCGGGAACCGGTGCCGGCCCACCCGGGCCACCGCTTCGCACAGCGCGGTGACGGCGTTGTCGTCGTGCACGAACGAGCCGTGACCGGGCCGGCCGGTGGCGTGCACGCGCAGCCAGTCGATGCCCTTCTCGGCCGTCTGGATCATGTAGAGGCGCAGGTCGTTGCTGACCGTGTAGGAGAAGCCGCCGACCTCGCCGACCGCCTCCGTGCACCCCTCCAGCAGCTCCGGATGCTCCTCCACGAGGAACTTGGCACCCCAGTCGCTGCCCGCCTCCTCGTCGGCGGTGTAGCAGAGCACGATGTCGCGGGGCGGGGTGTAGCCGGTGCGCTGCCATTCGCGTACCACCGCCAGCGACATCGCGTCGAAGTCCTTCATGTCGACGGCGCCGCGGCCCCAGATGAAGCCGTCCTTGATCTCGCCGGACAGGGGGTGCACCGACCACTCGGCCGGGTCGGCGGGCACCACGTCCAGGTGGCCGTGCACCAGCAGCGCGCCGCGGGACGGGTCCGCGCCTGGGATCCGCGTCACCACGTTGGCGCGGCCGGGCCGGCTCTCCACCAGGTGCGGCTCCAGGCCGGCCTCGCTCAGCTTCGTCGCGACGTACTCCGCGGCGCCCCGTTCCCCGGCGCTGGTGGCCAGGTCACCCGTGTTCGTGGTGTCGATACGGATCAGGTCGCGGCAGAGGTCGATAACCTCGTCGGTGGCGGGCGTACGCATAAGGATCTTCCTACCAGGTCGGGCCGGAATGTCCCAGCGCAGTACGTACCCGCTTCCCGCGTACTGCCAAACAGGCTAGGCTCACCTAACCTCGACCGCCCTGGAGCAACCCGTGACCACCACCCGGCCCGACCCCGCCGGTGAGAGCTTCGCCGACCTGCTCGGCGGGCGCCGTGCCGCCATCGACGCCACCCTCGGCCCGCTGGCCTTCGGCATCGGGTTCGCGGCGGCCGGGCAGTCGCTGGAGTGGGGCGTCGGCGCCGCGATCGCGGTCAGCACCGCGGTCGGCGGGTGGCGGCTGCTGCGCGGCGACAAGTTCGGCGCGGTGCTGCTGGGCCTGCTCGGCGTGGTCGTGGCGGCGCTGATCGCGCTCTACACCGGCCGGCCCGAGGACTTCTTCTTCATCCGCGTCGCCACCAACGCCGCCAGCGCCCTGTGCTGGGCCATCAGCATCGCGCTGCGCTGGCCGCTGCTCGGGGTGGTGGTCGGCGGCGTGCTCGGCCAGCGCGGCAGCTGGCGGCGCGACCCCGCGCTGCTGCGGGCGTACAGCCGCGCCAGCTGGATCTGGGTCCTGCAGTACGTGGTCCGCCTCGCCGTCTGGCTGCCGCTCTACTGGTCCGGCCAGGTCGAGGCCCTCTCCATCACCACCGCCGCGCTGACCTGGCCCCTGGTCGCCGCCTGCCTGGCCGTGAGCTGGTACGTCATGCGCCGCTCGCTGCCCGCCGGCCACCCCGGCCTGCGCCACCCCGCTCTCGCCGACGAGCCCGCAAACGTCTAGCCCTCACCGCCGTCGCCGCGACCCGGCTTGTCGATCATGAACCTATGGCACGGCTCGACGGTGTGTCGTCAGCGATCAGGAAGCTGTGGCCAGGACACGCCGCTGAACCGTGCCATAGGTTCATGATCAACGCGGCGGTGGGCGTCCGGCGGGCCGGGACGAGCCGTCCGAGGATCGGGCGGTGCGGAGTCCGACCCAGCCGGAGCTGAGCCGCCGGGACGTCGCGGCTCGGGTGCGCGAGGCGCTCGGCGCGGCCGTCGCGGTCGTGGAGTGCGCCGAGCTGTCCGGCGGCGGGTTCGCGGCGGTATGGAGGGCCCGCCTGTCCGACGGCGGGGACGTGGTGCTCATGGGCCCCGGCCCCGAGGTGCCCCTGCTCGGACCATCCTTTCGTACGCGGATACGCCGCCGCGACCGGCCGCCCGGTGGTCTTCGACGCCTCCGCCCGCCGTCGGCTCGCGCCGTACCGCATGTACCCCTACCTGCTGATGACGGTCGAGGTGCCCAGCCGTGGCATCACCGACCAGTGGCGGCGCACCGGCCTGGCCCGGCTGCTCGCCGAGGAGATCGCCCTCGCCACCTGAGGCGTTAGGAAGGGCACCTTCTTCTACGGAAAACGATAAGAAGGTGCCCTTCCTTGCTTGTCAACCTGATGTTGACATAGGTGGGCCAGGCGGTGAGCATGGCAGCGTGAACGCTGCCGCCGATGCGCATCGCCGCCATGTCGCCACCGCCGGGCTGGAGCTGCACCGGCGGGTCCTGGACGCGGCTGACGGCGGAGCCGATGAGGTGGTCGGCGCGCTGGAGCGCCTGCGGGAGCTGCGTACGGCGGTCGACCGGGCGGAGCTGGAGTTGCTCGTCGCGGCGCGGGGGCGGCAGCGGGTGAGCTGGGCGCGGGTGGCCGTGGCGCTGGGGCTGCGGTCGCGCCAGGCGGCCGAGCAGCGGGCGGCGCGGCTCACCGAGCAGCTGGGGAGCCTCAGCGCCGGCGGTTGTCAATTCTGTGTTGACACTCCGGCCGTGGCGGAGTTGCGGGCCGCCGCCCGCACGGCAGCCGGGGAGCTCGCCGCGGACCCCTCCTGGGACGGCGCGCACCCCCGGGCCGCCCTGGCGCGCAGCGGGCTCGCGACTGCGGCGGACGCGCCACCCGGACCCCTGTATGCGCTGGTGGAGCACGCCCTCGCCGATCTGTCCGGGGTGGACCTGGTCGCCCGGCCGGTGCTGCTGAGGGTCGCCGTCGGCCGGCTGCGGGAGGCGTTCGCCGCTGCCGCGCCGGCCGCCGCGGAGGCCCCGCCGCGCCCCCGCCGTCCACATTGACAGTGTCCGGCCTGCCACACATGATGTGAGCCTCTCAGACTCAAGTCATGGACGGGGGTTCGTCATGGACCGCGGCACGACCCTGCTCGGCGACCGCAACGCCCGGCTCTTCCTCGGGGTGAGCCTCAGCGCGGGCTTCGGCAACACGGCCATGTCCCTGGCCGCCCCGGTGTGGGTGCTCGCGCTGACCGGTTCGGCGAGCCTGGCCGCGCTGTGCGGGCTCTGCGTCTACCTGCCCACCCTCGCCGGTCCCGTGCTGGGCACCTTGGTGGACCGGCTCCCCGGCAGCGGCTGCTCGTGACGACCGCGCTCGTGACGGCCGCCCTGCTGCCGCTGCTGCTGCTCGTCGACGGCCCCGGGCGGGCCTGGCTGATCTTCGCGGTGATGTCCGCGTACGGGGTCAGCTTCGTGCTGCTCGACGCGGGCGAGGCGGCGCTGCTGCCGGCCGCCGTGCCCAGCGACCGGCTCGGCGGGCTGAACAGCCTGCGTATGAGCGTCCAGGAGGGCGTGAAACTCGTCGCCCCACCCGCCGGAGCGGCGCTGTTCGCCTGGTGGGGCGGCGCCCCGGTCGCACTGCTCGCCGCGAGCACGCTGGCGGTGGCGGCGGCCTGCTACGCCGCGCTCCGGCCGGGACCCGTGCCGCCTTCCGCCCGGGAGGCGGGTTCGCTGCTCGCCCGCACCCGGACCGGGCTGCGCTTCCTGTGGCAGGACGGGCCGCTGCGCGGCCTGGCCGTCGCCGGGGCGGCGGCCGTGGGCCTGTCGGGGCTGGGCAACGCGGCTTCGTACCTGGTGGTGGTCGCTGACCTGGGCCGTCCGCCGGAGTTCGCGGGCGTGCTGACGGGCGCGCAGGGCGCGGGCTCGCTGCTGGGCGGGCTGCTCTGCGCGCGGCTGCTCGACCGGCGCGGCGAGCCCGCGCTCGCCCGGTGGGGCGCCTGGCTGGCCGCCCTGGGCACGCTGCTGCTGTGCGTGCCGGTGCTGCCGGTGGTCACCGCGGGCCGGGTCCTGATCGGCGCCGGCCTGCCCTGGACCGTGATCGCCGTGATGACCGCCGTGCAGCGGCGCACCCCCGCCGCGCTGATCGGCCGGGTGTCGGCCGCCGCGACCACGGCCGTGTTCGGGCCCACCGCGGGCGCCATCGCGCTCGGCGCGGGCGCGATCGAACTCGTCGACCACCGCCTGGTGCTGGCCGCCGTGGCCGTGGGCACGGCCCTCGGCGCACTTCCCCTGGCCGGGGACCAGCTCCGCGGGGCTCAGGCGAGCCGGGGACGCCTGCGGGCGAGGAAGAGCAGCGAGCGGCCCAGCTTCTCCCGGTCCGCCGCGACGATCAGCCCGCGCGCCTCGTGCCCGAACGACTGCCAGAACCCGTCCTCGGCCGCGCCGCGCAGCAGCCCGTCGCGCGCCTCCTCGGGCACCGGCTCCAGCTGAGCCTCCTGCCGCTGGTGGTGGACCTGCACGCTGAGCACCGTGGCCCCGATCCCGCCGAGCGCCGCCGCGCCGTAGCCGCGTACCGGCGCCGTGACCGCGCGATAGGTCAGCGCGATGTCGAGCGGGCGCTGCACCGCCAGCGACTGGATGCGCAGCGGGGCCGCCCACACGATCTCGTTCGCGGAGCGCTCGTACCGCCGGCGGGCGACCTCCAGGCGCTGGGCCTGCCCCGTCCCGAGCGGTGAGCCCGCCGCCGCGTCGTCGGAGCGCACCCGCTCGCCGATCCGCTGCAGCGTCAGCGCGTCGTCACGGAAGCGCGAGCCGCCCGCGGCCGCACCGGCGAGCAGGCCGATCTCGTACAGGTGAGTGAGCGCCCGGACCGTGCCGATCAGCTCGTGCGCGGGCGGGGCCTCACCGAGATCGATGACCAGCCGCAGCAGGGAGACACCGGTCGCGGGAACCTTGGGTCGGGTGGGCATGTCACCCCTGCCATCGGAGATCATCAGCGATCCACGCAGTATCCAACATGGATCACGCGATCACCAGAGGATGTTTCCTCCGAGTTTCAGCACGGCGCCGGCCGCTCCCGGCGCGGTGTCCGGCACCGCGCCCGGCGGGCGCGGCGGGGGCCACGGCCGCTCCAGCGGCGCGGCGGCACCCGGGCGCGGCGGCGGCCACGGCCGCTCGGCCGGCGGCGGGGCGGCCGCGGCCGGGGCGCCGGCCAGCACTGCCTGCAGCAGCACCGCGGCCAGCCACCCCATCGCCCGCGACCGGGACATCCGGACCCCCTGCGTGTCGGTCTCCACCCATTATCTGCCGGTACGCCGCATCCGGCGCCCCGTCCCCGGTCACGATGGGACCGTGAGCGGCTGGGTGCTGCACGTGGACCTCGACCAGTTCGTCGCCGCCGTCGAGCTGCTGCGCCGCCCCGAGCTGCGCGGCCGCCCCGTGATCGTGGGCGGCGACGGCGACCCGACCCAGCGCGGCGTGGTGAGCACCGCCTCCTACGCCGCCCGCGCCTACGGGGTGCACTCCGGCCAGCCGCTGCGCGTCGCCGCCCGCAAGTGCCCGGACGCCGTCTTCCTCCCCGTCGACCGGGAGGCGTACGAGCAGGCCTCGGCGCTGGTCATGGCCGCGCTGCGGGACACCGGCCACCCCGTCGAGGTGCTCGGCTGGGACGAGGCGTTCCTCGCCGCCGACACGGACGATCCCGAAACCGCCGCGCGGGACATCCAGCGGCGCGTGCACGACGCCACCGGCCTGGCCTGCACCGTCGGCATCGGCGACAACCGGCTGCGCGCCAAGCTCGCCACCGAACGCGGCAAACCCGCCGGGCTATTCGTGCTCACCGCCGCGAACTGGTACGCCGTCATGGGCGGCCTGCCCACCAGCGCGCTGTGGGGAGTCGGCGCCAAGACCGCGCGCAGGCTCGCCGGCCTCGGCCTGGACACGGTCTCCGAGCTGGCCGCGGCCGACCCGCAGGCGCTCGCCGCGCAGCTCGGCCCCGCCACCGGCCCGTGGCTGGTCCGGCTCGCCCGTGGCGAGGACGACACCCCGGTCAGCGCCGCGCCCCACGTGGCCCGCTCGCTCGGCCGGGAGGTCACCTTCCAGACCGACCTCGACGACTGGGCCGACGTACGCCGGGAGCTGCTGGCGCTCGCCGCGCAGGTGGCGGACGAGGTGGCCGGCCAGGAGCGGCCCGCCGCCCGGGTGGTGGTGAAGGTGCGCTACGCCCCGTTCACCACCCGCACTCACGGCCAGACGCTGCCCACTGCCACCACCGACCCGGCCGCCGTCGAGCGCGCCGCCCTGGCCGCCCTGGACCGGTTCAGCCCCGGCCGGCCGGTACGCCTCCTCGGCGTACGCGCTGAATTCCCGCCCTCTGACGTCACCCACAGCCCGCCGGCCTGTCTCGTCGAATCCGGCGGATCCGGCGTGACAGGCCGTCGTTCCAGGTGAAGCGCGGGCGGGTTACTCTGCGGCCTCGTCGGAGGTACGGCGTTCCGCGTGCTCGTCCGGCCCGTGCTGGGCGCGGGCCGTCCTCGTGTCCGACTCGGCCAGGATGGCCTCGGCCTGCGCCTCGGGATCCGCGCTGCCCACGGCGAGTTCCTCGGGCAGCAGCCTCTCCGCGCGCGACTCGATTCGTCCCTCACTCATGCCGCTCCCCTACCACGCCCGCGAGGAGCGCAAACGTCCCCGTCAGGGCCGGTCGAGCCGGGTCACCCGGTCGAGCAGCGCCGCCACGACGGCACGGGAGTCGGCGTCCACCACCACGTCCACCGTCGGCGCCGTCGCCGGGTCTGCCCGCAGGTCGACCAGGGTGGCGCCGCGGCCTGGCCCGAGCCCCGTCTCGACGTCCACCGCCGCGGGCCGCACCGTCATCAGCTCGGGATGCAGCACGGACAGCACCGCGACCGCGTCGTGCACCGGGATCGCGGGCCCCGCGCCGTGCCGGTAGCCGCGCAGCGCCCGCGCCGCGTGGTCACCGATCGGCCCGGCGGCCGCGAGCCGGTCGAGATCGCCTTCGTCGAGGCCGGTCCGGCGGGTGACGTCCAGCGGCACGAGCGTGGTCGGCACGGCCACTTCGGGCTCGGCGAGCACCCGGTACGCCGCCTCGGGGTCGAACCACACGTTGAACTCGGCGGCCGGCGTGATGTTGCCGGGCCCGATCGAGCCGCCCATGACGACGAGCCGGTCCAGCGTCGCCGCGACGTCCGGGTACGCCGCGTAGAACAGCGCCACGTTGGTCAGCGGCCCGACCGCGAACAGGGTGACCGGCTCGGCCGAGGCGGCCACCGCGGCGGCGAGGAACTCGGCCGCGGGCCGCGGATCGGCCCGGCCGCCGGGCGCCGGCAGGTCGATGCCGCCGAGGCCGTCGTCGCCGTGCGCCGAGTCGTGCCGGGTGACCCCGCGTACCAGGGACCGCCGCGCGCCTGCCGCGACGGGGACGTCGCCGCGGCCGGCCAGGGCGAGCACCGCGCGGGCGTTGCGGGTGGTGCGCTCGATGCCGACGTTGCCGCCCACCGTGGTGACGCCGCGCAGCTCCAGCTCGGGGCTGGCACAGGCGGTGAGCAGCGCCATCATGTCGTCGATACCCGGATCGCAGTCGATCAGCACGGCTCGTGTCATGCGCCCATCCTCCCCCGGCGGCGCGGCGGACCGGGCGGTCAGGCGCCCGGGGTGCGGGAGCCGTACGCCGGCCCGAACACCACGAGCAGCGCCAGGTCCTCGGTCACCTCGTCGAACCGGTGCTCCTCCCCGGCGGGCACGAAGATGACCGACCCGGGGCCGACCTGCGCGGTGCCGTCCGGGGTGACGATCCGGGCCCGGCCCGAGGTCACCACGTAGATCTCGTCCTCGCCGTGCGGGCTCTGGTCGTCGAGCCCGCCCGCCGGGATGCAGTAGGTGCCCACCGAGAGGTCCGGCACCCGCAGGTGCTCCACCCAGTCGTTGGCCGTGCCGGGCACGGGCGCCGCCCACCGGCCCGCCCCTTCGATGATCCGCATGGCGGAAGCCTAACGGCGGCCGGGCGCGCCGGACAGTGCCGCAAGAACTTGCCGCATCCGGCACGCGGCGCTGGGTACCGGATCGAACCGCCACCTTAAGCCACCGGAAGCAGATAGTCCATCATCAAAGTTATAGGCATGATGAGCTGCTTGAACGTCGGAACTTGTCCAATATGGTCGCCGGTACCGTGCGTTACCGCAGGTCCGAAACATCTTGCAACACTTGCGAATTCACATCTTCACAATCGAACTAACAGCTGATATCCATATGCGATCGATCGATCCCCTACCCGGAGGACACCTTGACTCGATCGCGCCTGCTGACCGCCGCGGCCGGGCTCGCCACCGCCCTGTCCGTGCTGGTCGCCCTGGTCGCCACCCCCGCCCAGGCAGCTTCCACCGTCCACTACGTCGCGCTCGGCGACTCCTACTCGTCCGGCGTCGGCGCCGGCAGCTACACCTCCGAGAGCGGCTCCTGCCAGCGCAGCACCAAGGCGTACCCGGCACTGTGGGCCGCCGCGAACGCCCCCGCCTCGTACGTCTCCAAGGCGTGCTCCGGCGCGACCACCGCCACCGTCGTCAGCTCCCAGGTGTCGGCGCTGAGCAGCACCACCACCCTGGTCAGCATCTCGGTCGGCGGCAACGACATCGGCTTCGCCGACATCATGAAGACCTGCGCGCTGTACGGCACCACCGAGTGCGTCGCCGCGGTCCAGCGCGCCGAGGACAAGGCCCGCGCCAACCTGCCCGGCCTGCTGAACAACGTGTACAACGCGATCCGGTCGCGCGCCCCGAACGCCAAGGTCGTGGTCCTGGGCTACCCGGTGTTCTACCAGCTCAACACGACCTGCGTCGGCCTGAGCGCCACCTCCCGCGCGAAGATCAACGAGGGCATCAACCTCGTCGACGACCTCACCAAGACCACGGCGGCCCAGCACGGGTTCAAGTTCGGCGACGTCCGGTCCATCTTCGTCGGGCACCAGCTGTGCAGCGGCGACAAGTGGCTGCACGCGCTGAACTTCGCCGACCTCGGCATCTCGTACCACCCGATGGCCACCGGCCACTCCGGCGGCTACCTGCCGGTGTTCCGTACCAACGCCGCCTGACCTCGGCAGCGTTAAGAAGGGCACCTTCTACTACGGAATCCGTTAAGAAGGTGCCCTTCCTTACCTCAGGCCGCGGTCTACGAGGTCGGTGGGGAGGACGATGGTGCGGGGGCGGGAGCGGTCGCCGTCGATGCGGTCGAAGAGCAGCTGGGTCGCGCGGCGGGCGAGTTCGCGGGTGTCGTAGGCGATGACCGTCAGCGGGCGGGGCATCAGGTGGGACAGCTCGAAGTCGTCGAAGCCGACCAGGGCCGCGTCGCTGCCGCGCCGCCACAGCTCCTGGACGGCGCCGACGGTGATCCGGTTGTTCAGGGTCAGGAAAGCGGTCGGCGGGTGCGGCTCGGCGAGCATCTCGGCGACGGCCGTTGCGGCGGTGGCGGGATCGCGTACGCCGTCGCGCACCAGCGAGCCGTCGTAGCCGATGCCCGCGTCGGCCAGCGCCTCCTGCGCCCCGGCCAGGCGCTCGCGCATGGTGTGCACGTCGACCGAGTCGAGCAGCACGCCGATGCGCCGGTGCCCCTGCTCGACCAGCCTGCGTACGCCGCTGTGGGCGCCGCCGCGGTTGTCCAGCAGCACCGCGTCGGCGTCGATGTTGGTGCCGGGGCGGTCCAGGAAGACCACCGGGATGCCCAGCTCCATCTGGCCGTGCAGGAACGAGTGGTCGCAGCCGGCGGGCACCACCAGCAGGCCGTCGACGCGGCGGGAGCACAGGTCGCGCAGCAGCTGCTCCTCGCGGCCCGGGTCCTCCTCGGAGGAGGCGGACAGCAGCAGCGTGTCGCGCTCGCGGGCCATCTCCGCGGTGACGTGCGCGATGGTCGAGTAGAACGGGTTGGCCAGCTCCTCGATGATGAGGCCGATGGTGGCGCTGGGCCGGCCCGCCCGCAGGGCGCTGGCCATGTGGTTGCGCTGGAAGCCGAGCTCGGCGACCGCGGCCAGCACCCGGTCGGCCATGGCCCGCTGGACGTGGGGTTCGCCGTTGACCACGCGGGAGACGGTCTTGAGGCTGACCCCGGCCAGCCTGGCCACGTCGACCATGGTGGGGCGGCGTCCGGCCCGGCCGCCGCCGGCGCGTTGCTCGCTCGTCACGGCCAGTACGGTACCCGGTCACGGGGGACGGGGGCCCGCACCGGCTGGACAACGTTGTCATACTCTCTGGGAGTCCCGTCTCCCCAGGAGCCCCCATGCCGCAGCGCACCGCCGGACCGCTCGCCCTCGCCGTCGACATCGGCGGCACCAAGATGGCCGCCGGGCTCGTCACCGCCGACGGGACGGTGCTGGCCGCCGACCGGATCGCCACCCCCCGCCCGGCACCCGGACCGGACGCCGCGGCCGAGGTGTGGGCGGGCCTGCGCGCCATGCTCGAACGCCTGACCGCGGCGGCGGGCGGCCGTCCGATCACGGGCGTGGGCACCAGCACGGCGGGCCCGTTCGACCTGGCCGGGGCCACCGTCAGCCCGGTCAACATCACCGCCTGGCGGGGCTTCCCGCTGGTGGACCACCTGGCCGAGGTGGTGCCGGGGGTGCCGGTGCGGCTGGCCGGCGACGGGGTGTGCGCGGCCATCGGCGAGCACTGGCGCGGCGCCGGGCGCGGCCACGACGATCTGCTGGTGCTCGTCGTCTCCACCGGGGTGGGCGGCGGCCTGATCCACGGCGGGCGCCCGTTCACCGGAAGGTCCGGCAACGCCGGGCACGTCGGGCACATGGTCGTCGACCTCGCCGGCGAACCCTGCCCCTGCGGCGGGCGCGGCTGCGTGGAGGCCCTGGCCAGCGGGCCCAGCATGGTGCGGTACGCGCTGCGCGAAGGCTGGCGGCCCACCGGCGACGGCACCGCCCGCGACCTGGCCGACGCGGCGCGCGGCGGCCACCCGGTCGCCCTGGCCGCCTTCACCCGCTCCGCCGACGCCCTCGCGGCCGGCATCGTCTCAGCGGCCGCGATGTGCGACCTCAACCAGGTCGTCATCGGCGGCGGCGTAGCCCACGCCGCAGACCTGCTCTTCCCCCCGCTCAAGGAGGCCCTGGCCCGCTACGGCCGCCTCGGCTTCCTCTCCG
Organism: Catellatospora bangladeshensis; assembly: GCF_016862575.1. Classification (GTDB taxonomy): domain Bacteria; phylum Actinomycetota; class Actinomycetes; order Mycobacteriales; family Micromonosporaceae; genus Catellatospora; species Catellatospora bangladeshensis. The sequence continues at coordinate 246,378 of NZ_BONF01000016.1, read as the reverse complement.
GCATCACCCTCCGCCCCGCCCACCTCGGCACCGACGCCGGCCTCATCGGCGCCGCCGCCCTCATCCACGCCCCCGACCCCTACTGGCCCGCCACCCCGACACGTTGATCATGAACCTGTGGCACGGCTCGGCGGCGTGTCGTGGCCACAACCTCATGATCGATCGTCAGGGCGAGGGCGGTGGCGGGTCGAAGAGGGCGAGGCGGGGGTCGGCGGAGAACTGGGTGATGGACATGCCCAGGGACGGGTTGCGCTGGCTGGCGGACTGCGCGGCGAGCGGGTCGGGGGTGTTGGTGATGGTGACCATGACGAGGGTGTGGCCGGTGTAGATGGTGACCGTCCAGAGCTGCGCCTCCAGGCCGAGGGAGAAGCCGGCTCGGCGGTCCTCGGGCTGCTCGCGCACGCCGTACTGCTCCAGCACGCCGCCGCCGTCCAGCTCGGTGCTGAAGCCGCACCAGGTGAGCCGGTCGCAGTGCGCCAGGTCGGGCCGGTACGTGGTCGGCGCGACGGACACGGTGAGCGTGCCGTAGCCGTTGCCGTTGACCAGCTGGAGGCTGACCGTGAGCGCGCCGGGCGCGAGCTGCGGGTCGGGCAGCGGGGCCAGCGCGCGGGTGTCGCCGCCGTCGGACAGGCCGAGGTCGGCGCGGCGCAGGCCCAGCGGGTTGACCCGGGTCACCACCAGCTCGGCCATCAGGCAGGCGAACCGCTCCACCAGCTCCGCGTCGGCGCGCACCGGCTCGGCCTGCGGCAGCGGCAGGTCACCGGCGAGCACGGCGAACCGGTCCACCCCGAACCGGCCGCCGGCCTGCGGCGGGGGCGGCGGCACCGGGGAGCGGGTCAGCGACGGCAGCGGCGTCGGGCCGGGCACCGCCGCCATGCAGTCCACCTCCTCCGGCGGCAGGGTGCCGCCCCGGTCGGGCCGCAGCACCACGATGGCGAAGCCCACCCCGGCGGCCAGTGCCAGCGTCAGGAACGTGCTCAACACCAGGTCGCGGCGGCGCAACCGGCGCCCGGCGGTGATCAGCTCGGCGGCCGGCAGGTGCAGCGGCGGCTCGGGGCCGGACGCGTCCTCGCCCGGGCGGTGGCGGCGCAGCGAGCGCAGCAGGGTGCGCTGGGCGTACGCCTCGGGCGGCTCGTAGCCCAGCGCGGGCCAGTGCCGGTAGAGGCGCAGCAGGGTGCGGCGTACCAGCTCCTCGGCCACCGCCCAGTCGCCGCAGCGCTCACGCGCCTGCCGCCGCAGCGCGGGCGCCAGCGCGGTGGCGAACTCGGCGAACTCGTCCTCCCAGGCACGCATCCTGACAGTCAACACCATGGATGGACCAGGCCGGAGCGCGTCCCGGTGGGTGGCTAACGCACCCGGCGCACCACCGCCACGATCTTGCCCAGCACCACCGCGTCGTCGCCGGGGATCGGCTGGTACGCCTCGTTGCACGGCACCAGCTCCACGTGCCCCCGGGTCACCCGGTAGACCTTCACGGTGGCCTCGCCGTCGATCATCGCCGCGACGATCTCCCCGCTGTACGCGGTCGGCTGCTGGCGTACGACGACCACGTCGCCGTCGCAGATCGCCGCGTCCACCATCGAGTCGCCGCGCACCCGCAGCGAGAACAGGGTGCCGTGGCCGACCAGGTCGCGGGAGAGGGTGAGCACCTCCTCCAGCGACTCCTCGGCCAGGATCGGCCCGCCCGCGGCGATGGTGCCCAGCAGCGGCACCCGCACCGCGTTCGCGTCGCGCTGCTGCGGGATGCCGCCGTCCGCGCCGAACGGCACCGCCACCGACAGCGCCCGGGGGCGGCCCTTGTCGCGTACCAGCAGGCCCTTCTCCTCCAGCTCGCGCAGGTGGTAGGAGACGGTGGACGACGCGGCCAGGCCGACCTCCCGGCCGATCTCGCGCAGCGTCGGCGGGTAGCCGCGCCGCGTCACCCACTCGTGGATGACCTCCAGGATGCGGCGCTGCCGCTGGGTGAGTCCGCTGCCGTCACCGGCCGTCATCGTGCGCACCCTGGCAGGCTAGCGGACGCTCTCCACATAAGCCGCATACCGCACCCGCCTTCTTCATGATCGGGCTGTCAGCGTACGCGGAACACCCAAGCCCGCAGGAGGGTGAAGCGGACCAGGGTGGCGGCGAGGTTCGCGGCGACCAGGACCCCGAGCTCCACCCCGGACGCGGGCACCGCCGTCACGGTATGCAGCAGCGCCAGCGAACCGCTGGTCAGCAGCAGCCCGACGGCGAACACCGCCAGGCCCTGCACCTGGTGGCGCAGCGCGTCGGCCGACCCGCGCACCCCGAACGTGAGCCGCCGGTTCGCGGCCGTGTTCGCGACCGCGGTGAGCAGCAGCGCCAGCAGGTTCGGGCCCTGCGCCCCCAGCGAGGGCCGCAGCAGCGCGAAGAGCAGCAGGTACGCCAGCGTGCTGGCCACGCCGACCAGGCCGAACCGCACCACCTGGCGCAGCAGCCGCCCGCCCGCGTCCGGCGCCGGCGCCAGCGGGCCCCGGCCGAGCTGGTCGCGCAGGCGGGCCATCGGCAGCGAGCCGGTCAGCAGGGACCGGCTCAGCCGGGCCACCCCGCGCAGGTCGGCCACCACCGTCGACACGATGTCCACCCGGCTGTCCGGGTCGTCGACCCAGTCCACCGGCACCTCGTGGATGCGCATCCCCGCGTTCTGGGCCAGCACCAGCAGCTCGGTGTCGAAGAACCAGCCGGTGTCCTCGACCAGCGGCAGCAGCTCCCGGGCCACGTCGGCGCGGATCGCCTTGAACCCGCACTGCGCGTCCGAGAACGAGGCGGCCAGCGTCCCGCGCAGCAGCAGGTTGTAACAGCGGGAGATCAACTCCCGCTTGGCGCCGCGCACCACCCGGGACTGGCCCGCCAGCCGGGTGCCGATGGCCACGTCGGAATGCCCCGACACCAGCGGCGCGAGCAGCGGCGGCAGCGCGGCCAGGTCGGTGGACAGATCCACGTCGAGGTACGCCAGCACCGCCGCGTCCGACGTGGACCACACCTGCCGCAGCGCGCGCCCGCGCCCCTTCTCCTCCAGGCGTACCACCCTCACCTCGGGCAGCGCCGCCGCGAGCCGCGCCGCGACCTGCGGCGTCCCGTCCACGCTGGCGTTGTCCGCCACCGTGATGCGGAACCGGTACGGCACCTGCTCGGCCAGGTACGCGTGCAGCCGCCGTACGCACGGCTCCAGGTCGGCCTGCTCGTTGTAGACCGGCACCACCACGTCCAGCAGCGGCGCGCCGCCGTCCGAGCGGGTGATCGGAGCCCGGCGGGCCAGAGCCGGGGCCGTCATGACGCGGCCTTCGTGAGGTCGTACACGGTCTGCCCGCCGATGGTGGCGGCCTGGTAGTGCTCGGTGACCCAGGTCGCGATCTGCGACGACACCCGGCTGCCCGAGCCGGCCCCGAACCCGGACCCGCCGATGAACCAGTGGATCCGCCCCTCGGCGACGTACCGCTGGAACTGCTCCAGGGACGGCGCGTCGTCCGAGCCGTTGAACCCGCCGATCGCCATCACCGGCTCGCCGGTGCCCAGCTGGAGACCCGCGGCGTTGTTCGCGCCCACGGTCGCGGCCACCCAGTCGTAGCGGTCCGCATCGGCGAGCAGCGCCTGCTTCAGTTCCGCGTTCGGCTCCGAAGCGCCCAGCAGCCCGCCCATGCCGCCGCGCATCCCCTGCCCGAACCGCTGCCTGCCGCTCTGCCCGGCGGCCTGGCCCGTGCCGTCCTGACCCGCCCCGTTCTGGCCGGTCCCACCGGGAGCTGTGCCGTTCTGGCCGCCCGGCGTGATGCCGCCGGGGAAGCCCGTCGGCTGGCCGCCGCCCTGGCGCTGGCCGAATCCGCCCGGTCCGCGACCGCCGAAGCCACCGGGCATGCCGCCAGGACCGCGCATGCCGTTGCCCCCGGTCACCGCCGGTCCCGCGGTCGGGATCGCGCCGGTGTGTGCCGACGCCGCGGTCTGCAGTGCATAGGCCCCCGGTCCGGCCAGGCCTACGGCGAGCGCGAGGGTCACCACCGCGCGGCGCGACCAGGCCGAGCGCAGCACAGCCGGTGACAGCGCGGCGGCCAGCAGCGCGCAAGCGGCGGCGAGTGCTCCGATCAGGACGGTCCAGCGCAGCCACGGCACGAAGTCGGCGCTGTACCCGAGCAGCGTGTACGCCCACCAGCCGGTGGCCGCCACGACGACCGCCGCCGTCGCGCGGGCCCAGGCCAGCGCGCGCAGGCGCCACAGCAGCACCGCGCCCGCGCCGGTCACCGCGCCCAGCGCCGGGGCCAGGGCGACCGTGTAGTACGCGTGGAAGATGCCCGCCATGAAGCTGAACACGGCCGCGGTGACCAGCAGCCAGCCGCCCCACAGCACGAAACCGGCCCGGACCAGGTCGGTGCGCGGACGCCGCCAGGTGGCGTAGAGGCCCGCGCCGAGCAGCAGCAGCGCCGCCGGGAACAGCCAGGTCGACTGGCCGCCCATGTCCGCGCCGAACAACCGCAGCCAGCCCGTCTCGCCCCAGCCGCCACCGCCGCCGACGCTGCCGGTCTCCTCGCCGGTGAGCCGCCCGACGCCGTTGTAGCCCAGGGTCAGCTCCAGGATGCTGTTGTCCTGCGTGCCGCCGATGTAGGGGCGCGAGCCGTCCGGCCACAGCTCCACGGCGAGCACCCACCAGCCCGCCGCGACGATCATCGCGCCGCCCGCGGCGGCCAGCTGCCACAGCCGCTTCCCGAGCTTCGGCGGCCCGAACAGCAGATACACCAGGCCGAAGGCGGGCAGCACCAGCACCGCCTGCAGCATCTTCGCCAGGTACCCGAAGCCGACCGCGCCCCCGGCGAGCAGCAGCCAGCGGGTCTGGCCGCGCTCCAGCGCGCGGGTGAGCGCGTACGCCCCCGCCACCAGCATGAGCACCAGCAGCGCGTCGGGATTGTTGAAGCGGAACATCATCACGGCGACCGGGGTGGTCGCCATGACCGCGCCCGCCAGCAGCCCCGCCGCCTCCCCTGCCCAGCGGCGGACGGTCGCGTACAGCAGCCCGACCGCGCCGACGCCGCACAGCGCCTGCGGCAGCAGGATCGCGAACGAGTTCACCCCGAACACGCGCGCGGACAGGCCCATCAGCCACAGCGCCGCCGGGGTCTTGTCCACGGTGATGAAGTTCGACGCGTCCAGCGAGCCGAAGAAGAACGCCTTCCAGCTCGCGGACGCGGCCTGCGCGGCGGCCGAGTAGTACGGGTTGGCCCACCCCGACCGCGACAGCCCCACCAGGTACAGCGCCGCCGTCGCCGCCAGCAGCAGCGCGGGCGGCCCGAACCGCCGCCACCGCCCGTGCCCGGCAGGCTGCTCCGCCCGCTCGGCCGGACTCTCCGGCACGGCGGGCCCGCCGGGCACGGCGGCCGTCACGGTGAGCGCCGGGCCGGGCGATGCCGGGACGGTGGACGCGCTGGAGGTGCCGGGCGCCGGGTCCCCCGCAGGTGTCGCTTCCGCCTGCGGAAACTGCTGTTCCATGGTGGTCATGACGTCACGTTGACAGCGCCGCCTCGACCCTCCGTCAGCCCGGCCTGGATGTCCGCTGTGCGTTCCGATCCGCGAAGACCATCCGACTTGCCAGGCAGACGGGCGTATGCGCGGTCAAGATACGCCCGCCTGCCAGGCAAGTCGGATGATCTTGAAGAGGGGCGTCAGGGGCGGTGGAGGTGGAGGTCGGCGCGGGGGGCGGTGGCGACGACGAGGCGGGCGTTGGCCTCGTCGCTGCGGTACACCCAGTCGCGGGCCGCCTCGGCGTCGAGGCCCTTCTCCCGCTGGCGGGCGAGCAGGCCGTCGACCCGGGGGCCGTCGTCGGCGGACAGGTAGACGGCCAGGTCCAGCAGCGGGCGCACCCGGTCCCACGGCGGCGTGTCCAGCAGCAGGTAGTTGCCCTCGGTGACGATCACCTCGGTGTCGCCCGGCACCGGGATCGCCCCGGCGACCGGCTCGTTGAGGACGTGGTCGAACGTCGGCGCGTACACCGTCTCGCCGGTGGTCTCCCGCAGCCGCCGCAGCAGCGCGGCGTAACCGGCGGCGTCGAAGGTGTCCGGGGCGCCCTTGCGGTCGGCGCGGCCGAGCCGCCGAAGCTCGGCGTTGGCCAGGTGGAAGCCGTCCATCGGCACCATGACCGCGTGGTCCAGCTCGGCGGCCAGCGCCAGGGCCAGGGTCGACTTGCCCGCGCCGGGCGAGCCGGCGATGCCGACCACCAGCCGGCCGGGCCGGGCGGCGCGTAGCCGGTGCACCTGGGCGAGCAGCGTCGTCAGCATCACGGCAAGTGTGTCAGCCCGCCGCGGCCAGTTCCAGCAGAGCCGTGCCCGCCGCCGTGACGTCGTCGGCGGTCCAGTCCAGCGCCGGGCGGGCCGCGGTGATCTCGGCGCAGGCCAGGTCGGGCGCGCGGTCCGTGAACGGCCCGCAGAACCAGGTCCGCTGCTGCTCGGCCAGGCGCAGCGCCGCCTCGTTGAGCCGGTCGGCCGGGCCCGGCAGCCACAGCTGGAACTGGTGCGTGTGCGGGACCTGCGGGAAGATCCGCGCGCCGGGCAGCTTGGCCAGCGCCTGCGCGACCACCTTGGCGTGCGCGACGTACTCCGGCAGCCGGGGCAGCTCCCGGTCGAGCCCGGCCAGCGCCGCGACCGCCGCCGGCCACTGCTGGAACAGCGTCCCGCCGTAGCGGTGCCGCCAGGCGCGGGCCTGCGCGGCGAAGTCCTCGGCCCCGGCCAGCAGCGCGCCGGACAGCCCGCCCAGCGTCTTGTAGAGGGACACGTACACGCTGTCGGCCAGCCCCGCCACGGTGGGCAGGTCCCGCCCGAGGTGCGGCGTGGACTCCCACAGGCGGGCGCCGTCGAAGTGCACCTTCGCGCCGCGTACGCGCGCCGCGGCGACCAGCGCGTTCAGCTCGTCCCAGGTGGGCAGCAGGAAGCCGGCGTCGCGCAGCGGCAGCTCCACCAGCAGGGTGCCGAACGGCTCGTCCAGCTCCCGCACCTCCTGCGCGGTGGGCTGGCGCCGCTCGGCGGTCGGCCATACGCCGCGCAGGCGGCTCAGCGTCGTGAACGCCTTGCGCTCGTGCACCTCCAGGTGGCTGAGCGGGTGCAGGGCCACCACGTCGCTGCCGGTGCGCTCGGCCCAGCAGCGCAGCGCCACCTGCTGCGCCATGGTGCCGGTCGGGAAGAACACCGCGTCCGGCTTGCCCAGCAGCCCGGCCACCCGCTTCTCCAGCACGGTCACGGGGCCACCGCCGCCGTACACGTCGGCGCGGCCGTCCAGCTCCGGCAGGCTGCTCGCGGCCAGGTCGGCCAGCCGCTCGCGCAGCGAGGGCGCACGGTTGCCGGACAGCATCCGGTCGCAGCCGTTCATCAGGCGCCAGCGGCGCTCGGCGGGGTCCTCAGCCATCGGGCCATGATGCCACCAGCCCCGCCGGCCTGCGCGCCGCGGCCCACAGCCACCGGCGCGCGGCTCAGCGGGAGCGGCGGCGCGGGGCGCGGGTGCGGCGGCTCAGCAGCCGGCGGGCGACCGCGATGAGCACCGCGATGGTGAACACGGTGCCGAACAATCCGGCGTACACCGTCTCGCTGGTCACCGCCTCACGATAGGCCGCGGCGAGGCACAGAACCGGCATCACGCCCGGCGGGGCGGCGTACCGCCGAAAGCGGACACCTTTTGCCGGACAACCGGCCCGGACCGCCCGCCGCGCGGGGACAATGGCAGGGGCGGCACGCGACGTGCCCGCAAACCGGGGGAGGCCTGCGCCGATGAGCACCAAGCACTGGACGGTCGACATCGCCCTCGACGACGACGGCACCGGCCGCACCACCGCGCGGGCGGAACTGGCCGCGGACGACGGCACCCCGTCCCTGACCGGCGCGGGAGCCGCCGAGCGCAACCGGTACGACGAGGACGTGCCCGTGATCGGCGACGAGCTGGCCGCCGGGCGTGCACTGGTCGAGCTGGGCAACCGGCTGCTCGCGCAGGCCGACGCCGACCTGGAGCGGACCCCGGCATGACGACCGCACCCACCCCGGTCGCCGCGCCCGTCACCGGCCCGCCGCTGCTGGAGCCGCCCCTGCAGCGCCTGGTCATGGCGCAGCTGGAGGAGCTGCCCGAGGCGCTCACCGGACAGGGCCCGCCGCGCCGCGTGCTGGTCGCCGCCGCCTCGAAGTACGAGTCGACCACCGAGATCGCCCAGGCCATCGCCAAGGTGCTCGGCGAGCGCGGCTTCGACGCGAACGCCGCCGAGATCGACCCGAGCGTGCAGGTCGAGGGGTTCGACGCGTTCGTCATCGGCAGTGCCGTCTACTCCGGGCACTGGCTGCAGCCGGCCCGCTGGTTCGTGCAGAGCCACGCCGCGGTGCTGTCCACGCATCCGGTGTGGCTGTTCTCCAGCGGCCCGGTCGGCGAGCCGCCGATGACCGACGAGGACCCGGTCGACGTGACCGCGATCGCGGAGGCGACCCTGGCCCGCGAGCACAAGGTGTTCCCCGGCCGCCTCGAACACAGCCGCCTCAGCATCGCCGAGCAGGCGCTGGTCGTGGCGCTGCGGGCGCCGGAGGGGGACTTCCGGGACTGGGACGCGATCCGCTCGTGGGCGGAGGGCATCGCTGACGCGCTGAACGCCGCAGGCCCGGCCACCACCACCGGCACCATCAGCCTGGAATGACTATCCCGATGTTAAGAAGTTAGCAGGGATCACCGCCGCGCGGTATCGGGCGGCGAGCCCAGTGCGCAGGTCAGCAGCGGTGGCTAGGGTCGCCCGGTGCATATCGGAGAGATCACCGCGGCCGCCGCGGGCGAATGGACCCTCGGCGACCTCACCGTCCGCCGCATGGGCTACGGCTCCATGCGGATCACCGCCAACCCCGACCGCGACCTGGCCGTCCGGGTGCTGCGCCGCGCGGTCGAGCTTGGCGTCAACCACATCGACACCGCCGCCTTCTACTTCTCCCCAGGCGGCACCCTCCAGGTCGGCTCGGGAGCCGTCCGGTACGCCACCGAGCTGATCCGCGACGCGCTCGCGCCGTACCCGGACGGCCTGGTCATCACCACGAAGGTCGGCCCCGGCTACGACCCGGACTTCTACCAGGCGAAGACCCCGGCGCAGCTGCGGGCGCAGGTCGAGGAGAACCTGCGCCGCCTCGGCCGCGACCACCTGGACGTGGTCAACCTGCGCATCCTCAAGCGCCCCGGCCAGGACTCCCTCGCCGAGCGCTTCGCCGCCCTGGCGCGGCTGCGCGACGAGGGGCTGATCCGGCACCTGGGCATCTCGAACGCGCGCGTCGACCACCTGGACGAGGCGCAGACCATCGCGCCGGTCGTGTGCGTGCAGAACAGCTACTCGCTGGACAACGGCCGCGAGGACGACGGCCTGCTCCGGGTCTGCGGGGAGCGCGGCATCGCGTTCACGCCGTACTTCGCGCTGGCCGGAGCGCGGCGGGAGTCCGGGGCGGGTGAGGACCACACCGATGCGGTACGCGCCGTCGCCGACGCCCACGGCGTGTCCCCGCACCAGGTGCGCCTCGCCTGGACCCTGCACCAGGGCGCGCACGTGCTCGCCATCCCCGGCACCGGCGACCCGTCCCACCTGGAGCAGAACATCGCGGCGGGAGCGCTGCGGCTGTCCCCGGCGGACCTGGCCCGGCTGGGCTGACGCCTGCCCGGCCGGGTGCTACTGCGCGACCGGGGCGGGCGCCGAGCAGAACAGGTGCTGGTTGCTGGTCGTCGAGGACAGGTGCGGGAACAGCGGCAGCGCCGGGGTGCTCTCCGGCGGCTGCCACGCCTCGCGCACCACGCCGACGCAGAACACCACGGTGTCGGTCGGGTCGGGCAGCTCGATGACGCCCTCGCCGACGTCGTCGCCGTACGGGTGGCGCCGGTGCAGCGGCAGCGCGACCGTGACCTCCTCCGAGAACGCCTCACCGGGCGCCACCAGGTGGCCCGCGACGCGATACGGCGCCTCCCAGGCCTTGCTGTCCGTGTCGGGCATGTCGAAGGCGCGCTTGGCGATCTCGGCGATGTGCCCGCCCCGGCCCGTCACGTAGACGGCGTCGGCGGCGGGCCGCACGGACAGCGTCTGCTCCTGCAGCGGCACGCCGTTGAGCACGTACACACCGCCGCTGCCCTTGTTGACCAGCCGGTAGCGGATGTGCAGCACCTCGTCCTCCTGCGTCACCGACGCGGAGAACTCGGCGTCCGGCGGCGCGCCGGTGGGCGCGGCGCTCACCGGCTCCCGCGCCGAGCCGGCGCACCCCGCCGTGGCCGCCGCGAGCAGGAGCGCGGCGGCGAGGACCAGCCGCCGCATCAGTAGACCGTCCTGTCCGGCCAACCCATCTCCTCGCGCAGCGCGTTCTCGGTGACGCCTTCGGGGTGCTCGGCGTAGGGGCCGTCGGGAGTGCCGTCCTCGTCCAGGTCGACCGGCAGGCCGACGGCCTCCCGCTCGTCGTTGGGCACGCCCGGGTTGTCCGAGCCGCGGTAGGTGCCGGGCGCGGACGTGTCGTTGCCGTAGTCGTAGACGTGCGCGAACTCGTGGAACAGCCCGGAGATCGGCGGGCGCTCGTCGCGCGCCTCCAGCTTGTCCGGGTTGTACTCGACGGTGTACTTCTCCCGGTCGCCGGTCCACAGGAAGCCGCCGCGCCACGACTCCGACGCGGCCGTGTTGCCGCCGCTGGTCTCCTTGATGGTCAGGGAGTTGTCGTCGCCGCCGTCGCTGCCCGCGTGGATCTCGTCCATCGCCGACAGCATCTCCTGGCCGCGCGGCGAGGAGCGGAGCATGTCGAGGTCGGCCTGCACCCGCTCCTTGAACTCGTCGGAGCCCTCGATGCGGATGTCCTGGCCCAGGTCCTTGATCTCGACGGTGACGACCTGCTCGGCCCCGCTGCGGCGGTCACCGCTCTCGGCGTACACGGTGTCGGTGCCGGTCCCGGCCCCGATCACGTCGTTGCCGTGCCCGGCGTAGAGCTTGTCCGCGCCGCCGCCGCCGCGCAGCACGTCGTCGTCGCGGCCGCCGGAGACGATGTCGTCGTCGGCGCCGCCGTCCACGACGTCGCGGCCGGTCGCGCCCTCCAGGTAGTCGCGGCCCGCGCCGCCGCTGAGCTTGTCGTCGCCGGACAGGCCGTACATCACGTCGTCGCCCTCGCCGCCGGTCAGCGTGTCGTCGCCGCGGTAGCCGTCGAGGTAGTCGCGGCCGGCGCCGCCGGAGGCGCGGTCGTTGCCCGCACCCGCGTGGATGCGGTCGGCGCCGGTGTGGCCGAGGATCGTCTCGTCGCCGTCGCCGCCGTTGATGGTGTCGTCGCCGGTGCCGCCGAGCAGCGTCAGCTTCAGCTTCGTGCCCGGTGCGACGGCCACCTCGTCATTGCCCTCACCGGTGCGCACCACCACGTCCGCGCCGGGCGGGAACCGGTACGGAATGCCGTTGACCTCGATGATCTGCTCGCCCGTCTTCGGGTCGACACTGATCTTGACCTTGTCGTCGCCGGTGCCCGTGTTCACGATCGCGGTGTTGCCGTCGTAGAGCACGTACGGGCCGGTGGCCTCCGGCGGCATGGTGAACGGGTCGACGCCGTTGGCGGTGCCCGCCCAGGCGGTGGCGATCGCCTCCCACTCGGGGCGCAGCTTGTTCAGCGCCGTCTCGTACGGCAGCAGCTCGTCGTCGATGTCCTTGCGCAGCTTGCTCGCGTGCGCCGCGCCGTCGTGCACGAGCTGGGCCTGGGCGTCGTCCTTCGGGTGGAAGGTGACCGTGGACCGGTCGCCCGACAGCTGCGCGCTGACCTTGCCGGACAGCTGCGCGAGCGCGTCGTCGAGGGTGTGCTGGCCCGCGCGCAGCGCCGCGGCGGCCTTGTCGAGCTGGTCGGCCTGCCGCCGGGCGATGTCGGCGGTCTCCCGCAGGTCGGCCGAGAAGGTGCGCCGGTGCTGCTCGAACTCGTCGGCGGTGGGTCCGGCCCACTTGCCGTCGTACACGGCCTTGGCCGGACCGTCGACGTCGTCGGCGGTGCCCTCGGCCTCGGTCGCGTACGTGCGCCAGGCGCGCGCGGCACCCTCCAGCCCGGCCGGGTTCGCCGCGATGGTCCACACGTTGACGTAGTTGATCGGCGCCGGGGCCGGTGCGGGCGGGTCCTGAGGAATCACGGGCGGGGACCTCCTCGGCGCCGCTCGATGTCGTCCATCGCGTGCAGATCGGCCTGCTCGTACGCGAACGCGATCCGGTAGAGCCGGTCCACGTCGCCCTCCAGCACCTCGACCAGGCGGCCCACGGCCAGCCCGGCGGGCTCGACCGCGCCGTCCTCGGCCTTGTGCAGGGGCGCGGCGCCGGAGGTGTCGCCGTAGTCGGTCACCGGCGGGGTGACCGACGCCTGCGCGGCCCGCAGCGCGTCGCCCAGCCGCTGCGACGCCTTCAGGAACGTCGCGGCGAGCCGGGTCAGCTCGGTCGGATCGGCGCGTACCTCGGTGGCCATGTGGACACATTAGAGCGTCCAGGCGACAACAGTGAAACGGAGCGTGACGGGGGACGCCACAGCGGCGTCCCCCGGCCGGTCAGAACAGCAGCGGGCGCAGGTGTTCCGCCTCGATCACCTCGGTCCGCAGCCCCAGCGCGCGCACCGCGTCCTTCACCCGCCGCACCGCGCCCGCGTCGACGGTGTCGCGCAGGTTCGGGTCGTCGAAGCCGGTGACCATGTCGTCATGGTGCACCGGGATCACGTAGCGGGGGCCGCCCAGCACGGTGAGCAGCCGCTCCAGGTAGCGGTGCAGCGAACTGCTGTCCGTCATGGACACCGCGACCACGTCCGGCCGCATCCCCGCCAGCTCCCGCTCGACGAAGTTGGTCCCGCCGAACATCAGGATCTTCAGCCGGTCGCGCACGGTCACCTGGTACGCCAGCGTGCCGCCCTCGACGAGGTCGTTGATGCTCGCCGGGGCGGGCGGCGGGGCGACCCGGGTGCCGGGGGCGAAGAAGCCGTACCCGAGCGACTGGCTGTGCAGGCTGCGGATCACCTGCACCCGGTACGCCCCGCCGCCGAACTCGAGGTCCTCGCCGCCGGTGGCGACGATGTTGTTCTTGCGCTGCGCGTCGGTCATCCCCATGGCGTGCATGAGGTGCCGGTGCGTCTCGGTGCTGATGGTGCGGATCGTCGCTCCCGCCCAGTCCGGCCGGGACAGCAGCGACGGCACGTCGGCCATGTGGTCCCAGTGCCCGTGGCTGATCATGATCAGCTCCGGCGGCCCGGCAAGCCGCCCCGTGGCCAGCAGGCGATCGGCCACCGCCGGGTCGACCGCGAGCGGCCCGCCGGGCAGGCGGTAGTCGAAGCGGCTGAGGTACGGATCGAAGTAGAGCACCCGGCCGTCGAACGCGATCTCCCAGCCGGAGACGCCCAGCCAGCGCATCGACACCCCGGCGGCCCGCCCGGAGCCGATCTTCTCGGGCGCGGGGGCCGGTGCGGCCGCCCCCGCGGCGGCCGGGGACAGGCCCACGGCGGCGACCCCGGCGGCCGCGCCGCCGAGCACGGCACGGCGCAGCAGGTCTCGGCGCGGGACAGCGGATGCGGTGGCACAGTTCTGGCACATGGGACGGTGGTTTCCTTCCGGTCGGGATCACCTGAAAGCAGCCAACCCCGCCGGTCACCGCCCGGTCCAACATCAATACCGCGCAGGCCCGATATCGGATCAGGTATCGTCGCAGCCCGTGGACCTCATACAGCACCTGCGATACTTCGTCGCGGTGGCCGAGGAGCTCCACTTCGGCCGCGCCGCGCGCCGCCTGCACATGTCCCAGCCGCCGCTGTCGCAGCGCATCCAGCGCCTGGAACGCGAACTCGGGGTGCGCCTGTTCGACCGCTCGCCGCGCGAGACCACCCTCACCCAGGCGGGCCGCCTGCTGCTGCCCCAGGCCCGGGAGCTGCTGCTGCGCGCGGACGCCGTGCTCACCCTGGCCGAGCAGGTCGACACCGCGACCGCCGCGGTGCTGCGCGCCGCGCTGCCGCCTGAGCTGGAGGGCGCCACGGTCGCGGCGGTGCTCGGCGGGTTCCGGCAGCGCCGCCCGCGCACCGTGCTCGAACTCCGGGAGATCCCGACCGCCGCGCAGCAGCAGGCCCTGGCCCGGCGGCAGCTCGACGTCGGCGTCCTGCAGCTGCCCTGCGACCTGGCGCAGCTCGCCCTCGGCCCGGTCGTGCACCGCCCGCTGGGTGTGCTCGTCGCCGCCGCCGGGCCGCTCGCCGGCCGCCCCGAGCTGCTGCTGTCCGACCTCGGCCGCTACGACCTGGTCACCTTCCCCCGGGCCGGGGCGCCCGCCCGGTTCGACGACGTCCTCGACACCTGCGACCGGCACGGCTACCGCCCGCCCGCCGTGCACCAGGCCGACGGCCGCAGCTTCGCCATCGGCCTGGTCCTGGCCGGCACCGCCGTCGCGTTCGACACCGGCGCGGGCCCGCACCACCCCGACGTGGCCTGGCGGCCGCTGGCCGGGCAGCCGCTGGCCGAACGGGTCGCGGTCGCCTGGCCGCGCGACCGACGCCACCCCGACGCGGCCGCGTTCGCGCAGACCGTCGCCGCGGTGCTCGGCCCCGGCCCGGCGCCCGCCGCCCGGCCCGTGCCGCACACCCGCCCCGCCTCCGAGTTCCCCGCCCCGCCGTACGGAGCCCGCGATGAGTGACGACGTCCGCGACCGGATCAGCGCGCTGTTCGCCGACGCGGGCGTCACCGGGCGGCTGCACGCGATCGACCTCGGGTCCGGCCGCGAGGTCGGCGTCGGCGCCGACACGCTCGTGCTCATGGCCAGCGTGTTCAAGGTGCCGCTGGTGCTGGCCCTCCACCGGGCCGCCGACGCCGGGCTCGCCGATCCCGCGCAGCGCGTCACGGTCGAGCCGGGGGCGCGCACGGGCGGCCCGACCGGCATCGGCGCGATGGCCGACCCGGTCGTCATGTCCCTGCGCGACCTCGCCCACCTCGCGATCAGCGTGTCCGACAACGCCGCCGCCGACGCGCTCGCCGACCACCTCGGCCTGCCCGCCGTCGCCGAGGCGGTCGCCGCCGCCGGGATGACCCGGACCGCCGTGATCGAGGTGTGCCGCGACGTCGCGGCGCGCACCGCCGCCTCGCTCGGCACCGCCGACCCGGCACGACTCGGCGCGCTGCTGACCGACCCGGCGGCGCTGTCCCGGCTGGCCACCCTCGACGTGACCGTGTCGAACCGGACCACGGCCCGCGACTGCACGACGCTGCTGGCGGGGCTGTGGCGCGACGAGGTGGCCACGCCGCGCTCCTGCGCCGCGGTGCGCAGGCTGCTCGCGCTGCAGGTGTGGCCGCACCGGCTGGCGTCAGGCTTCCCGTTCGACGACGTACGCGTCTGCGGCAAGACCGGCACCCTGCCCACGGTGCGCAACGAGATCGGGGTGGTGGAGTACCCGGACGGCGGGCGCTACGCCGTCGCCGTGTTCACCCGCAGCGCGTCGACCGCGCTCACCCTCCCCCGCGCCGACGCCGTGATCGGCACGGCCGCCCGAGCCGCCGTGGAGCACCTGCGCACCGGCCGCCGCTGACCGCCGGGGACGGTCACGCGGCGGAGGGCTGCGGCTGCTCGTCGGCGTGGGCGATGTGGGTCATCTCGCGCCACAGCAGGACGACGAACACGACCGAGCCGCCGAACGCGAACCAGAACGGCGCGGTCACCCCGTACCCGGCGGCGAGCGCGCCGCCGATCGGGGCGCCCACCACGAGGCCGCCGTACACGCAGATGGTGTTGAGGCTGCCGACGCGGCCCTGCAGGTGGTGCGGGACGGCCCGCTGCCGGACGGTCATCGAGGTGGTGCCCCAGATGAACGCGTGCGCGCCGAACAGGAAGAAGATGACCGAGGCGACCCAGCCGGACCGGGTGACCGCGAGGCCGAGGTGGGTGACCGTCTCCAGGAGCAGGCCGGCCCGCATCAGGTTGCCGAGGCTGACCCGCCGGGTGAGCCAGCCGTACATGCTGGTGCCGAGCAGGCCGCCGATCGCGGAGATCGTGGTGAGCAGGCCGAAGCCGACGGAGCCGAGCCCGAGCCGGTCCTGGGCGTAGAGGACGAGCACGGACCAGGCCGCTCCGAACGTCACGTTGAAGATCAGAATGATCAGCATGAGGGTACGCACCGCGGGGTGCCGCACCGTCCACCGGTAACCCTCGACGACGTCCTGCCACACCCCGCGCACCGGCGCACCCGCCGCGCGGCCGTGCGCGGGCAGCACGATCCGGGACACCAGCAGCAGCCCCGCCACGTCCAGGACGATCTCGGTGAGGAACGGCCAGGTGCTGCCGGCCGCGAACAGGGCGGCGCCGATGGGCGGCCCGGCGAGCTGGTTGAACGTGATGAAGCCGGTCTGCAGCCGCGAGTTGGCCAGGGCGAGGTCGGCGCGCGGCACCAGCATCGGGGTGAGCGTGGCGGTGGTGTTGTCGGCGAACACCTCGGTGGTGGCGAGCAGGCCGAGGGCGAGCAGCGCCCCGGGGGCCGACAGGGTGCCGGTGGCGACGGTGGTGATCAGCACGGCGAGCACGGCGATACGTACGGCGTTGGCGGCGAGCACGATGCGGCGCCGGTCGTGGCGGTCGGAGAGCACGCCCGCGTACAGGCCGAACAGCAGCGCCGGGGCCCAGCCGAACAGCGCGGCCAGGGAGATGAGGAACGCGTCGTCGGTCAGCGAGGCGACCAGCAGCGGCCCGGCGGCCAGCGCGATGCCGTCGCCCAGGTTGGTGGTCCAGGACGAAGCCAGCAACCAGCGGAAGCTTCTGCCGAACCGTGCCGGGACGATCCTGTCGATGACCTTGCTCACGAGGAGGGGACCCTACGTGGGCACAGGTGGCTGCCGCAACGCCGTTACCCGAGGCGGGATCAAGACGACACCAGCATAAGCGAATTCCGCGTCTTGATCACTCGGCTGTTCGACCGTCGCGACCTGCGGCTGATGCCCCCTAATGTTCCCCTTCGTGTCGGCGCCCGCCCGTTGTCCGGTGGGCGCCGCGCTCTGTCCACCGAGCCACGGAGGCATGTTGCACGAGATCGAGCTCATCGCGCGTTCCGTTCTCCTCTCGTCCGCCCGCCCGGACGCCAAGACCGAGGTCTGGGCCTACCAGACACTGGCCGCCCGCAACCCCGGCTACCGGGGCCACCTGGCCCAGGCGCTCATCCGCCGGGAGCGGACCGGGCTCGACCTGCCGGTCCGGCTCCGGCTGTCGGAGGAGGCCGTCGCGACCGCACGCTTGATCGATCCCGTCCTGGACCATCACGCCACCGACATCCTGATCTGGGCGCTCGACGCCCTGCAGCACAACCTGTTCGAGGCCGGGCGCACCGCCGACGCCTGGGCCGCCCGCCGCGAGATTCTCGACCTGCACCACCCCGGCCTGCACCGCCGCTGCTACGTCACCGACTGCTACGCGGGCAAGCTGCCGATCCCGGTCGAGGACTGGGCCGCCGCGGCCCCGAACCCGCCCGCGGCGATGTGACGCCTGCGCGGCACAACTCCTGTGTTGTGGGTACAACCCAGAAGTTGTGGACCGCACGGCCATCTACCCGCCGAGGCGGACCCGGCGGGTCAGGCGGCGGGGGCGGATTCGCGGATGACCAGGCGGAACGGGGGCTGGAGTTCGGTGGGCGGGTTGGTGGGGCGGCCCTCGACCCGGTCGAGCAGCTTCTCCACCGCCAGCCGGCCGATCATCTCCTTGTCCGGCGAGATCGTGGTGAGGGTCGGGATGCTGAACCGGCCCTCCTCCACGTCGTCGATGCCGATCACCGCGACGTCCTCGGGGACCCGCAGCCCGTGCTCGTACAGGGCGCGGATCGCGCCGAGCGCGATGAGGTCGTTGAACGCGAACACCGCGTCGGGCGGCTGCGGCAGGCGCAGCAGCTCCCGCATGCCCGCCGCGCCGTCACCCCGGCGGAAGCCGCTGGTGGTGACGGTCAGCTCGGGGTCGAACGGCAGCCCGGCCGCCGACAGCGCCTCGGTGTAACCGCGCAGGCGCAGCAGCGACGGCGCGCGGTTGGCCTCGATGTGCGCGCCGATGAACGCGATCCGGCGGCGGCCCAGCGCCACCAGGTGCCGGACCGCCGCGTGGCTGGCCGCGAGGTTGTCGATGACGATGTGGTCGTACGGCGCGCCGTAGATCGCCTCGCCGACCAGCACCATCGGGGTCTCGCTGGTGCGGGTCATGATGTCCGCGCGGTCCAGGTGCACCGCCGACAGGATCAGGCCGTCGATGATCTGCGACCGGAACCCGTCGGCGACCAGCAGCTCCTTGTCCCGGTCGCCGTCGGTGTAGTCGAGCAGCAGCGTGTAGCCGCGCCGGGTGGCCGTGCGGATCGCCGCGTCGGCCAGCTCGGCGAAGTACGGGTTGTTCAGCTCCGGGATGGCCAGCGCGATGATGCCGGTGCGGCCCCGGCGCAGGTGCCGAGCGCTGAGGTTGGGGGTGTACCCGAGCTCGTCGATGGCCTGCTGGACCTTGGCCCGGGTGGCCTCGCCGACGGGACGATAGCCGTTGACGACGTTGGACACCGTCGCCTGCGACACGCCCGCCCGCCTGGCGATGTCCTTGAGACTGACCGCCATGGGCGGGGTTCCTCCACTCACTGCTCATTGTCACCACTGCCGGGGCCGCCACGTCAACGCGGCCTTCGCCGCCTCCTGCCCAGGAAGGTCTGCACGACCACGACGAGGATCAGGAACAGGCCGCTGACCACGGACTGGTATGACGAGTTCAGCGTGCCGATCTGGTTGATCACGTTCTGGATCACGCCGAGCAGCAGCACCCCGCACAGCGTGCCGCTGATCGAGCCCGCGCCGCCGACCAGCAGCGTGCCGCCGATGACCACCGCGGCGATGGCGTCCAGCTCCATGCCGACGCCGAGGATGGTCACCCCCGAGGACAGCCGCGACGCGTTGAGCACCCCGGCGAACCCGGCCAGCAACCCGCTGAGCAGGTACGTCAGCACCCTGATCCGGGCCACCGGCAGGCCCATCAGCGCCGCCGCGTCCGGGCTGCCGCCGACCGCGAACACGGCCTGACCGTAGCGGGTCCGCTGGAGCAGCACCGCACCGAGCACGAACAGCAGCACCGCCAGGTACACCGGATACCCGATGCCGAGGAACGTGCCCTGCCCGAATTCCAGGAACGCCGAGTCCTTGGGCACCAGGTACGTCGTCGAGCCCTCGTCGGTGACCGCGAGCAGCAGGCCGCGCGCGCCGAGCAGCCCGGCGAGCGTGACGATGAACGGCGCCATGCCGGTCTTCGCGATCAGCAAGCCCTGGAGCAGGCCGATCGCGCCGCACACGGCCAGCGGCAGCAGCAGCGCGGGCACCGGCCCCCACTGCGACGCATACGCGGCGAGCACGCCGCCGAGGGCGAACACCGACCCGACGGACAGGTCGATGCCGCCCGTGATGATCACGAACGTCATGCCCAGCGCCACGATCGCCAGGAACGACGACTGGATCGCGATGCCGTTGGCGTTCTCCGCCGTCGGGAACGCCGGGAACAGCACCGACGCGACCAGCACCGCCAGGACCAGCACGGCCGGCGCGCCGTGCCGCTGGGCGAGCCCGGCCAGGCGCTCGCGGCGCAGCTCGCGCTCGACCGGCGCCGGATGCGCCGGCGCCGCGGGAGTGGTGAGGATCTGGCTCATCGGGTACGCCGTTCCCGTGCGATGTAGACCGCGGCCAGGATGATGGCCGCCTGGATCATCTGCGCCGACGAGTCGGGCAGGTCGTGGTTGATCAGCATGGCCCGCACCAGCTGCATCAGCAGCGCCCCGGCGACCGTGCCGAGCACCCGGATGCTGCCGCCGGACAGCGGGGTCCCGCCGACCACCACGGCGGTGATCGCCGACAGCTCCATCAGGTTGCCGATCGCGGACGGGTCGCTGGCGCCGAGCCGGGCCGTGGCCAGCACCCCGGCCAGCGCGGCGAGCACCGCGCACAGCGCGTACGTGCCGATCAGCACCCGCTTGACGGGCAGCCCGGCCAGCGCGCTCGCCGCCCGGTTGCCGCCGACCGCGACGAGCTGCCGCCCGTACACGGTGCCCCGCACGACGAACCCGATGACGAGCGCGAGCACCCCGGCGATGAGCACCGTGTACGGCACGCCCAGCAGCTCGCCGGTGCCCAGCTCCAGCAGGGTCGGGTTGGTGATGCCCTTGAGCTGCCCGTCGGCGAAGACCAGGGCCAGGCCCCGGCCGCCGACCAGCAGCGCCAGCGTGGCCACGATCGGCTGCAGCCCGACCACGGCGACCAGGGTGCCGTTGACCACCCCGACCAGCGCCCCGACCAGCAGCGCGACGAGCACCGCGGGCCAGAACCCGTATCCGATGTAGAGCGGCAGCACCGCCGCGGCCAGCGCCATCACCGAGCCGACGGACAGGTCGACGCCCTCGCTGCCGATGACCATCGCCATGCCCAGCGCCGCGATGACCACGGGGGCCACCTGCACGAGCTGCGTGCGCAGCGTCGCGGTCTGCAGGAAGTTGTCGGTGAACGCGATGTTGAACAGCACCAGCGCGGCGACGGCCGCGTACACCCCGTAGTCCTGGGCCCAGCGGGCCAGCCGGGCGCGGTCGACGGAGGCGGCCGGGACCGCTGTCGTGTCAGTCATGGGCTGCCTCCTGTGCCAGCGCGGCCATGATGTTGTCCTCGGTGACGTCGTCGCCGGACAGCTCGCCGACGACGGCGCCGGCGCGCAGCACCACGATGCGGTCCGCCCCCTCGACCAGCTCCTCCAGGTCGGAGGAGATCAGCACGACGGCCAGGCCCTCGGCGGCCAGCTCGTCGATGAGCGCCTGCACCTCGGCCTTGGCCCCCACGTCGATGCCGCGGGTGGGCTCGTCGAGCAGCAGCAGCCGCGGGTTGAGGCACAGCCAGCGGGCCAGCAGCACCTTCTGCTGGTTGCCGCCGGACAGCTCGGACACCTTCTGCTCAGGGCTGGCGGCCTTGATGCGCAGCCGCTTCATGAACGTCTCCACGACCCGGTCCTGCCGTGCCCGGGAGACCACGCCGAAGCGCGACAGCCGGGGCAGCGCGGCGAGCACGATGTTCTCGCGCACGCTCAGGCCGGGGATGATGCCCTCGGCCTTGCGGTCCTCGGGCAGCATCGCCATCCCGGCCCGGATCGCGCCCGCCGGGGTGCGGCGCTTGAGCCGCCGCCCGGCCATGTCGACCGTGCCGCCGTCCGCGCCCAGCGCACCGACCACCGCCTTCGCGGTCTCGGACCGGCCCGAGCCGAGCAGCCCGCCCAGTCCCGTGACCTCGCCGGGGCGCACGTCGAACGAGACGCCGTGCAGCTGGTGCCGCACGGTCAGGTCGCGCACCCGCAGGATCGGCTCGACATCGCCCGCGTCGTGCGCGGAGAAGCCGGTCAGCCCGTGGCGGCGGACGTCGGCCACGTCGCGGCCGAGCATCAGCGAGATCAGGCTCAGCCGGTCCAGCTGCGCCAGCTCGCCGGTGTGGACGCGGCGGCCGTCGCGCAGCACGGTGACCCGGTCGCAGAGCTGGTAGAGCTCGTCGAGCCGGTGGCTGACGTAGATGATCGCGATGCCCCGCCCGCTCAGCTCGCGTACCACCCGGAAGAGGGTCTCCACCTCGCGGGGCTCCAGCGACGAGGTCGGCTCGTCCATGATGACGACCTTGGCGTCGACCGCGACCGCGCGGGCCAGCGCGACCATCTGCTGCGCCCCGAGGCCCAGCGAGTGCAGCGGCAGCCGCGGGTCGACCGTGATGCCGAAGCGGGCCAGCACCTCGCCGGCCTCGCGGTTCATCCGCGCCGTGTCGATTAGCCCGAACCGGCCGCGCGGCTCGCGGCCGAGGAACAGGTTGCGGGCGACGCTCATCAGCGGGACGAGGTTGACCTCCTGGTAGATGGTGGAGATCCCGGCCGCCTGCGCGTCCAGCGGGCGCCCGAACCCGACGGGCTGCCCGAGGTAGTGCACCTGCCCGGCGTCGGGCCGGTACACCCCGGTGAGGATCTTGATGAGGGTGGACTTGCCGGCGCCGTTCTCGCCGACGAGGGCGTGCACCTCGCCGGGGGCGACGGTCAGCGACACGTCGTCCAGCGCGAGCACGCCCGGGAATCTCTTGCTGACCCCGCGTACGTCCAGCACGGGTTCGGTCATCGGGTGCTCTCTCCTTTCGCGTCCCGATCGTGGGAAGTGCGCCTGCCGCGGCGTTCGGCAGGCGCACTTCCGGCACTGGCGCAGCGTCAGTAGGCGCTGCTCAGGGACGCCGCCGCGTTCGCGGAGTCGTACTCGCGGTCGGAGATGATGACGTTGGCGGGGATGGACTCGCCGCCCAGGAACTTCTGCGCGGTGGCGAACGCCAGCGGGCCGAAGCGCGGGTTGGACTCGATCACGGCGTTGATCTCACCGGCGACGATGGCCTTCACCGCGTTGGCGGTGCCGTCGATCGACACGATCTTGATGTCGGTGCCGGGCTTCTTGCCCGCGCCCTTGATCGCGGTGACCGCGCCCAGCGCCATCTCGTCGTTCTCGGCGTAGATCGCCGTGATGCCCGGGTTGCTCAGCAGCAGCTGCTCGGTCACCTGCTGGCCCTTGTCCCGGGCGAACTCGCCGGTCTGCTGGGCCACGATCTCGATGCCGGGCGCCGTCGCCTTGATCTGGTCGACGAAGCCGTTGGTGCGGTCGGTGGTCACGTTGTTGCCCGACGAGCCGAGCAGGATGGCCACCTTGCCCTTGCCGCCGGTCGCCTTGACCATCGCGTCGGCGGCACGCTTGCCCTGCTCGACGAAGTTCGAGCCGAGGAACGCGACGTAGTCCTTGCACGCGGTCGCGTTGACCTTGCGGTCGATGGTGAGCACCGGGACCTTCTTGTCCGCGGCCGCCTTGAGCGCGGGCTCCAGGCCGTCGGAGTTGAGCGGCGCGACGATCAGGAACTGCGCGCCCTGGGCGAGCATGTCCTGGATGTCACTGACCTGCTTGGACAGCTGCGACTGCGCGTTGGTGACGAGCAGCTTCTTGACGCCGAGCTTCGCGGCCTCGTCCTTGATGGACTGGGTCTCGGCGATGCGGAACGGGTTCGCCTCCTTCTCCGACTGGGAGAAGCCGACGATCGCGTCCTTGAGGTCGAACTTGGTGCCGCCGTACGACTGCAGCGTGCAGCCTTCGCCGCCGGGGCTGGCCGAGGCCACCACCTGCGCACCGGCGCTGCCGCCGTCCGTCGGGGTGCCGGTCTCCTCGCCCTTGGTGCAGGCGCTGAGGAACGCGCCGCCGAGGACGAGGGTCGCGGCGATGGTCAGTGATCGGGTGCGGAACATGAGGGGACTCTCCTTCTGCGGTGTTATTGACGTACGTCAATAAAGGAGGGCATTCTTACTGCACTAACGGGAGCCGCCGAAAATGTTGCGGCGCAATCGTTCCGGCGATTGCGATCAACGACCCTCGCTCTATAACGTTATACAGACCGAGTCCGGTGACGACAAGATGTCGTGTCTGCACCGTTACGAAACCTTTCTGACATCGGACATGCCGTCCCCCGGTCCGCCCGCCACCCCGTAGGGAGCGCGACGCATGCGACTGTCCACATTCCCCGGCCGTCCCCTGGCCGTCCTCGTCTCGGCACTCCTGGCGCTCGCCCCGGCGCTGGCCGTGGCGCAGCCCGCGCACGCCGGGCCGTACGTTCCGAAGACCCCGCCGCTGACCACGCCCTGGACGAGCCAGGTCTCGCTGACCAACCCGCTGCCGGAGTATCCGCGCCCGCAGCTCACCCGCCCCGACTGGCAGAGCCTCAACGGCCAGTGGCAGTTCGCCGGCGCGTCGTCGCTGGCCAGCCCGCCGTTCGGGCAGACGCTCGCGGAGACCGCGCTGGTCCCGTACCCGATCGAATCGGCCCTTTCCGGCATCATGCGGCACCAGAACTACATGTGGTACAAGCGTTCCTTCACCGTGCCCGCGGGCTGGACCGGCCGCCGCATCCTGCTCAACTTCGGCGCGGTCACCTACACCGCCCAGGTCTGGGTCAACGGCGTCAGCGTCGGCAGCCACAGCGGCGGCTTCGACGCGTTCACCTTCGACATCACCGGCGCCCTCAACGGCGGCACCAACGAGATCATCGTCGGGGTGCACTCCCCCGTCGACGCGGCCGGCATCCCGGTGGGCAAGCAGCGCCTGAACCCGAGCGGCATCTTCTACACCGCGGCCAGCGGCATCTGGCAGACGGTGTGGCTGGAGCCCGCGAACGCCGCCCGCATCACCCGCCTGGACACCGTCCCCGACCTGCCCGCGGGCGTGCTCGACCTGGTCGTGCAGACCACCGGCGGCGCCAGCGGGGTGCAGGCCCAGGTCCTGTCCGGCGGCACGGTGGTCAGCACCGTCACCGGCACACCCGGCGCCCACCTGCGCATCCCGATCCCGAGCGCGCGGCTGTGGACCCCCGACGACCCGTTCCTGTACGACCTGCGCGTCACGCTCACCGGCACCAACGGCGGCGACGCGGTCGGCGGCTACTTCGGCATGCGCTCCATCGGCAAGGCCATGGTCGACGGCGTGCTGCGGCCCGTGCTCAACGGGAAGTTCGTGTTCCAGCTGGGCACCCTCGACCAGGGCTACTGGCCCGACGGCATCTACACCGCACCCACCGACGCCGCGCTGCGCTTCGACCTGGAGCAGCAGAAGGCGCTCGGCTTCAACATGGTGCGCAAGCACATCAAGGTCGAACCGGCCCGCTGGTTCTACCACGCCGACCGCCTCGGGCTCATGGTCTGGCAGGACATGCCCGCCATGAAGACCGGCTTCACCCCCTCGGCGGCCGACCGCACCGTGTTCGAGTCCGAGCTGCGCCGGATGATCGACCAGCTCAAGGGCATCACCTCGATCGTGCTCTGGGTGCCGTTCAACGAGGGCTGGGGCGAGTACGACCCGGCCCGCATCGCCGACCTGGTCAAGAGCTGGGACCCGTCCCGCCTGGTCACCAACAACTCCGGCTCCAACTGCTGCGGCTTCGACGGCGGCAACGGCGACGTCATCGACGACCACATCTACGTCGGGCCCGGCACCACCGCCCTGCCCACCGCGACCCGCATCGCCGTGCTCGGCGAGTACGGCGGCATCGGGCTGCGCGTGACCGGCCACGAGTGGTCGCCCGGCAACGGGTTCGCGTACGAGATGACCCCGGACTCGGCGACCCTCACCCGGCGCTACGTCGAGGCCACCGGGCAGCTGCGCAACCTCATCGACGGCCGCGGCCTGTCCGCCAGCGTCTACACCGAACCCACCGACGTCGAGAACGAGGTCAACGGGTTCTTCACGTACGACCGGCAGATCCAGAAGATGGACTTCGCGCAGGCCCGCGCGGTGAACCTGTCCGTGCTCGCCGCCGCGCAGGGCAGCTATCTGCCCGTCGGGCAGCTCGCCTCGCTCCGGGTCACCACATCCGGGCACACCACGAAGTACCTGAGCCACAGCGGCTCGCCGAGCGTCACCCAGGTCGTCTCCGGCACGAGCACCGACGCGGTGAAGAAGGCGTCCACGTTCTGGGTGCGGCAGGGGCTGGCCTCGGCGTCCTGCCTGTCGTTCGAGTCCCGGGACGTGCCGGGGCAGTTCCTGCGCCACTCCGGCTACCGGGTGCAGCTCGCCCCGAACGACGGCACGTCGCTGTACGCCGCCGACGCCACGTTCTGCCAGCGGGCCGGGCTCGCCGCCGGTGGGGTTTCGCTGGAGTCGTACAACTTCCCCGGCCGCTACCTGCGGCACATCAACTCCGAGGTGTGGATCTCCAACAGCAGCGGGGCCAACGCGTGGGACAACCCGGCGTCGTTCGCGGCCGACGCGACCTGGCGGGGCAGCTCGCCGTGGTGGCGCAGCGGCGTCGACCTACCGCTCGACCAGGCGCGGTCGCTCCAGGTCGTCACGCCGGGGTACACCGACCGGTTCCTCGCGCACAGCGCCGGCCTCGGGGTGACCTCGGTGGTGAACGCGTCCAGCTCGGCCACGCTCAAGGCGGACGCCACGTTCGTGGTCCGGCGCGGGCTGGCCGATCCGACGTGCTACTCGTTCGAGTCGCGCAACTTCGCGGGGCACTACCTGCGGCACGCGAACTTCCGGGTGCGCAAGGACGCGCGCGACGGGTCGGCGCTCTTCGACGCCGACGCGACGTTCTGCCCGCAGGCCGGGCGGTACGGCACCGGGAACGTGAGCCTGGTCAGCTCGAACCTGCCCAGCCTCAGCGTGCGGCACTACGCCGCCGAGGTTTGGGTGGCCGGCAACGGCGGGCCGCACCCGTACGACAGCCCGGCCGGCTACGCCGCCGACACCACCTGGGCGCTGGTGAGCCCCTGGGCGCCGTAGCGCTGGGACGCGGCCGACCCCGCTGATCGAGGCTCCATCCGTGCTGCTAGAACGGCGTGGATGGAGCTTCGATCAGGTCGGGGGATGCCGTGACGATCAACCTGTGCGTGCTGCTGTGGGCACATCCCGGGGCCGAGGCGGCGCTGGCGGCGTACGAGGACAAGGTCCTGGCCCTTTTCGATGACCACGGCTGCACGCTGCTGCAGCGGGCCCGCACCGACGGCGCCGACGGCGCGCCGACCGAGATCCAGCTCATCTCGGTCCCCTCACAGGCCGCGCTGGACGCGTACATGACCGACCCCCGCCGCACCACCCTGGCCGCCGAACGCGACGCGGCGGTCGCCCGCACCGACATCCACCGCGTCACCCTCGTCTGACCACGCCACGGAACCGCTCCGCCGGGTCCGGCTGCAGTTTCGGGGAAACTGTGGCTTTCGCCGCTCGTATTCGCGCAGTTTCCCCGAAAGTGCGGGCCTTCAGGGCGGCGGGGGTGGGTTAGAAGGCACCCGCTTTGACGGAGATGGCGACGCGGCGGCCGGCGTACTCGGTGACGGTCCAGAGTTCGTCGACGCTCGGGCGGTAGGTGAGGTCCTCGCAGCCGATCGGCAGCGTGTCGTAGTGCATGACCACGCTGCCGCCCGGCGTCCACGTGGCCAGGTCGCCGTCGTTGGCGTCGCCGTCGCTGGTGGACAGGAAATACTTGCCGTTCAGGCTGAGCGCGCCCTGCATCGACGTCACGTCCACCCGGTACGCCCAGCTCGCGGTGGCGTCGGTGGTCGAGCCGGAGTCGTGGACCAGCTCGCGGTCGGTGTAGTCGACGCCCCAGCGGGCCAGCCGGGTGCCCGTGCCGGGGTTGCCGTACTCCCCGATCAGGAGGCTGTCCGGGCTGGTGCTGCGGTCCAGCGAGATGAACGAGAACACGAGCCCACCGGTGCCGACCTGGTCGTAGGCCAGCGACTGCGGCAGCACGTACTTGTACCCGAACGCCTGGTAGCTGCCGTCAGACTGGCGGCCGCACGTGGTGGAGCTGGTGGTGGACGTCTGCCACAGGTGGTTCAGGTCGAAGATCCGCAGGCCGCGGTTGGTGTCCACGACGTAGAGGTGGTGGCCGTACCAGGCGATGCCGCCCGCGTGCACGTTGATCGGGCGGAAGCTGTGCACCCCGCCCGAGGTGTACGGCTCGACTAGCAGCACGTGCCGGTAGCGCGGGGCGGCCGGGTCGGTGCGGTTGACGAAGCTGACCCGTACGCCCTTCTCCCCGTCGACGGCCGTGGAGTACCAGGAGACGAGCACCGCCTTGCGGTCCTCGTACACCCCGGAGTCGAGCGCGTCGGAGCTGGTGGTGATGCCCTGCGGCATCCATTCGGCGGTGCCGACGTCGCCGCTCTCGAAGCGGAACCCGGCGGCGAAGTTGGTGACCAGCGCGGCGCCCTCGCTCGCGGTCAGCCGGGTGGCGACGCGGTTGCCGTCGTCGAGGACCTGCTGCACGGTCACGTTGGGCAGGGCGGCGTCGAGCCCGGCGATCGCGGCGGCGTAGGAGCCGGCGCGGCGGCGCAGCTTGAACGCGGTGCGGTCGATCGCGGCGGGCGCGGCGCCGGCGGGTGCGCCGCCGAGCAGGGCCCCGGCGGCACCGGCGGCGGGCACGGCGATCAGTCCGGTCAGGAGTGATCTGCGAGGAATCAGCATCGCGCCACCGTAATGGCCCGAAATACACAACCCCTACAGTGAGGCAACAATAAAGGATCTTTTAAGCTTCGATTGAGCCGGGCCGCGTCCGGCCCCGGAGACGGCCCGGCCTGATCAGCCCAGCAGCTTCTCGACCTGCGCGACCATCCGCTGCACCGCCTCCCGGGACTCGTCGGTGTGGTCCAGCACGTCGAACGAGTGCTGGCCGTGCGGCACGTCGACGATCTCCACCGGCCAACCCGCGCCCTCAGCCGCCGCGAGGAATCCGGCCACCGTCTCGGCGATCTCCGGCTTCTCCAGCCCGACCCGGGTGAGCACGATCGGGACCTGCCGCGGCACCGCCTCGGCGACCGCCTCGACAGGCCGGAACCGCGGGTCCACCGGCCAGCCGGGCAGCGGCGCCAGCGCGGGATACGTCAGCGCCACCCCGCGCAGCCAGGCCTGCGGCTCGCGCAGCCAGTCCGCGCTGAGCAGGCCCCCACCGGAGAAGAACCAGACCACGATCCGGTCGGCGTCCACCCGCGGATCGGCCCGCACCGCATCGACGGCAGCGGTGACGTCTTCCGCCGCGGTGGGATAGTCCAGCACGACGCCGTCTGCGTTCTGCAACACGTAGAGGCGGTGGTCGACGACCGACGCGACGAGCCCCCGCGAGGCGAGCAGGGCACCGTATCCGCGATACACCGGCCAGTCGCGGGGCGTGGGGCGCAGGTCCGGCGGCAGCGGACCGCCGTGCAGGATCACCACCCCGGGGAAGGGCCCGTCGCCGTCCGGCACGTACAAGTCGATGGAACCCGTGCGCTCGGGTTCCAGCTCGGCCGGCGAGAGCACGAAAGGTCGCAGATGGCCCGGAATCTCGGTCATGACTGACCATTCTGACCTATCCGACACCCCTCCGCCGCCCCGCAAGGAAGGGCACCTTCTTAACGCTATGCGTATAGGAAGGTGCCCTTCTTAACGTCCTGAGCGAAGGGCGGCCGCACGACATGCCGTCGGGAGGTGCCGGTGTTGAAGACAGAACTCGGCTGCCCCAACGGAACCGGAGCGTGCGGCTCTGCCACCGGTCAGGCGACGGACACCGTACCGTCGGGCGCGACGAACAACACACCGACCTGCAATAGCGACAAACTGGCAGCGGTCCGCCGGTGCAGCGATCGATAGGTCGGCATGTCCGGCAGGGCGATGGCGATCTCGTACGCAGGATGCTCGTCCCGGGTCAGCACGGCTTTGAGCAGAGCACCGGAGTACCAGTGGCGTGCCTGGGTCGCCTGGCTCGTCGGCTTTGTCTCCCCCGCCCGGCGCGGATCGGTATAAGAACGGCTCGGGTACCCCTTGGCCTCGACCACGAGCGTGCGGCCCGCCTTCTCCGCGAGCACGTCGAACCCCTGCTCGCGGCTTTCCGTGTCCGTGACGCGCCGGATCAGCCAGCCGTCCCGCGCGAGATGGGTCACGACATGGGCCTGAACCGCCGCCTCGGTGTGGTCATGCCCATCGTGGTCCACCGGCGCCGACGGCCCATGCGGTGTAGTGCGGACGGATCGTTCCTCATGCCGCGAAACGTCGCCGACCTGGGCTTCGACCGGCCGAACCGTGACAGGGGAGCCGGTGTCGCGCCGCCGCACACGGCTGCGGACGAAGACCACGTTCTCCGCGGTCAGGTTGACCGAGTCGATGGACCATCCGGCAGCCAGCCAGGACTGCGCCTGCACGAGTGCGCTGTTGGCCCACCACGGCCGATACTCCCTCGCCGAGCGGGGCAATGAGCCGACCAGACCCTCGATCTCCGCGAAGCTCATGCGCACCTCGCGAGTGTCTTCCGGGCGTCCGGCGAGAAACCAGCGCAGCGGTTCGTACTTGCTCATCGGCAGTCCTCCTGGCGCGGACCGGCTGCGGTTCGCGGTGTCGCGTAGGAAGTCGCAGCGGAGTACCCCGTGACTGTAACGGCCCCTTCCCGGTCCCGCAGGATCGTGACGGCCCGCGTACGTGCAGCGTCGCATGCCCGATCGAGGAAGTCTCCGCACCGATCGTCTTCGACAGCACAACGGTCCACATTGTCAGAAGTCAGCAGATGACCGCATCGCGGATCTTCTGCGCCAAAGGTCAATGGGGCGACTTCGACCACAGGGAATCGGTGCTGCCCATCCTTGAGCTGTTGGAGCGGCTGGGCGCGAGGCTGGACGCATGAGGAGTTAAGAAGGGCACCTTCTTCTACACATAGCGTTAAGAAGGTGCCCTTCCTTCTATCGGGGGGTGATGTTGTAGGGGTTGGCGGTGCCGGCGGCGTTGAAGCCGAAGCTCTCCTCCTGGCCGGGGGCGATGTCGCCGTTGTAGGCGACGTTGACGAAGGTGTGGTGCTGGGCGGAGCTGGTGCGGGTGGAGCTCCAGGAGCTGCTGACGGTGGTGCTGGCGGGCAGGTCGAACTCGACGCGCCAGGCGGTCGTCGCGGTGGCGCAGTTGTTCTTGATGAAGACGTCCATGCCGTAACCGGTGCTCCAGCTCGACGTCTTGACCGTGCGGGCGGTCAGGCAGCTCGACGGAGCGCTGGGTGACGCGGACGGCGCGGCCGAGGGGGATGCCGACGGTGACGGAGACGCGCTGGGCGACGCCGGGGCGGAGGGCGAGGCGGGCGCGGACGGGCTGGGGGTGCCGGTCAGGGACTTGAGGAAGAGGGACTGGGCGGGGTCGGTGCGGGTGGCGTCGACGCCGTGGCCGCCGGTGTAGTCGAGCTGCTCCCGCGAGGCCCAGTCCGGGATCGGCGTGCCGCCGGAGTCGAGGTGCTTCCAGCCGGTGCCGTTCCAGCCGAACTGGTAGATGCGCTGGCGGTCGGCGTAGTACGGGGTGTAGGCGGCGCCCGCGGTGAGCTGCTTGGTCATGGTGTTGTTGAAGAAGACGTTGCGGGGGCCGGACGAGCCGGACCACTTGACCGCCTTCTTGCCCGCGCCCCACCAGATCGGGAACCAGGTCGAGGCGTCCGGGCCGCCGCCGCCCTCCTCGCCGCAGTTGGCGGTGCAGCTGCCCGAGCGGTGCTCGTACGGCACCGTCACCGTGTTCAGCTCGATGAGGTTGTTGCGCTCCCAGCCGCCGTGCAGGTTGACATCGGAGTCGAAGTCGTTGCCGATGACGACGTTGCCCGAGGCCGACCACTGGAACGTGAAGTGGCGCAGGTTACGGGAGACGTTGCCGGCGTATAGCGAATCCCAGACGCGCGAGCCGCGGAAGTAGCCGTTGCCGCCCTTGCCCTTGTTCCAGGAGCCGTCGAAGCTGTTGCCGACGATCTGCAGCCGGTACGCCTCCTCGGAGACGATCGGGTGGGAGCCGGTCATGGTGGCGCTGATGCCGCGCACCCAGGAGTTCGCGGCCCACTTGAACACGATGCCGTGCATCTCGTCGGCCGGGGACATGTTGCCGTAATTGTGCACCGCGTCGGCGGCGTTCAGGCCGGGCATGTCCTGGGTCATCGCGAAGTTCTCGAAGCCGACGCCGAGCACCGGGTCGACCAGCGGCGCGGCCTTGGAGTCGTACACGGCGCCGTTGATGGCGGCCGAGCCGTCCGAGGTCGAGGTGACCGGGACGTCGTACTCCAGCGGCTTGTCCACGGTGATGGTGCGGTTGGTGCTGTCCACGGCGGTGATCGTGAAGATCTGCTGGCGCATGTGGATGTTCTGCAGGGTGCCGTCGGCGGGCGTGACGTTCTGCTGGGCGTAGAAGTTGAGCGAGTTCGCGGCGCGGATGTTGACCAGGCCGCCGACCGTGAACGCGCTCAGCGAGCCGCTGGTGGCCAGGTGCACCACCGTGTCGCCCTGGCGGGCCGCGAAGCCGGTGTCGCCGGTCTTGCCGCGCAGCTTCAGCCCGGCCTTCCAGTGCACATTGACGGTGCCCTCGAACAGGTCCTTCCGGTTGGCCGGCGCGGCGGCGTACTCGCTCGCGTAGCTGGTGTACACGCCCCTGGACTGCACGCGGAACAGGCCCCGGCCGGGCCAGATCCAGCCGCCCGCGGCGGAGCCGTAGCCCGAGCCGTCCTCGTCCCAGTCCGACCCGTCGGCGGTGAGCGCGTCGTAGCGGGTGTTCGCGTCGGGACGGAACACGATCTTCGTGCCGCCGGTGCCGCTGCCCGCGCCTCGGATGATCAGGTAGTCGGCGTCGACGCCGAGCTGCCGGGAGACGTTGATCGTGCCCGCGGGCAGCGTGATCAGGGAGAGCTTCGTGTAGCTCGCGCTCGTGAGCAGCCGGTTCGGATCGCGTCGATCGCGGCCTGCAGCCCGGCCGAGTCGTCGGCGCCGTCGTTCGGGGTCACCGCGTACTGGCTCGCCAGCTCGGCGGCGGTGATCTGGCAGGCGGCGTCGGGGTTGGTCTCGGCCGCGCCGGGCAGGTTCGCGCCGCCGCGGTAGCCGGCCTTGGACCAGTCGTACAGGCCGGAGATCGGGGCACGCCGGTTGGCGGCGGACAGGTCGAGGGTGGTCAGCGCGGCGGCCGGGACCAGCGCGGGGCCGTGCGGGGCGACGGCCAGGACGGCTGCGGCCAGGCCCGCCACGGTGAGCACGGCCAGCAGGGGCACGGAAACGGATCGTCGGGACATCTCAGCTCCGATGGGGACGGTTGTCAGCTGTTGATCGGTCAGTTTGCTGACATCTATCCATCAGGTCAATAGCCTGCCACAAACTGGCATGCCGTCCAGATACATGGACGGCACCGATCTTCCCCGGAGCGGCGATCTTGCGCGAACCGTGAGGGCGACACGCCCAAATAGGACTAACTCACCGCGCCAACTGCAAGATCAACCCGATCTTGAGGGCAGCGCGCCGCGATGATCGCGGTCTCGTGTCGAAAGGTGCGGTAGGACCGCAGATCATGACACGAGACCGCGATCATCACGCGCGCCCACACCACGGCGCCGACACGGAGCCGACGGGGTCGGCGAGGTCGGCGGGTCGGCGGGTCGGCAGGTCGGCGGGTCGGCGGTGGTTCAGGGGAGGAGGTCGGCGGGTAGGCCCTGGAGTGCTACGGGACGGCGGAACCGCTCTATCGCCTCCGTGCCGACCGACGTGGACCACGACGCCGACGTGGCCGGCCAGGGGCCGCCGTGGTGCATGGCGTCGCAGACCGCGACGCCGGTGGGCACCCCGTTCCAGATGATCCGCCCGGCACTCGCCAGCAGCGTGGGCAGCAGTGCCCGTGCCGCGTCCCGGTCGCCGTCCCCGGCGTACACCGACGCGGTCAGCGAACCCTCCAGCCGTCCCAGCACCTCGCCGGGCTCGCCGACCGCGATCACCAGCGACGGCCCGAAGTGCTCCGCAAGCAGCTCACCGACCAGGTCGGCCGCGTCGACGACGACCGCGAACGGTGCGGGTTCCCCCGCCCCGGCCACCACGCGATGCGCCGCCGAGGCGGTGGCCTGCCAGCGCTGATGCGCCTCGGCCATGCCGGGTGTCAGCATCCGGTGCACCGGCAGCGCCGCCACGGCCGCGGCCAGCTCGTCCGCGAACCCGGCCGACGCCGTCAGCACCAGGCCCGGCTTGGTGCACAGCTGTCCCGCCGACCCGGTCACGGCCGCCGCGAGCGCGGACACCGTTGCCTGCCCGGCCGCGCCGGGCAGCACCAGCACGGGATTGAGCGAGCCCATCTCCGCGTACACCGGGATGGGGTCGGGACGGCTCGCCGCCGCGTCCATCAGCGCCCGGCCGCCCTGGAGCGACCCGGTGAATCCGACCGCCCGGATCCCCGGCGCGCGGACCAGCTCCAGCGACACCGCAGGCCCGCCCGCGACCAGCGAGAACGCTCCGTCGGGCAGGGCCCGGGACAGCAGCTCGCCCAGCAATTCCGCGGTACGCGGCTGCGCCGGGTGTGCCTTGACGACCACGGGGCAGCCGGCGGCCAGCGCCGAGGCGGTGTCCGTGCCGGTCACGCCGAAGGCCAGCGGGAAGTTCGACGCCGCGAACACGGCGACCGGCCCGACCGGCACCGGCACGGTCACCACGTCGGCTCCGCCCATGGCGGCACCGGCCGACACGCGCCGCCACGGCTTGGCGGCATGGTCGCCGTACTGCCGGAACTGGTCGGCGGTGCGGGCCAGC
Organism: Catellatospora bangladeshensis; assembly: GCF_016862575.1. Classification (GTDB taxonomy): domain Bacteria; phylum Actinomycetota; class Actinomycetes; order Mycobacteriales; family Micromonosporaceae; genus Catellatospora; species Catellatospora bangladeshensis. The sequence continues at coordinate 212,324 of NZ_BONF01000016.1, read as the reverse complement.
TCGCCGCGCAGCCGCGCCTCGGCCAGCCCGGTCTCGGCCATGGCCGTGGCCACGATCTCGTCCCCGGCCGGCACGAGCGCGTCGGCGCACGCGTGCAGCATCGTCCGGCGCAGCTCGCCGCTCGCCGCCGCCAGCTGCGGAGCCGCCTGCCCGGCCCGTTCGACGGCATTCGATACATTCATGCCCGCTCCTCATGGTGTTCGGTGGCGGACCTACAACTTCTGGGATGTGGGTACAACACAGAAGTTGTGGACCGCGGGAGTACTACTGGCGCCCGGCAACCCGTGTGTTGCGCCGGCATCACACGAGTTGCCCCTTCCCGAGGCAGCACACCGCCGCCGGAGGTCACCCGCCCGGTCAACCGCGGAACTCCTTGACCAGGGTGGCCAGCAGCGGCTGCCGGTCCGACCCGGCCAGGCCGAGGTGGTACAGGCTGAGCCGGGCGGCACCCGCCTCGCGCAGCCGGGCGACGTGCGCGGACAGATCGTCCGGACGCGCGGGCGGCAGCACGGTGACGTAGGCGTCCACGGTCGCCCGGCCCGCGAGCGCGGACACCAGATCGGCGGTGCCGGGGTCGGTCGGCCAGCACGGCACCAGCACCTTGTCCACCTCGGACGGCAGCCGCGGCGGGAGCCCCGGCGACGGCCCCGCCGCCCACGGGTCGGGATGGCCGTGCAGGGTGATCGAGGCCTGGGGAGCGTGCTCGCGCACCGCCGCCAGCACGTCGCGCTGCAACGCGGCGGCCGCCGCCTGGCGCACCGAGAGCAGCTCGGACGCCAGCTCCCCGGGAAGCCATGGGCCGCCACGCCCGGGTATGCCGACCCCGCCTGCAAGGTCATCGCCGCCAGGAGGCTCGGCCCCGGCGCGCACCGCGTCCCGCAGCGCGGTGAGGGCCTCGCCGGGGTCGAGCCCGGCCGCCGTCCAGGACGCGGTGCAGGCCTCGCAGCAGCAGATGCTCAGCAGCCGCTGCACCGGCGGCGAGAAGGCGCCGTCGGTCTTCTCGTGGCAGCCGAGGTGCGCCACGCCCATCTGCCCGGCCGATTCCAGCGACACCCCGCTCACCGGCAGGCCCCGCAGCGCCTCGGCGGCCAGGAGCGCGCAGTGCTCGCGCACCTCCGGCTGCGACGGGCACAGCGCGTAGGGATACCGCTCGCCGAAGCAGTTGCGCACGCTCAGGTCCGGGTGGGCCAGGCCCAGCCGGGTGTTGTGGGCCAGCACGACCCAGGCGTTCACCGGGATCCCCGCCGCGCGCAGCAGCTCGGCGGCCTCCCCCGCCGCGTCCTCGGCCGTCCAATCCGGACCCTGCGGCACCAGCCGCCGCCCGGCCCAGGCCGCCTCGCGTACGGGCCGGTAGAGCGCGGCGTACCGGGCGTCGACCAGGCGGCGCGCCGGGTGCAGCGGGGTCGCCGCCCGCGTGCTGTGGTACGACACCGCCAGGGTCACCGCGTCCGCGCCGGTGCGCTCGAACCGCTCCACGAAGCCCGGCCCGTCGCCGAGCACGTCCCACGGGAACGCGTGCACGCTGATCACCATCGCGGCCTCCGCCTCGTGTAGCCGGGCTCGAAGATCCGGCGGTACGACGTGTCGTCGCGTTCGCGGATCGCGCAGCGCAGGTAGTTCTCGTGCAGCCGGGCGAGCGCGTCGCGGTCCAGGGCCACGCCGAGGCCGGGCGCGTCGGGCACGGTCACCGCGCCGCCGGTGATCGGCAGCGGCCTGTCCAGCACGTCCACCCCGCACTGCCACGGCGTGTGGGTGTCGGCGGCGTAGGTCAGCTCGGGCAGCGCCGCGCCGAGCTGCGTCATCGCGGCGAGGCTGATGCCCAGGTGGCTGTTGGAGTGCATGGACACCCCGACGCCCCAGGTGCGGCACATCGCGGCCAGCTCGGCGCTGCGCCGCAGGCCGCCCCAGTAGTGGTGGTCGGACAGCACGACGCCGACCGCCTCCTGGGTGAAGCCGGGCGGGATGTCGGCCGGGCTGACCACGCACATGTTGGTGGCCAGCGGCATCGGCGCCGCCTCGGCGACCTCGGCCATGCCGGCGATGCCCGGTGTGGGGTCCTCCAGGTACTCCAGCAGCCCTTCGGTCTCCTCCGCGACGCGGATGGACGTCGCGACGCTCCAGGCGGCGTTCGGGTCCAGGCGCAGCGGCAGCTCGGGGAACGCCTCGCGCAGCGCGCGGATCGCGGCGATCTCCTCGCCGGGCGGGAACACGCCGCCCTTGAGCTTGATCGAGCCGAAGCCGTACTGCGCGATCATCAGCCGGGCCTGCTCGACGATCCCGGCCGGGTCCAGCGCCTCGGGATACGGGTCGCCGGCCGGTGGCAGGCCGCCGACCAGCGACGCGGGGCCGTCCGCGGGCGGGTGCGCGGCCCACTTGTAGAACAGGTACGCCGAGAACGGCACCCGGTCGCGCACCCTGCCGCCGAGCAGGTCCGCCACCGGCCGCCCGATCAGGTGTCCCTGCAGGTCGAGGCAGGCCACCTCGAACGGGCTGAACACCCGCAGCGCCGTCTTCTGCGGGCTCGACCCGCCTGTCAGCCCGTGCCGGTCCGGCGCGTCCACGCCGCCCAGCGCCCGGCCCACCCGCCGCCACAACCCGTTGGTGTCGAACGGGTCCAGCCCGACCAGCGTCGGCCCCACGCCGCGCAGCAGCTCCAGGTGCGGCGCGTCGCCGTAGGTCTCCCCCAGCCCGATCAGCCCGTCCCCGCACCGCAGCTCGACGATCGCGCGCAGCGCCCACGGCTGGTGTACCCCCGCCGAGTTCAGCAGCGGCGGATCCGGAAACGCCACCGGCGTGACGACCACCTCTCGGATGCGCGCGGTCATGGCCGGACCGGCCGTCCGCCTGCGGCACGACACCGTGAGCTCGTGCCGCGCCGAAGGCGCCCGCTCATCGCGTCACCTCCGCCAGGGCGGCCCGGCCGCGCGCGATGATCGCCTTCAGCTCGGCGAGGTGCTCGGGCGAGACGTCGACCAGCGGCGGGCGTACGTGGCCGACCTCCAGCCCGTCCAGCCGCGCCCCGGCCTTGACCAGCGCGACGGCGTACCCCGGCACCCTGTCCCGGAGCGCGACCAGCGGCAGGTAGAACTCGCTCAGCAGGCGGGCCACCACGTCCTTCTGGCCGGTCCGGACCGCCTTGTAGAACGTGGTCGCGATGTCGGGCGCGAAGCAGAGCACCGCCGAGGAGTAGCTGTCCACGCCGATGGCCTCGTACGCCTGCACGGACAGCTCCGCGGTGGGCAGCCCGTTGAGGAAGCCGAACTCGGCCGCGCGCGGGTGCCCCGACTGGCGCACGGCGGTGACCAGGCGCAGCATGCCGTCCACGTCCCCGCGCCCGTCCTTGATCCCGACGACGGCGGGGATGTCCAGCAGCGCCACCGCCGCGGCCGGGTCGAGCACCGCGTTGGCCCGCTGGTAGACGGTGATCGGCAGCGGCGAGGCCGCGGCGACGTAGCGCACGTGCTCGACCAGCCCGGCCGGGGTCGAGGAGACCAGGTACGGCGGGAGCAGCAGCAGCCCGTTCGCGCCGCACTCGGCCGCGATCTGCGCGAACTCCCGGGCCTGCTGCGGGCCGCCGCCGCACCCGGCGAAGATCGGCAGCCGGCCGTCGGACACCCGCACCGCGGTGGCGACGACGTCGCGGTACTCGTCGGCCGACAGCGCGGTGAACTCGCCGGTGCCGCAGGCGACGAACAGCGCGCTGGGCGCGGCCGCGATCTGGCGCTCGACGTGCTCGGCGAAGACCGCGAGGTCTACCTTGTCGTCGCTGGTGAACGGGGTGAGCGGGAACGAGAGCAGCCCCTGCAGGCGCATGGTGGTTCTCCTTAGTGGCGGTGCGGAGGTACGGGTGGCGTGTCAGCCCTTGACGGCGCCGGAGGTCAGGCCGCGCATGAACTGGCGCTGCATGGCGATGAAGGCGAGCACGCTGGGCAGCAGGGCGAGCAGCGCGGCGGCCAGCAGCACGCCGACCCCGACCTCCTCGTCCGAGCGCAGCGTGCGCAGCGCCAGCGGCAGGGTGAACTGCTGCGCGTCGGTGGCGACGAGCAGCGGCAGCAGGTACTGGTCCCAGATCATCGTGAAGCCGAAGATGCCGATCACGCCGAGCGCCGGGCGGCACAGCGGCAGCACCACGGACCAGAAGACGCGCAGGTCACCGGCGCCGTCGAGGCGGGCGGCCTCCTCCAGCTCGACCGGGATCTCCTTCATGAACTCGGTCATCACCAGGATGGAGAACGCCCAGGCGCCCACCGGGATGATCATGCCGAGCAGGGTGCCGGTGAGGTCCACCTCGGACAGCACCAGCGACAGCGGGATGGCGAGCACCTCCTCGGGCAGCATCATCGTGCTGAGCACCAGCAGGAAGACCAGCTTCATCAGCGGGAAGCGCTTGCGCGCCAGCGAGTACGCCGCCGAGATGCTGACCGCGATCTGCAGCAGCAGCCCGCCGCCGACCACGAGGAACGAGTTCGCCAGGTAGCCGAGCACGCCCCGGTCGACAGCCCGGGTGAAGTTCTCCAGGGTGAACCCGCCCGCCGAGAACAGCGAGGTCGGGTCGGGCACCTTGGTGAACGCGCCGACCATCAGCGCCAGCAGCGGCCCGGCGAAGACCACGATCAGCAGGCCGTACACGACGAGCTTGACCAGCACGGCCAGCGGACCGCGGCGGGCGGTGAGGCCGAGCGCGCTGTCGAAGCCGTTGCCCATCACGCCACCTTCCTCTCGGCGCGGGCGCGCGCCAGGCGTACCAGCAGGGTGAGCAGCACGGTCGCGCCGAGCAGCAGTATCGAGCCGGCGGCGGCGATGCCCAGCTCGCCGCGTTCCAGGCCGAGCTTGTAGATCAGCGTCATCATCACCTCGGTCGAGCCGTTGGGCCCGCCGTTGGTGAGCAGGAAGATCTCGGTGAACACGCGCAGGCCGCGGATCGCGGCGAGGGTGAACAGGATGGCGAACACCGGCCGCAGCGCCGGGACGGTGACGTGCCAGAGGCGCCGCCACACGCTCGCGCCGTCGACGGCGGCCGCCTCGTAGAGGTTGCGGTCCACCCCGGCCAGGCCCGCCAGGAAGATCATCATGTCGTACGGCGCACCGCGCCAGATCCCGACCGCCATCACCGACCACAGCGACGTGTCCTCGCTGTTCAGGAACTGCGACGGCCCGAAGCCGAGCCAGCCCAGCACGGAGTTCACCGCGCCGTCGGGCGCCGGGTAGTACATGATCCGCCACACCTCGGCCACCACCGCCATCGCGACGACGGTCGGCAGGAACACCGCCGTGCGTACCACCCAGAGGTGTTTCGCCGAGCCTTCGAGCAGCAGGGCGAGCGCCATGCCGAGCAGGATCGAGCCGCCGGTCTGGCCCACGGCCAGCACCACCGTGTGCCCGATCGCGGCGAGGAAGTCCTCGTCGACGAACACCTGCGCGTAGTTGTCCAGCCCCACCCACCGGTCACCCAGGTAGGGGCGTACCTCGTGCAGGCTCATCTGCACGGCCTGCGCCATCGGCCAGAACTTGAACAGCGCGAAGATGGCCAGCGCGGGGGCGAGGAACAGCCACGGGCTCAGCGCGCCCGAGAGGTCGAAGCGCCTGCGGCGGCGCGGTGCGGGGGCCGGCGGGAGGGCGGGCTGCCCAGCCCGCCGGCCGGGGCGCACGGCGGTGGCCGTCGCCCCGGAACCGGTGGCCTGCATCAGTGACTCCTGACCTCGGCCGGGCGCGTCACGCGCCCTGCTTCTGCAGCTCGGCGGTGAACTTCTCGGCCAGCTTGGCCAGCTCCGCCTTCGGGTCGGACGAGCAGTTCGCGACGATCGCGTTCAGCGACTCGGCCGACGCGGTGCGGAACGGGGTCCACTCCGGCACGACCGGCGCGTAACGCCCGGCCTCCTTGTAGACCTTGTCGAAGACGAGCCAGCGGGCGTCGGTGCGCACCTTGGCCAGGTCGACGTTCTTGTTGACGGGCAGGCGGACCACGTTGCCGTCGGTGTCGCCCGCCATGCCGACGGTCTGGCCGTCGACCGAGATCAGGAACTCGGCGAAGCGCTCCTGCCCGGCCGGATTCGCCGAACCCGCCATCAGGTACACGTTCTCGCCCTCGGCCAGCGACGCCGACTTCCCGCCGGGACCCGCCGGCAGCGCGACGACCTCGTACTTGTCCTTGCCGAGGTTCTTGTCGAAGCGCGCCATGTTGTACGGGCCGGTGAAGTAGATGCCGCCCTTGCCGCTCTCGAACAGCGGGTGCGCCTGGGTGGTCTCCGAGGTGACCGCGCCCGGCACCACGCTCTTGGCGGTGCAGAACTGGTCCTTGAGCCACTGCGCGGCGGCCACCGCCTGGTCGGAGCCGATCGCCGGGCTGAGGCTGCCCGCGCCGCCGGAGAAGTAGTCGGCGCCGGACGCCCACAGGAAGCTGGAGAAGTACCAGTCCAGGTAGCCGCGCTTGGTGGAGCCGGGGATGACGTAGCCGTAGGTGTCGGCCTTGCCGTTGCCGTCGGGGTCCTTGGTGGTGAACGCGGTCGCCAGCGCGTCCAGCTCGGCCCAGCTGGCCGGCTGCCCGAGCCCGACCTTCTCGCGCCAGTCCTTGCGGATGAACAGCGCGAACGACTGTGCCGAGAACGGCACCGCGTAGACCTTGCCGTCGGCGCCCTTGGCCGCGTCCCACGACGCCGGGGTGAGCTGGTCGCCGCCGTCGATGTCGCCCTGCTTCACATCGCGGACCAGGCCCTGCTTGACCAGGGTGCCGAGCTGGGCGGTGTCGTTGACGACGATGTCGGGCAGCTTCTTCTGCGCCGCGGCCTGCTGCAGCTTCGTCTCGAAGTCCTCGAACAGGGCCGTGACCTTGGCCGGGATGCCGGTGGCCGCGGTGAACTTCGCGGCCAGGGCCTGGTGGGTCTTCTCCGTCGGAGAGCCCGGGGGTTTGCGGACCCAGATCTCCAGCGGCGCCTTGCTGTCGGCGGCCGGCTGGGGGTCCTCACCACAGCCGGCCACGGTCGCCAGAGCGAGGGTGGCCGCCAGCGCCGCCACGAGCCTGGTCGTCTTGGTACGACTGAGCATCGGACGCTGCCTCCTGTCTACATATGTGGACGGGTTCCTGTCATGTGCAAGTGGTGCACCGACAAGTTAGCGTCCGGTACTATGACCGTCAACACTCCCGAAACAATTCGCGTGGACGGTGGATCCATGACCTCAAGCCAGTCCGAAAGCTCGCTGGTCAAGTCGGCCGAGCGCACCGTGCGCATCCTGGAGACGCTGGCCGCCTCCCCGAAGCGGCTGAGCATCTCCGAGCTGCAGGAGATCATGGGGTATCCCCGCAGCAGCCTGCACGCCCTGGTCAGGACCCTGCGTGAGCTGAAGTGGGTGGAGGCCGACGACAGCGGCGCCACCTTCGGCGTCGGCCCGCACGCCCTGCTGTCGGGCACGGCGTACCTCGACCGCGACCCGGCGCTGCCGTACGTCTACGAGGCCCTCGAAGACCTGCGCGCCGAGATCGGCTACACCGTGCACTACGCGCGCCGCGACGACGGCCACGTCCTCTACCTGGGCAGCCGCGAGTCGCGCGACGCCGTACGGGTCGTCTCCCGGGTCGGCCGCCGGCTGCCCGCGCACATCACCGCGCTGGGCCAGGCGCTGCTCGCCGAGCTGACCACGGTCGAGGTGGACAAGGTGCTGCCCGACGAGCTGGCCGCGCTCACCGAGCACTCCATCACCGACCGCGCCGCGCTGCACGAGGAGCTGACCCGGGTCCGCGACCGCGGCTGGGCCTTCGAGCACGAGCAGGGCACCAAGGGCGTGGCCTGCGTCGCCGCCGCGGTCCACTACCGCATCCCCGCCACCGACGCGATCAGCTGCTCCATGCCCGCCGACCTGGCCACCGACGCCGAGGTCGCCCGTGTCGCCGCCGCCGTCGTCCGCGCCGCGGCCACCCTCGCCGCCACCCTCCGCCGCCACGGCATCAGATAAGGAAGGGCACCTTCTTAACGCTATGCGTAGAAGAAGGTGCCCTTCTTAACGTCTCCCGGTCAGTAGGCGACGCCGAGCGGGATGTCGCACCACTGGCCGCCGACGCGGGTGAGCAGCGGGTCCTTGTCCCAGTCGGGCTCGCCGTGCTGGGCGATCAGCTCGTCGGCGAACACCTCCGCGTCGTCGGCGGGGTGGTAGCCGAGCGCCTCCCCCTCGGCCAGCGACCACCAGCGCCGCGTGTTCCGGCTGATCCCCCACACGATCCGGAAGCCGGGCGCGGGCGCGGTCAGGCACGCCTCCACCAGGCGTACGCCGTCGTCCGGCGAGAGCCACATCGCGAGTCCGCGCAGGCCCGGCGGCTTCGGGAACCACAGCCCGATCCGCAGGCAGATCACGTCCATGCCGAACCGGTCCGCGTAGAGCTGCCCGCAGGACTCCATCGCGACCTTGCTCCACCCGTAGAGGGTGTCCGGCCGCCCGGGCAGGCCGGGCGGGAGCAGCTCGTCGCCACGGCGGGTCTGGAACCCGGCGGCGTGGTTGGAGGAGGCCAGCACCAGCCGGTTCACCCCGGCCGCGCGGGCGGCTTCGAACAGCTGGTACGTGCCGAACATGTTCGACTCCAGGACGTCGCGCACGTCGGACTCTCGGCTCTGGCCGCCCAAGTGCACGATCGCGTCGACGTCGCGCAGCGCCTCGGCCAGCACGGCGGGATCGGTCAGCGATCCGATCACGACCTCCTCGGCGGCGCCGTCGCCACCGGGCAGGGGTGCGGGCTCACGGATGTCCAGCAGGCGCAGCACCCGGTCCGGCCGCCGCATCCCGGTGCGCAGCAGCGTCGCGACCTTGCCGGCGCCACCGGTGATCAAGATTCGTCCCATGGCCAGCAGCATAGCCAGCCTGCCACCCGCTCGCCAAGATGAGACTTGCTGTCCAGATATGTAGACACGTGCCGTGAGAGTGGTTAGCGTGTGGGCCATGCGTAGCGCGCTGATCGTCCGCGGTGGAGCGGAGTTCCACGATCCCGTCGGGACCACGGACAGCTTCCTGCCATACCTCAAGGACCAGGGATTCTCGGTCGAGATCGCCGAGGACCTCGCGGTGTACGACGACCGCGAGCTGCTCGCCCGCACCGACCTGGTGGTCAGCTGCTGGACCCGGGGGCAGCTGTCGGCCGAGCGGGCGGCCAACCTGGACGATGCGGTACGCGCGGGCACCGGCCTGGCGGGCTGGCACGGCGGCATCGTGGCGGCGTTCGCCGAGCGGCGCTACCAGTGGCTGACCGGCGGCTGGTTCACCTGCCACCCCGGGAACTTCGTGCCGCACACGATGACCGTCCGCCCGGAGCGCGCCGACCATCCGATCGTGACCGGGATCAGCACCGTCGACCTGTGCACCGAGCGCTACTGGATGCTGGCCGACCCGCTCAACGACGTGCTGGCGACCATCACCTTCCCCGTCGAGCCGGACGGGCCCTGGCAGGAGCCGGTCACGCATCCCGCCGTCTGGACCCGCCAGTGGGGCGCGGGCCGGATCTTCGTCTCCACCGTCGGCCACCACCTCCCGGACCTCGACATCCCCGAGATCCGGCAGCTCACGGAACGCGGCCTGACCTGGGCCGCACGCTGACCTGCCACGACGCCACGGACCAACAGCCCACGGCGGACGGCCTTCGCCGAGCCGCTGGTGCATGGGCGCGGGCCCGCCCCGCCCCGCCGGGCGAAGTGTAGATCTTGTGCGTTTGATGTCGTCTGGACAGCACAAAGTGCACAAGATTCACCCCGACGAGGCTCGCGATCGCCTGATCGGAGCCCGGCGATCTGCAGACTCGCGATTGCCGGATCAGGGCTCGGCTTTCTCCAGGCTGAGGACACCGTCGACCACCGTCCGGCTCGCGGCAGCCGGGCCAGGGCCGTAGCGCGGCCGGGCGACCGGCAGGGCGCGATACGCGGCGACCCGCCAACCGGGCCGCTCCAGCGGGTCGAGCGAGTCGAGGCCGTGCAGGGCCAGCCCGCCGGGGACCCGCTGTGCGACAGCCGCCATCTGCCGGGCCGAGTCCGCGCCGACGATGTCGGCCAGCCAGCCGACCACGCCGGAAACACCCGCGAGCACTCCCGCCAGCGTGCGGACCTGTTCGGAGGCGAGGTAGACGAGCAGCCCTTCGGTCACGACCACGACCGCACCGCCATCGCCGGCCGAGGCGAGCAGCGCCGTCAGCGCGGTCGGGTCGCGCACGTCCAGCCCGACCCGGCGCACCGGGCAGCGTGGGGTCTGCCCGCGCAGAACCTGCTCCTTCAGTGCGAGCAGCGCCGGATCGTCGGCTTCGACCACCTCACGGCAGGGCAGCTCCAGCCGGTACGGGCGGGTGCAGTAGCCGGCACCGAGGTTGACCACTGCCGCGCCGGGACGCCGGGCCAGCGTCTCCACCAGCATCGTGTCGATGAGGACGGTGCGCCCGACGACCTCCTCCCGCCCCGCGTCGGCGAGGGAGGCGACCGGTGCGGCAACACCGTCGGGGGTGAACAGGGCGGCGAGCGGATCGACCAGGCGGGGCCGGGCCGACCGGGTCTCGGCCGCCCGGCAGGCCGCCGCGGCATAGGCGGTGGCCTGCACGGAGAGGCTCACTCCCACCGGAACAGCCAGGCCGCTCCCGCCGCGCAGACCGCGACGGTCCCGCCCAGCACGGCCAGCGCGACCCCGATCGAGTCGCCCGTGTCCAGCCACGCCCACTGCAGCGCGTCGATGGCGTACGTCAGCGGCAGCGCCTCGCTGATCCGCCGCATGCCGTCCGGCATCAGCTCCAGCGGCACCGTCGCCCCGGTCAGGAAGATCATCGGGAAGTACACCAGGTTCGCGATGGCCAGCGCGGCCTGCTCGGTGCGCGCGACCGACGCGATGAGCAGCCCCAGCCCGAACATGGCCGCCCCGGACAGCAGCGCGATCCCGGCGAACGCCCACGGGTGCTTCGGCGCGTGCAGCCCGAACGCGACGAACCCGGTGGCCAGCAGCAGCCCGACGCCCAGCACCACGATCACGATGTTGACCACGAGCTGCGCGCTGAGGAACGCGGCGGGCCGGGCCGGGGTGGCCCGCAGCCGGCGCAGGAAGCCGCGCGCCCGGTGCTCGACCATGCCCAGCGGGAAGCTCATCAGCCCCGCGACGGCCAGCACCAGCCCGATGTAGGCGGGCACCGACACGTCCACCGTGCCCAGCCCGCCCCACAGGTCGTCGGGCTCGTTGCCGTAGATGCCGCCGAAGATGACCAGCACCAGCACCGGGAACGCGAGCCCGAAGAACATCGGCGGGAAGTTGCGCAGCATGCGCTTGGACTCGAAGGCCAGCACGCTAGGAAACATGCGCGTTCTCCGCTTCGTCGGCGGCCGGGGCGGCAGCCTGGCCGGTGAGGTTGAGGTAGACGTCCTCCAGCGACGGCGGCAGCTCCCGGGGGGTGCAGTCCGCGGCCGACAGCGCCTTGTCGACGTCACCCCGGCGATCCGGGCGTACGTCGACCAGCAGCCGCCCCCCGGCCGGGCGGACCTCGACCCCGTCACCGAGCCCGGTCAGCGCGGCGCGCAGCTCGCGGTCGCCGCCCCGGCCGTCCAGCACCAGCCGCGCGGTCTGCCCGGCGTGGTCGCGGATCAGCTCCGCGGGCGTGCCGGAGGCGGCGATGCGCCCGGCGACGAGCACGTTCACCCGGTCGCAGAGGTACTCGACCTCCTCCATGTGGTGGGAGGTGAGCACCACGGTCAGGCCGTCGTCGTTGCGGCGGCGCAGCTCGTCCCAGACCAGCCGCCGGGCCGCCGGGTCGAGCCCGTTGGTCAGCTCGTCGAGGAACACCACCTGCGGGTCGTTCAGCAGGGCCAGCACCAGGGACAGCCGCTGCTGCTGCCCGCCGGACAGCTTCACGGCCTGCTTGCGGCGCTCGCCCGCCAGGCCGAACCGTTCCAGCAGCACGCCGTGGTCGGCCGGGTCGGGGTAGAACGACGCGAAGACCCGGCACATCTCCTCGACGGTGGCGCGCGGCGGGTAGGACAGCTGCTGCAGCTGTACGCCCGCGATGCGGGTCATCCGGGTGCGGTCGGCGGCGGGGTCGAAGCCGCCGACGCGGATGACGCCCGCGGCCGGGGTCCGGATGCCCTCGATGCACTCCAGCAGCGAGGTCTTGCCCGCGCCGTTCGGGCCGATGAGCCCGACGACCTGGCCGCGGGCGGCGCACAGGCCGGCGCCGTCGACCGCGGTCAGGTCACCGTAGCGGACGGTGACGCCGCGGGCGTCGACGAACGGTTGCTCCTCCTGGGACACGGTGGTCGGCCTCCTCACCGGGGTACGGCGGCCGGGGCGGGAGCGGCCCGGCGCGCACTGGTCTGGGTGTAGTAACCGGCGAACGAGGCGTGGACCAGGATCGCCGGAAGGACGCTGCCCTCGATCGCCGTCAGCAGCCCGCACACCACGGCGAGCACCACGCTGGACAGCGCGAGCACGGCCGCCTGCAGCGCGGACTCGGTGAGCAGCACCTGCCCGGCGGCGAACACGGCGCCGCTGACCACGACGGCCGCCCACACGGGCGCACCGGCCGCGAGCAGCCCGCCGAGGAACACGCCCCGGAAGAAGAACTCCTCCACCGCGGCGCTGATCGCGGGCACGGCGTAGCGCCAGCCCCGGGGCAGGGCGAGGATCTCCTGCACCCAGCGCACGCCGGTGACCGCGCCGGGCACGTCGACGGTGGGGCGGACGGCGTACAGGACGGACATGGCGAACGCGGTGAGCGCGCTCGCCCCGACGGCGGACAGCACGAGCAGCCCGACCCCCTCGGCGGTGATCGGCCAGGCGAGCAGGTCGAGCAGGTCGAGACCGCCGAAGGCCATGACCGCCGCCGCGGCGGCGATCCCGAGGGCCAGGTAGATCACGGTGCCGAGGATCGGGAAGACGTACCGGCCGGGCAGCCCGGTGCGGCTCGCCACCGCAAGGCGCACCCGCTGCCGCGTCCGCGCCTTCCGGAACGGCAGCCGGTACAGGGCCAGCCACAGCGCGGTCGCCCCGATGGCGACGGCGGCGAAGAGGTAGGCGTCCCAGTTCATCCCGGAGTCCCGTACCAAGCTCACGCGCTCACCCGCCGGGGCAGCGCGGTCAGCACCACTACGTTCTGCACGGCGTGCGCGAGCAGCGGCACCAGGACGTTGCCGCCGCCGAGCAGGAACAGCGCGCCGAAGCCGAGGCCGGTCAGCGTCTTCTGGCCGACCGTGACCGCGCCGAAGTAGAGGTGGTTGAGCCCGTAAACGAGCGCGGTCAGCGCGACGGCGGCCCAGGCGGGCCAGCCAAGCACGCCGTCGAGCAGGTGCAGCCCGACGCCCCGGAACACGACCTCCTCGGCCACGGCGACGCCGAGCGCGGCGAGCACCACCAGGGTGGAGCCGGGCCCGGCGAGCCGGTGCACGGCCAGGCCGGGCAGCCGGCGGTGACGGACCAGCAGCACGACCGCCCCGGCGGCCCACTCCAGGAACGGGGCCAGCACCCCGAAGCCGGCCGCGACGGCGTACCAGCGCCACCCGTCAGGCGACGCGAAGGTCCAGCTCACCGGGGCCAGCGCGGCGGCGAGCCCGGCCATCGCGAGCAGCGCGGCGGCGAACAGCAGCTGCCCGGCGACCGCGGGGTCGAGGCGGCGTACCCGCACGGTCGCGCCGCCGAGCAGCCCGGCCAGGCTGAGCCGGAACGCCTGCGCCGGGAACGCGGTGCACAGCAGCACCAGCACGCTAAGGAAGTGGGTGCGGGTGTTCATCGGTGACTCCGCCGTGCGCGAGCATCCGGGGGTGGGCCTTGGGCGGCAGTCCGGGCAGGCACATGCTCAGCAGCTCGGGGATGAGCACGCGCACCACCTTCCAGTCGGTGCCGGCCAGCTCCGGCGGCGTGATGTCGAGGTAGGTGGCCCACTCGCTGACCCCGGCCACCATCGCGATCAGCGACTCCAGCGTGTCTCCGGCCAGCGCCGGGATCTCGGACATCTTGACCGAGCCGCTGAACCGCCGGTCGACGATGGCGCGCTTGCGCTGCGCGTCCTGCGGCGAGGCGTAGAACAGCACGTTGGAGTCGAGGTCGAGGTAGGGCGAGGTGTTGGTGGCCGCGTGCACGGCGGCGGTGTCGAAGATGGCGCTGTACATGCCCAGCCCGAGGATCGCGGCGCTCTCCATGGCGCCGCGCAGCAGGGCCGCGCGCGGGTCGGCGTCGCCCTGCACCCCGAAGGTGAGCATCGGCAGCACGTCGGCCTTGCGGTCCATGTAGACGCCGATGGTGGGCAGCGGCAGGTCCGGCCGGGTCAGGTAGATCGGCCGCACCCGGTAGTCGGAGTCGGGGCCGAGCCGCATCTGGTCCAGCACCCGCAGCGCGTCCTCGTCGTCGACGACGACCTGCGGCGCGGGGTGCGGGGTGTACCAGTTGAGGATGAACGAGTCGATCTGCACCGCCTCGATCAGCGCGTTGCGCAGCGCGTTCGCCAGGCTGACGTGGGCGGCGGTGCCGGTGGAGAACGACGGGGTGAACAGCCGGTCGCCGTGCTCGGCGGAGGTGGTGAAGCCGAGGAAGAACAGCTGCGCGGGCACCCACAGGTCCTCGCCGGGCCGGGTCAGCGACGGGCACTTCACCCAGGCGATGACGTCGTCCTCGGTGGGCGGCCGGTCGGTGTAGCGGTGCAGCTTGGAGGCGAGCAGCGTCTGCTGGGCCGGGTCGAGGATGCCGAGGTATTCCAGCGGCAGGCACGGCCCCTCCTGGGCCAGCTCGCGCCGCGCGGCGTACCGGAAGTCCTGGTCGAACAGCCGGATGGCGACCATCGCGCCGTACCGCTCGACGCTCTCCCCCATCATCTTGATCATGGCCTCTTCCTGGTAGAGGCCGTATCCACTGAGGTGGTACTGCACCTGCAGGTGCGGGTCGTCCATGATCAGGCGGTGGTAGTGCGGCATGGTCGCGGTCATCGCCCGCATGCGCGGCTCGCCCGGGATGTCGGCCACCGAGACGAAGAAGCCCGGCATCACCCCGGACTGGTTCGCGCCCAGGTGGCGGTAGCGGCGCAGCAGCCGCGGCATCGGCGGGTAGTGCGTCAGCGCGCTCACCGCAGCACCCCGGCGACGATGCGGTCCACGGCCGCCCGGCTGTTGAAGTTGATCTCCTTGACCCGCTGCCGGGACACCTTGCCGCAGGCCGGGCAGGCGGGCATGCGCAGCAGGTCCTGCGCCTGGATCTCGAAGGTGGGCAGGTGCACGCTGAGCACCCGGCCCGACATCCGGGACACCCCGACGGCGGCGTGCAGGTAGCCCTCGGTCACCGCGAGCGTGGTGAGCAGGCTCATCAGCGGCGCGTCGGCCGCGGTCGCGGCGACCTCGCCCAGCGGCGAGCGGGCGAAGTCGTGGTAGGACACGTGGTCTTCGAGGCGGGCCAGCGCCCGCTGCTCGAAGCACTCGAAGCAGCCGGTGTGCGGCGACTTGAGCCCGGCCACGGTGACGAACGGCCCGTCCAGGAACGCGCACACCCAGGGCAGGTCGCGGTTCTCGACGACCCGGTTCAGGTTGCGCAGCAGCGGCAGCGACGGCCGGCGCAGCACCGTCACCAGCGCGGCGTACCCGCTCAGGGCCGGGGTGAGGTCGGCCAGCGCCTGCTCGGTCACCAGGCCGTCGATGCGCGAGGTCAGATCGACGGTCCCGAGCTTGGCGACGAGATCGCCGGCGAGCGGCACCAGCTTCAGGCGCATCCCCTCGGCCAGGTGCGCCGCCTGCGCAGACGCGCCGGGCGAGTCGGTCAGGAAGGCCACCTCCCCGGCGGGCGGGCCCTCGGCGCCCGGGTACGGCGAGGACGTGCGGCCCAGCAGCGCGGCGGTCACCGCGTCCTGGGCGTCGCGGTCGCGCGGCGAGACGAACAGCCCCGCCTGGGCGAGCTGACCGAACAGCTGCTCGATGTTGGCCGACTCGATCGGCAGCAGGCCGGGGTCGAGGTGCTCGGCCAGGCGCACCGGCCCGGCGGCCGCGGCCCGCAGCGCCGCGCGCACGGTGGCGGCCACCGCGGGCGACTCGCCGCTGACGTCGATCACCGCCTCCTCGAAGTTCCACACCCCGGTGCGGATGCGGAACCGCCCGGCGGCGTCCTCGATCAGGCGCGCCGTGGCCGCCAGCAGGTAACCGTCGCTCACCGCTACTCCCCCTGCCCGACCATGGTCACGTGGACGACATGGCTGGTCAGCCCGTCCAGGTCGAGCATCTTCTCGATGGTCTGCTTGTCGTAGCCGCCCTGGTCGGTGCCGGCCAGGCCCAGGGCGGTGCGGGCCAGGTGCAGGTTCTGCAGGATCGCGCCCACCTCGATCAGCCCGAACACGACGCCGCTGTCGCCGTACTTGCGGGAGTTGTGCAGCAGCCGGTAGACGAAGGTCAGCACGAAGCCGGTTCGCGTGACGTCCAGGTCCGGCGAGCGCAGCACGGCCGCCGGGTCCAGGTCCGGGTGCGGCGGCACCGGCGCCAGCGCGTGCGCGTGCGGCAGGAACTCGTACGCCCCCGGCGCGAGCCCGGCCACGTTGAACGCGTGCACGTACAGCGAGATGGGGTAGAGCCCGCCGCCGGACGGCGCGTTGCGCAGCCGGATGACGCCGTGCGGGTCGGCCGGGTTGCCGTAGGGCAGGCTGCCGGAGGTGCCCTGGCCGTGGAACAGCAGCGCGGACAGGTCCGCCATGCTCACCGGCTCGCCGGTGAAGACGCGGGTGCTGCGCCGCTCGGTCACCGCGGCGGTCAGCCCGGTGCGGATCGGCTTCGGGTCGGGCAGCGCGATGGTGCCGCGGTGGTCCTCCTCCAGGTCCGCATGGCACGACGAGAGGACCGCGTCGGGCTCGAAGAACCGGCCGATGCCGAGCTGGAAGCCCATCCGGGTGCTGTCCGTGCGGTAGTTGAGCAGCAGCTCCTCACCCGCGAACGCGTCATCCCCGGCCGCCCAGCGGCCCCGCACCACCGAGTCCGGAGTCCGGACGACCGTGGACGACGAATAGATCGAGACGATCGTGTGCTGCATCGCGAAGCCGCCGACCGCCCGCAGGTAGTCGTGGTCCTTGAGCGCTTCCTCGACTTCTTCCCTGCTGCGGCGATACGGCATGGCTCTCCGATGCGTCAGGCGGGGTGACCGGCGGTTACCGGGTCACCAGGAACAGCAGCTGGAGCAGCAGCAGTTGCCGCCGCCGCAGGTGGTGGAGGCGCCCGGGGCGACGGTGACCATCAGGCCGCCCGTCGCGGTGGTGCCGATCTGGCCGGAGAAGCTGAGCATCTCGGTCCTCCCTACTGGGGTCGGGATGGGTGTGCCGCCTACCACGAGCAGCAGCTGGTGCAGCAGCAGTTGCCGCCGCCGCAGGTGGTGGAGGCGCCGGGCGCGACGGTGACGGTCAGGCCGCCGGTCGCCGTGGTGCCGATCTGGCCGGAGAAGCTGAGCATGCGGGTCACCTCCCCTCTTTGTTTCAGAAATGTTACGAGCCAATCGAATCGATCGATCGGCTGAGGGCACGTTAACATTCACGATTATCACGGTCCAGAGTGGACAGCTCACGGATCGTGTGAATCCACGTGAACTCTGCGCGTGAATGCCGCGCATGCTCCCGGAGGGTGCAGCGGAGAAAACTTTTTGTAGGCTCTGCGCCAAGCGATTCTTTTCTACGAGGGAAGCTGCAATGCGCGAGCAGACGCAACACCTGTCCGTCGCCGTGTCCGTCGCCGGGCTGTGGACGTCCCCGGAGGCCGTGCGCCCGCTCGACGCGCCCCTGCTGGCGGCGCCCTCGCGGCTGCGCGAGTGGGCCGCCGCGCAGGGCCCCGACGAGCGCCGCCAGCTGTGGGGCCGGCTGGAGACCCAGCTGCTGCTCGGCGAGCCGGTGACGGTGCACGAGACCCGCGACGGCTGGGCGCGGGTCACCGCGCCGTGGCAGCCCTCGCGCAAGGACCCGCGCGGCTACCCCGGCTGGGTCCCGCTGGCCCAGCTCGCCGCGCCGGCCCCGGCCACGGCCGACCGGGTGGTCGTCACCGAGCAGGTGGCCGAGCTGCGCGACGCCCCCGGCGGGACGGTGCTGGCCGACGACGTCAGCTTCGCCACGGTGCTGCCCGCGCTCGGGCGCCGCGACGGCCACGTCGAGGTGGGCCTGCCCGGCGGCGGCACCGGGTGGCTGGCCGACAAGCAGGTCACCGCGTACGCGACGGGCGGGTCGCTGCCCACCGCCGAGCAGCTCATCACCGCGGGCCGGCTGTTCCTCGGGCTGATGTACCTGGCCGGCGGCTCGCACGGGCTGACCCTGGACTGCTCCGGGCTGACCCACCTGATCTACCGGCGCTTCGGCCACCCGCTGCCGCGCGACGCCGACGACCAGGCGCTGGTCGGCGAGCACGTCGAGGTGGCCGACCTGGCCCCCGGCGACCTGCCGGTCTTCCAGAACGACGCGACCGGCGACGTCTATCACGTCGGCATCTGCACCGGCACGCCGCAGCAGGCGCTGCACGTCTCCCAGCCGGACTGGGCCTGCCTGGACGGCACGCTGACCGAGACCCGTCAGCGCCACCTGGTCGCCGGCCGCCGCCTCCGGTCGCTCTAGCCTGGCGCCTTTGCTCTGCACACAAATACGCGACACGTCGGCGGTGCGTATTCGTGTGCAGAGCAAAGCGGGGCCGGCTGTCTTGGCCGGCCCCGCGTCAGCTGCTCAGGAGTACACCTCCACCTCGTAGATACGCGCCGCGGCGTCCGTGGTCGAGGTCGGGGCGCTGATGTTGAGGCGCACGTAGCGCGCGCTCGCGGAGATCGGGTGCGTGGTGGTGCTCGCCGTGTTGCCGGTGATGGTGGCGACCGTGGTCCAGCTCGTGCCGTTGGCGGACACCTGGAGCGTGAAGTCGCGGGTGTTCCAGGCGGTGTTCTCGCCGCCCGCCCCGGCGTGGCGCACCGTGACCGAGCTGATCGGCAAGCTCGTGCCCAGGTCGACCTGCCACCACTTGCTCGCGCCCAGCGAGCACCACTTGTCGGTGGTGCCGCCGGTCCAGCTGCCGTTGACCGCCTTCGCCGGGCTCTCGTTCGCGTTGCAGGACGAGTCGGCGGTGGCCGCCTTGCCGACCGCGGCGTTGACCGGGCCGGCGGTGCCGCCGTACGCCTCGAACTCGTAGATCCGGGCGGCGGTGTTGCCGTCGTTGGCCGGGGTGGTGATGTTCAGCCGCAGGTAGCGGGCCGTCGCCGCGGCGATCGGGTGGTAGGTGCGGCTGGTGCGGTTGCCCGAGACCGACGCGCGCGTGATCCAGGTGCTGCCGTCGGTGCTGGTCTGGATGTTGAACGCGCCGGTGTTCCAGCCGCTGGACTCCCCGCCCAGCGCCGCGTGCTTGACCACGAACGAGGTGACGTTCTGGTTGCCGCCGAGGTCGACCTGGAGGAACTTGGTCGCCGCGCTGGTGCAGAACTTGCTGTTGTTGGACAGCGAGCCGTCGACGGCCTTGTCCGCCGACTCGGCCGTGCCGCAGGCGGCCGACCCGGTCGCCGCCTTGCCCGCGGCCAGGTTGGTGCCGAGGTTCGGCGCGGCGGCGGGCGCGGTCCAGCCGTCGTTGTACGACGGTGGCACGTCCGCCGCGCCGGTGCCCCACGAGCTGGGGCTCGACCCCATCGTGTAGCTCAGCGTCGCCCCGGCCGCGAGGTCCGGGTAGCGCAGCCAGTTGCGGCTGGTCGCGGTGCCGTTGCGGGCGAACGACTGCACGTACTGGGCGGACGGGCCCGCGCCGGTGGCGTTGATCTGGATGTTGCCCGCCGCGCGCTGGATCAGGATCGACGGGAACAGCGGCCCGTGCAGCGCCAGCACGTCCGCGCCCGGGGTGGGCGGGTACATGCCCAGCGCCGCCCAGACGTACCAGGCGCTGGTGGCGCCCAGGTCGTCGTTGCCGGGCAGGCCGCCCGAGCCGCTGGTGAACGACTCGTTCATCACCCGGCGCACCGCCGCGCTGGTGCCCGCGGGCTTCTGCGCGTAGTGGTAGGCCCACGGCACGCCGTGCTCGGGCTCGTTGCCGATGTAGAAGTAGGGCTGGGTCAGGCCGCCGTTGAGCTGCGTGAAGTGGTGGTCCAGCCGCTGCGCCGCCGTCTGCGGGCCGCCCATCAGCGCGATCAGGCTCGCGAAGTTGTAGGTGACCATCCAGGTGTACTGCGAGGCGTTGCCCTCGATGTAGCCGGAGCTGCTCGCCGGGACCAGCGGCCAGGTCCAGCTGTTGTCGGCGTTGCGCCGGTGGATGTACTGCGACTCGGGGCTGAACACGTTCGCCCACCACTGCGCCCGCTGCATGTAGGTGCTGTACTTCGCCGAGTCCCCCAGCGCCTGCGCGAACTGCGCCACGGCGAAGTCGGACGCCGAGTACTCCAGCGAGTCGGACGGGTCCTCGTCGATGAAGTGCTGGCTGACGTACTCGCCCTGGCGGCCGCGGATGGCGCTGCCCTGAGCGGTGCCGCCGTTCGAGCTGGCGTGCATCAGGGCCAGCGCGGCGGCGGTGTCGAACGAGCGCGCGCCGAACGCGTACAGGCTGGCGACCACGATCGGGCCCGGGTCGCCGGACATGATGAAGTCCTCCTGGTTCTGCTGCGACCACTTGGGCAGCAGGCCGCCCTGCTGGCCGTCGAGCACCATGGACTTCGCGATGTCGCTCGCCTCGGCGGGCGCGATCAGCGCGACCAGCGAGGCCCACGAGCGGTAGATGTCCCAGCCGGAGTAGTTCTGGTACACCGGGTGCGGCGCGGTGTGCACCGCGTTGTCGAAGCCGCGGTACTGCCCGTTGACGTCGCTGGCGATGTTCGGGTTCTGCAGCACGTGGTAGAGCGCCGTGTAGAACTTCTGCAGGTCGGTGGCGCTGCCGCCGGTGGCCTGCACCCGGTTCAGGATGCTGTTCCAGGCGCTGTTCGCCGCGTTGCGTACGCCGGTGAAGTCCCAGCCGGGATTCTCCGCGGTCAGATTGGCCTGCGCGTTTGCCACGCTCACGAACGAGATCGCCGTCTTGACCTGCACCACCGCGTTGGAGCTGGTGTCGAAGGTCAGGTAGCCGCCGGTGTTGACCCCGCTGGTGCCGGTCGACCCGGCCGAGATCGTGCCGCCGTTCCAGGTGCCGACCCCGGTCGGGCTGCGATCGAAGAGCATCGCGAAGTAGATCTGGTAGGTCTTCGACGAGCCGCAGAAGCCGCCCGCGGTGACCTGGCCGGTGACGTTGGCGCCGCTGATGGAGATCGAGCCGCTGCGGCTGCCGGTCGCGCTGCGGCTCGTGTTGATGAGCACCCGGGCGCTGGTGGTGGCCGGGTAGGTCAACCGCAGCTGCCCGGTGCGGGTGGTCGCGGTCAGCTCCGCGACGGTGTTGCCGTACGTCGACAGCACCGCCTTGTAGTAGCCCGCCTGCGCCACCTCACTGCCCTTGACCTGCGTGGCCTGGTAGTTGGTCCAGGCCGTGCCGGGTGAGCTGCCCAGCGCGCCGGTGATCGGCAGGATGCCGAGGTCCTCGTTGTTCGAGCAGCCCGCCCCGTTGAAGTGGGTGAGGCTGAACTCCTGGATCTGCGTGTCGGCGTAGCGGTAGCCCGACGGCGAGGCGGTCGGCGTGTCCGGGCTGAACTGCACCATGCCGAACGGCAGCACCGGGCCGGGGACCGTGCTGCCGCCGGCGCCGCCGGGCACCGGGTTGGGCGAGTTGCTGTCGTCGGTGCCGATGAACGGGTTGACGTGCGGGGTGAGGTTGAGGTCGGCCGCGTGCGCGGGAGCGGCGAGGCCCACGGCGACCGCCGCGGTGACGAGGCCGACGGCGGTGAGCAGCGCGAGCGAGCGTCGGGGACGGGACATGCCTGTTCTCCTCGGGGGACGGAGACAACGTTGTCAGAAACAGACAAGCCTCTTTACTTAAGAATGTCAATGACTTGGCGTGGGCACGAAGAGGGGCCGCGCCCGCCGGGCACGGCCCCTCTGTGCTGCGCCGGTCAGGACGCGCCGCCGCCGGCGCTGCGCAGCGCGTCACGCACCCGGTCGGCGATACGCAGCGGCTCGGCCGAGCGCATGTCACCGGGCGGCACGATCCGGTCCGCCGCGCGTGCCGCCGCCGCCAGGCCCATCAGCTGGTCCGGCGGCACGTTCTCGCGCAGCCAGCCGAACTCCTCGGCCTCCTCCAGCTCGGCGTGCTCGGTGACGTCGTCGCGCAGCACCGCGAACCGCTCCGCGAAGCGCGGGTCGTCGACGCCCATGTCCCACAGCTCGGCGAGCTCCTGGGTGGCCCGCTGCTCCTCGTCGAGCCGGGCCGCGATCACCTCGTCGCCGTCGGGCAGCCGCCGCTGCGCCAGCGGGTGCACGAGCTGCTGCTCGATGCTCTCGTGGATGACCAGGAGGCGGCACAGCTGCGCCCAGATCTCCTGCCGGTGCTCGCCGCGCAGCCGGCCCATCTCGCCGAACATCATCTTGATCTGGTCGTGGTGGGACAGCAGCAGGTCGATGACGTCCTCGCCGGTCTCCGGGATCGATTCCGCGCGCGGCTGCGCCGTACCGCTGACGCTCTTGGCCGGGCGCGCGGCCGTACCGGACCCGGCGGCGGTCGTGCCGCTGATGGTGCTCTTCTTCGCGGTGGCGCCGGGCTCGGCGGCGATCTTGCGCGACGCGGTCCCCGTGGCGCCGCTCTGCTCCGAGCGCAGCGTCTTCACGGCCGTCTTGACCAGCTCCTCCTTGCGCATGCCCGAGACGCCGGTGACGCCGTGCTCGGTCAGCCAGCCGCGTAGCTGGACGGCGCTCATCGCGGCGATGTCCTGCTCGGTCGCGACGGCGATGCCGCCCGTCGCACCCGTCCGGCGGCCCTTGTTCTGCTCGGTCATCGTTCCCCCTTTGCTGTGACCTCCCGGTCCAGGTTTCCCCACCCGGCGCGGCCGGGCACCCGAAACCGGCAGTTACCGCGAAGTAGGTGAAATTTCGTGGTCGCCGCGCGACACGCGAATGCCGCGGGGCGATCGGGGGTAACACACCTGCCGCAGGCGGCGCGTGCCGGCCGGTTTCGCGGCGCGGCCGCCACCTGGGCCCGAGGAGGCGCATGATGGCGGACAAGCACCGGAACATGAGCGCACTGCGCGCACTGGCGGGGGCGCTGGCGGCGCTGCTCGCGCTCGCCTGGGCCGCGCCCGCCGCGGCGGCCCCGTCCCCGCGCGACGTGTCGTACCTGATCGCCACCCATCAGGGCAATCTCTACGCGATCGCCGCGGGCAAGCTGGCCGCCCAGCGCGGCACCAACGAGGACGTACGCCGCCTCGGCCAGACCTTCGTGGACGACCACACCCGCCTCGACGCCGAGCTGAGAACGCTGGCGCAGCAGCTCAAGGTGCCCCTGACCGACCAGCTCGACGGCCCGGAGCAGGACCAGCTGAAGGTGCTGGCGGCCGCGCCGGCCGGGGACGCGTTCGACCAGCTGTGGATCACCAAGCAGATCGAGCAGCAGGGACAGCTCTACAACGGCATCGACCTGGAGCTGAACTACGGCTACGACGAGCGGGTCAAGAACCTGGCGCGCGACGCCGACGACGTGATCCTGGCCCACATCGGCGAGCTGAACACCGTCGACCGCGAGGTCTCCGCCCCGGCCGGCTGACAGCTGCCCGCCGGTGTGTCATCCCGCCCCGGCGGCCGTACAGGTCTCTAATCGAATCGTCATCACTGTTCACTGACCGTGAAAGTGCAGGGCCGTACCGTGAGCGAACCGCAGCACGCCGGAACCGGCGACCCGTCGTTCCTCGACGACGAGGAGCTGGAGGACTTCGTCGCCTCCGCCGACGACACCATCGACCTCAGCCGCACCCCCGACTACGAGCCCTTCGACGACGACGAGGACTACTGACAGGAACGGGCGCCCTCTGGCGAGGGCGCCCGTCGCTGTCAGTCGGTCTGGGGGCGGGGGCGGTTGCCGCGCTTGAGTTCGTAGAAGCCGGGGGTGCCGGAGACGAGCAGGACGCCGTCCCAGAGGCGGCCGGCCGCCTCGCCTCGGGGCACGGGGGTGACGACGGGGCCGAAGAAGGCGTTGACGGTGCCGTCCGGGCCGGGGATGTGGATGGCCGGGGTGCCGAGGTCCTCGCCGACGGGGCGCAGGCCCGCCTCGTGGCTCTCGCGCAGCGCCTCGTCGTGGTCGGCGACGTCGGCGGCGCCCGCCAGGTCCGTGGGCAGGCCGAGGGCGGCCAGGGCGGCGGTGTACAGGCCGGGGCCGATCGGGGTCTTCTCGCCGTGGATGCGGTCGCCGAGCGCGGTGTAGAGGTCGCGCACCACCTCGTCGCCGAACTTCTGCCGCACGGCGGTGACCACCCGGACCGGGCCGAGGGTGTCGGCCAGCCAGCCGCGATACCAGGCGTCGACCTCGCGGTCGCGGTTGAGCAGCCACAGGCTCATCACGTGGAAGCGGACCCGCACGTCGCGCACCCGCTCCACCTCCAGCAACCAGCGGGAGGTGTTCCAGGCCCAGGGGCACTTCGGGTCGAACCACATGTCGGCGTACGTCGTCACAGGGGCTCCTTCAGGCACGGTACTGATCATGGCGGGCGAACAGGTCGGTCCACTCCTCCTCGGACAGCTGCCGTCCGGTGGCGGAGATCTCGGCCAGCTCGCGGAAGTAGGTCTCGCGCGGGATGCCGGGTGCGAACAGGATGAGCATCGACGCCTCGGCGTCGCTCTCGTTGCCGAAGCCGTGCACGCCGCCCTCGGGCACGTGCAGGAAGTCCCCGGGCCGCCCGTCGATCCAGCGCGCGCCGTCGTAGAGGCGCACGGTGCCGGACACGACGTAGAACGACTCGGAGAAGGTGCGGTGGAAGTGCGCCGACGCCCCGCCCGCGCGGGCCGGCATGCGCCACTCGTAGAGCCCGAACCGGCCCCGGGTGGCGCTGCCCGGGGCGAGGAAGCGGCCGACCGAGCCGGAGCTCATCACCGCCTGCTCCACCTCGCCGGACCGGTGCAGCTCCCCGCTGACCTCGCCGAACTCGGCTGTGTACGTCATGGCCCCGCTCCCCTCACCGACAACTAGCTTACTGATAACTTACCACTACGCTAGTTTTCGTCAAGGTATCATGCCGCCATGGCCAACGACGGCGTGGACGCGATCATCGAACAGTGGCGCGAGCAGCGCCCCGACCTCGACGACCTGCTGCCGATGGAGGTGTTCGGCCGCGTCTACCGCGTCGCCGCCGCCATCGGCGACCGCATGGAGGCCGCCTACCAGCGGCTCGGAATCGGACGCGGCGAGTTCGACGTGCTGGCCACGCTGCGGCGCTCCGGGGAGCCGTACAACCTCTCGCCCAAGCAGCTGTCGGACACGCTGATGCTGACCACGGGCGGCATGACCGGGCGGCTGGACAAGCTGGAGCGGGCCGGGCTGATCGCGCGCACCCCCGATCCGGCCGACCGCCGCTCGCTGCGCGCCCAGCTCACCCCCGCCGGGCGGGAGCTGATCGACCGGGCCGTCGCCGTCGGCCTCCAGGTCCAGCGCGAGGCGCTCAGCCGCCTCTCCCCCGCCGACGCCCGCCACCTCGCCGACCTCCTCCGCACCCTCGCCGCAGCGGTCACCCGCTGACCCCGCTCACCGCTTGCGGCCCGACCCGTGGCCTGCGTCCCGTGGCCCCTTGATCATCCGACTTGCCTGGCAGATGGGCGAAAGCCGCGTCAAGATACGCCCGCCTGCCAGGCAAGTCGGATGATCAAGGCACCGCACGGCACGGCACCGCACGACAGGGCGGTCAGTGGCGGACGAGGCAGAAGGGGTGGCCGGCGGGGTCGGCGTAGACGCGCCAGCCGTGGGAGCCCGCGTCGAGGAGGGTGGCCCCGGCCGCGAGCACCTCCGTTTCCGCGGCGTCCAGATCGGGTACGCCGAAGTCGAGGTGGAACTGCTGCGGGTGCGCCGGGTCCGGCCAGCGCGGCGCGCGGTGGTCCGCGACCCGCTGGAACGCGAGCACCAGGCCGGACGGCGTGTGCAGCGTCGACCAGTCCGCGTCCAGCGACCAGCGCCGGTCCGGCCGGTCCACCTCGCCGCCCAGCAGCCGCCGGTAGAACTCGGCGAGTCCCTTCGGCTCGGGGCAGTCCAGCACGACACACTGCAGTTCGGCTCGCATGCGGCGATCGTAGGCCGCCGGGCGGACACGGTGGACCGAGACCGGCGCGGCACCCGGAATGCCCGCCCGGTGAGCCGGGTTGACCTCCGGCGACGACCGAGTACACGAGGAGAACCGTTCATGAGCAACTCCGCTGACGCCGTCATCGCCGCGCTGCGGTCCGGTCACGACGAACTGGCCGCCGCGGTACGCGGCTACGGCGAGAAGGAGCTGACCGGCCCGTCGGGCGCGGCGGACTGGGACGTGTCGCAGGTGCTGAGCCACCTGGGCAGCGGCGCCGAGATCCATCTGGCCGCGCTGGACCTGTCGCTGGAGGGCAAGCCCAACGCCGGTTCCGACTTCAACCAGGGGGTATGGGCGCGCTGGAACGCCATGGCCCCGGCCGACCGCGCCGAGGGCTTCGAGGCCGCCAACGACAAGCTGCTGGAGCGGTACGAGTCGTTCGACGCGCAGACGCGGCGGGAGCTGCGCATCGACATGGGCTTCCTCCCGGCGCCCGTCGACGTGGCCACGGCGGCCGGGTTCCGGCTGAGCGAGTACGCCTTCCACTCCTGGGACGTGCGCGTCGGCGCCGACCCGGCGGCGGCCCTGGCGCCCGAGGCGGTGCCGCTGCTGAACACCATCACCCCCGGCATGCTCGGCTGGATGGCCAAGACCGACCGGCTCGGCGACCGCTCGGCTGTGCTGCGCGTCGAGACCACCGGCCCGGACGCGGTCTACGGGCTGCGCCTGTCGCCGGAGAAGGTCGAGCTGACCGACCCGCCCGCCAAGCCCGACGGCGTGCTGCGGCTGCCCGCCGAGGCGTGGCTGCGCCTGCTGGTCGGCCGGCTGTCGCCGGAGCACACCCCGTCCTCCGTCGAGACGTCGGGCGCGGCCGACCTGGACCTGCTGCGCGACGTGTTCCGAGGCTTCTGAACAGCTCCGAATTAGTCGAGGCTCCGTCCATATCGGATGGAGCCTCGACTGATGTATATCGATGGGCGTACGCTGCCGACGGCGCACCCCCGCGTAGCCGACCCGATGCGCGGGCCGCCGAGCAGTGGCCGTCCCGGCTTCACGCGCCCGCCATCCGCGCGTCGCCGCCGCGACAGGGGGCGCCCGCACGCTGCTCTGCGATCCGCAGGAGGCGTGATGCAGACAGCGAACCTGATCGTCAACCCGGGCGGCGACGCCACCGGCGGCGGCACGGGGCAGCCCACCCCCGTCATCCCCGGCTGGACGGCGATCGAGGGCACGGCGGCCGTCGTCGCGTACGGCGCGAGCGGTTATCCGACCTCGGCCAGCCCCGGACCGGCCGATCGGGGGGCGAACTTCCTCGGCGGCGGCGAGTCGCCGCGCACCCGGCTGACACAGCAGATCACGCTGCCGCTGACGGCGCAGATCGACGCGGGCACGGCCCGGTTCGACGTGGGCGGCTGGCTGGGCGGGTACGCGGGCCAGGACGACGGCGCGCGGTTGTCGGTCGAGTTCCTCGACGCGGCGGCCCGGCCGCTGGGCGTGGTGGTGCTCGGCCCGGTGACCGCGACCGAGCGCGGGAGCACCACCGGCCTGCTGCGGCGTGCCCAGACCGGCACCGTGCCGCCGGGCAGCCGGACCGCGCGGGTGCTGCTGCTGTTCACCCGCGACGGCGGCACCTCCAACGACGGCTACGCGGACAGCCTGTGGCTGACCCTGTCCACGGCCGGCGTGAACCTGCTGGCCAACCCGGGCGGCGACGCCGGGCCGGGTGGCACGGGCGGACCGACGGCGAGCATCCCCGGCTGGACCCAGCTGGAGGGCGGCGCGGCCGTCATCGCGTACGGGACCAGCGGTTATCCGAACTCCGCCAGCCCCGGACCGGCCGACCGGGGAGCGAACCTCCTCGGCGGCGGCACGGCGGCGCGCAGCAGGATCGGGCAGAGCGTGACGCTGCCGGACCCGGCCGCGATCGACACCGGCACGGCCCGCTACGACGTGGCGGCCTGGCTGGGTGGATACGCCGACCAGAACGACACCGCCCAGCTGTCCGTGGCGTTCCGCAACGCGGCCGGGCAGACGCTGGCCACGGTGGTGCTCGGCCCGGTGACCGCGGCGCAGCGCGGCAACACCACGGGCTTGCTGTCGCGCAGCGCGAGCGGCACCGTGCCCGTGGGCAGCCGCACCGCCCAGGCCGAGCTGCTGTTCACGCGGTCCGGCGGCACCTCCAACGACGGCTACGCCGACTCCCTGTCCCTCACCGTCACTCCCGGAGGTGCCTGATGGCCGTACGCCGCCGTGCCCTGCTCCAGGCCGCCGCCGGTGCCGGCGCGCTCGCCGCGGCCTGGCCGCTCACCCACGGACTCGGCCCGGACGCCGCCTACGCCGCGGCGGCGGCGCTCGGCGCGAGCTGGGACCCGGCGCCGTTCACCCTGGGCGTCGGCTCGGGCGATCCGCTGCCGACCAGCGTGGTGCTGTGGACCCGGCTCGCGCCCGACCCGCTCGCGGCCGCGCAGCCGCTGCCGGACATCGTGCAGGTGGACTGGAGCGTGGCCACCGACGCTGCGATGACCCAGGTGGTCGCGTCGGGTTCGGTGGCCGCGTCGGTGCTGCTGGGGCACAGCGTGCGCGTGGTCGTCGACGGGCTGACGCCCGGTCGGCGCTACCACTACCGGTTCCGGGCGCTGGGCCAGCACAGCCGCGTGGGCCGGACCAAGACCGCGCCGACCGGGCCGGTGAGCCTGGTCCGCTTCGCGTCGCTGAACTGCCAGCACTACCAGTCCGGCGAGTATCCGGGCATGCGCGACCTGGCCGCCGACGCCAACCTCGACTTCGTGGTGCATCTCGGCGACTACGTGTACGAGGGCTCCGAGCTGGGCACGGCGTACACGCTGAGCGACTACCGGCGGCTGCACGCGCTCTACAAGGGCGATCCGCTGCTGCGCGACCTGCATGCCGCGCACCCGTTCTACCTGACCTGGGACGACCACGAGGTCGTCAACGACTACTCCGGCTCGCGCGGCGCGGCGACCTTCGTGGCCCGCCGCTCGGCGGCGTATCAGGGCTGGTACGAGCACCTGCCGCTGCGGCTGGAGGGCTCCGACACGGCCCTGCCCGACCCGCGCATCCACCGGCACCGGCGCTGGGGCGACCTGCTGGAGCTGGTCATCCTGGACCTGCGCCAGCACCGCTCGGAGCAGAACGTCACCGGCGGCACCATCCTCGGCGCGGCGCAGAATCAGTGGGTCAAGGACCGGATCAGCCAGCGCTCGGGCGGCTGGCACTGCTGGGTGAACTCGATCTTCCTGAGCCAGCAGCGCAATCCCGACGGCGGGTATATGTTCACCGACCAGTGGGACGGCTTCCGGGCCGAGCGCACCGAGCTGCTCACCTACGCGCAGCAGCAGGGCATCACGGACTTCGTCACCATCACCGGCGACTGGCACAGCGCGTTCGTGCAGGACGTGCGGCCCGACTTCGACAACCTGGCCGCGCCCGTCATCGGCACCGAGTTCGTGGCGCACTCGACCACGTCGTCGGGCTACTCGGCGAGCTGGAACGCGGCCAACGGGCCGCGGCTCGGGCAGGCCAACCCGCACCTGCAGTACTTCGAGGGCAACCGGTACGGCTACGACCTCTACGAGGTCACCCCGCAGCGGTGGACCACCCGGCTGCGCGTCGTCGCCGACCGGTCCAACCCGAACGCGGCGGTCAGCACCCTCACCAGCTGGCACGTCGATCGCGGCCGGGCCGGGGCGTACGAGGACCCGGCGACGAAGGGCTCGGCCGCGCAGTACCGGCGCAATCCGTGAACAGTTAGAGATTTCTTCGCCTGGCCGCCTCCGGCGCTTGGTCGGCCTCTGGCTGTGGCACACCCGCTCCCGTCCCAGCTCCACCGCGCATGATCGCCGTTTCGTGTCACAACCTGCGCTCACACCTGAGGTTTAGACACGAACCACCGATCTTGGCCGCGCGACGGACGGGCAGCTCGCGGCGGCGGTCAGCGGGGTGCTGCTCGCGTGCCCATACTGTTCACGCTCACCGCCGGACTGCCCGCCGTGGCCCGGCCCGAACCGGAAACGGAGCCTGCCGCATGGTGACCACCCCCCGGGCCCGGCTGCTGCTCGTCCTCGCCCTGGCCACCGCCGTGGGCCTGTTCATCGCGCTGATCCCCGGGCACCGCGGGTGGTTCGACGTCGGCGTCTACCACGGCACCGTCAACGACTGGGTGCACGCGGGCGGCGACATCTACGGCTACACCCGGCTGGACACCCACTACGGCTTCACGTATCCGCCGTTCGCGGCGGTGGTGATGCTGCCGATGAGCCTGCTCGGCTGGCACCCCGCGATCGTCGTGCACCTGGCCCTGACCGCGCTGGCCGGTGCCGCGATCCTGTACTGGCTGGTCGACCCGATCGCCCAGGAGCACACCTGGCCGCGCCTGTTCACCGTCGGCGTCGCCGCCTGCCTGCTCGGCGCGCTGCAGCCGGTCCGCGACACGGTCAGCTTCGGCCAGGTCAACCTGCTGCTGCTCGCGCTGGTGCTGCTCGACGGGTGGCTGCTGACCACCGGCCGGGACCGGTGGGCCGGGATCGGCATCGGGCTCGCCGCGGCGATCAAGCTGACCCCGGCGATCTTCATCGTGTACCTGCTGCTGTCCGGACGTCGGCGCGCCGCCGCGCTCGCCACCGGCACCGCGATCGCGGCGACGCTGCTCGCCGTGCTGATCGCGCCCGGTCCGTCGTGGACGTTCTGGACCGAGGTGCTGGGCGACACCCATCGCATCGGCGACCTGGCGTACGTGTCGAACCAGTCGCTGCGCGGCGTCATCGCGCGCCTGCCGGAGGCCGTGCCCCGGACCGGGCCGTGGCTGGTGCTGGTCGCGGCCACGCTGGCGCTGTGGGCGGTGCGGGTGCGCCGGGCCGCGCGGGCGGGCGACGTGTGGGGCGGCTTCGCCCTCACCGGGCTGGCCGCCTGCCTGATCAGCCCGGTCACCTGGGTGCACCATCTGGTGTGGGCGCTCCCGGCGCTCATCCTGCTCTACGCGGCGGGCCTGCGGGAGCACGTGCCGGACCGGCGCCGCCGGCTGCTGCTGGCGGCGGCCGGCGCCCACATCGTGCTGTGCAGCAGCGTGGTGTGGCTGTGGAGCCGCCACCACACCGGCCCGGACGGGCTGCTCGGCGGCAGCATGTACGTCTGGATCACCCTGGCGCTGCTCGCCTTCCTGCCGCTGCGCACCCCGACGCCGGACGTTCACCGCCCGGCGGCCCCGGAGTCGATCACCGTACGCGCCGCCCGGTCATGATGCCCGCGCGCCGCCGGAGCAGCCGCGGCGCGGCGACGGGCGGAGCCGGACATGACCATCACCAGCACCCTCCTGGGGCTGCTGGCCGCCGCCCTGTTCGCGGTGGCGGCGGCGCTGCAGCACCGGGTGACCCGGGCGGTGGCGCACGCGCGCGGTGACGCCCCGGGCCGCCTGCTGCCCGTGCTCGGCATCGTGCGGCGGCTGCTGGGCAGCCCCGTATGGCTGGCCGGGTTCTGCTGCAACGTGCTCGGCTTCACGGCGCACGCGGCCGCGCTGCACACCGGCGCCATCGGCATCGTGCAGGCGCTGCTCGCGGTGCAGCTGATGTTCGCGCTGCCGATGGCGTACGCGCGCAC
Source organism: Catellatospora bangladeshensis (assembly GCF_016862575.1). GTDB lineage: Bacteria > Actinomycetota > Actinomycetes > Mycobacteriales > Micromonosporaceae > Catellatospora > Catellatospora bangladeshensis. The sequence goes on along the minus strand of NZ_BONF01000016.1, from coordinate 180,653 downwards.
CGGCCGCCCGCCGTCGGCCCGCGACTGGGCGGGCACCGCCGCGGTCTGCGTGGGCCTGGCCGTGCTGGTGCTCGCCCGGGGTGGCGTCGCGCAGACCGTGCGCCGCGGGCCGCTGCCCGCGGTGCTGGTGGCGGCGGTGGTCCTGATCGCCGTCCTGCTGCTGCTGGCGCGCAGCCGCTCCGGCCAGGGCGTGCGCACGGCGCTGGCCGGGGGCGCGGCGGGCGCCGGGTTCAGCACCACCGCCGTGCTCACCGTCGTGGTCGCCGATCAGCTCGCCGCGCGCGGCCCGGTGTCGGTCGCGCTGGACTGGCCGGTGTACGCGCTGGCGCTGTCCGGGCTGGTCGCGGCGGTGCTGGCACAGGAGGCGTACGCGAGCGGCGGCCTGCCCACCGCGCTGACCGCGATGACCGTCACCGACCCGGTGCTCAGCTGGCTGTGGGGCGCGCTGCTGTTCGACCAGGCCCCGCCGACCGGCCTGTTCGCACTGTCGGCCCTCGCCGCGGCGGGTACCTCGATCGGCGCCGGGGTGGCGCTGCTGGCCCACTCGCCGACACTACGCACCGTATCGGCGCCGCTCGCCCCCACCGCCAGGCGGTGACCGCACGCCGTGCCGCCGAGCGGCGCAGATTCGGGGAAACTGCACGATCCGGCCGTCTCTTATGTGCGGTTTCCCTGAAAGTGGGGAGAAGCCGCGGGCCCGGCTCAGCGCGCGGGTGCGGGGGTCAGCCGCAGGTGCACCCGGTGGGCGGCGGCGCGCAGGTACGGCGCGCGGCGGCTGTGGGCGAGGGCGTACACCGACAGCGCGCCGTGCCGGCCCAGCGCCTCGGCCAGGCGTTCCTCCAGGGACGCGGGCTCGCCGCATACCCCCGTGGTCTGGTCGGCGACGGCCAGGGCGTCGGTGACCGCGGACTGCTCGTCGGGGAACTCGGCCAGGCCGGTCACGCCCTGGGCCTCCGCCTGGAAGCAGGCCCCGGAGTGGTGTGCGACCAGCGCGCACAGCCGCGCCGGCCAGCCGAGCCGCCACAGCAGGCGCGCCCCGTCCAGGGGATGGAAGCCGGTGTCGCGGGCGGCCGCGGCGTACCCGATGTCGTGCAGCCACGCGGCGCACAGCAGCAGGTCACGGTCGGCGGGGGCGACGGCGCCGGACAGCTCGGCGGCGCGGCGGGCCACCCCCGCGGAGTGCGACCAGCGCCGCGGCAGCTCCGCGAGCAGCGATTCGGCCAGGCTCATGGCGCGGGCGGGCACTAGGTGATCGACGGCGACCGGCGGCACGCTGCCGACGTTAAGCCTGGCCGCCCCCGGTATCAACGGATGTCGGCTGCTCGACGTCCGCTGTTCGCCCGCTGTTCACCAAGGTCGCCGGACGCGCGCCCGGACATCGAGGGGGTCTAGTTTGTTCGCCCCGCAACGACTGGCCGATCGGCTGGCCCGCCCGCCGACTGAATCGGTTTATGGTCCACATCGCACGGTAGGCGAGCGCGGGGGGCGGACCGATGAGACCACGACCGTACGTGCGCTGTCCTGGCTGCGACCTGGTCGGTCCTGCCGAGCGGCTGGAGTACGAGCTCAGCGAGACCGGCGACGTCGACTGGGCGTCACCGGTGGCCTGGCAGTGCGCCGAGTGCGGTTACCTGGACCGGATAACCGCCGAGCAGGTGCTCGCCGACGACGCCGCGCACACCTGCGTCGCCTGCCGCACCGTCACCCCCTGCCCCGCCGCCGCCGCCCGGGTCGAGTGCCCGGTGTGCGGCCTGATCGGGCTGGGCCCGGCCACCGCCGACCCGGAGATCGCCGGGCAGCTGCGCGCCATCGAGGCGCTGCACGACATGGAGCTGCGGGTGCGGCACGCGTTGCGCGAGGGCCGCATCCCGCCCGATCCACACCCGACCTGAGCGCCGCTGGGAGCGGGCGCGCGCCGCGGTGCGTGGCATGATTCCGGGGCGTGCCGGGAGCGCCCCGGCCGGTGGACCGGGCCCGGCGGCAGCCGCGGCCGGAAGGGCGGCCTGGCGTGCGGACCGCGGTGATGGGTGCGGGCTCCTGGGGCAGCGTCTTCGCGAAGATCCTGGCCGAGGCGGGTGGCGAGGTCACCATGTGGGCGCGGCGGGCGGAGATCGCCGACGCCATCCGCACCACCGGGCGCAACCCGGACTACTTCCCCGAGGTCGCCCTGCCGCGCAACGTCACCGCCACCGCCGACCCGGCGCAGGCGCTGGCCGGAGCGGAGCTGGTGGTGCTCGCGGTGACCTCGCAGACGCTGCGCGAGAACCTCACCGCCTGGGCCGGCGCGATCCCGCCCGACGCCACGCTGGTGTCCCTGATGAAGGGCATCGAGCTGGGCACCACGAAGCGGATGAGCGAGGTCATCGCGGAGTCCGCGGGCGTCGACCCGGGCCGCGTCGCCGTGGTCACCGGCCCCAACATCGCCCCCGAGCTGGCTCACCGCCAGCCCGCCGCGGCGGTGGTGGCGTGCACCGATCCGGCCCGTGCCGCGGCGGTGCAGCAGGCGGTCACCACCCCCTACTTCCGGCCGTACACCAATGACGACGTGATCGGCTGCGAGCTGGGCGGGGCGGTCAAGAACGTGATCGCGCTGGCGTACGGCATCGCCACCTCGATGGACCTCGGCGAGAACATCAAGGCCACCCTGATCACGCGCGGGCTGGCCGAGACCACCCGGCTGGGCGTGGCGCTCGGCGCCGACCCGCTCACCTTCGCGGGCCTGTCCGGCCTGGGCGACCTCGTCGCCACCTGCTGCTCGCCGCTGACCCGCAACCGCACCTTCGGCGAGCACCTGGGCCGGGGCCTGACCCTGGAGCAGGCCCAGGCCGCCACCCGCTACACGGCCGAGGGCGTCAAGAGCTGCCTCGCCATCCGCGACCTGGCCCACGCCCACGGCGTCGAGATGCCGATCACCGAGCAGGTCGAGCGCATCTGCCACGAGGGCGTCGACCCGAAGACAGCCCTAGTCACCCTCATGAGCCGCCAGACCAAACCCGAGTGACGAAAGGAAGGGCACCTTCTTAACGCTATGCGTAGTAGAAGGTGCCCTTCTTAACCTCCGGTCAGTGGCCGACCAGGTCGGAGTCGACGGCGGCGCGTTCGCCCTGGTCTAGGGCGGTCAGGCGGGCCATGTCGGCGTCGCTGAGGGCGAAGTCGAAGACGGCGAGGTTGTCGCGCACGCGCTGCGGGTCGGCCGACTTCGGCACGGCGGACAGGCCGAGCTGCAGGTGCCAGCGCAGCACCACCTGCGCCGGGGTACGCCCGTGCGCGGCGGCCAGCTCGGTCACGGCGGGTTCGGCCAGCAGCTCGCGGCCCTGGCCCAGCGGGCTCCAGGACTGGGTGACGATGCCGTGCTCGGCGTCGTACGCCCGCACCAGCTTGCGCGTGATGCGCGGGCTGAGCTGGACCTGGTTGACGTCGGGCACGACGCCGGTCTCGGCGCGCAGCCGCTCCAGGTGGGCGGGCTTGAAGTTGGACACGCCGATCGCGCGCAGCCGCCCCTCCTCGCGCAGCGCGATCATGCCCTGCCAGGCGTCGACGTAGCGGTCGTGCTCCGGGTTGGGCCAGTGGATCAGCAGCAGGTCGAGGTACTCGACGCCGAGGCGCTCGGCGGAGGCGTCGCAGGCCCGGCGCACCAGGTCGCGGCCGTGCCAGCGCACGTTGAACTTGGTGGTGACGAAGAGCTGCTCGCGGGGCAGGCCGGAGTCGCGCATGCCCTGCCCGACCCCGCGCTCGTTGCCGTAGTTCTCGGCCGTGTCGAACAGCCGGTAGCCGGCCTCGACCGCGTCCGCCACGCAGCGCGCGGCCGTGGCGTCGTCCATGGGCCAGGTGCCCAGCCCGAGCCGCGGCATCACCGCGCCGTGGCCGAGCTTCACCGTCGTGTCCTCCATACCGACATCCTCGCGCGTGCGGGTCGGCTCGTCACGCGCGGTCAGTGCAGCGCGTTCTTCGCCGCGTCGCAGGCGGCGGCGGTGATGGGGCGTTTGCCCCGGATGCGGGAGACCAGCGCGACGTTGTCCTCGTACAGGTGCATCGAGGTGATCCGGCCCGCCCGGACGCTGAGGTGGATCGCCACGGGCGAGGACAGCCGGCGGCCGGACGGCTTGATCACGTGGGTGAAGTGGCCCAGCACGACCGCGTCGGCGCCGTCGACCAGGATCCGGTCCGCCTCCACGGTGCTCTCGCCCAGCTCGAAGCGCGGCATCGTCAGGCGCAGGAAGTCGGCGGCCAGACCGCGGCTGGCCAGCCACGGAGCCGCCTCGGCGGCCGCGACGTAACACTCCACGTCGTCGGCGAACAGCTCGGTGATGTGCTCCGCGTCGCCCTTGGTGAGCCGCAGGAGGTACTCCTCCACCACGGTCCGGGTCTCCCCCGCGACGTCCGGGCGGCGGGGTGCGATGCCGACCTGGTTGGTCGTGACCTCCCACGGCACGGGCGCGATGGCCGTCTGCTCCAGCATGGCGCGAACGCTACCCCTGAGCTGCGGCGATGGCGCGGTCTCGGCGCTGTCGGCTCTCTCACCAGCGGTACGCGGAATGAGCGGGCCGCGGCAGCGGTTCACCCACACCTTCCGAGCTTGAATATGTTTGCAACACGTATATGCTGACCGCATGGCAGAATCATCGATGGGAGAGCCCGCTTTCCTGATCCTCACCGCGCTGGCGGCCGAGCCGAAACACGGCTACGCGGTGATCGAGGACGTACGCGAGATCTCCGGCGGCCAGGTGAGGCTGCACACCGGCACGCTCTACTCGGTGCTCGACCGGCTGCGCGAGAGCGGCCTGATCGAGGTGGAGCGCGAGGAGATCGTGCAGTCGCGGCTGCGGCGCTACTACCGGCTCACCGGCGCCGGGCGCGAGCGCCTGGCCGTGGAGACCGCACGCCTGCGCCGTAACGCCGACGCGGCCGCCGCCCGGCTGGCCGTGCGCCTGATGCCCGGGACGGGAGCCGCGTGAACGAGCAGCACGAGCCGGACGGCCGGCTGGAGTGGTGGTACACCCGGCTGCTGGCGCTGTTCCCGCCCGGCCACCGCGCCGAGTACGGCGACGAGATGCTGGGTGTGCTGCTGGCCGGGACGCGCCCGGGGCAGCGCCTGCCCCGCCTCGGCGAGGCGGCGGACCTGATGGGCAGCGCGGTCTGGATGCGGCTGGGCGGGCGCGGCGCGGGCGCGGTCGACTCGCGCTGGGCCGATACCGCCGCCGTGTACGGGCTGGTCGCGTCCCTGCTGCTGGTGCTCGCCCCGGCGCGCTACGTCGCCGCCGACATGCTGTACGCCGCGCGGCTCGACGGCATGCTGCTGCGCCCCTCCACCGGGGTGCTGGTGAGCATGCTGCTCTGGGGCCTGGCCGCCGCGGCCGCGTGCACCCGCTGGAGCGTGGTGTCCGCCGGGCTCGCCTGGGCGGGCGCCGCGCACCAGGTGTGGCTGCTGGCCGCCGCCTACCCGGAGCAGCCCGAGCTGCTGGTGCGGCGCTGGTGGATGGTGGTGCTCATGCTCAGCGCGGCGTTCGCGCTGAGCGTGCGCGGCCGGGTGCGCGGCGGCTCCGTGCTGGGCGGCGTACGCACGGGGGTGCTCGCGGTGGCGCTGACCGTGCTGACGGTGCTGCCCGCCGTGGAGGTGCTGCTCGCCGAGACCAGCCGGCACGCGGACGGCGGCTACGAGATCGCCTCGTGGGGCGGCTACCAGGTGAAGAGCTTCCTCGGCGAGCAGCCGGTGCATGGCGCGCTGTCCGCGGCGCTGGAAGCGGCATGTGTGCTGGCCCTGCTCGGCTGCCTGATCGGCCTCGCGCCGGCGGTGCGCCGCAGGCTGCCGGTGCTGGGCATGCCCGCGCTGCTGGTCCTGGTGACGGTGCCCTCGGTGTTCGAGGGCTTTCTGATGTCCACCGTGCGCTTCGACCCGCCCGTGCTGCTGGCGGCCGGCGAGTGGGCGTACCTGGTGCTCCTGCCGCTGCTCACCCTGCTGGTCGGCGTCGTGCTGCTGGAGCGGGCCGAGCGGCACGCGCACCTGGTCGGCCTCGGCCTGGCCGCCGAGCGCGAGGCGCTGCTGCGGCGGACCGGCGCCGCCTCCTGACGGCCGGTGGCGGGAGCGGCACGGGGGCGCTCCCGCCACGATCAGCGAGGGGTTAAGAAGGGCACCTTCCTATACGCATAGCGTTAAGAAGGTGCCCTTCCTTCAGGAGGGGGTGCAGGTCAGGCCGGGGGCGCCGTTGCTGCTGTTGGGGGCGTTGCCGAGGAAGCCGAAGGTGGTGCTGCCTCCGGCGGCCAGGCTGCCGTTGTACGAGACGTTCTTGGCGGTCGCCGTCGAGCCGCTCGTGGTCACGGTCGCGCCCCAGGATTGTGTGATCGTCTGGCCGTTGGCCCAGGTCAGGGTCACCGTCCAGCCGGTGATCGCGGAGGAGCCCGCGGTCACCTTGACGTCACCCTGGAAGCCGCCGGGCCACGAGCCGGTCAGCGCGTACGTCGCCGAGCAGCCGCCGGGCGGCGGGGGCGACGACGGGCTGGGCGACGGCGGGCGGCTCGGCGACGGGGACACCGACGGCGAGGTGGACGGCCGCGGCGACGCGCTCGGCGAGGCCGAGGACGACGGGCTGGGCTGCACGCCGCCGAAGTTCACGTCGCTGCAGAAGTAGTACGACTGGTCCAGGTGGCTGGCCTGCCAGATGGTGTACACGATGTGCCGGCCGGAGCGGCCCGCGGCGGTGCCGTTGACCTTGATGGAGACGCCACCGGTCTCCGCGGTCCACTGCGACGCGGGGGTGTTGCCGATCTGGCCGACGAGTTCCAGGTTGCCCCAGCCCAGCGGCTGGGTGACCGGGTTGAAGCCCTGCTTGGTCACGTACACGCGGATGTAGTCCGCGCCGTGGCTGGCCTGGTCGAACAGCTTCACGCTGAAGTTCGTGGAGATGTTCTGGGCCTTCCAGTCGCCGACCGTGTCCATCGCGTTGTAGCGGCCGTTCTGGGTGCGCCCGGCGCTGCACAGCTGCCCGTCCGGGATGGCGCCCTGGTGGTTGCCCGCGACGCCCTCACGGAACAGGCCGTTCCAGTTCCACATGGCTTGGGGGTCGGCCTGCCAGGCCTGCCAGCACATCGGGTCCTGGGTGGCCATGGCCGGGTTCTGGAAGTCGCCGCCCCAGCGCTGCCAGCAGCCGTAGTTGCGGGAGGCCGGGTCGACGATGTTGCCGTGCGCGTCGGCGACCCTGGCCAGCGCGGTGGTGAGCAGCAGGACCGAGGCGACCGCCACGATCAGTGCGGAGAGTGCGGCCCGCCGGCGTGCGGCGAGTGTGGTGGACATGTGGACTCCTTCTCCAGGGGAGAGTCCATGCGCGCACGCGCGGCGGCCGGGAGCCCGGGTCGTCGGCCGTACGCGAGCACACGCGCATGGTCGGACTTCGGTGCACGCGGGAGGCTGCCCCTGCTCCCGCTCTGCTACGTGGCTCCCGTAGCGGTCCGAGTCAGACCTTACGCATTAGCTTGAATATGTCAATTTATCACGCTCAGTGAGCTGCGGGCCGCCGTGCGGTGAGCGCCGGCCGATACCGTGACGGAGCCGGCCGCACCCGGCCGGCCCCGTCACCCCCCGTGGACAAATGAACCGGCCTGCGTCGCGACCCGTCGTGGGTGCGGAGGCCGGGGAAGTTCTCATCCGTCACGGGGGACTGTGACAGCGCCGGGCCCCGTCCGTAAACCTCTTTAACTCCTGAGGAAAACAGGTCCCTACCTGCTACGGGATGATCCCGGTGAAAGCGCCGAAACGGACGTGGGAGAGCGTGATCCGCGCTGGTGAACACCGTCATTTCCGCCTGCGTCAACAAGCTTGTGAGCTGGAACGGGCCTCGGCAGACTGTCGCCAGTGCCCACGGGGGGCTCGCGCGTGCATCGACGTACGCCTGGCCTGCGAAGATGTTCGCCACCCGGACGGCACCAGCGGGAGGAGACGGGGACATGCTGCGCATCAGATTCACCGCGCGTGATCTGGCGATGACCCGGCTCGCGCCGAGCGCGGACCCCATGTGGGAGCTGTCGCTGAGCATGCACCAGCTCCGGCTGCCCGGGTCGAACCCGTTCCTGGAGGGCTGGAAGCAGCGCACCGCGCGCCGCCTGCAGCCGTACACGCCGCTGCGCAACGAGGTGGCCCTCGGGCTGACGCTGAGCCCGCCGCGCGGCTACTTCCCCGACTTCCTCACCCCGTACAACGGGGTGGAGGGCTTCGAGGCCGGCATGGAGGGCATCACCAGCACCGACGCGAGGCGGATCAAGGACGAGATCGACCAGCTGACCGTCACCGACCGGTCCATGGTGCCCATCGTGGAGGAGCTGCGCCGCGGCAGCGCGGCGGGGATGCAGGCGCTGGAGTCGTCGCTGCGCGCCTACCACGAGACGGCCATCGCCCCGGTGTGGAACCGGATCACCGGGGCCGTGGAGGCCGACCGGACCCGACGGATGAAGGACCTCGCCGACGGCGGCTGGGCGAAGCTGCTGGACAACCTGCACCCGGAGGCCCGCTTCCGGGACGACACCTTCGAGATCGACAAGTGGGGCATGGACGTGGACGCCGAGCTGGACCTCGACGGCCGGGGCCTGCTGATCATCCCGTCGTACTTCAAGGAGGAGCGGCAGCTGATGGTGCTCGCGGACACCGCGCTGCCGCCGGTGCTGCTCTACCCGATCGACTCCTCCGCGCGGCTGTACGCCAACACCGACCACGACCACCTGCCCGCCCTCATCGGGCAGACCCGGGCCCGGGTGCTGGAGTGCGCCGTCACCGGCGGCTCCACCTCCGTCATCGCCACCCGGGTGGGCATCTCGCTGCCTGCCGCGAGCAAGCACCTCGACGTGCTGCACCGGGCCGGGCTGGTGCACCGCAACCGCAACCAGAACACGGTGCACCACCTCGTCACCAGCCTGGGCCTGGGCCTGCTCAACGGCGCGCCGGCGCTGGGCGGCGGCTCCGAGGCGCCGATCAGCGCCCCGCCCGCCGCCTGAGCACCGCTCAGCCCGTGATGCGGGCGGCGGCGAGCTTGCCGGAGATCAGCACCATCGGCACGCCGACGCCCGGGGTGGTGCCCGATCCGGTGAACACGACGTTGCCCAGCGACGGGTGCAGGTTGCGCGGCCGGAACGGGCCGGTCTGCGCCAGCGTGTGCGCCGCCGCGAACGGCGTCCCGGCTGCCATGCCCGCGTCGGCCCAGTCCGCCGGGGTGACCACGGTGCGGCTGCGCACCGCCGCCCCGAAACCGACGTAGCCGCGCTCCTCCAGCACCCCGGTCAGCTCGTCGGCGTACGCCTCGGCCAGCCCGCCGCGCCAGTCCTGGTCGCCGGTGACCAGGTTCGGCACCGGGGCGAGCACGTAGTAGGTGTGCTGCCCGGCCGGGGCCACGGACGGGTCGGTCCGGCTCGGGTTCGTCACCAGCAGCGACGGGTCGCTCATCAGCCGCCCCTCGGTGATGATCTCCTCGAAGGTGCGCCGCCAGGGCCTGCCGAAGTGGATGTTGTGGTGCCCGGCCTTGGCGTACCCCGCGTCGGAGCCGATGTGCAGCACCACGCACGACGGCGAGTAGCGCAGCCGGCGGCGCGGGCCGGGGCCGGGCAGCAGCGCGTGGGCGGCGGCGGTGTCCGGGTTGAGCACGACCGCGTCGGCGGGGATCCGCTCGCCCTCGGCGGTCACCACGGCCACCGCCCGCCCGGCGCGGGTCTCCACCTGCCGCACCGCGGTGCCGTAGCGCATGGTGACGCCGTGCTTCTCGGCGGCGGCGGCCATCGCCCGGGGCACCGCGTGCATACCGCCGTGCGGGAAGTACACCCCCGCCACCGCGTCGAGGTAAGCGATCACGGCGTACACGGCCAGCGCCTTCTGCGGAGCGAGCCCGGCGTACATCGACTGGAACGAGAAGATCCGCCGGGTGCGCTCGTCGGAGAGGAAGCGGTCGATGCGCGGCTGCAGCCGCCCGAACGCGCCCGCCGCGACCAGCCGCAGCAGGTTGGCGGTGACCAGGTCGCGCGGGCCGTCGAAGTTCTTCTCGATGAAGTCGGCCCGCTCCAGCTCCCACAGCCGCCGGGCGTACGCGGCGAAGCGCAGGTAGCCGTCGGCCTCCCGGGGGCCGCACACGGCCGCGATCTCCTCGGCCATGCGCGCCGGGTCGGCGATCACGTCCAGCTTCGAGCCGTCCGGGAACCAGGCCCGGTAGGCCGGGTCCAGCGGGGTCAGCGTGAGCCAGTCGGACATCTCCTCGCCGACCGCGGCGAACGCCTCGGCGATCAGGTCCGGCATGGTCAGCACGGTCGGGCCGGTGTCGAACTCGAACCCGTCGCGGACCAGCCGCCCGGCCCGCCCGCCCGGCTCGGCCTCCCGTTCCAGCAGGGTGACCCGCCGCCCGGCCCCCGCCAGGTGCAGCGCACAGGCCAGGCCGCCCAGCCCGGCGCCGACCACCACCACGTGCTCGGTGGGTCCGGAAACCGTACGCATGCGCTCTCCTCCGCGTGCCGTCATGCCGCGCGCCAGGCCACGGCGGCGGCCAGCTCGCCCAGCGCCGTGCGGGTGTCGTCGTCGACGGGCGCGGCGGCCAGCGCCGCGTGCGCGTCGGCCACCCGCTCGCCGATCATCTCACTGAGCTGCTCGGGCGCTCCGGTGTCCCGGACCACCGCGGCCAGCCGCGCCACGTCGGGCCGCGGCGCGGCCAGCACCGCGGCCAGCTCGGCACGCTGCGCCGCGCTCGCCCGCGCCTGCGCGAGCAGCAGCAGCATGGTCGGCTTGCCGAGGTCGTCGCCGACCGGCTTGCCGGTGACCGAGGGCTCGCCGAACAGGCCCAGCAGGTCGTCGCGCAGCTGGAACGCCTCGCCGACGGCCAGCCCGTAGCGGGTGAACGCCCGCCCCAGCGGCCCCCGGGCGAACCCGCCGCCGCCCGCGTCGGCCAGCGCCGCGCCGTAGTGCAGCGGCCAGGTCGCGGTGTAGCCGGCGGTCTTGAGCCGCGCGGTGCGCAGCGCGCGCTCCGGCGACCAGGTGCGCGCGCAGTCACCGAGCACGTCGAGGAACTGGCCCGCGATCGCCTCGACGCGCATGCGGTCGTACGCGGCGCGCGCCTCGCGCAGGGTGCGGTCGGGCACCCCGGCGCGGGCCATCAGCCGGTCGGCCCAGACCAGCAGCAGGTCGCCGGCCAGGACCGCGGCGGCGTCACCGAAGTGGGCCGCGTCGCCGCGCAGCCCCGCGGCGCGGTGGCCGTCGGCGAGCGCCCGGTGCGCGGTGGGGCGGCCCCGCCGGGTGTCCGACCTGTCCATCACGTCGTCGTGGACCAGTGCGAACGCGTGCAGCAGCTCCAGAGCCGCGAGCGCGGGCAGCACCATGCCGACCGGCGCGTGCGGCCCGGCCACGCTGCGCCACCCCCAGTACGCGAACTGCGGGCGCACCCGCTTGCCCCCACCCAGCACCGCGTCGCGGGCGGCCGACAGCAGCGGCTCCAGCGCCTGATCAACCTCAGCCAATGCCTGCGTTTCGGCGCGAACGAATTCGCTGAGGGTGTATTCGACAAGTAGCGGCAGGTCGGCGGCGTGGTGCGTCGGCGCTGCGGGCACGGCAGGGCAGGGGTGGGCGGCTAGGGCGGAGAAGGTGTCGTTGGCCACGCGCTCAGACTAGCGTAGAGTCGAAGTTGCGTCGATTGCTGAGTCGATTTTTGATGGGAGCACCCCGTGGAGCCTGACCTCGCCGCCGCGTACGAGCGCTGCCGCGCCCTGCACCGCCGGCACGGCCGCACGTACTACCTGGCAACGCGCCTGCTCCCGGCCTGGAAGCGGCCACACGTGCACGCGCTCTACGGCTTCACCCGGCACGCCGACGAGATCGTCGACCGCACCGACGCACTGCCGCCCGCGGACCGCGCCCGCGCCCTGCGCGACTGGTCGGACCGCTTCGTGGCCGGGCTGCACGGCGCGCCCGTGGACGATCCGCTGCTGCCCGCCGTGCTGCACACCATCCGCGCCTTCGACCTGGACCCCGCCGACTTCGCGGCGTTCCTGCACTCCATGGCCATGGACCTGGAGATCGCCGAGTACGACGACTACGCCGACCTGCTGGAGTACATGGAAGGCTCGGCGGCCGTGATCGGCACGATGATGCTGCCGATCCTCGACCCGGCCGACCCGGTGCTCGCCCGCGAGCCCGCCCGCCAGCTCGGGCTGGCCTTCCAGCTCACCAACTTCATCCGCGACATCGGCGAGGACCTCGACCGGGGCCGGGTCTACCTGCCCCAGCGGGACCTGCGGGCGTTCGGGCTGACCACCGCCGACCTGCGGCTGGCCGCCCAGCGGGGCACCGCGAGCACGGCCATCCGGGAGCTGGTGCGCTTCGAGATCGCGCGGGCCCGCGAGCACTACGCCGCCGCCGCCCCCGGCGTCACCATGCTCGCCCCCACCTCACAGGCCTGCATCCGGGCCGCGTACCACCTCTACGGCGGGATCCTCGACGAGGTGGAGCGGGCCGACCACGACGTCTTCGCGCGCCGGGCCACGGTGCCCAACCGGCGGCGGCTGCTCGTCGCGGCGCGCTGCCTGCTCACCCCCGCCGGGAGGCCGGTCGCGGCGCCGAGCGCGCCGCCCGTGCCGCAGGCGGCCGGCTGATGGACCGGCTGCGCTACCTGCTCGTACTGGCCGCGTGCCTGGCCGTGACGCTGCCCCTGGAGGCGGGGCTGGGCGCGCGGGTGTACCGCCGCCCCCGCCGCCTGCTGACCACCCTCGCCCCGGTCGTCGCGCTCTTCGTGCTGTGGGACCTCGCCGCCACCGCCCGCGGCCACTGGTGGTTCTCCCCCCGCTTCACCACCGGCGCGACCCTGCTCGGCCTCCCCGTCGAGGAGTGGCTCTTCTTCCTCGTCGTCCCCCTCTGCGCCCTGCTCACCTTCGAAGTCCTCGGCCGCGGCCCGGCCGCCCTGGGCCCGGCCGCCACCCCCGCCCCCATCCGCGCCGCGCAGCCTGACAAGACCGGCGGGCGCCGTGGGTGAGTACACGGTGGCCGCCGTCGCGGCCTGTCTCGCGGTGGTGGGGCTGGAGCTGGGGGTATGGCGGACCGGGCTGCTGCGCAGCGGGCGGTACTGGGGGACGCTGGCGATCTCGCTGCTGTTCATGGTGCCGGTGGACGGCTGGCTGACCCGGGCCGACGCGACCGTCGTGCACTACGCGCCGGACGCGATCACGGGGCTGCGGGTGCCGTGGGACATCCCGGTCGAGGACTACGCGTTCGGGTACGCCCTGATCACGCTGACCCTGCTGCTGTGGGTGCGGGCCGGGCGCGGTGCGGCTGATGCCTGACCCGGTCGCCGCCGCGATGCGGTACGGCTTCACCCACCTCGTGCGGCGCGAGCTGCGGGGCGTCTGGCTGCGCGGCGGGCTGCCGCGCGGCCCGTTCGTCTGGGCGGCCAACCACCACACCTGGTGGGACCCGTTCGTCGCGGCCTCGGCGCTGTGGCGCACCGGCCACCCCGCCTGCCTGCTGATGCAGCAGGACAACCTGGCCCGCTACGGCTTCCTGCGGCGGCTGGGCGTGTTCGGCACGCACGAGCCGCGCACCGGGCTGCGCCTGCTGCGCGACGGGCGCACGCTGGTCGTGTACCCCGAGGGCGAGCTGCGCCCGGCCGGCCCGCCCGGCCCGCTGTCCCGCGGCGCCGCCTGGTACGCCCGGCAGGCCCGGGTGCCGCTGTTCGCGATCGCGGTGCGGGTGGTACTGCGCGGGCACAACCGGCCCGAGGCGTACGTCTCCTGCACCGAGGTGCCGGGCGGCCGGAATGACGCGCAGGTCACCGCCCGGCTCGCCGAGCTGCTGGCGCTCGACCTGTCCCACCTGGACGGACAGCTCGGCGCGGCCGACCCCCGGCGGCCGCTGGCGAGCTTCCGCCGGGTGCTCGCCGGGCGGCGCAGCTGGGACGAGCGCATCGACGCGGCGAAAGGAGCCCTGCCGTGGCGCTCCTAGCCACCGCCGTGGCCGCATACCACCTGGTCAAGACCGCCGGGCTGGCGGCCAACGCCCGCTCGTTCCCGGTCCTGGCGGCACCGCCCCCGGTCCCGCCCCGCACCCGGGCGGCGGGCAACCGGTCGCCGGGCACTTGGCCACGTAGCGCCCGGTCGGCGGGCAGGCTGCCGCACCTCCCCCGTGAGGTGGGTGCGGCCGGGCGGCTGCCGCGCACATCGCTGCTCGTGCCCGCTCGCGACGAGGCCGCGCGGCTGCCGCACACCCTGCCCGGCCTGCTCTCGCAGCCCGCCGACGAGATCCTGGTGCTCGACGACGGATCCACCGACGGCACCGCCGACGTGGTCCGCCGCTTCGCCGATCCCCGCCTGCGGCTGCTCACCGGCGCGCCCCGGCCGGACGGCTGGATCGGCAAGAACTGGGCCTGCCACCAGCTCGCCGCGGCGGCCACCGGCGACCTGCTGGTGTACCTGGACGCCGACGTCACGCTGCGCCCCGGCGCGCTGGAAGCCGTGTGGACACAGGTGCGCCGCCAGCGCGCCGACGTCTTCTCCGTGTTCCCCCGCCAGCAGACCGGCACGCTCGGCGAGCGCCTGCTGGTGCCGCTGATCGACGAGAACCTGCTCGGCTTCCTGCCACACCAGCTGCTCGACCTGCCGATCCCGGCCGCCGCGGTGGCCAACGGGCAGCTGCTGGCGTTCCGGCGGGCCGCGTACGACCGGCTCGGCGGGCACGCGGCGGTGGCCGGGGAGATCGTCGAAGACCTCGCGCTGGGGAGGCTGACCCGCAGGAAGGGGCTCAAGCTCGGGCTCGCGCTGGGCGGCGACCTGGTCAGCACCCGCATGTACGACGGCTACCGCAGCACCGTGCGCGGCACGGGCAAGAGCATGCGGGCCGCGCACGGCGGCAGCGACGCGCTGCTCGCGGCGAGCGCGGCCTGGCACCTCGCTGCCTACACGCTGCCGTGGCTGCGCTGGAACCACGGCCCGGCCTGGCGGCTGGCGGCCGTGCTCGGGCTGGCCGAACGGGTCCTCAGCAACGCCAAGACCGGGCGCGGCGCGTACGCCGAGGCCGCGCTCGTCCCGTTCACCGCCCCCGCCGCGCTGCCCGTGTACGCGCTGGCGCTGCGGCGTACCGCCGTCTGGAAGGGACGCCGCTACCGGTGACCACGCTGCCCGCCCCCGCCGCGACGCCGCTGGTGGGCCACCTGTGGCGGTGGTCCACCGACCCGGTGCGCCTGCTCGCCGACGGCGCCCGCACCGGCGACGTGTTCCGGCTGCGCCTGTGGCGCCCGGCCGTCGTCGGCTACACCCCGGACTGGAACCGCGCCGTGCTCGGCGACCTGGACACGTTCCGCAGCATCGGCAGCCTCAGCGGCCTCACCCCGTACCTGTCGGCGGGCGTGGTGTACCGCGACCAGCCGGAACACGACCCGCGCCGCCGCGAGCTGAACCCGCATTTCCACAGCCGCGGCCTGGCCCACCTGACCGACCGGCTCGACCAGATCGCGCACGCCGCGCTGCCCCCGGCCGACCCGCCCGCCGGTCCTGTCGAAGCCCTGGCCTGGGCGAGCGGCACGGTGCGGCGCATGCTCAACGCGGCGTTCTTCGGCGGTGCGCTGCCCGACCGGCTGCTCGCGGCGTTCCTGCATCCGCTCCAGCAGCCGGTGCCGGGGCCGATGCTGCCCCGCCCGATGCTGTTCCGCCGCCTCGACGCGGCGATCGCCCGGGTCCTGGCCGACCCGCCGCCGGGCACGCTGGCACACGCACTGGCCGGGCTGGACGGTGCGGTCGCCGAGATCCGGGTCGGGCTGGCCGCCGGGTACGACACCACGGCGCACACCCTGGCCTGGGCGCTGTGGCACCTGGCCGGCGCACCCGAGTGGTGCCGCCCGGAGGCGCTGCCGCAGGTCATGGACGAGGTGCTGCGCCTCTATCCGGCGGGCTGGCTGGGCAGCCGGATCACCGCCCGCGCGGTCACCGTGACCGGCGTGCCGATCCCGGCGGGCACGCTGGTGCTGTACTCCCCCTTCCTCACCCACCGCGACCCGCGGCTGTGGCCCGACCCGCTGGCCTTCAAGCCCGACCGGTTCGACGAGGGCCGCCCGGCCTGGGGTTTCCTGCCGTTCAGCGCCGGCCGGCGCACCTGCCTGGGCGCACACCTGGCCCGCGCCATGCTGCACGCCGCGCTCACCCCCTGGTTCACCGGCAAGATCACCCAGGTCGACGGCGACCCCCGCCCCGCCGCCGCCATCGCCCTCCGCCCCTCCGGCCCCCTCTGGATCGAACGCCACCCCTGACCGCGCCTTCTCGATCATCCGACTTGCCTGGCACCTGGGCGTATCTTGAGCCCGCTTTCGCCCATGTGCCTGGCAAGTCCGATGACCTTGGCCACGCCGGGCGGGTGGGCTCGGGCAAGGACCGGATGCGGGTGACGAGACGGGCCTAGCCTGGGCATATGGCGCAGCATGTGGACGTCGCGATCGTCGGGGCAGGGCTCTCGGGGCTCGTCGCCGCGCGCTGGCTGGGTGACGCGGGGCTGCGGGTCGCGGTGTACGAGGCGGGCGACGACGTCGGCGGCCGGGTCCGCACCGACGAGGTCGACGGCTTCCTGCTGGACCGGGGCTTCCAGGTGGTCTGCCCGGCGTATCCGGCGCTGGCCGCCGAGTTCGACGTCGACGCCCTGCACCTGCGCCCCTTCGCCAGGGGCCTGGCCGTGCGCCACCGCGGCCGCATGCACCGGCTGCGCGCCGACATCACCGCCCCGGCCGCGGTCACCGGCGGGCTGCTGCCGCTCGGCGACGCGTTCGCGCTGGCCGCCCTCGGCGTACGCGGCGCCCTCGGCCCCGCCCGGCCGCTCAAGCGCGAGCCGGACCGCACCACGCTGGAGGTGCTCAAGGAGGCGGGCTTCTCCCCCGCCGGGGTCGACCGGGTGCTGCGGCCGTTCCTGGCCGGGGTGCTGCTGGAGGACCGGCTGACCACCTCGGGCCGCTTCTTCCAGCTGGTCTGGCGCTCGTTCCTGCACGGCGGCGGCGCGGTGCCCGCCCAGGGCATGCGGGCGCTGCCCCGCCAGCTCGCCGGTCACCTGCCGGACGGCACCGTCCACCTCGGCGCCCGGGTCGACCGGCTCACGCCCGCCGGGCTGGCCGTCGCGGGCGGCGACGAGATCCGCGCCGACGTGGTCGTCGTGGCCGCCGACGCGAGCGCCGCCGCCCTGCTGCTGCCCGGCCTGGCCGAACCCGGCTGGCACGGGGTCACCACCTTCTACCACGCCGCGGACACCCCGCCCCGGCGCGATGCGCTGCCCATCGTCGACGCCGAGCAGCCCGGCCTGGTCCGCAACACGGTGGTGCTGTCCGCCGCCGCGGCCGGCTACGCCCCGTCCGGCCAGGCGCTGATCGCGACGTCCGTGCTGGACACCGTCACCCCGCTGGACGAGCTGGAGCGCCGGGTACGCGGCCGCCTGTCGGTGCTGTACGGCACCGACACCGCGGGCTGGCGGCTGCTGCGGGCATACCGCGTCCCGCACGCGCTGCCCGCGATGCCCGCGCCGCACCCGCTGCGCCGGACCGTGCGCTACGGCGAGCGCCGGTATGTCTGCGGCGACCACCGGGACACCAGCTCCATCCAGGGCGCGCTGGTGTCGGGGCGGCGCGTCGCCCGCGCCGTGCTGGAGGACCTGCACGGTCCCGTGGGCCGGGTGCTCGTCGGCAGCGGATCGGGCCGGTCCGCGCCGCGCTGAGCCCTCCGCGCGGGTGCCCGGTGCATCGATGTGACGGGACTATGCTCCAGTTCGTTCGCGTCCCCGACGAGCTAGGAGACCCGCCGTGACCATCCCGCAGGACAGCGGCGTTTCGCAGGCGGGCCGCCGGGCCAACCCGTGGCTCGTCCTCTTCGTACTCTGCCTCGGCTTCTTCATGATCCTGCTCGACACGACGATCGTGAACATCGCCATCCCGGACCTCATCGACGACCTCGGCGCGTCGCTCGACGACATCCTGTGGATCCTCAACGCCTACATCCTGGTGTACGCGGTGCTGCTCATCACCGCCGGACGGCTCGGCGACATCCACGGCCCCAAGCGGCTGTTCATGCTCGGCCTGGTGCTGTTCACGGTGGCGTCCATCGCCTGCGGCCTCGCCCAGAGCCCGGAGCAGCTCGTCGCGTTCCGCATCGCGCAGGGCGTGGGCGGGGCACTGCTCACCCCGCAGACGCTCGCCGTGATCACCACGATCTTCCCGGCCGAGCGGCGCGGCGCGGCGTTCGGCGTTTGGGGCGCCGTCGCCGGCCTGGCCACCGTCACCGGCCCGGCACTGGGCGGCTGGCTGGTGTCCGAGTGGGGCTGGCGGTGGATCTTCTACGTCAACGTGCCGGTGGGCGTGCTCGCGCTGGCCCTGGCCGCGGTGTTCATGCCCGACCTGCGCTTCCACCGCCGCCACCGGCTCGACCTGTCCGGCACCGGCCTGGTCACCCTCGGCCTGTTCCTGCTCTGCTTCGGCCTGATCGAGGGCCAGTCGCACGACTGGGGCGCGGTGTGGGGCCCGGTCACCATCCCGATGGTCATCGGCGCCGGCGTGCTCGTGCTCGCCGTGTTCGTCTGGCAGCTGCACGCCCGCCGCGACGACGAGCCGCTGATCCCGCTGCGCCTGTTCGCCGACCGCAACTTCTCCGTCATGAACGGCGTCGTCGCCGCCGTCTCGTTCGGCATGCTCGGCCTGTTCCTGCCGCTCACCATCTACCTGCAGTCCGTGCTCGGCCTCAGCGCGCTGCAGGCCGGACTCACCACCGCGCCGATGTCGGCGATGTCGATGGTGTTCGCCCCGTTCGCGGGGCGGCTGGCCGACGGCCGCCACGGGCGGTGGGCGCTGCTCGGCGGCATGACCCTGTGGACCGTGGGCCTGACCGCCGTCATCCTCACCGCGCAGCCCGGCTCCGACCGCGGCGACCTGATGCCCGGCCTGCTCGTCGCAGGTCTCGGCCTCGGCTTCGTGTTCGCCCCGCTGCAGACCATCGCCATGCGCGGCGTCGAGCCGCGCCAGGCCGGGGCCGCGTCCGGGGTCATCAACACCACCCGGCAGCTCGGCGCGGTCATCGGCGCCGCCGCGGTCGGCGCGCTGCTCCAGGCGCAGCTGGCCACCTCGCTGGCCGAGCAGGCCCGGACCAACGCCGCCGGGCTTCCCGAGGGGGTACGGGAGCGGTTCACCGAGGCGTTCGCCCACATGGGATCCGGCGGTATGGAGGTCGGCGCCGGTCAGAGCGGCGCCCACCTTCCCCCCGGCACTCCCGGCCCGATCACCGAGCTGGCGCACACCACCTTCCAGCAGGGCTTCACCACGGCCATGAAGGTGACCACGGCGCTGCCCCTGGCCGTGCTCGCCCTCGCCGCGCTGTCGGTCCTCCTGGTCCGCTCCCGCCCCGCCCCCGTCACCATCCCCGACCAGCCCACCCCCGCCCCCACCACGACCGACCCGGTGACCGCCGACCACTGACCCGCCCTCCACCGGCCGCGCCAGCGCCCAAGATCGCTGTCTCGTGTCGAAACCTGTGCTCAGACCAGAGGTTTCGACACGAGACGCCGATCTTCACCCGCACCGCCGCGCCGGAACCCGCCACCAACCGGCGAAGATCGCTGTCTCGGGTCGAGAAGTGCGGTCAGACCGCAGGTTTGGACACGGGACAGTGATCTTCGGCGCGGCCGCCCGCGGGTGAGCTGGGCGCGGAGACTCGGCGGCGCGAGCGAGATCCGGCGGCGGGATCAGCGGGAGGAGTTGCGGGGGTGGTTGCGGGCGGTGCGCTCGTTGCCGCGGCGGTAGTTGCCCGTCCAGCGGGCCATGACCTCCTGCGGGTCGCCCGCCTCGGCCTCGGCCAGGAAGCGGGCCGCGCGCTCGCCGCGCAGCAGCGTCACCACGGCACGGCGGTGCGACACGGCGACGGTCCCGTCGCCGCGCACGGCGTACTCGAATCCGTGGGGTGCCGGCATGCGGCCGATCCTTTCACGGCGACCGGACCGGCCGCGACCGGCTTTCTCAGCCCTCGTCGAGCGCCGCCCGCACCGTCGCCGCGTCGGCGGGCGTACCGTGCTCGTCGCTGAACGGCCCGTACGGCGTCCCGTACGCTGGCGTCCCCGGCTGGTGGCGGCGCCCACCCGCGCCCAGCGGCCCGGCGTCCACACCGTCGTACCCGATCGCGTCGAGGAACGCGAGCACGGCCGCCTTCGCCTCGGGGTCGTCGGAGGACACCACCAGCGCGCTGCGGTCGGCGGCGTCCGCCGGGCGGGCCAGCGAGCCCAGGTGCTTGAAGTAGATGTTGTTGAACACCTTCACCACCCGCGCCCCGGCGAGGTGGCGCTGGAGCAGCTCGCTGCTGGTGGTGCTGCCGTCGTCGAGCACGTCGATGTTCCCGTCGCGCTCCGGGTAGTAGTTGTTGGTGTCCATCACGACCTTGCCGGCCAGCGGCGCGGCCGGGATGTCGGCGTACGCCCGCAGCGGCACGCTGACCAGCACCAGGTCACCGGCGGTGGCCGCCTCCTCGACGGTGCCGGCGCGGGCGCGCGGGCCCAGCTCGGCGACGAGGCCGGTGAGCGTCTGCGGCCCCCGCGAGTTGCTCAGTACCACGTCGTAGCCGGCCGCGACGGCCAGCCGGGCGATGGTCCCGCCGATGTTGCCGCTGCCGATGAATCCGATTGTCGTCATGCCGTCCCCCGTCACCTGGGACCGGCGGCCGCCCGGGGCCGGAACGCGTACCCGTCCCGGCCCCGGCGGCCCCGGCCGCGCTGTCCGCCCGGCAGCCGCCTGCCCGCGCGCTCCCGGATCCACGGTGCCCGTCAGCAGGCACCGCCTTGGACAACGCGGCCGAGCCACCGGCGGTCACTACCTCGGCGGCACGCCGCAGCCGCCGTCCCAGGCGACGCGCCGCATCTCCGGCGTGACCGCCGCGCAGGCGTGCCGCGGCGCGCCGTGATCGGCGGCGCGCGCGACGACACGGTCCCGGGCCCCGGCCTGGAACGGGACCGGCCCATCACCGGCCGTCGATGATCGGGGCTCCGAGGAGTTTCGAAAACCGTGCCGGTTCAGCCGCGCGCGATGCGCAGCAGCAGGCTGACGCCCAGCACGGGCAGCACGATGAGCTTCGCACCCTCCAGCACGATGTAGAGCAGGTGCAGCGACGACCCCGGCGGCACCCCGCCGTCGATGATCACCTGGGCGCGCTCGTCGAGCAGCGGGCGCAGCACCAGCGCCTGCACCGCGAGCAGCGCCCACAGCCCGCCGGTGAGCCACCAGCGCAACCGTCCCACGGCGGCCCCGGCCAGCGCCAGCGTCAGCAGCACCAGCAGCACGAACTCGGCGGCGTTGAGCACGCCGAAGACCAGCCGCCCGATGCCCAGCCCGAGCGCCGTGGTGATGCCCGGCGCCTGGAACTTCAGCGGCGCCTCCAGCAGCGAGATCGCGGCGACCATGCCGAACCACACGAACGGCACCGCCACCTGCCCGACCAGCCGCACCCTGCCCATCACGCCCCCTCGCGCTCCACCTCGACCTGCCTGATCTCCGCGACACAGACCCCCGGCCGGGCGAACGGCACCAGCTCGGCCACGAACCTCCGCGCCGCGCTGGGCGCGCCCACCAGACCACCGCTCCGGCCGTCCGCGACCGTCCCGCCGCCACCAGGGCCGTCCCCTTCCGGGGCAGCTCCGGCCGGGCCGCCTTCGACCAGGCCGCGCAGCAGGCCGAGGTGTACTCCGCAGACCACGCCCGGATGCCGCCGCGCCACGTCGAGGAACGGGCAGGCGCGCAGCTCGATCCGGGCCGCGTCTGGCTCCGGGCCGCGCACCGGGTCGAAGCCCAGCTCGGCGAACAGCGCCGTGGCCCGCGCCGCAGCCTCGTCGAGCGTGCCGGGCGCGTCCGGCGCGACTCCGGCGGGCCGCGCGGCGTGTTGCCAGCGTTCGCCCGCGGCACGGGCCAGCTCGGCCCCGGCCGCGTCGTCCAGGGTGCTCGCCAGCAGCTCGGCGAGCAGGGCGTAGCCGCCGTCACGGGTGGCGGGGGCCGCGCAGGCGTACACGGCCTGCGGGCGGCCCCGGCCGCCGCTCGCCTGCCGGGACTCGACGACGTATCCCGCCTCGATGAGGACTTTGAGGTGGAATCGCACGGTATTGGGGTGCAGCCCGGTGGCCTGCGCGAGCGCGACCGCGTCCTGCGGCGCCCCGGCCGCGCGCAGCGTGTCGAGCACCCGCCGCCGGCTGGCCGGCGCGAGTGCGCCGAAGGTCATATCCCCGCCCACCGGCCGAATATATACGATGGCGGTAGTAAAAAATGGAGGGCACCGTGCGAACCGACATCGCCGACCGCGCCGACATCACCGCGCTGGTCACCGACTTCTACACCCGCGTGTACGCCGACGACCTGATCGGGCCGATCTTCACCGAGGTGGCCCGGCTGGACCTCGCCGCGCACCTGCCGATCATGTGCGACTTCTGGGAGTCCGTGCTGCTCAACCCCGGCACCTACCGGCGCAACGCGCTGGCCCCGCACGTCGCCCTCAGCCGCCGCGCCGCCCTGGAGCGCCGCCACTTCGACCGCTGGCTGCGCCTCTGGCACGAGACGCTCGACGACCGCCACGAGGGTCCCCGCGCCGACCAGGCCAAGCGCCAGGCGATCCGCATCGCCGCCTCCCTGCGCCGCCGCCTCGCCGGGGGCACCGGCACCGAGTTCGTCACCATCGCCACCAGCCCGGCCGCCTGACCCACGGCAAGGGGGCGAGGGCGCCACCCGGGTTGCGGATGGCGCCCTCGTTCTGGGGAGGATCAGGTCAGAGAGTCAGCGACCAGGTGTCGATCCGTCCCGTGTCGGCCGTGGCGGCGTCGCGGACCCGCAGGGTCCAGGTGCCGTTGGCGGCCTCCGTGGAGAGGTTCCGGCTGAACGTCTGGATGATGTTGTCGGTGCTGCTGCCGGTGCGGTTGTGCAGGTTGTAGACGCTGCCGTCCGGCGCGACCAGGTCGACGACGAGGTCACCCTTGTACGTGTGGTAGATCGTCACCGCGACGGAGCTGGTGGCCGACGCGTTGCGGTTGCAGCCCGAGATGGTGATGGTGCTGGTCACCGTGGTGTTGTCCGGGATGGCGACGTCGGTCGGGTTGGTGCCCGTGCAGCCCGGCGCCCCGTTGACCGTGAGCGAGTACGTCGCGGTCCGGGTCGAGCTCGCTCCGGTGCCGGTGACGGTCACCGCGTACGTGCCCGCCGGGGTGGACGCGCTGGTGGCGATGGTCAGCGTCGAGGTGCCGCCCGCCGAGGTGATCGACGTGGGGCTGAACGACGCGGTGGCGCCCGACGGCAGGCCGGAGGCGGACAGGCTGACCGTCTGCGCGCTGCCGTTGGTGAGGGTGGCGGTGATGGTGCTGGTCACCGAGCTGCCCGGGTTGACCGAACCCGACGCGGGCGAGGCCGCGAGGGAGAAGTCGTTGCCGGTCGGGCAGGCGGTGTCGCTGCCGGCCACGTTGACCGCGGTCCAGGCGGCCTGGACGGTCTTGTACTCCAGGGAGCACTGGCCGTACAGGTCGGTCGCCGCGCGCAGGGTGTACGCGCGGGCGGTGTTGGCCGGGTTGCTGGTCAGCACGTAGCGGGTGCTGGAGGTGAAGTACACGTCCAGCGCGCGGTACCAGATCTTCTCGGCCTTGGCGCGGCCGATGCCGGTGACGGCCGGAGCCGAACCGCAGACCGGGCTGGTGCCGTACGCGGTCGCGCCGGTGCCCTCGGCCAGGTTGAAGAAGAAGTGGTTGCCCGGGCCCGACGAGTAGTGCACGTCCACGCTGTTGGTGCTGGTCGACCAGCAGCCGTGCGACGAGCCGTCGAGGGTCGGGTTGTACATGTAGCGCAGCGGCGTGCCGTTGCCGTTGATGTTGATCTTCTCGCCGACCTGGTAGTCGCCCGGGTCGCTCGGCGCGGCGGCGTAGAACTCCACCATGTTGCCGAAGATGTCCGAGGTGGCCTCGTTGAGACCGCCGGACTCACCCGAGTAGACCAGGCCCGCCAGCGCCTCGGTCACACCGTGGCTCATCTCGTGGCCGGCCACGTCCAGCGACACCAGCGGGCGGCTGTTCGACGAGCCGTCGCCGTAGGTCATCTGCGCGCCGTCCCAGAACGCGTTCACGTAGTTGTTGCCGTAGTGAACCCGCGACGGGACGCCCGTGCCGTTGCCGAAGATGCCGTTGCGGCCGTGCACGTTCTTGAAGTAGTCGAACGTCTTCGCCGCGCCGAAGTGCGCGTCGACGCCGGCCGACTGGCGGTTGGAGTTCGCGCCGGTGCCCCAGGCGTTGTCCGCGTCGGTGAACGTGGTGCAGGTCGACGTGCCGTTGTTCATGTCGCACGTACGGCCGTTGCCGCGCACCGGGTCGATCATCTGGTACGTCGAGCCCGACAGCGTCGTGTCGATGCTGACCGCACCCGAGTAGATGCCGGTGCCGGTGCCGGTCACCGTCTCGATCTCGTCGAACGAGCCGATGTACGCGCCGGTCACCGCGTCGCTGATGACGTGCAGGCGGGACGGGGTCTGGCCGTCGGGCAGCCAGCCGTGCACGACGGTCTCCCACGCCAGGCGGCCGCTGCCGTTGCTGGCGTCGACGAACAGCTCCGACGAGCCGACCGAGGTCACCGTGCCGGAGAAGCCGGCCCGGGCGGCCTCCTGCGCCTTCGCCGCGGTCACCTTCGGGGTGGTGGCGAGCGACAGCGGGGCGTTCAGGCCGTTGGAGGCACCGGCGTAGGCGCCGCCGGCCTTGGTGTGCACGACGAAGTCGCCGCCGTAGACGCGCAGCCCGTTGTAGGTGCGGTCGTACTTGGTGTGGGTCGCGCCGTTGGCGTCGCGCACGACGCGCTGCACGGAGTAGCCGTCAGCGGCCGAGGCGCGGATGTCGGCGGCGTTCGCCCCGACGGACTGCGCCCGGGAAGCGGCGGCCCCGTCCGGGGCTGCGCTGCTGCCGGACGCCGCTACTGCCACGAACGCGACCGTGGTGACGGCCGCGCCGGCAATGGCGATGATCTTTCTCACGAGAGTCCTCCCCGACTCCAAAATGGTCCTGCGGCGGTAGCCACAAGCACTCTCTGAATATCCGAACGCTCGTTAGATAGAAAGTCTTATGTATTTCGTTGGATACATGTAGGATCATCGTTTCCATCGAATGATGCCGATCAGGTAGATCGATGCACGCGCGGTAGCCATCCCCTCACCCAGCGAAAAGCCGCAGCACCCCGCTGTCCCGCAGCGGTAGATTCGGCGCGTGTTCGAGGTGCGCGAGGCGACGGAGCCCGAGACTCAGGCGTGGCGGGACGGGTGGGCGGCCCGGCTGCGCGAGCGGTACGCGGCCCGCTACCGCGACCCGGGCGCCGTGGCACAGGAGGTCGAACGCAATCTGACCGCCCTGGCCGGTGCAGGCGGCGCGGTGTACACGGTCGAGATCGGCGGCGCGCTCGCGGGGCACCTGGCGCTCGGCGGCACCGTCGCACGGCGGCCGGGTGACCGGCGGCTGCACGACCTGTGGCTCGCTCCGCAGCAGCGCGGCCGCGGCCTGGCCCGGCCACTGGCGGCCTGGGCGCGGCGGCGCGCCACGGAGGCCGGCGGCCGGAGCATGTCCGTCGCGCTCGCTCCCGGCGAGGTGGCCGGCGAGGCGCTCTTCGGGGCGTACCCCCTGCGTGCGCAGCAGATGGTGAAGGACGTGACCGTCGGCGTGACGCCACCGGCCGGGATCGTCGGCCGCCCGATGACCGAGGCGGAGTTCGCGGCGTGGCGGGACGGCCAGATCGCCGAGCACGCCGCGGAGCTGGCCGATTCGGGCAGCGTCTCCGCCGCCGACGCGCACGAGCGGGCGGTCGCCTCGATCGCCGAGCTGCTGCCCGGCGGCGTGCCCGCCGACAGCGACAGCTTCCGGTGCGTGGTGCACGACGGGCAGGTGGTCGGCACCATCTGGCTGCGGCACGGCTTCCTGCCCGGGACCGGCTACGTGTTCGGCGTGGACGTGCGGCCCGCGTACCGTGGCCGGGGTTTCGGGCGGGCGGCGATGCTCGTCGGCGAGCGGCTGACCGCCGACGCGGGCGAGGCGCAGCTCGCGCTGAACGTGTACGGGCACAACACGGTCGCGCAACGCCTCTACGACTCGCTCGGCTACCAGGTGGTGGAGCGCTACCACGCGGCCGAGCTCTAACCGGGGCGCGAGGGGCGCCGATCGTTGCTCGCACAGGTTTCCGACACATCCATTGAGATCGTTAAATCGGCATGTTTCCATGTCCGGGCAGTTACCGTCCCGTCACGGAAAGGATCGACATGCCCAGACCGACTCGCGCGATCTCCGCTCTCACTGGGATCGTCGCCCTGCTCGGCATGCTCCTCGGCATCGCGTCGCCCGCCCAGGCGGCCGTGCCCGACCGGTTCGGCTTCGCGCTCTGGAACGGCGCGGCAGTGGTGCCCGCCGGCACCTTCCCGGCGGCGTCCACGGTCATCCCGGTGGGCGTCGGCATCTACCAGGTGAAGTTCGCCGGCCAGGCGTTCCCGGGCGGCGTCGTGCACGTCACCGCGATCAGCAACGGGCCGCGCTGGTGCCAGGCCGACAACTGGGGCCCGTCCGGCGCCGACGAGATCGCGATCATCCGCTGCTTCCGGGCCGGCGGGGTGCCCGACAACAGCGGGTTCAGCGCGTTCTTCACCACCGCCTCGGGCGCCGGCGCGGGCGGCCCGTACGGCTACGTGCACACCCAGCCCACCGGCGCCATCATCAGCCAGTACAACGCCGTGGGCGCGCCGAACTCGGTCACCCCGCTCGGCGTCGGGCAGTGGAGCGTCAAGTTCCCGGGCATCGGCAGCGGCGGCCCCGTCGACGGCAGCGTGCAGGTCACCGCGGCCGCGTCGGTGCCGACCCGGTGCAAGGCCCGCAACTGGGTCTCGACCGGGGCGCAGCAGGAGGTGATCGTCTTCTGCTTCAACTCGGCCGGGGCGCTGGTCAACAGCCGCTTCACCGTGACGTACCAGCAGAAGACCTCGCTGTACGGCCCGGCCATCCCGCCGAAGTACTTCGGCTACCTCTGGCACGTGCCCGGTGCCGGACCCGCCACCACCAACTTCAACTCGGTGCTCGGCTTCGGCGCCAACACGCTCATCGCCGCCGGACCCGGCCTGTCCCTGGTGACCTTCCCGCAGATCGGCTTCCTGCCGCTCAACGTCCAGGTCACCGCGGTCGGCTCGAACTCCAACTTCTGCGGCATGAACTTCCCGTGGACCGTCTCCGCCCCGCACCTCTACGTCCGCGACGTCAACTGCTTCACCAACGCGGGCGCCGCCGTCTCCACCGGCTTCACCGTCACCGCGAACTCGCGCCTCTAGCCCCTCCGGACGCGCTTCGGTTTCGGGGAAACTGCAGGAATTCCAGGCCGTCAGGCCACAGTTTCCCCGAAACTGCACCTCCGACTACCGTCGGGCGACGAGCTTTCGGAGGGTATGGGCGAGCAGGCGCGCGTATGCCTGCTGGAAGGCGGGGACGAGCGGCCCGGCGGCGGTGGTGAACCAGCGGTCCGGGCGGCTGAACGCGCGCATCGAGAACCACACCGCGCCCCCGGCCACCTCGACGACGAACGACTCCTCGCCCCGGACGGGGTGACCGGGCAGCGTGCCATACCCGAACCCGGCCCTCGTGGGCGTGTCCTCGGCCCACACCACCCGGCACGGCGCGGGGATGCGCAGCGGCCCGGCCCCCAGCCGCGAGGTCACCACCAGCCCCTCCACCGCCCGCGGCCCCGCTGCCTCGATCAGCACTCCTGCCGCCCGCTGCGGCGCGAACGTCAGCACCGCCTCGGCGGCGGCCCGGAAAACCGCCGCGTCCCCGATCCGGCTTCGGTAGCGCAGGTGGCGGTAGCCCGGCGGCAGGCTGTCCTGCCTGGTCGCCCCGACCTCGGCGTAGCTGTACGGACCCACGCTGTCCTCCGCTGTGGTTTGGAAGGGCACCTTCTTATACACAGAACGTTAAGAAGGTGCCCTTCCTTTCCTCGTCAGGCGCGGACGATGTTGGGGCCGTCGGGTTTGACGCGGGTTTCGCGGAGGGGGCGGGTGGCCGGGCCGCCGGCGACCGAGCCGTCGGTGGCGCGGAAGCGGCTGCCGTGACAGCCGCACTCGATGATGCCGTCGCGGACCTCGGTGACGACGCAGCCCTGGTGGGTGCAGATCGCCGAGAACGCCTTGTAGACGCCCTGCTGGGGCTGGGTGACGACGAGGCGCTCGCCCTCCAGGATCACGCCGCCGCCGACCGGGACGCGGGACGCCTCGACCAGGGCCTTGGCCGCCGGGGCGGCCGGTTTCGTGGCGCCGGGGCCGGTCGGCTCCGCGCCGGGCGTGGCACCGGAGGTGGCGCCGGGGGTGGCCGCGCCCTCGGTGGCCGGGTCGTCGGTGGGCAGGTCGGCGGCCGCGGCCTCCGGATCGGCGTTCTGGCCGTAGGTCTGGCAGCCAGCCAGCAGCGCGGCGGCCCCGGCGACGCCCGCCAGCACCGCCCGCCGCGACGCGCAGCCCGCACCGCAGGTGCCCGCCGGGCCGGCGTGGTCGGTCCGTCCCATCAGGTCAGCCATCAGAATCGCACTCCGAACGTGGTGAAGAACCACAGCGACGAGGTGAGCCACAGGCCGATCAGCGCGGTGAACACCGCGCCGCCGAGCAGTGGCAGGGTCCAGCCGGGCAGCCCGCGCTTGGGCAGGCTCAGCATCTTCACGGTGAACGCGCCGAAGAAGAAGCAGCCCAGCAGCGAGTGCGCCAGGGTGCGCAGGTTGTAATCGGCGAAGCCCAGCGCGTACAGGCAGTGCACGGCGACGGGCACGGCGAGCAGGAACGCGCCCCGGCCCGACCAGCGGTGCAGCGGCCCGAGCCAGCTCGGCATGCCCGGCCCCAACTTGCCCCACATCGCCAGCGCGGTGACCAGCTGCACGAGCGCGAGCAGCGCCGCCCCGCTGGCCAGCCAGACCTTCACCTCCATCGGGCCGGAGAACCCGGCGACGTTCACCGAGACGCCGGTGGGGGTGTGCACGTTGCCGTACACGCCGAGCGTCACGGCGACCACGGCGCCGAGCAGCAGCGGCACGTACAGGCCGGCCGCGGAGGTGATCCGGCGGGTGCCTTCGGTGTCCATGGCGTCCTCTCTCAGTTTCCGGTGAGCGCGCCGGTCACCGGCGTCGCGGTGAGGGCTGCGCCGTCGACGGTCACCGCGCCGGTGGCCGGGTCGATCGCGGGCGCGGGGCCCGGCTGCCCGTCCACGGACACGACGCCGACCTGGCTGCCGTTCGGCAGCACGATCCAGCCGCCGACGACCTTCGCGCCGCGTACGGTCGCGGTGGCGCGGTAGAGGCCGGACGGCTTCTTCACGGCGGGCGCGGTGAACTTCCAGGTGCGCCCGGCCGCCGCGAGGGTGCCCGCGGCCTTGCCGCCGCCGAACGTGCCGGTCAGCGTGGCGCCCTTGGCGCCGGTCAGCTCCAGCTTCCCGGCCGCGGCGGTGCCCTGCAGCCACACCTCGGCCTTCTTGCCGTCGCAGAGGTACGCCACGGCCACGCCGTCGGTCACGGCGATCGCGATCGTCGCGCCGCCGCCGTCGACCGGCCCGGCCCAGAGGGCGTTGACCTTCGCGGCCGGCTCGCTGGGCGGCGGGTCGGCGGGCGGGCTGGTCGCCGGTGCCTCGGTCGCGGGTGCGGCGGCGGTCGCGGTCGGTGCCGCCGCGCCGAACCCGGCGGGGTCGGGATCGGCGCCGCCGGGCGCGTTGACGGTCAGGTTCACGGTGATCAGCACGGCCGCCAGCGCGAGCCCGGCCAGCAGCGTGATCAGGGGCCCGTTGCGCTTCATGAGTCAGCTCCTTCGGTGGTCACCGGTGGTGACGTACTCGATGGAACTCCGATTCGGC
Source organism: Catellatospora bangladeshensis (assembly GCF_016862575.1). Taxonomy (GTDB): domain Bacteria; phylum Actinomycetota; class Actinomycetes; order Mycobacteriales; family Micromonosporaceae; genus Catellatospora; species Catellatospora bangladeshensis. The sequence goes on along the minus strand of NZ_BONF01000016.1, from coordinate 150,805 downwards.
CGGGCGGTCTGCGCATAAGTCCACACAGCGCATTCGCGACAGTGCCAGGTGATGTCGGTGCGGCGTAGGGTGTCGGCGTGCCGCGCCCCTACCTCCCCGCCACCGTCCAGCCGGTCCGCGCCGCGGTCTGGCTGGTGCACCTCGCGCTGCCGCTGGCGGGCCTGTGGCTGCTGCTGGCGGTGCCGAGCACCGACGTCTCCTGGCACGACTCGCACAGCCACTTCTGGCTGGTGCTGGCCGTCGCGGCGGTGAACGTGGTGCTGGGCGTGCGGATGGGCGCGGTGGCCCGGACCCGCGCCGACGCGCGGCTGCTGCTGGTGTCGCTGGCGTTCCTGGCCAGCGCCGGTTTCCTGCTGCTGCACGCGCTGGCCACGCCCGGGGTGCTGGTGCACCACCCCTCGGTCGGCTTCGACCTGTCGCAGCCGGTGGGCCTGGCCGTGGCGGCCGTGTTCGCGCTGGTCTCGTCGCTGGACCTGGAGGGCGCGCGGGGCGATGCGGTGCTGCGCTCGCGGCGGCCGCTCCAGATCGGACTCTGGCTGCTGATCCTCGGCTGGGGCGCGGTGGAGCTGCTCGACCTGCCGCCGCTGAACGCCCGTCCCGGCCCGCGCGACGTGCAGGGTCCGATGGTCTGGGTGACCGTGGCGACGGTGGGCCTCTACCTGATCGCGGCGCTGCGCTACTTCGCGATGCACCGGCGCAAGCCGGCCGCCATGCTGATCAGCATCGTCACCGCGTTCACGCTGCTGGCCGAGGCGACCGTGGCGGTGCTGCTGGCCAAGAAGTGGGCGCTGTCCTGGTGGGAGTGGCACCTGCTGCTGGCCTTCGCCTTCGGCTTCGTCGCCTACAGCGCGTACGTGCAATACGGCCGCGAGGGCGGCAGCGCGGGCATCTTCGACGCGATCACGCTGGACCAGACGGCCCGCGCCATCCGCGCCGAGTACGGCGCGGCGCTGGAGGAACTCACCACGGCCCTGCAGGAGCGCGAGCGCACCGGCACCGCCACCGGCCCGGTCGCCGCCCGGCTGGCCGAGCGCTTCGGGCTCACCGAGGGCCAGACGGCGGTGCTGGACCGGGCCGCGGCAGCGCTGTCGGCCGAGCGGGAGCTGTCGCGGACGCTGGGCACCCTGTTCCGGCACTACCTCTCCCCCGACGTGGCCGCCGCGCTGCTGGCCGACCCCGACCAGGCCGCGCTCGGCGGCGAGGTGGTCGAGGTGACCGCGCTCTTCGCCGACCTGCGCGGCTTCACCACGTTCTCCGAGGGCGTGGAGCCGGCCGAGATCGTGCGGATGCTCAACCGCTACCACGGCGTCGCGGTGCCGTGCATCCTCGACAACGGCGGCACCGTCGTGCAGTTCGTCGGCGACGCGCTGCTGGCCCTGTTCAACGCCCCCGCCCGGCAGCCCGACCACGCGCTGCGCGCGGTGCGGGCCGCGCTGGCGATGCAGCGCGGCGTCGACGCGATCGCGGCCGGTCACCCGGAGTGGCCCCGGTTCCGGGTCGGCGCGAACACCGGCCCGGCGCTGGTCGGCAACATCGGCAGCGAGCAGCTGCGCGGCTTCAACGCGATGGGCGACGCGGTCAACGTCGCCGCCCGCCTGCAGACGCTGGCCGAGCCGGGCCAGGTCGTCATCGGCGAGGCCACCCGGCTGGCCGCCGGAGCCGCGATCGTGGCACAGCCCATGGGCGACCTGACCGTCAAGGGGCGGGTCACCACCGTGCGGGCGTACGCCGTGACCGGGCTCGCCGGATGAGCGGCGACTTCTGGGCCCTGCTCACACCGGCCGAGCAGGAGGCGTTCACCCGGCACAGCATGCAGCGCCGGTGGACGCGCGGCGAGGTGCTGTGCCGCGAGGGCGACAGCTCGGACTGGGTCGCCATGCTGCGCGCGGGCCGGGTCAAGGCGTCCTCGCACACCGCCTCCGGCGCCGAGGTCGTGCTCGCCGTACGCGGCCCCGGTGCGCTGCTCGGCGAGCTGTCCGCAGTGGACCGGGCACCGCGTTCGGCCACGCTGGCCGCGCTGGAGCCGGTCACCGCACTGGTCATGCTGCTGCCCGAGTTCGAGGCGTACCTGCAGGCCCACGGCCGGGTGGCGATCCTGCTGATGCGGCTGCTCAGCGAGCGGCTGCGCGACGCCGACCGCAAGCGCGTCGAGTTCGGCGCGCAGGACAGCACCGGCCGGGTCGCGGCGCGCCTGGTCGAGCTGGCCGAACGGTTCGGCCGCGCGGAGGGCGGCGCGATCGCCATCGCGCTGCCGCTGTCCCAGGACGAGCTGGCGGGCTGGGTGGGCGCCTCGCGGGAGGCGGTGAGCAAGGCGCTGGGTGTGCTGCGTACCAACGGCTGGGTCCGCACCAGCCGCATGCAGGTCACCGTCCTGGACCTGGCCGCCCTCCGCACCCGTGCCGGCCTGCCCCGCGCATAGACTGGCGTTCATGGCTAATGCAGTACCGAACTCATCCGCCGTCCGGACCGTGTTGCGCACGGCCGTGGTCGCGGCGCTGTTCCTGGTCGTCGCGGCGTGCACGGCGACGGGCGATCCCGGCGGCACGCCGTCCGTGGCGACGTCGGGCAGCGCGGTGATGCCGTCGGTGACGGTGGTCCGCACCGGCGGCATCGCGGGAGTCAACGACACCTTCATCGTCAACCCGGACGGGAGCTGGACGGTCACCGACAAGGCCGGGACCACGAAGTCCGGCAAGCTGAACGCCCAGCAGGCGCACGAGCTGCAGCGCCTGGCGACCGAGCCCGCGTTCGCCGCCGAGAGCAGGCAGCAGCGCGGCCAGACGAAGTGCGCGGACGCGTTCGCGTACAAGGTCACGGTGACCGGGGACGCCGGGCCGGTGCTGGTCTCGTTCAGCGACTGCCCCAGTGACGAAAATCTGCCACAGACCGCGATGGCCATCTCCGTGCTGGTCACCGGGGCTGCCAGCAACTGATCTTCATCCAGACGCGTCGAAGGACAGGGCGCGGAGGACGTTTGCGTGTCGCCCGAACTGGTTAGAGTCGCGGCGATGATGCTGCTATTCCGCTCCCTGCGCCTGCGCCGCGCCGCCCGTGACCACTTCGGCTGGAACCGGCTGCGTCCCGCGCAGCTGGACGCCATGCGCGCCCTGCTGCGCGGCCGCGACGCGCTGGTGGTGCTGCCCACCGGTGGCGGAAAGTCGGCCGTCTACCAGGTCACCGCGTCCCTCCTGAAGGGACCGACCGTGGTGATCTCCCCGCTGCTGGCCCTCCAGCACGACCAGATCGCCAACCTCAACGATCGCGGCAACCCGAAGCTGCGCGCGGTCCGGATCAGCTCCGCGGAGACCCCGGCCAAGCAGGCCGCCGCGCTGCAGGAGCTGCGCGACGGCACCGCCCGGTTCCTGTTCATCACCCCGGAGCAGCTCAGCTCGCCGGAGCGGCTGGCCGAGGTGAAGGCGCTGCGCCCGGCGCTGGTCGCGGTCGACGAGGCGCACTGCATCTCCTCGTGGGGCCACGACTTCCGCCCGGACTACCTGTCCATCGGGCACCTGATCCGCGGCCTGGGCCGCCCGCCGGTGGTGGCGCTGACCGCCACCGCGTCGCCGCCCATGCGCGACGACATCACCGCCCGGCTCGGCCTGCGCAAGCCGAAGATCGTGCTGACCGGCCTGGACCGGCCCAACCTGTTCCTGGAGGCCACGCACTGCCCCAGCGAGGACTACCGCTGGCGGCGGCTGCTGAAGCTGCTGGAGGAGGCCACCCCGCCCGGCATCGTGTACGTGCCGACCCGCCGCGCTGCCGAGGAGCTGGCCCAGCGGCTCACCGACGCCGGCTACGAGGCGATGGCGTACCACGGCGGCATGGCGGCGGGCGTGCGCGCCAAGGCGCACGAGGCGTTCCTGTCCGACCGGGTGCCGATCATGGTGGCGACGTCGGCCTTCGGCATGGGCATCGACAAGCCGAACATCCGGTTCGTGGTGCACATGGCGCTGCCCGACTCCCCCGACAGCTACCTGCAGGAGATCGGCCGCGCGGGCCGCGACGGCGAGCCCGCGCACGCGCTGCTGCTGCACCGCGCCGAGGACGTGGCGCTGCAGCGCTTCTTCAACGGCGGCGCGCCCGACCTGGCCGAGCTGCGCACCGTCGCGGCGGCCCTGCACAGCGGCCCGATCGGCAAGACCGCGCTGGCCAAGAACACCGGCTACGGCGCCCGCAAGCTCGCGGCATACGTCAGCCTGCTCGAACAGGTCGGCGCGGTGGCCACCGGCGCCAAGGGCGAGCTGAGCGTGCCGCGCTACGCGCCGCTGCCCGACCAGGCCGCCCGCGAGGCGCTGGCCGAGCACGGGCGCTACCAGGCGGGCCAGCGCTCGCGCACGGACATGATGCGCCGCTTCGCCGAGATGCGCGGCTGCCGCGTGCAGGCGCTGCTGGGCTACTTCGGCGAGCAGCTGAACAACCCCTGCAACCACTGCGACAGCTGTCACGAGGGCACCTCCGAGGTGGTCCCCGACGACGTGCCGTTCCCCCTGCACAGCACGGTCCGCCACGCGGGCTGGGGCATGGGCATGGTGCTCGGCTACGAGAAGGACCGGATGACGGTGCTGTTCGACGACGTGGGTTACAAGACCCTGTCGGTCGCGGTGGTCACCGCGCAGAACCTGCTCATCCCGGAGCAGCGTTCCTGAGCGGTCACTTCTTGCCGAACATCCACCGGATCGCGGCGACGATCAGGAGGATCCCGATCACGATGCCGAAGAGTCTGGTGAACACGTCCTCACTCGTCACCGGCCCAGCCTAGCGGCCGGGACCCGGGCGGCGGGCATTGCGTATCCGCGAGCGTCAGTGTTTCATGACCACGGCGCGCGGAGATCGCTCCGTCCGCCGGGGAGGGCGCGATGCTGGCACGGCTGGGCAGGGCGGCGGCACGCGGGCGATACGTCGTCTGCGCGATCTGGACGGTGCTCGCCCTGGCCGGGGCGGTGCTCGGCGGCTCGGTGTACGACCGCACCGAGTCACCCGACCAGCTGCGCCCCGACGCGCCCTCGACGCTGGCCCAGGCCCGCCTCGACGCGCTCGACCCCGAGGGCGAGACGGTCGTCGCGGTGATCGGCGGGCGCGACTTCCACGCCACCGCCCTGGTCGACAGCGCCACCCGGATCATGTTCGAGATCCGCGCCATCCCCGGCGTGGCGAAGGTGACCGACGCGTACACCGCGGGCTCCGGCATGATCGGCCCCGAGCGGCAGAACTCCCTCGCGGTGATCGAGCTGCAGCCGCAGCTGAGCGAAGACGAGGCGCAGGCCGTGGCCGAGCGGGTCGCCGCCGCGCTGCACCGCATCGACTCCCCCGAGATCGTCGTCGGCGGGAAGCTGCTGGCCGAGCGGGACTTCAACGACCAGGCCGTCGCCGACGCCGCGTTCGGCGAGTCGGTCGCGCTGGCCGTCCTGTGCGCGGCGCTGATCGTGATGCTGGGCGGGCTGGCCGCCGGGCTGCTGCCGCTGGGCGCCGCGCTGGCCGTGGTCGCGGGCACGCTGCTGGCGCTGACCGGGCTGGCCGGCACGATGCCGGTCAGCGAGTACACCGTCAACGTGGTGACGCTGCTGGGCCTCGGCCTCGCCGTGGACTACAGCCTGCTGATCGTGGCCCGGTTCCGCGAGGAGCGGGCCGCCGATCCCGGCGCGCCCGTGGACGAGCTGGTCGCCCGCACGGTCGCCACCGCGGGGCGCGCGGTGCTGGTGTCCGGGCTGGCCGTGGGCATCGCGCTGTCCGGGCTGTTCGTGTTCGCCGAGCCGCTGCTGGCCGCGATGGCGCTGGGCGGCGCGCTGGTGGTGGCCCTGGCCACCGCTGCGGGGCTGACGCTGGTGCCCGCGCTCGTCGCGATCGCGCACCGGCGCATCCCCGCGCCGGGCACGCGCACCTGGGTGTGGCGTCGCGCGGCGCGGCGCGAACCCGGGTTTCTGGCCCGATCCGCCCGGTACGCCCAGCGCCGTCCCGCCGTGGTCGCGCTCGCGGTCAGCGCCGGGCTGCTGGTCCTGGCCCTGCCCCTGCCGCACGCGAACCTGGCCGACTCCGACGCCCGCTCCCTGCCCGCGAGCAGCGAGGCTCGGCAGGCGTACGAGGTGGCCCAGCGCGACTTCGGCGGCAAGTACCCGCAGCCGGTGCCGGTGCTGATCGAGGCGCCCGCGACCGACCCTTCGACCGTCGCGCTGCTCGAACGGATGCGCGCCGTGCCGGGCGTGACCGATGTGGACGTGCGGGAGGGCGTACCCCCGCAGGCCACCGTCGCCGAGGTGGAGCTGCCCGGCGGAGCGTCGGGCCCGCAGGCTCAGCAGCTCGTCCGCGACCTGCGCGCGCTCGACCCGTCGCTCCTGGTCACCGGCCCCGCCGCGGAACTCGTCGACGCGAAGGACGCCACCGCCGCGCGGCTGCCGGTCGCGCTCGCCGTGGTCGTGCTCGCCACCGGGCTGCTGCTGTTCCTGCTCACCGGCTCGCTCGTGGTGCCGGTGAAGGCGCTGCTGATGAACCTGCTGACGCTGGCCGCGACGCTCGGTGTGCTGGTCGCGGTGTTCCAGTGGGGCTGGGGGGCGGACCTGCTCGGCTTCACCCCCTGGGGCGCGCTCGACCTGACCACACCGCTGCTGCTGTTCGTCTTCATCTTCGGCCTGTCCATGGACTACGAGGTCTTCCTGCTGGCCCGCATCCGCGAGGAGTGGCGGCGCGACGGCGACAACGACCGCGCGGTCCTCGCCGGGATCACCGCGACCGGCCCCGTCGTCACCGCCGCCGCCGTCTCCATCGGCATCGTCTTCCTGGGCTTCGCGCTCGGCGACCTGATCGCGGTCAAGGAGATCGGCGTCGGCATGGCGGTCGCGGTCCTGCTCGACGTCACGGTCGTCCGCGGCCTCCTCCTCCCCGCCCTCATGTCCCTCCTCGGCCGCGCCAACTGGTGGCCCACCCGGCCCCCGGCCGCGCCCCCGGCCGCAGCCGCGCCCGCGCCCGCGCCCGCGCCCGCGCCAAGATCGTCCGACTTGCCTGGCAAACGGGCGAAAGCGCGCTCAAGATTCGCCCAAGTGCCAGGCAAGTCGAACGATCAACGGGTGGGTTAGGGTCCCGTGTGACCTCGCTGCCTCGACTCGACGCGAACCTGCTGCGCCCCGACCTGGTCCGGCACGGGGACGGGGCGGCGGCGTCGCCCGCGCTGCTGTGGCGGGCCGGGGCGGGGTGGCGCATGATCTCCAGCGCGGTGCTCGGCGGCGGGCTGGGCGAGCGGGAGTGGGTGCTCAACGCGCAGGTCGGGCACGGATACACCCGGATGGATCCGGATCGGCACCTGGCGGAGATCGCGCGGGAGCACGGGCTGAGCGGGCCGGGGGTGGGCCTGATGACGGCCGCCCGGGTCGCGGAGGGCGCCCACGCGGACGACGGCGGGGCGGAGGCCGTGGTGACGGCCGGGATCGGGGTGTGCGGGTGGGCCGCCGACCCCGTCGCCGTGCCGCAGCAGGTCCTGGTGCCGGGGACGATCAACGTCATCGTGGCGGTGCCGGTGGCGCTGTCGGACGCGGCGCTGGTCAACGCCGTCGCCACGGCGACCGAGGCGAAAGTGCAGGCGCTGCGGGATGCGGGCTTCGACGCCTCGGGCACGCCCACCGACGCGGTGTGCGTCGCGGCGTGGCGGGCGGGTGAGCTGACAACGTTCGCCGGGCCGCGCTCCGAGTGGGGATCACGCCTGGCCAGGGCCGTGCATGCGGCGACCTACGAGGCCGCGGCGCGCTACCGCGACCGGCGACTTTCGCAGTAGCCTCAAGAACTTTTGCCGATCTGTTCAGAAGATATGGACAGCGCGATCGAAAGCATCTAATGTTCCGATCCACCGATGTTTCGGGTGCGTTAATCGTCGGCGTCGATTAGCACCCGCGCACGGACCGACGGTCACCGCGCGGGCAACGACCGCCGCGACCCGTCGGACACCCCCTCACCCCCGGGAGGAACGATGGGCAGACGACTGCTACGCCGGCTCCGCGGTCCCGTCCTTGCCACGCTGACCCTGGCCCTGGCCGGCGGCGTCTGGGCGGTCCCCGCCACGGCCGCGATACCCGCGCAGGAGCCCGGCGTCACGCTGCGCGTCTACGACCTGCAGGTGTCGCTGACCGAGCTGTGCACGCTCAAGGCCGCGCAGACCCCGAACGTCGACAAGCTCATGCCGACGGTCAACTGGACCACCGCCGCCGACTTCGGCTTCGAGGACCGCTTCCTCGCCCAGGTCATCGGCAACCTCAACATCACCACCGCCGGTTCGTACGCGTTCCGGCTCACCAGCGACGACGGCTCCGAGCTGAAGATCGACGGCGCGATGGTGATCGACCACGACGGGCTGCACGGCGCCACCGCCAAGGAGGGCGCGGTCACCCTGACCACCGGCTACCACGCCCTGAACGTCAACTTCTTCGAGGCGACCGGCGGCCAGCAGCTCACCCTGGAGTGGCGCCCGCCCGGCGCGAGCGCGTACACGCTGGTGCCGAACTCGGCGCTGAGCACCGACGCGGGTGTGGTGCGGGTGACCGCCCCCGGCCGCAAGGAGTGCGAGGGCGCGACCGACTCCCCCGGCGACGGGCTGCCGCTGACCGGCGTGCACCCCGGCTACACGCTGACCAACCTGCGGCCGGGCACGTTCCAGCCCAAGGTCACCGGTATGGACTGGCTGCCCGACGGCCGCCTGGTGATCTGCACCTGGGGCGGCAACGACCAGTCCGGCACGTCGCAGGCCGGTGAGGTGTACATCCTCGGCGGCACGGGCGGCACCGGCGGTCCGTCCGGCGTCACCACCAAGAAGATCGCCGGCAACCTCAAGGAGCCGATGGGCCTCAAGGTGGTCGACGGCGTCGTCTACGTGTCCGAGAAGCAGCGGCTCACCCAGCTGCTGGACACCAACGGCGACGAGGTGGCCGACCAGTACAACACCATCGCCACGTGGCCGTGGGGCCAGAACTTCCACGAGTTCGCGTTCGGCCTGCTCTACGCCGACGGGTTCTTCTACCTGAACCTGTCGGTGTCGATCAACTACGGCGGCGCGACCACCGTCCCGCAGCCCGCGGCCAACCGGGGCACCCACATCAAGGTGAACAGGGCGACCGGTGCGGTGTCCTACGTGGCCGGTGGCCTGCGTACGCCGCACGGCATCGGCTGGGGGCCGGAGAACGGCATCTTCGTCACCGACAACCAGGGCGGCTGGCTGCCCGCGTCCAAGCTGCTGCACATCAAGCAGGGCCGGTTCTTCAACCACTACACCACCCCGGCCGGGCAGTTCGACGCCAACCCGGTGACGCCGCCGGTGCTGTGGATGCCGCAGAACGAGATCGCCAACTCGCCGAGCACGCCGGTGCTGCTGCCCAGCGGCCCGTACGCGGGGCAGTTCGTGATCGGCGACGTGACGTACGGCGGCCTGCAGCGGGCGTACGTGGAGAAGGTCAACGGGGAGTACCAGGGCGCGCTGTTCCGGATGACGCAGGGCCTGGAGGCCGGTGTCTCCGAGGTGGCGCTCGGCCCCGACGGCGCGATCTACGTCGGCGGCCTGGGCGCGGGCGGCAACTGGGGCCAGTCCGGCAAGCTCACCTACGGCCTGCAGAAGCTCACCCCGAACGGCACCGCCGTGTTCGACATCCTCGCCATGCGGGCCACGGGGACCGGCTTCGAGCTGGAGTACACCCAGCCGCTGTCGAGCGCGACCGCGGCGAGCCTGCTGTCGAGCTACAAGGTCAAGCAGTGGCGCTACCAGCCCACCGCCGACTACGGCGGGCCGAAGATCGACGAGCAGACGCTGACGCCCAGCGCGGCGACCCTGTCCGCCGACGGCAAGAAGGTCACGCTCACCGTGCCGGGCCTGCTCGCGGGCCGGGTGGTGCACGTGCGCTCGCCGCGCCCGTTCACCTCGACCAGCGGGCAGTCGCTGTGGAGCACCGAGGCGTGGTACACGCTCAACGCCATCCCGGGGCAGACCCCGCCCCCGGCCGACGGCGTCTACCAGGCCGAGAACGCGGTCCGGGCGGGCACCGCCAGTGTCGCCACCGACCACCTCGGCTACACCGGCAGCGGCTTCGTGGCCGGCTACGGCAGCGTGGGCGCGAGCACCACGTTCACCGTGACCACCGGCACGGCCGGGGTGTACCAGGCGGCCCTGCGCTACTCCAACGGGCCGAACCCGTCCGCCATGGGCAAGACGGTCAGCCTGTACGTCAACGGCACCAAGCTGCGGCAGATCACCCTCGGCGCGACCCCGAACTGGGACACCTGGTCGGTGCACACCGAGAGCGTGGCGCTCAGCGCCGGGGCCAACACCATCGCGTACAAGGTGGACACCGGTGACGTCGGGCACGTCAACCTGGACGCGCTGAGCATCACCGGCGGCGCCGGAGCGATCGTCGGCACCGGCGGCAAGTGCCTCGACATCGACAACGCAGGGACGGCCGACGGCACCAAGATCCAGCTCTGGACCTGCAACGGCAGCAACGCCCAGCGCTGGGCGCGGGTCGGCAGCACGTTCCAGGCGCTGGGCAAGTGCCTCGACGTCGACAACGCGGGCACCGCCAACGGCACCAAGGTGCAGCTGTGGACCTGCAACGGCACCGGCTCGCAGGTCTGGCAGCCGCAGGCCGACGGCACCATCCTCAACCCGCAGTCGGGCAAGGTGCTCGACGCGCTGTCCGGCAGCTCCGCCGACGGCACCCAGATCCACATCTGGCAGGCCGCCGGGGTGCTCAGCCAGCGCTGGGCGGTCAGCGGCAGCGGGCAGCGCATCCAGCTGTTCGACGGCGACGACGTGGCCCTGTGGCAGACCACCGGCGGCGCGAACGCGACCTGGCCGTTCTCCGGCGGGTCGATGGAGTCGCTCGGCGGGGACATCCGTACCCGCCAGTCGTTCGGCGACTTCAAGCTGCACGTGGAGTGGCTTGAGCCGACCTACCCGAGCAACGTCACCGGGCAGGCGCGCGGCAACAGCGGCATCTACCTGGGCGACCGCTACGAGCTGCAGGTGCTCGACTCGTACGGCGACACCACGCTCGCCAACGACGAGGCGGGCTCGATCTACAGCCGCCGCGCGCCTGACCGCAACGCGGCCACCGCGCCGGAGACCTGGCAGTCCTACGACATCGTGTACCGGGCCGCCCGCTTCGACGGCTCCGGCAACAGGACCGCCGAGGCACGGGTCACCATCGTGTGGAACGGCTTCGTGGTCCACAACGACGTGACCATCGCCGGATCCACTGGCGGCGGTGCGGCCGAGAGCGCCGCTCCCGGCCCGATCCGCCTCCAGGACCACGGCGACGCGGGCGCCAACCCCCGCTTCCGCAACATCTGGCTCGAACCCCTCTGACCCACCGATCGCGGCGCCCGGCCCACCCGCCGGGCGCCGCCCCCTCCGCGCGGCGTTACGGCACGCGGCGCGCGGATGGTCAAAGGGCCGCCGCGCGGGCGTTGACGGAGGCGAGGTGGGTGGCGAGGTAGCGCAGTTCGGCGGGGCTGGGGCTGGCGTGCAGGGCCACGGTGAAGGCCGCGGCGGCGGCGGGGAGGTCGCCGGAGAGTTCGAGGAGGTGGCCGCGGACGGCGGCGACGCGGTGGTGGCCGGGCAGGCGCTCGGCGACGGTGTCGAGCAGCGCCAGGCCGGCGGCGGGGCCGTGGACCATGGCCAGGGCGACGGCGCGGTTGAGGGTCACCATCGGGTTGTCCTGCAGGCGGTCCAGGACGCCGTAGAGGGCGAGGATCTGCGGCCAGTCGGTGTCCTCGGGGCGGGCGGCCTCGTCGTGCAGCGCGGCCACGGCGGCCTGTAGCTGGTACGGCCCGACGGCGTGCCGCCGCAGGGTGGCGCCGAGCAGGGCGGCGCCCTCGGCGATCAGCTCGCCGTCCCAGCGGGAGCGGTCCTGTTCGGGCAGTGGGATCAGCTCGCCGTGCGGGCCGGTGCGGGCGTCCCGGCGAGCGTCGGTGAGCAGCATCAGCGCGAGCAGCCCGGCGGTCTCGGCGTCGTCGGGCAGCAGCCGGTGCAGCATCCGGGTGAGCCGGATCGCCTCCCGGGACAGGTCGGGCCGCACGAGGTCGTCGGCGGTGCTGCTCGCGTACCCCTCGTTGAAGATCAGATAGAGGACGTGCCGCACGCCCTCGACGCGGGCCCGCCACTGCTCCGGCTCGGGCATGGCGAAGGCCGCGCCGGAGGCGTGGACGCGCTGCTTGGCGCGGCTGATGCGCTGCGCCATGGTCGCCTCCGGCACCAGGAACGCGTGCGCGATCTCGGCCGTGGACAGGCCGCCGACGGCGCGCAGCGTCAGCGCGATCGCCGACGGCGCGGTGAGGGCGGGGTGCCCGCACAGGAACAGCAGCCGCAGCGAGTCGTCGGCGCCGGTGTCCGGCTCGTCGGCGGCACCGGCCACGTCGCGCGGGTCCAGCGACATCGCCGTCTCCTCCCGGCGGCGGCGGGCGTCGTCGGCCCGCCAGATGTTGATCAGGCGGCGCGCGGCGACCTGGATCAGCCAGGCCCGGGGGTGTTCCGGCACGCCCTCGCCCGGCCACTGCTGCGCGGCCGCCAGCAGCGCCTCCTGCACCGCGTCCTCGGCGCTGTCGAAGTCGCGGTAGCGCCGCACGACCGCGCCGAGGACCTGCGGCGCGAGTTCCCGCAGCAGGTCCCCGAGCGCGGCGGGCGTCACGCGTCGGCCGAGGGGGCGCCGACGATCGGGCGGACCTCGATCGGGATGTTCAGCGGCGCGCCACCCGCGCCCGGTGCGGCCGACGCGTGCGCGGCGATCGCGTACGCCCGCTCGGCCGAGTCCACGTCGACGATCCAGAAGCCGATCAGGAACTCCTTGGCCTCGGGGAACGGCCCGTCGGTGACCACCGGCGCGCCCGCCTGCCCGGCCCGCACGATCCGGGCCTGGTCGGGGAAGGTGAGGCCCTCGTTGAACACCATCTCGCCCGCGGCGCGCAGCTCGGCGTCGAAGGCGTGCTGGAACTCGATGTGCGCCTTGACGTCCTCGGGCGACCAGCTCTCGATCCCGGCGGAGGTGTCGGCGGGCGTGTGCATCATCAGCATGTACTTCACGGTCGGGCTCCTCGTCTCCGGCGGCGCCGTCGTGCGCCGCTCTCGTCAGGTGGTCACATCCGCCGGGCCGTTCTCGACATGTCTCACGGAAAAATATCGCGGAATCTCGTCGCGACCGCCCCACGACCTCGTTGACCAGCATTGAGCTGGGGAAATTCCATTCTCGACTAATCCTACCGGCGTTGTATAGAATGAACGGCGTCGCCGCCCCCTCGCCCGAAAGGCGTACGCCATGAGTGACCTGACCCCGCAGCGCACCCCGTCCGGCCCCAGCGTCCCCCGCGCCCTGCGCGCCGCCCTCAGCGAGGACTGGCTCGCCACCGCCGTCGGCCTGCTGCTGCTCGCCCTCGTCCTGACCGGGGTCATCCCGACGGGCCTGGTGCCCTGATGGTCGCCACCACCCCCGACGTCACCTCCGCGCCGCCCGCCGAGCGGCCCGCCCGCACCTGGCCGTGGCTGCTGCTCGGCGTGTTCATCGTGCTGCTGCTGGGCTCCGCGGCCCGCTGGCTGGAGGACGTGATCCCCGCCGCGGCCAAGGGCACCAGCCTGGAGAAGGTCGCCGCCGCGGTCGAGTACCCGATCTACGCCATCGCGCTCGGCCTGATCGGCAACGTGATCGTGTACTACACCGGCCTGCGCGAGCGTATCGCCGACGCCGTACGCACCGAGTTCTTCATCAAGACCGGCCTGGTGCTGCTCGGCGCGTCGATCAACCTGAGCCTCATCGTCAAGGCGGCCGGGCCCGCGATCCTGCAGGCCCTGCTGCTGATCAGCAGCGTCTTCCTGATCGCGTGGTGGCTCGGCGGGCTGCTCGGCCTCGACGAGAAGCTGCGCGCGCTGCTGTCGGCGGCCGTGTCGATCTGCGGGGTCAGCGCCGCCATCGCCGCGGCGGGGGCCGTGCGGGCACGGCGCGAGCAGCTCGCGTACGCCGCCAGCCTGGTCATCATCTTCGCGCTGCCGTCGATCTTCCTGCTGCCGTGGCTGGCCGACCTGCTCGGGCTCAGCCCCGCCGTCGCCGGCGCCTGGATCGGCGGCAACATCGACACCACCGCCGCGGTGACCGCCGCGGGCGCGCTGGCCGGCGAGCAGACGCTGCAGATCGCCACCATCGTCAAGGCCACCCAGAACGCGCTCATCGGCATCGTCGCCGTCGCCCTCACCGCGTACTTCGCGTTCAAGGTCGAGAAGACCGAGGACGCCGAGCGGCCGGGCCTGCGGCAGCTGTGGGACCGGTTCCCGAAGTTCGTGCTCGGCTTCATCGCCGCGTCGGCCATCGGCACCTGGTTCGTCGGCACGGTCAGCGCGGCCGAGGCGAAGGCGACCATCGGCGTCGTCAACGACCTGCGCACCTGGTTCCTGATCCTGGCGTTCGTCAGCATCGGCCTGCAGCTGCGGGTCAGCGCGCTGCGCGAGGCGGGCTGGCGGCCGGTCGCCGTGTTCGGCGGAGCCGCCGTCGCCAACCTGGCCATCGGCCTCGGCCTGGCCGCCCTCCTCTTCACCGGCTTCACCGTCTGATCCCTTTCGTGATCGTCCGACTTGCCTGGCACCTGGGCGTATCTTGAGCGTGGATTCGCCCATGTGCCAGGCAGGTCGGACGGTCTTGCGGGGTCGCGGGGCTTATCGTCGGCCGATGGACGTGCGAGCGCTGATCAGCGCCTTCAACGACGCCTGGAACGGGCACGATCTCGAGCACGCGCTCGATCTGTGTACCGCGGATGTGGTCTTCGAGAGCACGAACCCCGCGCCGGACGGGCGGCGGTTCGAGGGCCGCGACGAGGTCCGGGAGGCATGGCGGCCGGTGTTCGAGCAGCTGGAAGGGCGGTTCGACGTCGAGGAGCTGACCGTGGCCGGGGACCTGGTGGTGCAGCGGTGGCGTTATGACTGGGGCAGCGGGCACGTGCGCGGCGTCGACGTCATCCGGGCCCGGGACGGGCGGGTCGCCGAGAAGCTCTCCTACGTCAAGGGTTGACGCGCTTGCACTTTCGGGGAAACTGCAGCTCCGGTGGCTCGGTGGCGTGCAGTTTCCCCGAAAGTGCGTCCCGGTCAGCCCAGCGGGGCGTCGACCTGGGCGGGGTCCAGGGTCGGGGGTGGTGACGCGGGGGCCGGGTCGACGGCCCGCAGGAGTTTCGTCGGCGGCGGCACGGGCTCGTGTACGGGCGGCGGCGGCAGCGCCGTCGGCGGCTCCAGCCCAGGGTTCGCCGGTGGTGCGGCCGACGCCGAGGCGCTCGGCGACGGGCCCGCCGATCCCGACGGCCACGGAGACGGCGAGCCTGACGGCCACGGCTCACCCGTGGGCGCGACCGCCGCCGAAGGGCCTGCCACCGGTGCGGGACCTGCCACGTCGGACTTCGGCGACGGTGCGGCCGAACCGGACGGTGTGGCTGACGGGCCGGCTTCGCTCGCCGATGCCGACGGACCCGCTGACGGCAGCGAGCCGGGCGAGGCCGACGGCACGGTCGAGGCGACCGGGGCCACCGGGGCGGCTGCCACCGGCGGGCTGGTGGACGGGCTCGCGCTCTGGCTTGGCGAGCTGCTCGGCGAGGCCGACGGGGTCGGGGAGGCCGAGGGCTTGGGTGCGGCGGAGGGCTTCGCCGAAGGCGACGGGGCGAGGTCGTTGTCGTCATCGTCGCCGCTGGAGCAGCCGCCGCAGCTGTAGTACAGGATGTCCCAGTGGTTGCCCTCGTCGGTGTAGATGTTCCCGGAGGGCGCCTTGTACTGGTAACCCCAGCCGCGGATGTAGCCGACGTACTTGAAGTAGCGCTTGATGTACTTCCCGATGCAGGTGTACTTGCTGATGTCGATCTTCCAGCCGTTCCAGTGCGTGTACGTGCCGGAGCCGTGGCCGGTCTCGGTTCCGCCCGTGATCCGCAGGTCGCACTTGCTGGCCTTGCGCAGCGTGAGGATGCCGTCGACGGTGCTGCGGCGGATGCGCTCGAACGAGGTGCAGCTCGGCTTGTTGCGGTTGGAGCAGTTGCCGCTGGACCAGATGGAGATGCCGGCGTCGCGGAAGACGTCGACGGCCGAGCGGTGGCTGAGGTACGCGGCGGCCTGGGCGCCGGGGCCGGGCCAGCCGAGGATCAGGACGGTGGCGGTGGTCAGCAGTAACAGACCACGTCGCACGGTGCGGCGCATGGCGACTCCGCTGGTAGGGGACGTGAACGGGTTGCCATGACGGTATCCGGATTCCCCACAAACCGGACAAGGTTTCGCAGAATCTCCGAAATCTCCTCAGCCGAGCAGCCGGGCGACAGCCGCCGCGGCGGCCTCGTGCGCGTCCGCTGACACGAGTGCGGCGCCGGGCCGCAGCAGCCCCGGACCGCCCGCCAGCGCGCCGCCGGGGTGGTGCGGGGCGAGGTTGAAGTGCAGGTGGGGCACCCGGTCGCCGAAGACGTACACGTAGACCTTGTCCGCGCCGGTCGCCTCGCGCAGCGCGGCCGTGGCCCGCGCCAGGACCGGACCGAGCGTCGCCGCCTCCGGCCCGTCCAGCTCGGTGACGTACGGGATGTGCCGCCGCGGCTCCAGGTGCGCGAACCCGGCCACCGGCCCCTGCAGCAGCACCGACAACCGCCAGTGCGCGTCGGCCCACACCCGCCGCCGCTGGAAGTACGCGTCCGCCTCAGCCACCCGGCACAGCAGACACTCCCCGTCCACCACCGAATCCCCCGTCACCACCATCCGGCCATTCTGCGCCCGCCCCCCATGGCGTGCCGCTCGCATGGCAGCCTGTACGGGTGATCAAAGCGGTGGTGTTCGACTGCGACGGCGTGCTGGTGGACTCCGAACGGATCAACAACACGCTCTTCGCGGAGCTGGTCACCCGGGCCGGGCTGCCGACCACGCTGGAGCAGAGCATCGCCCGCTACATGGGCCGGTCCACCGTCGAGTCCCTCGCCGACGTCGAGCGTGAGCTGGGCCGCCCCGTCGGCTTCGATCTGCCCGCCGAGTACGAGCGGCTCGCGCTGGCCCGCCAGCGCGAAGAGCTGGCCGCGGTCGACGGCGTACGCGAGCTGCTCGGCCTGCTGCGCGACGCGGCCGTGCCGGTGTGCGTGGCGTCCAGCGGCACCCCGCACGAGATCGCGTTCCGGCTCGACCGCACCGGCCTGGCCGGATACTTCGGCCCGCACGTGTACAGCGCGTACATGGTGGCGCGGGGCAAGCCGGAGCCGGACCTGTTCCTGCTGGCGGCGGAGCGGATCGGCGTCCACCCGGCGGACTGCGTGCTGGTGGAGGACAGCCCGTACGGCGTGCGCGGCGGGAAGGCCGCCGGGATGACCGTGATCGGCCACGCCGCCCTGGCCTCCGCCGACACCCTGCGCGCCGCGGGCGCCGACCACATCGTCACCGCGATGACGCAGGTCCCGCCCCTGCTCGGCCTGGGCTGACCGGTCAGAGGGCGTGGACCGGGGCGGTGACGTGCTCGCCGACGCCGCGCAGGAAGGCCACCGGCTCGGCCAGGCCGGGCATCAGGTGCACGGCGGTCACGCCCAGCGCCGCATACGCGGCGAGCCGCTCGGCCAGCTCCGCGCCGCCCGCCGCGTCGGGGGTGATGGCGTCGCTCCAGGTCACCGTCTTGCGGATGCGGCCGTAGTCGGTGCCCTCGCGCTCGCAGTGCGCGGCGAGGATGTCCAGCTTCGCCTTGACCTGCTCCGGCGCGGAGTGCGGCCCGGCGAACAGGTTGCACGCGTCGGCGTACTTCGCCACCAGGCGCAGCGTCTTCTTCTCGCCCCCGCCGCCGATCATGATCGGCGGGTGCGGGCGGGTCAGCGGCTGCGGTGAGTTGACCGTCTCGGCGAGGCGGTAGTGCCGCCCCTCGAACGGCCCGTCGTCGTCGCTCCACATCTGGCGCACGATGCGCAGCGTCTCCTCCAGCCGCTCGAAGCGCTCCGCCACCGGCGGGAACGGGACGCCGTACGCGGCGTGCTCGCGCTCGTACCAGGCGGCGCCGAGGCCGAGCACGGCGCGCCCGCCGGACAGCACGTCCACCGTGGACACGATCTTCGCGAGCAGGCCGGGGTGCCGGTAGGTGGCCCCGGTGACCAGCAGCTGCAGCCGCACGCTGGTGGTGTGCGCGGCGAGGAAGCCCAGCGTGGTGTACCCCTCCAGCATCGGCGCGTCCGGCTCGCCCAGCCCGGCGCCCTCCATCTGGAGGTAGTGGTCCATCACCGACAGGTTGTCGATCCCGGCCTCCTCGGCGGCCCGCCCCGCCGCGGCCAGCGTCGGCGCGATCGCCGCGACGCCACCCGGATAGGTGAAGTTGACCAGGTGCACACCGATTTCCATACCCTGCTCCGGGATCGCCGACCGACTTGCGCGGACGGTCGATTTTATGCCGCCGTGAGGGTTCCCGTCGGCCGTAGCCGGGATCAGCCCGCAGACGCCGGGCCGACTCCGGTGGCACAATCGCCCGGTGCATCTCGACGACGTGTGGCTGCGCTACCGCCGCGGCGGTAGCTGGGTGCTGCGGCAGGTGACGGCCGAGCTGTCCGCCGGGGAGATCGCGGTCGTGCTCGGCCGCAACGGCGCCGGCAAGTCCACGCTGCTCCAGCTCATCGCGGGGGTGCTGCGCCCGTCGCGGGGCCGGGTGGCCGGGCGTCCCGCCGCCGTCGGCTGGGTGCCCGAACGGTTCCCCGCCGACCAGCCGCACACCGTCTCGGCGTACCTGCACGCCATGGCCGCGGTCCGCGGCCTGCGCGCAGCCGCCGCCGGACGGGCCGTGGACGGCTGGATCGAGCGCCTCGGCCTCGGCGGGTTCCGCGACGTGAAGCTACCGGAGCTGTCCAAGGGCACCGCGCAGAAGGTCGGCCTGGCCCAGGCCCTGCTCGTGTCGCCGGGGCTGCTGATCCTCGACGAGCCGTGGGAGGGCCTGGACGCCGCCACCCGCGAGCTGGTGCCCGCGATCGTGCTGGAGGTCGCCGCGGCCGGTGGGCGCGTCCTGGTCAGCGACCACCGCGGCGAGACGGTGCGGCTGCCCGGCGCGGCCCGGTGGACCGTCGCGGACGGCGGGCTGGCCGTCGCGCCCGCCGAGGCGGACCAGCACTGCGTGGTGGAGGTCGCGGTCAGCGCCGCCGACCTCCCCGGCGCGGTGGCGCGCCTGCGCGAGCAGGGCCACCGGGTGCTTCGGGTACGCGAGGAGGTCGGCTCGTGATCGCACTGACCGGGATGCGCCTGCGCGCCTTCGTTCGCACCGGCCGGTCCGTGGCACCCCTGATCGCCGCCCTGGCCGTGCTGTCCGTCCTGTACGGCGGGGGCCGGGCCGAGGCCGGTGAGGCGTACGGCGCCTCCGCTCTGATCCTGTTCCCGGTGCTCGCCTGGCAGACGAAGATCCTGCTGGACGTGGAGCCGGACGTGCAGCGCCGCCTGGCCCGCGTCGCCGCCGGCTCGGCGGGCCGCGAGATCACGGCCGGGCTGCTCGCCGCCGCCGTCGCCGGGCTGGGCACCATCGCGATCGCGCTGGCCCTGCCGTGGCTGGTGCAGGGCGTCAAGCCCGACCCGGGCGGTCTCGGGGGCGACGTGGCCGCGGTCGCCCTCGGGTTCGGCGTGCACCTGCTGGCCCTGCTCCCGGCGGTGGCGCTGGGCGGGCTGGCCTGCCGCGCGGTCACCCGCAGCGCGGGCAACGGTGTCGCGGTGCTGGTCACCGGCGCGGTGCTGGCGATCGTGCTCGGGCTGCAGGGCTCGCCCGTCCCGTGGCTCGTGCCGCCGCTGATGGCCACCGCCCGCTTCACCGCCTCCGGCAGCGGCGCGGCCACCGCCCTCTGGCTGACCGTCCACGCCTTCCTGTGGTCGGGGGCGGCG
Organism: Catellatospora bangladeshensis; assembly: GCF_016862575.1. Taxonomy (GTDB): domain Bacteria; phylum Actinomycetota; class Actinomycetes; order Mycobacteriales; family Micromonosporaceae; genus Catellatospora; species Catellatospora bangladeshensis. The sequence goes on along the minus strand of NZ_BONF01000016.1, from coordinate 130,971 downwards.
CTCGCCGTCTACTCCCGCCTGCGCCGCACCCGCGCCTGACCACTGCGCACGGTCGGGCCTGCCCGCACGGCCCCGGCAGCGCGGCGGAGGTTCGGTCACGCGCCGGGTCCGGCTGGCAGAATGACCCGGGTGGCGCGCTTTCGATCATGGGACGGGACCGAGCTGGCCTACCGGGTGACCGGGGACGGACCGCCGCTGGTGTGCGTGCCGGGCGGGCCCGGCCAGGCCGTGGCGTACCTCGGCGACCTGGGCGGCCTGTCCGCCACCCGCACGCTGGTCCTGCTGGACAACCGGGGCACCGGAGACTCGGCGATCCCCGCCGACCCGGCGACGTACCGGGTCGACCGGATCGCCGACGACGTCGAGGCGCTGCGTGCCCACCTCGGCCTGGACACCATGGACCTGCTCGGCCACTCCGCCAGTGGCGGGACGTGCATGCTGTACGCCGCCGCCCACCCCGCCCGCCTGCGCCGCCTGGTCCTGGTCGCCCCGTCGCTGCGGGTGCTCGGCCTGCAGTCCGACGTGGACCTGGCGCACGTGCTCGCCGAACGTTCGCACGAGCCGTGGATCGACGAGGCCGCCGCCGCGCTCACCGCCGAGGCCGCCGACGAGCAGGACCTCGAACGGCTGCGCATGCTCGCGGCCCCGCTGCTGTACGGCACGTGGAACGACGCCGCCCGCGCCCAGGCCGCCGCCGAGCCCGCGCAGTTCGCCCGCGCCGCCACCGACGGCTTCTACGCGGACTTCACCCCGGACCCGGCGCTGCCCGAGCGGCTGGCCGCGCTCGCCGTGCCGACCCTGCTGGTGGCCGGCGAGCACGACGTCTGGCCCACCCGGCACGCGATGCGGCAGCTCGCCGCGCTGCTCACCGCGTCGCGGCTGACGGTGCAACCGGGCGCGGGTCACTTTCCGTGGGTGGACGATCCTCGGGCGTTCGCGGCGTCGGTGGAGGCGTTCCTCGCCGCAGCGCCAGCATGAGGCCGCCCGCGAGCAGACCCCAGAACGCGGCGCCCACGCCCAGCAGCACCACCCCGGACGCCGTCACCGCGAAGGTGACCACAGCGGCCTCCCGCCCGCGCTCCTCGGCCACGGCCGAGGCCAGCGCCGAACCCAGCGCACCGAGCAGCGCCAGGCCCGCCACCGCCTCGACCAGCACCGGCGGCGAGCCGAGCACGAACGCGGTCGCGGCGCCCGCGCCCAGCCCCAGCGCGATCATGCCGATGCCCGCGGTCACCGACGCGATCCAGCGGCGGCGCGGGTCGGGATGCGCGTCCGGCCCGGCGGCCAGCGCGGCGGTGATCGCGGCGAGGTTCACCGCGTGCGAGCCGAACGGCGCGGCGACGGTGGTGGCCACGCCGGTGCCGAGCAGGATGCCGCGCAGCGGCGGGGTGTAGCCGTACCCCTGCAGCACCGCCATGCCGGGCACGTTCTGCGAGGCCATGGTGACCAGGAACAGCGGCAGCGCCAGGCTGACCAGCGCCTGCCAGGTGAACACGGGCGCGGTCAGGGTCAGTTCAGGCGCGGCGGCCGCTCCGCGCAGCGCCTCCGGTGCGTCCAGCACGATCACCACCACGGCCGTGACCAGCGCGGCGGGCACGGCCCAGGAGCGGGCGAAGCGGCTCAGCACCGCCCACACCAGCACCACCGGGATCGCCAGCAGCGGCACGTCCACCAGCGCCCGGACCGGGGCCAGGCACAGGTTCAGCAGTACGCCCGCCAGCATCGCCGCCGCGATCGGGCGCGGGATGGCCGCGATCGCCCGGCCCAGCGCCGGGAACAGCCCCGCCGCGATGATCAGCGCCCCGGTGACCAGGAACGCGCCGACCGCCGCGGCGAACCCGCCGTCGACGGCGCCCGTCGCGGCCAGCAGTGCCGCGCCGGGGGTCGACCAGGCGATGCTGATCGGGATGCGGTGCCGCAGCCCGAGCACGAGCGTGGTGGCGCCGGACGCGACGCATACCGCGAGCAGGCCGGAGGCGGCCTGGCGCTCGTCGGCGCCCACCGCCCGCAGCCCGGCCAGCACGACGGCGAACGTGCTCGCGAACCCGACCACGGCCGTCACCACGCCGGCCAGCACCGGCTGCACCACCCTGCCCACGGCCCGGTCCTCCTCCAGCTCTGCGTCCACGGCCGGACGGCCCGCTGCGCCTCGCCATCGTTCCGCAAACGGAACGGTCGCCCGTGGTGCACGATAGCCGGGTGAGTTCACGTGCGGCAAGCGCTCGCCCGGCCCTGGAGCCCGGCGCGGAAGGGGTCGGCGTACGGCTGCGCAGGCTGCGTGAGCAGGCCGGCATCTCGCTGTCCGAGCTGGCGCGGCGGGCGAACGTGGGCAAGGCCACGCTGTCCGGCCTGGAGAACGGCACCCGCAACCCGACCCTGGAGACGCTGTGGTCGGTCACCGCGGCGCTCGGCGTGCCGATCACGGCGCTGCTCGCCGGCGGGCAGACGGGGGTGGTGCGCGGCACCGCGGTCGAGGCGACGCTGCTGCAGGTGTTCGACGACGGGCCGGTGACGTACGAGCTGTACCGCATGGTCGTGCCGCCCGGCCCGGCGCAGGCCTCCCCCGCCCACCACACCGGCGTGACCGAGCACGTGACCGTCTTCAGCGGCGTGCTCCAGGCAGGCCCGGCCGACGCTCCGCTGCTGGCCGGTCCCGGCGAGCACATCTCCTGGACCTCGGACGTGCCGCACCGCTACGCCGCCGTCGGTGACGAGCCGGTCCATGCGAGCCTGCTCATCCGCTACCCGCGGGCGGCGAGTCCGCAGCCCTGACCAGGTACGCGAGGCGGTCCGCATTGGAGTGCGGCCGCCCGCCGATCCGTGGCCGGGCAAAGGTTTCCGACAGTTCGGCACCTTTCCCGGGCGTACGCCGTTAAGCGGGGTGACGGCAGGAGAACGCTATGTCACGGCCGCAACCACGACCCCGATCCGGCACCGACGTACGGCACCTATCCCGCGGCACCACCTATGTCGGGCGCACGGCGATCCAGAGCCGCGCCCTGGCCATGGTGACCGAGGGCAGAACCCGCTGGAGCGAGCACCACATGCAGGTCCACGGCGTGTGCGACCGCTGTGGGCACACCTATCCGTGCGAGGACGCGCTGCAGGCGGCCTGGCAGATCGTGTACTGGGAGCCCTACCTGCCCGAGCCGGGGCTGGTGCGGCCGTACGTCGTCGCGGAGTGGGACCCGGGCGACCTTCCCTAGGAATCCTAGGCAGAAACCTAGTAGTATTAGGTTCATGATGGCCAGGGCGGGACTGAACGCGGAGCGGGTGACGCTGGCGGCTGCGGACCTGGCGGACGCCGTGGGGCTGGAGCAGGTCACCGTCTCGGCGGTGGCGCGCGGGTTCGGCGTGAAGGACGCCAGCCTCTACTCCCACGTGCGCAGCCTGCAGGACCTGCGCACCCGGATCGCGCTGCTGGCCGCGGGCGAGCTGACCGACCGCATCGCCGCGGCGGTCGCCGGGCGGTCCGGCCGGGACGCCCTGGCCGCCTTCGCGGGGGCCTACCGGGCGTACGCGCTGGCCCACCCCGGCCGCTACGCGGCCACCCAGCAGCGGCTGGACCCGGCCGCGGTGGCGGACGCGCCCGCCTTCCTGCGCAACATCCAGCTCTGTTATGCCCTGCTGCACGGCTACGGGCTGGCCGAGCCGGACGCGACCGACGCGGTTCGCCTGCTCCGCAGCACCTTCCACGGCTGGGCGGCGCTGCAGGCCGCGGGCGGCTTCGCGCACTCGCGCGACGTGGACGAATCATGGCGGTGCGCGATCGACGCCCTGCACCTGACCCTGACCCACTGGCCGCGCACGGCCGGAGCGGACACCCCGTGAGCGACCTGCAGGACCGGATCCAGAAGGAGCTCGACGACCTGGTCGCCTCCGGGCGCGAGACCGCCGCCCAGTTCGCGGCGTACCTGCACGGCGAGCCGATCGTGGACGCGTACGCGGGGCCGGTCACCTCGGGCACCCCGTTCTTCAGCTTCTCCACCGGCAAGGGGCTGACCTCGACCGCCGTGCACGTGCTGGCCGAGCAGGGCGTGCTGTCCCACGACCTGCGGCTGGCCGAGGTGTGGCCGGAGTTCGCCCGGCACGGCAAGGACGGCATCACGCTGCGGCACGTGCTGACCCACTCCGCCGGGCTGCCCGCGCTGCCGCCCGAGCTGACCCGGGCCGAGCTGTGCGATCCGGGCCGGATGGCCGGGATCCTGGCCGACAGCGCGCCGGTGTGGGAGCCGGGCACGCGGCACGGTTACCACGTCTGGACGTACGGCTGGCTGGTCGGCGAGACGGTGCGGCGGGTCACCGGGCGGACCCTGTCGCAGGTGGTGGCCGACGAGGTGGCCGGGCCGCTCGGGGTGCCGGGCGAGCTGCTGCTGGCCGTACCAGAGGATGCTCTTGGAGGTCTGGCGCCGGTGCGGGACGGCAACTGGTCGGCGGCGCTGGACGGTCTCGCCGCGATGCTGCCGAACTTCGCGCGGGCCGTGCCCGCCGGGGCCCGGCCGGATGCGGACCTGGCCGCCGACCCGGCGTTCCTGCGGGCGGAGGTGCCCGCGGTGGGCACGGTCAGCGCGCGGGCCGCCGCCCGGATGTACGCGGCGCTGCTCGGCGAGGTGGACGGGGTGCGCCTGATCTCGCCGGAGCGGCTGGCCGAGGTGTCCGCGGTCGCCTCGACCGGTCCGGACTGGACGTTCCTGATGGACGTCACCCGCACCCTGGGCTACGGCGTGGAGGCCGACGGGCGGATGTTCGGCGCGGGCGGCATCGGTGGCAGCCTCGCCGGCGCCGCCCCGGCCCTCGGCCTCGCCCTCGCCGCCACCAAGAGCACCCTCGCCGTCGACGACGGCGACCCCATGGAACGCCTGCGCTCGCTGGTCCTGGACGAACTCACCCGTTGATCATGAAGTTAGGGCAGTGACACGCCGTCGAACACGCCCATAAGTTCATGATCGACGAGGTTCGGAGCGTGCCGGATATGCGGACATTTCCTAGAATGGGCATCGACTTGGGGACGGGTTCACACTAGCATCCATGTAGTTGAATTCGTGCGCATTCGAGGGGGCGAATGATGGTGGCCGGTCAGGACGTGGTGCAGGCGCGGGCCTATCCGTTCGGGGATCCGGATCGGCTGAATCTGGATCCGATGTATGCGGAGCTGCGGCGGGACGAGCCGCTGACCAGGGTGCGGCTGCCGTTCGGCGAGGAGGCTTGGCTGGCCACGCGGTATGACGATGTGCGGATGGTGCTGGGGGACGCGCGGTTCAGCCGGGCCGCGAGCGTCGGGCGTGACGAGCCGCGCACGCACCCGCACCAGAACGACTCCGGGATGCTCGCCATGGATCCGCCCGAGCACACCCGGCTGCGCAAGCTGATCGCGAAGGCGTTCACGGCCCGCCGGGTCGAGCTGCTGCGCCCGCGCACCCAGGAGATCGCCAACGGCCTGCTCGACGACATGGAGCGGCACGGCTCCCCCGCCGACCTGGTCGAGCACTTCGCCGACGTGCTGCCCGTCGCGGTCATCTGCGAGCTGCTCGGCGTGCCGTTCGCCGACCGGGCGAAGTTCCAGACCTGGTCCGAGGCGATCATCTCGACCACGTCGCTGACGCCGCAGCAGATCATGGAGTACCTCGGGAATCTGCACGGCTACATCGCGGGCCTGATCGCCCAGCGCCGCGTCCAGGAGACCGACGACCTGCTCAGCGCCATGGTCAAGGCCCGGGACGAGGACGAGGACCGGCTCACCGAGCAGGAGCTGGTGCAGCTGTCCGCGGGTCTGCTCGCGGCCGGGCACGAGACCACCGTCACCCAGCTGCCCAACTTCATGTACGTGCTGCTCACCAACCCCGACCGGCTCGCCGAGCTGCGTGACGACCCGGCGCTCATCCCCGCCGCCGTCGACGAGCTGATGCGCTACATCCCGCTCGGCACCGCCGCCGCGTTCGCCCGCTACGCCACCGAGGACATCGAGGTGGGCGGGGTGCTGGTGCGGGCCGGGGAGCCGGTGCTCGGCGCGCTCGCCTCCGCCAACCGCGACGAGCGCGTCTTCAGCGACCCGGACGAGCTGGACTTCCACCGCGAGAGCAACCCGCACCTGGGCTTCGGCCACGGCCCGCACCACTGCGTCGGCGCCCAGCTCGCCCGGATGGAGCTGCAGGTCGCGCTGCACGCGCTGATCACCCGCTTCCCGAAGCTGCACCTGGCGGTCGCCGAGCAGGAGCTGCCGTGGAAGCGCGGCATGCTGGTACGCGGTCTCAAGAAGCTGCCGGTGGCCTGGTGAGCGGCCAGTGGCGGGTCGCCGTCGACCGGGATCGCTGCATCGGGTCCGGCCTGTGCGCCGGCACCGCGCCCGAGCACTTCCAGCTCGTCGACAAGAAGTCCACCCCGCTGCGTGAGCTGGTCGAGCCCGACGAGGCGGTCAGCGACGCCGCCGACTGCTGCCCCGTCGAGGCCATCCTCGTCACCGACGCCGCCACCGGCGACACCGTCGCGCCGGTCTGAGCCCGGTGGGTGAGATGGGCGACAGTCGGCGGGGTGCGGACGCGGCTGATTCGGTCATCGTGCTTCCGGCTGCGTACAGTTTCCGGGCGAGGTTGGCAGGCGAGCACGGAACGGGCACCGGGATGACGATCAGCGAGCACGAGGGCACGGGCATCGACCCCGCGCGCCTGGAGGACTGCCTGAACGTGCTGGCGGAGATCGACAAGCTGCCCACGGAGCACCCGGACGCGATAGCGGTGCGCCGGGCCGTCGGGCGCATGTTCAAGCACGTCAAGCAGCAGCGCCGCCGCGACAAGCGGGCCGAGGTGCTGGCCGCCGACGACGCGGTGACCGCGGCGACGGCGACGGCCGCGCCGGGCCGCATCGACGACGAGACGGCGGGCGCGTTCGGGCTGACCTCGCCCACCAAGGGCGACATCGCGGGGCACCTGCGCCAGGCGCGCGCCTGCTACATCTGCAAGGTCCGCTACACCCAGGTCGACGCGTTCTACCACCAGCTGTGCCCCGAGTGCGCGGAGCTGAACCACGCCCGCCGCGACGCCCGCGCCGACCTGACCGGCCGCCGGGCGCTGCTCACCGGCGGCCGCGCCAAGATCGGCATGTACATCGCGCTGCGCCTGCTGCGCGACGGCGCGCACACCACGATCACCACCCGCTTCCCCAGCGACGCGGTACGCCGGTTCAAGGCGCAGCCGGACAGCCACGAATGGCTGGACCGGCTGACGGTCGTCGGCATCGACCTGCGCGACCCGGCGCAGGTGGTGGCGCTGGCCGACTCCGTCGCCGGGCAGGGCCCGCTGGACATCCTGATCAACAACGCGGCGCAGACGGTGCGCCGGTCGCCGCAGGCGTACGCGCAGCTCGTGGCGGCCGAATCGGCGCCGCTGCCGGACGGGCCGCTGCCCGAGCTGGTCAGCTTCGGCCACTACAGCGGGTCGAGCCCGGCCGCCGCGGCGATCCAGGCCATGCCGCACCAGCAGCTCAGCCCGGAGCTGGTCACCTCGCTCGCGCTGAGCACCGGCGGGGCGAGCCTGGCCCGCATCGCCGACGGCACCGCGATCGACGCGGGCGGCCTGGTGCCCGACCTCGACGCCTCCAACAGCTGGGTGCAGGTGGTGCAGGAGGTCGACCCGATCGAGCTGCTGGAAGTGCAGCTGTGCAACGTCACCGCCCCGTTCGTGCTGGTCAGCCGCCTGCGGGCGGCCATGGCCAAGTCACCGGCGCGGCGCAAGTACGTGGTGAACGTGTCGGCGATGGAGGGGCAGTTCAGCCGCCGGTACAAGGGGCCGGGCCACCCGCACACGAACATGGCCAAGGCCGCGCTGAACATGCTGACCCGCACCAGTGCCGGGGAGATGCTCACCGACGGCATCCTGATGACGGCCGTGGACACCGGCTGGATCACCGACGAGCGCCCGCACCCCACCAAGATCCGCCTGGCGGACGCGGGCTTCCACGCCCCGCTCGACCTGGTCGACGGCGCCGCGCGGGTGTACGACCCGATCGTGCGCGGTGAGCTGGGCGAGGACCTCTACGGCTGCTTCCTCAAGGATTACAAGCCGTCGCCCTGGTGAGCCGTCAGGCGGCGTGGGTGTCGTCGGCGAGCAGCGCGGCCGCGTCGTGCTCGGTGACCTCCAGCGCGGGCCCGAGCACGGTCAGCGCGCCCTGGTAGCCGTCGCCCGGCGCGAGCGTGAACATGCGCGCCGAGGCGACCACCTCCGGGCGGCCGTCGTAGCGGTGCAGCCGGGGCGGCTCGGCCGGGAGCGACACCTCGATCTTGGTCATGGCCGTGCGCAGGCCGTCGCCGGTCGACTTGAGCACCGACTCCTTGCGCGTCCAGTACGTGTAGAAGCCGTGCTGGTCCAGCGGCGCCGAGGCGGCGATCTCGGCCTCGCACAGCGCCAGCCGGGCCACCCCGAGGATGTCGCGCTGGTCCTGGCAGTGCTCCACGTCCACGCCGAGCGGCCCGGCCAGGCCCACCGCGACCGCGATCCGGTCCGCCGAGTGCGACACCGACACCTCCAGCCCGGCGGGCAGGGTGGGCCGCCCGTGCGGGACGGCGCACGTCGTGCAGGAGCGGTCGATGCGCACCGCGGCCGGCTTCTCGCCCAGGTGGCGGCCCGCCACCGTACGCAGCAGCGCGGCCGCGACGGTCTGCCGGGCCTTGTCCTCGTCGCGGCGCAGCGACTCGCGGCGCTCCCGCTCCCCGGCGCTGAGCAGCCGCTGGTGCCAGGGCCGCTCGTCGGAGGGGCGGGCCCAGTAGACCCGGCACTCGCCGGGACGCAGGTCGTCGCTCACAGCTTGGCCTCGAATCTCGACACGCCCGAACGGGTGCCGTCCTTGGCGAGACGGCCCTTGGCCGCCGCGTCCGCGTACAGCGTCCAGCGCAGGAAATCGGTCATGGTCTTCATCATCGGGTCGAAGCCCTTCGCGCCCGGCGCGAGGAACTCGCTGTGGCCGCCGCCGAGCACGGTCAGGAACGCCCGCGGCCAGGACGTCGCGTCGTACGCGTCGCGCCCCGTCTCGTACTTGACCACCGCGTCCCGGTCGCCGTGCACGAACAGCACCGGCGTGCGCGAGCCGCGGAAGCCGCCCAGCGCGCCGCCCGCGATCACCACCGCCGCCCGCACCCGGTCGTCACGCTTGTTCGCCAGCATGCCCGCCGAGGTGAACCCGCCCGCGGAGTGCCCGGCGACCGCGATCCGGCCCCCGTCCAGCCGCCCGGCGAACCGGTCCCCCGCCGTCGTGTTCAGCTTCAGCAGCGCGGTGAGCACCGCCGACCCGTCCGCGGGCTGATTGATCACGTCCGCGCCCTGGAACGGCGACGCGTCGCGGTTGGTGAACGGGTAGGCCGGTGCGGCCACCACGAAGCCCGCCGCCGCCAGCCGGGTGGTGACCTGCTGGTAGTACGCGGGCAGGCCGCGCAGGCCGTGGCTGAACAGCACGATCGGGAACCGTCCGGCGGCGGCCGCGGCGTCCTTGCGCGGCGAGCCGCCCGCCTTCCCGGCGGCCGGATACCAGACGGTGGTCGGCAGCGCACGGTCCGCGCCCCGGCTGAGCTTCAGCGTGCGTACGCCCACCGCCAGCGCCGCCTTGGGCGCCCCCACCACCACGGGCGACGCGGCCGCACTCGGCGCCGCCGAAGCGGACGCGCCCGCCGACGGCACAACAACGGCGCTGCTCGATCCGCTGGGAGCGGGTGGTGTGGCACCGGGCGCCACGGGCGCCGAGCACGCGGTCACGCCCAGCAGCAGCGACACCGCCAGCAGACGCAGGCGCACCCGGGGCTCCGACACGCCGCCGACTCTACCGGGAACACCCACCCCCGGCTCTCCTCACGCCCCACCCCACCGGCCGCCCCGTCCCGCGCGGCGCGGCGTCCCGCCCCGTCCAAGATCGACCGACTTGCCTGGCAACCGGGCGTATCTTGGGCGCGCATTCGCCCATGTGCCAGGCAAGTCGGCGGATCTTGGGGCGGTCGCCCGGGGCGCCGCGGGGGGTGGGTCGCGCGGGGGGTGGGTCGCGGGGGTGGGTGGGTCAGACGCGGGTGATGCGGACGGCGTCGGCGATGACGAGGCCGGCGGCGCTGGTCCAGCGGCTGACGCCGACCAGGTTGCGGTCGCCGGCGGCCAGGTTGAAGGTGCCGAGCGAGCGCCAGGCGCCGCCGCCGGTGCGCTGGTCGATGTTGACGGTCTGGTTGCCGCCGGAGGTGACCACGATGTGCGGCGCGGAGGCGCTGTAGCCGGGGTCGGCGGCGTGCCACACGTCGACGCGGTAGTTGGCCGTCGCCGGGATGTTCACCTTGAACCAGGCGGAGTCGCTGGCCAGCACGGGGCTTGCGTACCGGTAGTCGGTGCCGTAGCGCTGGCCGGAGTAGGTGGAGGTGCCCCAGTTCGCGCTGGCGGTGAAGCGGCCGGCGGTGAGGTTGTCCACGATGGTGCTGAACGAGGGCGGCGGCGCGGACAGGCCGAGGTGGTTCGCGATGCCGTTGGCGTGGCCCTGCGCGGTCGCGGTGAGGAAGGCGGCGCTCTTGAGCAGGTTCGCGTCGGCGACGGTGTCGATGAAGAGGTTCTCGGTCAGCACGGCGGGCATCGCGCTCTCGCGCAGCACGTGGAAGTTGGCGGTCTTCTGGCCGCGGTCGGTCACCGAGCCCGCGGTGCGCATGCCGGACAGGACCCGCGGGTGCAGCGCGTTGTGCAGGGCGAGGGTGGCGGCGTCGGTGGTCGGGTAGCGGTAGCTCTCGAACCCGGTGCCGCCGCCGGAGTTGATGTGCACGCTGACGAAGATGTCCGCGCCCCAGGCGTTGGCGTCGTCGGTGCGCTGGGCGAGGCTGACGGTGGCGTCGGTGGTGCGCGACATGCGGATGTCGACCGCGTAGTTCGCCTGGAGGATGTTGCGGATCTGCAGCGCGATGTTGAGGGTCAGCGCCTTCTCCTGCAGGCCGTTGGCGACCGCGCCGGGGTCGGTGCCGCCGTGTCCGGGGTCGAGGTAGACGCGGGGGTTGGCGGCGAACGCCGGGCGGGCGAGGAAGGGGGCGGCCGCGAGGCCTGCCGCGCCGGCCAGCAGGGTGCGCCTGCGCACGGAGGGGTTGCCGAGCATGAGCACCTCTCAGGGGTGGGGGGTCGGGCTCGGCGCGACTATAACGATGCTCGATAGATAAATGAAAGATGTCTACAAGAGAATTAAGGTCTACCGAAGGATTCCTTCTATTCGCGCGCACGAACGCCGGCCTGTCCCATCGGAGTCGACGGGACAGGCCGGCGGCGGGAGGCGGTGCGGCTACTGGAGCTTGATGGAGACCTTGGCGCTGCGGTCGGTGCCGACGCGGGCGAAGAGCTGGTACGAGCCGGGTTCGGGCACCGGCCCGGTGGACACCCTCACCTGCGACTTGTCACAGGAGGAGCTGGACTTGCCGTTCCACGTCACGCTGAACACCATCTCCCGGCCCGCCTGCAGTGAGGTGACCTGCTTGCCCTTGGGCGCGCCGCAGTGGTCGGAGGACCACACCTTCTCGGTGCCGTGCATGAGGAACAGCTCCTGCGCGTCGGCGCCGATGTCACGGCTGCAGGTGTGCTTGGCCAGGTTCTTGACGACCAGCGTGAACGTCAGCGGCGTGCCGCGCTTCACCTCGGTCTTCGACGAGCGGGCGGTGACCTGCAGGTCGCCGTCGGAGCACTGCTCCTTCGCGGTGACCGGCTTGGTCTTGCCGGGCGGCGCGGGCGCGTAACGCACGCGGTAGATCTTGGCGCCCGCGGCGGTGGCGTTGTAGCCCTGGTCGGGATACAGGCCGGAGAAGTAGAGGCCGTCAGGACCGGCCGCGATGCCGGCGACGGTCGTCTTGCCGTACCCGTTGTACTCGACCAGGGTCTTGGGCTTGGAGACCGAGCCGTCCTTGTTGAACGTGAACTCGACGATGCGCTTGCCGCGCACCTGCGGCCCGGTGCCGTAGGTGGGGCCGCTCTCGGAGACGAACGCGTTGCCGTACTTGCTCTCCGGGAACCCGGCGGTCTGGTTGCCCTCCTTCTGCACGAAGGTGATGCCGACCGGCGCGTGCGTCGGGGCCCAGCTGTACAGGGCGCGCTTCTTCATGCTGGAGGTGTGCGAGTTCCAGCCGTAGTCGGCCCCCTTGACCACCCGGGCGAACCGGTCGTTGTTGACCGTGCCGTTCTCCACCGAGTAGTGCTGGCCGTCGGCCGCCCGCCAGGCCCCGCCGAACGGGTTGCGGAAGCCTGACGCCCAGACCAGGTCCTTGGTCTCGCTCTTGTCGGCCGGGTCGAAGTACGGGTTGTCGGCGGGCGCGGTGCCGTCCAGGTTGACCCGCAGCACCTTGCCCCGGCTGTCCGTGAGGTCGCGTGCCGACTCCGGGATGAACCCGTCGCCCATGTGCACGTAGAGCATGCCGTCGGGCCCGATGGTCAGGTTCGAGATCTGGTGCGAGGCCACCTGCGGGTCGTTCTTGAGGTCGAGGACCGTGGTGACGGTCTTGCCCGTCATGCCGCCGTCCTCGCTGTGGATGCGCACGACCTTGGGGAAGAACTCGGTGCCCTTCTGGTACAGCATGCTGGCGAACACGTCGCCGGTCTGCGGCTCGACCACGATCCCGGTCAGCCCGATCTCGCCGGTGCCGGGGAACTTCGCGTAGGGGTCCCAGTTCAGCAGGTTCTTGGCGTACACGCTGACCTTGAGGTCGCCGCGCACCACCTTGATCGTCCCGTACAGCTCGGTGACGTAGAACATCGGCTTGTCCGGGGCGATCGCGTGCGAGGGCACCATGGCGAGGTTGACCGGCAGCTCGAAGCCGGACGCGACCTCCTCGACGCGGTAGCCGGGCTGCGCGACCACCCACTGCGGCGCGCCGGGCAGCGGCTTGCGCTCCTTGTCGGTCTTGAACGGCCGCGCCGTGTACGGGCTCCACTCGGTGGCCGGGTTGCCGCTGCTGTCCTTGTGCCGCACCCGCAGCTCGAACTGCTTGTCGCCGGGCAGGTCGCGGCGCTGGGCGAAGCTGTTCTCGAACACGCCGTCGCCGAGGTGGGTGTGCGCCTTCAGCACACCCCCGGCGCAGCCCTCGAACCAGACCCGCTCGCGCGGCTGCACGGTCCAGATCTCCCAGTCGGTGCACACGTGCTCGGAGCCGGCGTCCACGTCCTGCATGGGGCCGGTCTCCATGTGCACGTCGGCGCCGCTGAGCAGCTGGCCGTCCACTTCGGGCTCGGTGATGACCGGGCCGAGCGGCGCGGACGAGGCGGGCAGCACGGGACCGCCGACGTGCTGGCAGGCCGAGACGATGCCGAAGAGGCTGAGCACTATCGCGACCAGGATCGTTTCGCCGGCGAGCGCCACCTTGCGAGCGGTCATGCTGGCTTCCCCCGGGATCGTCGTGCCTCATCGAACTCGGGCGAGGGTACCGACATGGTAGGGGGATTTCATGCATTACACGCTTATACGCGTGTTTCAGTAGCGTTTGCCCGATTCATATTGTATCAGTGCTGTCTCGGCATGTTTCGGCGGTTCAGTCGCGTACGTCCGGTCGGACCGGCAGAATTCCGGGCATGTGGGAGCCCGTGCTCGATCGGGACGCGCGGGCCGCCGCCGCGCGCGCCGCCGCCGCCGAACTCGCCGCCGCCGGAGTCCATGGCGTGGCGCTGACCTGGGTCGACAACACCGGCGTGACCCGGGTGAAGGCGGTGCCGACCGGGCGCCTGGAGCACGCCGCCGCCTGGGGCGTGGGCATGTCCAAGGTGCACGACGTGTTCTGCGTCGACGACTCCATCACCACCGGCGACCTGATCGGCGGGCCGGTCGGCGACCTGCGCCTGCACCCGGACCTCGGCGCGCTGACCGTGCTCGCCGCCGCGCCGGGCTGGGCCTGGGCGCCGGTGGACCGGTGGACCCAGGACGGCGAGCCGTACCCGCCGGACCAGCGGCTGTTCGCGCAGCGGCTGGTGGAGCGGGCGCGGGCGGCCGGGCTCACCTTCCGCATGGCGTTCGAGATCGAGTGGTATCTGGGCAGGCCGGACGGCTCCCCCGCCGCCGACGGGCCCGCGTACGGCATGGCCCGGCTGGGCCAGCTCGCGGACTTCGGCCGGGACCTGCTCGCCGCGCTGGCCGCGCAGGCGGTGCCGGTGGAGCAGTTCCATCCGGAGTACGGCCACAGCCAGTTCGAGCTGTCCACGGCCGCCGCCGACCCCGTGGGCGCCGCCGACCGGGTGGTGCTGGTCCGGGAGACGGTCCGGGCGCTCGCGCTGTCGCACGGCCTGCGCGCCTCGTTCGCACCGGTGTCCGTCGCCGAGCACGTCGGCAACGGCATGCACCTGCACTTCTCGCCCTGGGCCGGGGGCGCCAACCTGCTGGCCGGCGGCGACGGGCCGTACGGCATGACCCGGCGCGGCGAGTCGGTGCTGGCCGGGGTGCTGGACCGGCTGCCCGCGCTGGCCGGGCTGGGCGCGCCGAGCTGGGGCAGCGCGCTGCGCCAGGCCCCGCAGCGCTGGGCGGGGACATACCAGTGCTGGGGGCACGAGAACCGGGAGGCCGGGCTGCGCTTCGTCACCGGCGCGGCGGGCGCCCGCGAGCAGTCCGCCAACGCCGAGGTCAAGTGCGTGGACGGCTCGGCCAACCCGTACCTGGTGGTCGGGGCGGTGTGCGCGCTGGCCGCCGACGCGGCCGACGCCGGGCTGCGCCTGCCCTCCGAGGTGACGGCGGACCCGTTCACGCTGGCCGAGGGCCGCCGCCCGCCCCGCCTGCCGGACACCCCGGCGCTCGCCGCCGCGGCCCTGCGCGCCGACGGCGGTCTGTGCGCCGCCCTGGGCGAGGGCCTGCTCGATGCCTTCACCGCCGTCCACCGCGCCGAGGCCGAAACCCTGGGCCGACTCGACCCCGAACACCTGGTGGAGACCGTCCGATGGCGCTACTGACCGTGCCACCCCGCCCGCCGCGACCGTCGCTGCGTGCTCGCCGCTCCGCCCATCCCGCCGGGACGGCATGGTGGGCGCGGTGAGCCCGCTGGACCTGTCGGCGCTGCCGCTGGTGGACGCGCACTGCCATGCGATCACCACGGCGCCGCTGGACGACGCGGCGTTCGCGCTGTGGTGCACCGAGGCGGACGATCCCGCGCCGGAAGGCGTGTCGTACCTGGACGGGCAGCTCGGGTGGGCGCTGCGGCGGTGGTGCGCGCCGGTGCTGGACCTGCCGTCGCACGCCCCGGTCGCGGAGTACCTGCGCCGCAGGCGGCGGCTGGGCGCGGACGAGGCCGCGGCGCGGCTGCTGCGCGCGGCGAACCTGTCCGCGCTGCTGGTGGACACCGGGCCGGTGCTGGGCGGGCTGGCCGACCACGCCGTGCTCGGCACGCTGGCGGGGGCGCCGACGCGCTGGGTGATCCGCCTGGAGCTGCTCGCCGAGCAGATCGCGCCGGGCTGTGACGCGGCCGGGTTCGCCCCGGCGTTCGCCACGGCGCTGCGGGAGGCGCTGCCCGGCGCGGTCGCGGTGAAGTCGATCGCCGCGTACCGGCACGGGCTGCACCTGGACCCGGCCCGCCCGCAGCCGCACGAGGTGACCGCGGCGGCGGCCCGCTGGCAACGCGACGGCGGGCGGCTGGCCGACCCGGTGCTGCTGCGCCACCTGCTGTGGACCGCCGTGGACGCGGGCCTGCCCATCCAGCTGCACACCGGCTGGGGCGACCGGGACCAGCCGCTGGCCCGCGCCGACCCCGCGCTCTTGCAGCCGTTCTGCGAGGCGACGCTGGGCGCGGGCGTGCCGCTGGTGCTGCTGCACTGCTACCCGTTCCACCGCCAGGCGGGCTGGCTGGCGCAGGTGTATCCGCACGTGTACGCCGACGTCGGGCTGACCGTGACCCACCTGGGCGGCCGCGCCGCGGCGGTGCTCGGCGAGTTCCTGGAGCTGGCGCCGTTCGGCAAGCTGCTCTACTCCTCCGACGCGATCGGCCTGCCGGAGCTGTACCTGGTCGGCGCCGCGCAGTTCCGGCACGGCCTGGGCCGGGTGCTGGGCGCGCTGGTCGCCGACGGCGCGGTGACGGCGGCCGACGCCGTCCAGGCCGCGGAGCGCATCGGCGCGGGCAACGCGGCCCGGCTGTACCACCTGAGCTGATCTCTGCCCCTGGTCGCGGCGGGCCGTCGCGGCTACGGTCGTCGAGAGGCGATCAAAAGGGCGGTGCGCGGGTATGGGAGTGGTGTCAGCGGTACCCCACCCCGATCGAGGTCGCTCATGAACCCCGCCGCCAGGATCCGCCTCGGCACCGCCGGGCCGACCCGGCGTGCCCGGCGCAGCGTGTTCCCGCCGGGCACCCCGGGCACCGTGTCCCCGCTGCGCCGGCCCGAGCCCGGAGAAGCCGACGCCAGCGGGCACGAGCTGCCCGCCGTGACGCCCTATCAGCAGCTGCTCGTGGAAGGCCCGTTCAGCTCGGCGGACCTGCGCGGCATCCGGCAGCGCCTGGACGAGCTGGCCGAGCACTGGAGGATGCCCGAACCGGTGGCCTCCGCGCTGGAGCTGGTCGCCACCGAGCTGGTGGTCAACGTGGTCATGCATGCCCAGGGCGACGGCCGGATGCGCGTCGCGAAGTACCCCGGCTGGCTGTTCTGCCAGGTCAGCGACCACGGCGAGGGGGTGGCCCGGCCATACACCGCGGGCTGGCAGCCGCCGACCGCCGAGCAGCAGTCCGGGCGCGGGCTGTGGATCGCCCGCTGCTTCTCCGAGCGGCTGACGATCGACTCCAGCCCGCTCGGCACCACCGTCACCGCCAAGCTGCGCCTGGACGGGCTGCCTACCAGGTAGGCCGCAGCGGCATGCCGCTGTGACCCCGGGCGTCCAGGCGTACGCCGAGCACCTGGTGCAGCTGCACCACGTTGCGGTCGAAGCCGAGCCGGGACGCGGCCAGGTAGAGCCGCCACACGCGGGCCCGGCCCAGGCCCACCTCGGCCACCGACTCGGCCCAGTGCTCCTCCAGGTTCGCCGACCAGGCGGCCAGGGTGCGGGCGTAGTGCTCGCGCAGGTTCTCCTCGTGCCGCACCTCGAAGCCGTGGTCGTGCATGGCCGAGACGAGGTGCCCGACGCCGTGCAGCTCGCCGTCGGGGAACACGTACCGGTTGATGAACATGCGCCGGTGCGCGGCGGGCTCCAGGTTGCTGGGCCGGGTGATGCAGTGGTTGAGCAGCCGCCCGCCGGGACGCAGCCGCACCAGCAGCGAGCGGAAGTAGCCGGGCAGCTGGTCGCGGCCGATGTGCTCGGTCAGGCCGATCGAGCTGATCGCGTCGAAGTGCTGCACGGGCACGTCGCGGTAGTCCATGAAGCGCACCTCGGCCAGGTCGGACAGCCCGGCCTCGGCGATCGCCTTCGCGGCCCACTCCGCCTGCCGCCGCGACAGGGTGACGCCGAGCGCGCGGACGCCGTACTCCCGCGCGGCGTGCATCACCATGCCGCCCCAGCCGCAGCCCACGTCGAGCAGCCGCATGCCCGGCTCCAGGCCGAGCTTGCGGGCGACCAGGTCGTGCTTGGCGAACTGGGCCTGCTCCAGGGTCGCCGCCGCGTCGGGGTAGACCGCGCAGGTGTACGCCATGGACGGGCCGAGCAGCCACTCGTAGAAGCGGTTGGACACGTCGTAGTGATGCGCGATCGCGGCCCGGTCGCGGGCCTTGGAGTGCAGCCGCCCGTGCAGGCGCACCTCCATCGGCGGCCGGGGCGGCGGGTTGAGCAGCTTGATCCCGCCGAGATCGCGCAGCGTGCGCAGCCGCTTGGACCAGGACTTGTCCAGCTCCAGCCGGTCCAGCCCGGCGAGCGCGGTGTACAGGTCGCCGGACACCTCGATGTCACCGGAGACGTACGCCCGCGCCAGTCCCAGCCCGCCGTTGGCCGTCGCCAGGTAGTTCAGCGCCCGCGGGCTGCGGATCTCGATGGTGACGTCCGCGTCGGGCGGGCCCGCGCTGCTGCCGTCGAACGCGGTGAACCGCACCGGCACCGGGCCCGCGATGAGCCCCTCGATCACCTTCGCCACTGCCATGGACACACCTCACCGAACGCATTTGTCGTACAGGTCGGGTAGCCGCCCGTCCGGGTCGTACTCGCGTTTCACCGCGGCGTACGCCGGACCGTTGTAGAGCTCCCAGAACTCCTCGGGCGGGTAGTGCACGGTGGAGTAGAGCGACTTGTGCCCGCCCAGCTCGTCCACCCGGGCCTCGATGAGCCGGTTGTGGTGGTCCTCGGGCTGGCCCGGGCGGCGGGCCACGCTGGACCAGAACCCGAAGTTGACGTACAGCCCGCCGGGCTTGAGCGGGTAGAGCGGCCACGGCTCGGGGTGGCGCAGCCGCAGCGGGCACAGCCACACCGGCGTGATGCCGACCTCGCCGAGGAAGAACTCCAGGAACTCCGGAGCCTGCCCGACCGGCACCTCGACGTCCTGCACCACCGCCTCCTGCGGCGGGCGGCCGCGCAGCCGGTCCAGCCGGGCGCTGACCCGGTGCCGCCGGTCGAAGCCGACGATGCGGTGGTACACGTCGGAGCGGCGGTAGCGGCGCGGCCACAGCCGGCGCACCACCGGGTGCTGGGCGCCGAACGCGCGCGAGCACCAGAACCAGTCCGTGTCCCAGCGCCACAGGTAGTCGCGCACGGGCAGGTAGTCGATGGGGCGGCGCAGCGGCGACCGGTAGTAGATCTCCTGGCCGGTGTAGTCGCTGGTCCACGGCGCGGTGTCGGTGAACGAGGCGATGGTCAGGTACATCTGCCGGGGCCCGAACACGGTGCCGTCCAGGAAGTCCACCCGGGCGTCGCCGTCGTGGCCGCTCGTGCAGATCTCGTCGAGCGCGGCGAAGCAGGCCGCGGCGTCGTCGAAGCGCCGGTGTCGCAGCTTCACGAACGGCCGCACCGGCTCCAGCTCGATGGTCAGCCGCAGCGCGTAGCCGAGCGTGCCGTACGAGTTCGGGAAGGCCCGGAACAGCGCGGCGTGCTCGTTATCCGGCCGGGCGGCGATCACCCGGCCGTCGCCGGTCATGATCTCCATCTCCAGCACCGACTCGTGCGGCAGCCCGTTGCGGAACGAGGCGGACTCGATGCCCAGCCCGGCCACCGCACCGCCCAGCGTGATCGTCTTGAGCTGCGGCACGACCAGCGGCATCAGGCCGTGGCGCAGGGTCGCGTCGACCAGCCGCTCGTAGGTCACCATGCCCTGCACCCGCGCGGTGCGGGCGGCGGGGTCCACCTCGATCAACCGGTCGAAGCCGCTGACGTCGAGCCCCGGCCCGGCGCTCGCGCGCCCGAAGCGAAACAGGTTGGACGTTCTCTTCGCGAGCCGTACGGTCTCCCCGCGGGGCAGTGACTCGTACTGCGCCCGCAGTGCGCGTACGGCTCCGGCATGGTCCTCAGCGGATGGCCCCACGTTCGCAACCTACCGCCGTAAAGACCCGCGAGCGAGACAAATCACTCGTTACCGATACCCCGGCGTGAAAGGATCCAGTCGTGCGCAAGTACGTGATCATGGGAATCCAGGGCAGCGGCAAGGGCACCCAGGCCAAGCAGCTCGCCGCGGAGTTCGACCTGGTGCACATCGCGGTCGGCGACATCTACCGCTGGCACGTGCAGTACCACACCAAGCTCGGGGCGCAGGTGCGCCGGGCGATGAGCGCCGGGGAGCTGGTCGACGACGCGCTCACCGAGTCCGTGGTGCGCGACCGGCTCGCCCTGCACGACTGGAACTACGGCTTCATCCTCGACGGCTTCCCCCGCAACCGGCGCCAGGCCCAGTTCTTCATGGAGGGGTACGACGTAGACGCCGTCATCCACCTCGACCTGCCCGACAGCGAGGTGCGCCGCCGGGTGCTGGCCCGCCGCCTGTGCTCGAACTGCGGCATGGACTACAACCTGATCGAGCACCGGCCGGTGCGCGAGGGACGCTGCGACGCCTGCGGCGGCGAGCTGGTCAGCCGCGAGGACGACACCGAGGAGGCGCTAGCCGCCCGGCTGGCCGACTACCACGCGAAGACCGACCCGGCGCTGGAGCTGTTCCGGGCCAAGGAGCTGGTCGTCAGCGTGGACGCCACCGCGAGCAAGCCCGCCGTGCAGCGCGCCATCCGCGAGCAGCTCGGCCTCCCCCTGCCCACCCGCAAGTCCCGCGCCAGCTGACCTTCAGCGCTCGCCGTCGGGGTCGGCGGGCATGAACCCGGCCGGGACGGGCGGGGCGGGGGCCGCGTGGCGGGCCGCGGAGGCGAGCGGTTCGCTGCTCAGCTGCAGGTCGGCGGCCTGCGGCGGGACCAGGCCGAGGCGTACGGCGGACGTCGGCAGCAGCGCGTCGAGCAGCCAGTCGGCGGCGACCCGGCCGCGGTTGCCGGGCAGCGACAGCAGGTGGTAGCCGCGGGTGACCACGGCCGCGGGCAGCCCGGACAGCGGCACGCCGAGCGGGTTGGCGGCCGCGTCCCAGCCGCCGAGGTCGACCAGGAACCCGAGATCGTGGTGGCGGTACGCCTTGCGCGTGCCCACCCCGCACGAGGCCGCGACGTTCTGCGCGAGCACCCGCCCCTGGCGTACCGCGTGCTGGGCGGTCATCGGGGTGTACTGGCCGGGGCGGGTCAGGTCGGGCACGGCCGCGGCGTCGCCGCAGGCGAACAGCTCGGGGTGACCGGGCACGGTGAGGTACTCGTCGACCACGAGCCGGCCCTGCACCGTGGGCAGCCCGAGGCTCTCCACGAGCGGGTCGGGGCGCACGCCGACGCACCAGACCAGCGAGCGGGTCGGCACGTACGAGTCGTCGGTGAGGCGCACCCCGTCGGCCTGGGCCTCCACCACGGAGGTGCCCATGCGCACGTCCACGCCGCGGCGGGCGAGCACCCGGGCGGCGGTGCGGGACAGGCGCGGATCGAGTTCGGGCAGCACCCGCTCGGCGGTGTCGAGCAGCAGCCAGCGGGGCCGCTCCCGGAGCCGGGGCAGCGCCTGCTGGAGCGCGTCGGTGAACAGCTGCCCGTGCGCGGCGACCTCGGTGCCGGTGTAGCCCGCGCCGACCACGACGAAAGTGCAGCGGGCGCGGCGCTCCTCGGGGTCGGTGGTGTTGGCGGCGAGTTCGAGCTGGAGGGTGATGTGGTCGCGCAGGAACATCGCCTCGGCGAGGCCGCGCAGGCCGTGGGCGTACATGCCGACGCCCGGGATGGGCAGCAGCCGGTTGACGCTGCCGGGCGTGAGCACGAGGCGGTCGTACTCGACGACGGCGCTGCCGCCCTCCGGGCCGAGGCAGAGCAGGCGGCGGCGGTCGAGGTCGATGCTCTGCACCTCGCCGGGCACGAGCCGCACCTGCGGCAGCGCGCGGGCCAGCGACACGGCGATGCGCCGCGGCTCTAGCAGCCCCGCCATGACCTCGGGCAGCAGCGGCACGTAGAGCAGGTAGTCGGTCGGGTTGATCACCAGGATGTCGGCGTTGCCGTGTGCGGAGCGGGCCAGTGCGCGGGCCGCGTGGTAACCCGCGAACCCCGCCCCGACGACGACGATGCGAGGGCGCGCCATACGGGCCTGTATTCCCCCGGGCCGCAGACGGCAAACGCGCCGCCGCGCCGGCCACACACTCTGTGTAACAGAACGGCAACGAGGCGTCGCCGGTTCGCGGCGCTTGGTAATGTCCAGTCAGGCCTCGGGTTCCGCGGCTGACGGGTTCCCATCATGAGGCCACCGGTTTCCGTACGGCGTTGCGCCGGCAGAGCAGGGGGTGCGACACATGTTGGACGTTCGGAGCGAGCGGCTCGCACGGCGGTTCCGGCTGTGGGACACCGACGGCAACGGGCACGTGGACCGCTCGGACTTCGAGAACGAGGGCCGTCGCATCGTGGCCGCGTTCGGTGAGGACGAGCGTTCCCCGCGGGCCCGCGCGGTCATGGACGCCTATCTGGCCATGTGGGAGTACCTGGCCACCAAGGCGCACGTGGATCCCGACGGCACGCTGTCGGCGAAGCAGTTCGACCGGGTGGCGCAGACCGAGATCATCCTGATGGGCGACACCGGCTTCAGCGCCGTGCTGCGCCCGACCCTCAGCGCGACCCTCGACCTGTGCGACACCGACGGCGACCGCCAGATCAACCCCGTCGAGTTCCGCAACTGGATCGAGGCGATCGGCGTCACCAAGCCGCACGCCGAAGAGGCGTTCGACCAGATCGACGAGAACCACGACGGCCAGCTCAGCATCGACGAGCTGTCCCAGGCGGTCCGCGACTACCACGCCGGCATCCTCGACATCCCCCTCCTCGGCAGGTAAGGAAGGGCACCTTCGTCGGCTCGCGTCAGCGAGACGAGCGGCTGCTCAGCTCGGATTCCGTAGTAGAAGGTGCCCTTCCTAACCTCAGGATTCGCGGACGACGTCCGATGGGGACTTGTCCGGGCGCAGGCCGCGCCAGGCGGGGTGGCGCAGGCGGCCGTCGCGCGTCCACTCGGTGAAGCGCACCTCGCCGACCAGCTCCGGGCTCACCCAGTGCGCGTCGCGGGCATCCCGGGCGGGCGGCGATGCGGCCAGCGGTGAATCCGCCCGCTCCAGTTTCGACAGCCGTGCGCGCAGGTCGCCGAGCATCTGCCGGGTGAAGCCGGTGCCGACCGAGCCGACGTACACCAGGCCGCCGGTTCCCGGGATGCCGAGCAGCAGCGAGCCGATGGTGTCGGCGCGGTTGCCCTGGCCGGGCCGCCAGCCGACGATCACGGCCTCCTGGGTACGCAGATTCTTGATCTTTATCCACGCGCGGGACCTGCGGCCGGGCTCGTAGGGCGTGTCGAGCAGCTTCGCCATCACTCCCTCCAGCCCCTGCTCGCGCGAGGTCGCCAGCAGGCGCGGCCCGCCGCCCTCGGTGTAGGGCGGCGTGTCCCAGTGCGGCCCGGACAGCCCCAGCCCCTCCAGCAGCTCGCGGCGCTGCCGGTACGGCAGTCCGGTCGTGTCGCGCCCGTTCAGGTGCAGCAGGTCGAACAGGACGTAGGTGACCGGGGTCGACGCGGCCAGCCGCCGCACCCGCGCCGCGTCCTGCAGGTGCATCCGCGGCTGCAGCGCCCCGAACGAGACCCGCCCGGCGGCGTCGAACGCGATCAGCTCCCCGTCGAAGACCGCGCTCGTCGTGCCCAGCGCCGCACCGAAGGCAAGCAGCTCCGGGTATGCCGCGGTGACGTCGAGGTCGTTGCGGGTCAGCGCGCGCACCCGGCCGCCCTCGGCGTACCCGATCGCGCGTACACCGTCCCATTTGAGCTCGTAGCCGTAGCTTCCGTCCTGCGCGGGCGGGGGCAGCTCACCGAGGGTGGCCAGCATGGGCCGGATCAGCTCCGGCAACGGCGCGCGACGGTCGGCCACAGCCCCAGTTCTACCGGACAGAGCGCCTCGGCCATCCCGAATCAGGCAGAACGAGCACCCGTGACACGACCGCGACAGCCGCCCCCGCCGATCGAATGATTTAGATACCCGACGATCGTCTCTAACGTCCCTCCCACATGCATGTGAACGGCGCGGACAACCCCACCGCGCCGTGGGCAGGAGAGGTGATTCGATGAACCTGAGGCGCTCCCTCAGCACGCTCGGGCTGACCGCGCTCGTCGCGGCGTCCACTCTCACCGGAGGGGCGGCGGTCGGTGTGGCCGCGGCGCCCGCGCCGGTCTGTGTGGAACCCGCCGCCGACGCGCACGCGAAGGCCAAGCCCGGCGGCTCCGCCAAGACCGACCCCAACGAGCTGACCGCCGACCAGGTCACCGCCAACGAGAAGGCGCTGCAGGCCGCCCTCAAGGCGCGCGGCAAGGCGCCCGCCCAGGCCGCCACCGCGGCCGCGGCCGCCGTCACCATCCCGGTGGTGGTGCACGTGATCTCCGAGGACGGCACCCGCGCCAACGGCAACATCCCGGACTCGATGATCACCAGCCAGATCAACGTGCTCAACCAGGCCTACTCCGGTGGCACCGGCGGGGCCGCGACCGCGTTCGCGTTCCAGCTGCAGTCGATCAACCGGGTCACCAACGCGGCCTGGTACCCGATCGTCTACAACTCCAACACGGAGAAGGCGATGAAGGCGGCGCTGCGCGTCGGCGGCGCGGGCACCCTCAACATCTACACCGGCCTGCTCAGCCAGGACCTGCTGGGCTGGGCGACCTTCCCGCAGTCGAACCTCACCACGTACGACGGCGCGGTCATCCTCGCCGAGTCGCTGCCCGGCGGCAACGCCAGCCCGTACAACCTGGGCGACACCGCCACCCACGAGATCGGCCACTGGCTGAACCTCTACCACACCTTCCAGGGCGGCTGTAACGGCCAGGGCGACCAGGTCGCCGACACGCCCGCCGAGAAGTCGGCCGCCTTCGGCTGCCCGACCAACCTCGACACCTGCAAGAGCAAGCCGGGCCTGGACCCGATCCACAACTTCATGGACTACACCGACGACGCCTGCATGTACGAGTTCACCGCCGGCCAGGCCACCCGCATGCTCGACGCCTGGAACGCCTACCGCGCGTGACGCCCCCTTGCGGCGATCTTGCGTGAACTGTGGGGACGACACGCCCGCAACGGGCATATCCCTAACAGTTCACGCAAGATCGCCGCGATCTTGTAGATGGGTCAGCTCTGGCGGAGCGAGGGCATGGGGATGGGGATGGAGAGGGCGGTGGCGCCGGCGCCCATGCCGTTCTCACAGGTGTTGGGCGGGGCGGTGCCGATGCCGCGGGTCGAGGGCTTCTCGGCGGCCCAGAACATGAAGCCGAGCATGCCCGCCGTCGTACCGGCGCCGTTGGGCGCGACCGACTGCACGTACGGCGCGGTCGCCTTCTGCAGCGAGTTCGCGTAGTTGTTGCACTCGGGGCGGACCTTGGCGCCCTCGGCGACGTAGAGGCCGCCGGTGAACTTGGCCGGGGCCAGCGGCGGCACCGGCGGGCTGTACTGCAGCTTGCCGTCCACATGCTCCTGCCAGTTGGCCTGCGCCGACGACACGGACGGCTGCCGCGCGGGCACCATCGCGTTCGCCCAGTCCAGCACCGGGTTGTCGGTGCGCAGCCAGTCCGCGGTCGCCTTGCGGTTCAGCTCGATCAGCCACCGGTCCCCGGCCGCGATGTCGATCGTCAACCGCGCCCGCGGGTTCGCGCCCGAGGCGTCGTACGGGTGCACCGCCCGGTACGCGGTGATGAAGTTCTGCAGCGCGGCCGTGTTCGGGTTCGTGTTCTGCTCGTAGTCGATCTCGATGCCGACCCCGAACTGGGTGGCCACCGCCGCCGCGCGCTGGCCGAGCAGGGTGCCGTTGGCGGTCAGCGCCGCGTCCCAGTCGTCGGTGTACGTGATGCCGCCGATGGAGAACATGACCCGGATGCCGCGCGAGGTGAAGTGGTTGACGATCTCCTGGGTCATGCCGCGCGGCACGCCGTTGAGGGTCGCCGCGTCGGTGGTCTGGTTGAGCAGCTTCAGCGGGTTGACGAAGCTGAGCACGACCAGGTTGACCGACGGGCGGCCGTCGCCGCGGTCGACGAGCCAGTGGTTCTGGCTGTCGAACTCGGCCACCGACCGCACGGTGCCCCACGTGCAGGCGTCGTTGCTGCAGTGCCACGCGCCGTAGATCTGAATCGGCGTCGCGGCCACCGCGAGCGGCGCGGGGGCGGGTGCGGCTGCCGCGGGCATCGGCCCGGCCAGCCCGATCAGTACGGCGATGAGCAGTGCCAGGCGTCTCATGAGGACCTCCGTTGGGGTGTCGCCCGACAGGAAACAAGGTTCACTGTTAGAGCGTCCATCGATGTCCATGTGTCACTATCGAATTGGCGATCATCAACTACGTCGCCATAGCATCGTCGCCATGAATGCAGGTGGCCCAGCGGCCGGGCATGGTGACTGGCGGTCGTGGCGGGACCGGCGTATGGCCGAGTCCGGCGCTCACGAAGCGTACGAGGCGACCCGCCTGGCGTATGAACTCGGCAGGGCGGTACGCGAACTGCGCGAGCAGCGCGGCTGGAGCCAGTCCGCGCTGGCCGACGCGGCAGGCATGACACACTCCGCGATTGCTCGGTTCGAGGCGGGCGGCATGGTCCCCACCGTGAACGTGCTGGAGCGCCTCACCCGCGCACTGGACACAGAGGTCAGCGCACGGTGCGTTCCGAAGCGCCCGGTCCCGCCGCACTCGGGGACCGCCTGAGTAAGAGACCGCTATTCGAACAGCTGCACGGGGACGAACCGAGCCGAAGCTCGCGGATCCCGATCCTGGTCGTAGCGGCGCAGCAGGCCGATGTACTCGCCCTTGTCCACTGCCCAGTCGTAGACCTCGATCGTCTCTCCGTCCTGAGCGGCCAGGAATACCAGGTCAGCGAACAGCCGGGTGGTCCGGCCGTTGCCGTCCCAGAAGGGGTGGATTCTCACCGATTCCGCGTGAGCAGCGACGCCCAGCTCTCGAGCGTTCCAGTCGTCGGTGTTCTGCCAGCGATAGGCCATCGACTCGAGCGAGCTTCGCAGGGTGGTGGCGATCTGCTCCGGAGCGATGCCGATGGTCACTTCATGCCTGCGATATTGACCGGCCCACCGCCAGATGCCGCTGTACAGGTTCGTGTGCAGATCGCGAAGAAAGCCGTCCCTCAGCAGATCCTCGACATCCAGGTCCCCATCGAGCACCTGCTGGATCAGCCGCTCGGCAACGACTTCGTACTCCGCTTCCTCGAGGTCGTAGATGTCAGCCTTACGGACCGGTTCGCCCAGGGCCTCCAGGGCCGCGGGCACCAACCAGACCAGCTCATCATCGGGCAGCGGAGTCTCACCGTAACCAGGCGCAAGCGCCATCAGTCTTGTGCTCGCCGGGCGGCGAGGTAGGCCGCGACCTTCGCCGAGCGCACATGACCGGCCGGGACATCCCGACGCTCCAGCTGAGCGGAGACCTTCGCGGACTTCGCGGCGAACCGTTTGACAACGTCCTTGGTCACCGCGCGCTTCTTGCCGGCGGCACGCTGCTCCATGACCTCACCCATCCCGTCGCCCGCACATCATCGATGCTACCGGCGCGCCAAGCAGCCGGGCGAGACGGCCGCCGCCATCGTCACCAGGAGCGAGGAAGCTGTCCGTCCGTGTGGGCGACGCCGGTCAGGCGTGGGTGCGGGCGTGGGCGGTGGCGGCCCCGGTGCGCACCATGCGGTGCCAGCGCAGCCGGTCGCCGATCAGCGCCATCACCGTGGACTGGATGACGACCAGGTACATCAGCTGCCGGTACACGATCTGCTGCAGCGGCAGGCTCCAGATGGGGCCGTAGCGCTCGCCGTCCAGCCGCAGCGCGTACGCCGCCGTCAGCGCCTGCAGCGCGGTGAAGCCCAGCCAGACCGCGGCCGTCTGCAGCGGCGGCAGGAAGATCGCGCCGTATACGCCGTAGATGTCCACCATCGGCGCGGCCAGCGGCAGCAGCACCTGGAACATGGTGAGGTACGCCAGGCCACGCCGCCCCAGCCGCCCGGACGCCCCGGACTCGACGACGGCCCGCCGGTGCTTCCACATCGCCTGCATGGTGCCGTAGCACCAGCGGTAGCGCTGCCGCCACAGCTGCCGCAGCGACGCGGGCGCCTCGGTCCACGCGATGGCGTCGGGGGCGTACACCACCCGCCAGCCGGCCCGGATGATCGCCATGGTGAAGTCGGTGTCCTCGGCCAGCGTCTGGGTGGACACGCCGCCGACGTCGACCACGGCCTCGCGGCGGAACGCGCCGATCGCGCCGGGCACGGTCGGCATGCACTGCAGGATGTCGAACATGCGCCGGTCGAGGTTGAAGCCGATCACGTATTCGAGGTGCTGCCAGCGGCCGAGCAGCCCGCCCCGGTTGGCCACCTTGGTATTGCCGGAGACGGCGCCGACGGCCGGGTCGGCCAGCGGCTGCACCAGCTCGCCGATCGCGTCGGGCTCGAAGACGGTGTCGCCGTCGACCATGACCAGGATGTCGCCGCGGGCGAACATGACGCCGGTGTTCAGCGCGGTGGGCTTGCCCGCGTTCTCCTGCTCGACGACGTACACGTTGGGCAGGCGCAGCCGGCGCACGATCTCGGCGGTGCCGTCGCTGGAGCCGTCGTCGACGACGATGACCTCGACGTTCGGGTAGTCGTTGGCGAGCAGCGAGCGCACGGTCGCCTCGATGTTGGCGGCCTCGTTGTAGGCGGGCACGATCACCGACACCGTCCCGACGTAGCGCTTGCGCCTGCGGGCCGCCTTGCGCACCCGGCGTACGTGCACCCGGGCGCACCAGACCTGCACGATCAGGCGCAGCAGGGCGAGCACCACGGCGGCGAGCATGAGCCAGGTCATCGCCCCGGCCAGCCAGCCCGAGCCCACCTGCGCCCAGCGCAGGGCGTGCCCGCGCAGCCGCAGGCCCGCCTCGGCGGGCGGGGCCGCGGGCAGTTCGAGGGCCTGGGAGACGGTGGTGAAGCGGTAACCCTGCTCCTGCAGCCGCGGGATGAGCACGTCGAGCGCCGCCACGGTCTGCGACCGGTCGCCGCCGGAGTCGTGCATCATGACGACGGCGCCCGCTCCGGCCTCCGGGGTGGCCGCGGCGACGATCTGCTCGACGCCGGGCCGGGCCCAGTCGCGGGTGTCGAGGTCGGTGAGCACGGTCAGGTAGCCCTCGTCGGCGGCCTGGCGCATGGCGTCGTACGCGGCGGCGGTCACCGCGTCGGGGGTCGCCGAGTAGGGCGGGCGCATCAGGGTGGCGCGGACGCCGGTCGCGGCGGCCACGGCGTTGCCGGTCAGGTTCAGCTCGACGCTGCGCTGCCACGCCGGGGTCGACGACAGGTCGACGTGGGTGAACGTGTGCACGGCGACCTCGCTGCCCGCGTCGACGATGCGCCGGGCCAGCTCGGGGTGCCGGTTGACCTGCGCGCCGACCACGAAGAAGGTCCCGGCGGCGTCGTGCCGGGCGAGCACGTCCAGGATCTTCGGGGTCCACTGCGGGTCGGGGCCGTCGTCGAAGGTGAGCGCGATGGTCTTGGCCGGCATCGCGCTGGTGGTGACGGTGCCGTCGGCGGCGGGCCGCTGCACGGGGCCGCCCTCGATCACCTCGTCGGCGGCCGGTCGGTCGTCGGCGACCGGGTGCGGGCCGCTGCCCTCCGCGCCGACGTGCTCGACGTATCCGTTGAGGCACAGCCCGGCCAGGGCGACCGTGAGGAACAGCGCCAGCAGCAGCCAGTGGGCGCGCGGTTCACGCCGCTTCAGGTGACGGGTCATCGTTACGGGTTCTTCTTCGACTGCGTCGGGTGCGGCCGGTCGCTGGGGCGGTTGCCGCGGGTGGCCGACGACGACTGCGGCGTCGGCTTGCCGGTCTGCTTGGCCGGGGAGGGCGTCGGCGACACGGTCGCCGGCCCGGGGGCGGGCGACGGTTGTGTCTGCCGCTCAGGGCTGGGGGACGGCTCGGCCGTCGGGGACAGCTCGGCGACCGGCCGGTCCGGCAGCAACTGGGGCAGACCGGGCAGCTGGGCCGGGTCGACGCCGAGGAAGCCGGCCGCCACGACGCCGATCATCAGGGTGAGCAGCACCCCGCCGCCCGCCGCCAGCAGTGTGAACATCCGCCGGCGGCGCCCGGTGCGGTCGACGAAGACCGGTCGGTTGGCGCCTTTTCTTCTGCTCATCTCCGCTGCCCTGACCTCGTACTCGCCGTGGCCGGAGCCGGCGGCGGGCACGTGCGCACGTGCCACCGATAGAGCGTCGGGGCCCCGCCGTCCGTCACACCGGATGAGGCGAATCTGCCGCGCGTACCGGACCGGTTCGCACAGACGGGTGGGATGTGTGCACAATCAATCGCTCAGGGTCGCGTGCGAGGGGAGCTGCCGGTGACCGACGTGCGTCCGCACGCTGCCGTCGACCTGTCGGCGGCGGTGGAATCGGCTCGCCACGGTGACGAGGCCGCGTTCAACCGGCTCTACCTCGCGGTGCAGCCCGCCCTGCTGCGCTACCTGCGGCTGCTCGTCGGGTCCGACGCCGAGGACGTGGCCTCCGAGACGTGGCTGCAGATCGTGCGTGACCTGCGCACCTTCCGGGGCGACGAGAACGGGTTCCGGCGCTGGGCCGCGACCATCGCCCGGCACCGCGCCATGGACCACCTGCGGCACCACCAGCGCCGCCCGTCCGTGCCGCTGCCGGTGGAGGCGATGGCCGATCTGCCCGCCGCCGACGACACGGCGGTCGCGGTCGAGCAGCTGATGACCACCGACGGCGCGCTGGCCCTGATCGCCTCGCTGCCGCGGGACCAGGCGGAGGCGGTCCTGCTGCGCGCGGTGATGGGCCTGGACGCGCAGTCCGCCGCCGACGTGCTGGGCAAGCGATCGGGCGCGGTGCGCATGGCGGCACACCGCGGCCTGCGGCGGCTGGCCGACGTGCTCGGCGGAGAGCGGAATCGGGGCGCCGAGTGACACCGGGCGGGCGCTCGGCGCTGAAGAAGGTGATATGAGCAAGCGATTCATATGGGTGACAGCGGCTCAGACGACCGGCGGGCGAAGCGAGGAGGGGGCATGACCGAACTGTTCGACGCGCACGACCAGGCCGCCTCCGAACGGCGGCTGGATGACGCCTTCGCCCAGCGCGCCACCGGCGACCCCCTCGCCGAGCTGCTGATGCGCGCGGCCGCGCCGGGCCGCCCGGAGGAGCACGCCGGCGCCGAGACGGTGCTGGCGGCGTTCCGCGCGGCGTACCCGTCGCCCGTCACGCGGCCCGGCCGCACGCTGCGCCGGGCGCTCACGCTCAAGGTGGCCGCGCTGGTCGCCGCGCTGACGGTGGGCGGGGTCGCGTTCGCCACGGGCACCGGCGTGCTGCCGAACCCGTTCCCGATCGGCCCGCAGCAGGACCCGGGCGACTCCCCGTCGGCGGCGCACAGCTCGCGCGGGTCGGCGCCGTCGGCGACGCCCACGCCCACGCCCGGGCCCTCGTCCAGCCTGTCCCCGTCGGCGCTGCCCGGGACGTCGCTGCCCGCCAACGCGCAGGGTCTGTGCCGCAGCTTCCTGGCGACCGCGGAGAAGGACAAGCCGAAGGCCACCGACAGTCCCGAGTACGCCGCGCTGGTGGCCGCCGCGGGTGACCAGGACCTGACCACGTTCTGCGAGGCGCTGCTGGCCAACGGCGGCCAGCCGGGTGGGGACCCCGCAACGTCGCTGGACCCGAGCCAGGTCCAGCCGAGCCCGGTCCAGCCGAGCAAGGCGCATCCGTCGAAGTCGCCGAAGGAGAACGGGGCGCCCGCCCGGGCGAGCCAGACGCCGCGGGCGCCCGGACGCGGTTTCGCGGCTCCCGGCTCCTCCACCGACCTCGCCGTGTCCGGCCAGGTGCGCCCGGTGCAGTGACGCCGCCGCCACCGGCGGCGCTCTACGGGGTGGGAGCGTCTCCGGCCCATCCGGGGCGGTCCCGGTCCCACAGTTCCGCTGTACGGACCCGGTGCGCGGCCCACGGCAATCCTCCCGCAGGTGTGTCGCGCACCGGCTGGGCCGGCCGCACACAGCCGCCGGCGGCTCCGGCGCGTGCGCTTTATACCATTCTCCGCTCTGGGTAGCCTGACCTGGTTTGTCACATTTGGTGACATATTCGGGGGGCTTATCCAGCATGAATAGTGATTTCAGGGTGGGGGCGTTCGGCACAGCCCTGCTGTCCGGCGTCCTCATGTTCGCCACCGCCGCGGCGCCCGCGCCGTCGGCCGCGCGGGCGGCCGCCCCGTCGGCGCCCGTCATCACCGAACCGGAGAAGGACAACCGCGTGCTCAGCGCCGCGGACGTGCACATGGAGACGCGTCCGCTGCAGGGCAACGACGGCGGCGACGTGCACCTGTGCACCGACTGGGAGATCTGGGCGGGCAGCCCCGGCGGCGGCGAGCGGGTCTGGTTCGACTCCTGCGCCAGCGGGACCGGCCGGGTCCACGTGCACCTCGGCGACGGCGTGTTCGAGAACTCCTTCGCCGGCCGGGCCGACCTGCTCCCGGACAGGCAGTACACGCTGCGGGTCCGCCACCGCGACACGTCCGGCGGGTGGACGGCGTACTCCGCGCGGCCGTTCAAGACCGACGTGGAGCGCAAGCCGCTGCCCGGTGAGGGTGACTGGAAGGTGCACCAGCCCGGCTTCGTGGTCGAGGAGGTGGCCGAGGACTTCGCGCTGCCGGTGAACATCGCGATGGTGCCGAACCACCCGAGCGACCCGGCCAAGCCGCTGTTCTACGTCACCGAGCTGTACGGGAAGATCATCACGGTCACCGGGGACTTCAAGAAGAAGACCTACGCCAAGGACCTGCTCGACTTCGACCCCAGCGCCCAGTTCCCGGGCACCGGCGAGATGGGCCTGACCGGCATCGTGGTCGAGCCGAAGACCGGCGACGTCATCGCGGCCATGCTGTACAAGGACGACGGCGACCTGCTGGCCAAGATCGTGCGCTTCCAGAGCACCGACGGCGGGTTCACCGCCGCCAAGCAGAACACGATCATCAAGTTCCCGGGCGAGGAGCAGTCGACCTCGCACCAGATCTCGAACCTGACCATCGGCCCGGACGGCAAGCTCTACGTGCACATGGGCGACGGCTTCGTCGCCGACACCGCCGAGGACATGGACTCCTTCCGCGGCAAGGTCCTGCGGATGAACCTGGACGGCACCGCGCCCAGCGACAACCCGTTCTACAAGGGCACCGGCAAGTTCCAGGCCAGGGACTACATCTGGGCGTACGGGCTGCGCAACCCCTTCGGCGGCGCCTGGCGCACGGCCGACGGGCAGCACTACTCGGTCGAGAACGGGCCCTCGGTCAACGACCGGCTCGCCCGGATCACCAAGGGCGGCCGCTACCACTGGACCGGCGGCGCCAGCGGGCTGACCAAGAACGCCCTCTACAACTGGAAGGAGACCCAGGGCCCGGTCAACATCGCCTTCACCGAGCCGGAGGTCTACCACGCGGCGGGCTTCCCGCAGGAGAAGTACGGCAACGCGTTCGTCACGCTCAGCGGCCCGACCTACGCCACCGGCCCGCAGCGGCGCGGCAAGAAGATCGTCGAGTTCGAGTTCGACAAGGACGGCTCGGTCGACGACCCGAAGACCCTCATCGAGTACACCGGCAGCGGCAAGACCAGCGTCGCGGCGCTCGCCCCGGGACCCGACGGGCTCTACTTCTCCACGCTGTACACCAAGATCGGCGACGCCACCGACTCCGGCGCGAAGATCCTGCGCGTGCGGTACGCGCCCAAGGGCACCAGCTCGCCGGTGACGCTGTACTCCGACAGCGGCTTCAAGGGCGAGTCCCGCGGCCTCGGCACCGGCATCTTCGACGCCGCGGCAGGCGCGTTCGGCAAGCTCAAGGACAACACGGCCAGCTCGCTCAAGGTGGCCGGCGGCTACCGCGTCGTCGCCTGCGACGGCCCAGCCGCCGCGCCCAGCCTCGGCACCTGCCGCTACTTCGGCGCCGGGTCGCACGGCTCGCTCGCCGAGTTCAACGACAAGATCTCGTCGCTCGCCGTGTTCGGCGGGCCGGTCGAGGGCAGGGGCGTCGTCGGATACCGCGAGACGAACCTGAAGGGAGCGAGCCAGCCGCTGGGCGCGGGCATGCACGAGTCGGTGGCCGGGGAACTGGCCGGCGGCGACAGCACGCCGATCAGCTCGCTGAAGATCGGCGCCGGATACCGGCTCATCGCCTGCGACCGGGACCGTGCGGGCAGCGCCGACCTCGGCGTGTGCCGGATCCTCGGCAGCGGCGAGCACGCCACCCTGGGCGAGCTCAACGGCAAGGTCTCGCTGCTCGGCGTGGTCGGCCCGCCGGTCACCGTGTTCAGCGAGCCCAAGGCGAAGGGCAAGGCCCAGAGCCTGGAGGGCGGGGTGTACGAGGGCCGTCAGAAGGAACTCGCCGAGGTCGGCGACGACACGATCAGCTCGCTGCGCGTCGAGCCTGGCTACCGTGTCGTGGCCTGCGCCAACGACGGCGGCACTGGCGGCGGGACGGGCAACCTCGGCCGCTGCCGCGCGTTCCCGGCCGGCGAGCACACGCTCACCGGCACCGACCTCGACGACGCGATCTCGCTGCTGCTGGTCTCCGGCGAGACGGCGAAGGGCGCCGGCGTCACCGCGTACACCGACCGGGACTTCAAGGGCGGCAAGTCGGCGCTCGGCCCGGGCCTCTATGAGGACACGCAGGGCGGGCTCGGGGACGCGGGCAACGACGACATCAGCTCGCTGAAGGTCGCCGCCGGGCACCGGGCCGTGGCCTGCGAGCACGGCACCAAGCCGGCCGTGTTCGACGTCGGCCTGTGCCGCTACTACGCCGCGGGCGACTACGCGTACCTCGGCGCGGACCTCAACGACCTGATCACCCTGGTCGCCGTGGACACGGTGACCGCGGGCCCGAACAAGGGCTGATCACCCGCCCGGTCCTCTGGCATGACGAAGGCCCCGTCCGCTCGTGCGGACGGGGCCTTTCACATCAGGACGATCGCGAGCCTGCCGTCAGTAGCTGCTGGAGCCGCCCGAGTCGCTGCTGCCGCCGGAGGAGCTGCCGGAGTCGCCGCCGGACCAGCCGCCGCTCGACGAGCCGCCCGAGTCACCGCTCGACCAGCCGCCGGACCCCGAGCTGCCCGAGTCCCCACCGGACCAGCCGCGGGAGTCTCCGGAGTCCCCACCGGACCAGCCGCGCGACCCGCCGTCGGGGTCGCCGCCCTGCCAGGCCGGGTCGGTGTAGGACTGATCCCCGTGAGTGCCCGTGTGGTGGTGGACAGGATGGCCGCCGCCCCGTTTGTGCAGCTGTCGCTGCTTGCCCTTGCCGCTCGACGCCGCCGCGACCGCCGCGATCACGATGATCAGCGCCACGACGACCAGACAGACGAACCCGAGCACCATCAATGTCATCATTTCCACCGGCCCAAGCTAACCCACCCGCGCACCTTCAAAACCGGCCGCGATTCACGGGCCTCCCCCACCGCCGGCCCAACCCGCGACCATCTCCCGGCGCCAGCCCCTGAAAACAGGCGAAGATCGCTGCTTCGTGTCATGATCTGCGGTCCCACCGCACTTTATGACACGAAGCAGCGATCTTCGCGAGGTCCGGCGCCCAGCCGTTCGCCCGTGGCCGAGTGGGCCGGGTCAGCCCAGGTCGATGGTCGGGTAGAGCGGGAAGCCGGCGAGCAGGTCGGTGGTCTGGCCCGCGACGCGGTCGGCGACGCCGTCGGCCATCACGTACGCGGCCTTGGACGGCTTGCCGTCGTTGCCGGTGCCGGGCGTGGTGCCGGACAGCACGGTGTGGATCAGCTCGGCGATCTGGTCCATCTCGGCCGTGCCCAGGCCGCGCGTGGTCAGGGCGGGGGTGCCGAACCGGATGCCGGAGGTGTACCAGGCGCCGTTGCGGTCCTGCGGCACCGCGTTGCGGTTGGTGACGATGTTCGAGTCGAGCAGCGCCGACTCGGCCTGCCGGCCGGTGAGCCCGTACGACGACACGTCCAGCAGCACCAGGTGGTTGTCGGTGCCGCCGGTGACCAGCGTCGCGCCGCGCCGCAGCAGCCCCTCGGCCAGCGCGTTCGCGTTGTCGACGATGCGCTGCGCGTAGTCCCGGAACTCCGGCCGCTTCGCCTCGGCGAGCGCGACCGCCTTGGCGGCCATGACGTGCGGCAGCGGGCCGCCGAGCACCATCGGGCAGCCGCGGTCGACCTGGTCGGCCAGCTCGGTCTGGCACAGCACCATGCCGCCGCGCGGGCCGCGCAGCGACTTGTGCGTGGTGGTGGTGACGATCTGCGCGTGCGGGATGGGGTCGAAGTCGCCGGTGAGCACCTTGCCCGCGACCAGGCCCGCGAAGTGCGCCATGTCCACCATCAGGGTCGCGCCGACCTCGTCGGCGATCTCCCGCATGATCCGGAAGTTCACCAGGCGGGGGTACGCCGAATACCCCGCGACGATGATCAGCGGCCGGAACTCGCGCGCCGTCTTGGCCAGCGCGTCGTAGTCGAGCAGGCCCGTCGCCGGGTCGGTGCCGTAGCTGCGCTGCTCGAACATCTTGCCGGAGATGTTGGGGCGGAAGCCGTGGGTGAGGTGGCCGCCCGCGTCCAGGGACATGCCGAGCATGCGCTGGTCGCCCAGCTCGTGGCGCAGCGCGGCCCAGTCGGCCTCGCTCAGGTCGTTGACGTGCCGCGCCTGCGCCTTGGCCAGCGCCGGGGCCTCGACCCGCTGGGCGAGCACGGCCCAGAAGGCGACCAGGTTGGCGTCGATGCCGGAGTGCGGCTGCACGTACGCGTGCTGCGCGCCGAACAGCTCCCTGGCGTGCTGTGCGGCGAGCGCCTCGACGGTGTCGACGTTCTTGCAGCCGGCGTAGAAGCGGCGGCCGACGGTGCCCTCGGCGTACTTGTCGCTGAACCAGTTGCCCATGGCCAGCAGGGTCGCGGGCGAGGCGTAGTTCTCGCTGGCGATCAGCTTGAGGGAGTCGCGCTGGTCGGCGATCTCGGCGCCGATGGCGGCGGCGACGGTCGGCTCGACGGCGGCGATGACGTCCAGCGCGTGCCGGTAGGCAAGGGACTCGCTGGACAGGGACGCGTCAGACATCGGACCTCCTAGACGTGATGGAAGAGGCCCAGGCGCACGGCACAGCGTCACGATGACGGAGCCGCTCCCCGATGGTGACCCATCCCAGCGCGCCAGTCACGGCCCACCGCCCAGCCTAACAACCCGCCCGCCCTCCCCGCCCCGCCGCGCCCACATGTTGACCGGGCCTCTCAGCCGAGGGCGCGGTCGAGGTTGACGGCGGCGGAGATGAGGGAGAGGTGGGTGAACGCCTGCGGGAAGTTGCCGAGCTGCTCGCCGGTGTGGCCGATCTGCTCGGCGAACAGGCCGACGTGGTTGGCGTAGGTGAGCATCTTCTCGAAGGCCAGGCGGGCGTCGTCGAGGCGGCCGGCGCGGGCGAGGGCCTCGACGTACCAGAAGGAGCAGATGGAGAAGGTGCCCTCGACACCGCGCAGGCCGTCGGGGCTGACCTGCGGGTCGTAGCGGTAGACGAGGGAGTCGGAGACCAGGTCGTGGGTGAGGGCGTCCAGGGTGGACAGCCACTTCGGGTCCGACGGGGACATGAACTTGGCCATCGGCATCATCAGCACCGCGGCGTCGAGCACGTCGGCGTCCTCGTGCTGGGTGAACGCCTGCCGGTCGGTCGAGAAGCCCTTGCGCATGATCTGGTAGTAGATGTCGTCGCGGGTCTGCCGCCAGTGCGGCAGGTCGGCGGGCAGGCCGCGGTGCACCGCCATGCGGATGGCGCGCTCGATGGCGACCCAGCACATCAGGCGCGAGTAGAGGAAGTTGCGGCGGCCGCCGCGGGTCTCCCAGATGCCCTCGTCGGGCTGGTTCCAGTTGCCGCAGACCCAGTCGACGATCGCGATCACCTCCTCCCAGCGGTCGCTGGAGATAGGGTGCGCCCACTTGTCGTACAGGTAGATCGAGTCGATCAGCGCGCCGTAGATGTCGAGCTGGAGCTGGCCGACGGCGTCGTTGCCGATGCGCACCGGCGCGGAGCAGCGGTAGCCCTCCAGGTGCGGCAGCTCCTGCTCGGTGAGGTCGGTTCGGCCGTCGATGCCGTACATGATCTGCAGCGGGCCGTCCGGGCCGTCGCCGCGCAGCGCCACGTGCCGGTCCAGGAAGTCCATGAACGCGGCGGCCTCCTCGGAGAAGCCCAGCCGCAGCATCGCGTACAGGCAGAACGCCGCGTCGCGGATCCACACGTAGCGGTAGTCCCAGTTGCGCTCGCCGCCGATCTGCTCCGGCAGGCTGGTGGTCGCGGCGGCGACGATCGCGCCGGTCGGGGCGTACGTGAGCAGCTTGAGGGTCAGCGCCGAGCGGTGCACCATCTCCCGCCACCGGCCCCGGTAGCGCGAGCCGGCCAGCCAGCGCCGCCAGTAGCGCACGGTCTCGGCGAACTGCTCCTCCGCCTCGGCCAGCGGGCAGGACCGGGGGCGCAGCTCGTCGGAGACCCGGTCCAGCGCGAACACCGCCGTCTCGCCCTCGGCGAGGGTGAACTCGGCCCGCGCGTCACCGCCGTCCACGGTGACCTCGACGCTGCTGGTCAGCGCCAGCGTCAGCATGTGGCAGCCGAACACCGTCCGGTCGCCGTCGCAGCGCACCTCGTGGTGCGCCCGGCCGTAGTCGAACCGGGGCGCGACCAGCGCGGCGAAGGGCAGCTTGCCGCGTACGCACAGCACGCGCCGGATCAGCCGGTGCCGCCCCGCCTCGGTGGGGTCGCCCACGATCGGCATGAAGTCCTGGATCTCCCCCACGCCGTCGTACGCGTAGAAACGCGTGATCAGGACGTTGGTGTCCGGGAAGTAGAACTGCTTGGTCTCCGCGGGCACGGTCGGGGCCAGCTCGAACTTCCCGCCCCGGTCGGCGTCGAGCAGCGAGGCGAAGACGCTGGGCGAGTCGAAGCGCGGGCAGCAGTACCAGTCGATGGTGCCGTTCACCCCGACCAGGGCCACGCTGCGCAGATCGCCGATCAGCCCGTGATCGGCGATCGCGAGGTAGCGCCCCGCGGCCCCGTCCGCCACACGGCCAGCATATGCCCAGCTCAGCCGCTCAGGAGGGGCGTGCCGGGTCCTCAGCGTCGACGCGGCGCACGGCCTGCAGCGCGCCGTCGAGGCTGACGCCCAGCTCCCGGGCGGCGGCCCGGTAGGCACGCGCGGCCGCGTCGAGGCGGGTCAGCACCTCGCCGGGCGGCAGGCCGGGCCGGCGCTCGGCGACCGTGGTGCCGTGCCGGGGCCGGGTCGTCACCAGCCCCGCGGCTTCCAGCTCGCGGTACGAGCGGGCCACCGTGTTCACGGCCAGGCCCAGGTCGGCGGCGAGCTGCCGGATGGTGGGCAGGTGCGCGCCCACGGGCAGCCGCCCGCTGCCGATCAGCTCGGCGATGCCCAGCCGGACCTGCTCGTACGGCGGGACGGCGCTGTCGTGGTCGATGGTGAGCTGCACGTACGGCTCCTCAGAACGCGGTCACGGACGCGGGGGCGCGCTCGGCACGGCTCAGCGCGCGGAGCACCGCGGCCTGCCCATGGCGGCGTACGGCGAGGCCGCTGAGCAGGGCGAGCACCGGCTCCAGGACCGCGCCGGGCAGCTGCGGGGCGGGCACGCCGACGCTGTACGCCAGGTCGTCGGAGTGCACGGCGATCTCCATCATCCGGGTCACCAGGAAGTCGTCCAGTCGCAGCGCCCACGGCCCGGCGGGCGGGCTGATCAGCCGCTCGCCCGGCGCCTCGGCGAGCAGCCCCGCCAGCTCCCGTGCCGCCTCGGCGGTCTGCGCCGCCAGCGCCGCGGCACCGATCGACGCGGCCTTCTCGCCGCCTTCGCGGATCTGCACGTTGATGTCGGCGTCCAGGTCCGCGCCGATCCAGCGCACCTTGGTGTAGTGGTCCAGCAGCGCGACGGGCGGGCCGTCCGGGGCGGGCGCGGCCAGCACCCGGGGCATGGCCACGACCTGGCTGGCCAGGTGCCCGGCGAGCCCGCTGACGGTGAACCCCGCCAGCGCACTGGGCCGCTCCCACGCGGCCGCCACGGCCGGGTCGCCGAGCAGCGCCGCGGCCGCCTGTGCCGCCTGCAGGTACGCCTCACGCAACGGGTGCATCGCCGCCTCCGGGGATCTCGGGGTCCGCCGATCACCCTAAGTCCTGTCCCGTCGCGCCGTGGCCGACCGTCCCGGCCGGGCACCGGCTGACCGTGTCACGCAGCGGGCCGTATCCGGGTCGGGATTGCTCCGTTGCTTGTGTCGCGTGCCTGACTCCCCCGAGCAGGCTGCTTTGCGTACCCGCTTGGAAGGACCCGCCCGTGGCCGACAGCCCGCTGCTCACCGTCGAACGGCCGACCGCTGCCGCGCCCACGCCCGTGCCGGTCGCGGATCGCACGCCGCGCGCGGTGACCGCCGTCGTGCTGGCCGGGGCCGGGCTGACCGTGGCGGCCGCGGTGCTGGCCGCGCTGCGGCTGCTGCCCGCCGGCTCGCGCGCGGGCGCCTGGCGCTACCGCTACGTGGGCGTATTCTCATGGGAGATGCTGCTGCCGTTCGCGGGCGCGGCGGCGGTCGTGCTGGCGCTGCTGTGGCTGACCCACCGGGTGCTCGCGGGCGGCCGGGAGCGCCTGGCCGTGGGCATGTGGCTGGCCACGGCGGTGCCGCTGCAGCTGCTGCTGCGGGCGCAGGACGAGGTCTCGCTGGGCGCGATCGTGGCCAGCGACAAGGCGAACTCGTTCTACACCCCGTCGCTGCGCTTCGGCGCGTACGAGTACCTGACCCGCTTCACCGAGATCGTGCACGAGCTGCCGCAGCACGCCCGGTCCAACATGCCCGGCAAGACGCTGCTCTACCACCTGCTCGGCACGGTCAGCACGTCGCCCGCGGCGCTCGGGCTGCTGATCACGGCGCTGTCCAGCCTGGCCGCGCTGCTGATCTACCTGATCGTGCGGGAGGTGCTCGGCGACGGCCGGGTCGCGGTGTACGCCATGATCCTGTGCCTGCTGGTGCCGGGCCGGCTGTTCTTCCTGCCGATCCTGAACACGGTGTCGCCGCTGCCGATCCTGCTGGCGCTGTGGCTGTTCGTGCGCTTCCTGCGCCGCCCGCACTGGGGCTGGGCGGTGGGCCTGGGCGCCTCGCTGTACCTGGTGTTCTTCTTCGAGCCGCTGCCGCTGGTGATGGGCCTTACCTTCGCCGCGCTGGCCGCGCTGGCCCTCTACCGGCGCGAGCTGTCCGGGTTCGACCTGCTGCGGCTGGTGTCGCTGACGCTCGGCGCGTTCGCCGCGGCGTACCTGGGCATGCGGGCCCCGTTCGGCTACGACCTGTTCGTGAACCTGGCCGAGGTGCTGGCCGACGCGACCGACTTCAACGAGCGGGCGCACCGGCCGTACGACGTCTGGGTGGTGCGCAACCTGGGCGACTTCGCGCTGTGCGCGGGCATCGCCGGGTGCGTGGCGCTGGGCTGGGCCGCCTGGGACGCGGTGCGCCGGGGCGTCACCCGGACCGCGGCCGTGCTCACCCTGTCCGGGCTGGCCGTGCTCGCCTTTCTGGACCTGGTCGGCATCAACCGCGGCGAGACCACCCGGCTGTGGATCTTCCTCGCGGTGTTCATGCAGATCTCCGTGGCCTGGGTCTGCGCCCGCTCGGCCCGGATGTGGCCGGTCGCGGTGATCGCCACCGCCATGGTCCTCCAGACCACCGCCCTCACCCCGATGATCGCCTTCATCCGCCCCTGACCGCCCCGCCTGCCCCGCCCCGGCCCGCCCCGGCCCGCTCGCGCTGCGCAGTTTCGGGGAAACTGCACGTTCGCGTCCCGCGATTCGTGCACTTTCCCCGAAACCGCAGCCGCCAACCGGACGGGGGTACGCCCGGCGGCGGGTGGGTTCGGCAGACTGGGCGGGTGCTTCCCGACTCGGCTGAGACCGGCCTCCCGGTCCGCGCGGCGCTGCCCGCGCTGCTGGACGCGCTGGCCGGGCCGGGCACCGCGGTGCTGGTCGCGCCGCCGGGCTCCGGCAAGACCACGCTGGCGCCGCTCGCGCTCGCGGGCGCGTACCAGGGCCGGATCGTGGTGGCCGAGCCGCGCCGGGTGGCCGCCCGCGCCGCCGCCCGGCGCATGGCCGAGCTGACCGGCACACCGCTCGGCGGCCCGGTCGGCTACAGCGTGCGCGGCGACAGCCGCACCGGCCGCGACACCCGGGTCGAGGTGGTCACCACCGGCCTGCTGGTGCAGCGGCTCCAGCACGATCCCGAGCTGGCCGGGGTGAGCGCGATCCTGCTCGACGAGGTGCACGAGCGCCAGCTCGACACGGACCTGGCGCTGGCCTTCACCACCGACGTGCGCGCCGCGCTGCGCCCCGACCTGCGGCTGGTCGCCGCCTCCGCGACCGCGCAGGCGGCACGCCTGTCCGCCGCGCTGGGGCCGGGCACCCCCGTGGTCACCGCGACCGGCAGCCCTTACCCGGTCGAGGAGCGCTGGCGCCCGCCCACCGGGCCGGTGGACGCGCCGTACGGCCTGCGGGTCGATCCGCGCCTGCTCGACCACGTCGCCGCCGTGATCCGCGAGGCGCTGCGCGACACCGAGGGCGACGTGCTCGTCTTCCTGCCCGGCGCGGGCGAGCTGGACGGCGTCGCGGCCCGGCTGGGCGGCCTGCCCGGCGCCGACCTGCTCAAGCTGCACGGACGGCAGGCCGCGGGCACCCAGGACGCCGCGCTGCGGCCGGGCCCGCGCCGCCGCGTCGTGCTGGCCACCGCGGTCGCCGAGAGCAGCCTCACCGTGCCGGGGGTACGCGTCGTCGTCGACGCGGGGCTGGCAAGGGTGCCGCGTACCGACCTCGGCCGCGGGCTGGGCGCGCTGGTCACGGTCCGGGCCTCGCGCGCCGCGGCGCACCAGCGGGCCGGGCGCGCCGGGCGGCAGGGGCCGGGTATCGCGTACCGGTGCTGGTCGCAGGCTGAGCACGCGCGGCTGCCGGAGCACCCCGACCCCGAGATCGCGTCGGCCGACCTGACCGCGTTCGTGCTCCAGCTGGCCTGCTGGTCCAGCGCGGACGGGGCCGGGCTGGCCCTGCTCGACCCGCCGCCGGCCGCCGCCGCGCAGGTGGCCCGGGAGACGCTGACCGCGCTCGGGGCGCTCGACGCCGAGGCCCGGGTCACCGCACGCGGCCGCGCGATCGCCGCCGTCGGCGCGCACCCGCGCCTGGCCCGCGCCCTGCTCGACGCGTCCGCGGAACTCGGCGCGCACCGCGCCGCCGAGGTGGTCGCGCTGCTGGCCGCCGACGCGCCGATCCCGACCGACGACCTGTCCGCCGCCTGGCGCCGCCTGCGCGACGGCGCCGACCCCGCAGCGAGCGCCGCCTGGCGCACCGAGGTCCGCCGCCTGACCCCCGCCTCGCTGCGTGGAGCGTCGACCGCGCCCCCGGACCAGCATGGAGCGTCCACCGCACGGCCCGATCAGCGTGGAGCGTCGACCCCGCCCCCGGACCAGCATGGAGCGTCCACCGCACGGCCGGATCAGCGTGGAGCGTCCACCGCGCCACGGGATCAGCACGGCGGCGGCTCGGATCGCGCGACGACGCACCAGGACCGCGCGAGCGGCCGGCCGGGCGGCGGGCGGCTCCCGGACGACCTCGCCGCGGCGCTGGTGGTGGGGCTGGCCTATCCGGAGCGGGTGGCGCGGCTGCGCACACCCGGCGGGCGGACGTACCTGATGGCCGGGGGCACCGCGGCGGAGCTGGCGCCAGGGTCGCCGCTGACCGGGGTGCCGTGGCTGGCCGTGGCCGCCGCCGACCGGCAGCCGGGCAGCAGCTCCGCGCGCATCCGGCTGGCCGCGGCCACCGACGAGGCGACCGCGCGGCAGTCCGCCGCCGCGCTGCTGGCCACCGGCGACGAGATCGCCTGGTCCGACGGGGACGTGGTGGCCCGCCAGGTCACCCAGCTCGGCGCGATCACCCTGACCGAGCGGCCCCTGGCCAAGCCCGACCGGGAGCGGGTCGCGGCGGCCCTCGCCGAGGGACTGCGCCGGGAGGGGCTGCGGCTGCTCCGCTGGACGCCCGAGGCCACGGCGCTGCGCGAGCGGCTGGCGTTCTGCGCGTACGCGCTCGGCGAGCCGTGGCCCGCCGTCGACGACGAGGCGCTGCTGGCGCGGGCCGGGCAGTGGCTCGGCGGCGCGCTGGGCAGCGCGCGGCGCCGCGACGACCTGCAGCGGATCGACGTGGCGGCGGCGCTGCGGACGCTGCTGCCCTGGCCGCAGGCCGCGCAGCTGGACCAGCTCGCGCCGGAGCGGCTGGAGGTGCCCAGCGGCTCGCGCATCCGCGTCGACTACACCGACCCGGCCGCGCCGGTGCTGGCGGTGAAGGTGCAGGAGGTGTTCGGCTGGACCCGCACGCCCCGGCTCGCCGGGGACCGGGTGCCGGTGGTGCTGCACCTGCTCTCCCCCGCCGGGCGGCCGGCCGCCGTCACCGGTGACCTGGTCTCCTTCTGGCGCAACGGATACCCGCAGGTCCGGGCCGAGCTGCGCGGCCG
The DNA here is from genome assembly GCF_016862575.1 of Catellatospora bangladeshensis. Lineage (GTDB taxonomy): Bacteria > Actinomycetota > Actinomycetes > Mycobacteriales > Micromonosporaceae > Catellatospora > Catellatospora bangladeshensis. The sequence goes on along the minus strand of NZ_BONF01000016.1, from coordinate 87,073 downwards.
CTACCCGCGCCACCCGTGGCCGGAGGACCCGACCGCGGCCGAGCCCACCCGCCGTGCCAAGCCCCGCGCCACCTGACCCTGTCCGCGACTTTGCTCTGCACACAAATACGCAACCGGTGCGTATTTGTGTGCAGAGCAAAGGCACTGCGGCGGTGGACCACCCGGCCGGTTGACGGTATATACCGGTCGCCGTACCGTCGAGGAGGTGACCGCACCGCTGCAGGAACCGACCTTTCTCATCCTCTCCGCGCTGGCCGCGGGCCCGATGCACGGATACGGCGTGATCCAGGAGGTGGCCGCGCTCTCCAGCGGCCGGGTGACACTGCGCCCCGGCACGCTCTACGGCGCGCTGGACCGGCTCAGCGAGCAGGGACTGGTGGCGCAGGAAGGCGAGGAGGTCGTCGAGGGCCGGCTGCGCCGCTACTACCGGCTCACCGACCCGGGCGCCGACGTGCTGGCGGCCGAGGTGGAACGGATGGCTGACAACGCACGCGCGGCTTCCGCGCGGCTGCGGCAGCATGTGCGCGGCACGGCCACGGCATGAGCCCGCTGGAGCGCCGCTACCGCCTGCTGCTGCGGTGCTACCCGCGCTCCTATCGCGACGTGCGGGAAGACGAGCTGCTCGCGACCCTGCTCGACCTGGCCCCGCCGGGCCGGACCCGGCCCACCGTGGGCGACGTGGCCGATCTGGTCGAGGGCGGCCTGCGGACGCGGCTGGGCCTGGCCACCGTCGACGGTCTGGCCGACGGCCTGACCCGGGCCGCGCCGGTCGCGCTGGCGCTGGCCGGCGGGCTGAGCGCATTCCTGTGGGCTCGGGTGGAGCCGCTGGGGCCGCCCACGCTCGGGCCGGTCGCGTACGCCGCGTGGCTGGCCGCCTGTGCCGTGGCGCTGCTGGCCCCGGCCCGGTTCACCCGGCCCGCCCTGGCCGGGGCGCTGGCCGTCACCGCGGTGCTGCCGCTCGCCGCGCCGGTGACGGCGTATGACCGGCCGCCGCTCTGGGTGCTCATGGCGCTCGCGGTGTTCGGGCTGGTCGCGCTGGCGGGCACGGACGGGTTCCGGCGGAACGCCGAGCGGCGGGCCGGTCCGGCGCTGGGCGCGGTCGCCGTGGCGTGCGGCGCGGACGTGGTCACCCACCTGTGGCGCGACGGCGCGCCCGGCCACCCGCACACCGGCTACTACCAGCCCGCCGTGGCGCAGGCCGGGCTCGTGGTGGCGGCGGCGGTCGCGGTGCTCGCCTGCCTGGCCCTGGCCGATCTCCGCCGCGGCGGGTCCGCCCGGTCCTGGCTGTGGGCGACCCTGCTGATCGCGCTGCCGGGCGCCTGGCTCGGGCCGTTCGACACCGCGAGCTGGCAGGTGGCGGGCGAGCTGCCGCGCTTCGGCCGCCTGGCCCAGGTGCTGCTCGGCACCTGCCTGGTCGTGGGCGCCATGGCGTATCTCCGCGTCGAAGCCGTGCGGGCCCCCCAGAGTCCGGCGCGCGCGGCGGCCGGGCCGGTGCTGGCCGGGTACGCGGCCGGGCTGCTGGCGTTCGCGTGGCTGCTGGACGCGGTCACCGGGCAGGTCGCGGCCACGGTCGCGGTGTGCGCCGGTGCGGGGCTGCTGCTCGGGCCGGGCGCCACACGCTGGCTACTCACACGGACCGGGGCCGCCGCGGCGGGCACGCTGGCGGGGGCGTACGCGGTGGGGGTCTACAGCAACGACTGGGCCGCGGACGGGTGGGTGCAGGTGCGCACCGCGGGGCTCGCCGTGATGCTGGGCGTGGTCCCGCTGGCCTACGGCGCGTACACCGCGTTCCGCCGTCCCCGGCGCGGGACCGCACCGGTCGCGGGGCTGCTCTGCCTCGGCTGGCTGGCCTGGCTGACGCTGCCGGGACTGCCCGCGTGGGGGCCGGTGCTGCCGGTGCTGCTGGCCGTCCCGGCGATCCGGGCGGCGCTGCCCAAAGCCGCCGGACCGGGGCGAGCCGGACCGTAGAGTGGCAGCGTGGGCCTGGTACACACGGTCGGGCTGGTGCTGCATCCGGAGCGTGACTCCGCGCCCGCCATCAAGACCATCACGGACTGGGCCCGGCGCCGCGACGTGACCGTGCTCGGCCTGCCCGACGAGGTGGGCCGGATCGCGTGCGAGGCGGTCGCGGTCGGCCCGGAGGAGCTGGCCGAGCGGTCCAGCCTGCTGGTCAGCCTGGGCGGCGACGGGACGATGCTGCGCACCATGCGGCTGGGCGCGGGGCGGGCGACGCCGGTGCTCGGGGTCAACCTCGGGCGGCTCGGCTTCCTGCCCGAGATCGATGTGGACGGCCTACCGACGGCGCTGTCATCGATCGACAACCACCACTACTCGGTGGAGTCGCGGCTCGCGGTGCGCACGACCCTGCCGGACGGGCGCGAGGTCACCGCGTTCAACGACATCGCGCTGTGCCGCATCCCCGGGGACGGCCTGGCCGCGGTGGCGATCCGGGTCGAGGACCACGCGTTCGTGCGGTACGCCGCCGACGCCGTCATCGTCGCCACGCCGACCGGCTCGACCGCGTACAGCTTCTCCAGCGGCGGCCCGATCGTCTCGCCGACGGTGCGGGCGGTGCTGGTCGTGGCCGCCGCCGCGCACTCCAGCTTCAACCGGGCCATGGTGCTTTCCGCCGACGAGGCGCTGGCCCTGGACGTGCTGCCGCGCAGCGGCCGGCTGGCCGTCGAGGTCGACGGGCGGGTGGACGGCCGCGTCGGGCCCGGCGACCGGCTGGCCGTGCGCGCACTGGCCGACGCGGCGCGGGTGGTGCGCCTCGGGCACACCTCGTTCTACGAACGTGCCCGGCGCAAGCTCCAGGTACGCGGCAGCGCGGAGGTCGACGGGGCGGGCGAGGGCGCGTACCCGCCGTACGGCACGATCAACCCGTGCTGATCAGACGGGAAGAACCTACCGACGTCGCGGCGGTGCGCGCGCTGACCGAGGCCGCCTTCGCTCCCCGCTACGCCCCCGCGCCGCAGGTCGAGGCCGGCCTGCTCGACGAGCTGCGCGTCGACGAGGGCTGGCTGCCTGCGCTCTCGCTGGTCGCCGTCGTCGGCGGCGAGGTCGTGGGCACGTGGTATGCACCCGCGGGCGCGTCGGCGACCGGCCCGTGCTGGGCCTGGGGCCGCTGAGCGTACGCCCCGACCGGCAGCGCTCCGGCGTGGGCAGCGCCCTGATGCACGCGGTGCTCGGCGCCGCCGACGCGCTCGGCGAGCCGCTGGTGCTGCTGCTCGGCGACCCGGGCTACTACACCCGGTTCGGCTTCCGGCCCGCGCAGGAGCTGGACGTCGTACCGCCGGTGGCCGAGTGGGGCGGCGCCTTCCAGGCGCGGGCGCTGTCGGCGTACGACCCGGCGCTGACCGGAGTGTTCAGCTACGCGACACCTTTCCAGCGCCTGTGACCGATTAAGATCATCCGGAGGGGGTGACCGTGGGCGAGGAGCAGCACCCGACGGGCGTCTCCTGGGCCTGGGCCCGGCCCCTGCGCAAGGCCGCCGAGCGCATCCGCCCGGCGGGAGCGGCCCACCCGGCCACGCCCGAGCCGGAGCCGGAGGACCTGTCCGGCCGCATCGTCGACTGCGCCGTCTACATCGAGGGCCGGCGGCGACCGGGCGCCTGCGACTACGACTCCGGCCTGGAGGCGGTGCGGGCGACGCCCGGGGCGTTCCTGTGGCTGGGCCTGCACGAGCCCACCGAGGCGGACTTCGCCCCGATCGCCAAGCGCTTCGGGCTCGACGAGCTGGCCGTGGAGGCGGCGACCACCCGGCGGCAGCGCCCGAAGATCGAGCGGTTCGCCGACGTGACCGTGTTCGTGCTGCGCACCACCCGCTACGTCGAGCACCCGGAGCTGACCGAGACGTGCGAGGTGGTGGAGACCGGCTCGGTGGCCATCTTCATCGGCGAGCGCTACGTGATCACGGTGCGGCACGGCCCGGCCGGGGAGCTGGCCCCGGTGCGCGCGGACCTGGAACGGCGGCCCGACCGGCTGGCGCTGGGGCCGTGGGCGGTGGCGCACGCGGTGGCCGACCGGCTGGTCGACTCGTACCTGGAGGTCGCGGTCGCGTTCGAGAACGACATCGACGAGCTGGAGGACCACGTCTTCGGCAACCAGCCGCAGAACCGCGCCGCGCAGATCTACCAGCTCAAGCGCGAGCTGATGGAGTTCAAGCGGGCGGTGGCCCCGCTCCAGCAGCCGCTGGGCATGCTCGCCGAGGACAAGGAGGGGCTGGCCAAGGAGATCCGCCGCTACTTCCGCGACGTCAACGACCACCTGCTGCGTACGGTGGAGCGCATCGTCACGTACGACGACCTGCTGAACTCGATCCTGCAGGCGCGGCTGGCGCAGCTGTCGGTGGACCAGAACAACGACATGCGCAAGATCGCGGCGTGGGCCGCCATGGCCGCCGCGCAGACGGCGCTGGCCGGCATCTACGGCATGAACTTCGTGTACATGCCGGAACTCCAGTGGCGCTTCGGCTACCCCGCGATCCTGCTGCTCATGCTCACCATCGCGGTCCTGATGTACCGCGCCTTCCGCCGCTCCGGCTGGCTGTGAACGAAAGGAAGGGCACCTTCTTAACGGACGTCCGTTAAGAAGGTGCCCTTCCTTTCACCGTCAGGGGTTCGGGGGTTTGACGCTGGGGGACGGCGGGTTGGGCTTGGGCGAGGGGGACTTGCTCGGCTCGGGCTCGGGCTCGGGCGAGCTGCTGGGCTCGGTGGACGGCTCGCACTCGCCGGGCTGGCAGCTCGGCGTGGGTGAGGGCGGTGGCGCGGCCGGTGACGCACCGTCGCCCTTGTCCGGGTCGCCGATCCGGCCGTCGGTGCCGTCGGGCAGCGGCTCGGGCTTGAGGTTCATGGCCTTGTGGGCCTCGTTCATGAACTCCTCCCAGATCTGCCCGGGAAGCCTCGCGCCGGCGATGTTGTCGCCGTTCTTGTCGACGATCGGCAGCTCCTGGCGGACGTTGCCGACCCAGACCGCCGCCGCGATCTGCGGCGTGTAGCCGACGAACCAGGCGTGCGAGTTCTTCCCCGGGTACACCTTCTCCCCGTTGGCCTTACGCTGGCCGTTCTCCCAGGTGCCGGTCTTGCCGGCGGCTTCGCGCCCGGACAGCGAGTGCACGCCCGGGATCTGCTTGAGCACCGAGGTCACCTCGTCGGCGATCTCCGTGGTGAACGCCTTGCGCGACTCGACCTTCTCCCCCAGCCCCTCGACCGGCTTCCACTCGCCGGTCTGCCGGTCCTTGCGCTCGACCTTCACCACGAAGTGCGGTTTGCGGTAGGTGCCGTGCGCGGCGAAGGTGGCGGCACCGGACGCGTGGTCCAGCACGGTGATCGGGTACTGCCCGAAGCCGACCTGGTAGTAGAACGTCTCGCGGCCGGTCTTCGCGCCGTCCTGGCCCAGGTGCTGGGCCTTGCCGTCGTTGGACCACATGGTGGTGACACCGGCCCGCCTGGCCAGGTCGACCACCTTCTCCGGGCCGATCTCGCGCGCGATCTTGAAGAACGGCACGTTGTACGACTTGACCGTCATCAGCTCCAGCGTGCAGTACTTCCCGCAGCTGACGTCGTTGTCCCGGCCCGAGTTCGACACGTCGGCCTCGTCGCCGTTCTTCTTCGACAGCGGGCTGGAGTCGAAGCGGCTCTTGATCGAGTAGCCGTTCTCCAGCGCCGCCGCCAGCGTGTAGATCTTGAAGGAGGACGCGGGCGGGTGGCCGCCGAACTCCTCGGCGCCGGAGCCGTTGCTGCCCGCGTAGTCGACCCCGGTGCCGTCGTTGCCGCCGTAGTACGCGATGACCCGGCCGTTGCGCGGGTCGATCGCGACGGCCGCCGCCATCAGGTTCTTCGGCTGCCCGGCCAGCTGGGTGCCCTTGGCGTCGACCGCCTTCTCCAGCGTCTCGGTGCAGGTCTCCTTGCCGTCCTTCGTGGTGCAGGTGCGTTTCCACTGGTGGGTGCGGTTGATCTGCTTCTCCAGCGCCGCCTGCGCCCGGGAGTCGATCGACGTGGTGATCCGGTAGCCGCCGCTGCGCCAGTCCGGAATGTTCCAGGCGCGCATCTCGTCGGCCACGTAGTTGATCACATTGCCGGTGGGCCGGTCCTGGTAGCCCCACTCACCCGCGTGCTGGCCCGGCTTGTACGGCTTCAGCGACTTCTCCGGGTACTCCGCCGCCTGTCGGTCGGCCGCACTCAGCCAGCCCATCTCGACCATGTTGTTGAGCACGTAGTTCCAGCGCTCCCGCGCCGCCGCGGAGTTGTGGTGCGGGTCGTAGCCGGCGAAGGAGTCGCTCGGCTCGGGCTGGCGCAGCACCGCGCCCAGCACCGCCGCCTCCGGCACGGTGAGCTCGGCTGCGGGCTTGCCGAAGTACGCCTGCGCCGCCGCGCCGACGCCGTAGGCGCTGCGGCCGAAGTAGACGGTGTTCAGGTAGAAGCCCATGATCTGGGTCTTGCTGAACTCCTCCTCCAGCTTGCGGGCCATCACCGCCTCGCGCATCTTGCGCGCGTACGTGATCTCCAGGTCGTCGGCCGCGGCGCGCGCGTACTGCTGGGTGATCGTCGACGCGCCCTGGGTCTCGCCGCCGGTCAGGTTGTTCCACGCGGCCCGCGCGATGCCCCACAGGTCGATGCCGTTGTGCTGGTAGAAGTTCTTGTCCTCGCCCGCGATCAGCGCGTTGCGCACCGGCTCGCTCAGCGTCTCCATCGGGACCACGGTCCGGTTCTCCGCGCCGAGCTTGGCGATCTGCTTGCCGTCGACGGAGAAGACCTCGGTGTTCTCCTTGAGCGCCAGCTCCTCCGGCCGCGGCGTCTTGGCGTAGAAGTAGGTGCCCGCGATCAGCCCCACGCCGCTCAGCATGATCGCCACGCCGATCGCGGCCGCGATCAGCGCCCGCCGTTTCCGGCGCTTCGCATCGGCGGCCACCGGTCTCTTCTCGCGCCCCGGCGGCGCTACCCGTGCCCTCGCGGCCACCGGGGCGGCGGGTGGCACGTCGGGCCGGGGCACCCCGGCGCGGCCCTGGGCGGGCGGCGGCCCCATGGGTGGGCGCGCCCGGCCCACGACCGGCTCGTCGTCACCGAAAGTAGTCATGCTTCACTCCGTCCTTGAGGGAAGTACGAGTGCGGCCAGGAGCTACCGTCTCCGCAGGTTAGCCATACCCCGCATGCCCCGGTGGTCCCGACTACTTTCAGTTGTCATCGCGTGACGTGCGCCGCGCGGAACCGCAGCACAGCGCGGGGGTGACGCCCTGTGGACGTCACCCCCGGTGAGATGCGGTCTCCGGCCGTGCGGCGCGGTGGCGAATCACGGTCGTCGATCACCGATCGGCCGAGCACAATCCGGCCGACCGGACATCATCGACCGGCCCGATCAGTGGAGCGGGTGAGAATTACCCCCGGCCTGCGACGGCCGGGTCGGCTCGCCGTCGCGGTCAGGCGACGAAGTTGTTCTGGACGAAGACGATGACCATCGCGCCCTGCAGGGCCAGCGCGACGGTGGTGTAGACCCGGTCGAAGTGCGGGTTGCGGCCCATCCTGGCCAGCACCATGAACGCCACCGTGCACTCCAGCGCGTAGCGCCAGGTCGAGCTGATCGGGTAGTGCGTGTGGATCGGGTTCGACAGCGGCATGAGGATGATGATCGCCGCGAAGATCGCCAGGTACGCGTGGTCGCCGCCGAGCTTCCACGGCCCCACCAGGGACAGCACCACCAGCGCCAGCACGGCCAGCGCCGTGGTCAGGTTGGCGAGGTTGCGCAGCGCGTCGGGGTGGTAGATCGACTCGCTGCCGCTGATCAGGTCGACCACGTCGCCGATGACCAGCCACGGCGCGGTGAACCCGGACCGGAACCAGGCCTTCTGCGACTCCAGGAAGTGCAGCGCGTTGCCGAAGGTCAGGTAGCAGAACAGCATGTACGCCGCGAGCCCGGCCGGGACCAGCACCACCGCGAAGGCGTTGCGGTCGAACAGCGACGCGACCTGGCGGCCGAGCCGGCCCTCGCGCGCCGCGTCGCGCAGCCGCCGCACGGAGAAGCCGCGCTGGCGCAGGTACTCGTAGACGAACGCGGCGCCGAGCATGACCCCGGCCATCCGGGTGGCGCTGGCGTAGCCGGCGAACATCGCCGCCCACCACCAGCGGCCCTTGCGCATGCAGTAGAGCGAGGCCAGCGCCAGCGCCACGAACAGCGACTCGTTGTACGCCGCGACCAGGTAGAACCCGGTCGGGAAGGCGAGCAGGTAGAAGGTGGCGCGCCGGGCGTCCGCGGCGCCGAGCATCTCGGTGACCAGCCGGTGCATCAGGATCAGCGCGGCCAGGCAGGCCAGCGCGCCGACGATCAGGCCGGCCTCGAAGGTGCCGCCGGGCAGCAGCGCGTTCGCGGCTCGCACGGTCATCGGGTAGAGCGGGAAGAACGCGGTGCTGCGCTCGTCGTACTCGTAGCCCGAGTCCGCGATGATCACGTACCAGACGGTGTCCCAGTGGTTCCACGACGAGATCAGCTGCCCGAACGTGGTCGGCACCGGGCCGGCCTTGCTGTCCAGCCCCTCGGTGGGCATCCAGGCGACGGCGGTCACCAGGAAGTACGCCAGGATGCCCGCGGCCCAGGTGACGAACCCGGTGACCACCGACGGGCGCCACCGGTGCCACGCCGCGCCCTGGTCGGCGGTGTCCGGCGCGGGAGCCGCGGACGTCGCAGCCGACGAATCGGGCGAAATCGGCGTGTCGTCGGCGGGTGCCACCTCGGGTGCCGCCGCCGGGCGGCGGCGCACCGGGACAAGCCCTGGTCCGGGGGTCTCAGACATAGGCAGGAATATAACCACGCGGGACGGGGGTCACGTAGTCCCGTGAACGGTGTCACCGGTTGCTGGGACGCGGTACGGTTGTCCACCATGTCCGCCTTCACCCCCGGTTTGAAGCTCCACGACCGCTACCTGCTCGACCGGCGCGTCGGCAGTGGCGGCATGGCGGAGGTCTGGCAGGCCCACGACCTCGTGCTCGGGCGCCCGGTCGCGGTGAAGGTGCTGGCCGGCCCGATGGCGGCCGATCCGGCGCTGCGGGCCGGGGCGCTGCGCGAGGCGCGTTCGGCGGCGCAGCTCACCCACCCGCACATCACCGCGGTGCACGACTTCGGCGAGGTCGCCTTCCCCGACGGCCACGTCGAGCCGTACCTGGTGATGGAGCTGCTGACCGGGGAGTCCCTGGCCGACCTGATGGCCCGCGGGCCGGTGCCGTGGCCGCGGACCGCCGCGATCGGCGCCCAGGTGGCCTCGGCGCTGGCCGCCGCGCACGCCCGGGACGTGGTGCACCGCGACATCAAGCCCGGCAACATCATGATCACCCCGACCGGCGCGAAGGTGCTCGACTTCGGCATCTCCGCGATGACCGGCCTGCCCGACGCCACCGGCGCGCTCATCATCGGCACCCCGGCGTACGCCGCCCCGGAGCGGATCAGCGCCAAGGCCGCCGACCCGGCCGCCGACGTGTACGCCCTCGGCCTGCTGCTCATCGAGATGGTCACCGGCCGGCGGCACCACGGCATCGACAGCTGGGAGCAGTTCGCCGCGGCGCACGCCCGCACCGCGGCCGTGCCGCCGCTGCCCGGCGTCCCACCCGCCGTCGCCGCCCTGATCGCGGCCGCGGTGGACCCCTCCCCCGCGCGCCGCCCGCGCGCCGCCGACCTCGCCCAGGCGCTGGGCGGCCCGTCCGTGCCCGTCGCGACCACCACCGCCGCGACCGCCGTCGCGCCGAACCCCACCCTGCTCGCGCCCACCGGCGGCGCGATCTCCGGCGCGGCGCGGGTGCCCTCGCCGCCCACCCGGATGCAGGCCGCGCCGCGCCAGCCGGTCCCGGTGCGGCCGCCGAAGCGCAGCCGCACCCCCGTCCTGGCCGTCGCACTGGTGATGGCGATCATCATGATCAGCGGGGTGCTCATGATCATGTCGGCGCTGCGGGAGGACCCCGCGGGGGTGGTGGCCGCGCCCACGCCCAGCAAGCCGCGCGTCACCCAGGCCGCCAAGCCCAGCCCCACCCCCGAGCGGCAGGGCCCGCTGGAGGCCGTGCAGCTCATCGCCGACCTGACCCGGGAGATCGATAAACTCCGCAACACCGAGGTGCTCACCGACGAGCAGCTGAAGGTGCTGCAGGACGGCCTCGGTTACATCTCAGGACGCGCGCTGATCGGCCGCTGGAACGACGTGCGCAAGCGCGCCGAGAGCCTGGAGAAGCGCGTTCACAACTGGGCGCAGGACGCCGAGGACGACGCCCGCGAAACCCTGGAGCCCGTCGAGGACCTCCTCAAGGAGATCGGCGACTTCGCCAAGAACCGAGACTGACCCCATCACCCGGCCCACCGCAGCCCCCCGCCGCAGTCTCGGGGAGAGCGCACCTCCGCCAATCGCGCAGTTTCGGGGAAATTGCGGCTCTGGGCCGTGCCGGTCGTGCAGTTTCCCCGAAACTGCGGGCACGGCCTCAGCGCGGTAGGGCGCGCTGGAGTTCGGCGCGCAGCGCCGGGGTGAGGATCTCGCCGGTCTGCTTGGCCAGGCGGGCCATCTCGAAGCCGACCACACCCAGGTCGGCGTCGTTGTCGGCGATCACGGCCAGCACCGAGCCGTCCCGGATGGCCATGGTGAGGAAGTAACCCCGGGCCATCTCGATCACCGTCTGGCGCACCTCGTCACCATCGGACAGCTGGGACACACAGCCCGCTATGCCGAGCAGGCCGGACGTGATCGCGGCGAGCTGGTCGGCGGTGGCGCGGTCCAGGTTCGCGGAGACCGCGACCACCAGGCCGTCGGAGGACGCGACCACGGCGTGGCGCGCGCCCGGCACCCGGTCGGCGAACCCCGCGACCAGCCAGTTGAGGTCCTGGGCCGGTTTGCTGAGCATGGCAGTGGTCATGGCTCCCCCTTGGTTTCGTCCGGTCCGGGCGGCGACGCCGCCGCGCCGTCCCCGGCCTGCCCGCGCCGTACGCCCTCGTAGAGGCGGGTCAGGGTGGCGGCGGTGGCCGCCGGATCAGGCTCGCGCCCACGCTCCGGTGCGCGCGACGGCTCCACGGTGGCCGGGCGGGGCCGCCCCCGCTCGCCGGCCGGCTCGGCCAGCAGCGTGGCGGGCAGCTCGGCCGCCGCCCGGGTGCCGCCGCCGGGCACGGAGGTGAGGCGCACCCGCACGCCGTGGCGGGCGGCGAGGTGGCTCACCACGACCAGCCCCATCCGCTCGCTGGCCGCCAGGTCGACCTCGGCCGGCACCGCCAGCAGCGCGTTCGCCTCGGCCAGCGCCTGCTCGCCAAGACCGATGCCCTCGTCCACGATCTCCACCAGGGCGCCGCCGTCCACCGCGTGGGCGCCGACCCGCACCGCCGTGGCGGGCGCGGAGAACGCCGTGGCGTTGTCCAGCAGCTCCGCCAGCAGGTGGCCGATGTCGGCGGCGGCGTGGCCGGCGATGTACAGCGAGTCGTCGACGTCGGCGCGCACCCGCTCGTACTGCTCGATCTCGGAGAGCGCGGCCAGCGCCAGGGCGGCCAGCGGCACCCCCTCGCGCCACCGGCGGCGCGGCTCGGCACCGGCCAGGACCAGCAGGTTCTCGTCGTTGCGGCGCAGCCGGGCGGCCAGGTGGTCGAGCTTGAACAACGCCGACAGCCGGTCCGGGTCGCGCTCGTCGCGCTCCATCTCGTCGAGCAGCCGCAGCTGCCGCTCGACCAGGATCTGGCTGCGCCGGGCCAGGTTCGTGAAGATGCCGTTCACCGCGCGCCGGGAGCGGGCCTGTCCGGCGGCCAGCGAGACGACGGTATGGCGCACCTGCTCCAGCGCCGTCGCGGCCTCGCCGAACTCGTCGGCGCCCGCGGGCGCGGGCGGGGGCGCGGCGGGCGGCTCCTCCTGCCCGGACCGGGCGCGCTCGAACGCCGCGGGCAGCTCCTCGGCCAGCGCCAGCGCCCGCGTACGCAGCTCGCGCAGCGAGGCCAGCAGGTCGCGTCCGATCACGACGGCCACCACGGTCACCGCGGCGATCGCCAGCAGCACCAGGAACGACGTGGTCACCACCCGTCCCCACGCCTGCTCGGCGGCGGCCGGGCCGCCCGCGACGGTCGCGGCCAGCCGGTCGGCGGCCCGCGCGTCGGCGACGGCCTGGTAGACCAGCACGGCGGAGGCGGCGGTGAGGGCCACCAGCGGTGCGGCGACGGCGGCTGCGAAGCGGGTCGCCACCCGCCGTTCGTGCGCTCCCGTCGCCACCGGTCCTCCTTAGGCCACCGAACGGTGACTCGCGGTATGTTACCCGTCACGCATTGAAAAGTGGATAGGTGAGCGCGAATGAGACAACCGTCTCGGTGAGGCATATGGACAGTCACGCGTGATCCCGGTACGGTTGCCGCCATGACCTTCACCCGCAGCCAGTGGTGGCGCGCCAGACCGGCGGCCATCGACACGCGCGGGTAGGCATACCCAGACCGCGGCCGCCTCGTCGAGGCGGCTTTTGTTTTACCCGTCGCCCGGCGCTCGGCCCCCCGAACCGGGAGACCCATCGATGAACCTGCTCCACGATCTGCTCGGCGCGCCCGACCCCGGGCCGTTCGCGCTGCTGCGCCGCGAAGGCGCCGAGCACCTCGAGGTGCTGCGCGGCTCGCTGTCCACCGTGGCGCGGCTGGCCGACATCCCGCTGCCCGAGCACGCGCCCGGCGACGAGGCCTCCGCTGATGGCTCGTCCCGGCAGCCCGCCTGGACGGCGGACCGCCGCGGACTCCCCACCAGCGTCCCCCGCACGCTCGCGCTCGTGCCCTACCGCCAGTTCGCCGAGCGGGGGTTCGCATGCGTCGACGACGGCACCCCGCTGGAGTGCCTGACCGTCGAGTCGTATCACCGCATCCCGCTGGACGAGGCGCTGGCCGCCCTGCCGGACACCGTCCCGGACGTGACCGACCTGGGCTTCGACATCGACGACGCGGCCTACCGCGAGCTGGTGGCGGCGGTGCTGCGCGACGAGATCGGCCAGGGCGCGGGCTCGAACTTCGTCATCCACCGCACCGCGCGGGCCCGGACCGACGCCGACCCGCGGCGGCTCGCCGGGGCCGCGCTGCGCCGCCTGATCACCGGCGAGCGCGGCGTGTACTGGACCTTCCTGGTGCACCTGCCCGGCGGGCGGACGCTGGTCGGCGCCTCCCCCGAACGGCACGTCAGCGTCGACGACGGCCTGGTCATGATGAACCCGATCTCCGGCACGCTGCGCCACCGCGACCTCGCCCCCGGCCCCGGGGGGCGGGACACGCTGCTGCGCTTCCTCAGCGACCGCAAGGAGGTCAACGAGCTGTCCATGGTGCTGGACGAGGAGCTGAAGATGATGGCCGTGGTCGCCGACCGCGGCGGCCAGGTCCTGGGCCCCTACCTCAAGCACATGACGCACCTGACCCACACCGAGTACCTGCTGGCCGGGCGCACCGGGCTGGACGTGCGGGAGGTGCTGCGGGAGACCATGTTCGCGCCCACCCTCACCGGCAGCCCGATCGAGAACGCGGCCCGCGTCATCGCCCGCTACGAGCACAGCGGCCGCGCCTACTACGGCGGCGTGCTGGCCCTGCTCGGCCGTGACGCCGACGGCGGCCAGACGCTGGACGCCCCGATCCTGTTCCGCTGCGCCGACATCACGCCCGGCGGCGAGATCGCGGTCAAGGCGGGCGCGACCCTGGTCCGCGACTCCACTCCGGACGGTGAGGTCGCCGAGACCCACGCCAAGGCGGGCGGTGTGCTCACCGCGCTGGGCCTGCGCACCGCGCCGGCCGTGTCGCCCGGTGCGGACATCCGCGACCTGGCGGCCGATCCGGCGGTACGCGTCACGCTGCTTGCCCGCAACGAGCGGCTGTCCCGGTTCTGGCTGACCGAGCGCGAGCCCGAGCCGGTGACCGGCGCGCTGGTCGGCCGCACCGCGCTGATCGTGGACGCTGAGGACACGTTCACCGGCATGCTCGGCCACGTGCTGCGCTCGCTCGGCATGCGGGTCACCGTCCAGCCCACCACCGCGATCGGCCCGCTGAGCGCGTACGACCTCGTGGTGGCCGGGCCTGGTCCCGGCGACCCGGCCGACGAGACCGACCCGCGGGTCGCCGCGCTGGGCGGGGTGGTCGAGGAGCGGCTGTCCCGGCGCGCGCCCCTGCTCGGCGTGTGCCTCGGGCACCAGGTGCTCAGCCGCCGCCTGGGCCTGCGCCTGCACCGGCGGGACGTGCCCTACCAGGGCCTGCCCTGCGACGTCGACCTGTTCGGCGCCACGCACCGCGTCGGCTTCTACTCCACCTTCACCGCCGTCGCGCCGGGCAGGCTGCTGGCCACCGCGTACGGCGACGTCGAGGTGGCCCGGGAGGACGGCACCGGGTTCGTGCACGCGCTGCGCGGGCCGGGCTTCGCGGGGGTGCAGTTCCATCCGGAGTCGGTGCTCACCGAGCACGGCCCGCGGCTGCTCACCGAGCTGGTGGCCGGCATCCTCGCCCCGGCCGAGGCGGGCAGCCCCGTGGCGTGACCGGCCTCCCGGCCGGGCGGGGCAGGAGGTGCCGTGTCCCGGGCGGAGTTATCCACAGACCGGCCGAGGGGCGTTGTGCGGCCCCTCGGCCGGTGCGACGCTCGAGCCCATGACGCTGCTCGCCGGGGAGCCGGCCCGGATGCTGGCCCTCGCGGCGCATCTGGAGACGCTCGGCGCGGACCTCCACCGGGCCGCCCCGCCACCGCCCGGCCGGGTCACCGGCGTCGACGCGCGGGTCGCCGACGCGCACAGCGCGGCCACGCGGTCGGCGGCCGTCGCGATCGGGCGCCTCGCCGATCGCCTGCTCGCCGACGCCGACCTTCTCTACCTGGTCACCGCCCGCTACGACCGCGCCGACGACCAGGCCGCAGCCGCGCTCGGCGCAGGCCGCTCCGCCCAGCCCACAACTTCTGAGTTGTACCCACAACTCAGAAGTTGTGAAGCGCCGGGAGAAGGTTGCCGCCAGGCCGACGCACCCAGCCGACCTTCAGGCTTGCCGTGACTCCGCCGGGCCCGGCCTCTGACGGCAAGAGCGCCTTGCCGCCCGCAGGAACTCCTGGCACGGGCGTGGTGCTGCGGCCCGGAGGAAGCGGTGCCGGGGCGGTGCTGCTGGCCGTGCCGCCGGTGTGGGCGCTACCGGTGCTGGGCGCGCCACTGCGGGCCGCCGCCCAGGAATGGCGGGGGTGCGCGGCAGCCGCCGACGAGACCGGCACCGGACTCGCCGCCGCCTCCGCAGAACGGGCGGGATGGCACGGTGCCGACGCGGACGCCTACGACGCGGGCCGTCTGCTCCTGATGGACCTGGCGGGGACCGCGCGAGCGCTCGCCACGCGGGCCGCGGACACGCTGGAGACGCTGGCCCGGCGGATCGACGGCATCCAGCGGCACCTGGACGAGAGTCTCGCCCGGCTCGCGGCGATGGTGCCGCACCAGGGCGGCCCGGACCGGCCACTGTTCGCCGTGACCGGCCCCGCGCAGGCCCGGCGGGTGCACGCCGCCCTCGCCGAGGCCACCGCACTGCGCGGCGATCTCGAAAGCGCCGGCGAGGACGCCGCCGCGGAGCTTGCCGCGATCACCGCGGCGTGGGAGGCGCTCGCCGAGCGGGGCCGTCCGCTGCCCGCCATGCCCGCTCCCGAGCCGACCGGGGCCGCCGCGGTCGTCACCGGGGCCGGGCTGACGCTGGTGGACACCGGGGCCGGGGACGACGGCGTGCGCGTGACCACGGACCCGGCGGGCGGGACGGTGGTGCGGGTGGGCGCCGCGACCGTGGCTGTGGTCGGCGACGGCAGGCTCGTCCTGCGCACCGGCGCGGGCCGGGACACGGTCGAGGTCGATGCCGCGGTGCGGCTTCCGGTGACCGTGCTGGCCGGAGCCGGGGACGACCGGATCATCGGCGGCGACCTGCTGCACGGCGCGGGCGGCCGCGACGCGCTGCTCGGCCGCGACGGCGACGACCTGCTGCTGGGCGGAGACGATCGCGACTACCTGGACGGCGGCGCGGGCGACGACCACCTCGACGGCGGGGACGGCGACGACACCGCCTACGGGCTGGACGGCGCGGACCTGCTGCGCGGCGGCGACGGCGGCGACCATCTGTCCGGCGGCCGGGGCGGCGACGTGCTGCTCGGCGGCACGGGCGACGACACGCTCACCGGCGGCGCAGGCCGCGACCTGCTCGACGGTGCCGCGGGCACCGACCGCGCCTACCGCGACGCCACCGATCCGGTGGATCCCACCGGTCCCGCGGATCCCGCAGTGTCCGCCGACCCCGCTGGTCCCGCCGTGTCCGGTCGCTCCGGCGACGCCGGCGAGGCGGCCGGTGCGGCCGAGTTCGCGCACCTCGCGCCCGCCACGGTGCCCGGTGGGAGGCTGCTGATCGAGGGCTCGGCCGAGTTCGCGGCGCGGGTGGCGTCCGATCTGGACCTGCTGCGCGCCTCGCCCACCGGGCGGCGGCTGCTCGCCGAGCTGGACGCGGCGCTGGCCGCCGGGGACGGCTGGCTGCCCGGGGACGGGCCGGACTCGGTCACCATCCGCGAGCTGGGCGCGGGCTCCGGCAACGGGTTCGCCGGGACCGACGGCGACGACGACCGGTTCGTGATCGCGTACGAACCCGGCTTCGACTCCCTCGCCGGAGACGCGCCGCCGGTCGTGGTGCTGTTCCACGAGCTGGGGCACGCCTGGGCGCACCTGACCGGCAACGGCGTGCCGGGCGCGTACACCGGCGACGACGTGATGTGGGACGGGCGCTCGTGGGTGCCCGTCCCCGCCGCCGAACGGGCCGTGACCGGGCTGCCCGTGGACGATGACGGAGATCCGACAACGCCCGAGCGGCTCGCCCCGCGGCACCCGTATCCGCTGACCGAGAACGCGCTGCGCGATGAGCTGGGCATTGTCCGGCGCGACCGGTACGGCTCCCCGGCGCGCCCTGAGTGACACGGTGACCACCGTCTGCTATGGAGGTCCGGCCGATTGCATCCAGACACCCTTGTTTGACACAGTGTGCGCGCGTTGATCGCAACGCGGTCACTTGTGGCGGCTAGGGGAGGAACGAAACATCATGATGGGTCCACAGCACGCGCTGTCCGGCGCGGCCACGTGGCTGACGGGGTCCTGGGTGGCGGCCCAGTTCTTCGACTACCCGCAGTCGGCCACCACGATCGCCATCGGCGCCGCGGTGTGCGCGGGCGGTGCGCTGCTGCCCGACCTGGACATGTCCGGCAAGGTCACCAAGGGCCAGGGCGGCTCCACGGTGTCCCGCAGCTTCGGCGTGGCCTCGCTGTTCGTCGCCGAGGTGGTCGAGAAGATCTCGGTCGGCGTCTATACCGCCACCAAGCTGAGCAAGGACCCCGACCGTAACAACGGCCACCGCACGCTGACCCACACGCTGCCGTTCGCGGCGCTGATGGGCTTCGGTGCGACCTGGCTGTGCACCCACTACGGCAAGTGGGCCGTGATGGGCATCCTGTTCTTCATGTTCGGGTTCGCGCTGCGCGGCCTGTTCGACAAGTGGGCCGACCGCGCGGGCTGGGTCATCGTCACGCTGACCTCGGGCGCGGCGGCGTACTTCGCGTACGAGTTCCTGCCCACGATCGAGCGCGGTTACCCGATGATCGGCCTGGCCGTGGGCGTCGGCTGCATCGTGCACCTGATGGGCGACATCGTCACCCGCGCCGGCGTGCCGATCCTGTGGCCGATCCCGACCGGCCGCCGCATGTGGCGCATGATCGGCCTGCCGGACACCTTCGCCATCGAGGCCGGCAGCAAGGTGGAGACCACCGTGCTGCGCACCGCCTTCACCGTCATCTCGGTGCTGGCGGGCGCCGGCCTGCTGGCCCCGGCGCTGCTCAAGCGCTTCGACATCGAGATCTGAGCTACTTCGCGTCGCCGTAGGAGTCCGCGACGGCGACCGTGAGCGGGAAGCGCACGGGCGAGCTGCCGAACAGCAGCTCGCCCGTCGCCTTTCCCCCGGCCTCCAGGGCGGCGACCACCAGCTCCGCCTCGTCGGCGGGGCAGTGCACGATGACCTCGTCGTGCTGGAAGAAGACCAGCTCCGCACGGGTGTCCCAGAGCCGGGCGCGCAGCGTGGCCAGCAGCGAGGCGGCCCACTCGGCGGCGGTGGCCTGGATGACGAAGTTGCGGGTGAACCGGCCCCGCGAGCGGCCCGACGCGCCCTCGTCGGCCCAGGACGACTCCAGCGCCGACGGCGGGCAGGTCCGGCCCAGCCAGGAGCGCACCAGCCCGCCGGTCTCCCCGGCCCGCGCCGCCGCCTCGACGTACGTCCACGCCTTCGGGTAGCTGCCGCGCAGCGCCGCCAGCGCCGGGGCGGCCGCGCCGCCGGTCTGCCCGTACATCGCGCCGAGCAGGGCGAGCTTGGCCTTGGCCCGGTCGCCGCCGAACGACTCGGCGGCCAGCGCCGCGTACAGGTCGCCCGAGCCGGCGGCGCGGGCCAGCCCGGTGTCGCCGGACACGGCGGCCAGGATGCGCGGCTCCAGCTGGCCCGCGTCGGCGACGACCAGCCGCCAGCCGGGCTCGGCCCGCGCCGCGCCGCGCACCGCCTTGGGGATCTGCAGCGCTCCCCCGCCCCGGGTGGCCCAGCGCCCGGACACGACCCCCGCGACCACGTACGCGGGCCGGAAGCGCCCGTCGTGCACCCACTGCTCGCGCCAGCTCCAGCCGTGCGCGGTCCAGATCCGGTACAGCTCCTTGTACTCCAGCAGCACCCCGATCACCGGATGGTCGACGGCGCGCAGCGTCCAGGAGCGCGTGTTCGGCACCTCGATCCCGGCCCGCCGCAGCGCCCGGCGCAGCTCGGCGGGCGAGTCCGGGTGCAGGCCGGGCGCGTCGAGCAGCTCGGCGATGCGGCCGGACAGCTCGGCGAGCCTGCGCGGCGGGCCGCCCACCGGCGACGGCTCGCCGAGCAGGCCGACCAGGATCTCGTCGTGGGTGCGGGCCTGCCAGGGCAGCCCCGTGTGCCCCATCTCGGCGGCGACCAGCGCGCTGGCCGACTCGGCGGCGACCAGCAGCCGCATCCGCTGCGGGTGCTCGGTCGCCGCGATCCGGGCGAGCTGGTCGCGGTACACGGTGCCGAGCACGTCCAGCGGTGCGGCGCCGCCGGGCGCCTCGGCCGGGGCGGGCGTGTCGTCGAACAGGGTGCCCTGCCGGTCACCGGGCGGGCGGCCGGGACGGGCGGCGTGGTCGGCGGGCACGGGCGCGCCGACCAGCCGGGCGTACGCGGCGGCGGCCGAGCGCGGCTCGCCGTAGCGGCCGGCGTACCCGAGCAGCAGCGCCTCGGCCAGCTCGACGTCGTGGCAGCGGCGCACCCGCACGCCGCGCTCCAGCAGCGGCGGGTAGACCTGCTCGGTGCACCCCCACAGCCAGCGCGGCCCGGCGGCGTCCCGCGCGGCGACGGCGGCGGCGAGATCGGCCACGGGCTCGTCCGGCCCCGCCTGCGCGCCCGCGGCGTCCAGCGGGCGCAGCACCCCGCCGCCGCTGCCGTCCGCCACCACCGCGATCACCGTCACGCCGACCATTGTGCTGCTGGGGGCGGACATGCCGATTCACCTCCGGCCTCCCGCGATTACGGCTATAAGGGACTTATGACCGAGACGGGGCCGGTCTTCGACCGGATCGGCGCGACCTACAGCGAGGCGTTCGCGGACCGGCCGGGGCAGCTCGCCGCCGGCCGCTGGCTGATGGACCGGCTGGCCGGCCGGGACAAGCCGCTGGTCCTCGACGTCGGCTGCGGCTCCGGCGAGCCCACCGCACGCCAGCTCATCGACGGCGGCATGCACGTGGTCGGCATCGACACCTCGCCCGTGATGCTGGAGCTGGCCCGGCACACCGTGCCCGAGGCGATCTTCGTCGAGCGCGACCTGTTCGACCTGGACGGCCTGCACCCGACCCAGCAGCGTTTCGACGGCGTGGTCGCCTTCTTCTCGCTGCTGCTGCTCCCCCGCCCCGACGTGGAGAAGGCCCTCGACGACATCCACCACGTGCTGGCCCACGACGGCGTCTTCGCCCTGGGCATGGTCGAGGGCGACACCGACCACCTGATGCGCGACTTCCTCGGCACCCCGGTCCCCCTGACCTCATACCCCCGCGAGGACCTGCGCCACCTCCTCAACCGCCACGGCTTCATCGTCGAGGAACTCCGCGCCGACTACTGGGAACCCGCCCCGATCCCCACCGTCCCCACCACCCCCCAAACCCACCTCTACGCCTACTGCACCGCCGCCCGCCCCGACTAAAACGCGACGATCTTGCGTGAACTGCGGGTACGACACGCCCCTTTCGGGCATATCCCTAACAGTTCGCGCAAGATCGTCGCGATCTTGACAGGTGCCGCGTGGGCGCGGGGTGGAGCTACTTGACGGCGCCGGCGGTGAGGCCGGACTGGATCTGGCGCTGGAAGATGGTGTAGACGATGATCATCGGGATGATGGCGATCGACAGGGCCGCGAAGAGGGCCGGCCAGTCGGCCTGGTAGCCGGCCGCGGTGGAGATGCTGGCGATGCCCTGGGTGAGCAGCCACTTCTCCTGGCCCTCGGCGCCGCCGGGCAGCAGCGAGACCGGCAGCACGTACTGGTTCCACTGGCCGATGATGTTGAAGATGGTGATGCTGATCAGGCCGGGCTTGGCCATCGGCATCATCACCGTGAAGAACAGGCGGGTGTGCGACGCGCCGTCGATCATCGCCGCCTCGGCCACCGCGTTGGGCAGCGTCTTGAAGAACGCGGCCAGGAAGAACACGGTGAACGGCAGCGAGTACGCGATGTACACCAGGATCAGGCCGGTGTGCGTGCCCAGCAGGCCCAGCTCCTGCACCACGATGTAGAGCGGGGTGAGCGCCAGGTACACCGGGAAGGCCAGGCCGGCCACGAACAGGAAGTAGATGACCCGGTTGCCGATGAAGTCGTACCGGGCCAGCACGTACGCGGCCATCGCGCCGAGCACCATCGTGCCCAGCGTCGAGAAGAACACCACGACCAGGCTGTTGATGAAGTACTGGCCGACGTTGGCCTCGGTCCAAGCGCGCCCGAACGAGCCGAAGTCCCACTCGCTCGGCAGCGCGAACGGGTTGCCGATGAAGATCTCGGTGTTGTTCTTGAACGCGGCCAGGAACGTGAAGATCAGCGGGTAGATGATCAGGATGGCCCACACGGCCAGGGCGACGTGGGACAGCTTGTTCAGCACACCGAAGCTGCGCCGATTCTCAGACTTGGTAACCACGACAGACCCCGCTCAGTGCTCGACCGCGTCGCGCTTGCCGCCCCGCAGGGACAGCACCGCGAAGATGATGGTGAAGACGGCCAGCGCCACGCCCAGGGCCGACGCGTAGCCGTAGTCCGACTCCCGGATGCCCGACTTGTAGATCTGGACCGGCAGCACGGTGGTGGCCCCGTCCGGGCCGCCCTCGTCGATCGAGAGCACCATGACCAGCGCGAACGCGTCCATGGCGAGGATGCCGAGGTACACCCAGGCGACCTTCACGGTCTCCATCAGCAGCGGGATGGTGACCCGGAAGAAGATGGTGATCCGGTTGGCACCGTCCATGACGGCCGCCTCGTAGATCTCCGCCGGGATGCTGGACATGCCGGCGGCGAACAGCACGACGTAGAAGCCGACCGCCTGCCACACCAGCACGCCGAGGATGGACCACAGGCCCCAGTCGGCCATCCACTGCACCGCGTCCACCCCGAACAGTTCGAGGAAGCGGTTGAGGATGCCGCTGCCGTCCGGGGCGTACACCCGGCCGAAGATGACGCCGACGATGACCACGGCCAGGACCTGGGGGAGGAAGAACACCACCCGGTAGAACTTCGACCCCCAGACCCCGGTCATGGTGCCGCCGCGGGTGCCCCCGCCCATGTTCAACAGGAACGCGAAGAACAGGGCGAGGGCGATCGTGATCACCGGCAAGGTGACCAGCAGGAAGACGTGGTGCTTCGCCGCCAGCCAGACCTTGTCGTCGTCGATGAGCTTCTGGAAGTTCTCCAGCCCGACGAAATCGAAATTCGGGGACAGGCCGCTCCAGTTCGTCATGGACACCTGGACCGCCGCGGCGATCGGGCGCAGGACGAACATCGCGTACAACGCGAGTGGTGCGATCAGGAACCCGATGACGAACGGGTACTTACCTTGCCGCATGATCACTTAACTCCGCTCGAGGGTTAGCGGGAGAACTTCTTCTCGGTCTTGTCGGCGGCGGCCTGCATCCGGGTGCAGAACTCGTCCGCGGTGCCGCCCTGGAACATCAGCTTGTTCGTGGCGGCGCGGCACTCGTCGTCCAGGTTCTTGTACCAGGCGTCCCAGCGGAAGCTGAAGTTCGCCGGGCCGGCCGCGGTGAGGGCCGCGCTGGACGAGGCCAGGCCGGGGGACATCTCCAGGCCCTCGGTCGAGCCCTGCACGACGGTGAGCACCTTGGTGAGCTCGGTGAAGCCCTTGGCGCCCGCCTTCGACAGCATGTGGCGCAGGTACTCCTTGCCACCCTGGACGTTCTTGCCCTTGCTGGCGACGAAGTACATCTCGCCCGCGGCCGCGTACAGCGCGGTCGCCGGGAGCTTGTCCGACGCGGTCGCGCCCGGGATCGGCATGACCTGGTAGTTGAAGCCGGCCGGGGTGTCCTTGGCCTGCTCGTTCTCCAGCCAGGAGCCCGACGGGTAGAAGCCCACCTTGCCCTGGTTCTGCTGCAGCTGCACCTCGGTGTGCTTGAGGCCCAGGTGCGCCTTGTTGCCGTACTTGGCGCCGATCTCGCCCCACAGGGTGGCGGCCTGCTTGACGGCGTCGTTCGTCCAGGCGCCCTTCTCCAGGTTGTCGATCGCCTTGAGGACGTCCGGGCCGCCGATCTTCGCGGCCGTGGTCAGGATGACCAGGTACTGGTAGTAGGCCGCGTTGGCGCCCGCGTACGAGTACGGGGTGATGCCCTTGGCCTTCATCTTGTCCAGCAGCGCGGTGAAGTCCGCCCAGGTGGTCGGCGCGGTCCAGCCGTTCTCCTGGAACAGCTTGCCCGAGTACCACAGGCCGAACACGGTGTACGCGTAGTTCAGCACGTACGGCTTGCCGTTGAACGTGCCCTGCTCGACGGTGCCCGGGACGAGGGTCTCGGCCACGGTCTTGCCCGCGATGTCGAGCGACGGCGCGGCGAACAGGTCGGACAGGTCGGCCACCTGGCCGGCCTCGACGAGCTTGCCCTGGTCCATCAGCTTCGAGCCGGCGTTGTTGACCATGTCCGGCGGGGTGTTGCTGGCGAACCGCGGCTGCAGCGTGGTCGAGATCTCCTGCGCCGAGGAGAAGTTCACCTTGGACTCGGGGAACTTCTTCTCGTACGACGGCTTGTGCACGTCGGTGGCGTACTTGGTGCCCAGACCGCCATCGAAGATCACAATCTCGACCGGGGCCTTGGTGTCGACACCCAGGGGGTTCTCGGCGGTGACCTGGCCGGTGGCCTGGGAGGTGGGCTCGTCGCTGCCGCCGCCGACGCAGGCGGAGAGCAGACCGGCGGCGGGGGTGGCGAGCAGGCCGACCGCCGCGGTCCGGCGCAGCACGCTGCGACGGCTCAGGGCCGACGGGCTGTCGGTGTGATTGGACATCATTGTCTCCTCATTTTCGGGTCGCGGTGATCGTGACTCGAGTAAGTGGTGAGGCGGTGCATGTGGCGGTCGCGGTTACCCGCGGCGGACCCGGCCGCACCGGGGTTCAGTGCGGCACCACACCGGGCTCCGTTGCTCGGTGTGGTGTCGGCCCAGTGCTCGATCGCGTCGAGCACGGTCGGGGGCAGCACGGCGGCGGGGGCGGTCACGACTCGCCCTCCCGGCCCTGGCCGTTGCTGAAACGGTGCGCGTCCACCGCACGGGCGGTGCGCTGGAACGCGGTGTGGGAACGGTCGTGGGTGCGCTGGGCGACCGCGATGTAGAGCAGGTCCAGCACCACCAGCTGGGGGTGGCGCGCCGACAGCGCGTCGGGCCGGAACGAGGTGGCCTGGCTCGCGGTGAGCAGCACGATGTCGGCCAGCTCGGCCAGCGGCGAGCGCGGGAAGCCGGTGAGCGCGATGGTGACCGCGCCGTGCGAGCCGGCCTCGGCCAGCATCTCCACGGTCTCCCGGGTCTGCCCGGTGTGCGAGATGCCCAGCGCCACGTCCCCGGCGCGCAGCAGGGCGGCGCTGGCCAGGCCGTTGTGCACGTCCGGCCAGGTCCACGCGGCGATGCCGATGCGGTGCAGGGAGAACTGCATCTCGGCGCCGACCAGGGCGGAGCCGGACGCGCCGTAGATGTCCACCCGGTTGGCCGCGGCGATCGCGGCGGCCGCCCGCTCGACCTCGGCGAGGTCCAGCATCGCGGCGGTGTCCCGCATCGCCTGGGTGTCGGCCGCCATTATCTGGCCGAGTACGCGCTCCAGCGGGTCGCCCGGCTCGATGGCCCGGCCGATGTCCTCGGCCCAGCCCGCCGAGCGCGCCGCCCGGCCGGTCTCCCCGGCGATGGCCAGCCGCAGGTCGGCGTAGCCCTCGAAGCCCAGGGCGCGGCAGAAGCGGGTGATGGTGGCCGGCGAGGTGCCCGAGCGCTCGGCCAGCTCGACGATGGTGGCGCGGGCGGCGCCGGCCGGATCGGTGAGCACCTGCTCGGCGACGCGCTGCAGGGCGCCGGTGAACTCGGGCAGCTGGGCGCGCACCCGGACCAGCACGCTGTCGGGACGGTCCAGGCCGAGCCGGGCGTGCGGGATCTCGGCGGCGGCGGTCTGCGCCGCCGCGCCTGGTTCCACGCGCTCCACCACTGGTTTCTCCTACTGACCGGGTCCCGAACAGTTAACCGAAAGGAAGTTAACTGTTAGTGGTAAAAGTTCTTACTAGAGGCACCCCTTTGTCAAGTCCGTGGGCATAGTTTTTAAACCGTTACCTCGCGATGCTGCCGCGCACTTGCTCCCGGCGGCCAGTTTGGGGAGCATGAATGCCGCTTAGGCCACACCAGCGCTGACCGTTTGGGGGAGGAACGAGCTGATATGCCGGACAAGCTGGTGCTGGGGCTCGACATCGGCGGCACGAGCACCCGGGCCGTGCTGGCCTCCCCCGACGGGCACCGGCTCGGCACCGGCCGGGCCGGCGGCGGCAACCCCACCACCCACGGCGACGCCGCCCTGACCGAGCTGACCACCGCCGTCCGCGCCGCGCTCGCCGGCCACGACCCGGCCGACGTCGGCGCCGCCGTGCTCGGCATGGCCGGCTACCCGAAACTCCTCGCCGACGCCGTCCTGCGGGACGCGTTCGAGGCGGCCTGGGCGGGCACCGGGCTGCGCTGCGAGCCCCACCTGGTCAGCGACGTGCTGGTGGCGTACGCGGCGGGCACCCCCGACCCCGACGGCACGGTCGTCGTCGCGGGCACCGGGGCGATCGCCGCCCGCGTCCGGGGCCACCGGCTGGACCACGTCGCCGACGGCCACGGCTGGCTGCTCGGCGACCTCGGCTCCGGGTACTGGCTGGGCCGCGAGGCGGTCCGCGCCGCCCTGCGCGACCTCGACCGGGAACGCCCGCCCGGCACCCTCGCCGCGGGCGTGCTCACCGAGCTGCTCGGCACCGCCGAGCTGTCCCCGCGCCGCCGGGACACCGCCGCCGCCCTCGTCCAGGCGGTCGTCAAGGCACCGCCCATCGCGCTCGCCCGGCTCGCTCCCCTGGTCCTGAGCTGCTACGACGCCGCCGATCCCGCCGCCGTGGACCTGGTCCGGCGCGCCGCGGCCCACCTCGCCGACACCGTCGCCATGGTCCGCGCCCCCGGAGAGACCACGGTCCTGGTACGCGGCGGCGGCCTGCTCACCAACGACACCCCCCTCGCCGCCGAACTCACCGCCATCCTCACCGCGAGCTGGCCCGGCGCGGCCCCCCGCCCCGCCGGCGACGCCGCAGCAGCCGCCGCCTGGCTCGCCGCCCTCCCCACCACTGCCGCCCCGGCCACCCTCCACACCCACCTCCTCACCCCCTGACCCCACCGACCGCGCCCACCGGCCCCGCCCGCGCCGCACCCGCCCGCGCCGCACCCGCCCGCGCCGCGCCCCGCCCCGCCCGCCCCGCCGGGCCGCGCCCCGCCGGCCAAGATCCGTCGACTTGCCTGGCACCTGGGCGTATCTTGGGGACGCATTCGCCCAGGTGCCAGGCAAGTCGGCCGATCTTGGGCCGCCCGGCCGGAGCGGGCGACACGCGGGGCTCGCGGAGTCGCGCGGGACGCGCCCGGTAACCTGCTCCGGTGCAGGTCTGTCAGTCGATGAGAGAACCGGCGCGATGACGGACGTGAAGGTCGTCGCCGCGGCCGGCACCCGCTGCGGCACCTGCGCCGAAACGCTCTACCTCACCGCGCAGGTCCCCCAGCCCAGGTCCAGCCGCACCCGCACGGTCGGCCTGTGCCCGCAGTGCGACGCCGGGCGCCCCGAGACCCAGGGCCTGCTGGCGTACTTCGCCGAGCACCAGCGCGTGCGCCCCGAGGACCTGCACCAGGTGCACGAACTCGTCGGCCGCTGGCTGGAGGCGCTCACCGAACGCGCCGACCGCGACGGCTCGCTGGCCGCCGACGTCGAGGCATGGTGGGCCGCGCGGGCAGGCTGAATCCGGTTGCCGCGCCCGCCCCGGCGGGTTATGAAGCTCGTATGGTGACCTTCCGCGCCGCCACCGCGGCCGACTTCGACGACGTCAACCGGCTCATCCAGCGCTCGTTCCTCAACGACGACGGCGGCCGGGAGTGGGACGAGGAACGCGCCCTGTTCGAGCCCGAACGGGCCGTGCTCGCCGTCGACGGCGACCGCGTCGTGGGCCACGTCGGCACGTACACCCGCGAGCTGAGCGTGCCCGGCGGCGTGCTGCCGGCCGGTTTCGTCACCGCCGTCGCCGTCGCGGGCACCCACCGCCGCCGCGGCCTCGCGTCCACCATGCTCACCCGCCAGCTCACCGACATCCGGGAGCGGGGCGAGGCGCTCGCCGTGCTGTGGGCGAGCGAGGGCGGCATCTACGGCCGCTACGGCTACGGCATGGCCAGCCGGCGGCTCAGCTTCGAGATCGACCGCCGCGAGGCGCGCCTGGACGGCGCCAAGTTCGACAAGGCCCGCCTCGACGGCCTGTCCCTGCTCGCCGGACCGGCCGCGGACTTCCGGTCCGAGATCGGCATCGTGTACGAGCAGCAGCGCCCGCTCCGGCCCGGCTTCGCCTCCCGCGACGCGCGCTGGTGGGACTACCGGCTCGCCGACCAGGCGTGGCATCGCGGCGGCGCCGGGCCGATCCAGGCCGTGCTGTGCCGCGACGGCGACACCGTGCTCGGCTACGCCCTCTACCGGTTCCGCTCGCAGTGGAACGACAGCGGCCCCAACGGCCAGGTCAGCGTCATGGAGACGGTCGCGGTCACCCCCGCGGCGTACACGGCCCTGTGGGAGTTCCTGCTCAACGTGGACCTCACCCGCACCGTCGGCCTGTGGCTCGGCGCCGTGGACGAGCCCCTGCAGTACCTGACCAACGACCCCCGCCGCCTCGGCATGCGCCTCGGCGACGGCCTCTGGGTCCGCCTCGTCGACATCCCCGCCGCCCTCTCCGCCCGCCGCTACCCCGTCGACGTCGACGTGGTCCTGGAGATCACCGACGACCTCCTCCCCGACAGCGGCGGCGTCTTCCGCCTGCGCGGCAACCCCGACACCGCCACCTGCGAGCCCACCACCGACACCCCCCACCTGCGCCTCGACACCGCCACCCTGAGCGCCCTCTACCTGGGCGGCAACACCCTGGGCGCCCTGTCCGCCGCCGGCCGCGTCGAAGAACTCCACCCCGGCGCCCTCACCACCACCGACCCCGCCCTCTCCTGGCCCCGCGCCCCCCACGGCCTAGAAATCTTCTAACCCCACCCCCACCCCCACCCCCACCCCTCTCCCGCGCCCCGCCCCCGGCCCCGCCCCTCTCCCGCGCCGATCTTGCGTGAACTGTGGGTACGACACGCCCTTTCCGGGCATATCCCTAACACCTCGTGCAAGATCGTCGCGATCATGGGGCGGACCGGCCCGGCCGGCCGGGCGACAGGCGCCAAGATCGCCAGTTCGTGTCGCGATGTGGGGTAGGACCACAGGTTTCGACACGAACTCGCGATCTTGGGGCTGGGTGGGGAGGCGGTAGGGGTGGGTGGGGTGCAATCGGGGTGGGGTGTCGGGGTGGGCTGCCAGGATGGGGGCATGCTGTTCGCCGGGATCGCCGCCACCTCGGCCGCCGTGGCGGCCACGTCGGGCCGCAAGGCCAAGATCGAGCTGCTCGCCGCCGCGCTGCGCGAGCTGGCCGCGGGCGGCGATCCGGTGGAGATCGCGGCGGGCGCCGCATACCTGAGCGGTGAGCTGCGCCAGCGCCAGATCGGCGTGGGGTACGCGGCCCTGCGCGACCTGCCCCCACCGGCCGACGTGGCCACCCTCGACATCCGGGCCGTCGACGCCGCGCTGGAGTCGATGGGACTGATCAGCGGCCAGGGCTCGGTGGCCCGGCGGCGGGACGCGGTCGGGGCGCTCTACGGCGCGGCCACCCTGCCCGAGCAGCGGCTGCTCACCGGCCTGATCGGCGGTGAGCTGCGCCAGGGCGCCCAGGCGGGCCTGCTGGCGGACGCGATCGCGCTGGCCGCGACGGTCCCGGCGGGGGTGGTGCGCCGTGCCCTGCTCCTGTCCGGCGACCTGAAGTCGGTCGCGGTGACCGCGCTGACCGAGGGCGAGCCGGGGCTGGCCGCGCTGCGGCTGTCGGTCGGCACGGGCCTGGCGCCGATGCTGGCGCAGTCCGCTCCGGACCCGGAGCAGGCGCTGGAGGTGACGGGAGTGCCCGCGGCGGTGGACGCCAAGCTCGACGGGATCCGCATCCAGGCCCACCGCGACGGCGACGAGGTACGCGTGTTCAGCCGCAGCCTGGACGACCTGACCGCGCGGGTGCCGGAGATCGTGACGGCGCTGCGCGCGCTGCCGGTGCGCTCGATCGTGCTGGACGGGGAGGCGCTCGCGGTGGACGAATCGGGGCGGCCGCGGCCGTTCCAGGAGACCTCGGGGCGGGCCGCGCAGCGCGCGTCGGGCCTGCTCACGCCGTACTTCTTCGATCTGCTGCACCTGGACGGGGCGGACTGGATCGACGAGCCGGGCACGGCGCGCTGGGCGGCGCTGGACGACGTGATCCCGCAGCACATGCGGGTGGCCCGCACCCTGGCGGACACGCCGGAGGAGGCCCGGCGGGCGTTCGGGGCGGCGCTGGCCGCCGGGCACGAGGGCGTGGTGGTGAAGGCGGCGCGCGCGGCGTACGAGGTGGGCCGCCGCGGCGCGGCCTGGGTGAAGGTGAAGCCGCGGCACACGCTGGACCTGGTGATCCTGGGCGCGGAGTGGGGCAACGGGCGGCGCCGCGGCTGGCTGTCGAACCTGCACCTGGGCGCCCGGGACGCCGACGGCGGCTTCGTCATGCTGGGCAAGACGTTCAAGGGGCTGACCGACGCGATGCTGCGCTGGCAGACCGAGCGGCTGCTGCAGCTGGCGGTGGAGCGCGACGACTTCTGGGTGCGGGTGCGGCCCGAGCTGGTGGTGGAGATCGCGTTCGACGGGGTGCAGCGCAGCACCCGCTACCCGGGCGGGGTGACGCTGCGCTTCGCGCGGGTGCTGGGCTACCGGGAGGACAAGAGTGCCGCCGAGGCGGACACGCTGGACGCGGTCCGGGCCCTCGGCGGCGCCGTGGAGAGTGATCCGGTCACTGCTCCGGAATCATGATCCAGAGAACGATGTAGATGATGAACTGCGGACCCGGCAGCAGGCACGACAGCAGGAACAGCAGCCGTACCAGCCAGGCCGGGAGGCCGAAGCGCTCGCCGAGACCGGCGCACACGCCGGCGATCCAGCGTCCGTGGCGCGGCCGGTAGAGCCGCCGACCTGATGAGGCCATCTCCTCGTCAACTCCTCGAAGACCGTTGCGGCGTGTGTTCGCCGCGGCTGTCTTCGACGGTACGAAACGGGATCATCCCCGCCCTCGGTCGCAAGGCGGATCCCGGCGCCGGGACGCCCGTACGGGCGTCCCCTATGGCGCGGATGTGCTACTTCATCTGCCCGGCGGTCAGACCGGCCTGGACCTGGCGCTGGAACACCGTGTACACCACCAGCACCGGCAGCATGGCCAGGGTGAGCCCGGCGAACAGCCGCGAGTAGTCGCCGCGGTAGCCCTCGCTGATGGCGAGGCTGGCCAGGCCCTGGGCGAGCACCTGCTTCTCGTCGGAGGTGATCAGCACGACGGGCAGCAGGTACTGGTTCCAGTGGAACAGGAAGTTGAAGATGCCGACGCTGATCAGGCCGGGTTTGGCCATCGGCAGCATGACCCGGAAGAAGGTCCGGAACGGCCCGCACCCGTCGATGTAGGCGGCCTCGGCGACCGCGTCGGGCAGGGTACGGAAGAACGCGGTGAGGAAGAACACCGTGAACGGCAGCGAGTACGCCGCGTAGATCAGCATCAGCCCCGGCAGGCTGTCCCGCAGCCCCACCCCGCCGACGATCTTGAACAGCGGCACGAACGCCAGCACGACGGGGAACATCATGCCGCCGACGAACACGAAGTACACCAGCCGGCTGCCCACGAACCGGTAGCGCGCCAGCGCGTACGCGGCGGTCGCGCCGAGCAGCATGGTCAGCGTCAGCGAGCCGAGCAGCACGATGGTCGTGTTGACGAAGTACTGCCCGATGTGCGCGTGGGTCCAGGCGCGGGCGAAGTTCTCGAAGCGCAGCGCCCCCGGCAGGCCCCACGGGTCGTTGAGGATCTCGTTGTCGTCCTTGAACGAGCTGACGATCACCCACAGCAGCGGCACGGCGGTGAGCAGGCCCCAGAGCAGCAGGAACGCGTGCGAGAACACGTTGAGCGTGCCGTCGAACAGCCGCCGCCCGCTGAGCCCGGGCTTCTCCTCCGGCGGGGTCACCTTGTGCACTTCCCGCGGCGGGGTCACTACGGCGGTCATGAGTGCTCGATCCTCTCGCGGCGGGTCAGGCGCAGGGACAGGACGGTGACCGACAGCGTCACGAAGAACATCACCACGCCGATGGCCGAGGCGTAGCCCCACTTGTAGTCGCCGAACGCCTCGGTGTAGAGCCGCAGGCCGACCACGTCGGTGCTGAAGTTCGGCCCGCCCCGGGTCATCACGTGGATCAGCGCGAAGCCGTCGAGGGCGATGATGGCCAGGTACACCCAGGCGACCTGGATGGTGTCCCACAGCAGCGGCACGGTGATCTTCACCAGCGTGGTGGTGCGGCTGGCCCCGTCCAGGGCGGCGGCCTCGTAGATGTCGCGCGGCACCGACTGCATCGCGGCGCCGAACAGCACCACGTAGAAGCCGACGTTGGCCCAGATCATCACGGCGAGCACGGCCCAGAAGGCGTACTTCGGGTCGCCGAGCCACACCTGGGCCAGGCCGTCCAGGCCCACCGCCCGCAGCGCGCCGTTGAGCAGGCCGCCGCGCGGGTTGTAGACCTCCATCCAGAGCACGCCGACGATGGAGACGGACAGCATCTGCGGCGCGAAGTAGATGATCTTGTAGATGCTCGACCCGCGCACGCCGGTCACCGCGCCGCGCCCGCCCCGGCCGCCCACGTTGAGCATGGTGGCCAGGAAGAGCCCCAGCACGATGGTCAGCAGCGGCAGCAGCACCAGCAGCCACAGGTTGTTGAGCAGCGCGTTCCAGACGTACTCGTCCTTGAACAGGCGCTTGAAGTTGTCGAGCCCCACGAAGTCGTACTTCGACGACAGGCCCTGCCAGTTCGTCGTCGCGATCAGGAAGGACTGCGCGTACGGGGAGAGCACGAAGTAGCCGTACAGCGCCAGCGGCGGCAGCAGGAACGCTGCCAGCAGCGGATACTTCCCGTGTCTCACGTCGGTCCCTCCCCTTCGGGTTGCTCGTGGAGCGGCGCCCGCCCCGCCCGTGGCAGACGTGGCGGACGCCGCGTGATCATGTCAGCTGCGCTTGTACTTCTTGAAGCTGCTGTCGGCCGCGATGGTGTCCGCGCCCTTCTGGCAGGCGGCCAGGAACTCCGCCGGCGTGGTCCGCCCGGAGAAGAACTCGCCGCAGGCCGCGTCGACCAGCTCGCGCTCCAGCTTGCGGTAGTACACCGGGTAGATCCAGTTGAAGCCGTTGCTGCCCGAGGCGGCCAGCGCCTTGGTCACCGAGGTGAGACCGAACGGCAGGCTGACGCCGTCGGCCGCGCCCGCGATCACGGACAGGCTGGAGACCTTGCCGGTGAAGTCCTTGGCGCCCTTCATCGACAGCATGTGCCGCATGAGCTCCATGCCGCCGCGCTCGTTCTTGGCCTTGGCCGGCACGATGAACGGCTCGCCCGCGGTGCCGCGGATGGCCTCGAACGGCAGCTTGTCGCCCGCGCCGAGGCTCGGCGTGGGAGCGATGGACATGTTGAAGTCCGGCGGGGTGACCGCCTTCTGCTCGCTCTCCAGCCAGGAGCCGCAGGAGATGAACGCGGCCTTGCCGTTGCACCACTCGGTCTGGGACTGCTTGTGGTCCAGGCCGGGCGAGCCCTCGAGGATGTACTTGTCCTTGACGATCTGGTACCACGCGTCGGCGGCGGTCTTCATCGCGTCGGAGGTCCAGGCGCCGGGCTCCAGGTTGTCGATCGCCATGGCGACCTGCGGCCCGCCGAGCTTGATCGCGGTCGAGATGACCGGCCAGCTCATGTAGCGCGGGTGCTTGCCCTGGTAGGTCCACGGGGCGATGCCCGCGGCCTTGATCTTCTTGCACAGCGCGATGTGCTCGTCCCAGGTCTTCGCGTACTCCCAGCCCTTGGCCTCGAACAGCTTGGTCGAGTACCAGATGCCGTACGCGGTGTACGCGTAGTTGAGCACGTACATCTTGCCGTCGAAGCTGCCCGCCTCGATGGTGCCCGGCAGCAGGGTGTCGCGCACCTTCTTGCCCGGCACGTCCAGGCTCGGCGCGTCCAGCAGCGGGGTCAGGTCGGCGAGCGCGCCCTGCTCCACCAGGCCGCCGAGCGGGATCTGCCCGGCGCCGGAGTTGTTCACGAAGTCCGGCGGGGTGCCGTCCACGAAGCGCGGCTGGAGCTCGGTGTTGATCTCCACGACCGCGTTGTGCTTGACCTCCGCCTTGGGGTAGGTCTCCTTGTACATCGCCTCGTGCGCCTTGGCGTAGTCCTCGCCGAAGCCGCCGTTGAAGATGACGATGTCGAGCGGGGCGTCTTCCTTCACGCCCAGCGGGTTCTTGTCGCTGACGGTGCCCTCGTACTTGCCGGTCGACTCGCCGGAGTCGTCATCGCCGAGCGCGCAGCTGCTGAGCAGGCCTGCGGCCGGACCGGCGAGGACGCCCGCCGCGGCGGCACGCCGCAGGACGCTCCGCCGGGTCAGGTCGGACTGTGCCATCACCACTCCTTGCCAGAGACGGTCTGGTATTTCCCTACAAGATTTGGCCGTGTTCTGAAGGATTCTTACGGCCGCCGTCGGCAAGAGGCAAGATGTCGCCGCAGAAACGTTACGCAGACTTTCTACAGAACCCCCATAATTCGCCCCCAGGCCTCCATGACCACGTTGTCAGCCGTTCACTCCGGCATCCGCGCTGAAACTTTTCACCAGCGGCTCCGGTAATTCCGGCAGTTGTTCCGGCAATGGCCTCCCAGCAGCGAATACGTCAGCCTGAAGCCCGGTCACCCTACATGAGAAAGGCTCCACCCGGGCCGCCGTGCGGGCCCGGGTGAAGCCTTTCGCCGAGGTGGAACCGGGTTTCAGTGCTGGGTCGGGAAGCCCAGGTTGAGGCCGCCGTGACGCGGGTCGAGCCACCGGCTGGTGACCACCTTGCCCCGGGTGTAGAAGTGCACGCCCTCCGCGCCGTGCGCGTGGGTGTCGCCGAACAGCGACGCCTTCCAGCCGCCGAAGGAGTAGTACGCCATCGGCACCGGGATGGGCACGTTCACGCCGATCATGCCGACCTCCACCTCGTGCTGGAAGCGCCGGGCGGCGCCGCCGTCGTTGGTGAAGATCGCCGTGCCGTTGCCGTACGGGTTGCCGTTGACCAGGGCGAGCGCCTCGTCGTACGAGCCGGCCCGGACCACGCTCAGCACCGGCCCGAAGATCTCGTCCGTGTAGATCGACATCTGCGGCGTGACGTGGTCGAACAGCGTGGGCCCGAGGAAGAAGCCCTCGCCGTCGGCGTCCGGCACGACCTTGCGGCCGTCCACCACCAGCGCCGCCCCGGCCCGCTCGCCCGCGTCGACGTACCCGGCGACCTTGTCCCGGTGCACCCGGGTGACCAGCGGCCCCATGTCGCAGCCGCGGCGGCCGTCGCCGGTGCGGATGCCCGCCAGCCGCTGCGTGATCTTGCCGACCAGCTCGTCGCCGACCGGGTCCACGGCGACCACCACGGAGATCGCCATGCAGCGCTCCCCCGCCGAGCCGAAGCCCGCGTTGACCGCCGCGTCGGCGGCCAGGTCCAGGTCGGCGTCCGGCAGCACCACCATGTGGTTCTTCGCCCCGCCCAGCGCCTGCACCCGCTTGCCGTGCGCGGTGCCCGTCTCGTACACGTACCGCGCGATCGGCGTCGAGCCGACGAACGACACCGCCTTCACCACCGGGTGGGTGAGCAGCGCGTCCACCGCCTCCTTGTCGCCGTGCACCACGTTGAACACGCCGTCGGGCAGGCCCGCCTCGGCGAACCAGGACGCCAGCAGCACCGAGGCGCTCGGGTCCTTCTCGCTCGGCTTGAGCACCACCGCGTTGCCGCACGCGATCGCGATCGGCACGAACCACAGCGGCACCATGGCCGGGAAGTTGAACGGCGAGATCACCGCGACCACGCCCAGCGGCTGCCGGATCGAGTACGAGTCCACCTCCGTCGACACGTTCTCGCTGAAGAAGCCGCGCTGCGCGCTTGGGATGCCGCAGGCGAACTCGACCACCTCCAGGCCGCGCTGCACCTCGCCGGCCGCGTCGGACAGCACCTTGCCGTGCTCGGCCGTGATCGCCGCGGCCAGCTCGCCCCGGCGCTCGTGCATCAGCTGCCGGAACGCGAACAGCACCGCCGTCCGCTTGGCCAGCGACGCGTCGCGCCAGGCCCGCGCGGCCCGGTCGGCGGCGCGTACCACCGTGTCGACGTCGGCCGCCGACGCGAAGTCCACCTTCGCGCCGACCGCGCCGGTGGCGGGGTCGTAGACCTCGCCCTGGCGGGTCGCGCCGTGCTCCCATGGCTTGCCGTCGACGAAGTGGGTGATGTATCCGATGTCGTTGCTCATGCCTTGCTCCTTGCCGGGGCCGCCGGTCGCGGCGGCCCCGCTGGTTCTTCCGCTCACGCTCTGGTCGCCTGCTCGTACGCTCTGGCCAGCGCACCGGCCAGGATGTCCAGGCCCTCCTTGGCCTCCGCCTCGGTCAGCGTGAGCGGCGGGCCCATCCGGATCACGTTGCCGTAGAGGCCGCCCTTGCCGACCAGCAGGCCGTTGGCCTTGGTCTCCTCCAGCACCTTGACCGCCAGCTCCGGCGCCGGGTCCAGGCTGCCGGGGCGGACCAGCTCCAGCGCCAGCATCAGGCCCCGGCCGCGAACCTCGGCCACGATCGGCGAGTTCAGCTCCCGCAGCCCCGTGTGCAGCAGGCCGCCCACCCGGGCCGCGTTGGCCTGCAGGTCGTGCGACAGCACGTAGTCGAGCACCGCCTGCCCGGCCGAGGAGCTGACCGGGTTGCCGCCGAACGTGTTGAACGAGATCGCGCTCAGGCAGTCCATGACCTCGCCGCGGGCCACCACGCCGCCCAGGGTGAAGCCGTTGCCGATGCCCTTGGCGAA
The DNA here is from genome assembly GCF_016862575.1 of Catellatospora bangladeshensis. Lineage (GTDB taxonomy): Bacteria > Actinomycetota > Actinomycetes > Mycobacteriales > Micromonosporaceae > Catellatospora > Catellatospora bangladeshensis. The sequence goes on along the minus strand of NZ_BONF01000016.1, from coordinate 51,315 downwards.
GGTCAGCATGTCGGGCACCGCGTCGTGCGCCTGGTAGCCCCAGAAGTGCTCGCCGGTGCGGCCCCAGCCGGTCTGCACCTCGTCGGAGACCCAGAGGATGCCGTGCTCGTCCAGCACCTCCTTGATCGCCTTGAAGTAGCCGTCCGGCGGCGCGACGAAGCCGCCCACGCCCTGGATCGGCTCGGCGATCAGGCAGGCCACGTCGCCCGCGGTGGTGGTGGCCAGCAGTTCCCGCAGATCCGCCACCGACCGCGCGATGTACTCGGCGTCGGACAGGCCCGCCAGCAGGCCCCGCAGCCGGTCGCCGGAGTGCAGGTAGCTGACGTTCACCGGGGACAGCGAGGTCGCCGACCAGCTGCGCTGGCCGGTCACGCCGAGGGCGGCGAAGCTGCGGCCGTGGTAGCTGTTGCGCACCGCCAGGATCTGGTTGCTGCGGCGGAACTGGGTGGCCAGCAGCAGCGCGGTGTCGTTGGCCTCGGTGCCGGAGTTGGCCAGGAACACCTTCGCGTCCGGGATGCCGGACACCTTGGCGATCTTCTCGGCAAGCTCGACCTGCTTACGGATGAGGTACAGCGTCGAGGAGTGGGCGATGCCCTTGTCGAGCTGGGCGCGTACCGCGTCGGAGATCTCCGGGATGTCATAGCCGATCATCGTGGTGAGCACGCCGCCGAAGAAATCAAGGTACGTGCGCCCGGCGGCGTCGGTGACCCGGCAGCCCGCGCCGGACACCAGCTCGATCGGCTCGGCGTACAGCGGATTGATCCAGTTGGGCAGCACGGCGCGGTGGCGGGCGAGCAGATCGTCGGTGCTCATGGGTTAACACGTCCTTCGGCGGGCGGAATCGGCTGTGTCACGGATCACCCTGGACGCTTCCAGCTCCGGAGAGCCCGGACAAGCTACATCCTGCCAGCCCCACGGGCACATGGCTGACAGGCCGTCAACCCGACGCGGCCCGTGGCGGCCCCGCCGCCTAAGAATCGAAGGCTGCGGGTCAGTTCCGCAACGCGTCCCTAGCCAGCAGCGCCACGTGCAGCGACAGGCACGCCTGCACCGAGTCCAGGTCTACTCCAAGAATGCGCTCGATCCGGGCCAGCCGCTCGTAGAAGGCTGGCCGGGACAGGTGCGCCGCCGCCGCGGCCGCCGCCTTGTTGCGCCCCTGCTCCAGGAACACCCGCAGGGTGGGCAGCAGCGCGTCGCGCGGATGCTCCGCGTCGTAGGCCAGCAGCGCTCCGAGCTGGCGCTCCACGAACGTCTGCAGCCGCGGCTCGTCGCGCAGCAGGTGCAGCAGCCCGGCCAGGCCCACGTTGGGCAGCCGGTGCACCGCCGGGCCGGCCGGGTCGTGCCGGGCCGCCTCGGCCACCTGCCGCGCCTCCACCAGCGAGCGCCGCGCCTCACGCAGGCTGTCCACGCCGGAGCCGGCCGCGATCAGCAGCGTGTCCGCCCGGCCCCGGCGCAGCGCGGCGGCGAAGGACTCCAGCGCGGGCTCCTCGTCCCCGCGTACCGCCAGCAGGGCACCCACCGCCCGGTCGTCCACGGCGCTGACCAGGGCGGTCTGCTTGGTCTCCCGGACCGCCTGCGAGACCGCGTCGGCCAGGTCGCGCAGCGCCGCCTGCGCCGCCTCGGTGCCCGCCGCCAGCGACTCGTCCCGGTGCCGCACCACCACCCCGACCAGCCGCCGCCGCTCCAGCTGGATGCCCAGCGCGGCCGCCCGCAGCGCCACCTCCGACACCGGCAGGCTGTGGTCGAGCAGCGCCGACAGCAGCGTGCCGTGCAGCTGCCGCTCCAGACCCTCGGCATCGCGCCGGATGAGCCGGCCCAGCGCCAGCGTCGAGGCTGCCCGCTCCAGCAGGATGACCAGCCGTGTCGGCGGCGTCAGCGGGTGCTCGTCACCCGCACCCGCCAGGTCCGGCTCGCCCGGAGCCGGCACAGGCGGCTCCGGTGCCGCCGTTTCGACGGTCGCGGCCCGCCCCGGCTCGCCGAGGTCGCCCGGGTCGCCGAGCGCGGCACCGCGCGCCGCGGTGAAGTCCTGCGCGGTGCCGGAGGCGGGCCAGCGCAGCAGGAGGCGGCCCCAGTCCTGGCCCCGCGCGCCGACCGGCGTCACCAGCCAGCCGGTGTCCGGGTCGTAGCCGGAGCGGCCGGTCGCCGGCTGCGCCTTGACCCGGCGGGAGTGCTGCTCCCAGCCGTCCAGCAGCAGCTCCGCGCGGTCCCCGGCGGCGTCGTACGCCAGCACCTGGCGGGCCAGGTTCTCCAGCACCACGGGGCAGCCTGCGAGCTGCGCGGCCTGGTGCACCACCTCGGCGGGCTCGGCGCCCTCGACGCTCAGCTCGGTGAACCGCTGGTGGATCTCCTCGGTGGCGCGCAGCTCGGCCAGCTGCGCGTCCACGATCAGCGAGTGCACCGCCTCGGTGATGCGCACGAAGGGGGTGGGCCGGCGCAGCTCGATCAGCGGCATGCCCGCCTTCTGCGCGGCGGCCGCCATCACCCGGGGCACGCTGGCCGTGTACCGCCGCCCCAGCTCCACGACCAGCCCGGCCACGCCCACCTCGGCCAGGTCGTTGACGAACGCGCGCACCCCCGCGTCGTCGGCGGGCAGGCCGATGCCGGTGGTCAGCACCAGCTCGCCGCCGCGCAGCAGGGTCGCGATGTCGGGCACCTCGGCCGAGTGCACCCAGCGCACCGGCCGGTCCAGCCCCGACTCCCCCGCCACCAGCCGCGGCGCGCCCACCCGCACCGGGTCCAGGGCGATCACCTCGCGCACCGTCGGGAACACCGCCGCCGTCACCGCGGCCTGCCCTGGGCGGTACGCATGCCAGGCCCTCCTCCTCGTCGGCGAGCTGAGATCGATTCCAGCGTACGGCCGCGGGCGCGGGCCGCCCTCGGGAGATCCCTAGGGTAGGGCCGCCGCGGCGGCTGCTTCCCGACACGGCCGTGCCTGGTGGATCTCTCCGCTCCAACAATGCGAGCCATGAAGATGCGTCATGTTCTCACCGCCTTCGCCACCGCCGTCGCGTTCACGCTGCTGTCCCCGGCCAGCCCGGCGCTCGCCCTCGACGACAACCTGACCTGCGTCGACTTCCGGACCAGGTCGTTCCACGAGGGCTACCACACCACCACCATCGGCTACTGCCACCGCTACCAGTGGAACCCGCCGGTCAACGTCTCCAAGGAGAGCGGTGACCTGCCCGAGGAGCCCGGCGGCCCCGGCGGCGGCGTGGAGGTGCCCAACCGGCGCGGTGACATCGAGTGCTACCAGCTGCGCAAGCAGCTCGCGGAGATGGACCGGGAGTACGAGCAGATCTTCCTCGACTGGCAGGTGAAACTCGGTGCGCTGATGAAGGCCGAGGAGGCGTACAAGCCGCAGCAGGAGGCCACCGAGGCGGCCCGCCGGGAGTGGCTCAGGAAGCGCGCCTCGTCCCGGACCTGGCTCAACATGTACCTCAAGCGCAGCGGCCTGCCCGTGCAGACGTACACCAACCCGAAGGGCGCGGTGCTGCCGAAGGACCCGCAGGACTACACCGACATCGACATGAACAAGCCCTACTCGTGGATGCTCATCGACGCCATCGCCGCCGAGCGGGCGGCCGAGGCCGCCTACCTGGCCGAGCAGGGCAAGGGAATCCCGCTGCTCAACGCGGTCATCGAGGCCCAGGAGGCCCTCGACCACGCCTTCGAGATGGCCACCGCCCACACCGAGGAGCGCGACCTGATCGAGGGCTACCTCGAGAAGAACTGCTGACCGCCGCCCGCTGGGCGGCTGCAGTTTCGGGGAAACTGCGCGAATCGCGAGCTGCGAACGTGCAGTTTCCCCGAAACTGCCTGCCGCGCGGTGCCCGCGGGTGGGGTAGATCAGGCGGGGTCGTCGCGGGTGAGTTCCCAGCAGGCGACGGCGGTGGCGGCGGCGACGTTGAGGGAGTCGACGCCGCGGCGCATGGGCAGGCGGACGCGCAGGTCGCTGGCGTCCAGGGCGTGGCGGGACAGGCCCGGCCCCTCCGCGCCGAGCAGGAGCGCCGGGCGCAGCCGCTGGGCGGCGGTGAGCTGCTGCATCGGCACCGCGTCGGGCGCGGGGGTCATCGCGAGGATGGTGTACCCGGCGTCGCGCACCTCGGACAGCGCCTTCGGCCACGGGTCGAGCTTCGCGTACGGCACCGCGAACACCTCGCCCATGCTCACCCGTACGCTGCGCCGGTAGAGCGGGTCCGCGCAGGTCGGCGAGAGCAGCACCGCGTCGATGCCGAGCGCGGCCACGCCCCGGAAGATCGCTCCGATGTTCGTGTGGTTGTTGATGTCCTCCAGGATCACCACCCGCCGGGCGGCGGCCAGCACCTCCGAGGCCGGGGGCACCGGCTGCCGGTGGAAGCTGGCCAGCACGCCCCGGTGCACGTGGAAGCCGGTGACCTGCTCCAGCACGTCCGGCTCGGCGCCGTAGACGGGCGCGCCGGTCAGGTCCGCGACCTGCGCCGCCCGCTTGGCCTCGACCAGGAACGAGCGCGGCCGGTAGCCGGCCCGCAGCGCGCGCCGCAGCACCAGCTCCCCCTCGGCGATGAACAGGCCGTGCGGCGGCTCCCAGCGCGTACGCAGCTCGACGTCGGTCAGCGCCCGGTAGTCCGCGATGCGCTCGTCGCCGGGATCCGTGATCAGCTCCACGCCCCGATTCTGCCGGACCGTCCCGCCCCGCTCCGCAGGGGCGCAGAACGGGGCCGGTGGCGTAAACCACCGGCCCCGTTCTGCCGCATCAGCGAGTCACTCCTTGGGGAGCCGGCTCGCCTCGGTCTCGATCTCCTTGACGGCCGCGGCCGCCTCCTCCGCCACGCGCTGCGCCTCGGCCTCGGCCTCGGCGCCCGACTCGCGGGCCGCCTCGGCCGCTGCCGGGTCGCTGCGCAGGCCGCCGAAGGTCGCCGCGATGCCGTCCAGCGCCTTGGTCAGCTCGACCGGGACGATCCACAGCTTGTTCGACGCGCCGGCCGCGATCTGCGGGAGAGCCTGCAGGTACTGCCAGGCCATCACCTTGTTGTCGGGCGACGAGACGTGGATCGCGTCCACGACCAGCTTGATCGCCTTGGCCTGGCCCTCGGCCTGCAGGATGCGGGCCTGGCGCTCACCGTCGGCGCGCAGCACGGCCGCCTGCTTCTCACCCTCGGCGGTGAGGATCTGCGACTGCTTGTGGCCTTCGGCGTTGAGGATCGCGGCACGGCGGTCCCGCTCGGCGCGCATCTGCTTCTCCATGGAGTCGCGGATGCTCGGCGGCGGCTCGATCGCCTTGATCTCGACGCGGGTCACCTTGACGCCCCAGCGGCCGGTGTTCTCGTCGAGCACCGCCGACAGCTGCCGGTTGACCTCCTCGCGGCTGGTCAGCGAGCGCTCCAGGTCCATCGAGCCGATCACGTTACGCAGCGTGGTGACGGTCAGCTGCTCGATCGCCTGCAGGAAGTTCGCGATCTCGTAGGTCGCCCGCACCGGGTCGATGACCTTGAAGTACAGCACGGTGTCGATCGAGACCACCAGGTTGTCCGACGTGATCACCGGCTGCGGCGGGAAGCTCACCACCTGCTCGCGCAGATCGACCTTGGTCCGGACCGCGTCGATGAACGGCACCAGGATGTTCAGGCCGGGGGTCAGCGTGCGGTTGTACTTGCCGAGCCGCTCGACCACGTCGTTGCGCTGCTGCGGCACGATCTTGACCATCTTGATCAGCGTGATCAGGACGATCAGTGCCACGATGACCACCAGGGCGGTCACGAAAGTCTCCATCAATCCCTCCAGACCAGCGCCGTGGCGCCGTCCACTTTCACTACTCTGACCCGGTCACCCGGGACGTATGTCTTCGTGGCGTCGTACGGCCGGGCCCGCCACAGCTCGCCGCCGATCTTGACGAGGCCGTTGTCCGCGTCGACGCGCTCCACGACCAGCGCGTCCTGGCCCTCGGTGACGGAGAACTCCGCCTCCGTGCTGGGGTCCCCGCGGAAGAAGCGATGCTTCATCCAGGGGCGCACCACCGCGAGCGACAGCGTGGACACCACGATGAACGCGATGCCCTGGATCCAGCCGGGCGCCCCCGCCAGACCCACCAGCGAGGCGGCAAGGAAACCGGCGCCGAGCATCAGCAGCACGAACGTGCCGGTGAACAGCTCCGCGATCACCGCCACCGCTGCGAGGAGTAGCCACCACATCCAATCTTCCACGAGCTGATCGTGTCACGCTCGCGCCAGTGATGGGGGGTGTGGATCTCCTCGTCCGTTCGGACAGATCCCGTGGTACGCGCGGGCGGGCGCGGTAACGCACTGGCCCTGGCGGCGTTGTCCGCATAGGTTGTCCAGCGCGACTGCGGCCGGGCCGTCGCGTGCGCACAGGGGTGGAGTGACGATGACGCTGACCGAGCGGACCGCGGCGCGGATCGACGAGCTGGTGGCCGGCGCGCAGGCGCAGGGGCGTACGCCGTGCCTGGTGGCCGCCGTGGTGCGGGACGGGCGGCGGGTCCACTTCAGCGCCGCCGGGGCCGACCCGGCGACCGGGGCGCCCACCCCGGACACCCAGTTCCGGATCGGCTCGATCAGCAAGACGATGACCGCCGTGCTCGTGCTGCAGCTGCGCGACGAGGGCGCGCTGGCCCTCGACGACCTGCTCTACCGGCACCTGCCCGGCACCCCCGTGGGCAGCGCCATCACGATCCGCCAGCTGCTCGGCCACGCGTCCGGCCTGCAGCGCGAGCCCGACGGCCCGTGGTGGGAGCGCCACGACGGCCCCGACCTCGACACCTTCCTGGCGGCGCTGACCCCGGACAAGCTCGCCTATCCGCCGCACCGCGCCTACCACTACTCCAATCTGGCGTACGGGCTGCTCGGCGCGGTCGTGCACCGGCTCACCGGTCTGCACTGGACGGAGCAGATCACCAAGCGCCTGCTGGAGCCGCTCGGCATGAGCCGCACCACCTACCGCGAGACCGAGCCGTTCGCGCGCGGCTACGTGGTGCACCCGTGGCACGGCACGCTGCACGAGGAGCCGCGCACCGACGCCGGTGCCATGGCGCCCGCCGGGCAGCTCTGGTCCACCGCCGACGACCTGCTGAAGTGGGCCGCGTTCCTGGCCGAGCCCGATCCGGCCGTGCTGGCTCCGGCGACGCTGGCCGAGATGTGCGCGCCGGTGGTGATGAGCGACCTGGAGTCCTGGACCACCGGCCACGGCCTGGGCCTGGAGCTGGTGCGCAGCGGCGAGCGCGTCTTCGCCGGGCACGGCGGCTCGATGCCCGGTTACCTCGCCCACCTGTGGACGCACCGCGCGAGCCGGACCGGGGTGGTGACCTTCGCCAACGCGTACACCCTGCACGGGCAGCGGATGGCGGAGCTGAGCCGGCGGCTGCTCGCCGACGTGCTCGACGGCGAGCCCGAGCGCCCGGCGCCGTGGCAGCCCGCCCCGGAGGCCGGTGAGCCGCACGAGCTGGACGGCGCCTGGTGGTGGATGGGGCGCGAGTTCGCGGCCCGCTACGACGCGGCCGCAGGCGAGCTGGTGGTCACGCCGGTCACCGTGCCCGGCACCCCGTGGCGGTTCACCACCGAGGGCGCGGACGTGTGGCGCTGCCACAGCGGCAGCAACGACGGCGAGGTGCTGCGGGTGCGCCGCGACGCCGAGCGGACGCCGGTGGAGCTGGACATCGCCACCTTCGTACACACCCGGCAGCCATGACTCAGCCGCTGACCTGCCGGTAGTTGCCCAGCCAGAACAGCGAGAAGACCGGGATCACCGCGAACGCGGTGCCGAGCACGATCAGCCCGTGGAAGTTCAGCAGGAACTCCAGGCCCAGCAGCGCCAGCGGGGGCAGCGCGCCGAGCACCACCAGCACCGCCAGGTACGCCCCGCGGGCCGCGGCCTCCTGCCACAGCTGCCGCCCGAGCGGGCCGTCGCCGCCGGTGTGCCACGCGTTCACCCCGCCGGTGGAGTCGTCGCTGAACACGTCGCCGGACTGGTCGACCCGGGCCCAGCGCACGTCGGCGCCGATCCGGCGGCCGAGCGCGGCGCGCAGCCGGGCGTCCCAGCGCCGGTCGTAGCGCACCGACAGGACGATGTAGAGCACGAGCCAGGTGAGGCTCACGGCGAGCTGGGCGCCGAGGGGGACGGTCATGGCGGGTGAGCCTAGAAGTGCCGGTGCCGTCCTGTCGAGGTCCGTCCGGCGGACCTCCGCGTCACTCGTCGGGCGTGGTGACGAAGTCGATCAGGCGCTCGACCGCGTTCACCAGCGGCGTCTCCAGGTCGTGGTAGCTGTCCACGCGGGACAGCAGCCGCCGCCAGAACGCGGCGGGCTCGCCGACGCCGAGGGCCGCGCAGATGCCCTCCTTCCACGGGTGCCCGTACGGCACCACTGGCCACTCCTCCATGCCCAGGCGCGACGGCTTCACCGCCTGCCACACGTCGACGTAGGGATGCCCGGCGATCAGCGCGTACGGGTTGTCCACGGCCTGCGCCAGGCGCGCCTCCTTGGTGCCCGACACCAGGTGGTCCACCAGCACGCCGAGCCGCCGGCCCGGCTCCGGCGCGAACTCGCGCACCGCGCCGGGCAGGTCGTCCACGCCGTGCATCGGCTCCACCACGACCGCCTCGGCGCGCAGGTCGTCGCCCCAGACGCGTTCGAGCAGGGCGGCGTCGTGCAGGCCCTCGACCCAGATCCGGCCCGCGCGGGCCACCCGGGCGCGGGCGGGCGCGGCGGCCACCGAGCCGGACGCCGTCCGCTTCGGCTGGGCGGGTGCGGACGCCTGCGGGCGGCGCAGCGTCACCGGTGTCCCATCCAGTAGGAAGGCGGCGGGATCGAGCGGGAAATGCCTGCGGCGGCCCTGGCGGTCCTCCAGGGTGACCGCGCCGTACTCGAAACCGACGACCGCCCCGCAGAAGCCGCTGCCCGCGTCCTCGACGACAAGGCCCAGCTCAGCGTCGCATTCGGGGGTCACCCGGCGGGGCTTGCGGCGGTCGAAACCGTCCAGCACGTCATCGCTGTAGCGCATGCGACGGCACCCTAGTCGCCGTTGCCCCTTCGCGCTCAATGACGCGCCGGTTCGGGACAAACCCCAGGCACAGCACGTACCCTGGTCGGCATGTCCCCCGCAGCGCAGGTGACCCTGACCGCGCGCCGCTCGGCCCGGCTGGTGACCTGGGCTCGGGCATGGCGCGCCGGGCTGGTCTCCTTCGACGAGATCCTCGACGACCTGACCGCCGAGGAGGAGCAGCACGTCCGCGACCTGCCCGGCCAGTGGCGCGAGGAGGTCGAGCTGCGCGAGGCGCTGCCCGCGCTCGCGAAGCTGCACCCGGACGAGATCCGGCTGGTGCTGCCGGTGCCCGGCGACCCGCGCGGGCTGCCCGGCCCCGGCCCGTTCACCAGCCACGCGCTGGTCGCGGGCGAGGGCGTGGTGGCCAGCCGGCTCGGCCTGGTCCCGGAGGCCCGCCAGCACACGTCCGGCTCCGGCGACACCTTCACCACGCTGCTGTGGCGGGCCTTCGAGCTGCCCGAGGCGCCCCCGGGGCTGCACCAGCCGGGCGTACGCGAGGCCGACGCCGCGCTGAGCCAGGCGCTGACCGAGGCCACCACCCGGCTCGTCCGGCTGGACGTGGCGCAGTGGCGCCCGGAGCTGGCGGGGGCGCTCGCCGCGCTGCGCAAGCCCGACGCCGAAACCGACCTGCCCCCGGGCTACGACCCGCGCGCCCGCCGCCTGTACGCCCGCGCCAGCGTGCTGGACCGCGTGCTCACCCTGGCCGGCCAGGCCGCCCCGGGCGGCGCGCTGAACAGCTTCGAGGCGCAGCAGCGCGACGAGGCGCTGCGCCCGCTCGCCGCCGCCTGCCGCAACGCCCTCGTCGCCGCCTGCAACGCACCCTTCGAGGCGTGACCCGGGCGCTCAGGCCGCCGGGGTCTCCGGCGCGTCGGCGGGGACCGGGGTCAGCGGCCCCACCTCGTCGATCAGGTCGGCGACCGAACTGATCACGCGGGACGGGCGGTACGGGTAGCGCTCCATGTCGGCCTTGGTCGCGATGCCGGTGAGCACCAGGATCGTGTGCAGCCCGGCCTCCAGGCCGCAGAGCACGTCGGTGTCCATGCGGTCGCCGATCATCGCGGCGTTCTCGGAGTGCGCGCCGATCTTGTTGAGCGCCGAGCGCATCATCATCGGATTCGGCTTGCCCACGAAGTACGGCTCGATGCCGGTGGCCTTCGTGATCAGCGCCGCGACGGAGCCCGCCGCGGGAAGCGCGCCCTCGTTGGACGGGCCGGTCGCGTCCGGGTTGGTGCAGATGAACCGGGCACCCTTGTTGATCAGGCGGATCGCGGTGGTGATCGCCTCGAAGCTGTAGTTGCGGGTCTCGCCCAGCACCACGTAGTCCGGCTCGAAGTCGGTCATGATGTAGCCCGCCGCGTGCAGGGCGGTGGTCAGGCCCGCCTCGCCGATGACGTACGCCGTCCCGTTCGGACGCTGGTCGGCCAGGAACTGCGCGGTGGCCAGCGCCGACGTCCAGATCGCCGACTCGGGCAGGTCGAAGCCCAGCCGGGTCAGGCGCGCGTGCAGGTCCCGCGGGGTGTAGATGGAGTTGTTCGTGAGCACCAGGAACGGCACGCCCGAGGCGCGCAGCCGCCCGATGAACTCCGGCGCGCCCGGCACCGGCTCACCCTCGTGGACCAGGACGCCGTCCATGTCGGTCAGCCAGGCGGCGATCGGCTTGCGCTCGGTCATCGGTTCCCTCTCTCGTCACCTGCCGCGCACCGGCGGCGGGCAGCAGTTGCTCGCGCACACATCCCAGTGGTCGAGCCTACCGAGCGCGGTCCTGGGCCGCGTGCCCGGCTGCGCCATCCGCTCCAGCACGAGATCGCGCACCATCGCGACGAAGCGCGGGTCGGCGCCGGGCGTGCCCGCCCGCGCGAACCCGAGCCCGAGGCGCCGCGCCGTGGCCGCGGCCTCCTCGTCGAGGTCCCACAGCACCTCCAGGTGGTCGGAGACGAAGCCGATCGGGCTCACCGCCACCTGGGTGGTGCCCTCCTTGGCCAGCACCTCCAGGTGGTCGTTGACGTCGGGCTCCAGCCACGGGATGTGCGGCGCGCCGGACCGGCTCTGCCAGACCAGGTCCCAGCTCAGGCCGGGCGCGGCCCGCTCGGCGACCAGGCGCGCCGTCTCGCGCAGCTGCGCCTCGTAGCGCCCGCCCTCCGGGCCGCTGCTCTCGGCCATGGACACCGGGATCGAGTGCGCGGTGAACACCACCCGGGTGGTCGCGTGCTGGGTCACGTCCAGCGTCGACAGCGCCGCGGCGAGCCCGTCGGCGAACGGCTCGACGAAGCCGGGGTGGTCGTGGAAGTGCCGCAGCTTGTCCACCAGCGGTGCGCGCGGGCCCACCGCGGCCCGTGCGGCGGCGATGTCCTGCAGGTACTGCCGGCACGAGGAGTACGAGCCGTAGGCGCTGGTCGCCAGGGCCACCGCGCGGCGGATGCCGTGGTCGCGCATCTGGGCCAGGGTGTCGGCGAGCATCGGCCGCCAGTTGCGGTTGCCCCAGTACACCGGCAGGTCCACGGCGTTGGCCGCGAAGTCGGCGCGGATCGCGGCGACCAGCTCGCGGCACTGCTCGTTGATCGGCGACACCCCGCCGAAGCGCTGATAGTGCTCGGCGACCTCGGCGAGCCGCTCGGGCGGCACCCCGCGGCCCCGCGTGACGTTGTGCAGGAAGGGCAGCACCTCGTCGGGGTGCTCCGGCCCGCCGAACGACAGCAGCAGGAAGGCGTCGTACATGGGTAAAAGGCTAGAACCCCGCGCGAGCGCCGCACACATCACCCACCCGGCGTTCCGGACACGTCACACCCCGCACATGATCAAGGCTCCTGCCTGCTGCTCTCGCAGCGCGGCAGAAGCCTTGGCCGAAATGTGAGGTCAGCCGTTGACGGCGTGGTAGCCGCCGTCGACGTGCACGATCTCGCCGCTGGTGGCCGGGAACCAGTCCGACAGCAGCGCGACCACGGCCTTGGCGGTCGGCTCGGTGTCGCTCAGGTCCCAGCCGAGCGGGGCGCGCTCGTTCCAGGACTCCTCGAACTTCGCGAAGCCCGGGATCGACTTGGCCGCCATGGTGCGCAGCGGGCCGGCCGAGACCAGGTTGCTGCGGATGCCCTGCTTGCCGAGGTAGCTGGCGAGGTAGCGGGAGGCGGACTCCAGCCCGGCCTTGGCCACGCCCATCCAGTCGTACACCGGCCAGGCGATGGTGGCGTCGAAGGTCAGGCCCACGATGGAGCTGCCCGGCCGCAGCAGCGGCAGGGTGGCCATGGCCAGCGCCTTGTACGAGTACGTCGACACGTGCACCGCCGTGGACACGTCCTCCCAGGGCGTCTCCAGGAAGTTGCCGCCCAGCGCGGTGCCCGGGGCGAAGCCGATGGAGTGCACCACGCCGTCCAGCCCGTCCACGTGCCCGCCGACCCGCTCGGCCAGCGAGGCGAGGTGCTCGGGGTTGGTCACGTCCAGCTCGATCACGGGCGCGGTGACGGGCAGCCGCTTGGCGATCCGCTCGACCAGCGACAGCCGGCCGAACCCGGTCAGCACCACGGTCGCGCCCTGCTCCTGCGCGATCTTCGCGACGTTGAACGCGATCGACTGCTCCGTGATCACGCCAGTGACCAGTACCCGCTTACCTTCGAGCAGCACGTCTACTCCTCATTCTCGTTGATCACGGTGCCGGGGTGGCGACACGCCGCCCAGCACGTCCATAAGTTCATGATCACCCCGGCGAGGGGGTCAGTGGCCCATGCCGAGGCCGCCGTCGACCGGGATGACCGCGCCGGAGATGTAGGCGGCGGTGTCGCCGGCGAGCCAGGTGACGACGCCGGCGACCTCGTCGACCGCGGCGATGCGGCCGGCCGGGATGGCCTTGCGGATCTCGGCCTTGCGGTCCTCGGTGAGCTTGTCGGTCATGTCGGTCTCGATGAAGCCGGGCGCCACCACGTTGGCGGTGAGGTTGCGCGAGCCCAGCTCACGGGTGATGGAGCGGGCCATGCCGACCAGACCGGCCTTGCTGGCCGCGTAGTTGACCTGACCGGCGCCGCCGTAGAGGCCGACCACCGACGAGATGAAGATGATGCGGCCCCAGCGTCCGCGGACCATCTTGGTCGAGGCCCGGCGGGCGCAGCGCCACGCGCCGGTGAGGTTGGTGTCGAGCACCCGGCTGAACTGCTCCTCCGACATGCGCATCAGCAGCGTGTCGTCGGTGATGCCAGCGTTGGCGACCAGCACCTCCACCGGGCCCAGCTCGTTCTCGATGGTGGTGAACGCCGCGTCGACCGCGTCGGAGTCGGTGACGTCACAGGTGACCCCGAGGATGTCGGGCGCGGCGGCCTGGTCGAAGGTGCCCCGGTGGGTGATCGCGACGCGATCGCCCTGCTTGGCGAACGCCTGCGCGATGGCCAGGCCGATGCCGCGGTTGCCGCCGGTGACCAGGACGGTACGGGACACGGTTGCTCCTTCGATGGCGATCAGGGGTTCCGACTCACCCTAGGACGTGCGCGTGAACACGGCGGGTAGGGGGCCGTGACTAAATCAGACTACAATCTTTGGAGGATTCCGCTAACGGGTGACAGCCGGGTGGACACGGAAACCCTGCCGGGAAGGCTGATGCCGACCACGATCACCCATACGGTACGATCACGGCGTTTGCTTGCTGGATCCGCGGCCTAAGGAGGTGATCGCTATGCGAGATAGCGATCCTCCGAGTCATGGCCGGGTCCTGCGAGCCGCGCGCTGACTCTCCGTAAGCGCTGCTCTCTCGCATCCCCGCGCGTCCTGCCCCGTCCGAGCCGGCTTCCGCCGCTTGGCCGGTAGGTCTGCGCCGTGACCTGGTCATGACTCGTCCCGAGTGCCCCTGTAGTTGCCCCAGGAACAACACAGTCACCGGAGCCAGTCATGAGCCGTTACCTCGCCCCGCTGGGCTTCACCCTCGCCGCGGCCTGGGTCGGAGCCGTCTTCCTGCTGGTCAGCGTCCGCTGAGCGCGGCCGGCAGCGCGCGCCCGCGACGGCGCCGGCGCGCCGTACCACCGATCACCGGACCTGCCTGGCAGGCGTGCGTGTCCCGGATACGCCCGTCTGCCAGGCAGGTCGGCTGATCAGGGCAGCCGCGACGCCCACAGCAGGCTGAGCGCCCCCGCCGCCAGGCCGAACAGCAGCGCCACCCCGGCGAACCACTGGCCGATCTCCTTCGGCACCGAGCGGTGCCCGATGGACGAGCCCATGTCCTGGTAGACCTGGGTCAGCTCGGCCGCCGACGCCGCTTCGTAGAAGAAGCCGCCGGTGGTCTCCGCCAGCTGCGCCAGCGCCTCCCGGTCCACCGGCACCCGCTGCATCTGCCCCGCGATGTCGACCACGCCGGTGTCGGTGCCGAAAGCGATCGTGGTCACCGGCACGTTCGCCTCGACCGCCGCCGCGGCCGCCTCCTCGATCGAGCGGCCGTACGTGCGATACCCGTCCGACAGCAGCACGATCCGGGCGGGCGGCGGGCCCTCCGCCCCGGCCCCCGGCACCGCCTTGATCGCGTCCAGCGAGGTCAGCACCGCCTCGCCGGTCGCCGTCGCCTCCGCCATCTGCAGCGCGTCGATCGCCTCGGTCACCGCCTCGCGGTCCTTGCCCGGCGACACCAGCACGTTCGCCGACTTGGCGAAGGACACCAGGCCCAGGTTGTACGACCCGGGCAGCTCGCCCACGAACTCCTTGGCCGCCGACTGCGCGGCCTCCATCCGGGTCGGCTCGACGTCGCCCGCCTGCATGGACAGGGACACGTCGATGGCCAGGATGATGGTCGCCCGCTCCAGCGGCTCCTCCACCTCCAGCGACGGCCGCGCCAGCGCCGCCACCAGCGCGAACAGTGCGGCGAGGAACGTCGCGGCGGCCACGTGGCGGCGCCAGCCGAGCCCGCGCGGCACCAGCGAGCGCAGCAGCTCCAGGTTGCTGAACGGCAGCGCGGTGTCCCGGCGGAACCGGCGCAGCAGGTGCCGGAAGGCGTACGCGGCGGCCAGCGCCAGCACCGGCAGCAGCGCCAGCAGCCACCACGGCTCCAGGAAACGGATCATCGGCTCCCCCCGCGGGTCCGGCGGTGCCGCTGGGCGGCGACGAAACGCACCAGGTCCAGCAGCCAGTCCGAGTCGGTGCGCAGCCGCACCTGCCGCGCCCCGGCCGTGCGTACGGCGTCGGCGACCAGCTCCCGCTGCCGCGCGGCGGCGTCGGCGTAGCGGCGGCGCAGCCCCCGGTCACCGGTCTGCACCTCGTGCAGGATGCCCGTCTCCGGGTCGAGCAGCTCCAGCACGCCCGCGTCGGGCAGCTCCAGCTCGCACGGGTCGAGCACCTCGATCGCCAGCACCTCGTGCCGGGTGGCCAGCTTGCGCAGCGGCCACGCCCACCGCTCCGGCGGATCGAGAAAGTCCGAGATGATCACCGCCAGCCCCCGCCGCCGCGGCGGGCTGTTCAACGCCCCGATCAACACCCCGAGGCTGTCCGCCCCCCGCCCCCCACCGGCCGCGCCATGCTTGTCGGCCCGCTGTTTCGGGGAAACTGCGCGAATCAGGGGCTCCTTTGTCGCAGTTTCCCCGAAACTGCGAGCCGACGCCCCGGCCGCGCCCGGCGGCTGGCGGCGGTGGGCGGAGTCGTCGTCGACGAGGCGGGCGATGGTGCGCAGGAGGCCCTGCGCCTCGCGACGGCCGGGGAGGGCGGGGCGGCGGACCAGCTCGCCGCCACCGCGGCTGATGACGGCGCCGACGCGGTTGCCGCCACGTACGGTCAGGTGGGTCATCGCCGCCGTCGCGGCCAGCACCAGATCGCGTTTGAGCATGTGGGCGGTGCCGAAGTCCAGGCTGGGCGACAGGTCGACGGCCAGCCAGGTCTCCAGCTCCCGGTCGGCGACGGTCAGCCGCACGTGCGGCACGGTGGTGCGGGCGGTGACCGGCCAGTCCATCCGGCGCACGTCGTCGCCCGCCCGGTACTCCCGTGACTCGCCCGCCTCGCTGCCCGCACCGGGCAGCAGGCCGAGGTAATCGCCCTGCAGCAGGCCGTCCAGGCGGCGGTTGACCAGCAGTTGCAGGCGGCGCAGCGCCGCCTCGCCGCCGCCGCGCGCCGCGTCCACGGCCGCCTGGCCGGTGCCGGGCATGGCCTGAGCGGCAGCCCCGCTCATCGGCTCACCCCCGGCGCCGGCGCGCCGCCGACGACACCCGCCCTCATGTCGCCTGCTGGCGCGGGGCGACCGAGGGCAGCGGCACGGCCGACAGGACCCGGCCGACCACGAAGTCGGCGGGCACCTCGTCGGCGAGCGCGTCGTAGCTGAGCACCAGCCGGTGGCGCAGGATGTCCGGCGCGATGTCGAGCACGTCCTGCGGCAGCGCGTAGTCGCGCCCGCGCAGCATGGCCAGCGCCCGGGTGGCCCGCACCAGGCCCAGCGAGGCGCGCGGGCTGGCGCCGTACTGGATGAGCCGGGCCACGTCGGGCAGGCCGTGGTCGGCCGGGGCCCGGGTCGCCAGCACCACGCGTACCGCGTAGTCGACCAGTGCGTTGTGGACGAACACCTGGTCGGCGCGTTCCTGCAGGCCCAGCAGCAGCTCCGTGGACAGCACCGGCTCGGCGCGCGGCGGCGCGACGCCCATCCGGTAGACGATCTCCCGCTCCTCGCTGTCGGTCGGGTAGCCGACCAGCACCTTGAGCAGGAAGCGGTCGCGCTGCGCCTCGGGCAGCGGATACACGCCCTCCTGCTCGATCGGGTTCTGCGTCGCCATCACCAGGAACGGGGCGGGCACCGGGTGGGTGGCGCCGCCGAGCGACACGTGCCGCTCGGCCATCACCTCCAGCAGCGCCGACTGCACCTTGGCGGGCGCGCGGTTGATCTCGTCGGCGAGCAGGAAGTTCACGAAGACCGGGCCCAGCTCGACGTCGAACGTCTCGCTGCCGGCCCGGTAGATGCGGGTGCCGACGATGTCGGCCGGGACCAGGTCGGGGGTGAACTGCACCCGGGCGAACGAGCCGCCCGCGACGGTCGCCAGCGTCTCCACGGCCAGCGTCTTGGCCACCCCGGGCACGCCCTCCAGCAGGCAGTGGCCGCGCGCCAGCAGCGCCACGAACATCCGCTCCACCAGGCGGTCCTGCCCGACGATCACCTTCTTCACCTCGAACATGGCCCGTTCGAGCAGCGTGGCGTCCTGCGCGGGGCCCGTCACGGCGCCGTCGGGCAGTCCCGGACCGGCAGGGTTGTCACAGGTGATCGGCTGCACCGCGGCTCCTCGCGTACGACGGTCCTGACCTGCCCCAGCCTCGCACGATCGGCCGACTTATGCGGCGTAGTGCACCGATTCGCCCCAACCCATTGCAAGCCGGGCGCCGATGAGGCGGCGTTCGATTTCATCCGATCGGATGCCGGACCGCTCTTCCCTCCGCGCCCGGCGCGTGGTTAGTATTCGTGCGTTGCCGGGCGGCTTCCCCCGTGGCCGCCCGGCACGCCAAACAACACAGCACCTCACCCGCCGAGCAGCAGCTCGGCTTTTTTCATGCCCGC
The DNA here is from genome assembly GCF_016862575.1 of Catellatospora bangladeshensis. GTDB lineage: Bacteria > Actinomycetota > Actinomycetes > Mycobacteriales > Micromonosporaceae > Catellatospora > Catellatospora bangladeshensis. Next base: position 33,798 of record NZ_BONF01000016.1, on the reverse strand, counting down.
CCCGGCTCGGTAGGCTCCAGCCCGTGACCGAGGCCGACGCACCCCTGATCTGCTCGCGCAAGGGCTGCCGCGCCGCGGCCGTCTGGGAGCTGCGCTGGAACAACCCGAAGCTGCACGACCCCGCCCGGCGCAAGACCTGGCTGGCCTGCGACGAGCACCGGCAGGTGCTGGCCGACTTCCTGTCCGCACGCGGGTTCCTTCGCGAGACGCTGCCGCTGACCTGATCGTCTATGGTCGAAACGTGACCGAGCCGCACCCCGTCCCGTACGCCGCACCGGCCCCCGGCCCGCTCGACCCGTGGCCGGGCGAGGTCACCTGGCGCCCCGTCTCGCCCCGCCTGGTCTGGCTGGAGCTGACCCGGGTCGTCATCAACACCGCCGTGCTGCTGGCCGCGTGCGCCGTCGTCGGCGTGCTCTGGAGCACCCGGTGGGCCGTGATCGGCGCCGTCGTGGTGGTCGTGCTCGACGTGACCCGCGCCGTGGTCGCGGTCCGCGCCGCCCGCTCCTACGGCTACGCCGAGCGCGAGCGCGACCTGCTGGTCCGGCACGGGCGCATGGTGCGCCATCTGTCGATCGTGCCGTATGCCCGCATGCAGTTCGTCGACGTCGTCGCGGGCCCGCTCGAACGCGCCTTCGGCCTGGCCACCGTGCAGCTGCACACGGCCGCCGCCGCCTCGGACGCCACCGTGCCCGGCCTGGAGCCCGCCGAGGCGGCCCGGCTGCGCGACCGGCTCGCGGCCCTCGGCGAGGACGCCGGTGAGGGGCTATGACCTCGCCCGCGCACCCGCCCGAGCCGGCCACCGGCGCGGCCACCCCCGTGCCGCGCACCCCTGACCCGGCGCCCGTGCCCGGCGCGCCGCCGGCCGGCGGGCCGCTGATGATCGCGCGGCAGCGGCTGCACCCGCTGAGCCCGGTCCTCAAGAGCGTGCGCACGCTGATCATCGTCATCGCCGCGGTCTCCTGGCGCGGCCTGCAGAACCTCGGCACGAAGAACTACGCCCTGGCCGTGCTCGGCCTGCTGGTGCTCGTCCTGCTCTACTCCGCCGTGGCCTGGCGCTTCACCGGCTACGAGGTGATCGGCCGGGAGCTGCGCATCCACGAGGGTGTGCTGTTCCGGCGCACCCGCGCGGTGCCGCTGGAGCGGCTGCAGTCCATCGAGGTGGTGCAGCCGGTGCTGGCCCGGCTCGCGGGCCTGGCCGAGCTGCGGCTGGACGTGGCGGGCGCGGCCAAGTCCGAGGCCCCGCTGGCGTTCCTGCCGCTGGCCGAGGCCACCGCGCTGCGCGGCCGCCTGCTGGCCCTCACCGCCCGCACCCCGGCCGCCGTCCCGGCCTCGGCGGAGACGGCCGGGGAGCCCGCGGCCGAGCAGCCCGACGAGCCCGACCTCCACCGGGTGGACGACAACGACGTGGTGGTCAGCCAGTTCCTCACCCCGCCGGTGATGTTCACCCCGCTGGCCGTGCTCTACATCGTCGGCCAGCTCATGCTGAACAGCGACTTCGGCATCTTCGCCATCGCGAGCATGGCCACCGCCGTGGCCGGCACCATCGGCGCGCCGGTCATGCGCATCCTGAACTTCTGGAACTTCCGGCTGGGCCGCACCGACGACGGCCGCCTGCGCATCCGGCACGGGCTGCTGGAGACGCGCAGCCAGCTGGTGGCCCCGCAGCGCATCCAGTCGCTGACCGTCACCTGGCCGCTGCTGTGGCGTGGCAAGGGCTGGCTGCGGGTCACCCTCGCCGTGGCGGGGCAGAACAGCGCGGTGAACGCCGACGGCCAGCGCAGCCGCGCCGAGACCGACCGGCTGCTGCCGGTGGCCACGCTGGAGACCGCCCGCGCCCTGGTCCCGCTGGCGGTGCCGGGGATCGACATCGGCGCGCTGCCGCTGTCGCCGGTCCCGGCCCGTGCCGCCTGGCTCGCCCCGCTGCGGCACCGGGTGCTGGCCGCGGGCCTCACCGACGCCGGGTTCGCCGCCGTGGACGGGCTGACCACCCGCCAGCTGACCGTGGTGCCGTACGCCCGGATCCAGAGCGTCCGCGTGGTGCAGGGACCGTGGCAGCGCCGGCTGGACCTGGCCACCGTGTACGTCGACGTGGCCGGCGCGACCCCGGCGGCCGCCGTGCACCGCACGATCGCGGAGGCCTTCGGCTGGGCCGGTGAGCTCACCGAGCGCGCTCGCGCGGCCCGCCAAGAAGTATAAGTCGAGTTACTATAAGTCGAGTTATACTTTCTGAGTGATCCGTGCCGCCCCCGCCGTCGCCAAGCCCGCGGAGCTGTTCGACCGCGAGCACGAGTGGCGTGCGCTGGCGCAGTTCGCCACGCAGAGCAGGCCCGGCGCGGCGCTGGGCCTGGTCTACGGGCGGCGCCGGCAGGGCAAGACGTTCCTGCTGTCCCAGCTGACCCAGGCCACCGGCGGCTTCATGTTCACCGCCGCCCAGCAGTCCGCCGACCAGAACCTCGCCGCGCTCAGCGCCGCCTACCACCGGTTCACCGGGCACACCCCGGCGCAGTTCGCGGCCTGGCCGGCCGCCGTCGACGCACTGCTCAGCCTCGGCGAGCGCGCACCCGTCACCGTGGTGCTCGACGAGTTCTCCTACCTGCTCGACAGCGTCGACGGCATCGCGTCCCACCTGCAGATCGCGCTGGAGCCGCATAATCGCGGCGGCAGCAGCCAGGCCCGCCTCATCCTCTGCGGCAGTGCCATGACCACCATGCGCAACGTGCTCGGCGGCACCGCCCCGTTGCGCGGGCGGGCCTCACTGGAGCTGCTCGTGCACCCGCTCGGCTTCCGCGACGCGGCAGCGTTCTGGTCCGCCACGGACCCGGAGCTGGCGTTCCGGCTGCACGCCCTCGTCGGCGGCACCCCGGCTTACCTGGCCATGTCGGAGACGGCGCCACGCGAGACCGGCGAGTTCGACGAGTGGGTGGTGGACCGCCTGCTCAACCCCGCCTCGGTGATGTTCCACGAGGGAGACGTGCTGCTGCGGCAGCAGACCGAGATCGCCGACCCGGCGCTGTACTTCGCGGTGCTCGCCGCGATCAGCCGGGGCGCGCACCGGCGCTCCGAGATCGCCAACATCCTCGGCCGGCCCGACACCGCGCTCGGGCACCCGCTGGCGGTCCTGGAGAGCGTGCGGCTCATCGACCGGACCGAGGACGCGCTGCGCCAGCAGCGGCCGTCCTACCTCGTCGCCGAGCCGCTCATCCGCTTCCACCAGCTCGTCATCGTCGGCAACGACCCGGCGTTCGCGCTGCGCCAGGGGGAACGGGTCTGGCACAGCAAGGCCGACACCGTCTCGGCCAAAATCTACGGTCCGCACCTGGAGCAGCTCGCCCGTGAGTGGACCCAGGCCCACGCCGCCGAAGCCACCCTCGGCGGCTGGCCCAATCAGGTCCGATCCGCCGTGGTGCCCTGCCGCGAGCACGGCCAGGGGCACGAGATCGACGTGGTGGCACTGCGTGAGGAGCCCTTCGAACCACGCCGGGTGCTGGCGATCGGCGAGGTCAAGGCTACCGGCAAGCAGGTCGGCGAGGCCGAACTGCACCGCCTCCGGCACATCCGGGAACTGCTGCCGGGCAACGTGACCCCGGACCCCGCACGGCTGCTGCTGTTCAGCCGCGCAGGCTTCACCCCGGCCCTGCGCTCGGCCGCCACGAGCAGTGGCGACGTGGAGCTGATCGATCTCGCCCGCCTCTACCACGGGGAGTGACCCGCCGATGCCCAGTGAGCCGACCGGATCCGACCGTCCCTGGGTGGTGTGGCGGCAGGACGACAACGGCAACCGGTACGAGGTGCGCCGGTGTGCCACCCGCGAGGAGGCTGAGGCGCTGGCCGCCGAGTTCGAGGCGCGCGGGCACAAGCAGCTCTACTGGGTCGCCGGGGTCTAGCGCAGGTCGATCGGCTGCAGGCCGACCCGCCGCAGCCCGATCCGGCCGTGCAGGTCGCGGGTGACCACCGGCACCCCCCTCGCCCGCGCCGGGCGGACCTCGAACAGCACGTTGCGCTCGTGCACGTCGCGGTAGTGCCGGTGGTAGCGGGCGTACCGGCCGCCGAGGACCAGCCGCAGGTACGCGGTGAGCGGGGCGTCCAGTGGGGAGGGCCGGTCGGGGCGCCAGCGGAAACGCGCCCACTCGTGCCCGTACACCCATTGTCTGGCCTTGACCAGGCCGGTGAAGCGCAGGCCGATGGCCGCACCCGGCGACTTGGGCACCCCGGCCAGTCCCGGCACGCGGTGATCGCCGAAGTAGGTCCCGCCGACGAAACGCCCGTTGAGGTAGGTGCGCTCGTCGAGGACCTCCAGCACGAACATGCGTCCGGCACCGTCGCGCACCCCGAAGCAGGCCTTCTCCTCGCCCGCACCCAGGTAGACGCAGCGCCACTCCGGATCGGGGAAGCGCAGCAGGCGCCCGTCGTAGACGGCCGCGCGGATCGTCGCGCCATGGTCGCCGTCCAGCGCGACAGCGGGGGTCACTGCCAGCCGCTCCCCGCCGAAGTCGACCAACATCGACACATCCTAGGGCTCCTCCGTCCCGCGCGGAGCCGTCGCGAATCCGTAAGAGTTGCGGCCGGAACGCCCTCCGGAGGGCGCGAGTCCGTAAGAGTTGCGGCGGAGGTGAGGGCGCGACGGCGATGCGTGCGGGGGCCTTGGTGAGGGCCTAGGCTGTGGCGCATGGTGCAGCAGCTCACTGCGGGGTTGACGGCGAAGGTTCAGTTGACGGTGAGTGACGCGGACACGGCGCAGGCGCTGGGCTCGGGCGACGTCCCGGTGCTGGGCACCCCGCGGGTGATCGCGCTGGCGGAGGCGGCCACCGTGGCGGCCACCGCGCGGGTGCTGGAGTCGGGCCAGACCACGGTCGGGGTACGCGTCGAGCTGGATCACCGGTCGGCGACCCCGGTAGGCCGTAGCGTGGTGGCGGAGGCGCTGCTCACGAAGGTCGACGGCCGCCGGCTCACGTTCGACGTGACCGTGCGCGACGGCGACACCGTCGCGGCGGAGGGGCGGGTCGAGCGGGTGCTGGTGGACCGGCACCGGTTCGTGGAGAAGGCGACTGGATCATGACGGAGTTCACCGAGATCGCCGACGGGGTGCACGTGCTGGTGTACCCGTACCTGCGGGTCAACTGCACGCTGATCACCGGGGAGACGGGCGCGCTGCTGGTGGACACGCTGTCCACCGGGACGCAGGCGCGCGAGCTGCACGAGGCGGTCCGGAGGGTGACCACCAAGCCGCTGGGCATCGTGAACACGCACTTCCACTTCGACCACTGCTTCGGCAACGCGACGCTGGCCGGGCCCGCCACCCCGATCTGGGGCCACCAGGAGTGCGCCCGCGAGCTGCGCGAGAACGGCCTGGCCTGGCAGCGCGTCTGGGAGCAGGAGCTGCTCGGCGACGACGAGCGGATCGCCCGCGAGGTGGGCCTGACCGCGATCAAGCCGCCGAACACCGAGGTGGCCCGCGAGGACCTGGTCGACATCGGCGGGCGGCTGGTCAAGGTGTCCTGGCACGGCCGCGGCCACACCGCGGGCGACCTGGTGGTACGCGTCGACGACGTGCTCGTCGCCGGGGACCTGGTCGAGGAGGGCGCCCCGCCCGGCTTCGCCGACGCGTTCCCGCTGGACTGGCCGGAGACGCTGCGCGCGCTGGCCACGGCGGCGGGGCCGGACACGGTGGTGGTGCCGGGGCACGGCGAGATCGTCGACGCCGAGTTCCTGAGCATCGCGCACGACGAGCTGGCCGCGCTGGACTGGCTGATCCGGGAGGCGCACGGCGACGGCGGGGACGTGGCGAAGGTGGCCGCGGCCAGCTCGCTGAGCCGCTGGGGCGCCGCCGGGCTGCGGGAGGCCGAGCACGCGGTGCGGCGTGGCTACGCCCAGCTGGACGCGGCCACGCCGAACGTGCTCAGCTGATCGCGTAGCCGCGCTTCAGCAGCTGGTACGCGTCGCCCTTGAGGCCCTTGTCGTCGGGCACGGCGAAGTCGACCGCGTCGGCGATCCGGTTGATGGTGCAGAAGATGCCGCAGACGTGGATCACGTCGCGCACGCCCTGCTCGGTGACGCCGTGGGCGTACGCCGCCTCGACGTGCTCCGGCCCGACCTCGGCCGGTCGCAGCGTGAGCACCTCCAGCAGCGCGAACGCGGCCCGCAGCGCCGGGCGCAGCGGGGCGGTGCGCCAGTCGGCGAGCACCGCGGCGGTCACGTCCGGCCCGAGCGTCACGTCCGCGATGGCACCGTGGCTGCCCTCGCAGAAGCGGCACTGGTTGAGGTGCGACACGAAGGTGGCCATCAGCTCGCGCTCGCCGACGCTCCACTCCGACGGGCCGCGCAGCACCTGGTGCACCCACTCGGTGAACGGCTCGCCGAAGAACTCCCGGCGGTAGTGCAGGATCTTGAGGATGTCGGCCGGCGGGCGGCCGCTGGCCAGCCGGATGATCTTCAGTTTGACCCGGTCGCTGAAGCGCCAGGACCGGCTCAGGCTAGGCAGCCGCACGCCGCACCTCCGCCTGGGCCGCGACGGGCGTCGCCTGCACGGCGGCGGGCAGCGACTGCGTCGGCACGGTGGCGGTGGGCGGCGCGCCCGCCGCGCGCCGGGCCTCGGCTCGCGCCAGCGCGGCCAGCCCGGCGTCGACCCGCCGCCCGCCCGCGCCCAGCGCCACCGCCACGGTCAGCTCGTAGACCTGGTCCTCGACCCAGCCGACCGCCAGCAGCTCGCGCACCTGGTCGTCGGTGCTGCGCCAGGCGTGCTCGCGCAGCGTCTCCACGTAGTCGCGCAGCTCCTGGTTCAGCTCTTCGATCTTCGCCGCGGCGACCGCCTGCCGCACACGCGACGGCGTCGATCCGGGACCGTCCAGCACCGCGTGGCGCAGCGCGGCGAGCAGGGCCTCGGCGGTCTTCTCGTTGTCGTTTTGAGGATGCAGGGGCACGAAGGCACCTTAGGCCGCGTACGCCGTATTTACTAGATCCAACCAGCCCGCTGCGTCCCACGGCACACTGCCGGCACCCAGCGCTGCCTGCAGATTCGGTAACGCGGGGGTGAACGGCAGTCCGATCACGACATCGCCGGGACCGTCCGCGCGCGGCCGCGCGTCGGCGTCGTCGCAGATCAGGATGGATGTATGCGGCCCGCACACGAGCAGCACCGCCCCGTCACCCATCGAGCGCAGTCGACGTGCGGGGCGCAGCGGCGGCACGGGCCCGTAGAGCGTGGCCGCGTCGGCGCCCGACAGCACGGTCAGGTCCGCCCGGCGCGCGAACTCCTCGGCCACCTCGCGCAGCCACGGCCACGCGGCCTCCGGTGCCTCGGCGGCGTCGGCGTGGAACAGCCGCGAGGGCCCCGGCGTGCGCCAGAGCCCCCGGGCGGCGACGAGCGCATCCGGTCTGACCAGGGACGACACTCCACACAGGATCGCCCGCTCCATCGCGCCTCCCCGAACCGCTCCACCGGTGCCGGCGACGGCGGTGGATGTCAGGGAAAGCATGTCACGGCGTTAACAGTCAGGAAACCATCGAGCCGACGACGGGTTTCGTCAGCAGCGCCGAGGCGTTGCGGCCGATACCCGGGTCGAGGGTGCGGGCCACGAAGATGGAGTGCCAGACGCAGAACACCAGCACCGTCCAGATCTTGCGGGAGTGGTCCGCCGTCCCGGCCCGGTGCTCCTTGAGCAGGCCGTCCACGTACGTCAGGTCGAGCAGGTCGTCGGCGCCGGAGGTGTGCAGGATCTCCCGGGCCCAGTCGAACATCTCGCCGGCCAGCCACACCCGGGTCGGGGTGGGGAAGCCGAGCTTGGGCCGGTTGACGATGCCCGGTGGCACCACCTGCTCCAGCGCCTTGCGCAGCGCGTACTTGGTGGCGTGCGAGCGCGGCGGCACCTTGAACTCCTGCGGGATGCGCGCCGCGACCGCGAACACCTCCCGGTCCAGGAACGGCACCCGCAGCTCCAGCGAGTGGGCCATCGACATGCGGTCGGCCTTGACCAGGATGTCGCCGCGCAGCCAGGTGTGGATGTCGACGTACTGCATGGTCGCCACCTCGTCCAGGCCGTCGGCGGCGGCCTCGGCGAAGTACGGCGCGGTCACGTCGGTGAACCGGGCCGCGGCGTCGGCGGCGTCCTTGCGGCGCAGCAGGCGGCGGATCTCGGCGTCGTCGGTGAAGATGCGCGAGTTGCCGCTGAACCGCGAGGTCAGCGGCGTGGTGCCGCGTTCCAGGTAGCTCTTGCCGCGCACGCCGTGCGGGATCGCCTTCGAGATCGCCCGCAGGCCGCGCTGGAACGGGTCGGGCAGCCGCGTCACCGGGGCCAGCGACAGCGGCTCGCGGTAGATGGCGTACCCGCCGAAGAACTCGTCCGCGCCCTCGCCGGACAGCACCACCGTGACGTGCTCGGCGGCCGTCTTCGCGACGTGGTAGAGCGGCACCAGCGACGGGTCGGCGACCGGGTCGTCCAGGTGCCAGACGATGCGCGGCAGCGCGTCCATCATGTCCTGCGCGCCGATCTTGGTGGGGATCGTGGTCACCCCGAGCTGCCGCGCCGAGTCCTGGGCGACGTCGATCTCGGAGTACCCGGCCACGTCGTATCCGACCGTGAAGGTCAGGATGTCCGGATTCCACTCCCGCGCCAGCGCGACCACCGCGGTGGAGTCGATGCCGCTGGACAGGAACGCGCCGACCGGCACGTCCGAGCGCATGTGCAGGCGCACGCTCTCGCGCAGCGTCTCGCGGATCTCGTCGAACAGCCGCTGCGGGTGCTCCACGGGGGTCGGCCGCAGCACCGGCCGGAACCAGCGCCGCCGGGTCAGCTCGCCGCCGTTGCGCGGGCCGTCGGCGGGGCCGGGCCGCCAGGTCAGGCACTCCCCCGAGCCGATGCGCTCGATGCCCCGGTGCAGCGTGTGCGGCTCCGGAACGTACTGGAAGGTGAGCAGGTGGGACAGCTCGACCGGGCCGATGCCGGCGTTGCCCGCGGTGGCGCTGGCCGCGAACGGCAGCAGCGCCTTCTTCTCGCTGGCCAGGAACAGTCCGTCGACGGTGTGCAGGTAGTGCAGCGGCTTGATGCCGAACGGGTCGCGCGCACCGAAGGCCGTCCGCTCCTGCCGGTCCCAGATCACGAACGCGAACATGCCGCGCAGCCGGTCCAGCACCGCCTCGCCCCAGTAGTGGTAGCCGACCACCACGACCTCGCCGTCGCCCTGGGTGGCGAACTTCGCGCCGTAGGTGTCGATCAGCTCCTGGCGCAGCTCGACGTAGTTGTAGATCTCGCCGTTGAAGGTGAGCAGGTAGCGCGGCTCGGCCGCCTCGGTGCCGTCCGCCTCCGGCGGCGACCAGGGCAGCGGCTCCTTGGAGAACTCGACGTCGATGATGGCCAGCCGCTTGTGCGCGAAGATCGCATCGGTGCCGACGACGTCCAGGCCGGTCTCGTCCGGGCCCCGGTGGTGCAGCCGCTCCAGGGCTTCACGGAGCGGCTCGGCAAACCCTTCAACCGTGCCCTGACTACTGAAAAAGGCCAAAAGTCCGCACACGTGGGCAATCATGCCAGCCACCGGCGGGCGATAGGCTCAGAACACACGAAGACTTGCTCGGAGGCGGCAATATGACTGAAGAGAAGAAGGGCACCGAGTCGCACGACCCTGCGTACCCGGAGAAGTTCCTGCAGTTCATGCGCACCGGATGGAGCGACACCGAGCTCCCGGTGACCCTGCGGGCGGAGGCCCCGAACCACGCCAAGCGCCGCGCGGCGCTGTCCTCGGCGTTCCCCGGCGAGACGCTGGTCATCCCGTCCGGGCACGAGATGGTCCGGGCCAACGACACCGACTTCCCGTACCGTCCCGGCAGCGACTTCGTCTACCTCACCGGCGAGCACGACCCGGAGAGCGTGCTGGTGCTGCGGCCCAACGGCTCCGGCCACGACGCCGTGCTCTACGTGCGCCCGCGCTCGCCGCGCGACACCGACGAGTTCTTCAAGGACCGCCGCTACGGCGAGCTGTGGATCGGCCGCCGCCACACGCTGCGCGAGAAGTCCGCCGAGCTGGGCGTCGAGACCGCCCACCTGGACACGCTCGGCGGGGTGCTGGACGACCTCCAGCCCGGCCGCACCCGGGTGCTGCGCGGCCTCGACCCGCACGTGGACAAGCTGGTCCGGGCGACGAACCCGGAGCGCGACCGCGAGCTGGCCTGGGTCATCTCCGAGATGAAGCTCGTCAAGGACGAGTGGGAGATCGCGCAGCTCCAGGACGCCATCGACGCCACCACCCGCGGCTTCGAGGACGTCGCCCGGATCATCCCGGCCGACCGGCCGGTCTCCGAGCGCCTCGTCGACGGCGTGTTCGGCCTGCGCGCCCGCCACGACGGCAACACCGTCGGTTACAGCTCCATCGTCGGCGCGGGCAGCAACGCCACCGTGCTGCACTGGATCCGCAACGACGGGCGCATCACGCCCGGCGAGCTGCTGCTGCTGGACATGGGCGTGGAGAACCGCAACCTCTACACCGCCGACGTCACCCGGACGCTGCCGGTCAGCGGCACGTTCACCCCGCTGCAGCGGCAGGTGTACGACATCGTGCTGCGCTCGCAGCAGGCTGGCATGGACTTCATCAAGCCCGGCGTCAAGTTCGCCGACGTGCACACCACCTGCATGCGGGTGCTCGCCGAGGGCCTGCACGAGCTCGGCATCCTCCCGGTCAGCGTGGACGAGGCGATGTCCAAGGAGTCCACCATCTACCGACGGTGGACCCTGCACGGCTTCGGCCACATGCTCGGCATCGACGTGCACGACTGCGCCCACGCCCGCCACGAGAAGTACAAGGACGGCGCCCTCGACGAGGGCTACGTCCTCACCGTCGAGCCGGGCTTGTACTTCCAGCCCGAGGACGAGCTGGTCCCCGCCGAACTCCGCGGCATCGGCATCCGCATCGAGGACGACGTCCTGGTCACCAAGGACGGCGCCGTCAACCTGTCGGCAGGCCTCCCCCGCAGCGCCGCGGATGTCGAGTCTTGGCTCGCCACCCAGCGCGAGGCGGGCCCCCGCCTCCCCGGCTGACCGCGCCCCGCGGCCGGGCGGGGTTCCCCGTTGATCATGAACTTATGGACGTGTTCGACGGCGTGTCCCAACCTTGGCACCGTGATCGACTGAACAGACGAGGGGCGGCCCGCGCGATGCGGACCGCCCCTCGGCGGGTGAGCGTCAGCGGGTGACGAAGACCGCCACCGTGCGGCCGGGGACCGTGAACGTCCCGGTGGCCGGGGCGTACGCCGACTGGCGCACCAGCGGGTCCACCGAGCCGGCCAGCACCGGGTGCAGGCCGAGGCGGGCGTACTTCAGCGACGCCACGGTCTGGTCGACCGACGACGGGGTGCCGTTGAAGACCACGACCACGGTCTTGCCGTCCTTCTTGAGCACCATGGTGATCACGCCCGGCGTCTCGGCCGCGCCGGACAGCGGGAACGTCACCGCCTGCTGCACCTCGGCCTGCGTACGCAGATCGAACAGCGGGCTCGACGAGCGCACCCGCAGCAGCTCGGCGAACCGGTCCTTGGCCAGGTCGATCGCCGCGCAGCCCGGCACCAGCGCCGGATCGGCGAGCAGCGGCTTGGCGTAGGCCCACTTGCTCTCGTTGTCCGGCTTCGGGGGCAGGCCGAGGCCGAACCCGTTGCCGCTCGCGCAGTCCCAGCGGATGGCGTTGAACCAGTCGCCGGAGTTGTACGAGTTGCGGTCCAGCGACTTGCTGCGCAGCAGGTCCGAGCCCGCCGTGACGAACCCGGTGCCCTGGCTGAACACCACCGTGGACAGCGCCAGCACCTGCATCCGGGCCCGGTCGGCCGCCGTGGTGTCCTGCGGCAGCTTGTAGGCCAGCGCGTCGAACAGGATCTCGTTGTCGTGCGCGTCGACGTACGTCACCGCCTCACCGGGCGCCTTGGTGTACCCGGCCGGCGAGCCGTTGTAGTCCACCTCGGCCCCGCTCACCTTCGCCCCGCTGGAGTCGGTGAACGTGTACCCGGCCAGGTTGCCGGCCAGCCCGACCTTGATCTGGTCCTGCTGGTGCAGCAGCCGCGCCTTCTGCTCGGCCGCCGTGCCGTTGACCGCGTCCCCGTTCGGGTCGGTGTACAGCCCCGACGCGAAGCCCTGGATGCGCGGGTTGCCGTCGAACGGCCCGCCGCCGCGTACGGCGTCGCGCAGCCGGTCGTTGAACGTGGCGATGCCGGTGCCCGCCATGTTCGCCTGCGTGGCCTGCTCGAACCGGGCGTCGTTGGCGACCTCGCCGAAGTTCCAGCCCTCGCCGTAGAGCAGGATCGACTTCCCGTCGACGCCGTCGCGGCTGAGGGTGAGCCGGTCCAGCGCCTCGCGCACGTCGAGCAGGTTCTGCTTCGGGTGGTGGCCCATCAGGTCGAACCGGAACCCGTCCACCCGGTACGTCTTCGCCCAGGTGACCAGCGAGTCGACCACCAGCTTGCCCATCATCGCGTGTTCGGGCGCGGTGTTGGCGCAGCAGGTGGAGGTGGCCACGGCCCCGTCCTCCAGCAGGCGGTGGTAGTAGCCGGGCACGATCCGGTCCAGCACCGACTTCGGGTCGTCGCCCGCCGCCGAGGTGTGGTTGTAGACCACGTCCAGCACCACCCGCAGCCCGGACCGGTGGATGCCGTCCACCATGGACTGGAACTCGGCGTTGCGCGCCTTGCCCTCTGGCTCGGTGGCGTAGCCGCCCTCGGGCACGGTGTAGTGCAGCGGGTCGTAGCCCCAGTTGTAGCCGTCCTTCTCGGCCACCGCCGCGACGCAGTCCTGCTGCTGAGACGAGTCCCGGGGCAGCGACGGCAGGTCGCAGGCGGGCTGCTGCTGGTCGGCGCGCTTCTCGGGGATGGTCGCGAAGTCGAACACCGGCAGCAGGTGCAGGTGCGAGACTCCGGCGTCGGCCAGTGCCTTGAGGTGCGTCATGCCCGCGGTCTGCGGGTCGGTGAAGGCGGCGTACGTGCCCCGCTTCTCCTGCGGCACCGTCGTGTCGGCGACGGAGAAGTCGCGCACCGACAGCTCCTGGATCTGCGCCTTGCCGGTCCAGGCCGGGGTCTTCACCGCCGGCTTGGGCAGCTTGGCCAGGTCGATGAGCTGGCTGTGCGTCGAGTTGGCCGACAGCGCGACCGAGTAGGGGTCGGTCACCGACGCGGTGACGACCTCCTTCTTGGCGGGCTGCCACACGGTGACCTTGAACCGGTAGTACTTACCGGTCCAGTCGGCCGAGCCGCTGACCTTCCACACACCGGTGCTGTCGTCCCTGCTCATGGACACGACCTGGGCGGCCGCCGACGGGGTGTCGAACAGCTCCAGCTTCACGTCCTTCGCGGTCGGCGTCCACAGCGCCAGGCTGGGCTTGCCCTTGGCGTACACCGGCCCGAGCGTCACGTCGCGAGCGGCGGCGTACACGTCGTCCAGCACGCCCGGCACCTGCACGCCCGTCGCGGAGAGCAGCTTGCCCTCGTGGTCGCTCTCGGTGACCACGAGCTGGCCGCGCAGCGCGTTCTTGAGCGTGGCGAGGGAGGCGTTCACGTCGAACGCGCCGTACGCCCACAGGTGCGGGGACTTCCTGCGCTGCGCTTCCGACAGGCCGCCGGACGCGTTGAGCCGGATCTTCGTGAACTCGCCGGCCAGCGCGCCGTCCACCACGGACAGCCCGCCGTTCGGCGCGACGACCAGGTCGTACACCTTGCCGTCGGTGTCGTGCTTGTTCCACGCGACGGTGCCCCGGTCGAGGAAGTGGGCGGACGACTTGGTCAGGTCGATGTCCAGCGCCGCGCCCTTGACCGACGGCCGCAGGTACGCCTGCTGCCCGGACAGGATCCACACCTCGTTGCCGAACGTCGCGACGTCCAGCCGCTGGTCGGCGGGCAGGTCCTTCTCGTCGCCCTTGTGCACGATGTAGTTGACCCCGGTCGCGCCCTCGACCAGCGGGATCCGCCAGTACGCGCCGAACGCGTCGGTGCCGGTGGGCAGCATCGGGCTGCCCCACTCGACCGGGTTGGCGTTGCCGTCCCACAGGTGCAGGCCCCAGCCGTCGTAGTTCCCGTCGGCGCGGCGGTAGTGCAGCACGGCGGTGCGCTCGGCGGCGGCCCGGGTCGGGTGCACGGTCGCGTCGCCGGACGCGATCCACGCCTCGCCGACACCGAGGTCGACCGCGAGATCGGCGTTCGGGTCCTTCTCGTCACCCCGGTGCACGATGAAGTTCACCGGCTTGGTGGCGTCGGCGACGGGCACACTCCAGTGTGCCCCGAACGCGTCGGTGCCGTCCGGCTGGCGCGGGCTGCTCCAGTCGGTGCCCGCCCCGGCGGCCAGGCCGTCACCCCACAGGTGCAGGCCCCAGCCGGTGTACGCCCCGTCGCCCCGCCGGTAGTGCACGTCCGCCCTGCCGGTGGCGGCGGCACGCGAGGGGTAGATCGTCGCGTCGCCCGACTTGAGCCAGATCTCGCCGACCCGGCTCGGGTCGACGCTGCGGTCGGCCTCCACGTCCTTGTTCCCGGACCCGTTGACGACCAGGAAGCCCATGTTCGTCGCGCCCGGCTTGACCTTCACCCAGGCGAACCGGCCGTAGGAGTCCTCCCCGGCGAACGGCTGCCCCTGCGGCCACGGGTGCTGCATCGAGCCGTCGACGTCGCCCCAGGTGTAGAGCCCCCACGGGTCGTAGTCGCCGTCGGCGCGCTGGTAGTGCACCAGCACGTACTCGCGCTGCGCGGCCTGCGCGGGCGAGGCCACGGTGATGGCGCTGACGGCGCTCGCGGTGCGGCCCTGCCCGTCGCGGACCACGGCCTTGTAGCGCACGGTGGTGCCCCCGGCCAGGCCGGTCAGGTCGTGGTGCACGGTGTACGGCGCGCTGTTCGCGGTGCCGAGCAGCTTCCACGCCCCGTCGCCGACCTGCGCCGCGAAGCTGACCGTCGCGAGGGGGTCACCGGTGACCTGCGCGGTGATCGCGGCCCGGGTGGCCACCTTGGTGCCGTCGGCCGGCACGATGCTGACCTGCGGGTCCCCCGCCTGCGGCACGGCCCGGTCGGCCCGCAGCACGATGCTGGACAGCGCCGGGACCGTGATGGTCACCCTGCCGTCGGCACCGGCCGTGACACCGCTGCCCACCGCCGGGTAGAGCTGCCCGAACGCCGCCCCCGCCGTCGCCGTGTCCACGGTGACGGTCTTCGGTGCGGTGCCGCTGTTGGCCGCGACCAGGTACTCCGTACGGGAGGTCCGGTCCAGGCGGGAGAACGCGAACACGCCGTCGCCCGCGTGCCGGGTCAGCTGCACGCCGTCGCGCAGCGCCGGGTGCGCCTGGCGCAGCGCGCCCAGGTCCGCGATGGCGCGGTAGAGCGGGTGTGCGGTGTCGTACTGGTCGGCGGCGTGGGTGCGGTCGGTGCCGAGCAGGTCGTCGTCGAGGTAGTCGGCCACCTGGGTGGCGAACATGTCCTGCCGGGCGTCCTTGTCCCCGCCGTTGCCGGTGAAGCCCTGCTCGTCGCCGGAGTAGACGACCGGCTGGCCGCGGGTGAGGAACATCAGCTCGTGCGCGAGCCGGTCCCGCTGCAGCGCCGCGTCCGCGTCCGCGCCGGAGTTCCTGATGAACGTGCCGATGCGGCCCATGTCGTGGTTGCCGAGGAAGGTCGGCAGCGTGTACGCGTCCGCGCCGCGCGCGGTGTACATGCCGTCGGCGGCGTACAGGTCGGCCAGGCCCTGGCCCGAGCCGCCGGTGACGAAGCCCTGCGCGGCGGCCTGGAAGCCGAAGTCCAGGGTGGCCTGGAGCTGCCCCTGCCGCACGTAGCTCGACATGATCGCCGGGTCGGCCGAGTACACCTCGCCGAACATGAAGAAGTCCGGCTTGCCCGCCTTCCTGGCGTTGCTCGCGATGCCCTGGCTGAACTGCGGCCAGAACTCCATGTTCACGTGCTTGGCGGTGTCCAGCCGGTAGCCGTCGATGCCGGTCGACGCGATCCAGTCGGAGTAGATCTTCGTCATGCCGCGCACCACGTCGGGGCGCTCGGTCCACAGGTCGTCCAGGCCGAAGAAGTCACCGTAGGTGCTGTTCTCGCCGGAGAAGGTGGAGTCGCCCCGGTTGTGGTACATCGTCGGGTCGTTCAGCCACGCGGGCACCTTGGCCTTCGCGTCGGCCGCGTTCTTGAAGACGGGGGTGTACGGCATCGACGTGCGGTCCACCTGCGGGAACCCGTTACGCCCGTCGGCGTAGTTTGCGTCCTCGAAGGCCCGGCCCTGCGCGTCGGCGTACGGGCTGGTCTTCTTGTCCACGTAGGAGTACTGGTTCTCCTCGTACGCGATGACGTCGGCCGTGTGGTTGACGATCACGTCGAGGTAGATCTTGATGCCGCGCTCGTGCGCGAGCTTGACCAGCCTCTTCAGGTCGGCGTTGGTGCCGAAGTGCGGGTCCACCTGGGTGAAGTCGGTGATCCAGTAACCGTGGTAACCGGCCGACGCGTCGGCCCCGGTGCCCTGCACCGGCCGGTTCTTGAACACCGGCGCGAGCCAGATCGCGGTCGTGCCCAGGCCCTGGATGTAGTCCAGCTTGTCGATCACGCCGGCCAGGTCGCCGCCGTGGTAGAAGCCCTTGTCGGTCTTGTCCAGGCCGGTCTTGAGCCGGTCGCCGCTCAGCCCGCCCCTGTCGTTGCGGGCGTCGCCGTTGGCGAACCGGTCGGGCAGCACGAAGTAGAACTGCTCCGCCTGCCGCTGCGGCGTCGCGGCACCGGCCAGCGCGGCCTCGGCGGGCTCGTCCTGCCAGTACGTCTCGCCGGCCTCCACCCACTGCGCGGGGCCGTCGCCGGACAGGACGCGGACCACCACGATCGGCGCGGCGGTGAGCACCAGCGCCAGCAGTCCGATGAGGAGGATCCTGAGGTTTCTCGGTTTCCCGCGTAGCGGTGCGGCGGTGCGCACGAGGGCGCGAAGGGCTGCCATGGGCCAACTCCTGCGGAAGGGATTCGGGGGCGTCACACGAGCATCAGCGGCAACATACGGGTAACTGAAATGTTTACGCAAGACCTTGCAACGCTTGCCGTGTTGACAGCATCCCTATGAAACGCACGCCAGCGCCACCCGTCCGGCGGACACCCGGAAGCAGGCTCATCCTTGCCGTAAGTCGGATATCGGCTATCAAATAGACCTAATCGGCCGATTCCCCGCAACTCCCGGACCGAGAGGCGGAACCGATGGAAGCCATCACCGAACTGCTGGGCAGCATCCACGATCTGCTCGCCAGTCTCATCACGATCCTGACCGGCGGCGGCGCCGTCCCGGGCCTCCCCGTGGACCCGAGCCTGCCGCCCATCCCCGAACTCCCCCTCCCCCCGCTCCCACCGATCCCGTGAGAGCAAGGAAGGGCACCTTCTTAACGCTTCGCGTATAAGAAGGTGCCCTTCTTAACCGTGGCCACGCCGACGGGCCACGAGATGGGCCGTCCGGCGCCGCTGGGCCGGCACCGGACGGCGGCTGACGGTCAGAGCACGTCGTGCCCCGGGTGGTCGCCCTTGCCGACGTCCACCTTGCGCGGCTCGCTCGGGATCACGCCCAGCTTGCCCGCCTGGTAGTCCTCGAACGCCTGGATCAACTCGGCCTTCGTGTTCATCACGAACGGCCCGTACGCCATCACCGGCTCGCGGATCGGCAGGCCGCCCAGGATCAGCACGTCCATGCCCGCCGCGTTACGGCTCTCCTGCGCCCGGTCGGCCTCGACCGTGATCACGTCACCGGCCCCGAACACCGCCAGGTCGCCCAGCTTCACCGGCCGCCGCTCGGCGCCCACCGAACCCGCGCCCGCCAGCGTGTACACCAGCGCGTTGAAGTCGGGCCGCCACGGCAGCCGCAGCTGCGCCCCCGGCGCCAGCGTCGCGTGCACCAGGGCGATCGGTGTGTGGGTGATGCCCGGCCCGCTGTGCCCGGCGACCTCACCGGCGATGACGCGCAGCAGCACGCCGCCGTCGGGCGAGCTGAGCAGCGACACCTGACCGGCCCGGATGTCCTGGTAGCGCGGCGGCGACATCTTCTGCTTCGCGGGCAGGTTCACCCACAGCTGGAAGCCGTGGAACAGGCCGCCCGACAGCACCAGCTCCTCCGGCGGCGCCTCGATGTGCAGCAGGCCGGACCCGGCCGTCATCCACTGGGTGTCGCCGTCGCTGATCAGGCCGCCGCCACCGTGCGAGTCCTGGTGCCGGAACGTGCCGTCCAGCAGGTAGGTCACGGTCTCGAAGCCGCGGTGCGGGTGCCACGGGGTCCCCTTCGGCTCCCCGGGCGCGTACTCCACCTCGCCCATCTGATCCATGTGAATGAACGGGTCCAGCGCCCGCAGGTCCACCCCGGCGAACGCGCGCCGCACCGGGAAACCCTCGCCCTCGAACCCCGACGGCGCGGCGGTAACCGACGCCACCTTGCGCTCGACGGCGGCCTCACCGGGCACAGCCACCCGCGGCAGCACCAACAGGTCTTCAACGGTAACGGCAGGCATGACACCCTCCTCTGCTCACTTACTCCCTGACACAATAGTTGAACAGTCAACGACCGTCCACCATTCCCACCACCCCACCCCACCGCCATCCGACCCCGTTGATCATGAACTTATGGCAAGGTTCGACGGCGTGTTTGTGGCACAACCTCATGATCGACCTTCGTGACATGCGGGAGCGGGCTGATGGCCAGGGCTGGGATCCGTGACGGCCGGTGGGACGGGCCGGGAGGAGCTGAGGCGCGGTTCGCGGAGGCCGAGGTGAGCGGCGTCGACTTTCGGGAGGCGCGGATCGGGCTGTTCGCGGCGTACCACTCGACGTTCGAGGACTGCGATTTCACCGGTGCGCGCTTCGCCGCCACGCACTTCGGGCTGACCGGCGCCGGAGAAGGCCAGTGGGACGGCAGGCGGTGGCCGCAGACGGTCTATCGCCGCTGCGACTTCACCCGGGTCCGGTTTCCCACCGGCAACACCTTCTGGGGCAACGCGCGGTTCGAGCAGTGCCTGTTCGACCGGGCCAAGCTGCGCGGCATGAGCTTCACCCACGAGGCCGAGTTCGTGGCGTGCACGTTCCGGGGCAAGATCCAGGACGTCAACTTCTGGGGGCGGCCCACCGACCGGATCGAGGCGCTCGGACGCGATCGCAATGAGTTCACCGGGAACGACTTCGCCGGTGCCGAACTGGTCGGCGTCGCCTTCCGGCACATCGACCTGCGGGCGCAGCGGTTCCCCGGGCCACCCGGGCACGCCGTGCTGGACCACATGTCAGACCGGGTGACGGCGACGCTGGCCGTCGTGGAGACCTGGCCCGATTCGCCGGCGAAGCAGGACATCCAGTTCCACCTCCGCTTCGGCCGCGAGCGCGCGCTACAGGACAACGCGGACATGGCGCTGGTCACCGACTGGTGGATCGGGCGCGAGGTGCCGCCCGCGTTGCGGGCCGAGGTGTTCGCCCTGCTGACCGGCTACCAGATGGAGTAGCAGTAGAGCTCGCGGCCGGTCGCCTGCGCGTGCCGGGCCAGATCGCGGATCGCGGCGACCCAGCGCGTCTCGAACTCGTCGAGCAGCTCGTCGTCGGCGTACTCGGCCAGCCGCTCGTCGGGCACCTCGGCCAGCGCGAGCCTGGCGCCGGCGGGCACACCCAGCAGCAGCGGGCCCTCGTAATCCTCGTCCTGCGGGCTCAGCGGGATCTCCCTGCCGAACTCGCTGCGGTCGCGCCCGGTCAGCTCGGCGGCCAGCGACGGCAGCCCGTCCAGCCAGCCCTTGCGGTGGACCACCAAAAGATCCTGCTGGTACGGCGAACCGTCGAGCCCGAGCGCGGCGAACTCCGCCTCGGTCGCCGCGAAGTAGTCCACCACCACACCCATGCGCGGGAGGGTAGCGGCCTGCACCGACACCGGACGGCTCAGGCGGGAGCGGGGCGGGCGTTGTCGGTGGCCATGCGCACGGCGAGCAGGCCGAGCACGGAGCCCATGAGGTAGCGCTGGGCGCGCAGCCATACCGGACGATCTGCCAGGAACCCGGCTATGGCACCGGCCGCCAGGACGATCAGGCCGTTGACGGTGACCGCGACGGCGATCTGCACCGCGCCCAGCGCGAAACCCTGTACCAGCACATGCCCGGCCTCAGGCCGGACGAACTGCGGGATCAGCGAGAGGTAGATGATCGCGACCTTGGGGTTGAGCAGGTTGGTGACCAGGCCCATGGTGAACAGCCGCCGCGGCGAGTCCGGCGGCAGCGCGGCCGGTGCGAACACCGACACCCCGCCCGGCCGCAGCGTCTTGAACGCCAGCCAGCCCAGGTAGCACGCACCGGCCAGCTTGACCGCGAGATACAGCTGCGGCACCGCGAGGAACATCGCCGACAGCCCGAGGTTCGTCGCCGACAGGTACACCAGGAACCCCACCGCCACCCCGGCCAGCGAGATCAGCCCGGCCCGCCGCCCCTGCGTGATGCTCCGCGACACCAGATACATCATGTTCGGCCCCGGCGTCAGCACCATCGCCAGCGCGACCGCGAACACCCCCAGCACCGCACCCCACGTCACCATGCCCCCACCCTCCCGCAGCGCCAACCGTGCAGCGAGATCCAATCCCCACCCGGTGGCCTGCGGCGCTCAGCGCACGGCGCAAGGCTCGTCGATCATGAAGTTATGGACACGACACACCGTCGAACCTGCCCATAAGTTCATGATCAACGCAGTCAGGGGGCGAGGGGGAGGACGAACTCGAGGCGGTTGGCGTGGGGGTCTTCGGTGTGGAAGCGGCGGAGGGCGGGGACCTCGTCGTTGCCCCAGGTGACGGGGTAGCCGGCGGCCTGCAGGCGGTCGGCGAGGGCGTCGAGGTCGGGGCGGAGGAGGGCGGGGTGGGCCTTGCGGGCGGGGTGGAAGTCGTCTTCGACGCCGAGGTGGAGTTCGCTGCCGTAGTCGTCGACGAACCAGCAGCCGCCGCGTACGGCGAGGGCGGGCGGTTTGGGCTTCTCGGTCATGCCGAGGACGCCGACGTAGAAGGCACGCAGGACGTCCTCGCTGCCCCGGGGGCAGGCGACCTGTACGTGGTGAATCACGTCTCGGAGTCTGGCACGGGCTTGCGCCCAAAACAAGACGGACGTACGGTTTAGTTCGTCGAGCCGTGGCGGAGTAAGTCTTGCCTTACCTGCCCAGGCTCCAACCTCTGCGAAAGACTCAGGCTGTAACAGACCCGCTGTGAAGGAGTACGACGTGGCGAGCCTCGACACGTTCGGTGCGAAGAGCGAGCTGCGCGTCGGAGACGCGAGCTACGAGATCTTCCAGATCAACAAGGTGGAGGGCCACGAGCGGCTGCCCTTCAGCCTGAAGATCCTGCTGGAGAACCTGCTCCGCACCGAGGACGGCGCCAACATCACCGCCGATCACATCCGCGCGCTGGGCGGCTGGGACCCGGCCGCCGAGCCGAGCGTGGAGATTCAGTTCACGCCCGCCCGCGTCCTCATGCAGGACTTCACCGGCGTGCCGTGCGTGGTCGACCTGGCCACCATGCGCGAGGCCGTGCGCGACCTGGGCGGCGACGCCTCCAAGGTCAACCCACTGGCCCCGGCCGAGCTGGTCATCGACCACTCGGTGATCGCCGACGTGTTCGGCCGCCAGGACGCGTTCGAGCGCAACGTCGAGATCGAGTACGGCCGCAACCAGGAGCGCTACCAGTTCCTGCGCTGGGGCCAGACGGCGTTCAACGAGTTCAAGGTCGTGCCCCCGGGCACCGGCATCGTGCACCAGGTGAACATCGAGCACCTGGCCCGCGTCGTCATGCCGCGCGGCGGCCAGGCGTACCCGGACACCGTCGTCGGCACCGACTCGCACACCACCATGGTCAACGGCCTGGGCGTGCTGGGCTGGGGCGTGGGCGGCATCGAGGCCGAGGCCGCGATGCTGGGCCAGCCGGTCAGCATGCTGATCCCGAAGGTGGTCGGCTTCAAGCTGTTCGGCGAGCTGCCGTCGGGCGCCACCGCGACCGACCTGGTGCTGACCATCACGCAGATGCTGCGCAAGCACGGCGTGGTCGGCAAGTTCGTCGAGTTCTACGGCTCCGGCGTGACCTCGGTGCCGCTGGCCAACCGGGCCACCATCGGCAACATGAGCCCCGAGTTCGGCTCCACCTGCGCGATCTTCCCGATCGACGCGGAGACCATCGCCTACCTGGAGCTGACCGGCCGCAGCGCCGACCAGATCGCGCTGGTCGAGGCGTACGCCAAGGAGCAGGGCCTGTGGCACGACCCGTCGGTCGAGCCGTCCTACTCGGAGTACCTGGAGCTGGACCTGTCGACGGTGGTGCCGAGCATCGCCGGGCCGAAGCGCCCGCAGGACCGGGTCGAGCTGACCAACGCCAAGACCGCGTTCCGCGCCGCGCTGCCCGACTACGTGGACGAGGACGACGTCGACGAGGCCGGCAAGGAGAGCTTCCCGGCCTCCGACGCCCCGGCGCAGTCGGCGGCCCGCGCCAGCAAGCCGACCCCGGTGACCGCCGCCGACGGCACGGTCTTCCACCTCGACCACGGCGCGGTCGTGATCGCGTCCATCACCTCCTGCACCAACACGTCGAACCCGCAGGTCATGCTGGGAGCGGCACTGCTGGCGAAGAAGGCGGTCGAGCGGGGCCTGCACGCCAAGCCGTGGGTGAAGACCACCCTCGCCCCCGGCTCCAAGGTCGTCATGGACTACTACGCCAAGGCCGGGCTCGTGCCGTACCTGGAGAAGCTCGGCTTCCACCTGGTCGGCTACGGCTGCGTGACCTGCATCGGCAACTCCGGCCCGCTGCCGGAGGAGATCAGCGCCGCGGTCAACGCGTCCGACCTGGCGGTCGTCTCCGTCCTGTCCGGCAACCGGAACTTCGAGGGCCGGATCAACCCGGACGTCAAGATGAACTACCTGGCGTCCCCGCCGCTGGTCGTCGCGTACGCGATCGCCGGCAGCATGGACATCGACCTGGCCAACGACCCGCTGGGCGTCGACACCGACGGCCAGCCGGTGTACCTGCGCGACATCTGGCCGACCCCGGCCGAGGTGCAGGAGACCATCAACCACGCCATCTCGGCGGAGATGTTCACCAAGGACTACGCCGACGTGTTCGCCGGCGACGAGCGCTGGCAGGGCCTGCCCACGCCGACCGGTGACACGTTCGCCTGGGCCGGAGACTCGACGTACGTGCGCAAGCCTCCGTACTTCGAGGGCATGGCGGCGCAGCCGTCTCCGGTGAGCGACATCGCCGGTGCGCGGGTGCTCGCCAAGCTCGGCGACTCGGTGACCACCGACCACATCTCGCCCGCCGGTTCCATCAAGGCGGACTCGCCGGCCGGAAAGTACCTGGCCGAGCACGGGGTGGAGCGCAAGGACTTCAACTCGTACGGTTCCCGCCGGGGCAACCACGAGGTGATGATCCGGGGCACCTTCGCCAACATCCGCCTGCGCAACCAGATCGCGCCCGGCACCGAGGGCGGCTTCACCCGCGACTTCACCGTCGCGGACGCCCCGGTGACGACGATCTACGACGCGAGCGTGAACTACCAGGCCGCGGGCGTGCCGCTGGTGATCCTGTCGGGCAAGGAGTACGGTTCCGGCTCCTCGCGCGACTGGGCCGCCAAGGGCACCGCGCTGCTGGGCGTGAAGGCCGTCATCGCCGAGTCGTACGAGCGCATCCACCGCTCGAACCTCATCGGCATGGGCGTGCTGCCGCTGCAGTACCCGGCCGGGCAGACCGCCGACTCGCTCGGCCTGACCGGCACCGAGACCTTCACCATCACCGGCGTGGAGGCCCTCAACGCGGGCACCACCCCGAAGACGGTCCAGGTCACCACCGACACCGGGGTCTCCTTCGACGCGGTCGTCCGCATCGACACCCCCGGCGAGGCGGACTACTACCGCCACGGCGGCATCCTCCAGTACGTCCTCCGCAAGATGCTCGAGAACTGACCTGTAAGCAAGGAAGGGCACCTTCTTAACGCTATGCGTAGAAGAAGGTGCCCTTCTTAACGTCTGCGGTCAGGGGCGCACGCGGTCCGTGGCGCGCGGTCCGGCGCGGCGGTGGGCAAGATCGGTACCTCGTGTCCAAAGCTCAGCTCCCACCTCACTTTCTGACACGAAGCAGCGATCTCCCCCCGGAACACCGTGGCGGGAGGGGTTAAGAAGGTGCCCTTCCTCTACGCATAGCGTTAAGAAGGTGCCCTTCCTTCGTGGGCGGCTCGCGGCGCGGCGGGCTAGGGTCGTTGCATGAGCAACGTTGAGGCGGCGCCGGTCGAGACGCCGTGCGGGCACGAGCAGGTGCCGGACGGGCCGACGCACGAGCTGATGCCGGGCCGCGAGGTGGTGCTCGGCGGCACTCGCGGGATGGCGGTCAGCCGGACGCTGCCGCACAAGGAGCGGCGCATGGTCGGCGCCTGGTGCTTCGTCGACCAGTACGGCCCGGCCGACCACGACATGCGCGTCGCGCCCCACCCGCACACCGGCCTGCAGACCGTCAGCTGGCTCGTCGCGGGCGAGATCCTGCACCGCGACAGCATCGGCAGCGTGGCGCTGATCCGTCCCGGGCAGCTCAACCTGATGACCGCCGGGCACGGCATCGCACACTCCGAGGAGTCCCCGGCCGTCCGGACCGGCCCGCTGCACGGGGTGCAGCTGTGGGTCGCGCTGCCCGAGCACGCCCGCGCGGTCGCGCCCGCGTTCGCGCACCATGATGATCTGCCGGTGCTGGCCCGGCCGGGGGCGACGGTCACCGTGCTGCTGGGCGAGCTGGACGGGGCCGTGTCGCCCGCGACGGCGTACACCCCCATCGTCGGCGCGGAGGCCGCGCTGGACGCGGACGCCACCCTCACGCTGCCGCTGCGGCCGGACTTCGAGTACGCGGCCCTCGTGCTGGACGGCGCCGCCCACGTCGACGGCGTGCCACTCACCCCCGGCACCCTGCTCTACCTCGGCCGTGAGCGCACCACGCTCGACCTCTCCAGCCGCGCCCCGGCCCGGGTGCTGCTGCTCGGCGGGGAGCCGTTCGAGGAGGAGATCGTGATGTGGTGGAACTTCGTCGGCCGCAGCCACGACGACATCGCCGCCGCGCGTGAGCAGTGGACGGCGGCCGACGCGCGCTTCGGCGAGGTCCACGGCTACGACGGCGACCCGCTGCCTGCTCCCGTCCTCCCGAACGCCCAGCTCAAGCCCCGCGGCCGCCGCCGCTGACCGACCCCGCCCAGGCACAGCGCCCGGCCACGCCGCCCAGACCGGCCGACCCAGCCCGGCCCGCCCCGTCCGGCCCGCCATGATCGTCCGACTTGCCTGGCAAACGGGCGTATCTTGCGCCCGCATTCGCCCATGTGCCTGGCAAGTCGGACGATCATCGTCGGGCGCGGCGCGGGCGGGGGCGCGGGCGCGTGGACGCGGGTCAGGCGGTGGGTGGGACCTCGCGGAGCTGGCGCTGCATCGGGGCGGCCTCGGTCAGGTCGACGACCGGCACGGACGGGGCGAAGTAGCCCGCCGCAGCCGTCAGCGCGGCCTTGTCCAGCCGCCAGCCGAACGCGGGGCGGCTGGACAGCACCACCTCCGTCGGCACGTGCCAGATGGTGGCCGCGACGCTCGCGGGCATGGACGGGCGCAGCGGCGCGACCCCGTCCCGGCCCTGCACCCCGACGTACGTGGTGATGAACAGGCCCTGGTGCACCCGGAACAGGTAGATCTCGCTGATCGCCGGCCACGGCACGAACGCCGACGTGCGGGCGTAGATCAGCGGCCGCCCGCCGAAGAGGATCCCGTCCGCGTCGACCCGCAGGCCGGGCTTCCGGCCCAGGATCAGCGGCAGGTACAACGCGAGCAGCGTGACCGGCAGCGCGGCGCCGCCGGCGACGAGCACGACCCGGGCGTCCTCACCCAGGTCGAGCAGCAGGCCCGCGAGCACCGCCAGCGTGCCGACGGCGAGCATGGACAGCGTGAGCCGGCCGAACCGGAACGGGGCGACGTAGGTGAACGAAGACATCGCGCGATCATGACGACCACCCCGGCACCCCGCAAGACCCGGAACCGGACACGTCCACCCGCCTCACGATCATCCGATTTGCCTGGCAGACGGGCGTATGCGGCCGCAAGATACGCCCAGATGCCAGGCAAGTCGGGCGATCATGGACGGGCCGGGCCCGGCCGCGCGCCATGGAGGTGGGCGCGGCCGGGTGGGGGCGGGTCAGCGGACGCCCGCCTCGGCGAGTAGTTCGGCCGTGAGGGCCTGCTCGTCGAGGCCGGTCAGGCCGCGGGCGGTGAACCAGGACGCGACGTTGTGCACGTCCCGGGCCAGGAAACGCTTGCCCTGCGGGTTGGCCACCACGTCCACGATCTGCGGCAGGTCGATGATGACCAGCCGCCCCTCGTGGACCAGGATGTTGTACGGCGACAGGTCCCCGTGCGCGTACCCGGCGCGGGCCAGCACGGTCAGCCCCAGCACCAGTTGCTGCCACAGGTCGGCCAGCTCGGCGTCGTCCGCGCGCACCTGCGCCAGCCGCGGCGCGGCGGTGCCGTCCGGCGCGCCGATGAACTCCTGCAGCACCTCGGTGCCCAGGATCTGCACCGGGTACGGCGTGAACGGCGCGACGTTCAGCTGCTCGGCGATCTCCCACAGCCGGACCAGCGCGCCGAACTCGGCCGCCGCCCACGTTCCGGCGATGGCCTCCTTGCCGAACGAGCTGCGGCTGGCCATGGCCCGGTTGACCCGGGACTCGCGGACCCGGCGGCCCTCGAGGTAGCCCGCGTCGCGGTGGAACATGCGGTGGTCGTGGCTGCGGTAGCGCTTGGCGGCCAGCAGGCAGCCCCGCTGCGTGCCGGGGATGTGCCGGTGCAGCAGGAAGACGTCGGCCTCCTTGCCGGTCTTCAGCACGCCGCGCTCGACGTCGACCGCGGCCAGCTCGGTGACGAGCCAGTCGGGATGCGGTGCGGGCCCGCGCTCGGTCGGGGTCGACAGATCCCAGGTGGACCAGCGGTCGCCGAACTCAGGCTTGTCGGGAGTCTCGTCCCATTCGATCTCTTCGGCGTACGACTTCTCGAAGGTCAGTTCGTCGTCGTCGAAACGGTTCCGGCGGTTACCGCGACCGGCGCGCGGAAAGTCGTGCTCTCGCACTGGAGGTGCTCCTTGGTCGGAGAGAGGAAGAAGAAGAAAGAGGCGATCTGCGGGCAGCGCACAGCGACAGCGGCAACCATTCGGCTCATCTCCCTTCTCTCTCCGCCCACGGCGATCCCGGGGGCACGAAACAACGCCGCCGAGTCTGGCGAACGCGGCGGGCATCTGTCAACCGATTTATTCAGCGCATCATGCGGTGAGGCGGGTCGGCGGCCAGCACTGCGGCGACGGCCTGAATGGCGCCCTCGGCGATGCGGGTCGGGCCGAACCGGCGCTCGCTCCACTGGCGGCCGCGGTGTATCCACACGCTGGGGATGCCGATGGTGGTCGCGCCGCCGATGTCCGCCTCGGGGCTGTCACCGATCATCCAGGCGCCGCGCAGCCGCATCCGGGCCCGCTCCGCGGCGATCTCGAAGATGCGCGGGTTGGGCTTGCGGCAGTCCACCTCCTGCGAGACCACCCAGTCGGCGACGAAGCGGTCCAGGCCGGTACGCCGGATCTTCGCCTCCTGCTGGCGGGTCTCGCCGTTCGTGACGATCACCGGCACCCAGCCGGCGTCGGCGGCGATGCGCAGCGCCGCGCCGACCATCGGGTCCAGCCGCGTGCACTCGATCTGCCCCTCGTGCAGCTCCTCGACCAGGTCGATCACGGAGTTGCGCAGACGGTAGCGGTCGCGGATCGCGTCGGCCAGGTCCCAGCGCGACGTGAGACCGTCCGCGTCGGCGTCCACCAGCCAGTCGATGTCGTACGTCGGGGCGCTGATCTCGGACAGGAACCGAGCACCCCACATCCGGAAGGCGCCTGCGCGGTCGACCAGTGTGTTGTCGAGGTCCAACAGCAACAAAGGCACGCGGGCACGATACGTGACTCAGGACACGCTGGTGAAGCCCCCCGTGTGCCGGAAACCGAGCCGAAACGAAAACGATCTCGCGTTTACCCCAGATCCGCGTCGACGCCGATGGTGTCGCGCTGGCGAGCGGCCTTGATCTGGTTCTTGGCCCAGTTCTCGGACGGGGTCCGGCCGTACTCCCTGGCCGCCCACTCGCGCACGCCGCTCGGCGTGATCTCCTCGCCGCGGGAGAGAACGTCCGCGATCATCCGCTGGACCGGCTCCACGATGTGGTTGAGCATCCCGCGCGAGGTGATCTCGCTGGTGTCGGACAGCGGACGGTGGCCCATCGGCTCCCGGCCGCCGCCGCCAGGTGCGCTCCACACGGACTCGAGCGTGGCCCGCAGGGCGGGGTCCAGGACCGTGCCCCGCTCGTCGCGCTCGGGCACCTGCGGCATCAGGGCGGCCGGCTCCGGCTGGCGCGGCTGCGGCGGCTCGGCCGGGGTCGGCTGGTACGGCACGGTCTGCGGCAGCTCCTGCGACGGTGTGACGAGGTGCTGCCCCGGATAGTGCGATCCGTTCTGGTGCGACCCGTTCGCGGCGGAGCCGTTCTGGTGCGCACCGGCCTGGTGCGGCATCGGCTGGTGCGGCGCGAGCGGCGTGGCGCCCGGCACCTGTCCCCCGCGCCAGCTCGCCGTGCGGGCCCGGCGCACCTCCGCCTTCGCGTGCACCTCGACGAGCTTCGCCTGCTGCTCCTCGCGCACCAGCAGCGCGCCGTGCAGGCGGCGCTGGCGCTTGGCCTCGCGTACGTCCTCGCGGTGGGCGAGCGCGTTGCGAACGGTCGGGCGGGTGCCCTCGGCGGGCGGGTACACGATCCAGGCGCGGCGGGCCGCGAAGGTGGACAGCGGCGCGTACAGCCAGCGCTGGCCGAAACGCGGGTAGCGGGTCTTCAGCGCCACCTCGTCGTCGTAGCCGGCCATGAACTGGTCGAGCAGCTCATGGAACATCGCCATGCCGGCGAAGGAGAGGAAGGCCAGGTAGAGGCCGGCCCAGATGGACCACTTGTCCCGGCCGTGCACGAAGTTCAGGGTGGCCGACACGGTCGCGGCGGCGAGCACGATCTTGTACGCCCGGCCGGGGTGGCGGCCGCGCTTGACCGCCACGAACGCCCAGGCGCCGAAGGAGATGCTGATGCCGTCCAGGCTCAGCGGCACCAGCACGTTGGTCCAGTGGTCCCAGCCCATCACGTCGGCGGCGAAGCCGGTGAGACCGATGAAGGACACGCCCATCACGGCGAGCCAGACCAGCAGGGTCGGGATGAGCGCGGCCAGGAACAGGCTGGTGTCCTTGGCCCGCTCCTTGCGCGTGCCGTACGCCTCCGGGTGGGCCAGCCGCCGCCCCCGCCGCATGCCCGCCGACCGGGCCAGCGGCACGCCGATCAGCAGTGACGCGGTCAGCACCGACACCACCAGCACCATCACCCAGGTGGGCACCCAGGTCGTGGTCAACTGCCCCAGATCCACAGCTCGTTCCTCCCCGGCCCGCCGCGGACCCGTTGGCCCGCAACCGATCCGCCCGGTGTCGCCTACTGCCCCCGGCGTTCAACGCGCCGGTGGACGCGGAGGATTCTTCCATGCGGCGGGGACACGCGCGATGCGTCGCAGATCTGTCACGCATGGTCAAGCCGTACGTACGGATTGCATGTGACCGGCCGACCTGCGAAGATCGGCATGTGCCCAGGGTGAGTCAGGACCAGCTCGACGCGCGCCGCCACGAGATCCTCGCCGCGGCCCGAGCCTGCTTCGCCCGCTACGGCTACGAGGGCGCCACCGTGCGCCGGCTGGAGCAGGCCACCGGCCTGTCCCGGGGCGCCATCTTCCACCACTTCCGGGACAAGGACTCGCTGTTCCTGGCCGTGGCCGAGGACGACGCGGTCGAGATGGCCGCCACCGTCGCGGCCAACGGCCTGGTGCAGGTGATGCGGGACCTGCTCGCGCACGCCGCCGACCCGGACGCGGCGGGCTGGCTCGGCACGCAGCTGGAGGTGGCCCGGCGGCTGCGCACCGACCCGGCGTTCGCACAGCGCTGGGCGCAGCACTCGGAGGCGATCGACACCGCCACCCGGGAGCGGCTCAAGCGCCAGGCGTCGGCGGGCGTGCTGCGCGAGGACGTGCCGCTCGACGTGCTCACGCACTTCCTGGAGCTGGCGTACGACGGGCTGGTCAAACGCCTGGCGATGGGCGGCTCGGCCGACGACTTCGGGCCGGTGCTGGACCTGATCGAGGAGACGGTCCGCCGCCGCTGAACCGGTCATCCGGTCCCAGAAAGGAACAAACCCCAGGGTTCCGCACGGGTGTGCGGGCCGGCTGGACAAACCGGACAACCCCTGGGGTTCGGGTGGCTCCCGTGGATTCGCCAAGCCGCTGACACACGGCCTCGACGCTCCAGTCGAACCTTAGGTATCGACAGAAGTGCAGTCGATGACAGCCGCTTAGCGGGCAGCCACCTCACGTGTCCTGTAGCTACTCAAAGCTGGACCACCTCCTTTCCCGTGTACCGCCGACACTATCCACGCGATCACGGGATCGACAAGATATTTTCTCCGCGAGCTTCGGGGCGCTACAGTGCCGCACCATGGGCGCGCTCAAACCGTGGCATCTTCTCTTCGGCAGCGTCTGCTGCCTGGCCGTCGTGGCGGTGGTCGCGCTGGTCGTCGTGCTGGTAATGCGTAAGAGATGAGCAACCGCACCGTCGCGCTGGTCCGCGAACCCGGCCCGCGCCTGCCCGAGGGCATCGTCACCCACATCGGCCGCAGCGAGGTCGACCTGTCCCTGGCCCGCGCCCAGCACATGGCGTACGCCGACGCGCTGGCCTCGGCCGGGTGGGAGGTCTATCCCGCGCCGTCGGCCGACGACTGCCCCGACGCCGTCTTCGTCGAGGACGCCGTGGTGGTCTGCGAGGACCTGGCCGTGCTGACCCACCCCGGCGCGCCCGAGCGCCGCCCCGAGATCGCCGGCGCCGAGACCGCGGTACGCGAGCTGGGCCTGCGCGTCGCGCACATCACCGGCCCGGGCACCCTCGACGGCGGCGACGTGCTGCAGGTCGGCTCGACCGTCTACGTGGGACGCGGCGGGCGCACCAACGGCGAGGGCATCCGCCAGCTGCGCGAGCTGCTCGCCCCGCTGGGCCGCAACGTGATCGCGGTGCCGCTGGGCGAGGTGCTGCACCTGAAGTCGGCGGTCACCGCGCTGCCCGACGGCACCTTCCTGGCCCTGCCGCACCTGGTGCCGGTGGAGCTGTTCCCCGCGGTGCGGCCGGTCGAGGAGGAGGGCGGCTGCCACGTGGTGCCGCTCGGCGGCGACCGGGTGCTGCTGGCCGCGTCCGCGCCGCGCACCGCCGAGCTGCTGGCCGATCTGGGCTTCACGCCGGTCGTGGTGGACATCGGCGAGTTCGAGAAACTCGAAGGCTGCGTCACCTGCCTGAGCGTCCTGATCCGCCGTTAGTGGCGGCGATGGTCCATCATGGGGGCACCCTCGACGAAGGAGCTCCCATGGCGGACACCTGGGGCATCCCCGGCCCCACGTTCCTGGCGCTGTACGCCGCCACCGCGGCCGTCGTGCTGGTCGCCACGCTGATCCTGCGCTCCCGGGCGTTCGCGGGACCGGAGCGGGTGCGCATCGACCAGCTGACCCCGCAGCACACGGCCTACCTCGCCGGCGGCCCCGCGCGCGCCGTGTACGCCTCGCTGGCGTTCCTGCGCCAGCACGGCGTGCTGGAGAGCGAGAGCTCGGGCAGGCTGCGCCGCACCGGCGGGCTGCCGCCCGGCGCAAGCCCGCTCGACGCGGCCGTGCTGCACGCGGCGGGCAACGGCGTACGCTCCGCCGACCTGCGCACCGACCACAGCGTCGCGTCGGCCCTGAACACCATCAGCGCCGACCTGGAGCGCAACGGCCTCGCGGTCAGCGCCGAGACGGTCGCCCGCGCCCGCCGGGGGCCGCTGCTGCTGCTGGCGCTCGCCGCGCTGGGCGTGGTCCGGATCTTCGCGGGCCTGTCCAACGACCGCCCGGTCGGCTTCCTGGTGCCGCTCACGATCGTGGTCGCCGTGTTCGGCCTGATCCTGGTCTCCCGGCGGCCGGTGCGCACCCGCTCGGCCGACCGCGCGCTGGCCGACACCCGCCGGCACCACGCCCACCTCATGCCCCGCAGCAAGCCCGCGTTCGCGACGTACGGCCCGGCGCAGACCGCCCTGGCGGTCGGCCTGTTCGGCGCGGCGGTGCTGTGGGCCGCCGACCCGGCCTTCGCCGGCGACTCCGCCATCCCGGAGGAGCGCGAGGACAACGGCACGAGCGGCGGCTGGACCGACGGCGGCTCGTCCAGCGGCGACGGCGGCAGCGGCGGCGACAGCGGCAGCTCGTCCTGCGGCGGCGGCAGCAGCTGCGGGGGCGGCGGCTGCGGCGGCGGGTGCGGGGGATGATCCCCTTGGCGGAGCGGGGCGTCGGCATCGGCTGGCGCCCCGAGATCGCCGGCTTCGTCGCCGGGCTGCCCGGCCTGCGTTTCGTCGAGGTGATCGCCGAGTCGCTGCCGCACTCCGGCGAGCTGCCCGACTCCCTGGCCGCGCTGCGGGCCGCGGGCGTCGCGGTGGTGCCGCACGGGGTGAAGCTGTCCCTCGGCGGCGCCGAACCGGTCGACCCGCACCGCGTCGAGCACCTCGCCCAGGCCGCCCGCGCCACCGGCGCTCCCCTGGTCAGCGAGCACATCGCGTACGTGCGCGCGGGCGGCGTGGAGGCCGGGCACCTGCTGCCCCTGCCGCGCTGCCGGGAGGCCGTCGACGCGGTCGTCGCGAACGTGCGGCGTACCACCGCCGAGCTGGACGTGCCGCTGGCGCTTGAGCCGATCGCGGCGCTGTTCGACTGGCCGGACGACGAGCTGACCGAGGCGCAGTTCCTCACCGAGATCCTGGAGCGGACCGGCGCCGGGCTGCTGCTCGACATCGCCAACGTGTACGCCAACGCGCGCAACCGGGGCGAGGACCCGCTCGACCTGCTGGACCGGCTGCCGCTGGAGCGGGTCGCGTACGTGCACGTCGCGGGCGGCCGGGTGCGCGACGGCCGCTACCACGACACGCACACCGACCCGGTGCCCGTGGAAGTGCTGGACCTGCTCGCGGCGCTGTGCGAGCGGCAGCGGCCGCCCGCGGTGCTGCTGGAGCGCGACGGGGCGTACCCGCCCGCGGCCGCGCTGCGCGCCGAGCTGGACGCCCTGGCCGGCGCGACCGGATACCCGGCGATCACGTGACCGGCCCCGCCCGCCGACCGGGCCCGGCCGGTCACACCAGCAGCGGCGGCGAAGCCCGCCAGCCGGATCCCGCCGATCAGCCGGGCGGCCTCGCCCGGCGCCAGGAGGAGCTGGTCCGCTCGCTCGTCGCGGGAGCGGTGACCCCGCAGGGCTTCGACCCCGGTGCGGTGGCGGCGACCCGGGACGCGCTGCTGCGCAAGCGCGCCGAGGAGGTGGCGCGGCACTGGCCCCGGCTGGCCGCCTCCGCCGCGTCCCACCAGGGCGGCTGGCCCGCCGCGTTCGGCGCGTGGGCGTCCGGGCGCGCGCCGCAGGGCTCGCTGCGCGACGGCTGGGACTACTCCCGCGCTCTCCCGCCGCGTGATCCCGCCGCGGCGCGCGAGCTGGCCCTGCGCGAGCTGCTGTGGGCGTACGACGGGCTGACCGCGCCGAAGCCGAGACGCGGCCCCGCACTTCGCCTCCACGCCGGGGAACTCTTCGTCCGCTGGCGCGGCCGCGCCCTCACCCGCCCCCTGCGCCGCGCCCGCTGACCTCCCGCCCCGCCCCGTCTCGGGCGGGCCGCCGCAGCGAAGATCGCTAGTTCGTGTCAGAACCTAAGCCCAGACCACA
>NZ_BONF01000015.1 GCF_016862575.1 Catellatospora bangladeshensis | reverse complement strand
TAGTTGTCCTTGTCGGTCCCAGATCCGCACGGTGCGGTCGCTGGAGCCGGTGGCCAAGCGTCCATCGGCGTCGAACGCAACAGCTACAGCCGTAGCAGGCAGGTGGAAGCTCAGCAGTTGCGGCGAAACCACTCCGGTGATGGTGGACGCTTCGTATAGTGCGGCCGCAAGCGTAGCCAATGGTGAGCCGCGCAGTACTGCCAGTGCTTCACCGCCCTGCCCCCAGAACCGTACGCTTTTGTCAGCTGAGCCGGTGGCCAGGCGTCCTTCGGTGTCGAATGCCACCGCCGTGACGTTGTCAGTGTGGCCGGTGAGGCTATGCAGTAGATGTCCTTGTTGGTCCCAGATCCGCACGGTGCGGTCGCTGGAGCCGGTGGCCAGGCGTCCTTCGGTGTCGAATGCCACCGCCAAGACGCTATGGGTGTGGCCCGTGAGGGTGTGTAGTAGCTGTCCCTGCCGGTCCCAGACCCGCACCGTGTCGTCGATCGAGCCGGTGGCCAGGCGCCCGTCGGTGTCGAACGCCACCGACTTGACGTTGTCGGTGTGGCCTTTGAGAATGTGTAGCAGTCGTCCCTGTCGGTCCCATATTCGCGTGGTGCGGTCGTGAGAGCTGGTAGCTAAGCGCCCGTCGGTGGCAAACGCCACCGCCGCGACAACGCCGGTATGGCCCTTGAGGGTGTGCAACAGTTGCCCATGTCGGTCCCAGATCCGCGTGGTGTGGTCGCTGGAGCCGGTGGCCAGGCGCCCGTCGGTGTCGAACGCAACCGCCAAGACGCCGCCGGTATGGCCGGTGAGGGTGCGTAGTAGCCGTCCCTGCCGATCCCAGACGCGCACAGTGCGGTCGAGCGAGCCGGTGGCCAGGCGTCCATCTGTATCGAACGCCACCGCCAAGACGTCGTCGGTGTGGCCGGTCAGGACGTGTAACAGCTGACCCTGCCGGTTACAAACCCGTACGGTGTTGTCATCGAAGCCAATGGCCAGGAGCCCCTCGGGGTCGAACGCCATCGCATGGACATAACCGACTTTTTGCCACGCCAGGACCTCTTCAGCGGGAACGGTGATCTTCAAGGCGTACCGGGCTGCGGATGTGGCGGCCAGTTCGGAGCAGATGGCGTAGGCCATGGCCAGAGCCAGGTGCGGATCGGTGGCCAAGGTAGCCAGGGCGGTGCGGGCCGCAGCGTCGGCGCGGGCCTCGCGCAACTCGCAGTCGCGCTCGACAGCTGCGGTCAAGTACCGCCGGGAGTCCTCGGGTAGGACAAGTCGGCCGAGCGCAGCGTCGAGCTCCCGGAGTCGCCGTCCGTCGACCAGGTAATCCGGGCTGTGTCCGGCATTGCGCCACGCCGCGGCCAAGGCACCGAGCTCGGTCGCGCGGCTGAGCATCACGGCGTGGGCGTCAATGTGTGCACGCATCGCATCCCAGCGGCGTAGTAGCGCCTCGTGGGCGATTTCGTAAACGGGTGTGCCTGCGCGGACATCGCTGGTGATCAGCCGCTGGGTGACGAACGCCTCCACGACGGTACGGGCTCGGCTGTCAAGGTCGGCGGCGGCCACGAGTTGGCGGGTGGGCTTCGCCCCGACCTCGGTCAGCGACACGAACGCCATCAGCACATCCAGGCATTGCCGCAGGGGTAGGGAGGTGTCGGCCACCGCCAGCGCCGCGCGCCGGTTGATGACGTCGAAGACCGTCCCGGCCGTCCGGTAGTGCTCACGGGTGATGTGATGATCACCGCCTCGCCGTGCATACAGGTCAGATAGGTAGCACGACAGTAGCGGCAGCACATCACCGCCCCCGGTGGCGTCCGCGTCGGCCAGGATGTCATCGACCAGGCGCGCGGCCAACGTCGTGTCCGTCTGCTCGGCCGGCTTCTCGATCACCTGCCGCAGCTGGTCGCGGCCCATGACATGGACCATGAACGGGAACGTGAACAGCTCCGCCCCCGGACCCTGCTGGAACACTCCCAAATACTCCGAACGCACCGTGGCCACCACCACCAGCCGTCGGTCAAGCCGCACCAGGCACGCCAGCAACGCCATGAACCGGACACGCTCCTGCTCCGTGTGCAGGGTAGCCAGCTCCTCCAACTGATCGACCACCACCAGCAAGGCGTCTGCAGACCCACGTAGTCGTGCCAGCCGCGCCAGCACGGGCCCCAGCGCCAGATCGTCAGCCCCAACCTTGGGCTGCTCGGACACCCGGCTGGCAGCCGCGCCGAGGCCAACATCCAGCGCAGCAGCCAGTGCGCTCAGGCCGTCAGAACCTGGGCTGACATCGGTCAGGACCTTCCACCGGTTGCGATCCAGCTGCGGCAAGAGCCCGCCCAGGACCAGCGACGATTTGCCGGCCCCAGACGGCCCCACCACCGGCACGAACCTCAGCCGCAGCTCCGACGTTGTCGCCACTCGCTCCACCAGGGCACTGCGCTCCTGGTCTCGGCCGGCGAACACACCCGCCCGCTCCTGCCGGTATGCAGACAGGCCAGGATATGGGTTGTCATCACCACCAACGCCGTCCCAGCGGGGCACAGCCCTCACCCGACCCCATCGCTCCCGCGCCCACGCCACGCCCAAGCCGGCCAGCAGCAGCACGCCAAGCAGCCAGGCGTAGGCCACCACCGGCTGCAACCAGTGCGGCCAGCCAGCAGCCTGCCCCGTGGCCAGGTTCGTGACTACGCCTACCGCGACCGCGTACACCGTGGTCTTGTAGTCGAAGCGCTGCTTCTCGCGCCGTCTGACCGCCACAACACCTCACCAACAATCGCCGGAACAACGCCCGTGAAGCCGTAATGGACAGCTGTCATTTCAGCACCCCCGCACAGGCTGGCACCGTCAGCCGATCAGACGCACCCAAGCGACGCGTGTTATTCGAGGAACATGTGCGGCCTTTGGCCTGGCCGCGAAGGTTACGGTGCGACTACCCGTCCGTGGGTACGGGTGGGTCAGGCAGTTGAGACCCGCTCATAGCGACCCGACCGACCGCGAGATGGGATGGGGCACCAGCAGATCGGGCGCGACTACCGTCGGAAGTCCGTCCAGCCATTCGGTGAGTTCCTCGGGACGTCGAGGAACGAAGGTCCTGATCGCGCGCATTCCTTCGAACTTTGCAGGGACGCCCGCATAGCCTTGTCGGGGAACACCGCCTCGCATACGTAGGCGACCGATACGGCGTCGATGTCGACGATGTCGTTCGCCGTCAACCGATGCAGCGGATCTTTGTGGTACCTGGTCTTCACGCTGATCGCCACCTGGGTGTGTGGCATCGAACCCATGAACAGTGGCGGTACCAGGCGTCGTGGCGATCGGCGGATCAGCAGCCAGCGGGTGAACCCGTGGTCGGCGGTGCCGGTATCGGGCAGCGTGGCCACGGCCCAGTCGTACAGGCGCGGGCACTTGGCGCGCTCGCCGCAGCTGCGTCGCTTCCACGTCGCGACCGGGGCGAGGCCGGCGAGGGCGTCGGCGCGGGCGCTGCCACCCTCGGTGGGGATCTTCTGGTTGCAGGCCACGGCCAGCACATAGGCCATACGCCGGCCCTGGAACCAGAGCCGGAACTTGCCGTCCTTGCCGTACGCCTCGTCGGCGGTCACCCACCGGGCCGGGATCCCGGCCTCCAGAGCGCGGCGCAGCATCGCCAGGCCGAGCGCCGGCTTCGTCGCGCCCCTTCACGCCACCACCGGGGACGCTTCATGACCGCTGTTGGGGATTATGCTGCCGCGTCCGCCGACAGCGGTAGAACTCAGGCATGTCTCTGTAGTCCTGATCCTGTAGTCAGTTTCGACTGGTCTGTCCTGGTTGTCTTCGACAGGCCACGCGCCGCTAGGGCTGGGCACGGCGGAGATCACGCGAGGAATTGACCGGTGCACGAGGCGAGGACTCGCGCGAAGGTCAGGCCGGTGGCGTTCGCGTCGTTCCCGTCGAAACGGTCTGGCTCCGCCTCAGGGAACGCCGCTGTCCACCCACCAGGCACCTCGATGTCGGCACCGGGCACGAGCAGGCGGATTCCGGCCAGGCCATGGGCCGCCCGCATCCGATCGGCGGCATCGGTGTCATCTGGCAGGCCGCGGAGCTGCCCGTCGGAGAGCAACACCAGGTAGACCTCACTGGTCGTGGCGGGCATCTGCGCGACGCTGTGCAGGACGGGCCCGAACTCCGTGCTCGAGCCGTCGACGGCGACTGCGCCAGGCAGCCGTCGCGGGAGGCTGGCTATCGCCGTCGGCCGCAGTCGCGCGCCGCTGCTGCCGGCGAAGTCAAGCACAGCGATCTCGTCGTCTGCCAGCATGTTGCCTCGGGCCCATCGCAGGAACATGTCCAGGGCGGCGTCGCAGGGCGCGGCGAAGTCCTCCATCGAGCCGGAGACGTCGGAAGCGAGGACCAGGCGAATACGGCCTACCCGCGCCCCGACCAGTCGCGCGTTCTCCAGCGTGGCGGGCCGGACCGGCTCGAACGACCCGCGAAGGGCCTGAGGTCCCCCCAGGCCGACCGGCCCGCGTAGCGTCACCGGGCCACGTAACTTCCTCATTGTCGCCTCCAGACTTATCGGCGGGCGCTTGCCTATTCGCTGCGGCTCCCCCGGCGCACGGCCGTCGGGAGCCGCTAGAAGGTCGTGCGCCCACCGACCGGGATCCGTAACTCGTCTATATGTGGACGTGGTTGCCGACTCAGGACTCCGGGCAGACGGCGGGTGGAATCTTCCCGGCGGGGTGAAGGATCACTTCGATACGGCGGTTGAGGGCGGCCGCGGCGGGGTCGTACACACCGCCCGGCCGTTCGGGCACGCGGGGTCGGGTCGAGCCGTAGCCCACGGGGTTGACGGTGGTCGCCGGGGCCAGGTGACGTAGCGCGTCGGCTGCGGCCTCGGCCCTGGCCTGCGACAGGGCCTGCTGCCCGGCCTGCGGGCCGTAGTCTGCCGTGTGGCCGGCGACGGTGGCCACCCACCCGGGGTGCTGGGACAGCTCGCGCGCCGCCGCGGCGAGTTCAAGTTCGGCGCCGGCCGACAGCTGCGAGCTGTCGGGGGCGAACAGGAGACTGCTTGCCAGCCGGTGGCAGGTGCCGCCTGCCGGCAGCGTGACTGTCGCGTTCTCCGGGGCCGGGACGGGGTCCGGGTATGCCCGCGGTGCGGGCGTCGGCTGCGCGGGTGCGCTGGTGCGGGTGTCGATCTGCACCGTGGCCCCGGAGACGCCCAGCAACTCTCGCCACAGGGCTTCCAAGCCGTTTCGGGCGGGCTGGGTGAGGGGCTGGTCGGTCTCGCCCATCCCCGTCCACACGACTGCCACTCCGGTGAGCGTGGGCAGGTTGCCGCTGTTCTTCGCTGCGGCGGCCGCTGCCTTGGCGTCGGCGTCGTAGCCCAGAACCGCAAGGTCCAGCGCGCCGGCGGTGGAGACGCCATCGGAGTTCACCATGATCTCCTCTGGCAGTTGGCGGCCGGCCGCGGCGATGGCAGACAGGATGTCTGAGCCGGTGGCGGTGGGCGCTGTGTCGGGGCCTTGCATCCACTCGTACACGCAGTCCAGGGCGATACGACGGGCGTTGTCGGCGGCAGGGGAGTCGTGTCCTGGGCGGGGGTCCAGAGCGACGGTGCGGACTGTCGTCGGGGTGGCGCCCGAACCGTTGACGGCGATGATCGTCAACACTTGGGACCGCTGCTGTGCCTGCGACAGGTGCTCGCGGACCGCAGGCGGCACGCCCTGGCGGGCCACGGACGCCGTGTGGTCCACGACGAGCACGCTACGACCGGCTCCATCGGGGAGTGCGGCCTCGGCGACCTGTGCGCACTGCTTCGGGGACGGCTGGCCGCTGGGCGCCGCTGTGGCCTGGCCGGCAAGTCCCAGCAGCCCCATGGGCGCCAGCAGCACCGCGAGAATTCTGAGGCGCCAGGACCTGGCGCGGATGCGTTCGCCGGTGGTTGCGCCGGCCGGGGTCGTGTCCATCGAGACCTGCTTTCGTGGCGGAGCGGCAGCCGGGCTGCCCGGTTGCCTCTTCAGCGGATCCCCCATTCGCCTGATCGACCGACTGGCATCGCCGGTCGGCGGCTCAACGGTGCCTGATTGGGGGAAAAGCATGAGCTGCGAAGGCTTGGGGTGGCCGAGCGGCAGCGAGGAGGCAGCAGATGAGCAGAACAGACAAACCGGGCATGGTGGAAGCGTGGCTGAGGAAGCTGATGCAGGACGAAGTCCACTCCCAGCCGCGGGAGGCAACGCAGCCGTCCAACGCCGAGAGCACGGTCATCGAGACGGTCGACGCAAACGCCACGGCGGCTGACTCGGGAGGCAGAGGGCCGCTCGAGGCAGGTGGCCGACGGCTCGTCACGGCCGTCCAAGAAGCCGCGGCCGTCGAGCAGGAAGTGGCGGCGGTTCAAACCGACCCCGGGCGGCAGGCGCGCGACGCCGAGCACGCCAAGCGTGGCGGCGAGAGCCTGAACCGTCCCATCGACCTCGACCGGCCGACGGTGCCGCTGGGATTTCTGATGGTGTGCGAGATCGTACTGTGCCTGGCGGAGTTGAACTTCTGGTTCGAGACGTTCAGCACCGACATCGACCGCTCCGTTCCGGCGCTGGGCCAGCAGCGCATCAGCGCCTTCCTGCTAGCGCTGGCGCTGCCGCTGCTGGGCGTCATGGCCGCGCGCTGGGCCGGTGCGACCGCGCAGCGCGCGCTGCTACACCCCGCGCCGGATGAAAACCAGCGACGCCACCAGCGGATCGGTGCGTCGCTTGCGCTCTCGCTGCTCCTCGGCGTCTGCACTGCGGTCTTCGTGCTGGTCCGATGGCGGTTTACCGCCGGCGTCAGCCTGGGCGGGATCGAGATCCCCGCGACTCCCATGGCCTTGATGTTCGCGGGTTTCATCATCGCCGATGCGCTCGCCCGGGCATTCCTCGTCAGTGAGAAGCAGCGGCAGAGCGCCGACCGCGACCAGGCGTGGCACGCCGACCGTGACCGCGAGCGCACCGCCGCGGCGCGCCGCACGAGCGCCGACGCGGCGTGGGTGCAGGCGTGGCTCGATCTGCGCGGCCAGGTCGACGCGGTCCTCAACGAGGCTAACCTGATGGCCAACGCGGGCGCGGTGCTGATCACGAGCCACCGGGCGATCGACCCGCAGGGTCCGCAGTCGGTGATGGCCGCCGCCGTGACGGCGCGTCCGGTCGGGTCCTCGGGCCTCACGGTGGCGGATGCGTCGATGCCGCAGCTGCTGCAGCTGCCCGCCGGGTCTACCGTGCTGCGGCACGTGGCGTCGGCCGTGAACCTGCTGAACGTATACGCGCCGCCCAGCCTTCTTCCGCAGGCTCAGGTCACCCACCTGACGCGGCTGTACGCCCGCGGTGGGCACACCGCCGCTGCACCGATGGTCGGTGCTGGCGCGAGCGTGCCGGTTGCAGTGCACCCGTGGTCACCGCGTCGGGCGGGACTGTAGGGGCCGCCGTGACGGCCTACGCATCCCGACCTGACCGGCACGCCAGCTCCCAACCCATGGCCAAGTTACAGTGGAAGGGCAAGTAGGACGCCTGCCGTCGCTGGTGGGAGGCCACGGTGGTCTGGTGGCGCACTGATCGAGATCGAAGTCCCACTAAGGAGCAGCTCTGCAGCCAGTGGCTGGACAGGGCGCTCCCGGTGGGTCGGCCGAAAGATGGGCTGAATCGTGGCGTGGTCACCAAGGAGTTGGTAACCTGCGTCGGCAGTGTGCTCGAGCGTACGACCTGGGTCGGCCATGCGCGCCGGGAACGCCAGTTCCGCCAGTACGAGCCGTACGCCGTTGCAGCAGGCACCACCCTGGCCGGGCTCACCATCGGTGATCTGGACGCAGCCAAGGTCGCAGGCCAATGGGACCAACTCGATCAACCGGGTATCTGCGCGACGGTGGCGACGGTGATCGCCTGCTTTGCATGGCCGGTGACGCACTCGATCTGCAACGTCGGCCAGGAGGCCATCGAACTTGTGAAGGCGCGATGCGTGCTGCGTAAGGAGGAGAGGGACAAGCTCAAGGATCGGGCCAGGCGTCGGGCGCGCGACCACGTGACCGTGAACGGCCGGGAGCTGGCTGCGCCAGGCTGGATAGCGCAGCTGCTCGAGCCCGGTTCACCGCAGCGGGCGCAGTGGGTCGACACGGTCCTTGCGATCCTCGTCGAAAAGGAGATCGTCCTCACGGCGCCGATTCCGCCCGCGCGAGCCGGTCGCGGCAGGAAAGAAACGACGCTGCCGATCGCGTACGTCGTCAAACGGCGCGACCCCGACCGGTTCGCCGTCCTCGCCACGCCTGAGGGCCGCGCGCTGCTCGACAAGGTCTTCAGGTCGGTTGCACGCCCGCTCAAGGTCTCGGGGGCGACCGCGGACGAAGTCGATCAGGTGTTGGGGCGGGCGGTTGACGAACATACGGTCTACCTGCTCGGCCTGCCCGACCCTCACGCCGAGCTGGATCCCAAGAAGGTCACCAACCGGGTGCGGAAGCTGGTCTGGTACCGGGTTCTCGATGCGCGGGCGGCCGCCCGCTACCAGCGCCGAACGCCCCGGCACTCATCCGGCGCTGAACACCCCTCATCCGACGACACGGCAGCCGCCGCGCTGATCGAGGCACGAGACACCCAGGACGCGATCGCAGCGGCGTCGGCGAGCCTCGCCACGGCCGGGTACTGGGAGGCACAGGCGGCTGCGCAGCTGCTCAGAGACCTTCGGGAGGTGGGTGGAGACAGCAGAACCCAATCGCGCTGGCGTAGCGCGCTGGCGAAGAAGTGGGACGAGGATGCCCGCCAGGCTGCTGCCGGCTGGCCGCCACTGGCCAGACATACGTCCTGCGAGGAGGCGATAGAACACATCATCGAACTGATCCGTGCCGCGCTCAGATCCGGTAGTGGGGGATCCGCGTGAACTGGTGGAGGGACGAAACGTGACACGGATCGAGCACATAGCGGACACAGCCGGTGGTGGACTCATCGTCACGCCGCACGGCAGCCTGACCTGGTGGAGCAGCCGGTTGAGTCCCATCCGACCGGCGCTGATCCAGCTGGCACCGGACGTGTTGGTCGGGGTCGACATGACCGATCCCCGCCGCGTGGTGTCCTGGACCGCACCGCACGCCGACGCGCTGGCGCTGCTGCGAACGTTGTTCGGGAATCGATGGCACGCCGACGCCTGCGCAGCGTTGCGTCAGCCGAAACCACCAGTCACGATGCTGGCCGCGCCCCCGCGACTGCCGGACGCCTGGGCGCGCTTCGCACTCGCCCAGGGTGTACGCCGTTGGCTTCCTGTCCCGGTCGACGAGGCCACCCTGGCGATCGACGACGCCCTGGCGATCCACCTGCTCGGGTGGCGGGAGCAGGCCCGAACCGAGTTCGCGACGGTATCCGCGAGCCTGCTGGATCGCGTGGACGGCTACCTCCGCCGTGAACTGCCGCCCGGCATGTTCCCCGACCTCCGCGCGGCGACCCGTGCCGCAGCTGAGCTGCTCGGCAGCGGGCACCCCGATGCGGCAGACCTCGCCGCCAGCGCACATCAACTCGATGCCGCCGGCCCCCCGACTGCCGTCGGGGCGACGGACTGGAGCGTGGCCATCGATGCCGTGTCCGGCGCTCCTGCAGGAGCACAAGGCGCGCCCGCGGCGTGCTCAGCGGCCCTCGGCGTGCGGAGTGCCGACACCGCCGGCACATCCCAGCTCGTCGCGACGATGATGATCGACCCGGCGCTGGTCCAGGCACGGATTCTGAAATGGTCTGGCGCCGACGTGCCCGAGGTCATCGTCGCCACCTCTGCCGGTAGTGATCTGATCAGCATCAGTGCGGCCCTGGGCGAGGACACCGACAGCGCCGACCGGGAAGTGTCCGAGCTGCGTCTGCGGACGCTGCCGTCCCACATCGACGAAAAACACACCGGCGTGAGATTGCGCGCCACCGCCGACGGCACGCGCGTCACGGCCGAACTGCGGCTGAACGGCCGCGACCCGCACACGCTGCAGCTACAGATCTACCAGGTCGGTCGCGAGCGGCTTCATCACGGTGTACGCCGGCCAGAGCTGGTCCACGCCGACCGGCTCAT
The DNA here is from genome assembly GCF_016862575.1 of Catellatospora bangladeshensis. Taxonomy (GTDB): domain Bacteria; phylum Actinomycetota; class Actinomycetes; order Mycobacteriales; family Micromonosporaceae; genus Catellatospora; species Catellatospora bangladeshensis. The sequence goes on along the minus strand of NZ_BONF01000015.1, from coordinate 102,964 downwards.
GCTGGAGGCCTGGGCACTGCAGCGGCTGGCCGTCGCCGCGCAGGCCGTGGACCCCGCCGCGCGCGGGCGGCCATGGATCCGTGACGTCCTGCAGCGCGCACTCACCTGCGGCCTACGCGCCGCCGCACAGCTCGGCGCGTTGGCCGCCGAGCCGCAGTCGCCCACGGGGATCATCGGACCCGACACCCCGCTGCTCGCCGGGCTGCGGCTGGCCGCCGGACGCCCCACGACGAGCGACCTGCGCGCCTACCAGGCGGCAGCCCTCGCCTATTGCGCCGTGATCCGCGCCACACAGCTGGACCCGGGGCCGGCAGATCCCGCATGCCCGGCGCTGCTCGCCGAGATCCAGTTCGTCGGCGAGGTCGCCGGCGGCGCCAGGCCGCTCACCGACATCACCTCCGTCGACGACGTCTGGAAGCCGTCGCTGGAGCTGATCCCCGACCAGGAGCAGGCCACCGCGCACACATTGCTGGGGCTCCTCGCCACGCTCGCCGACGAGCCCATTCCCCAGCAGTTGCTCGACGTCACGACATTCGCGTCCCACAGCCTCTTCGCTGGCTGTGATCGGGCGTCGATAGGCCGAGCGCAACAGGCCCTTTGCGACGTGGGCCTGGCCGACGTCGTGCGGGGCGGCTCTGACGACCACGCCGGAGACGGTCCGCCGCGCCTTCTTCGACTCGTATCGCAGGTCCGCGGACACGCGTGGCCGCAAGTGCAACCATCGCAGCCCGCATACGTGGACCTGGCGACCACCCTGGTCCGTCGGGCGGTGGAGGACGCCGACCCCGAACGCCCGGTCCACTGGCCACTGTGGCGGCTGCTGACACCACATTGCCTACACCTTCGCCGGCTCGTCTCCTCGGCTCCGCCGGCCGACCTGGCGACCATGCATGCCTGTGCCGACATCGCAGAGCAGGCGGCACGGTACCTGAGTGCCACCGGTCGCTATGAGGAGGCGGCGACCGAGTTCGATGCGATTCTCAGGCTGCGCGCACGGTGCTCCGGCAGCCCGGCGTCCACGCTCCGCACCCGCCACCTCATCGCTGAGACACTGCGCGAGCGCGGACGGCTCGACGAGGCCGAACGCGAATTCCGCGCCATCTACCGACAGCGCCACGACCTGCTGCGCGATGTCCCAGAAGACACCGAAGGCGTGCTCCACGACCTGGTACAGGCCGGTTGGGACACCCCGCAAGGCCTCGCTCTGCTACCGCGACAGTGGCACCCGCAGCTGCTCACGCCACTGCTCGATATGCTCGAGACCTACCAACAGCTCGCCATCACTCAGGCATATCGCGCTGCGGTCAACGGTGACGAGTGCGAGGGCGAGGCGCAACAGATCTACCGGGACGTCTACGAGGCCCGCATGCGGATACTCGGACCCGGCCACCCGCACACCCTCGACAGCCGACGTGGCCTGGCGATCAGGATGTACCGACGCGGGCAGCTCGACGAAGCCGAAAGGGAGCTCCGCGACATCTGGGAAGCCGAGCAGCGCCTGCCCGACCACCAAGCTGATCATCCCGACACCCTGGTGACCTGCAGCTGGCTCGCCACGGTGCTGGCGGCCCGGAGCGAGCGGGCGCAATCCACCCGCACGGAGCAGTACTCGGAGGCCACCGCGCGCGCCGTCGGCCCCGCAGACGACCCTGCGTCGGCAGAGGCCGAGATCCTGTTCCGCGCCGTCTACCACGCTCGCAGTCACACACTGGGTGACGAGCACCCCGACACCACCCGCAGCCGACTCGACCTCGCAGATCACCTGGTCACGCGCGGACGCAGGCTGCTCACACCACCGGCACAGGCTGCGCCGACCGCACCGGCGACGGCACCGCCGCCGTCCGTCGTCGTGCCCGCCGCGCCTCCGACGATCGGCCGCAGGGTAGGACGCGCCGTGCCGCTGGCACTGCGCAGCCAGGACTCGTCCGCCGACGCCCTCTACGACCTTGGCCAATTCGCCGATGCCATGCAGAACGAGTGGCGGAACCTGCTCGATCTTGAGCGCGACCCCTTGGCGATCCCCGGCCGTGACGTCGCCGCAGACGACTATCTGCAGGCGGTACATGCGCCCGCGGATCTGCTGAACGCAGAGGAGACACCACAGTGACGACTCAGCACTCATCTCAGGACCAAGAGCGCGCGGTGGCGCTCGACGAGGCCCTCTCCGCGTTCGAAGAGGCACTGGCGCTGATCAACGGCCAGCAGGAACCCGGCTTCTACGGCGTGATCCTTCATGACATCGGTGACGTCCACAAGGCAAGGGGCGACGCCGACCAGGCGGTGGTGAACTACCGGCAGGCCGTCCAGTACAAGCAACTCGACGGCGCACGCGACCCGGGTGACCTGGTGACAACGATGCTGTCGCTGGCCGACAGCCTCATCGACGGCATGAAACTGCCGCAGGCACGCTCGGCGCTGGACGACGCCAGAGATCTGCTCGCCACCCATGCGCCCGAGATGGAACAGGACCGCCGGGCCGTGCGAGTGCATCGTCTCGGCCAAACCTATGAACGCCTCGGCGACGCAGGCGAGCAAGGCGCGTACGACGAGGCCCTCAGCGCGTACCGGATCGCCCTCGATCTGGTCGAACGGCCGACCGATCCCGTCTCGTACGCCACAGTGTTGCGCGACATCGGCGATGTTTACCAAGCGCAGGGCAGGTTGTCCGAGGCCGCGGTCGCGTACGAGACGGCTGTGGAGTGCATGCGCAACCAGCGCGGAGCTGAACGGAACCTCGCTGCCCTGCTGCTCAACCTCGGCCGCATCCGACGGCACCTCGGATCGGCTCGCCAGATGGTTCGCAACGACGGCCAGGCCGAGCAGACGGAGGACGCTGCCTCGCACGTCGGGCCATCGGGAATATCGGAGGCTCGCGATGAAACTCAATGACTTCATCTGGATGCCGTTCAGTGACAGCCGGGACGACTATCGCAACGACATCGCGAAGGCGGCGATCAACGAGGACTGGGGCCACGACCTTCGTTACCTCTACGACTACGTGCGCGACAACTTTGAGATCTCGCACAAGCAGGGAAAGGTCCGGACAAGTCCGGAGGGGGCGTACTGCCTGTTCCGCGCCGGTTCGCTGGTCACCCGCGAGGGGGAGCCGTTGACGATCCTCGGCGTGAAGAACAGGCTGTCCGGCAAGCAGCCGTACTTCTATAAGCGACTGTTCGCCCGGGAAAGATTCGTAGTGCGCGACGACGACAATGTGGAGCACGACGAGGAGGCACCGCCGGCTCCGGATTACGAGATACCGCCGTACCACCCGGAATACAAACTCGCCTACAACTTCGAACACTATCTAGACGATCATGAACCGCGGATGGAGGAACGCTTCCCCGCCTTGACCACGCACCAACGCTTTCTGTGCATCTACGCGGCGTTGGAGCTGGCGCACAAGCGGGGCAACCAGGCGGCTGTTCCCCAGTGGTACTGTGACCGCAACGCCGATGAGGGAAGCTACCAGTGGCTTCTTCCGCTCTACGTCACCACCGAGGATCTGTCGATCAAACCGGACCTGGTCGCTACGTTGAGCCCGCAACCCGAGTACGCGGAGTACAACGTCCGCACGCTCATCCCGCCCGAGTACGCCTACAGCCATGCTCGGGCAGTATCCGGCCGAGACCCGCAGTTCAGAACGTGGGCGTAAGGTCCAGCTGTCGCGACCTTGGCGTCATCGCCGTACCGGATCCGGTCGCTATGATCCCGGCCCATGCCGGAAGGGGTGGGGTGCACAGGTTGGTGGTGACCAAGGCCAGGTCGTGGCCGGTCGTGGTGCCGGGCTCTCGGACGGCGGTTCGTCCTGGGCCAGATGAGGCCCCAATTGTCCAATTCGTTCGATCGCTGATGTCCGGCGCTTGCCCGCTGGGTATCAGCGCTACATGACCGTCGCCTCGGGCGGTTGCCGACCGGCCTCGGTTGCGCTGCTGAGCGGCCGGCTGCCGATCACTAGAGTGATCGGCCCGTCGGCACTGATTACCCGGCGAAAGCAGCAGCGGGTCGGCGGGCCGCGACAGTAGCCTGGACGTATGTCCATCTTGGGATGTTTCCCGAATTGAGTTCTAGCTCGGCAGTCACTTGAGCTGGGCAAACACGACGCAGAGTTGGTGCGATCACAGACCCCTTGACTCGGGCACTTTATACTTCTGGCGACCTCGGCAAACGTTGCCTAGTACACCGCTGACCCCTTTTATGACTGGGGGTCAAGGGGTCGTCGGTTCGAATCCGGCCAGCCCGACAGTGCGAGTACAAGGGCCTTGGCTGGCGTTTCTGCTGGTCAAGGCCCTTGCTCTATGTCGCGACAGTCGGACTCATCGGTTGTCGGTCATGATCGCTGGGAACCAGTTGGGGAACAGGACACCATCGCGACACCTCTCACGTCGCGTTGAGTAACTGCTAGATGTGTGCTGAGTGATTCCCCGGCGGCCTCGATCGCGCGTCGGTCGGGATGCAGGTAGCGCTGTGTCGTGGTCAGGGAACCGTGCTCGGCGATCTTGCGCAGGACGTGCACGGGCACCCCCGCGTCGGCCATCCACGTCAGCCCGTGTGGCTGCCCGAGGACCACAGCCTGCGCAGGATGATCAGGCAATGGGCTGCCGGCCCGCCGGTTCTGGCGCGGCGAGTATCCGGGTGACGGGCGCCGATGTGGCGAAAGGCCCGGGCACGACCTCACCTCGGAGGATCCCACAGAGGTCGGCGCTCAGGTCCAGGTCAGACCCGTCGGGGTTGGTGTAGCCCATCTCGGCTTGGTAGCTGGTCCCGAGGCGGTCGGTGGTCACCGGGGCGACCACGTGGGTGCCCAGGTGGGTCACCTCGACGCGAAGGGTGCCGGCTGCGGTGTCGAGCACCTCGACTCGCACGGGTGACGCGCCTGTGATGATGGCCGTGGGTTCCGCGCGGAACGGCTCGGCGCCCTCCGCGTAGAGGTTGCCCTCGATCCAGACCGGGAGGCGTGGCCCGGCCATCGCGTTGCCGTGCTCGTTCGGGTACTCCTGCGCCGTCGGGTAGGCGTCGTACTGCGAGGTGCCCACCGGGGTGGGCATGAAGGTGGCCTGCCCGGGCACGCCGTCCACGTCGATCGCGCCGGACCAGAAGCTCGCGAGCGTCGAATCCGACTGCGGTTCGGTGTGCTCGGCGCGCGCTCCGTCGCCGACGAAGACGTTGTTGTAGAACCGGTTGTCTCCACCGAGGATGTTCGAGACTCCGTAGACGGCCGTGGAGTGCGGGAGGTGGTACGGGGTGTACCGCTGGTGCTCGGTGCAGTTCGCGATGCGACCGGCGATGTAGTTGTGCACGTACGCGCCGCCGCTGGACATGTCCTTGACCGCCCACGGTGACAGGAACAGGTTCGAGTCCACGAGGTACGGGCCGTGGCAGACCTCGACCATGAAGTCTTCGGCGGTGGAGGCGTAGAAGACGTTGCGCCGCACCAGTGTGCCCTGGGCCTGCCAGTCGAGCCACAGGGCACGGTGCGTGTGATGGATGGTGTTCCCGCTGATCACGGTGTCGATCGCGGCATGCAGCTTGATGCCGGCCACCTCGGCGCCGTGCCACTGACGCTTCACGTGGATGCGGGAGATGTGGTTGTCGCTGATGGTCGAGAACGCCGCCCCCAGGTGCCCGACGATGCCGGCCTGCTCGCAGTCCCGGATCGTGTTGCGGCGCACCGTGTGGGAGCCGACGTGATCCCGGTCCCACGGGTGCGGCTCGCCCGCGGCGGGCCCGCGCAGGGCGAGCGCCCGCTGGATCACCTCGCGCTCGCGCTGTGTGCCGCCCTTGGCGCCCTTCGGCCCTGCGGCGGCCTCGTTCTGCCCGGTGCTGGCCTCTTTGCCCAGCGAGACGCCGACGTTCTTCGAGTCGGTGATCGTGTTGTCCTCGATCACCCAGCCCTTCGACCAGTGCGGGCCGATCAGGCCCTCTTGCAGCGCCGTGGGCGGGGCCCACTGCGTGGCGGCCTTCGTCAGGATGAAGCCGCGCACCGTGATGTAGTCAATGCCGGTGGCGGCGGGCCAGAAGACGAACTTGCGCGCGTTGATCTCGATCTGGTGCTCCGCCGGGTCGGCGCCCCCGAAGTTCGCCCAGATCGTGGTGACGTCGTCGCCCACCTCGCAGTACCAGGTCAGCAGCGAGCCCGCCTGGTCGGACGAGTCCACGGTGACCTCGGGGTGCTCGACGCCGGCCATGGTCAGCGACTCGTACAACGACTTGCCGTCGAGATACACCTCGCCTGTGTGCCAGGTGTTGACCTGGTCGAAGAACCAGTCCCCACCGATGCGCTCGAGGTAGGGGTTGCGCGACCCGAACAGGGAGTTCGGCACGGTCGCCACCCAGACCCGGCCCGCCGAGCCGGCGTGCGGATGCCAGTCGCCGATCACCTCAGCACCCGAGATCGTCACCTTCTCGAACAGGCCATCCGCGCCCAGCGCAGCCTGGTAGGTGATCGGCGCAGCAGCCGTACCGCCGCGCGGCGGGTTGACCCACTCGCGGTACACGCCTTCGTGCACGACGACGGTGTCCCCCGGCTGAGCCAGCGCCGCGGCAGCGCCGATCGTGAGCAGGGGGGCCTGCGCGGTTCCGGCGGCGGTGTCGGAACCAGACTTCGCGACGTGCAGCTCCACGCCGGTAACCTCAGCCTCGGGGACGGGGAAAGCAAGAGCGCTGCTGGTCATTGATGATCTCGGTTTCTAGAGTTTCCATCGGTACCTGGAGGTCTGCGTCTGAGTGCGATTACCTTGCGAGACGGTGGCGAGTCCGATTACGGCAGCCGGCGCGAATCGGGATTGCCGGCGTTCGACGAGGCACCCTTGGTGCGTGCGCAGGAGGGTCACGACCGTGACACCGGCGTCGGTCGTGACCTCGAGCTGCGACTCGACGGTGAGCGTGGCGACAGTGCCTCCGTTCTGCAACGTACGACCGGCCGAACCGCCTGGGTATGTGTCACCGACGGTCTTGATCTGGACGAGCGAGTCGATGGCAGACGACTTCTCGGCGACCTGACCTGCCATTGCCGCCGGGAAGAGCATCATTCCCACCGGCCCGCCCGGACCAGGCCGCATGTAGCGGGCGATCGTGTCCCCGAGGACGTAGTCCTTCAGGACCTCCACAACTACTCCTTCTTGACGGAGCCTCACCCCGAGACAACTCAGGTCCACGGCTGGAGAGCGTCAGACCTCCGCCTCCGGTTGCACGTACCCCCGGGCGACGAAGAACCGCTCGAGCAGGTAGCACCACCACAGGAGGATCAGGCCGGGCGCCACGAACACCGCGGGCATGAAGTTCCAGATGGCGACGCCCCCGAGGACCACGGCGATCCCGAGCAGGAACGTCAGGCTGGGCGTCGTCAGCCCCAACGTGAGCCCGTTGAGCATCTGGCGCCAGGTGGGGTTGGTGAAGCGGGCTGCGAGGGGCAGGCACCAGAAGACCAGGAGCAGGAGGAAAAGCCCGACGACAATGAGCGGCACCCAGACCTCCGCCAGCCCGAGAGTGGGCAGGTAGGAGAGCGTCAGGATGCCCACGGCCGCGACCGGGACGGCCAGCAGGCCGATGACGGTCGCCTGCCTCCAGCTCTGCCGCAAGGCCTTCGTGGTGATGGCCCAGAGGCCTGCGTCCTTGCCCAGGACGTACCGGCGGCACACCTCGTAGGCGACTACAGTTCCCGCTCCCGCCGTCACGACTAGGCCGAGGCTCACGAGCCAGAACAGGCTGATCACGATGACGGAGCCGAGCGAGTCCAGGATGCGCCACAGTCGCGACGCGGGGTGGTAACGGAAGATGGTCGGCGCCTTTCAGTGTGCGGAGTTGCGGGTCCTGAGGACGGGGTCGGCCTGCCGCGGCGGGCGGGAGCCCGGCGCCATCAGCCCTTCACGGAGCCGATCACGAGACCGGACACGAAGTGCCTTTGCAGGAACGGGTAGACGAACAGGATGGGGACGGCCGCCACCATGGTGATCGCCGACCGCAGCGCGATCGGTGTGGTGACCTGCCCGCCAGACTGCGCGCTGCCCGTGCCGGCCACGGAGTTCATGCCGGCGTTCATCGAGCTCGCCAGTAGCTTCTGCAACTCGTACTGCAGGGTGGACAACGCCTGATCGCCCGAGTTGTAGAGCAGGGTGTCCAGCCAGGAGTTCCAGCTGCCCACGGCCACGAACAGACCCACCACGGCCAGCGCGGGCTTGCACAGCGGCATCACGACCTGCCACCACATGCGGAACTCGCCCGCGCCGTCGATCCGTGCCGACTCGATGATCTCGTCGGGGATCGACTTCATGTACGTGCGCAGGACGATCAGGTTGAACGCGCTGATGATCGTCGGCACCCAGTAGGCCTGGAAGCTGTTCAGCATGCCCAGGTCCCTGATGAGCAGGTAGTTGGGGATCAGCCCGGCGTCGAAGTACATCGTCAGCACGAAGATCAGGGTGATCGAGCGGCGGAAGATGAACTCTCTGCGGCTGAGCGCGTAGGCGAGCATCGAGGTGAAGACCAGGTTTGTCGCCACCACCACCACCGTCTTCAGGACGCTCATGAAGAACGCCTGGTAGATCGTGGTCATGTTGAACACCACGTTGTAGTTCTGCAGCGAGAAGACCCGAGGCCAGATGCCGATCCCGCCACGGACGGCGTCGTTGCCGTCGTTCAGGGAGATGGCGAGCGTGTTCAGCAGCGGGTAGATCATGAGCGCCGCGAGGACCAGCAGGAAGGTCGTGTTGAGCGTCGTGAAGATGATCTGCTCGACCGTCCGCTTGCGACGCCGCGACCCGCCTCGTGAGGCGCGCCGCGCCAGCGGCTTCGCGACAGTGGTGAGTGACATGAAGTCCTCCTAGACCAGCGTCTCTTGGTTGAGGCGCTTGGCCGCTAGGTTCGCCGAGCCCACCAGGATGACGGCGACGATGGTCTTGAAGATGCCCGCGACGACGGCGAGGCTGTAGTTGCCCAGCTGGTAGCCATAGCGCAGCACGAAGACGTCGATGGTCTCGGACTTTTCGGACACCAGGCCGTTGCCGAGGAAGTACGGCAGCTCGAAGTTCGTGGACAGGATCCAGCCGCTGTTGATGATGAGCAGCACGACGATCGTGGGCCTGATGCTCGGGAGCGTGATGCTGAACATCTTGCGATAGCGGCCCGCTCCGTCGACCTCGGCGGCCTCGTACAGGCCCGGGTCGATCGCAGTGATCGCGGCCAGGTAGAGGATCGTGTTCCAGCCCAGCTCCTTCCACAGGCTCGTCCCGGCGACGATCTCCCAGAAGTAGTTCGGCTCGGTCAGGAACAGGACCGGCTCGTCGACCAGGTGCAGGCTCATGAGGCCCTGGTTGATGAACCCGCCGGAGGAGGGCAGCGAGAGCGCCACCGATGCCAGGCTCGCCACGATCACCCAGCTGAGGAAGTGGGGCATGTACGTGATGTTCTGCAGGATCCGCTTGAACGGCAGGTTCTTGACCTCGTTCAGCAGCAGCGCCAGGACGATGGCCCCGAAGGTCCCGACGATCAGGGTCAGGACCGACTGTCCCATCGTGTTGACCACGACCTGGCGGAACCGCTCACCGTTGACACCGGTGAACAGGTTGTAAAAGTTCTCCAGGCCCACCCACTGCTGGTTCCAGATGCTGCCGCGACCCGGCTTGTAGTGCTGGAAGGCGATCGCCCAGCCGTAGACCGGGACGTACTTGAACAGGATCTGGTACAGCAGCAGCGGGACGGCCATCGCGAGCAGGGCCCGCTGCGCCCAGACCCTGTCCCAGGTGATCTTGCGCTTGGGATCCTTCGCCGCGTTCTTTCGGGCCTTGCGCTGCTGGGCACGCGAGCTGCTCGCCGGCTCCGGGGCCGGTTCGAGCCCGGTGGTGGGCACAGGGGTGCTGACCGTGGCGTCCGTCATCTGTCAACCTCGTCCGGAGCAGTGGGCGGTAATCGAGAACGCGTCGTGGTGGGGGCGCACGCCGCCCACCACGACTGCTCGCAGACTGTTACCAGTTGGCCAGACGGTTCTTGATGCCGGCGTTGACCGCGTCCTCGTACACCTTGACGTCGATCTTGTGGAGGGAGTCGACGTAGGCCTGCCAGTTCTTGTCGAAGTCGGCGGGCTTGCCGGCGATGATCTTCGGCAGGTTCTGCACGCTGGTGTCGGTCACCTGCTGGTTGACCTGGTTGGCGGCGTCGGAGAGCTTGATGTTCCACGCCGGGTAGTACTTGGGGTTCTCCGCGATCTTGTTCATGAAGTCAAGCCAGGTCTTCTTGCCGTACTTCTCCATGAAGTTCTTGTCGTAGTCGCTCAGCGTCGCGTAGAACTCGGCGGGCTGGTCGTCGGGGCTGTAGGCGTTGCCGTCGGAGAACTTGCCCTGGTGCTTGGGCAGCATGTCGAGCAGCGCGTCGAGACGGTTGTGGGAACGCCAGGTGATGTCCTTGTAGTTCTTGCGCTGCTCGTCCGTGCGGGAGAAGACGCCGTCGGCGCCGACCTGGTAGTCCTCGCCGGCGATGCCCCAGGAGAGCGTCTTCTGCCACTCCTCGCTGAGCATGGTGTCGAGGAACTTCAGTGCCTTCTTCGGCTGCTTGCTGGAGACCGAGACGCCGAACCCCTGGTTGATGTTCATGACGGGGCGGTCGGCGTACCAGGGCGTCACCCCGTCGTAGACGGGCATGAGGGGCACGTAGGTGTTCTCGTCCTTGCCGGCGCTCTGCAGCGACTGGGTGGCGGTCCCGAAGTTCCAGCCCTGGTCGTGCATGCCGAGGACGGCGCCGGTGGCCAGCTTCGCGGTGTACTGGTCGAACGTCAGCGTGAAGGACTCGCGGTCGACGAGACCCGCGCTGTACTGCTGGTTGAGGACCTTGTAGAAGTTCTTCGCGACGTCCTTGTCAGCGTAGATCGACGCGTTGTTGTTGCTGTCGACGATGACGCCACCGTTGTTCGGGGAGCCTGCCAGCAGCGCCGGCGGGTTGGTCATGCCCCACTCACGGCCCTTGGACGCCAGAATCTCGAAGCCGACGGTCGGGGCACCGTTGGTCTGGGGGTGCTTCGCCTTGTAGTCCGAGATGAGCTGGAAGTATCGGTCGAGCGTCATGTTGCTGAGGTCCGGGTAGCCGGCGTCCGCGAGCACACGCTTCTGGATCCAGAACGCGGGACCGTAGTAGGTGCCGCCGGTGATGTCGCCGTAGAAGCGGTTGTAGTTCGGGAAGATGTACAGGCCCTTGTCTACCTCATCGCCCGAGTAACTCATCTTCTTGATGTCGTCCTTGACGTGCGCGGCGAGGTTGGGGTAGGCACCAGTCTCCAGCATGTCGTCCAGGCGCCGGAGAGCGCCGCCCTCCAGGAAACGCTGCTTCAGGTCGCCGGTGCCGATGAGGTCGGGGTACTGACCGCCCGCGAGCATGACACCGATCTTCTGGTCCTCGTTGTCCGGCGTGACGATCTCGTAGGTGAGGGTGACACCAAGCTTGTCCTTGAGCAGCTTGGAGATCTTGTTGTCGGGTGCCGGGGCCTGCTGGGCCGACGTGATCCAGACCGAGAGCGTCGTCGGGTTGCTGGGGCTCAGCACGTCCGAATCGTCCGTGCTCTCGTCCTCCGTGCAGGCAGCCAGGGCGATCAGTGCCATGGCCGTGGCGGCCACGGTGAGCTGCCGCCCGGCCCGGCGCAGGCCGCCGAGTCTGAGGTTGCGCTTCATGTCTCTCCTTACGAGAACTGTCCTGATGTCTCCGCTGTGAGAAAACTGTCCGGGCGATGTCGACCGGAGCTGTGCGCTGCGGACGCGAATTCGGCCTCGCGTCTTAATCCCGGCGTGATTTTAGCGATAAAGTAGAGAGGCGATCGAATTCCGTCAAGCCCCGCGCACGAACCGAGACTCCGCCGTGACGTCCCGGTCCACATGCAAGGAGCCGCATGCGTCACGCCCTCCAGAACGGCGCCCTGTCGGCGTACGGGTTGGCGTGGACAGGTGGGTGCGGCTGAACGTACCCAGCTCGCCGCACGCGATCGATCCCGCAGCGTGACTGCCCGTTCACTTTGGCCACTTCGGCGGTGGCGGTGGTAGGCCGAGGTCACGGCGAAAGGGATGGGCTCGATCGAGGGATACACCGTCGTCGGCCTTCCGGGGCGGGCATATCCAGCCGGTGACGGTAGGCCCCGGACCCGTACCCCTGATGGCGGCCAGGTCCTGGGACCTGACAGCTGCCCGGCGCGGCATGCGCGAAGCGGCCGGCCAGCCGCGCTAATTCGAGTGGCGGGACAGGGTGCCGTCGAGCGTGGTGCCCCACGCCTTGGCGACGCGTGAGGTGACCGTCGACGTGCCCGGAGACGGGCAGGTGCGCATCAGGCGCAGGGTGTCGCGGCAGGCCGGCGCGACGGTGACCGTGGTGGCGCCGCAGGCGTGGGATGGTGCCGGGGCCCCCACAGGGTCAGCAGCAGCTCGCCCCGTCTGGCTCGGTGGACTCACTTGCCAAGCCGTATTTTATCGATAATATGACGGCACCCCGCGGTATGGCCGAGCCGCGAGCCTCTCGTCAGAGGTTGCTGGGCTGGCAGCACGTCGCGCACAGGAGGATACACATGGCGAGGGTGACGATGGCGGACGTCGCCCGTGAGGCGGGCGTGTCGGCCATGACCGTGTCGAACGTCCTCAACGAGCGCCTCCCGGTCAACGAGCCGACACGTGCCCGCGTCATGGCCGCCGTCGCGGCTCTTGGGTACGAGGTCAACCTGACCGCGCGACACCTGCGCGCGGGACGGACCGACACCGTCGCCTTCATCGTGCCCAGCTTCCACGACTACTTCGGTGAGATCGCCGACAAGATCGCGCCGCTGATCGAAGCCGACGGGCGACACCTCGTCCTTGAGCGGACGAGCGCCAGCCCGGAGTACGAGATGGCGGCGGTGAGCGTCGCGCGACTCCAGTACTACGACGGCGTCCTGCTGTCCGTCGCCGGCCTCGACCGCGACCAGCTGGACCGCATGCGCACGCCCAAGCCGATCGTGCTGCTCGGCGAGCGTGACGTGCCCGACCGCTTCAACCACGTGCGGCTGGCGAACGAAGAGGGCGCCCGCCTCGCGACGGCGCACATGATCGAGCACGGCTCGCGACGCATCCTTGCACTGGGCTGCACGTTCGACACCGCGCACATGATGTCGTCGGACCGCCGCGCTGGCTGGGAGCGCGCACTTCGCGATGCCGGCCTCGATGTCGACGCACGCCATGTGGTGCCCGTCTCCACCTACACGTCGGCGGCCGGACGCGATGCCCTGCTCGACGTCATCGCGTCCGGTCTGCCCTTCGACGGCGTCTTCGCCGTCACCGACGTCATCGCGCTCGGCGCGATCGCGGCCCTGGCCGAGAGCGGGCTTCGTGTGCCCGTCGACGTCCAGCTCGCCGGGTTCGACAACCTCGACATGGCGAGGTTCGTCCCGCCCGGCCTCACCTCCGTCGACGCGAACCATGAAGGTGTCGCCGAGACCGCGGTGGGTCTGCTGCGCCGGCAGATGGCGGGCTGGACCGGCCCGGCCGAGCACGTCGTCGCGCCCGTCAGTCTCGTGGTGCGTGGCTCCACCCGCGGTGGCGCGTAGGGCCGTGCACTCGCGCGGAACGCCGCGCGCCCCTCTAGCCCGGTTCGGTCGAAGGGAACCAAGCTGTGAGCACGTCTGCGCGCACGTCCGCCTTACGCGCCGTCCCCGCATCCCCGCTCGCCGGGACGCGACACCGGCCGCTGCCGATCCCGTCCGTACGCCTTTGGGCGGCGACGGGCGGGTCGAGATCCGCGCCGAGGGCGACGTCGTCCCCGGCACCGAGCTGTCCGTGCGCATCCCCGGATGGTCGCCGCGCTCCACCGCGGTAGGCCCCGACACCGCCACCGAGCTCGGCGACGAGCGAACGGTAACAGCGATCCCGCTCTCGACCCGGGGCAACCGTGCTCCCGGCCTGATGCGGGTCTGGCTTCCGCGAGCTCCTCGCTGGGCCTGCAATGACGGACCACACAGCTGATAGGAAGACGATGACGACGAGCACGATCGCAGTGATCGACCTCGACCTGCCCGGCGCCACGATCAGCCGGCACGTGTACGGGCACTTCGCCGAGCACCTAGGGCGGTGCATCTACGGCGGGTTCTGGGTGGGCGAGGACTCGCCGGTCGCGAACGTGCGGGGCATCCGCTCGGACGTGGTCGAGGCGTTGCGGGCAATCTCGATCCCGAACCTGCGCTGGCCGGGCGGCTGCTTCGCCGACGACTACCACTGGCGTGACGGCGTCGGCCCGCGCGAGAGCCGCCCGCGGATGGTCAACTCGCACTGGGGCGACGTGGTGGAGGACAACGCGTTCGGCACGCACGAGTTCATGGACCTGTGCGAGCTGCTCGGTGCGGACCCGTACGTGTCGGGGAACTTGGGGTCCGGGTCGGTGGCGGAGATGTCGGCGTGGGTGGAGTACCTGACCCGGGCGGACGACTCACCGATGGCGGCGCTGCGGCGGGCGAACGGGCGCGAGCAGCCGTGGCGGGTGCCGTTCTGGGGACTGGGCAACGAGGCGTGGGGCTGCGGCGGCAACATGCGCGCCGAACAGTTCGCGTCGCTGGCCCGGCAGTACGCCACCTACTGCCGCAACCACGGCGGCAACCTGCTGTACCGGATCGCGGCGGGCGCGAACGAGGCCGACCTGCACTGGACCGAGACGCTCATGCGCTCGTTCGACGACCTGGCAGCGGACCGAGCCGGTTCGGCGGGCCCGTTCCAGGCCGTGTCGCTGCACTACTACACGATGGCCGGGTCGTGGTCGGACAAGGGCGACGCCACCGGGTTCAGCACGGACCAGTGGTACGTGACCATGGCACGCGCCCGGCGCATGGAAGAGCTGCTCACCCGGCACTCCACGGTCATGGACCGCTACGACCCGCACCGCAAGGTCGGCCTGGTCGTGGACGAGTGGGGCACGTGGTGGAACGTGGAGAAGGGCACCAACCCCGGGTTCCTGTACCAGCAGAACACGCTGCGCGACGCCCTGGTCGCCGCCGTGCACTTCGACGCGTTCCACCGTCACGCCGAGCGCGTGGTCATGGCGAACATCGCCCAGACCGTCAACGTGCTGCAGGCCATGATCCTCACCGACCCCGACAGCGGGGCGCTCGTGCTCACCCCGACGTACCACGTCTTCGCCATGAACACCGGCCACCACGACGCCGCCGCGCTCGCGGTGCACCTGCGCGGCGTCGAGACTCGCGCCGTCGGCGCGACCGAGCTGCCGCTCGTCTCGGCGTCCGCGTCGGTCAAGGGCGACACCGCCCTGGTCTCGCTGTCCAACCTCGACGCCGAGACGGACCGCACCCTCGTCCTGGACCTGCGCGGCCGCGATGTCGTCGGGCACACCGCGCGGGTGCTGACCGCCACGGCGCTCGACGCGCACAACACTCCCGAACAGCTCGACGCCGTCGCCCCTGCCGACCATGCCGGCGTGCACCCCCACCCCCGGGGGCTCGAGGTCGAGCTGCCTGCCCACTCCTACGTCACCGTGGCGCTCGAGCTGCGCTGATGGACCGGCCGGAGGTGAACATCCGCGACGGCGGGGTGCGGGCAGACGTCACCAACCCCGTCATCTTCGCGGACGTGCCCGACCCGGACGTCATCTTCGACGGCCGGTACTACTACATGGTCAGCACGACCATGTACTTCGCGCCGAGCGTCCCGATCATGCGCTCGGGCGACCTGGTGCACTGGTCCATCGCCGGGTACACCGCGGCGATCCTCGACGACACGGACGCGCTGGCGCTGCGCAACGGCCAGGACGCGTACGGCCGGGGCAGCTGGGCAGCGAGCATCAGGTTCCATGAGGGGACCTACTACGTGTCGGTCGGCAGCCTCACCACGCAGCAGACGTACGTCTACTCGACTCCCGACATCGAGCACGGGCCGTGGACCAGGTCGGTGCTCGACGGGTACGCCCACGATCAGTCGCTGCTCTTCGACGGCGACGACGTCTGGCTTGTCTACGGTGGCGGGTCGATCGACCTGCGCAGGCTGCGGCGGCACGGCGACGGGACCCTTGCCTGGGACGGCCCGGCGACCCGGCTCGTCGAGGACGCCGACGTCGACCAGACCAGCGGACTGAACGCCGAGGGCGCGCACGCGTACAAGATCGGGGACTACTACTACGTCTTCATGATCGAGTGGCCGTCGGGTGGCATCCGCCAGGAGGTGCTGTGGCGGTCGACGTCGCTGACGCCGCAGTCGGCCGGCGGCGTGTGGGAGGGCCGGGTCGTGCTCAGCCAGGGCGTGACGGTCGGGGGCCGACCCGGAACCGGCGTCGCCCAGGGAGGAGTCGTCCGGACATCCGACGGACAGTGGTACGCCATGCTGTTCCAGGACGAGGGCCCGCTGGGTCGTGCGCCTCAGCTCATTGGCGTGACCTGGGACGACGACGGGTGGCCGGTGTTCGCTCTCCATCCGCAAGCGCCCGCGGCGGCCGCCCGGACGGCCGGTGACGGGGCCGCCGTCGTCGCCTCGGACGACTTCGACAACCTCCTGCAGCGCGCGGGCCACTGGAACACGGCCAACGCCGACCTCCTGGCAGAGTCCGCCGAGAACGCATGGAACGGGTCCAACCTGCGGCTCCAGTGGCAGTGGAACCACAACCCGGACAACCGGTTCTGGTCGCTCACCGAGCGGCCCGGACACCTGCGGCTGACCACGGGCCGCGTCGCGTCGAGCATCCTCGATGCCCGCAACACGCTCACCCAACGCACGCTCGGACCCGCGAGCTCCGGCGCCATCTCGCTGGACGTCTCGCACATGAAGGACGGGGACGTCGCAGGCATCTCCGCCTACCAGCGAAAGTACGGATACATCGCCGTGACGATGGAGGGCGGGACCAAGAGCCTGGTGATGCGCCGGGCGGGCGGCGACGGCGTCATCGCCTTCACCAGCGCACCGGTGCCGCTGCGGGCGGACGTCGTCTACCTGCGCGCTGACGTCGACTTCCGGGATGCCGTCGATACGGCGTCGTTCGCGTACTCGTACGACGGCGGCAACTGGACGTGGCTGGGCGACACCCTGCGGATGCAATACGACCTCGCGCACTTCACCGGGTACCGGTTCGCCCTCTTCAACTACGCCACTGCCGAGCCCGGAGGCTACGTCGACGTGGACTGGTTCCGTGTCAGCGAGCCCACCGGGCTCGCAAGCCCTACTCACCGACGGAGCGAAGGAGCTGTTCTTGACTGAGCAGGCGACGTCAGCCCTGCTGATCGACGGACAGGAACCCGCCGAGGTGCGGCTGCATCATGTGTGGAACGAGTGCGTCGGTGCCGGCCGCGCGAATGAGGCGTTGCGGGCGGACTGGCAGGCGCACTTCCGCGAGGCCGTCCAGGTGCTGGGCGCCCGGCACGTGCGCTTCCACGGCCTGTTCCACGACGACATGTTCGTCTACCGGACGGACGACGGCGGCGGCTTCGGCCCGAACCAGCCGCTGCCCGAGCCGGTCTACACGTTCGCATATGTCGACAAGGTGTTCGACGCGATCCTCGACGCGGGCGCCCGCCCGTTCGTGGAGCTCGGGTTCATGCCACGCGAGCTCGCCACTCAGACCGAGACGCTGTTCTGGTGGAAGGCGCACTGCAGCCCGCCCAAGGAGATGGGCCGATGGGTCGCGCTGGTCGACGCCACCGTGCGGCACTGGATCGAGCGGTACGGCATCGACGAGGTGCGGCAGTGGCCGTTCGAGGTGTGGAACGAGCCGAACCTCGTGCCCAACTTCTGGACCGGGACGCGCACCGAGTACTTCGAGCTGTACGAGGCCACGGCGCGCGCGATCAAAGCCATCGACCCCCGGCTGCGGGTCGGCGGCCCGTCGACGAGCGTGTTCGTCCCCGACGCCCGTTACTCCGGAGAGACCCACGACCCGTCGCTCGAGGTCGAGACCGCGGTGGCCACCGACCCCGACGAGCTCGACTGGCAGCCGGTGTGGATCCACGAGCTGATCGAGTACTGCGCGCAGCGCGGGCTGCCGATCGACTTCCTCTCCACCCACCTGTATCCGACCGACTACGCGGCGGACTCCCTGGGCAACCTCAAAGCGATCACGCGCCAGAAGGACGCCACGTACGTCGACCTGCAGGTCCTGCGCACGATCATCGAGAACAGCCCGTACCCGGATGCCGAGCTGCACATCACCGAGTGGTCGACCTCGCCGTCGAGCCGCGACGCGATCCACGACACGCTCTTCGCCGCCGCGTACATCGTCCGGGCGTTCCTCAAAGGCGCGCCGCTGGCCGACTCGATCTCCTACTGGACCTTCACCGACGTGTTCGAGGAGGGCGGCGGCGGCATCGGCCCCTTCCACGGAGGCTTCGGGTTCGTCAACGAGAACGGCCTGCACAAGCCGACGTTCCACGCGATGGCCATGCTCCACCGCCTCGGTGACCGCCTCCTGGCCGAGCTGCCCGACGGCGCCATCACCCGCTCGTCCGCGACGGGTGACGTGTCGGCCATCTTCTACAACTACCCCGCCGATATGGGCACGACGGGGCTCGCGTCCCGCAACGGCTACGCCGAGACGCGAGCCCTCGCCGAGATGGGCCCCGAGCGCCGCGTCCGGCACCGGGTCGAGGGACTGCGCCCGGGCACCGAGCTCACCGTGGAGATCCTCGACTGGGAGCACGGGAACGTCGCCGAGGCCTGGTACCAGATGGGCGCCCCGCTCAACATCACGCGGGAACAGACCGCCGAGCTGCGCCACGTCGCCGACGGCCTCCACCGCAGCACGCTGACCGTCGGCGACGACGGCGTTCTCGACATCGACCTCACGCTGCCCGCCTGGGCGGTCGCCTCGGTCGCGCCGACGCTTGCCCGCGCCGCTGCTTGCCGCACTCCCGGAGCTCTTCGACACGAGGAGGGTTGAACGTCGTAGTGCTCGAGAGCGGGAACGTCAAGCCGAACTGCTTGCGGTAGAACGCGCGCTGTGGTTCGCCGATCACGTCACGACACCCTCGAACCCGCGATGAGGATCGCGCAGTGCGGCCGCCTCGCATCGTTCGGGTTTGTCGCCTCTTGCGCGAGTTCGTTGCTATGGCATGCCAGGTTTATTGACAACAAGGTTTGCAGTCAATCACCATGTGAGAGCGCTCTCACGTCTGCCCCGTGAGGGACTCGAACAGGCATTTCCAGCCCTCGCACCACCTCCGCTCCTGCTCGAGAAGGGCACATTCGCTGTGGAGATTCAACAGGAACGCGCACCCCGCATGCCCCGTGGCCGCGCCGTGAACCGAGCGCTGTCACGCGTCCGGCGCCTCATGATCCTCCTCACCGCGGTCGTCACTGCACTCGTCGGCAGCGTGGTCGTCCAGCAGCAGCCCGCACACGCCGCGTGGACCCTCGTGTGGGCCGACGAGTTCAACGGGTCCGGCGCGCCCAGCAGCGCCAACTGGAACTACAACGTCGGCAACGGCCTCAACCCCGGCCTCAATACCTTCGACGGCTGGGGCAACGGCGAGTGGGAGTGGTACCGCCCCGAGAACTGCACGCAGTCCGGCGGCAACCTCGTGATGCGCGCCAACTGGCTCACGACGCCCATCACGGTCAACGGCCGCAACTTCTACCAGACGTCGTGCCGCATGACGACGGACACGAAGAGGTCCTTCCAGTACGGTCGTATCGAGGCGCGCATGGCGCTCCCGACCGCTACCGGTTCGTGGCCGGCTTTCTGGATGCTCGGTGACGCGTGCGACGAGTCGTCGACGAGCGCCTACAACCCGGCGCAGACCTACTACGACCGCCTGCCCACCAACTGGGCCAGTTGCGGCGAGGTCGACATCATGGAACACGCGAACGCGAACGCGACCGTCACGAACAACATCTTCTGGGATGTGCGGACCGGCGTGTTCCCGTGGACAGCGGGTCAGAACGCCAACTACGTCGCGAACCCCGCCGTCAACAACGTCGCGGCCTTCCACGTCTATGCGATCGAATGGACGGCCGGGCAAATCCGCTGGTATGTCGACGGTACGCAGACGCACGTGATCGACACGACACCGGCGACGTTGGAGGAGTTCCGCAAGCCGTTCCACCTCATCTTCAACCTGGCGCTGGGCGGCACGTACCCCGGACAGAACCCCGTGCAGAGCCAGTTCCCGCTCACCGCGTTGATCGACTACGTCCGCTACTACCAGGACGGCGGGGGCACGGGCGGATCCGCGACGCAGATCAACGGGCCGGGCGGCAAGTGCGTGGACGTGGCCGGAAACGACACGGGCGGCAATGGCGCGGCCGTGCAGCTGTGGACGTGCCAAGGGTCTGCTGTTTCGCGGGACCAGCAGTGGAGCCGGGACGGCCAGACCCTGCGGACGCTGGGCCGGTGCCTCGACGTCAACGGCGCGGGTACGGCCAACGGCACGGTGGTGCAGCTCTGGGACTGCAACGGCAGCGGCGCACAGAACTGGGTCCAGGAAGGTAACCGGTTGCGCAACCCGAACTCCAACAAGTGCCTGGACTCCCCGGGAGGCTCGACAGCGGACGGCGCGCGACTGCAGATCTGGGATTGCAACGGATCGGCCGCGCAGTACTTCGTGAAGGCCGCGTGACGGCCGGCCGAGGGGCACGCTGACGCGTAAGGGCGCGGGAGCGAACAGGCTCCCGCGCCCTTTCGGCGCGTTCCGGGATACGACTCGCGCCGGGGTTTGTCCAGCGCGGGCGGAGATTTCGGCACGGCGACGAGGTGTACTCCCTGCTCAGGGATAGCGAACTCGGCCCCGACGACTATCTGTCGCGCTTCTTCGACACCGGCACGGAGCGACTGATGTGAAATCCCTGCCGCCTCGGCCCGGCGGGCATCGCCGGGTGGGGCCGGGCGATGCCCACCCCACCCGGCTACGGTGAGCCCGAGCCGGAGGAGCACCCGCTGCCGGCTCACCGGGTCCGGCTGGTTGCTCAGGTGGCCGACTTGGCGCTGTAGTGGCAGACGATCAGCAGGTCGTCGAGCTGGTCCAGCGACGCCGCGACGTCGCCTGCGGCGACCGACAGCCGCCACTGCGCCTGCTCCCCGGCCGCCTTCACGGCCACCGGCCCCAGGTCGGCGCGCTGGTGCAGCAGCGGCGGCAGGGGCGAGCCGCCCGCCAGTGCCACCTCCTCCTCGGCGGGTTTCGGCGTACGCAGCGACGGCAGCTTCGCCGGTGCACCGCCCGCGGCGGGCACACCGAAGAGGTCGACCGCGCCGATCGACAGCGCACTGTGGCGCATCAGCGCCGGGAACCGGTCCCGGCTCAGCATGATGAGCTGGACGTGCGACCCGTCCGCCTCCGCCACGGTCTTGAGCCGGTGCCACTCGCCCGGGAACTCGTGGCGCAGGCTGAACACCCGCGACAGCGGCAGGCCCTCGACGTCGGCGAGCACCTTCTTCCACCGCTCCTTGGCCTTCTGGCGCAGCTGGTCGCCGCCGTCGCGGGCGGTGTAGCGCAGGTGCAGCACGACGTCGGACACGGTGCTCAGGTCGAAGGCGTTGCAGTCGGGGTCGATCTCGACGCGCCAGCGCCCGGCCGCGCCCGCGCCCTCGAACGGCAGGTAGCGCTCGTCGTGGAAGTTGACCTCGAACAGGCCGGCGTCGTTCTGGCCGCCGCTGGTGGCGATCTGCTGCACGGCCGCGAAGTCGCGGACGAAGCGCGGGTCGTCGCCGTCGGTGTCGCGCTCGTACTTGCCCGCCCGCAGCGCGGGGCTGACGCGGGTCTCGTTGGCCAGCATCGTCAGGCGCGCGTTGACCGAGCCGTACGGCCCGACGACCGCCGGGACGGTGATGCTGACCGACTTGAGCCGCCGCAGGTAGTGCCCCGGGTGGTCGAGGTCGAACGTCAGCTCCGGCAGGTCGATCTCGCACCGGCCGGTCTCCCGCAGCGCGATCAGCGCCAGCGGGGCGTGCTGCAGCAGCGACACGTGCTTGGTCAGCTCATGCTCGCGCACGTCCTGGTCGGCGTAGGCCCGCTGGAGCTGCTGGAGCTGCAGTTGCAGGCGCTCCCCGGCGAGCAGGCCCTTGCGCAGGCTGTCCCAGGCACCCGCCTGCACGATGTTGCTGCTGCTCAGGCCGTGCTCGAACCGGTAGCAGCGCTCAGCCTGCCTGGCCAGCTCGTAGGCGTGCTGGTACGCCTGGAAGTACAGCCCGCCGAGCTGGCCCTGCAGCCACGAATACAGCTCGGTGCCGGTGTACTTGCCGGCCAGGTGCGCCTGGACCAGCTCGGCCTCGGCGATCTGCTTCTCGACCTGCCGCACCTCCAGGGTGGCCAGCTCCTTGGTGATGGCCATCGTGGTGACCTGCTTGTCGATGTTGGCCAGTTCCAGGGCGGCGGCGTTGGCGCCGATGGCGTACTCCTGGCCGCGGCGCCGGTAGCCGGCCATCTTCTCGGCGTGCTGGGCCTTGTAGGCGTCCTCGTAGCCCAGCCCGGCCTGGTATCGGGAGATCGCGGTGAGCGCGGGGCCGATGTGCTTGCCGCCGAACTCGATCTCGGCGCCGACGCCCCACGGCTCGACGTGCACGGCGAAGCTGGGAATGTAGTACGACAGGCTGGCCAGGACCTCCATGGCGTTGGCCCGCACCTGCCAGTCGCGGGCCGAGTGCGCGGCGGCCAGCTGGTCGATCTCCTCCTGGATGAGGAACGCGCCGTCCTGGCGCTGGGTGGCGGGGGCGTAGGAGGCCATCGCCACGACCTGGCCGGGCTCGGGTGTCTTGTCCTCGGCGCCCATCAGCCAGCGGTAGTAGCGCAGCCGCTCGGCGGGCACGGCGCGGGAGTGCTCCAGCGCCGCGAGCCGCGCGTCGGCCTCGTCCTCCTGCTTGCGCCGGGTCTCCAGGGTCGCGTTGAGCACGAGCAGCTCCTGCTCGGCGCGCAGCGCGGCCAGCTCCTCGCCGTCGCGCTGCTCCAGCGCCGACAGCAGCGACTGGCCCAGGCCGCGCAGCGTGGCGCAGGCGTCCAGCGCCCGGCGCAGCACCACCTCGAAGCGGTGCGGCGGCAGCGCCGCGTTGGCGTCGGCGACGGCGCTGCCCAGGTCGATGCCCTGCGCCGCGGCCCGGACCAGCAGCGCGGGGTCGATGGGCGGCTCGAACAGCGGCAGCTGCCGGACGACCCCGGCGAGGTTCATGCAGTTGCGGATCTTGAACAGCCGGTCGGCGACGGTGTCCCAGTAGCCGAGCAGCTTGTCGTTGGGCGGCACGCAGAAGTACAGCGTGCGGCCCATGCCGAGCAGCCCCGCCGCCTCGGGCGCGGCGGTCAGCGTGGCGCTGTTCAGGGTGGGGAACGCGTTCTCGAACTCGGCCGCGACGTTGCCCAGCGCGTCCAGCCTGCCGCGCATCTGCGCGAACGTCTGCGGCGCGGGCTCACCGGCCGGGGGCACCCGGCGCAGGGCCGGGCCGCACAGCTCGGCGGCCAGGATGTAGAGGTTGGTGGCCTGGTTGATGCTCTCCATGGTGTCCTGGGCGTAGAGCTTGTCGCCCCACCCGATCAGCGCGTCGAGGTAGCGCATCACCACGTACTTCTTGTACGCCGCCGGGCGCATCCGGGCCAGCAGGTGCGGCTGGAACGGGTGGTCCTTCCACTCGGCGATCTGCCGCTTGAGGTCGGCGTCACCGGCGTTGAGCCGGGCCAGCCACTGCTCGACGGTCTCCTTCGGGGTGGTGCGCAGCGGCAGCACCTTCCAGTAGTCGCCCGTGCCGTCGGTGGGGTCGAACACGTAGTGGTAGGCGCGCAGCGCCTCCTCGTAGCGGTGGTTGTCGGCGAGCATGTCGCCGATCAGCATCGGGATGTCGAAGAACAGCTCGCGCCGGTAGCCCGACTGCGCGCTGCTCCAGTCCAGGCCCGGGTTGCCGGGCAGGCCGAAGTCGACCGTGTCCGACGGGTGCGGCGTGGACACCAGCCACGGGTCGGGCCGGTACCGGTCGGCGAAGCCCGGCTTGAGCACGAGCTGCTGGTTGGCGGGGGTGAGCACGCCTTTGACGCCGTACTGCTGCAGGCGCTTGAGGTAGGTGCAGGCGAACGGGTCGAACAACGTCTGCAGCTCCACCGTGGCGGCGGCCTTCGGCCGGGCGAAGATCGAGCCGACCCGCTCGATCTCCAGTGCGACGGCGAGCTCCTTGGTGAGCGGCCGGTCGGCGGTCAGCGCCTCGGCACGCGGCGCGGCGTCGGTGAACAGACCCGGGTCGCTCAGCGCGAACTGCGGTGCGATCAGGGCGGCCCGCGCCAGCGACGCGTTCGCCGCGGCCCAGCTGCTGCCGGTGAGCTCGGCGGCGTGCACGGCCTCGGACAGCCACGGCGGCTGCGGGATCGCGATGACGTCGGTGCCCTTGGGGGTCAGGTCGAGCTGCGGGTAGATGCGCGCCGGGTCGGCGATGACGCCGCTCAGCGCCGGGGACGCCAGCCGCAGGCGGCCGAAGTAGGCGCGCCTGTCGTCGCCGATGACGAAGTAGCCGCTGTCGGTGTGGACCCAGTGCTCGGTGCTGATCAGCATCCCGGGCGCCTTGGCCAGCACCGTGTCTGCGGCGACCGGCTTGCCCCTGGTCAGTGGCTTGACCTGGAGCTTGTCGTCGGACACGCGCAGCAGCACGCCGCTGTTGCGCCAGGTCTGGTCCATCCGGGAGTCGGCGGTCATCCGCCCGTGGCAGCCGTCGAGCACGAACGTGCCCAGCGCGTACGTGTAGGCCTGGTTGCCGTCGGCGGCAGCGGCGCCGTCGCCGCTGATGACCACCGGCGGCTTGTAGCTGACCTTCTTCTCGTCGTCGGCCCAGATCAGCGCGCGGCTGGCGATGCACAGCACGCGCAGCCGGTCGCCGTCGATCCGGGTCTCCAGGCGCTCGATGATCCCCTGCGGCTGGGCGGCGCCCTGCACGTTCGTGCCGCCCGGGTCGCCGGGGTCGTAGTCGTCGGTGAGGACGTCGCCGCCGTCGGTGACGTGCTTGGGCCCCCACGCCCCGTCGCGGTACTCCGACCAGGCGAGCTGGACCTCCTGGTAGTACTGCTGCGGCTGGGCGGACTTGGCACTGGTGGCGGCCTGCTTGGTCTTCGTGGTGACCTGGGCCCAGAACAGGTACAGCCGCCGGTTGAACGTCACCGCGGTGACCAGGTCGCCGCGCACGTCCACCGGCACCTGCTCCCACGGCGTCCACTTCGCGGTGCCGTTGGCGGTGACGACGTAGCGGCGGTAGTAGTACACCTGCGGGGTGTTGGCGGTGCGGCCGAACAGGTGCACGACCGTGTCCAGCTTCTCGGCCGGTTCGAAGTCGTGCTGCACGTGCAGCGCGGTGACGTCGAGCTTCGCGACGGTGTCGAGCTTGCCCAGGTAGCCTGCCACGGCCCGCTCGGCGCCGGCCTCGGTCAGGTCCTCGCCTAGCAGCGCGCCTTCCAGCTCCTTGAAGAACGGCGTCTTGTCGTCGCGCAGCTGCGGCAGGATCCAGTTCTCCGGGTAGAGCAGCACCTTGCGGTTGGCCTCCCAGACCCGGTAGTTCTGCATCCACCGCCAGTGACCGGCGTCGACCGCCTGCGCGGCCACGGCCGGTGACTCGTGGTTGAGCAGGACCCGCTGGATGAACAGCTGCACCGAGGAGATCGCCTGCTTGATCCGGGACGTGCGCATGCACGGGCTCATCTCGACGTCGATGAGCAGCTGCTGGTAGAGGCCGTTCGCGTCGCGTACCCCCAGGCGCGGCGCGAGGTAGGCGACCAGGGCGGCGCGGCGGCGGTCGCGCTGCGCGTCGCTGAGCGCGGGGGCCACGTCCAGCCAGGCGGTCTCGTCATAGCGGGCCTTGACGGCGCGGCGGGTGTCGTCGGCGACCGCCTGGCCGGTGGGCCCGTGCGCCCAGCCCGCCGCGACGGCGGCCGGCACGCCGAGCGTGGTGACGACGGCGGCGGCGTCGAGCAGTCGCTCGGCGGCGGCCGGGTCGCGCAGCGCGGGCAGGGCCAGGCCCAGCCCGGCCGGGTCCATCAGGTCGGTGATCGTGGCGGCGGGCACCCCGGCGGCCTCGGCCAGCGCGGCGGCGGCCTGCTCGCCGGTGGTGGCCGACCACAGCCGGGCCAGCGCGCCGTCGGGCTGGCCGGGGCGGGAGCGGGCGCGGGCGTACGCGCCGACCGCCTGCGCGGCGGGGTGGTCGAGCAGCCGCTTGCCGTCGGCGCGCAGCGTCACCACCTCGGTGACCAGGACGCGCAGGTCGGCGCCGGGCAGGCGGTGGCCCTCGGCGAGCACCTGGACGCGGGCGAGCAGGCCGTACGCCTGCCGGGCCGGATCGGTGACGCCGGGCGCGGCGGCCAGGTCGAGCAGGTCGGCGATCAGCGGCGTGCCGGGCACGGTGCCGCGCAGCGCGGGGCCGCCCGCGGTGCGCCGCCCCTCCAGCAGCAGCGCGACGGTCGCCGCGTCGGGCACCACGGCGAGCATGGTCTGCCGGATCAGGGCGCGCTGCTCGCGGTCGCGTACGGCGGGCAGGGCGGCGTCGAGCAGCAGCCGCAGCCGCGCGGTGACGGCGGCCTCGCGCTGGCCCGGGTCGTCGGGCAGCGGCGCGGCCAGCAGCGTCGCGGGCGCGGTGACTCCGGCCGCGGACAGGGCGGCGGTGAGGTCGGCCAGCACGGCGCGAGGCGCGGCGTGCAGCCGGTCGGCGGCGGCGGCCCAGCCCGCGTCGGCGGTGAACGCCTTGACGTCGTCGCGCTCGGCGTCGGTGAGCGCGCCGAGCACCGTGACGGTGCGGTCCTGTGGGCTGTAGCGCAGCCGTGCGGCCCACCCGGCGGGGATCGCGGGCGCGGGGGCGGGCGGCGCGGGCAGGGTCGCACTGGCCTGGTCGTTGCCGGTCAGCACGGCCACGGTCGCGTCCGCCAGCGGCGCAGCGACCTGCAACGAGGCCAGGGCGCGGCGGGTCAGCGCGCCGTCGCGCTCGGTTGCCGGGTCGAGTTCGGCGGCGACGGTACGCAGCCCGTCGCGCAGCGCGCCCAGCACCCGGTCGCGCCCGGCGTCGGCGTCCGGGGTGGACAGATCGGCCAGCACGTCGGCGAGCTGCGCCGGGTTGAGGTCGCCGCGCTGCAGCCGCCGCACCTCGCGGACCAGGGCGTTGGCGGCCCAGTCACCGGAACCGGGCGCGGTGAACGGGTCGGCGCCGCTCAGCGTGATCATCGTGATCAGGTCGCGGACGTTCAGCTCCAGCGCGCGGGCCAGGGTGACGTGCCGGAACATGGCGCTGACCGCGGCGACGTCCAGCGGGGCGGTGTCGTCGGCCAGGCCCAGGTGCGCGCGTAGCGCGGTCAGGTCGGCGGCCCCGGCCCGCATCCCGGCCTGGAGGGTGGGCAGCTGCTCGCCGAGGGTCGCCCCGGCCAGCACGGCGCCGCGCCAGTCGGGGTCGAAGGCGGGGTCCAGCCGCAGCAGGGCCCGGTTGCGCAGGCGGCGGTGGTACAGCGAGCCGGGCCGGGTCGGGTCCAGGTCGGCCCACAGCAGCACCACCTGCGCGACGGTGAGGTCGAGCGCGCGGGCCAGGTCGGCGACGTGCGCGACGGCGGTGACGGTCGCGGCGTCGAGGTCGGTGGCGCCCAGCGCGGTCAATGCGAGGTCGAGGTCGTCCAGCTCCCAGCCGGTGGCCCGCCACAGCCGGATCAGCCGGTCCAGCCCGATCCACTGGTCGTCGGTCAGCCACGGGTCGTCATCGGCCCAGTGCCGCACGGTGACGGCGTCGATGGAGCGGTCGAGCGGCCCGTCGGCCAGGATCGTCGCCCGGACGCGATCCCAGGCGGGACCGGCCAGGTGTACGGCGGCCCAGTCGGTGAACTCGCCGACGGTGCGCCCGGCGGCCGTCAGCGCCGCGGTCAGCGCGGCGCTCGGGTTCACCAGGCCGCCCGTGACGAACGCGATGAGGTCCGCGCCCGGCAGGTGCAGGCTCTGCACGGTCTCGAAGGCGTGCTGCGCCGGGTTCAGGAACCGGGTGCGCAGCAGCGCGAGCAGCTCGTCGTACGTGATCCCGGCGCGGTCCAGCAGCAGCGGCGTGTGCGGCAGCAGGCTCGCCGCGAACGACGGGCCGTGCGCGGCCAGCGCCTGCCACGTGGCGGCGTCGGCGCGGCCGGTCGCGGGCAGCCCGTTGGCGGTCTGGAAGGCGGTCACGGCGGCGGTGACGGGCGCGTCGAAGCGTTCGAGGACCGGGTCGGCGCCGGCGGCCAGCGCGGCGCCGGACGCGGCCAGCTTGCGCCGCACCGCCCACACCCACCAGCCGCTGTCCCCGTCGGCCAGCGGCGGCGGGGTGACCGCACCGAACCCGAACCGCTCGTCGGCGCTCACCACCGGGGCGGGCGCACCGGCCAGGTCGACGCCGGTGATCAGCTCGAACGCCGCCGGGGCCAGCCCCAGCCGCTCGGCGGCCAGGCCGTGCGCGGGCACGCCGCCGGAGAACGTCTCCAGCAGCGCCGCCCGGGACACCCCGAGGTGGTCCAGGTGCGCGCGGGCGGCGCTGAGCGCGGCGTCGAACGGCAGGCTGTTCGGGTACGCGGCCCGGTCCAGCCGGGCCCGCGCCGGGGCGGGCGGGGTGACGTACGCGGCCCAGTCGGTGTGCTGCGGGGCGGCGGCCAGCTCGGCGGCGGTCGCGTCGGCGGTGTCGTACGCCGGGATCGCCGCCGGGTCCAGCGACACGACCAGGCTCTCCAGCACCTCGTTGACGAGGTCCACGTACGGGATCGTGGTGTTGGTGTTCTCGCACGTCAGCGGGGTCTGCGCCAGGTCCGGGCGGCGGGCGAGCAGCACGTCCAGCGGCCGCTGCCCGGCCGCGTTCGGCGTCGCCGTGTCCAGGAAGTTCAGCAGGTCCACCAGGTACGCCGCCGGGCTGTACACCGAGCGGCAGTGGTCGCACTCGCACCAGCTCACGTCGCCGAACAGGCCGCTCCACGTCGGCAGGTACGTCGCGACGCTCTGGTCGATCCCGGCGGCGGCCGCCACCCGGTCGCCGCCCTGCAGCGCGGCCAGGTCCACGCCCAGGCGGGCGTCGACGAGGTTCACGTACGTGGCGAGCATGGCCGTGGCGGTGTGCTGCGCCCGGCTGTGGATCATCATGGCCTGCGCGGAGTCCAGATCGGACGCGTGGGCCAGGAACGTCTGCTGCGGCAGCTGCGCGATGTCGAACGCCGACCGGTACGGCTGGCTGATCAGCCAGTCCATCGCGGCGGGCCCGGTGCTGACCCGGTAGAGGCGCTGCGCGCGGCTCAGCTCGGGCACCAGCGCGGCGCGGACCGGCTCGTCGATGCCGTCGAACAGCACGTCGGCGTGCTCGGCCAGGAACGGCTCCAGGCGCGTCGTGCCGATGTCGAACGCGGCGCCCCGGCCGCGCACCTGCTCGCCGGTGGCGCGGGCGAGCACCGTGGGCAGCGCGTCGCGCACCGCCTCGCCGCCCACCGCACCGGCGGGCGCGGCGGCCAGCGACCGGGCCACCGAGGCCGTCGGGAACGCCAGGTGCACCTGCCCGAGCAGGCCCGCCGCGTACACCGACGCCCGCTCGGCCTCGTCCACGCCTCCCGTCACACCGTCGGGCAACCCGACCCGGGTCACCAGCTCGGTCAGCTCCTCGTGCCGCAGGTCCAGCAGCGCCTCCGCCGAGGCGATGCCGCGCTCGCGGTGCAGCGCCGCCATCAGCGGCAGGTGCCGGTCGGTCAGCGCGTCGAGCTGCAGCGCGAACTGCGCCCGCTCGACAGTGCCCGGCTCGGCGAACGCCGGATCGGCGCGCAGCTCCTGCCACATCGCCGCCGGGTCGCCGCCGCGCCCGGCCGCCGCGCGCAGCAGCGCCCGCTGGGCACCCGCGTCGGGCAGCGCGTCGGCGAGCACCGGCCCGTACGCGGGCGCGCCGGTGCCGGTCAGCAGCGCGTCGGGGGACAGGTCGACGATGAGCGCGACCGCCGCCTCCAGCACCCGTTCGGGCTGCTCGGCGATGACCTGCCGCTCGATCGCCTGCCGCAGCCCCGAGTGCAGCTCGTCGCGCCCGGCCAGGGTGAGCCGGGGCAGGTCGGCCAGGTGCCGGTCGCAGCGGGCCAGGCCGTACAGCAGCTCCGGGTCGAGCTGCCCGTCGAACACGTGCCGGGCCAGCTGGTGCGCCTGCGCCAGCAGCCCGATCAGGGTGCGGTCGGCGCCGGTCTCCCGGGCGGCGAAGGTGACGTCGCGGTGCCTGTCCTCGTCCAGCTCGGCGGGGGAGCGGCCCTCCAGCAGCGGCTCCAGCGCGGCCATGAGCCGGGCGTACTCGGTGCCGGCGGCGGGCACCCGGGCCGCCAGCGTCAGCTCCAGCTCCTCGTCGCGCCGGGCCGGGATGCCCAGCACCAGGTCGTCCTCGGACAGCGGGGCCAGCGCCCGGTGGCCGTCGAACACCCGGTACACGGTCGCGGCGACCGGCTGCCCGCCGGCCAGCACCTCCAGCACCAGATCGGCCTCGGCGCCGCTGTCGCCCTCGCCGCGGCCGAACGCCGACCTGCGGTAGCCGACCCGGAACGTGCCGTCCGCGCCCGTCTGCGCCTCGCCGAGCAGGTCCCGGCGCGGGCCGAGGTCACGGTCGAAGGCCCGTACGGTCAGCCCCTGCGCCGCACGCCCGCCCGGCTCGACGACCGTGCCGCGCACCGTGTACTCGCCGTCGTCCTCCGGCGGGGCGCTGCCCGCCACCAGGTCGATGCGCTCGCGGGGGCCCGGATCGGCCAGCGGCACCGAGCTCGCGATGACCGCACCATTCGCGTCGTAGGCGAACAGCACCAGGTCCAGGCGCTCCTTGGGCGGCTGCCCGGCCGTGGCGTAGTGGCGCGGGTCGTAGCGCATCCGGTACGCGCCCTCGACGTCGGTCGTGGCCTCGGCCAGCAGCGCCCCGCCGACGAAGTCCACGTCGAACGCGAACACCAGGCGCTCCGGCATGCCCATCCCGGCGGCGCCGGTCAGCCGCCCCTCCACCACCTGGAACACACCCAGCTCGACGAGCAGCGCGTTGAACCGCTCGGCGCTGTCGCGGTCGAGCACCCCGGGCTCGCGCACCGGCCAGTCGTACTGCGCCTGCAGCCGGGCCACCGCCTCGCGGGTGCCGTCGCCGTACTCGGCCCGCTCGCGCTCCTGCGCGGTGACCGGGTCGCCGAACCCGGCCGCGTCCAGGGCGTGGTGCAGGTCGGTGATGAACTCGCCGGTCCCGCCGGGGGACTGGGAGGTGAGTGCGCGCATCGTCTCGGCCCGTCTGTCAGGGGGTGTAGGTCGGGTAGAGGCCCCAGTACGTGCCCGGTGCCGCCTTGTACACGTGCGTGTAGTAGCCACCCTGCGTGGTGACCTGGAACTCCATCCCCGCGAACGGGGTGCCGGGAGCGCCGACGAAGTCAGGTCCGCCGCGGACCAGCGGCCGGTTGTCGCCGGTGTGGATGAGCAGCCCGGTGGGCGCGGCGCCGCGGGCCAGCGCCCGCTCGACCGCGTGCCCGTAGGCCATGCGCTGGCCGAACAGGCCCAGCCCGCCCCAGTCGCGCTCGTATGGCTCCATGTACTGCCCGGCCAGGGTGGGGTTCGGGCGCAGCTTGGCGTCGACCAGATCCGTCGCCCCCTGGAACACCTCCTGGACCGGCCGGTCGGGCACCTTCTGCCCGGGCAGGTTGTTCAGGTGGATCTTGCCGTCGCCCTCCCGGCGGTACGGCGGGGGAGTGCCGCCGCCGGAGCCGCCCGAGCCGCCGCCGCCACCCGAGCCGCCGCCGCCGAAGCCGCCGCCTCCGGTGCCGCCGGCCTTGGCGGCGTTCAGCCGGCTGACGCCCGCGCCGACGAACAGCCCCGACATGATCAGGTTGTCCATCCCGTTGCCCAGGTTGATCATCCGGGCGGCCTCCTGCGCGTCGGCGCCCAGCGCGACGGCGGCCATGCCGTACAGCGAACCGGTCAGCGTCGGCTGCTGGATGCCGGCGATGCGGTCACCCAGCTCGATCGCGTCCAGATCCTCGGCGGTGCCGATCCGGCCGCCCGCTCCCATGTAGAGCGTCTTGTCCTCGGGGACGACGATCGGCTCCGGCGGCGGGATCAGCGCGTCGGCCAGCACGCCGTACTCGATCGCGCCGACGCCGTACTTGTCCTGGAAGTCCTGCGGGGACATGTTCTTGATGTCCTTGGCCACGCGCTCCTTCGTGATCGGCTTGTTCGGTGTGATCACGTCCTGCTTGGTGGCTTTGAACGCTATCGCGACCCGGTCGGCCTGGTGCGCGCCGACGTCCACCCACAGCTCGGTCAGCTGCGCCGAGTCGCGCAGCGTCAGGCCGCGGTCCTGGTCGTAGTAGTAGTTCGCGTTCGGGTCCTCGGTCTCCAGCTTCTCGAACCCGGCCGTGCCGCCGGGGTCGGCGCAGGAGACCGGCCGGTTGTGCGCGTACGCCCAGACGTTGATCCCGTCGCCCAGGCCGATCGGGTCCGCCGCCGTCCACCGGCCCAGCCACGGCGCGTAGTAGCGCGCCCCGTGGTAGGCCAGGCCGGTCTCCTCGTCGCGCTCCTTGCCGCCGAACCGGTAGCGCTTCAGGCTAACCTCGGCCCCGGCCGCCCCGGCCTGCAACGCCGTCGTGCCGAACGGGTGGTACTCCTCGTAGGAGATCAGCCCGCCGACCGCGTCCAGCTCCACGCACGCCGAGCCGAGCAGGTCGCCGACCTGGTAGCGCAGCACCGCGGCGGGCGCGGGCACCGCCGCCCCGTCGGCCACCGTCTGCGTCTCCACCAGCGCAACCGGCTGCGCCCCGTCCAGCACGTGCAGGGTCGTGCGCTCCAGCGACACCCGCCCGTCGGTGAACTCGCGGTAGCGCTCGAACCCGGAGGCGTACACGCGCTCGCTGCGCACCACCCCGCCGCGCTCGATGACCTTGCGCACCCGGTTGCCCGCCCCGTCGTAGACGTAGTACGCCACCCCGCCGCCGCCGAGGTCGGCCCGGCGCAGCCGATGTGCGTGATCCCAGCCCAGCGCCAGCGAGTTCACGCCGGTCATGGCCCCGCCGGCGTCCTCGCCGCCGTCGTCGTAGCGGTAGGTCTCGGTGAACCCGCCCAGCGTGCTGCGGGTGAGCCGGTTGCCGTCGCGGCCCGGTTCGAGCAGGCTGGACTCCTCGTACACGTAGTCGCGGACCCAGGTGGTGGTGCCCGCGACGTGCCGCAGCCGGGTCAGGTTGTCCACCGGGTCGTACTCGTAGTGCTCCACGTAGGAGCGCAGCGCCCGCAGGTCGTTGGGGTGCACCCGGGAGCCGGTGAACGGCAGGTCGCGGCGGCCGTCGCCCGGCGGCGGGGCCGGGTCCAGGGCCACCTGCCCCACCTGCTCGCGGCCGGTCGCCGACACCAGCCGGTACGCCGCGTCGTAGGCGTACTCGCGCAGCGGCTCGACCCGCCGGTTGTCGAAGAACACCGACGCCGCCGCCGCGTCGTCGACGCGCAGCAGGTTGCCGACCGGGTCGTAGCCGTAGCGCACGTCCTGCACCACGGACGCGTCGGTGAACAGCAGCGACGCGGCCGTGTCGGCGGTGCCGGGCCGGGTGGTGCGCCGCCGGGCCAGCCGCGCGGTCAGCGGGTCGTACTCCTGCCGGGTGGTCACCCCGTTGCCGTAGGCCAGCTCCACGCGGCGACCCCGCGCGTCGTAGGCGACGCCGCGCAGGTACGCCGTGGCACCGGCCGCGCCGCGGTGGCGCACGTCGACCCGTTCGAGCAGCCCGGCGTCGTTGTAGCCCGGCAGCACCACGCTGCCGTCGGGCGCGGTCACCGAGACGGCCTCGTCGCGCGCGTTGTACGCCGTCGCCGTCGTCATCGGCTCGCCCAGCGCCGGCGGCACGGGCCCGCCCCAGTCCGGATCGGCGGCGTACGCGGTGACCAGGCGGCGGCTGCCGCGCAGCAGGTTGCCCTTGAAGTCGTAGGCCTGCTCCTGCCCCGTCGCCGGATCGGTGTCCAGGTTGGTCACCACGCCGCCGCTGTCGTACTGCTGGTAGACGTGCGTGAGCAGGTTCAGCTCCCGCGCCCGAGCCCGGGTCAGGCCGGTCGCGGGGTCGTCGCCGTAGACGGTGCGCGCCACCGTGATCTCCTGGCCGGGCGGTGCCCCGACCGCGCCCGTGACGTGCCTGCTGACCGGGCGCCGCAGCACGTCGTGCACGCCGCGCGCGGACCGGCCCCGCCCGTCCCAGGAGCGGATCAGGTGTCCCGTGACGTCGCGCAGCTGCCACGACTCGCCCGAGTCGGCCCCGGCCTGGTGGATGAGCCCGCCCAGGGCGTCGTAGGTGAACCGCGCCGCGGTGCGGCCGAGCCCGTCGACGACCGCGCGCTGCAACCCGGCGCCGTCCACGACGCTGCGGGTCACCACGACCTCCTCGATCGTGGCGCCGCCGCGCTCGAACCGGTTGTAGACGACGGTGCGCACGGCCCGCCCGAGCGGATCGACCCGCACCATGCCGGGGGTGTCGGCGTGCGCGGCGGCCTTGCGGGCCGCGTCCTGCTCCGCCGGGCCGAGCTGCCCGGCCGAGCGCCGCTGGTGCCAGGTCCGCCAGTCCGGCGGCTGCGCGGCGAAGTAGGCCGCCACGTGCCCGGCGACGTCGGGATCGGTGCGCGGGTCGCTCAGCACGGTGTCGTTGGCGTCGTAGGTGGCCTGCTGCCACGGGTCGAAGACGACTTTGCCGTAGCCGCCGTCGGGCGACAGCGTGGCGATCACCCGGGCCAGCGGGTCGTAGACGAAGACGGGGCTCACCCCGGTCTCGACCAGCTCCGGTTCGGTCTCGTACAGCGGCGTCGCACTGAAGAACGGCTCGTAGCGGCGTACCGGCTTGGCCTTGTTGTTGAAGACGGTCCGCCCGGTGCCGACCCAGCGCCGCGCCACCTCGCCCGGCACGGGCGCACCGGCGCCGTCGCGGCGCAGCGCCCCGGGCAGCGCGTCCCCGGACGGCGTGACCGCGGCGGCCTCCCGCAGCGGCGCCGGACCGGCCTCCGCCTGGACCTTGCGCTGGATCTCCCGCCCGAACCCGTCGGAGAAGGTCAGGCTGATCCCGATCGGGCTGCTGTTGCCGCCCGGGTCGGCGGCGTGGACCTGCCGGGACAGGCTCACCGCGACCGCGGGCTGCCCGCAGCGGGCGAACCGGTGCACGTCGTACACGGTCCGCGTGGTGGCCTGCCCGAGCATCGCCGCCGCCCCGGCATGCGGGTCGGCGACCAGCGCCCGCAGCGCGGCCGGCGCCGGGTCCGCGTCGAACCCGGTCAGGTCGTCCCCGGCGAGCTGCCCCGCCTTGCCCTGCACGGCCGACGCCGCGACCAGGCCCAGCGCGTCGAACACGACCGCGCGCCGGTTGCCGTTCGGGTCGGTGACCCGCCACGGCCCCAGCACCCGGTAGTCGTTGGCGGCCGTCCACACCTGCCCGGCCGCGTCCTGCGTGGTCGCCACGAGCAGGTCCGCGTCGTCGTAGCCGACGAGCGTGACCTGCCCGAACGGGTCGACGTACTGGCACGGCAGGAAGAAGTGCGCCCGCGCCTGGGCCAGCTCCGCCGCCGCGGTGCCCGCCGGGCCGGCCGGGTCGGCGGCCGGGCTGTACAGCACCCGCCCCGACGGCGCCCAGAAGCCGCCGTCCATCGCGACGTAGCCGCCCTGGTCGCCGCCCCGGCCGGTCAGCACGGCCGGGTCCGGCAGCAGCGGCACCGCCGGGCCGCCACCGGCGGGGGTACGCGCGTACGCCTGCGCGACCAGGCCCTCGGTCAGCGCCAGCGTGTACGTCTCGTACGGCAGCGCCCGCGACTGCACCACGCCCAGCGGCAGCGGGCCGGTCAGGTCGTCCGCGCGGTACACCGTGCGCACCCGGCTCAGCGGGCGCAGCATCGGCACGTCCGGGGGCGCGCCGCGCCAGTCCCACCGCTCCGCCGGCCACAGCCGCTGCGGCACCGGCGCGTCCGCGCCCACCGGGAACAGCTCCTCCACCAGCGCCGCCAGCCGTTCGAAGCGCAGCGGCAGCACCCGGCCGTCCACCAGCTCCGGCTGCGGGCCGCCGACCACCTCGTACGTGGCCGCCTCGACCGGCAGCGCGATCCGGTGCCAGTCGTCGGCGGCGTGGTTGGCCACCCGCGTCGTGCGCAGCAGCAGATGCGTGGCCTGCTGCTCGGGCAGGTCCACCCCGGGCAGCTGCCGCCGCCGGTAGGCGAGCGCCAGCGTGCGCAGCACCGTGCCGTACGCGTCGACCGCCAGCGTCACCGTGTGCGTCATCCGGGGGTCGGCCACCCGCCGCCCGGCCACCTCGACCAGCACCCGCTCGTAGTTGAGGTCCAGCTGCTCGCGCGGGTGCACCGAGAACGCCGCACACCGCAGCTCGGCGCCGCGCTGCAGCAGCTCGACGGTGTAGTTGCGCTCCGACACCGTGTACGGCCGGTCCTGCGCGGGGCCGCCGTCGAGGGCGTACACCTCCTGGCGCAGCACGCTGCCGCGCAGCGCCCGCGCCGCCTCCCGGCACTCCCGGGGGCTCAGCGTCACCGCCGTGCGCCCGGCCGGGCCGAGCAGCGCCGAAGGCAGCACCGTGTCGTCGAGCAGCAGCGCGGCGGCGTCCACCTCGCCCAGCCCCGCCACGCCCTCGCTCCGGTCGCCCTCGCGCCAGTAGTCGCGGGCGTAGCGGCGGGCCAGGCTCGGCCCCTCATACCAGGCGCCGGTGTGATACCAGGTCTTCGTCAGCGCGGGCGGCAGGTCCGAGGCGCGGTCGTGGTTGGACGCCGCCCCGCCCACCGACGGGATGACCACGTCGTCCCACTGCTCGACCATGCCGAAGCCGCGGAACTCGCGCTCGTCGCCGTCGTAATAACCATGGTGGTACGCGTAGCGGCTGGTGAACCGGTTGCCGCTGATCCCGTCGGAGGTCTGCACCTGCGACACCACCTGCACCGGGAACGGCAGCCGGGTCGCCCACGGCCGCCCCTCACGCGCGTCGCGCTGGGCGAACACCGTCGAGGGCGTGTACCGCACGTCGGTGCGCGCGCCGAGGTTGTTCACGATCGCGGCGAGCAGGTGCGGCTTCTCCTCCAGCAGCGGCAGGTGGCGCAGGTGCCGGCCGGAGTCGCCGGGCAGCGGTGACGACCACACCAGACACGCCGTGCCCGTGCCCAGCAGGTCCAGCACCTGCACCTCGGCGACGGTGTCCGTGCCCGGGAAGCCGCCGAGGCGGTGCCCGTCGCTCCAGGAGTTGCCGGACCGGTTGAAGAACAGGCGAGCGCCGTCGGGCGCCAGGTAGACCAGATCGGTCGGGCCGGTGCCGTCCAGGTCGGCCAGCCG
Source organism: Catellatospora bangladeshensis (assembly GCF_016862575.1). GTDB lineage: Bacteria > Actinomycetota > Actinomycetes > Mycobacteriales > Micromonosporaceae > Catellatospora > Catellatospora bangladeshensis. The sequence continues at coordinate 65,788 of NZ_BONF01000015.1, read as the reverse complement.
CAGCCGGGCGGGGTCGAACCGGTCCGGCGCGGCGAACCGCGGCGCGCCGTCCATCACCACCTTCGCCCCGAACCTGCCGTGTCCCAGGTTCGGCCAGTAGCAGACCTCGCCGTCGCGGATGCGGACCAGGTCGGTCAGGCCGTCGCCGGACATGTCCGCCAGGAACACCGTCTGCGCGGCCTCGGCGAACACCAGCCGCGGCCCGTCGTCGCCGGTCACCGGCACCCGCACCGCCGGGCCGAAGCCGTCCTCGCCCAGCGACGGATACCAGGTGAACGCGTCACCCTCGGCGACCACCACGTCGGCCCGGCCGTCGCCGCTCAGGTCCAGCAGCCGTACCCGCGGATCGTCCAGGTCGACCAGCGACCACGAGCCGAACGGCCGGAACGCGCCCCAGCCCTGCTCGCCGTCGCGCTCCCAGAAACCGCGCACCGCGTCGTCGAGCACCACCAGGTCGGCGCGGCCGTCCCCGGCCAGGTCCAGCCACCGCGCGCCCGCGCCCAGGCTCGCCGCCGGGCGGCGCTCCACTTGCCGCGGCGCGTCGAACGCGGCCCGCTCGGCCAGCGGGCTCACGTTGCGCCGGAACCACCAGCCCGCGCCCTCCTCGGTGAGCAGCCCGGCCACGCCGTCGCCGTCCAGGTCCAGCCAGTGCGCCTCGTGCAGCCCGGCGGGCAGGTGCGCCAGCGACTCCGGGTCCAGCGCGCTGCTCGCCCGCGCGGCCAGCTCTGCCGCGCCGGGCGCCGCCGTGTACGCCAGGTCCAGCGGCGGCATCGGCACCCGCAGGTAGCGGTCCGGGGTCTCGGCGGTCGGCTGTGCCCGGTGACCCGCCGTCTGCACCCGCACCAGCCGCGACACCGCCGGGCTCTCGTCATAGGTCAGCTCGGTCGAGCGCACCAGGCAGTCGGCCCGGCCCAGCTCGCGCGGGAACCGGTGGAACATCAGCACCCGGCGGCACAGCCGGTGCGTGCGGATCTCGAAACCCGACCGGTACGACGACGTCGCGTCCGGCCGCGCCGGCCACGTCCCCGCCGCGGCGGCGCTCGCGCTGACGAACTCGCGCTGGTCGGGGCCGGTCGGCAGGGGAGTGACGTGCCCCTGCCCGTAGTCGAGGACCACCTCGAACAGCCACGCGTCGGCGGGCAGGGCGCGCGGATCGCGCAGGCCCCCGTCGCTCTCGAGGGCGGGCGTGCGGTTGCCGTAGCGGATGGTGCGCAGGTAGCGCCCGGCCGTACGCTGCCGCCCCGCCTCGCTGACCGGGCTCCGGGCCACGTTCGCGGCGTCCTCGGCGGCATAGGAGTAGACGATCGCGTTGCCGGTGTCCTCCTGCGCGTAGGACACCAGCCACGAGTAGATCCGCGTGGGGTCGGCGGGGTCGGCGACCCGGCTGGCCGCGTCCCGGCCGAACACGGTCACCAGGTTCGCGCCGGACACCGTCCGCCAGAACACGTCGGCCGGGTCGGTCAGGCTGCTCCACCGCTCGATGCGGGCGTAAGCCCCCTCGACGCGCGGCCGGTAGCGGCGCACCCGGTAGCCGTCGCGCACCCGCTCGGCGACGACGCCGGTCGCGTCGACCACGGGCACCAGATCCTCGTCCCCAGCCAGCTGGAACGTGTCGGCGTCGGGCCGCTCCCCGTGGCCGTCGCGGTAGGTCGGCACCCCGCGGTCGGTGCGGCGGCTGATCGCCGGTACGGACAGCTGCCAGCCCAGCCCGAACGGGCCGTTGCCCGCGCCGGAGTCGTACGCCAGCGCCAGCTGCGGACCGAGGCCGCCGCGGCCGGGGCTGACCGGCAGCGGGATGCTCAGCGAGGCGGTGCCGGTGACCGGGTTGGCGGCGAAGGACTCGCCCATGCCCCGCACGGCGCCACCGGCGTGGGGCAGGGACAGGGTCGGCGCCGCGGCCGGTGCGGCCGTCGCGGTGCCGCCGTCGCCCGGCAGGGGTGCGCTCACCAGGACCGGCTCCTTCCGACGGGCGGACCCGACGCTGCCGCGGGCCGCAGGACGCAGTCACGATGACGCTGCGATTGTGTCCGCCGCCACGACGAGAGTCGATCTAGAGTCGGATACCTGCTACCGGAAAGGCTGAGCGGTCCACCGGATGGTGGAACGAACCATGGACGGTGCACGCCAATGCACGGCTGCGGGACACCCTCGACGCCGCCCGCTCCGAGACCGGCGTCTCGTGCGAGCGTGTATCTGGTGATCGGCCGGATCGTTGATCACGGCATGAAGCCACGCGCCGTACTCAGGGCCATCGCCCTTGCGGCCATGCCGTTGTTCCTGGCGACGCCCGCCCAGGCAGCCGATCCCGGACCCCGCGAGCAGATCGGGGGACTGGATGTCATCAGCGACCTCCTGCGGCCCGGCAGCGACGACGACATCAAGATCGCCAACGGTGGCCCGGTAGGCCCAGGGCTCAGCGAGCTCGTCGCGATCGCGGAAGGCATCCTGAGGAAGTACGGCATCACAAAGTCGTTCGCGGACATCCAGGACCTCGACGCGGGGATCCTCGCGATCGCCTCCGGCATCCTCAACGTGAACGGCAAGGACGGCGTCATCGGGGCGCCTGGGTGACTGCTCGGCGATTCTTCTCCGGGTACGGCAGTCACGGTTGGGCGCTGACCTGCTGTAGGCGGTTCTGGATGCTTGGCGATGTGATGATGGTGGGCCATCTCGACGCCCTGGTACCAGCTCCCCGCACTTGGTAAGCCTGCGGCTGCCTCCTGTCGGCAGTGGAGCGACACGTCCGGGTGCGGTAGCGCTTGCGACGTGTCGGTTTGGCGTGGGCCAGCCGGGCAGCACCGTCACGTTCACGGGAACGGATGTGGGCGGCGGTGTCTGGTGAGAGCGGCGACTAGCACGGCGACCTATGGGTGTGTTCGCTCACCCGACCAGCGGTGCGCCCGCTGTCAGGCGCTGCGGCCGGCGATCAGGAGAAACTCACCGTCCGCCCGCCGATGGACGGTCAGCGGCTGGTATCCGGCCGCGTCGAGCATCGACGTGAGCTCTTCAGGCGAGCGATGGAGGTACCGCAACAGCTGTACCCGGTAGCCGACGGGTAGCGTGACCCGTCCGGCGACCGTCGCCGGGCGGGTTAGGCGGACCCGCAGGTACCGCTGCCGGGTTGTTTCGTCGAACCCGAACTCCGGCTCGTAGTATTCGCGTGGCACGCCGAGCTGGTCCAGCATCGCGCTGAGGCGCATGGGCAGATCCGCCTCAGCCTCTCCACGTGCGTCAGCCTTGTCCTCGCCGAAGCGGACGATGCGGTTGGCCACCGTATCGGCTCGGACAGTGAAGGCGACGACTCTCGCGATCTGCCGGACATGGCGCAGCACCGCGACCGGATCGGCGAAGTTCAGCAGCGTGCCACCGGTCAGCAGCACCAAGGTCGCCGGTCCCCGCAGATCGGCCAGTGCGTCAGAGGCGAAGTCGCGCCGATGGAACTCCAGCTCCGCGGCGGGCCCAAGCCATGAACGTAGGTTCGTCTGCGCGATCGTGAGCATCTCGGGACTGGTGTCGACGGCCACATACCGTTCGAGCCGTCCGGCCGCTTGCAGCCGCTCCAGCACGCCCCGAACAGGCGCACCATTGCCAGGGCCGAGGTCGACGACGCGTACCGGCCCACGCAGCGGGGCAATCAGATCTTCGTGAGCGTCACGCAGCATGCTCAACGTGGACGTCAGGATGTTGGGGGAACCACCGTCCTCCTGCCACCGGACATAACGGTCCCATGCTGTGGCACCCATGCCGACATACGAGTAGGAGGCGTCGATCTCCCCGGTGGTCGCCAAGCGGGCGGCTATCGCATCCAGATCGGATGGCGTGAATGTCATAGCGGCCATTCTGGGTGGTGCCGGCAACGGGGATTCCGCGCCGTGTAGGCCTGGCCGGGAAGTTTGCCGGCCGCCTCCACACCTACAGCGGACCTGGCGGGATCGGCGACGCCGCTTGCATGAGCAGCTCACCGACCACGCCCGCGACTTCAGCCACCTCGCCGGGCGACCATCCCTGGCGATCTCCGCCCGCGGCTGAACCTGGTCGCTTCCACGGAAGCGCCTGAGCGACCCGGACCGGGCTGGGCAACCGATCGACAAAAGATCCGAACACCGGCCGACTGCATCGAAACGGATCGCTCGTAGCGGGCCGACCAGGTGAAACGAGATTCTTTCGGTGGAAGCACAACGGCCACTTCGCCGTGCCGGACGGGCCTGCGGTTGCGTCCCAGCGGCCCGTAGCCAGCGACTATTCCACTGTGTGACCGTACGGACACCATTCTTTCTGGAGGGAGATCGAGTGAGAGTCACACGCATCCTGGGCACCGTCGCGGCGGCCGTCGCGCTGGTGGCCGGTCCGGGCCTGGCCCAGCCGGCGCACGCGGCAACGGTCACCGTCAGTGGCACGGTCTCCTGCGAGTACGGGCGTGCCGTGGTCGGGGTCTGGGTTCAGGCGAACTCGGGCGGCAGCGGTTTCGCGAGCTGGAGCGCGATTCCGGGGCGGGTCAACGTGGCCAGCTACAGCCGCGCGGTGTCGTCCGGCACGGTCTCGCTGCACATCGGTTGCGGTGGGACCGGCGGCAGCTGGTGGGGCGACAACTGGACCGGTGGCGTCAACGTCGGCGGCAACGCCACGCTGAACGCCCGCTGCTACGAGGCCGCGGGCACCGGTACCCGCTGCAACTGGCCCGCCCGCGGCGCGACCACCGACCGCAACTGGTTCGTCGCCGGCTACTGCACCTGGGGCGCGGCCGACATCTGGCGGTCGCGGACCGGCTCCTACCCGGGCTGGGGCGGTAACGCCCTGGACTGGGACACCAACGCGGCGGCGAAGGGGTGGACCGTCGTGGACACCCCGCGGGCCCGGTCCGTCGTGGTCATGGAGCCGGGTGCGACCACCAGCAGCCTGGGCCATGTCGGCTGGGTGAACCACTACTACCTCTCGGGTGGCACGGTGTATCTCAACATCACCGACATGAACTCCAGCGGGTTCGGGGTGTGGAGCACCTACGACCGTGCCTGGAAGCCGGGGTACATGCGGTTCGTGTTGGCACCGACGCCGTAGCGCGACAGGCCGGTGTGCTCCGGACCGTCGGCTCCGGGGCACACCGTTTCACGCGTACAGCACCGGATGAGCCGGCCTGGCGCGGGCGTCGGGCAACTCGTCCGGCGCTCGACGGGCGTGGGCTGCTGCCGGGTCGCCTCCCGGCAACGCGGCGGCATGAATGATCTCACCTGCGTGACCAGCCCGGACCTATCGTTGAACAGTGACGTACGCCGATGGAGTCTTGGGTAAGGACAGCCCGACCGAACTGGCCCGCCTGCGCGCACTGGAAGCACTGTGCGACCCGATATCCAAGGAACTCATCACAGGCCTGGGCCTGGCACCCGGGTGGCTCTGCGCGGACGTCGGCGCCGGCGCCGGCTCAGTGTCCCGATGGCTGGCCGAGACGGCCAGCGTAGTGGCAACCGACCTGGACACCCGCTTCCTGACCCCCGGCGAACGGCTGACCGTGCTGGTCCACGACGTGACCACCGACCCGGTGCCCGGCGGCCCGTTCGACCTCGTCCACGCGCGCTTCCTGCTAGAGACGCTGCCTGACCCCGAGGCCGCCGTCGGGCGGCTGGTGCAGTGGCTGCGCCCCGGCGGTCACCTGGCGGTGATCGGGGTGGACCTGACGGTGTCGGCGCTGACCCCGCATCCGGAACTGCGGGCGGTGACCGGTGCCCTGCTGGAAGTGTTCCGCGAGCAGATGGGAACCGAGCCGACGTTCGGCCGACGGCTGCCGCCGCTGCTCGCGGCCCACGGCCTGACCGACATCCGGATGGCGGTGCATCCACTGCTGGTCGGTGACGGCGGGCCGGGGGAGAGGGTGATGCGGGCGACGTTCGAGCAGGCCTTCGAAAAGATGGTGACGACCGGGCGGCTGACCGTCGAGCAGGTCGAGGCGGGCAGGGCCTGGTTCGGGCGGCCCGGGCATCTCGACGTCCTCGCGTTGATGCCCGTCGTCTGGGCGCGCCGCCCGGGGCCGTCACCCGATCACGGACGCGATGCTCGACCGGCGGGCCGTCGCGAGTCAGTTTCATGCGCAGACGACACAGGGCCGGGCAGTGACGGCTGAGTCCGGGTCTGGGCTCGTGGGCGGTGGCGCTCGCGCAAAGCCAGCGCGCACGGCGCGTGTGATCAGGACCGCAGGCATGTCCCCTTTGATCCACTACACTGGCGGACCCGTCACACGTGAACGAAGGACGCACATGGCCCGCCCCTACCACCCCGGACCGAAGCAGTTCGTCTTCGCTGCCGGTGATGGCAACGACCAGCAGGTCTCCGTGGGCGACCCGCAGGAGGCCTATGTGGCGTTCTCCGCGTTCTACCGGGGCCGAGAGGCTGACATTTACACCATCAAGGATGAACCGGCGGGGCAGAGTCTGGTGCTCATGCCCGGTGCCGGTGTGATTTCCCGGATCAAGGATGCGGACCAGCCTCGGTCGGAGTACCTCCGGGTCGACAGGGCCAATCGCTACCTTCCGAGCGCGATGCTCTTCTTCGAGAACGGATTCAAGGGCCTCGACCGCTTCGGCCAGTGGTTCGCCGACCTCGCCGACCTCGACGCGTCGCCGGAGACCCGCGGTGCCGCCCGCGCCGCCACGATCACGACGGAGGCGGCGGCGATCGAGGAAGTCGCTCGCATCTGGGCGGATTCGGGCATCGTCGACCCGAGCGACCAGTACTACGTCTTCTTCGACTCGCACGGTGCCGGCGATGACCGTGCCGAACGAGCCGCACTGCTCAAGCTGCTCGAATTCCTCGGTCTCGAACGAGTCGACGCCCCGGCCGGGGCCGCCGACGGCGAAGTCTGGGTGCGCACCGACCCACGCCTCGACGCCGAATTCGCACGATGGTCGTGAACAGATGGCGCGGCGGCTGCGACATCTCCGTGACGCCCGCCGCCGTTCCGAGGCGACCACGTCCAGCCGGTGCCGTTCCGAAGGCCTGACCAATGACAGACATCGTCTTCACGCGCGGCAGCGGCTGGATCCCGAACGTGATCCGCGAGGACGGCGAGCTGAAGCTGATGCTCGCCGCCGGGGCCGACGCCAATCATGATCCCCGCACGTTCACGTTCCCGGTGGGCGAAGCCCACCTTGCGGTGATCCAGGAGGACCTGGCTAGGCACCTGCTGCTGTGGAGTGCGGTCCTTCCGCTGTGCGACGCCGCCGGAACGGGGGGCCTGCTCGACGAGGACGCTGCTGTCGCGCTCCTGGACTCGGTCCTGCTCTCCTCGCCCGCGGACGTGGATGCGCTCTTCCGGCGCATCCGGTGGGACAGAAGCCGACTCGTCGCCCATGGTGCCGACATCGATCTGCTGGAGCGCGGTCAGGTCTGCGGGGCGATGCGCACGGCGACCGAGGGATCGAACGAGAAACGTGCTCAGGAGTATCACGCGAACCGCCGTCGCGCCGAGCGCGGAGTCGTCCTCGGGCCGCTCGACGCCGCGATCCTGAGGTACACGGGCCAGTATCTGCATGGCGCGACGGTGCCGAGGCGAACGCCCGACGCCGTCGACCCCGCGCTGCTGCCCGAGGTCATGCGTGTGATCGCCACCGCGGAGCAGGCGTGCGCCGGGATGCGGATCGGCCTGGATCCGCGACGGGGAAACCGGGCCACGGACAAGCGCGACTGGGACCGGATGGAGTCGACGGTCGACGCGGCCGTGCGCCGTGCATACCCGCGACTCGTCGATGACGCGGTGCGTACGGTGAGCTTCCTGATGTGCTCGGAGGCTGCGGACCGCGCCAGGACCGCACCGGTGGAAGACGACGACGAGGCTGTCGGCGACCACGCCGGCCCCGGTGAGAGTGCGCGAAAGACGGCCCTGTCGTTCACCGATGACAAGGGCGGCGAGAGGAAGTGGCTACGGGACGGTCCTCGCTCTGCCTCCGCCGAGTTCTGGGAGTTCGTCGCCGATCGCTCCGCCGCGGACAACGAAGTGTTCACCATCGAGGACGAGCAGCTGGGCGAAGGGATCCAGCTCCACTTCTACGCGGACTCCATCGCCCGGATCACGACGGAGCGAGCGGGCGAAGCCGGGTCGGATCCGCAGTACCGGGTCGAGTACACCCTGGTCGACGGGATCAGCGGGTACCGGAAACTGGTGAGCGCCTTCGTCCGCGGCGGCTGCGCCGCACTCGAACAGCACGGTCCCTGGATGTCGGACGTCGTCGAGTTCGAACTCGCGCGTCGTCGGCGTGACGCTCGCTAGTCCCAGCGGGAACCCGGGCGGCACCCCGCCGACCGGTCCGTGCCGCCGCGCCCGGCGACCATTCTCCCGGCGGGTTCCCTCCGCGGGCCGTGCCCGTGGCGTCGTGAGGGGCATGGAGGGGCGACGTGACACATGATGAAGCCTGGGTGCCGGCCGGCCCGGGTGCGCCACCCGAGCAGCAGGCGCGGTTCGACGACTTCGTACGGGCCCGCACCGGCGCGCTGTGGCGCACGGCGTACCTGCTCACCGGCGACCGGCATCTCGCCGAGGACCTGCTGCAGACCGCGCTCGAGCGCGCCGCGGTGCGCTGGCGGCGGCTGGACCAGCCCGAGGCGTACGTCCGGCGGGTGCTCTACACCCAGTCGGTGTCCTGGTGGCGCAGCCGGCAGCGGCGGGTGCGCGAGGTGCTGCTCGACGCCGCGCCCGAACCGGCCGGGCCGCCCGGCGACCCCGAGCTGCGGCTGATGCTGGCCCAGGCGCTGCGCCGGCTCACCCCGCGCCAGCGCGCCGTGCTGGTGCTGCGCTTCTACGAGGACTGCTCCGAGACGGAGACGGCCCGCATGCTCGGCGTCGCCGTCGGCACCGTGAAGAGCCAGACCAGGCACGCCCTGCGCCGCCTGCGCGAACTCGCCCCGGAACTCGGCGACCTCATCCCCGATCCGGCCGCCGCGGCCGGCCGCATCCGGCACGACGAGACCCCGGTGGTGACGCGATGAGCCTCGGACAGCACCTGCGTGCCATCGCCGACGAGCAGCCGCAGCCGCCCGTACCCGCGGATCTGTTCCAGCGGTCGCGCCGCCGCGCCCGCACCCGGCGGGTGACCACCGCGGGCCTCGCGCTGGTGGCCATGGCGGGGCTCAGCTCCGCGCTCGGCGCCGGCGGAACAGCGCCGCACCAGTCCGTGGCAGGCCCGGACCTGCTCCGCGACCTGGCCGGACCCGGCCTCGGCGGGCCGCTGGGCTGGCTGCTGCTGGCGGCACTGCTCGGCCTGCTGGCCTGGCGCTGGCGCGCCGCGCCCCGCGCGACGCTGCTCCGGCGGCTCGCACTCACCGCGGTCGCCGGAACGCTGCTGGTGATCGCCGCGCCGCCCGGCGCCGCGCTGTGGGGCGAGCCGCACGGGCAGCGGCCCGGCCTGCCCGACCGGTTCGCCGCGCCGTCGACCTGGACCTGGGTCGCCGAGATACGGCAGTCCCCGCCCGGCCGGGTCGCAATGGTTCTCAGCGGCCCGGACACACACGGCGGGTTCGAGGAGGGCCGGGCCGTGTTCGTCGCCGCGGACGGCGACCGCTACCGGGTGCTCGACGTCTTCAGCGACCCGCTGGACCAGCCCTGGACGTACGAGGTGGGCTTCGGCCGCATCCAGCTGCTGTCCCCGGACGGCCGCTACCTCACGGTGAATCAGGACGTCGTGGACCTCGCCACCGGCGCGGCCCCGCCCGTCGGGCCGCCGCGGCCGCCGGTCGCGTGGTCGGCCGACGGCAGCCGGATCGTGGTCGGCGTCCCCGACGTCGTCGACGGCGGCCAGCGCGCCTGGGAGGTGTGGGACACGCGGTCGCACGTCCTGGCGCGCACCATCACGCTGCCCGCCGGGGCGACCGCCGGTGGTGTCGCGCTCTCGCCCGACGGCGCCCGCGTCGCGGTCGAGGAGGGCGACCGCCTCGCGGTGTACCCGGTCGACGGCGGCGAGCCCGTGCAGTGGCAACTGGCAGGCTGGCGGCTCGGCGACGGCGTCGCCTGGAGCACCGACGGGAGCCTGCTGGCGCTCGTCCGGCGCGACGGCTGCCCCACCTGCTACCACGAAGCCGGGCAGGCGCGCGCGATCCGGATGGTCGATCCGGACACCGGGCAGGTGGTCGCGGGCGGCGAGTTCGCTCCGCTGCCAGCCGGCGCCGAACTGGCGGTGCAGGGCTGGCGCGGGCCCGACCAGCTCGTCGCCCAGGTCGGCGGGGCGGTCGAGGTGTTCACCCGGGGCAGGGCGGCCCCGGCCCGGCTGTTCGACCTGCCCGCGGGCGTCACCCACGTGGAGATCGCCACCGACATGCTGCGCCTGCCGCCGCGCCCGGCCGGACCGGCGACCTACGGGCCGCCGAACCTGTTCTTCTGGTACCTGCTCGCGACGTTCACGGCACCGCTGGCGGCACTGCTGTGCATGGACCTGATCATCCGGCGAGTCGTACGGCGGCAGTCGGCGGCGGCCCGCCCGCCCGGCCCGCCCGCCGAGGGCACCGGCCCGCCCGCCGAGGGCACCGGACCCGGCTGAGGGCGCGGCCGGGCGTCGCAACATGATCGATGATCGTCGTTCTCGGACGGTAGGGGCGACCGGTCGGCGCATGGGACGTGGCGCAGGTGACCGTTTCGGCCGACCGGCAGCGGGCATTTGATCACTGTTCGGGTAAGGAGGAAAGTCCATGTCCCCGCGTTGCTCCAGCCGCCAGGACCTGACGGTGCAGGACCTCGTTCCGTTCGCCGGTCAACGGTCACGGCCGCCGCGCCGGGTGCGGTGCGAACGGCCACGGGGCCACCACGGTGACCACATCGCGTTCGTCCAGCGTACGGGCGGTAGCAGTCATTACGCGTGGTGGCTCAGCTGGTCCCCGGACAGCGGCGCCCGGTGCATGATCGAGCTGGCCTGCAACTGCCCGGCATGCGCCCCGGCCGTCACGTGCCCGCCGGAGGCGCGTCAGCCGCGCGGTGCCGGCGGAGGGTTGGTGCTCGGGTAGCCCCACCAGGGGCGAAAGCCCGGTCACCCAACCCGTCCGCCACCCGGCACGCCGACATCGGGAGCCGGACCGGACCGGTCTCAATCGGCGGCGGCCCTCATCGCCGGCACGGCAGGGTCCGCTTCAGCGGCGAGCTGACTCAACTCGGGATCGTCGACCGGATGGTCGATCGCATAGCCGGGCGGAGGCAGGGGAGTGCGCAGCTCGGCGATCACGGCCTTGATCGTGGCGGCGATCGGGATGGCCATCAGCGCGCCGATGAGACCCAGCAGCGCCGCGCCGACGAGGCCGGCGAGCAGGACGGCCAGTGACGGCATGTCCAGGCTGCGTCGCATCATCCGCGGCACGATCCAGTAGTTCTCCAGCTGCTGGTAGGCCAGCAGCCACAGCACGATCGCGATCGCGGCCGGCCAGAGCCCGGCGGCCATCGCGGCGACGGTGCCGCAGACCGCCATACCCAGGGTGGCCCCGACTAGCGGGATGAGATCGGTGATCGCGACGATCAGTGCGAGCGGGAGCGCGAACGGGACGTCGAAGATCATCAGGCCCAGGTAGGCGACGGCGCCGGCGATCAGCGAGATTACGGCATTGCCGATCATGTAGGTGCCGACCTTGTCGACGGCCGTGTCGACGATGCGGCGCACCCGCTCCCGGTGCCGGTCGGGTGCGATGAGCTGGGCCCGGCGCCGCAGCCGCGGCATGTCGGCGAGGAAGTACAGCGACAGGACCAGGACCGTGACCGCGGTGGCCAGGCCTTCCAGGAACGTCTGGAACATGCTGAGCAGGTTCGTGGCGATCCAGGCCGGCACGGACGCCGCGAGTTCGTTGAGCCGGTCGTCCAGCCCGTAGCGGGTGCTGAGGTCACGGAAGAGGGGCGAGCGCTCGTCGAGGCCGGCGATGTAGCCGGGCAGATCCCGGACCAGGTTGCCCGCCTGGCTGACCAGGGACGGCCCGACGCCGATCACCAGCGCCGCCAGCGAGCCCACCACGATGACGAGGATCATGGCGACCGCGTACGGCCGGCGAACGCGGTGCCGGACCAGCCAGCGCACCGCGGGGTCGAGGCTGACCGCCACGAACAGGGACACCAGCACCAGCGCAAGCACGCCGCGCACGGTCCACAGCGCCACCAGAACCAACCCGACCAGGGCAAGGCCGCACGCACCTGCCGCCGCCCAGCGGAAGACCTCGCCGGCGGTCACCCGTCCGCTTCTCACGGCCTGCGGATGCCCACGCTCCGTGCAGGCAAACCTTCGCTGAGGCAACGCCGAGCGGCTCGACGCCCGCGTCCCACGACGACCCCGTGCCGAGCACCGGCTCGCCCGCCGCTCGGCTGATCGACGTATTGACGTGCGTACCGTGAACTGACTTTGATGACCTCCTACGCGGACACCGCGCGACGTGGCGCACCGTCCCGGCAGGAAGGTCGACGCCTGTGGCCCATCCCTCGCAGCGGCGGATCGTCATCGCCGCGGCCGTGCTCGCCGCCACCGTGCTCGCCCTGGCCGTCGCGTGGGGGCGGGCGGGCGGCCGGGCCGAGGCCGCCGGGGGCGAGGGCTGGGTCGGCACCTGGTCCGCGGCGCAGGCCCCCGCGGGCGGCGGCATCGCGGGCAAGGGCTTCACCAATCAGACGGTACGGATGACCGTGCGCACGTCCGTCGGCGGCGACGAGCTGCGGGTACGGCTGTCGAACACGTTCGGGACGCAGGCGCTGACGATCGGGCGGGCCACGGTCGCGCTGCCGGTCGCCAACGACACCCCGCAGATCCAGCCCACCACCCTGCGCGAGCTGACCTTCGACGGCCGCCAGCAGGTGACCGTGCCCAAGGGCGGCCAGGTGCTCAGCGACCCGCTGCCGATGGCGGTGGGCCCGTTGCAGGAGCTGACCGTCAGCGTGTTCCTGCCCGTGGCGACCGGCCCGGTGACGTTCCAGTTCAACGCCCGCGAGCCGGCCTACATCGGCGCGGGCGACCAGGCGGCCAAGGCCGAGTACACCGTGGCCGACAGCCGCAACTACTGGTTCTTCCTCAGCGGCGTGGACGTGCGCACCCGGCACGCGGCCGGGGCGGTGGCCGTCATCGGCGACTCGCTGGTCGCCGGCAACGGGTCCACGCTCGGCCTGCACCGGCGCTGGACCGACTACCTGGCGGCCCGGCTGCGCGACGAGCCCGGCGAGGCCGACCCCGGCATCCTCAACCAGGGCCTGGCGGGCAACGCGCTGACCCACGACGGCAGCGAGATCGGCTTCCCGGAGCTGGGCGTCAACGGGCTGGCCCGGTTCCTGCGCGACGGCCCCGGGCAGACCGGCGTGCACACCGTGGTCGTGGCGCTGGGCGTCAACGACATCCAGATCTACGACGATTCCCCCGAGCGCATCATCTTCGGGCTGCGCCAGCTCGCCGCCCAGGCCCGCCAGCTCGGCCTGCGGGTGCTGGTGTGCACGGTCGCGCCCTTCCAGGGGTTCAGTTCGTGGACGCCGGGCAAGGAGAACACCCGGCTGGCGGTGAACGCGTACATCCGCGACAGCGACCTGTTCGACGAGGTGCTCGACCTCGACGCGGTGCTGCGGGACCCGGACGGGACGGGAAAGCTGAAGCCGGCCTTCGACAGCGGCGACCACATCCATCCCAACGACGCGGGCAACGAGGCGATCGCCGACGCCGTCGCGCTGGAGTGGCTGCTCGACTCGTAATCAATCGAGATATCTACGTGCTTGACACTTCATTGCGTGCGCAGGAAGCTGGGTTCAAGCACGTCAGGCAATCCTTCGGAAGGTGGTGTTCACCATGTCCGCATTGGAGTTCGCTCTCGAGTACGCGCTGGAGTTCGCGCTCGAGTAGGCCGTTCCCGGCCTCTGACGCAAGCGGCGGCGGCGCATCCCGGTCACCCGGGGTGCGCCGCCGCTGTCTGTGCCCCGGCCGGCCCGGCAGGGGGCGCGGTGGCGGCTGAGTCGAGGGCGTACAGGCGGGCCTCGGCGGCGGCGAGCTGGGCGCGGAGGCGTTCGGCCTCGGCACGGGCCTGGTCACGGTCGCCGGTGACGATGTGCTCGGCGGCGGCGTACGCCTCGGGCAGGTCGAGCCCGGCCACCGTGCGCAGCGCGTCGGCGGCGTCGAGGTCGCGGGGCGGGCCCAGGCCGGTGCGGCCCCTGGCGGCGGCGAGCCGCCACGTGCCGTCGGCGTAGGCGAGGGTGACGGTCAGCGGCGGCACGGGTTCGGGCAGGGCGAACGCGGTGGTGGTGTGGTCGAGTTCGCGCCAGGTGCGGTAACCGAACACGGGGCTGAGGGTGGCCGCGAGCAGCAGCAGGCCGCAGACGAGCAGGCCCGCCGTGAGCCCCGCGCTCTGCGCCAGCCAGCCGCCGAGCAGGCTCCCGACCGGCAGCCCGGCGTACGCGAACGCCGCCGCCAGCCCGAACACCCGCGCCTGGTACGCGACCGGCACCCGCTGGTACAGCACCGCGCCGATGATCGGGTTCACGGCGGCCAGGCCGACGCCGGACAGGAACAGCACGGCGACCACGGTCGGCAGGTCGTCGGTGAACGCCAGCACCAGCAGCCGGGGAGCGCCGCCCACCAGGTAGCCCGCGGTGAGGGTGAGGTAGCGGGGCAGGCGCTTGGCCATCGCGGTGAAGGCGAGGTTGCCCACGACCGCGCCCAGCGCGAACGAGCCGAACACGACCCCGAGCCCGGCCGGGGTGCCCAGCTGCCGGCTCACCCACAGCGGCACGAACACGACCTGGTGTGCCTGCGTGGCCAGGTTGCTGACGAACAGCATCACCAGCACCCCGAGGATCAGCCGGTCGTGCCGCAGGTACCCGAACCCGCCGCGCAGCGACTCCAGGTAGGACTCCGGCGGGGCGGGCGAGGACGCGGGCAGCGAGCCGGGCAGGCGTACCAGCGCCGCGACGAGCAGGCCGGAGACGGCGAAGGTGATCGCGTCGACGCCCATCACCGTCAGCGGGTCGGTCCAGGCGATGAGCAGGCCGCCGACCGGTGCGCCGATCAGCGTGGTGAGGCGGCCGATGCCGTCGTACACGGCGGTGACGCGGGTGGTGTCCGCCCCTGCCAGTTCGATCATCGGGCGCAGCAGCACCGCGCGCGAGCGGTCGGACAGGCCGCGCAGGCCGCCCGCGACGGCGACCAGCACCAGCAGCGCGCCGCAGCCGAGGTCGCGGTAGCCGAGCACGATGCCGACCAGGGCCAGCGCGCTGAGCAGGTCGGTGTCGACGGTGGTGCGCCACGCGCCGAGCCGGTCGATCCACGGCGCGCCGAGCACGCCGGCGGCGACGTACGGCACCATCTCGGCGGCGGCGACCAGACCCATCATGGTGGGGCTGCCGGTGTCCGCGAGCACCAGCCAGGGCAGCGCCACGAAGGTCATCTTCGTGCCGACCTGCGAGACGGTCTCGGCGGTGAGGACGGCGACCAGCCCGCCGCGCCGCCGCGAGCGGCCCTCGGGCGGGCCGCCGGCGGCCTCACCGCCGGGCGTCACGCTGCCGGAGGCGACGCCGCCTGACGTCGCCCCGCCGGACGTCGCCCCGTCGGGCGTACCGGAGTGGGGCGCCGACCCGTCGGAGGTCACGCGGCGGCCGGGGCGGCGGCGAGCCACCGCGCCCGCAGCGCCTTCTTGTCGACCTTGCCCATCGCGGTGAGCGGCAGCGCGTCGACGAACGCGACCGTGCGCGGCGCCCACATCTCGTTGAGCTCGCCGATGACGAAGTCGCGGACCTCCTCGGCGGTGATGTCCGCGCCGGGTTCGGCGACGACGTACGCGTGCACCGCCTCACCGGTGTCGTCGGCCGGGACGCCGATCACCGCCGCCGCGCGGACCTGCGGGTGCGCGGCGAGCGCGTCCTCGACGGGGCGGCTGTAGATGTTCGTGGAGCCGTACCCGGTGATGATCATGTCTTTGGCGCGGTCGACCAGGAACAGGTAGCCGTCGGCGTCCAGCCGGCCGATGTCGCCGGTGCGCAGCCAGCCGTCGACGATCGTCTCAGCGGTGAGTTCGGGCTGGCCGTGGTAGCCGTCCATCATCAGGCTGCCCTTGATCCACACGTCGCCGGTGCCGCCCGCGGGCAGCACCGTGCCGTCGGAATCGCGGATCTCGACGCGCATGTCGCCGTAGGGCAGGCCGCACGAGCCGAGCCGCTCGGGATGCGCCGGGTCGAGCGTGAGATTCGGCTGGGCGGTGATGAAGGGCGCCTCGGTCATGCCGTACACCGGGCGCAGCACCGGGCCGAACCGGGCAACGGCCTGGGCCAGCCGGACGGGCGCGGCCGCGCTGCCGCCGCACGAGATCATCTGGAGGCTGCTGGTGTCGCAGGCGTCCAGGCGCGGATCGTCGAGGAACTGGTAGAGCAGCGGCGGCGGCAGCAGGATGCTGGTGATCCGGTCCTGCTCGACGGCGTCGAGGAACGCCTGCGCCTCGAATTTGTCGTGCATCACCAGGGTGCCGCCGGTGAACAGCGTCATCAGCACCGGCACCTGAGCGCTGACGTGCCAGAACGCCGACACCGCGAGGTGGCGCAGCCGATGGCCGCCGGTGGCGGTCCAGTGGTCGGAGAACAGGGCCAGGGTCTGGAAGAACGCATGCCGGTGCAGCACCAGCTTCGGGGTGCCGGTGGTGCCGCCGGTCTGGAACAGCGAGTGCGGCTCGGCGCCCGGCCCGTCGCGGCCGATCGGCGCGGCGTCGGCGGGCTCCCGCGCGAGCAGGTCCGGGCCGAGGCCGCCCGGCCCCAGGCACAGCACGGACACGTGCGGCACCTCGGCCAGCAGCTCGCGGCCCAGCTCGTCGTGGGTGCGGGCGTCGTACACGAACACGTCGGCCTCGGCCAGGCGCAGGAACTCGACCCGGTGCCGGTGCGGGGCGGACGGGATCATCCACACCGAACGGCAGCCCAGCAGGTGCAGCGCCAGCTGCAGGAAGATCGCCTCGCAGGGGTTGCCGACCAGCACCGCCACCGAGGTGCCCGCCCGCACACCCTGCTCGTGCAAGGCCGTGGCCATGGTCAGCACGGCCGTGCGCAGCTCGTGATAGGTCAGGGTGCGGCCCGGGGCCCGGATCGCCTCGGCGTCGCCGTATGCGGCGAACGAGTCCAGCGCACGCCACACGTAACTACGGACACCGTCGTCCACAGCCGAGCCCCCTCCGCCTGGTCAGAAGCGTCACAGTAGCGGCGCACGGCTCGCTACGTCCAGATCCATCGATACGATGCCGGGCCGCCGACCGGATGATCGGCCGCCGCCGTCCCGGAAGCGGACAGGTACACCGGTGCGCTGCGAGAGCTGCCTGATGGTGAGGCGGTGGTTCACGAGAGAAGTCTCGACCTTCCAGCAGATGAAGGGTCAAGCCTATTCGCCGGAGGGGAGCCGACCTGCTCCAAGAACACGCGGAGTTCGCAGTCCCGCCGGCAGGCATCACGGCACTACGCACGCTGCGCGCCGCCGGCCTGCTGGCGGCTTCCCGGCCACGAAGCCAGCGGGCGGAGCGCGAGCAACGCCGCGAGCAGCCGCACCCCACCGGCGATCAGCCACGGCGCGGCCAGCCCCCACCATCCGGCGACGAACCCGCCGAGCAGCGCGCCGACGGGCTGGGTGCCCCACGCCAGGAGCAGGCCGACGCTGCTCACCCGGCCCATGAGCGCGGCCGGCACCGTCCGCTGCCGCACCGACGACGACGCCACGTTCCACAGCGACGCGCAGAACGACGTGACGCTCGCGAGCAGGGTCAGCGTCAGGACGTCCTGGGCGAACAGCCCGAGAGCGATCATCGCCACCGGCGTTGCGAAGATCGTGACGGTGACCGTCCGCCGGCCGCCGAGCGTGCCGACGATCCGGTCGCTGAGCAGGCTGCCCAGCACCCCGCCGACCCCGGTCAGCGCGACCACGACGCCGTACGCGGCGTCGCTCACGCCCAGTCGTTCCCGCGCGAACAGCACGAAGGTCGCCATGGCCATGAAGTTCGCCAGGTTCGCCACTCCCGACAGCAGCGACAACGTGCGCAACAACCGGTTCGAACCCAGCCACCGCACGCCCTCACCGATCTCCACGCGCAGGGTGCGCCGGTGACCGGGTGTGGTGGGCGTCCGGATACGCCACGCCAGCGCAGCGGACACGGCGAACGTCGAGGCGCACCACCACAGCGGCAGCGAGGCCGCCAGCGAGAACAGCAACGCCCCCAGCGGCGGCCCCAGGAACATGCGGTTGGCGAACACCGTCGCGTTCTGCCTGCCGTTGGCCCTCTCCAGATCCCGGGCGCCGACGACCGCCGGCACCAGTTTCTGCGCCGACACCTTCACCATCGTCTCGGCCAGCCCCACGGCGAACGCCGCGGCGTACAAGACGGCGACCCCGCACACGGCGGTCAGGGTCGCGGCAGCCAGCGCGCCGAGCAGCAGCGCCTGAGCCACCTGGAATCGGGCCATCGTCCGGCGGGCGTCCCACCGGTCGGCGAGCGCACCGGCCGGCAGCGCGGCCAGCAGCCAGGGCAGCGTTCCCCAGGCGGTCACCCCGGCGATCAGCCTGGGATCCGCGGTCATCGAAGCGGCCAGCAGCGGCAACACGGCGAGGAACGCTCCGTCGCCGATCGTCGATACGGCGCTCGCCGTCCACAGCAGATGCCAGTCCCGGCGCGGGCGGCGCGAGGCGTTCGGCACGGTGTCGGTCATGGTCATGTCCGGGATGCTGCGCCCACCGGCCCGGCCGCGGCCATCATTTAGCCCAGGCTAAATTGTCGTCGTGGCGGTGCGGATCTCCCTGGCCGGGCTGGAGCTGGCCCGTGTGCGCTTCGCCGTCTCTCCCGCGTACGAGACGGTCATGGCGCTCGCGGCGATACAGCGGCCAGGCGTCCACGCCGTACACCTGCCGTGGGTCAGCTGGGCACGACCACGCCTGCCCGACACCCCGGGTCTGCGGCTCCTGCTCGACCTGACCGGCGACGACAGGGCCAAGCCGGGCTTCCTCATCCCGCCGCCGGACACCCGCCTGCCCACGCTGGCGGGCGAGCTGCGCCGTATCAGAGCTGTCGCCCCCGCTCGAGTACGTGAGGAGCTGACCACGCTGACGGTGCACACCTCCAGGACCCGCCGTCTGGCCGACCACCCGTCCGCCGGCCTGCGCGAGCTCGCCGAGGCGATCGCCTGCTGCCACCGCGAGCTCATCGCCCCGCACTGGACCCGGATGGTGCGGCTGCTGGAAGCCGATATCACCCACCGGGCCGGGTTGCTCGCGGCCGGGGGACTGGAGCGGCTGTTCACCGATCTGCATGACGAAGTGCTCTTCGACGGCGGCGAACTGGTGGTGCACCGTACCCGGCCGCCGCTGGACGCCGAACCCGTCAGCTTGCACGGCAACGGGCTGGTCCTGTGCCCCAGCGTCTTCTGCTGGCCCCGGGTCACCGCCGCGACACGACCGGTCGCGGCCGGCACGCTCCGCTACCCTGCGCGGGGAGTGGTGACCCTGTGGGAGCGGCCGGCACCGGTCTCCGACGCCCTGGCCACGTTGCTGGGCCGCACCCGGGCGCAGATCTTGGTCAGTCTGGCTCAGCCCGCGACGACCGCAGACCTGGCCGGCCGGCTGGACGTGACGGCTGGCGCGGTTTCACAGCATCTGGGTGTGCTGCGTGCATGCGGGCTGGTCAGCACGAGCCGATCCGGCCGTACGGTGCTGCACCTGCGGACCGATCGCGGCGACCACCTTCTGGGCTGATGCCTACCGCGCCGGATTACCGGGGCGGGGCCGTTCCTCCCGGGGGGCCGCGGTCCCGGGTCCTCAAGAGAGCCGGATGCTCAGCTGGGTGCCGAGTTCATGGAAGCCGAGCGCCCGTGCCACCCGACGCGACGGTTCGGGACGGGCCCGCCATTGCGGCAGAAGGCCGCCGGTCAGGGCGTCAGCCACCGCCGTGCCCGCGACGAGGCGGGCAAGCCCGCGCCCACGCTGACGCGGCGCGGTCAGTACGCAGACATGCGCCGCCTGACCCGGCCAGCGCCGGTAGCCGGCCGCCGCCAGGACCTGTCTCCCGCCGCGCACCACGAAGGCGGGCGAGGTGATCTCTGCGAGCCCGCACTCGTCGGCGTCGTCCGGAGGAACCGAGGCGAGGAATGCCGCGAGATCAGCATGGCTCGCGGGGATGACGTCGACCACGCCGGGTTCGGTTGGGCGGAAGCTGCGCTGGTCACAGTAGGCCAGGGTCGCCGGACCCAGCAGCTCGGCGACAGGCAGGGCGTCGTACACCCGGTCAGGGTGGGTCAACGTGGCGACCGGTGCTCCGCCCAGCCGCTCCCGTACCAGCGCACCGGTGCGCTCCGCGGGAACGGTGATGATCGCGGCGTTGCCCAGCGTGACGATCCCGACCCAGCCGGGCGGACACAGCAGCGACCTCTCCGAGACCACCACCTGCATGCCCTCGGCGGGGAAGGTGACAGGGACGCCGGCCAGCTCAAGCCAGACCCGCTGCGCCCGCGTGATCAAGAAGTCATCGGCCATGATCGCATCCTGATGGTTGCCGAGCACGCTCGCCACCGAGTTGCGGCTGAAGATCCCCGTTTCAAGGCCGGAGCCCTGAAACGAGGATGTCGCCGGCGATCAGGTGGTGAGGCGCCGGGATCAGGGTGCGGCGCAGTTGCCCGCCGCGTAGCCGACCGCCGCGTCGAAGAGCGCCCCGCCACCGGACTCGAAGGCGGCCGGGCTCGTCGCGCTCGCCGGGAACGCGATCCGGCAGCCCGGCGCGGGTGCCCCGCCGACCATGCTCGCCCCGGACTCGTACACGAAGATGCCGGGCTGCCCGGAGACGGTCGCCACCGTCGTGGCACCGCCCGCACCGGTGTTGGGTATCCCGAAGCCGATGGTCTGGTTCGTGGCGTAGAGGCCCACCGTGCCGGTCCGGCCCGCGGCGAGCGGGTGACCCGCGGCGGTGACGGCGGCGGAGGACGCGGAGATGTTGCCGTAGCTGACGTCCGCGGTGGTGCCCGTCATCCGCATGTCGTCGTAGATCCACGGCTTCCACGTCAGCACGGGCACGGTGACCTCCCGGAACCGCGAGGTGAGGCCGGAGGACACCGACGCCGAGATCAGCACCGCGGCCTGACCCGTGGCGTCACCTGCCGTGACCGTGCCGTCGTCGGCGAGGGTCACGGTATAGCCCGCCGCGGTCAGCCGGTTGCGGACGGCGGTGTCACCCGTGGTGAGTGCGGCCGGATCCCCGACCACGAAGAGCAGTCCGCTGCCGGGCGGCGGAGGCGGGGGTGGGGGTGCGCCCTCGCCACCGAAGTACGGGTCCGCCCCCATGGCCGCGAAGGCGTCGCGGGACTGCGCCGAGGAGTCGGCCCACCAGTCGCACGCCGGGTACTGGCTGTTGTCGTGCTCGGTGTGGAAGTAGAGCGCCCCCCGGAACTGCTCCCACCCGGGCTGCTTGAACAGCGACTGCGCGGCGGCGAGCCACGCCGCCTTCCGGCTGGGCTGGGCGGGGTCCTCGATCGTGGCGAACTCGGGCAGCCAGAGCTCCTCGTCCGGGTGCTGCGTCCCGAACTGCCGCAGCGGATCGATGATCGACTGCAGCGACTTCCAGCCCTCGTTACTGCCCCGGCAGGTGTACCAGTTGTAGGAGTCCGCGCCGATGCCGTCGACGACGTCGTCACCCGGATACCACTTCTCCGCGCGGCGGCGGTCGGTCGGATTGACGAAGAAGCTGTAGTCGGTCATGGTCAGCAGGTACTTCGCGTTCGTCACGCCCTGCTCGCGGAACACCGTGACGATCCGGCGCCAGGCGTTCTTGAAGTCCGTGGCGTCTCCGTTCTGGAGGTTGGTCGACGCCTCGGGTTCGTGGTTGAAGATGAAGTAGATCGGTGCGCCCCAGTTCTTGATCCTGGTCGACCACGACACGATGTCGTCGTAGATCGCCTGGCCGGGTGCCGCGTTCGCGATGCTGCTCCACGGGATGCGCTGGCCGTTGAGCCGGCGCGCCTTGACCGACAGCAGCAGCGTGTGGTTCGTGCTGCGCAGCCAGTTGTGGTAGCTGTCGGGGAACTGCTGGTCCCACAGGACGAAGATGCGCGAGCCGCGCAGGCTCTGGCCGAGCGACGCCTCGAGGTTCTGGACCGCCTGCTGCTCGCTCTCACCCCCACGGCGGGCGACGTGCGCTCCCCAGATCATGGGCTCGGCGGCGGCCGTCGCAGGCGCGATCGGCCCCAGTAGAGCGGTCATCAGCACCATGGTCAGGGCCAGCAGCCCTCGGCGCGGTGCGGGACGTGGGCGAATCCTCTTCATGCTGGCAGCCTCCGTGCGTTGTCGGCGCGAACTGAAGGTCCCCAGGGCCGCTAGATCATCTCCCCACCTGGGCGCGTTCAGGCTAGTTGCTGCGGAGGGCGCGCAGCGGTACCACGCCGGGCGTGGCGGTCGTTGTCGCCGGGGTGGTTGAGACGCTTCGTCCGCTCGGTGGGGCGGCTGCCGTCCAGTTGCCAGTGAACTGTCCGCCGTCCGGCTGCCGACGGCGGCGAGCGGTCCTCAGCGATTCATCCATGTCGTTGTCATGGGATCGACCTGTGGACAGATCTGTGCGGGTCGCGGGGCAGTCGGGGAGTTGTCAGCCGGGGCGGGGGCG
The DNA here is from genome assembly GCF_016862575.1 of Catellatospora bangladeshensis. Lineage (GTDB taxonomy): Bacteria > Actinomycetota > Actinomycetes > Mycobacteriales > Micromonosporaceae > Catellatospora > Catellatospora bangladeshensis. Next base: position 43,222 of record NZ_BONF01000015.1, on the reverse strand, counting down.
GTTCGGGAGCAGCTCGGATCGACCATGTGGACCGTTATCGGCGGGCAATCTCGGATCCTGCTGTTTCCGCAGCTCAGGACATTCGAAGGTCGCCGGTGTGAGGCATGTCCGTCGATGTCGACGGCCCTTGGCCGCGATTGTTCGCCGAGGATCTTCGGTGAATGGGGGCGATCGGCCGGGCCGGGTGGGGGATGCTGAGCTAACGATATGCCCGCGACGTCGTTGAACGTCGCGTGCGCGGCTGCTCGAGCTGGCCCGCGCGAGGTACTATAGACAGTCTCCAATCTAAATGGCTGTGCGAATCGAACTCGTTTCGGGTGGCGTGGGCCGCCCGGCGGGCGTCGATGAGCCGCCAGGTCGTCGCTGACGCCCAATCGGACGAATCGGTGCAGGTCCGACACGCGGTTACGGTGACGGCGCGTATGCAAAAACCACCCAGATTGATAGAGTTCCGCCACCGCGGTCGGCGCACCTTCCGGACACCAACGGGAATGCTCTGCGGCAGTCATCGACCGAACGGAGCAGAGTGTCCGCCACCGGGAAGGCAAGCCTCGTGCCAGCTGTCAACAACGCCGAGTGCCCCTGGGACCTGTTCGACTCCGAGTCGTATCAGCAACGCAACTATGCCACGCTGCACGAACTGGACCAGATAATCATCCCGAAGCTGGCCGGCTTCTTCGCGAAGCAGAACCTCGGCAGCGATCTGGAGGCGATCGACGTCGGTCCGGGGACGAACCTCTACCCGGCGATGTCGATGCTGCCCTTCACGAAGAGCATCACTCTGCTGGAGTACTCCTCGACCAACATCGCCTGGTTAGAGGACGAGATCGGCAACTACCGTGAGTCATGGAACGCGTTCTGGCGGGCGCTGGCCGACAGCTCCGACCACTATGGCGCCATCGCCGATCCGGGCGTGCTGCTGAAGAAGGTCGCCGACGTCCAGAAGGGCAGCATCTTCGATCTCAAAGAAGGCCGGTGGGACCTCGGGACGATGTTCTTCGTCGCCGAGTCCATCACCGGGATGCGAGACGAGTGCGCCAAGGCGACCACCAGGTTCGTACGTTCGCTGAAACCCGGGGCGCCGTTCGCGGCCACGTTCATGGAGAACTCCCGGGGCTACGTGGTCGGCGGACACACCTTCCCGGCCGTGGCCGTCACGGAGGCGGACGTGCGGACGCTGCTGAGGGGCGTCGCCGGTGACATCGAGCTGCACCACATCCGGTCACCTCACCTGTTCCGTCACGGCTACGACGGAATGATGCTGGTCACGGGTGTTCGCAGCGACACTCGAAGCGAACCCTCGCGTGAACCCGGATGGACCACAATCGGAAGGACGGGCCGACGTGACCGACAGCACGCCGCGCGCTAGCCTCGAGACGAAGGCTGCGATCGACAAGGCATTCACGACCTACGACATCCAGGCGTGCCTGTACGACACCCGCCGGGTCAAATACCTCCAGGACGCGATCGTCAAGACCGTCAAACCGGGTGACGTCGTGGTGGACGCCGGCAGCGGCACCGGCCTGCTCGGCCTGCTCGCCGCCAAGGCGGGGGCCAGGCGCGTCTACTGCCTCGAGTTCAACGCCGACTTCGTCCCGGTCATCGAGGAGAACGCCCGGCGCAACGGCCTGGCGGACCAGATCATCGCGATCCACGCGGACGCGACGAGCTGCGCCCTTCCCGAGGCCGTCGACGTCGTCATCAGCGAGGTGATCAGCGCCGGGTTCTTCTACGAGCCGCAGCTGCAGATCACCAACAATCTCCGCCGCTTCCTCAAGCCGGGCGGCGCGATGATCCCGATGGGCATGCAGAACTATGTCGAACTCATCTCGGCCCAGGAGGACATCTACGGGCTGAAGCTGAACTTCGACACCAGGTTCACCGAGCTCGAAGAGGACCGCCCGCTGACCGACAGCCGGCAATACCTCGACAACAGGTTCGAGGACTGGACGGATCCGGCGATTCGCGGACGAGCGCGGCTCAAGGCGTCGACCGCCGGCCGCGCGAACGCCGTCAAGATCGCGTACCGGATCGATTTCGCCGAGGGGATCTCCGGCGACAAGCCGACCGACTTCCTGCTGAATCCGCAGGTGGTGTTCCTGGAGAAGCCGATCGACCTGCAGCCGGGCGACCAGTTCGACATCTGTTTGGACTACCTGGCGAGCAACAGCCCGCTGGAGGCCGACATCACCATCACGCCCGTCCTGTCGTAGGTCCGCGGTGTAGCGTCCACATCGGATGACAATGGATCCATCCTCGAGATGGGATCCGGATGTCGGTGACGGACGAAGGCACGTGGATCGGCAGCGAACCAGGCGGTGTCGGCGCCCTCGCCGCCTGGACCGCGCTTGACGGGCGGCCCCGGGTCGCGTCGTCCGGCACCGACGGCTCCATCCAGATCTGGGATCCCGAGTCGGCAGAGCCGGTGAGCGCGCCGGTGCCCGGCCAGGCTCAGCTGGTGCTGCATCTCGGCGCGTGGGCGTGGCCAGGCGGCCGGCTGCTGGTGTCGACCAGCGAGGACGGCTCCGTGTACGCCTGGGACGTCTCGTCGGACGACCCTGTGGGCAGCCGCCTCGACGGCCACCGCGGCTGGGTGCCGGCGGTGTGCTTCTGGGACACGCCGGCCGGGCCGCGGCTCGCCACGGCGGGCCAGGACGACGGCACCGTACGCCTGTGGGATCCCCTCGCCGGGACCGAACTGGGTCCACCCCTGCTCACCGGCCAGGGCCACCTCGCCGCGCTGGCCTCGTGGCCGGCAGTCGGCGGTGACCTGCTCGCGGTCGGCTTCAACGACGGCCGCATCGAGATCTGGGACATCGACGGCCGGCGCCGCCTCGACCGGCACACCCTGCGCCACGACGGCGGGCTGTGGGCGCTGTGCGCGTGGACCGACCCCTCCGGAGCGGCCCGGCTGGCCTCCAGCGGACCCGACGACCGGATCCGGCTGTGGGACCCGGACACCGGTGCGGCAGCCGGCGAGCCGCTCGCCGGCCACAGCGGATGGGTGCCGATCCTGACCGCCTGCCCGCAGCCCGGCGGCGGCACCGCGCTCATCTCCGCGGCGGCCGACGGCACCGTCCGCATCTGGGACGTGTCGGCGCCCGCACCCACCGGGCGGCTGATCGAGGGCACGGGCGGCGCGCTGCCGTCCGCCGCCGTGTGGACCTCGACGGGCGGATCGCCACGGGTCGCCGTCGCCCAGCGCGCCGGGGTGTGCTCGTACGACATCGCCACCGGCCAGGCCGTAGGGAACCCGCTGGTCGGTCACGTCGCGGGCATGTGGGCGCTGACGAGCTGGCAGGAGCCGGACGGCACCCGTCTGGCCCTCGGCGGCGACAGCGGCATCGTCCAGGTGTGGAACGCCGACACCGGCCAGACCGCCGGCCGGCCGCTGACCGGGCACACCGCGGCGATCTGGCAGCTCGTCCACTACCGGGACGCGGCCGGCCGGTCGATGCTCGCCTCCACCGGCGACGACGGCACCGTGCGGCTGTGGGACCCGCAGGCCGGGACGGCGCTCGCCACCCTGGCCGGGCATCGGGACTGGGTCCCCGCGCTGATCGCCTGGACCACTCCCGCGGGCACCCCGATGCTGATCTCCGCCGGGATCGACGGCACCATCCGCCGCTGGGACCCGCTGACCCGGTCCGCGATCGGCGCGCCGCTGACCGGCCACGAGGGGCGGGTGCTGTCACTGGCCGCATGGGACGGTGCGGCGGGGCCGCGGCTCGCCTCCGGCGGCGACGACGGCACGATCCGGATCTGGGACCCGGTCACCGGCGAACCCGCCGCCGAGCCGTGGACCGGCCACGACGGGTGGGTGCGTACCCTGTCGGTCTGGCAGGGCCCCGGGCGCCACCTGCTGATCTCCGGCGGCTACGACGGGACCGTGCGGCTGTGGGACCTGGACACCGGAGCGCCGGTCCACGAGCCGCTGCGGGCCCACGCCGGCCGGGTGGGCGCGGTATGGACCTGGGCCGAGCCCGACGGCGGGGCGCGGCTGGTCACCGCAGGCGCGGACGGCGTGATCTGCCGCTGGGACCTGGACCGGGTAGCACCGATGGAACCCGCGCTGCGGGGGCACGAGGGCGGCATCTGGGCGGTGACCGGCTGGACCGACGCGCAGGGCGAGGTAAGGCTCGCCACGTCGGGTCAGGACGGCACCGTGCGGCTGTGGGACCCGCGGCGCGCCCGGGCCGTACGCACCCTGGAGATCGGCCCGGTCTCCATCTGGGGTGTGTCCGACGCCCCCACCAAACGCGACGTCATCGGCCGGCAGGCCCTCGCCGAGGCCATCGCCCAGCAGATCCGGCACCCCGGCGGCGGGCCGGCCGGGGACGGGCCCACGGTGGTGGGCATCGAAGGGCCATGGGGATGCGGCAAGAGCACGCTCATGAACCTGGTCCGCGAGCTGCTGCGCGAGGGCCGGCCCGTCCCGGCGGCTCCGCAGGGGCGTGGCCTGACCGTGCGCGCCGCGCTCCGGCACATCGCCGCGCCGGGCGCCGGGCCGCAGCCGGTGGCGGCCGGGGTCAGCGCGGGGGTGGTCACGGCCTGGTTCAATCCGTGGGCGTACCAGTCCGGCGAGCAGATCTGGGCGGGGCTGGCCAGCGAGATCATCGACGCGGCGGACGGCGTGCTCTACACGACGACGGCGGACAGGCAGGCGTACTGGCTTCGCCGCAACCTCGGCCAGGTCGACCGCTTCGCGCTGCGGCGGGCGCTGCGGCGCCGGACCCGCTCGCCCATCTTCGGCCTGTCCGCCGCGGCGTTCCTCGCGCCGGCGGTCGTGACGCTGCTCGGTGTCGAGGAGCCGGTGTCCCTGGCCGGGATGTCCGTGGGCGCGACGTGGCTCGCCACCGGCGTGGCGGTGACCACGATGCTGGCGGGCGTCGCGCACACCCTGTGGCGGCGCCGGTTCGGGCTGGCGTCGGCGTACCTCCCGCCGGTGATGCTGGACGGCCCGGCCATGGACGTGCCGCGCCTGGACGCGCCGGCCGGCGCCGAGCCGGAGCCCGATCCGCTGCGCCGGGCCCGGTCGGGCGCGCTCTACCTCTACCAGCACCACGTGGCCGATCTGATCGACGACCTCACCGAGGCCGGTCACCAGCTGGTCGTGTTCGTCGATGACATCGACCGGTGCCGTCCGGGCACGATCGCCGAGGTGTTCGAGGCGATCAACGTGTTCCTGGCCGACGTGGTGTCGCGCAGCGGGCTGCGGGCGCGGTTCGTGGTGGGCCTGGACTCCGGGGTGGTCGCCGGGCACCTGGACCAGATGTACCGCGATCACGGCGACCCGACGGCGGTGCACCACGGCGAGGATCCCTCGCCGGGCTGGGCGTTCCTGCGCAAGCTGATCCAGTTGCCGGTGCTGGTGCCGCAGGTGTCCGACCGGGGCCTGGCCCGGCTCGTCGACTCGGTGACCGGGCAGGGGGCACCGCCGCCGCTTCCGGCCGTGCCGGTGCAGCGGGCGGCCGCGCAGCTGCCCGCGCCGCTCGTGGCAGCCGTCCCGGCGCACCGGCCCGCGAGCCGCCCGGTGCGCGCGGCGCACACCCGCGTGCGGACCCTCACCTGGCGCTCGGCGGAGCGGCATCCGCAGGTGCGCGCTCTGCTGCTCGATCGGCTGCGGGCGCAGCCGGTCCGCTCGATCCGCGAGACGAAACGGCTCATCAACGTGTGGCAGCTGTACGCCCGCCTGATGGAGGGCCTGGAGCCGCTGTCCCGGCCGGACGCGCTGATCGCCAGGGCGCGTCACCTGCTGATCCTGGCCGAGATCGTCACCCGCTGGCCCGCGCTGCAACGCGGGCTGCACCGCCACGTGGGCGGCACGCGCGGCCTGCGGCTGCTGGCCGGGGCCGCCGCGGACGAGCAGGCCTGGCAGGCGGCGGTGCGAGGGCTCGGCCTCGACGGCTCAGCCGGGTTGACCGGCCTGCGGGAGCTGCTGATCGGGCATGACGGGGCCGCGGTCGCGGACCTCGCTGATCAGGTGCTGTGACGGCGGCGATGCCGGTCGTGTCCCGCGGCGCCGGAGGCCACCACCGGCAACGGCTCAGTCCGGCCGGCCCGGCCCGTCGAGGGCGGCGCGGACCAGGGCGGCCGCTTCCAGGGCGCAGCCCCACGAGACGGTCAGCCCGGATCCGCCGTGGCCGTAGTTGTGCACGATCACCCGCCCGTCGACGTCGGTGCGTTCGAGCCGGATCTGCGGTCGCTTGGGCCGGGTGCCGGTGCGCACCTCCACGATCTGGGCGGTGGCCAGCTGCGGCTCGATCTCCGCGCACCGGCTCTTGATCTCTTCGGCGACGGCGTCGTGGTCCAGCGCGGAGCCCTCGGCCACGGCGCAGCCGCCAAGGACGACGAGGTCGCCGTGGGGGAGGATGTAGGTCAGGTCGCCGTGTTCGGCGTCGTCCTGGAAGAAGCGCACCACCGGCGGGTCGGGGTTCTTCACGACCACCAGCTGCCCGAGCACGCCCTGCATGGTGGCGTCGGGCACGAGTTCGCGGGCGCCGATGCCGGCGCAGTTGACGATGACGCGGCCGAGGTCGGAGAGCTGCGCGAACGAGTCGACGGTGCGTTCGGACAGGGTCGCCCCGGCGGCCAGCAGCCGGTCCTGCAGGTAGGTGAGGTAGGTGGGCATGTCCACCAGGGGCACCTCGTAGTGCCAGCCGCTGCGGAACCTGCCGCGCAGCTCGTGGGGTTCGCAGCGGCGGAAGCCGGGCATGGCCACCGCCCAGGCGGGCGGTTCGGCGTCGGCGGCTTCGGCGGCGTCGATGCCGGCCACGATGCGCACGCCGCAGCCCTCGGCCGCGAGCTGTTGCAGGATCTCGCGGGTCTGGCGGCTCCATTCGAGCCCTCGGGCGTCGCCCTCGAGCATGTACGGCCCCCAGCTGGCGCCGGCCGCGTACGACGTCCGCTCCGGCAGCGCCTGGTGGGACAGCACGTGCACGGACAGTCCGGCCTCGGCCAGGCACACTCCGGTGGTCAACCCGGACACACCCGCGCCGACGATGATCACGTCAGGCTTCACTGGAATCACCATTCGATTACATTAACGTGTATCTACGCACGAAGAGGAGTCGCTTCGTCGCGCTCGGCGACGAATTCCTTGCCCGGCAACGAATCCGGAAAGCGGCACGGTGCATGACTGTCAATGCCTGAATGTGTCGTGCAGCCGATCGGATGACACGTGATCAGGGACGCGTCGGCCCATTGCATCGATCGGCCACCATGGGGTGCAATGAATGCAGCGCATGCCGGGGGGTGCGGGGTGGCCGAACATCTGGTGACGGTGGGCGAGGTGCACACCGGACTGCTGCGCACCTCCACCGCGCTGGCCGCCACCGACACCGAGGCACTGCTCGACCTGGTGCAGGGTCGGCAGGTGCGCCGCTCGGAGCGGCCGATCGCCCACGCCCAGTCACCCGACCGCCATATAGGCGTCGACTGCCCCCTCGCGAACTCCGGAGCCCGGGTCCGCGGCGTCGGCACGGTCTGCACCCGCGCCACGATCACCGGCGGTCACGTCGCCCAGGCGTCGGCGTACGCCCGGGTGGTCCGCGGCACCGCCGGCCGCCGCCTGCCCTGGTCGCACTACCTGGCCACACCCGGCACCATCGAGACGATCGGCAAGGTCGACGCCGGCCGGATCACCGACGCCGTCCTGACCGGCGAGCCCGGCGACGCGCTCAACCTCGACGCGATCGGCAACCGCACCCTCGACCAGGTGCAGCACGACCACCGCCTCGACCACCGGCCCGCCTTCCGCACCGCCCGCACCCGGCTGCGCTGGGCGGCCGGACCCGCGGGCACGCCTGTCGCGGTCAGCCTCCGCGTCGACGACCCGACCACCCGCACCCTGCGGCTGCGCCACACCGCCGCCGACGACCGCGCCGTCGTCGAGTTCTGCGAGGACCTCGCGCTGCACGACTGGCTGCTCACCACCCTGCTCGCGATGGTGGAGAGCCGTCCGGCCGGGTCCGCGCGCGCGGAGACGGTCGCGCGGGTGCGTCCCGCGATCGACTTCCTGCTGCACCTGTGGATGCCGGCCGCCCGCACCGACCCCGCTTTCGAAGAACTCTGGCGCGACCTCGAACACCGCCCCGGGTTCAGCCGCCAGTGGCGCGTCAACGTCGACCGCATCCGGGATCAGCTCGCACTGGACACCATCGAACGGCTGGGACGCTGACCGCCTCGACCGATCGGAGAGCGCATGGCCGCCCCCAAGTTACCGACGACCCCGACCAGCAGCTTCCGTTCCCGGATCCTCACCAAGGTGGGGGTCTCCGTGCTGTTCGGCCTGGTCGCGTTCACCCTCGCGCAGGCCCTGGGCGGCGACCTGACCTCCGACATGGTGCTGGGTCTGGGCCTGTCGGTGTTCATCTCCGGCGTCGCGTTCATCACCCAGTTCCTCATCGAGGTCGACCACCGCGTGGCCAGGGTCGGCGCCGGGCTGGCCGTGCTCGACCACAGCTTCGCCCAGCACGTCGCGGGCACCAGAGTCATGATCAAAGACGAGTTCGCGAAGGTGAACGAGGCCACCCAGCTGTTCGGCGCCGTGGAGGCGTCGGCGCTCAACACCGACGCCATGACCCAGCTGGTCAAGAACGCCACCACGATCGGGCGTACGCCGCGCTCGCTGCTGTTCGACTTCTCGCGGGCCGAGATCGCGCGCCTGTCCGGCTACCTGAAGGACCTCGGGCAGGCCGGTGACGTCACCTACGAGGGCGAGGACCGCGACTGGCTGCTCGGGCTGACCAAGGTCGCCGCCGAGTCGATCGACGCGACCAGCCTCACCACCGTCGATGCGGGCGGCCGCAACTCCGTCGACGGCGGCCTGTGGACCAGCGACCTCGGCCAGCTCTACATGGAGGCGCAGCGCGAGGCGGTCCGCCGCGGGGTGACCATCCGGCGGGTGTTCATCATGGACCGCCCGATCCAGATGGACGGCGAGTTCACCAACATCCTCGACCAGCACGTCGCGATCGGGGTCCAGGTGCGCACGCTCAACCCGGCCGACATCAAGGGCACCCGGCGGGCCACCCTGTTCGACTTCATCGTCTTCGACGGCGTGCTGAGCTACCAGTCCACCACCGCCTCGCGCATCAACGAGACCAACCGGCCCATCATCATCACCACGACCCTGGTGACGAACCTGGACCGGGTCAGCGAGCGCAAGGACCGCTTCACCGACCTGTGGGCGTCCGGCAAGCCCTACCCCGGCCCGGCCGCCGGGTCCTGAGCCGTCACCGCCAGCGGCTGCCGGTGAAGGCGTACTCGATCCGATCGACGACCTCCGCCGGCAGCGCCAGCTGCTCCCGCTTCGCCCGCGCCTGAACCTGGGCGGTCACCGCCCGCTCCACCGCCACCTGGCTCAGGATGGTGCGCACCGCCTGCTCCACCGGCAGGAACCGGCCCGCCAGCACGGAGAACGTCCGGTATGCCGAGAAGTGCGCCGCCTCCGGGCGCAGCCGGATCACCGGCGGCAGGTCCGCCCAGTCCTCGGGGAACTCGCCCTCCCACAGCTGCGGCTCGGCCACGATCGCACCCCGGTCGCGCACCATGCCCAGCCGCAGCAGCTGCCACACCGAGGCCAGGAACGCGCACGACCAGAGCCGTCCGTCCGGCTCGTCGCGCCACAGCTCCACGTCGATGAAGACGGAATGGTTGCCGGCGCCGTTCTCGCTCGGCCCGCGCCAGCTCGCCCCGGACCGCATCGCCTCGGCGACGTCCACGGCGGGGCTGCTCGCCCCGTTGCTGCGCCAGCCTGACTCGGCCGTCGGCGGGCGCAGGTCCCGCTCCTGCTCGCGGGTGCCGTTGGTGAGCCAGCCCGCCTCATGCTCGGCCTCGCTCACGCCGCTGGCGCCCGGTGCCGGATCCGGGACGAGCTGCGCCTGCACCAGGCTCGCGAGCGGCACCCCCGACGCGACGGCGCACGCCGACTCCCGGGCCAGGTAGTCGATCGTCAGGCCGGCCTGCTCGGCCGCGAGTAGCAGCTGCGGGATGACCGCCCGCGGCGACCAGGGCAGATCGCTGCGGGCCAGCCGGCCGGCCACGTCCGGCCGGGTGAAGTAGTCGTCGACCAGAAAGCAGGTGCTGATCCTGGCCGTACGCGGCGCCACCCCGGCCCCGCAGACCGCCATGGCCGTCCGCACCCAAGGCGCGACCTGCTCGAACGTCTCACGCAGCCGGGCCGGGCCGGCGATGTAGTCCTCCATGTACAGATGGCCCAGCTCGATCGACAGGTGCGCCAGGGGCAGCTCCGCGACCCGGTCCTGCGCCGCGGCCTCGACGTATACGGCGCTCACAGCATCGCCCACGCATTCTCGCTGTCCAGATTGCGGGCCAGCGCCACGAACGCCTCCACCGTCTCGGCATTGGCCACCTGCCGCGAGACCGTGTCCGTGTCGGTGATCAGCTGCTCGCGCCACTGCAGCACCGGGTCCAGCGGGACCGAGCCGATGGTCGTCGTACGGCCGATCCGCAGCTTCGTGGCCAGCGCCTTGAGGTCGGTGTCGCACTTGCGCAGCCAGGCCACCTGCTCCGGGCGCAGCCCGGCCAGCGAGTCGGACTCCGGGTCGACCACGGCGGTGCGCACGAAACGCACCCGCTCCAGCAGCCAGGCGGGGTCGAGTTTGGGCGTGCCGTTGTTCTCCCTGCCCAGCTCCAGCAGCCCGTGCTTGCCGAAGACCAGCCCGTGGGCGGCGATGATGTGCTGGCGGGTCCAGCGGTGGAACACCAGCCAGCGGCTGTCCACCCGCTGCAGCTCCGGCAGCGCCGTCGCGGCCAGCACGATCTCCGTGGCGTGCGAGCGCCCGGCGCTCAGGTCGATCAGGCAGACGTCGAACTCGGCGTCCAGGCGCGCCAGCAGGCGCGCGCAGCGCTTGACGATCTCGCGGGTGCCGGGGAACTCGCCGCCGAACTCGTCGCCGGGAAACAGCACCAGCTTGCCCGCCCGGCTGGGCCGTCCGCGCAGGCTGGACCGGTCGGAGTGCGACCACACGTCCAGGCGCAGCGGCGGGTCGGCCCGGCCCTGCAGGTAGGAGTGGATCCCGCCGCTGGCCGCGCCACGGCGTACCGAGTCGATGTCGAAGATCGTCCCGGCGGTCGGCGAGCCGAAGTCGAAGTCCAGGTAGGCGACGTTGCTGCCGGTCAGCGCCCTGCGATAGGCGAGGTTGCTGCTGGTCACCGACCGGCCGGTGCCGCCCTTGTCCGAGGTGGCGAAGACCAGCATGATCAGAAGACCTCCGTCGTGTCCCGGGACGCGACGAGGGAGTCCAGGTCGGCCAGCGCGAGCAGCAGCAGCGACACCGCGGTGCCCGGCCGGGAGGGCATGATCTCGCGGGCTCTGCGGATCCGCTGGCGCACCGCCTCCAGCCGCTTGCGTTCCGGCGCGCCGCTCTCCGACGTGCCCGCCAGCAGCTCCTGGGAGTAGAGGTGGTCTGCCTCGGCCAGCAGGCTGTGCGCGTGGTCGAGCAGCGACTCGCTGCGCAGGGGCTGGTCGTAGGCCAGGCGCGCGGCCAGGACCAGGCTCTCCACCACCCGGACCGTGTGGTGCCAGGACGGGCTCGGGTCGCCGGGCTGCAGCGGGTAGACCCGGCTCGGGTCGTCCCACAGCCCCGGCTCCTCGTCGACGACGCTGCGCCGCTGCGCGACGTGGTCCCACAGGTCGTCGGCGAGGTTGACCGCGTCGCCGCGCAGGTCGATGCGGTCGACCAGCCCCGCGACCATGACCGCCCGCTTGAGCAGCAGCGGCGCGAAGTCGGCGGCCACCCAGCTGAGCCGCGGCGAGAACTCCGTGGCGCCCTCGACCTCGATCGCGACGCCGGGGGAGTGCAGGTTCAGCGCCGGGTCCTCACGCAGCGGCCGCCGGGTCATCCGGCTGCGGTTGGCCAGCTCGGCGAGGATCTCGCCGAGCCGCTGCAGGTCCAGGTCGTTCGGGCGGACCGACAGGTTGCGGGCCGCGATCGAGGTCACCAGAAGGCTGAAGTAGTCGGACTCGACGCCGTCCACGGTGCGCCACGGGATGTCCTGCAGCGGCCACCGCTTGGTGCCGAACGAGGCGACGATGGACCAGTACCGCTGGGTGAGGTCCCAGCGCAGGCGCAGCGCGGTCGCGATCTTCAGCTGCTCGTCGTCGAGCAGGCGCAGCAGCCGGGTGCGGTCGTTGTTGAGGTCGGCGATGGCGTCGAGCGCCACCACGGTGAAGTACAGGTAGGGCGCGTCGAGCGCGACGCCGGGGACCTGCTGGCCGAGGTCGACCGGGAAGTCGACCGGCGTGGCGTTGCTGTGCACGCTCCAGGACCAGCCGCACTCGAAGAGCATGTCCTCGCGTTCGATCTGCTCGACCTGGGTCAGGCCGAAGGTGAGGTCGCGCAGGCCGGCCGCGACCTCCCGCAGCGACACCCGCAGGTCCTCGACCACCCGGCGGTGCGGCTCGTTGCCCTGGTTCACCGTGCGCAGCAGCGTCGTCGCGAACTCGCTGTCGACGGGGAAGACACTGATCGAGAAGCTGCGCAGCAGGCCGATCATCGCGGCCGACAGGCGCCGGCTGGCCGCCTCCTCGACCTTCGCCAGCCGCGCCCGCAGCTCGGGGCGGGTCACCGACCGGCTGAAGACCTTGATGAAACCGAGCGACGACAGCATCAGCGGGATCGAGGCCGCGAACGACTCCACCACCGGCAGCGCGCGCTGCTCGGCGGTGGGCTCCTCGCCGGGGAACAGGGGAGAGAAGTAGCTGCCGCCCGAGAAGATCGGTGTGCCGTCGGGGGCGGTGTAGCGCTCCAGGTACTCCATCACCAGCCCGATGAGGAACTGCGGGATGTCGATCGCGCCGCCGAAAGGGCGCAGCACCGTCAGCAGATCCTCATCGGTGGAGTTGGGCTCGTCCAGCCGGAACTGCGGGATCTCGGTGGACGGCAGCATCAGGCAGAGCAGCTGCTCGGCGTCGGAGATCGAATTGGAGCCGTCCCGGCCGCCCCAGCGCCATTCCCGCTTTCCCCGCGAGCCCGGCACCGGGACGAAGGCGACTCTGGCGGTCGCGCTCCAGATGTCCATGAGTTCTTGCCTCGGCTTGATTCTCATGCGCCAGGACACCATCCCCACGGTAACGGCCTGCCGCCGCCCTGCCCTGCTCACGCGGCGGCTCAGCAGGCATCGCAGCGCAAGCGGACGGCGGTCTAGATTAGATTGCTCGCCACATCGTATGTCACGGATGCCACGATGTCGTTTCTTGCACATGCGAAAACACACCGACGATAGACGGCGCCGCGGCCGTATGAAGCGACCGGCAGAAAGGCGCATGAATCCGCCTTTCGAGATCCGGGCTTCCGCGATTCGCCGACATCCCTATGGTTGGTCGGTGGACATCCATCAGGCGAAGATCCAGTACGTCGGCCGGCCGGGGATCCTCGACCTGGCGTGGGGTCATCCGCGGCCCGAGCTGCTGCCCGTCGAGCAGTGGCTGGACGCCGCGGGCGGCGCGCTGCGCGCACACGGGTGGCAGGCGCTGACCTACGGCGCCGCGGCCGGCCCGCGACCCCTCGTCGAGTGGCTGGCCGACGTCGACGGCGGCGGCACGCGCACCTCGGAGGTCTTCGTCACCAACGGCGCCTCGCACGGTCTCGCGCTGGCCGCCGAGCTGCTCGTCCAGCCCGGCGACGTGGTGCTGGTCGACTCGCCGACCTACCACCTCGCGTTCGGGACCCTGTTCGACCGGGGTGCCGAGCTGGTCGGCGTGCCGGCCGACGCGGAGGGCATGGACGTGGCCGCCACGGCGGAGCTGATCGGGCGGCTGACGCGCGGCGGGCGGCGCGTCCCGATGCTGTACCTCGTGCCCACGTTCGCCAACCCGACCGGCCGCTGCCTGCCCCGGCAGCGCCGGGTCGAGCTGGTCGAGCTGGCCGCCCGCACCGGGCTCACGATCGTGGAGGACGACACGTACCGCGAGCTGGTGTACGAAGGCGCGGCTCCGCCCTCGCTGTGGAGCCTGGGGGAGCGGGGCACCGTCGTCCGGCTCGGCACGTTCGCCAAGACCGTCGCACCGGGGCTGCGGCTGGGCTGGATCAACGCCGACGATGCGTTCGTGCGGCGGCTGACCGGCCTCGGGTACATCACCAGTGGCGGGGGCGTCAATCACACGACCGCGCTGACCATGGCCGCCTTCGGCGCGTCCGGGGCCTACCTGAGCCATGTCGCCGACCTTCGCCGGCAGTACGCCGCACAGCGTGACGCGCTCCTGGCGGGCCTGCGCGAATCAGCACCGGACCTGCGGGTGTCGACACCGGACGGCGGCTGGTTCCTGTGGGCCGAGCTGCCCCCGCCGCTGACGGCAGGCGCGCTTGCGCCGTCCGCCGAGGCGAACGGGGTCGCCTTCGTGGAGGGATCCCGGTTCTTCGCCGACGGCACCGGCGGCCGGTCCCACCTCCGGTTGTCGTTCTCGATGCTGGCAGCCGACGACCTGGCCGAGGCCGCGGCCAGGCTCGGCCGGGCAGTGGCGCAGTGCCCACGCTCTTGAGGTCCGGCCGGCCGCGGTCATACCGGCCGCGGTCTTGCGGGCCGCCGGCAGGGTGCTCGGCGCTGGAGTTCCAGCACGTCAGCTCGCGATGGGCGGTCAATCGGGGAGCAGCAGCGGACCGCCGTGACCGGGCAGCCCCCGGTCCACCGGAATCGGTTCCTCGACCGCCCCGTGGGCGACGACGCCCTGAGCGCGGGTCTGCCCGGCCAGGCGCTCGTAGTAGGCGGACACCGCCGCGAGCACGTCACGGACGGCCGTCAGCAGCGTGCCTCCCGCCTGCTCGACGACGTCGGCCTCGTGCACCTCGAAGGCCCGGATGCCCTGCAGCACGGCGGCTTTCAGGTCGCCGAGCAGTTGCACGTCGGCGTGCGCGTACGTCCGGCACAGCGCGGTGACCCGGGGGAGGTCCTCGCCGATCAGCAGCAGCTCCTTGACGGCGCTTACGGAGCTGCGCACCAGGGTGACGTCCGGCCGTTCCGACAGGGCGGCGAGTTCGGCGTCTAGCTGCCGGACGTCCTGCCGCGGGTCGCAGAAGCCGACGGTGTGCTGCCACAGCGTGCGCAGGTCGTCGTGCAGGAGCCCGTCGAGATAGCTGACCAGGAACCTGCGGTGCCCCTCGATGACGTACTGCGCCTTGAACGGCGTCAGCTCCCGGGGGTCTTCGCCCATCGTGGTGACCGAGGTGGTGAAGCCGTAGTCGGCGGTGAGCGCGTTCCGCATCGCGACCAGCATGTACAGGAACCGCACCCAGGTCCGGAACAGCTCCTCCAGCGGCAGCGAGTGCAGGCCGTCCTCGTCGAGCACCACGCCCCAGCGGGCGCCGAACTGCAGCCGGCGCAGGTGGCCGATCTGGTACATCGACAGCTGGGAGTCGATCTCGGCGTGGGCGTGGTGCAGCACCTTGCGGTACGCCGCGGTCGCGTCCATGCCGACGTAGTTGCGCACGATGTGCGGCCCGCCGATGTGCAGGTGGATGAACTCGCTGACGTCGATCACGGCGCCGCCGATCGCCATCCAGTAGCCCGCCTCGGGCGTGTCGTGCTGCGCCAGGTCCGAGATCTCGAAGCGAGGGGTCTGCTGCGCGTGGCCCAGATACGTGGTGAACACGTCCTGGGCGAGGCGTCCGTCGGCCACCAGCTGTCGCAGGAACTCGCGGCCGTCGCCGGGCACGATGCCGGTAAGCGCCTGGAGCACGGCGACGGCGAAGCGTGAGCTGCCGCAGACGTACACGAACGCGCCGCGGCCGCCGTCGGCGACGGGCCGCAGCAGCTCCCACAGGGCGTCGGCCTCGGCGCGGATCACGTCGTCGACGCGGCGCCGCTGCCCGGCCCCGACGCCGTGACGCCGGCCGTCGAACTGGATCGCGGCATCGGCGCGGGAGAACGCGACGGACAGGTGCAGCCGGCCCGCGGCGACCGCCGTATCCAGCTCGGGGTGTTCGACGAACTCGTCCGGCGTACGGATGCCCAGGTAGAGACGGTTCTCGCCGGGCCCGGTGCGGGCGGCGACGAACCCCAGGAACGGGGCGATGCCGGAGCCGGCGGCGAACATGACGACGGGCCGGGCCGGGTCGGCCGGCAGCCGGAACCTGGGCGTGGCCACGATCTGCAGGGCGAGCCGCTGCCGCCCGTCGAGGCCGGCCCGGCGCAGGAAGTGCGAGGCCGCACCCTGGCGCTTGCGCGGGTACGACCACGGCGTACGGGCGGAGGTGTAGTCGAGCCCGGCGACGACCAGCTTCAGGGCGGTCGCCGGTTCGCCGGGCGGCGGAGCCGAAGCGATCGAGTACAGCCGGAACGGCTCGGGCGCGATGACCGCGCAGAAGGCGTCGTGCTCGCCCGCGTCGGCCTTCCACAGCCGGGCGACGTCATACCCGCCCGCGTACAGCAGGTTCAGGACGTCCCACAGCTCCCACTGGTCCTCCATGCGGGCGTCGACGACCCGCTGCCACGCGCCGACGGCGGTGAGCTTCACCAGCCGTTTGGCCACCTCCCGGCCGATCGGCCGGAGCCGGGCGAAGCGCAGCAGCGTCCGCAGCGGCAGGACGTCGACCTCGCCGTAGCCCTCCCGGCAGGCCACCGCCGCACGCCAGCTCGGGGTGAGCGGCACCAGTTCGTCGCCGGTGGCCTGCAGCGCGGCGACGGTGCGGCGCACCAGGTCGTCGTCGTGCTCGGCCAGCACCCCGACCCGGTCGCCGGGCAGGTGGTGCACGCCCTGGCCGGTGACGTCGATGTCCAGGTAGCAGGTCCAGGCGCCGGACTCGCCGGTGACGACCCGGCCCCGGCGAGCGGTCCCGAACACCACGGGCGCGCCCACCGGAGGGCGGCGCTCCTCGCGGACGACGGCCAGCTCCCCGTCCACCTTGTCCCAGGTCCGGTCCTTGAACAGGCCGGTGAACCGGGCGCCGGTGGTCACCTGCCGGCCGACCTTGAACGCCACCTCCAGGAAGCCGTACGCCTTGATGCGGTGCAGGCCCATCCAGCCGCGGTCGCCGACGTAGGCGTTCAACATGGCGTTGTAGACCCCGCGCAGGGCGCTGCTGCGGCTGTCCTCCACGTACTGGCGCACCGACACCTCACGCAGCGCCGCCACCAGTTCCTGCCAGTGCCGCGGGAAGTAGCCGGCGAGGTAGGTGCTCTGCTGCCCGACCAGCGAGCCGTAGTCCCGGCGTTCGAGGAACGCGTCCAGCGCGTGGATCTGGGGCTGGGCGGTGCCGCTCGGGCTGGGCGCGCCGTCGAAGATCGGCACTCCGGCCGTGCCGACGGTCTTGGCCCACAGCACCTGGTCCAGCGGATGCCGGGCGCGGGGGTTGGGATCGATCTGGGGGTAGATCGCCTGGGTGACGTGCTGCAGCTGGTCGAGGATCACCAGGAGCGCGCCCTCCAGCGCGGCCGGGTCGTCGGCGACCACCGCCTCCTGGGCGTCGAGCATGGCGCCCAGGACGGGGGTGAGCCCCATCGCGAACTCGGTCGTGACCAGGTAGAACACCCGCTCGGCGGCGTTGTTCCACGTCGGCACGAGCAGATCCATGTTGTCCAGCGCCCGGGGGCCGGCCGGGTCGCGCAGGCGCCAGTTGTAGAAGAACAGGTCGATGTACGACACGGCCGGCGTCTGCTTGCCCAGCCGCCGGGAGACGGTGGTCCACGGCCGCAGCAGCGAGTCGGGCAGCGCGGCGGGCGGGTCGATCGCCATGTACTGGTAGGCGTGGGCGAAGACGCCCAGCATGGTCGAGGCGCGCAGCAGGTACCGGTCGGGCAGCGCCTCCGGTCTGGCGTCGAGGACCGGCATCGCGTCGAACGCCCGGCGCAGCGTGAGCCGCCGGAACAGGTCCGGCAGCCGGTCGGTCATCTCGTCCCAGGCGCGGTGCGAGTCGGGAAAGGCCAGCAGCGGCGGCTGCGCGGGCAGGAACCCGTGCGCGACCGACAGGAAGCCGTCGAGCTCGTGGCCGACCCGCTGGTTGTGCGCCTGCGCGGCGGTCACCACCCGCCGGGCGGCGACGTCGGGCGGGGCGTCCGGCCGGTGGACGGTCAGGTGGGAGCCGTCGACGGACATCGTGGCGTTCGGGTCGACGTACCGCCACGTCAGGTCGTACCGGCCGATCCGGATCCGGTCCCCGGGAGCGAGCGCCTGGCGGCGGGTCAGCCGCTGGTCGTTGACGTAGGTGCCGTTGGTGCTGCCGAGATCGGTGAGCACGAGATAGTCGTCGACCATCTCCAGGCGGGCGTGGCGCCGGGAGACGCTGCTGTCGTCGAGCGCCACCGCGGCCATGCCCGCGTCACGGCCGAACGTGATCGGCAGCGCGCACACCCGCTCGCTGGTCGCCTGGGTGTGCCGATCGGTCAGGATCAGCCGGAGTTCAGGAATGGTAGATCACCGCTCGGCACAGGTCGGCGCGGGACAGCGTGCCCACGAGCTTGCCGTCGTCGACGACGGGAAGCCGCCGGATCCCGCGGTCGAGCATCACGATCGCCGCGCGGGCGAGTTCGTCGGTCGAGCGGACGCTCGCCGTGTCGCGCACGACGAGCGGGTCGACGGGGCGGTCGGCGAGGGTGCGGCCGCGCTCCAGGAAGATCCGGAACGCGTCGGCGAGCGTGCCGCCGCCGGCGGTGACGTCGTCGAAGCCGGGCAGCATGGCCCGCACCAGGTCCTCTTCGGACAGTGAGCCGACGAACCGGCCTTCGTGGTCCAGCACCATCAGGTTGCCGACCTCCGACACGCTGACCACCTCGGCCGCCCGCCGGATCGTGGCGCCGAGCCGTATGTACGCCGGGAACGCCGACATCACGTCGCTGACCCGCACGCCACCTCCACAAGGGCTCTGGACCGGCTTGCCGCCCGTCCGGCGTACGGCCTGATAGGCGAATCGGCCGCCACTGTCGAGTTTAGCCAGACCGGTGCCCGGCGATGATCCGATGATCGGCGAATGCCGGGATCCGTTAGGTCGACCTCGGCGTCAGCGGCGCGACGTGGGCCCTGTTCACCACTGTGCTGATCGAGGCGTCAACAGCGGCCGCAGCGTCTCCAGCACCGCCGGATCCTCGATGGTGGACGGGGCCGGCTCGTCCCGCCCGTCCGCCATCGCGCGCATCGTCTTACGCAGGATCTTGCCGGACCGCGTCTTGGGCAGCGCAGATACGACGTCGACGGCGGACGGCGCGGCGATCGGGCCGATCTGCTCGCGCACCAGCCGGACCAGGTCCTGGCGCAGAGCGTCCGCCTCGACCTGGGCACCGGCCTTGAGCACGACCAGCGCCCTCGGCACCTGCCCCTTGACCGGGTCGTGAACACCGATGACCGCGCATTCGGCCACGGCCGGGTGACCGGCGAGCACCTGTTCCATCGCACCCGTCGACAGGCGGTGGCCGGCGACGTTGATGACGTCGTCGATACGGCCCATGACGTAGAGATAGCCGTCGGGGTCGACGTGCCCGCCGTCGCCGGTCAGGTAGAAGCCCGGGTGCGCGGACAGGTATGACTCCACGAACCGGGTGTCGTCGCGCCACAGCGTCGGCAGCGTCCCCGGCGGCAGCGGCAACCGGATCACGATCTCCCCGTCCTCGCCGGCCGGCACGGGCCTGCCCAGCGAGTCGACCACGCGCACGTCATAACCCGGCACCGGCACCGTCGCGGAACCGGGCCGCGGCTCACGCGGCTCCAGCCCCATCAGGTTCGCGGCGACCGGCCAGCCCGTCTCCGTCTGCCACCAGTGATCGATGACGGGCACGCCCAGCAGCCGCGCCGCCCAGCCGTAGGTATCCGGGTCCAGGCGCTCGCCGGCGAGGAAGAGATACCGCAGGCCGGACAGGTCCGCGTCCCGGACCCGAAGCCCCTCGGGATCGTCACGGCGGATCGCCCGGAACGCCGTCGGCGCGGTGAACAGCGCCTTGACCCCGTGCTCGGCGATGACCCGCCAGAACGCACCGGAATCCGGCGTGCCCACCGGCTTGCCCTCGTAGAGCACCGTGGTGCAGCCGGTGATCAGCGGCCCGTACACGATCTAGGAGTGCCCCACCACCCAGCCGATGTCGGAGGCGGCCCAGAACACCTCGCCGGGGTGGGTGTCATAGATGTACCTCATGCTCCAGCGCAGCGCCACGGCGTGCCCGCCGTTGTCCCGGACCACCCCCTTCGGGCGGGCGGTCGTGCCGGAGGTGTAGAGGATGTAGAGCGGGTCGGTCGCCGCGACGGGCACGCAGCCGGCGGGTTCGGCCGTGGCCATGGCCTCGGACCAGTCGACGTCGCGTCCCGCCGTCAGCGCGGCGGCGGCCTGCGGCCGTTGCAGGATCACGCAGGCACGGGTCTCATGAGCCGCCGTCTCGATCGCCCTGTCCAGGATCGGCTTGTACTCGATGACCCGGTTGACCTCGATGCCGCACGACGCGGACACGATCACGGCAGGTTCGGCGTCCTCGATGCGCAGCGCCAGCTCGTGGGCGGCGAACCCGCCGAACACCACCGAGTGCACGGCTCCGATCCGCGCGCAGGCGAGCATCGCGACGACCGCCTCCGGCACCATCGGCATGTAGATCAGCACCCGGTCGCCGTGCCCCACGCCCAGGCCCCGCAGCACGCCGGCGAACCGCGCCACCTGGTCTAGCAACTCGGCATAGGTCAGCGTCCGGTCGGCGCCGGTGACCGGCGTGTCGTACACGAGCGCGGCCTGCTCGCCTCGGCCGTCGCGTACGTGCCGGTCGAGCGCGTTGAAGCACGTGTTGAGCACACCGTCGGGAAACCAGCGGTAGAACGGCGGCCGCGTGTCGTCCAGCACCGTGGTGGGTGCGCGGAACCACTCGATGTCCGCGGCCGCCTCACCCCAGAAGCCGGCGGGGTCCCGGATACTGCGGCGGTACGCCTCCGTGTAGTCCATGATCGGCACCCTCGGCAATGCGTGGACCGGCGCCGGGCCGGATGCCCTTCCGGCTCGGGCCAGCCAGGCTCGGCGTTCGTCGACCTTCGTCACGGACGTGCCCTCAGCAGTACCCCGGATGGCGCCGGATGATGCATCCGGCAGCGCGCCCTGATCCCCAGCATTAGAGGGCAAAGTCCACAAGTACTGCAAAGTTTGTTGCCGGAAACGTGTGCCGCGGTGCGGCCGGGAGGGTGCCGCCCTCCCGGCCGTACTCGTCAGCACCAGCCGTTGACCGCTCCGTTCACGCCGGTCCACAGGAACGCGTCGGAGACCCAGCTGCCGTCGGTGAGGCGGTTCCACAGGGCGGTGGCGCCGTACCGGCCGGTATGGGTCGTTCCGTTGGCCGAGCAGGAGATGCTCACGGTCGCGCCGTCGGCCAGCGAGCCGAGGGCGGCGTAGCCGGTGCCGGGGCCCGCGCGCCGGGTGAGCGTCCCACCGCCGTTGGCGTCGACGATCCCCTGGGTGAAGCCGAGGACCCCGTAGTTGTAGAGGCCGCTGCCGACACCCGCCCAGGCCGATCCGTGGCGAGCCCCGCCCTGGTAGGCGGCGCCGCCGACGAACACCCACTTGCCGATGGCGTGGTCGCTGATCGGCACGTAGGCGCTGTTCTGGCGCAGTGCGAAGTGGACGTGCCGTCCCGACGCCGCGCCGCCGCAGGTGACGTCGGTGCCGGTGTAGCCGAGGTACGCCCCCTGCGCGACGGCCGCCCCGTTGACGGAGATGCTGCTCCACAGGTGGTAGTAGTCGGTCGAGTAGCCGCGGTCGTGGATGACGCGGATCCAGCCCTGGCACATCGTGTACGCGGTGCCGCCGCGCGCCGCCCGCACCACCTGGTCGCCGCCGGCCAGGTCGATCGAGCTGAACGGGGTTTCGCCGCCGCCCCACCCGTGCGGTCCGCCCGACAGCGTCCAGGTCTGCCCGATCGTGAAGGGCAGTGCCATACCGGTGCGGAAGTCCCCGCCGGCGAACGCCGGGGCGGGGGTGGTGAAAACCTCACGCTCATGCCGCGTGACCACCGGCGACTCGGCGGCCAGGGCGGCGAACGCGGCTTCGCCGTCGAAGGCGACCCGCCATCGGCCGGCCTCGGCCCGCGCGACGAAGATCGACCCGGTCGGATGGGCGTCGTGGCTGCGCGGCGCGATCAGGACGGCCGTGCCGAAGGCCCAGCTCCCGCTCCGGCGGGTGATCGTGACGCGGGCGTCGTCGCCGGTCGCGGGCGCCGCTGCCGTGGTCGCGGTCTGGGCGAGTAGTTTCGCGGTGACCGCTTCGGCGACGGCGGCGTCCGAGCGCGGTGCGGCCTGCGCCGCCACCGGTGCGGCGACGACGAGGCTTGCCGCCATCAGCAATATCGCCAGGCCGCGAGCCTGCCGTCGAGGACCGGCCACCCCGGACTTCCGTGGATAAAAATTTATGTTCATCGTTGTACGGTAGGACCGTGTTTGAAGCTTGTCTACTTCGATGGATACGTCGATGAAGGAAACATGCCAATCATGGCGCGAGCCGCCTGCCGCCTCAGCTGCCCTGCGGCGGCGGCTCATGCACCGACTTTGCGAATAGCTACGAGGTAGGGTCTGCGCGGCCAAGGCGGGAGCGGTCAGCGATCGGGAGGAAGCTCGGTGGGTGCCAAGACCGGTGTGTTGGTGTACGCGGACGGTGATGCTCGCGCCGCGTTGCGGCGGGTGCGGGCGTGCCAGGCCGACATCGGAGCCACGACGGACCTGGTCCGGCTGCTGCGGCCCGGCTGGCCGCTGGAAGCCGTCGACGGCGACACTCTCGGTGAGGCGGCCTACCCGCCTGACGGCGTCGCCTACGCTGCGGCGTTCCCCGGCATCGACATCGTGTGCGATCGGCGGCTCATGCTCGACTACCCGTCGCAGATGCCTGAACACCTTGTCGAAGCTGGCCGGGGCCGCACCATGGCGCTGCACGCCATGCACAGCGTCGTGGACTGGCTCGCCTTCGCCGTCTGGGTGGACGGGCGCCTCGTCCGCTCGCTCAGCCTGTCGCCGGACGGCGGCATCGTGGAAGACATCGGTGAACGCCTTCCCTTCGAGACCGCCTACTGGGCGGGGGAGCGCCCGGTGGAGCCAGAGCCGAGATGGGACGACGACGAACCATACGCGCTGCCGTTCCATCCGCTGGAACTCGGCGAGGAAGCGCTACGGGCGCTGTTCGGGTTCGTGCTCGAAGGCCGCCTCGATCCGGACGGCGTCAACCCAGACGACATCCAGCTGCACGGCTACCGCCTGACCGATCCCGATGCGGCGGCACGCGCGGCGGAGCAGGCGCGGCTGATAGACCAGATGCGCAGAATCGGGCCGCGCCGCTTCGGCTTCGGTCCCGAGGGCCGCCTCGTGGAGCGGTCCGGGCCGGGTGGCACGACCGTGCGCGACATGCCTCAGGAGTGACCAGGCGGGCCTGTCGGCAGATGCCGGGCCCCGCGTGCTCGGCGGAGCCCAGGTCGCTCACTCGGCCGAGTCCGCCACCGGGCGGAACTCGCGCACGACCTCGATGAGCCCGACGATGTGCCGGTTGAACTCGTCCAGCTCTTCCGCGGGCACCCAGAGCTCCAGGATGTCGCGCCCGCCGGCCTGCCGGACCGGGTAGCGGGACGCGAACCGCCGGTCGACCTCGAAGCGGGTGACGTAGCCGACGCCGGAGGCCGGCACGTTCCAATCCCGGGCGATCATGATCGCGTACTGCTCGTTGAGTACCGGGTAAAAGATCGGCTGGTCGGGCAGGCGGGGCGGCCACGCCTTCCAGCCGGAGGCGCGCACGAGTTCAAGCTCCTGGGGGCCGGTCGGCCGCCACAAGGTCATCGTCTCCGTCATCTCTTGCCCCCTTCCTGGTCGAGGCAGGGTACCGGCCGGTTGAGGACGCAGACCACCGGTATTCGGGTGCAGGCCGTGCGGTTCCGACGGGCCGTCGAGCAGGGCGCGGTCGCGGCTCAACGTTTGCGCCCGGCCGGTGGTGGGACCCGGCCCGCCCCGACCTGGATGCGGTATGCGACTTGCCGAGCCTCCTGGGCGTACCAGTCGTGGTCGAGCAGCGGTGAGAGCAGTTCGAGGGCCTCGTCGGCGCGGCCGGGGTCCCCGCCGATGTGCGCGGCCAGCCAGATGCGCAGCCGTGGCACGGACTCGGTGTACCGGCCGAGTGCGGTCTCCAGATCGGCAGCGCGATGGCGGTGCTGAAGGTACTGGTAGAGCGTGACGGTGGCGCGGTCGTCTCCGGCCGCGGCTATGGCGTGCAGTTCGTCGACGCGGTCGCCGTCGACGTACCACTGCATGAGCCGGACGAACGCGCACCGGTGACCGTCGTTGGCCATTGCCCGCAGCGCGTCGGCCCGCTCCTGTGCGAGCAGCAGATTCGCTCGGCGATGGCAGGTCCGGTGCTCGTCGGCGAGCGGGCACACGTACCGGTCACCGAGATAGTCCCAGCCCGCGAACCGTTCGTCGTCCTCCCGGTCGCCGTCGTACGGCTCGGGTACCCCGCCGGCCAGCCGTGCGTACTCCGGCGAACGAAGGAAGCGTTTGAGGACCTCGGCCGTACCGGGTGTGAACTCGCGACCGGCGACGGCCTCCGGCGCGGGGACGAAGATCATGGCGCCCCCGTCGTCCCGGATGACATCGTCCTGGACAGCCACGGTGCCTGCCGCGAAACAGTGTTCGATCAGCCCGTCGGTCCACGCATCCACGTGCCGCTCAAACAGCACGACGGCGCCGTCCGGGCGAAGGCCCGCCTCCTCCCAGAGTTCACGTACGGCCGTCTGCTCGGGGGCCTCGCCGGGCTCGCAGTGACCCCCGGGCACGCCCCACGCGCCCGGAAACCGCGCCGAGCTGCTGCTTCGCTGCTGAAGTAGGAGGTCACCGGCCCGATTGACGAGCAATATCACGGCCACCTGCACCGCTGCCCTCACGACATACCACCGGCGGAGCTCGCCCCGGCAGTGGGCTTGACCTGCGTCAACGGCTGTTGTGGCTGGCTGCGTGGCTGCCACCCGCGCTGCGGCGTCACCGGATTCGGCATAGCCGGTGAGCGTAGTGGCAGACCGGCACGAGGGCTCGCGTATTGTCCCGTCACGCACGGTGGCCACCGGGATCCGTACCCTGCCCGGAGTGGAGCTGCGATCATTCCGTGGTTGCTGGCGGCTCGGTGAGGCGTCGCGAAGGTGCGTCGGTGCACTGTCGAGAACGTCACGAGCTCATTGCCGCCAGCCCCAGATCTCCATCTCGGAGTCGGCTGCGGCGGTCAGCAGCCGCCGGGCCCAGCCGTAGGTCATCGGCATCCAGTTGAAGTGGTAGTCGCGTCCGACGATGTCGGACAGCCCCACCAGCTTGAGCATCTCGATCACCGCGGCCAGCGGCTTGGCATGCCGCCACGCCCGCCACAGCACGTCCGGCGCCGTCGAGGCGGCCCATGCCTGCACGAACGCGGTGACATGTGCCCGCGCCGCGGGCTCGGTCATGTCGAGCAGCCAAGGTGCGAGGTCGAACATCGGATGTGCCACCGCCGCGAAGCTCCAGTCGTGCAGCAGCACGCCTTCGTCACGCAGCACGACGTTGCCGGGATGGAAGTCGCGATGCACCAGCGTATCGGGCATGCCGAGCGCCTCCAGCCGCTCGCAGCACTCCGCCAGGTAGGGAGCCAGCCCGAGCAGCCGTACGCGTTCGTCCGGCGCCAGGGCCCGGTGGCCGTTGTGCGGTGCACTACGCGCATTCCAGATGTCATCACGGGCCAGCAGTCCCGGTAGCGCGGACGCGAGCTGAGGCAGGCTGATCCTGGGGCAGCCGACGCGCCGCAGGCCGGCGGTCTGGCCGACCATGGCCAGCTGGAGGCGGCAGAGCTGCTGCAGGGCCTTCCTCCGTTCCGTTTCGGGCAGCGACCAGCCGTCCACCCCGCCGAAGTCCTCGGCGATCCACCAGTGATCCTGCGGGGAATGCGCGATGATCTGGGCGAAGTCGCCCACGCCCTGGGCGGCGAGAAAGCCCGTGACGAGCGGTTCGTGCGCCAGCTGCGGCAGCACGGCCTTCAGGTAGACGGCGCCGGTGTCGCTCTCGGCCCGCAGGACCGACGACATGCTCCACAGCTTCATCTGCCGGGTCGGCGCAACACGGGATCGCCCCAGCCGCGCGAGCGTGTCGTCGATGTATCGGTCTGCCCGGCCCAACCAGCTCGGTGTGAACCAGGGCAGCCTGGCGTCGCCCGACCGCACGGCCCACTCCGCCACGGTGGTGCTGTTCCGGGCGACCCCGCTGAGCGCGTGCCATCCGTATCCCGCGGGAAGCTCGGGACCGGGCGAGCCCAGCGCGAGCACGGCGGTCGTGAAGTCGAGCGGCTCGACGAGCCTGACGCTGACCCCGGTCGCGGCCCGGAACGCGTCGGTCAGGCGTTCGTTCATCGGAACGTGCCTGCCGGGGAACTCCAGCCGGGGAAGGCGCGGAACGCCGTGCCGCTCGTCGGCCAGGACGAGCCCGGTCGCGGCATCGGGCAGGACCAGTTCCACGACCACGAACCCGTCGGCGTCGACCATTCGGCTGCTCCACATGCACGGCTGCCGCAGTGCGCGGCGCAGACCTTCCGACGGCGAGCCGCGTGAGCCCCCGTCCACGTGCCGAGAACAGTAATGCCGGCCGTCCATGCCGGCGGATGCCGAGCCGCACCTCGCAGCCGTGCACGATCCCGCACGGCGGCAACGGATACGGCGGCTGTCCGGTAATTGACTTCCCGTTGCCGCGGTGAAGATCGTCTTCTGTCATGTTCGCATGACTCACGTTCTGCGCCCGTCCCGCACGTTCGCCGTGCTCGCCCTGCTCGGCACGCTCACCGTGGCGGCGTGCGGGTCGCCCGCGGCGGGGCCCGCGGCGGACCCGCCCGCACCGGCTGCCCCCGGCTCGCCCGGGCCGTCTCGTGCCGCTGCCGGGCTGCCGGACCTGTGCACGCTGCTGAGCCCTGCCGAAGTGGCGGACGCGGCCGGAACCGACATCCCGTTCCACCGCGCCGAGCCCGGCAAAGGCCTCATCATCTGCGCCTACCACCAGGGCACCGACGCCGCGTCGCCGGCGATCTACGTGCAGTACCAGCTCGGCACGGCCGGCAGCCTAGACTCCGGCACCGGCGCCGAGGAGCTGCGGATCTCGGGGATGCGCGCCAAGTGGTTCGAGCACGGCGCGCGGCTGCTGGTCGCCGTCGACCAGGACCTGCTGGTCGTCAACCTCGGCATCGCCGGCAGGGACCTGCGCCGCGGCGACCTGCGTGCGCTGGCCGTCGAACTCGCCGGCCGTGCCCTGGCTGACCTACGTTGACCAGCCTGCTGCCGTCTGCCTGACTGCGGTCGGGCGCCTGGCCCTTCTCAGTATGCGATCACGGGGCCGGGGTGTCGGGGCACGACGCTATCGTCGGCGGGCCACCCGATCACAGCGAGGAGCGAGACACGTCATGCACAGCCCAGGAGCGCTGCTCGGCGGCCGTTACCGCCTGGACGAGCGGATCGGCGCAGGCGGCATGGGGGAGGTCTGGCGGGCGACCGACACGGTGCTCGGCCGCGTCGTCGCGGTGAAGACGGTGCTGCCCGCGCTGCTCGACGATCCCGGGTTCGTCCGCCGGTTCCTCGCCGAGGCGCGCGCGATGGCCGGGGTACGCCACCGCAACGTGGTCACCATCCACGACTACCACGGCGACACCGGCAGCGCATACCTGGTGATGGAGCACGTCGAGGGCGAGTCGCTGTCGCAGACGCTCGCCCGCCACGGCCGGCTGACCGTCGAGTCCACCCTTGCCGTGGTCGCGCAGACCGCCGAGGCGCTGCACGCCGTGCACGAGCGCGGCATCGTGCATCGCGATGTCAAACCCGGCAACCTGCTGGTACGCCCCGACGGCACCATCGTGCTGACGGACTTCGGCATCGCCCGAGCGCAGGAGCACACCTCGCTGACCACGCCGGGCGGCATCCTGGGCACACCGTCCTACCTTGCTCCCGAACAGGTGCTCGGCCGGCCCGCCGGTCCGCGCAGCGACATCTACGCGCTGGGCGTCGTGGCGTACGAGTGCCTGGCGGGACACCGCCCGTTCAGCGGCGACAACCCGTTCGCGGTCGCCATGCAGCGGGTGAACCAGCCGCCGCCACCGCTCGGCGCCGACATTCCCGCGCCGGTGGCCGTAATGGTCGAGCGGGCGCTCGCGGTCGATCCCGAGCAGCGCTGGCCGTCGGCCGCCGCACTGGCCGAGGCCGCCCTCGGCGTGCTGGGCGGTGCCTCGCCCGAAAGGCAGGCCCCGGCCCGGAGTCCACACGCGAGTGAGGTCACCGGTCCGGCCAGTGGAGGCGGCGGGACGCCCGCGCGCCGCCGGATCCCGGTGGTCGTCGCGGCCGCCATCGCGCTCGTCGTGCTCGCGGGCGGCGGGCTGGCCGGATGGGCGGTGTGGCGCTGGAACTCGTCTCCCGGGTGGACGGCCCCGGATGGGACCACCACCGGGGCGAAGGTGCCCGCCGGATTCGTGGTGTGCGGCGCGGCCGCCTGCCCGCCCACACCCGAGTGCTGGGCCGGCCTGACCATGTCGAGCGGCGCGGCGCAGCGGCCGAGGCGGCTCGCCTGCGATGAGCTGCACAATTGGGAGACATTCGTCGTGGGGGTGCTGCCGGCCGGGGCTCAGTTCTCCGACCACAGCAAACTCATGGAGCGGGACGAGGTCGCCGCCCTCTGCTCCGCGCAGACCATGGCGCGGCGAACCCGGGCCGGTGCCACGACCGAAGGCTGGCGGCGCGAGGCCTGGCCGATCCAGGTCGGCGAGGACGCCTGGCTGCTGTACTGCCTGGCCGCCCGCAGCGAAGGCGGCGAGACCACCGGGTCGGTGTTCCAGACGGCAGGCTGACCGGCGCGGACCCGGTCCTGGCGGCGCAGGGCAGCCCGGTCGGTCTGACGGGCGGCGTCAGCCGTGGTGCTCCGGCGGCGGCAGCAGGACCAGGGCGTGGTTCTTCGGGCCGCGGAACGCCAGCTCGACCTGCTCGGCCCGGCCGCCGAGGGCGCGGTGATGGGCGGTGATCGCGGTAAGCAGCTCGTCGCGACCCAGCTTGCGGTCCCTGTCCCAGAAGTTGCAGCAGGGCACGACCAGCACGGGACGCACCCGGGCCGAGTCCACCACCTCGCGCAGCGCCTCGTCCGGGTGCAGGCCGACGATCAGGTCGTAGTAGTCGGCCAGCGTCGCCAGGTACGGCTCCGCCCGGGCCGGCACGCCCTTGAGCGTCCAGCCGCGGGGGTCGACGACCTCGGCCTCCAGACCGAACCGCTTACGCAGCAGCCGGGTCAGCATGCCCTGCCCGCCGGCCACGTCGGCGACATACCGGGCCTGCGGGAACCGTGCCGTGATGAACTCGGCGAGCACGTCGAAACGGGTCTCGTCACCGTGGAACCGGTGCCGGGTCACGGCGCGCGGCGTGAGCTGCCGGTCATGTGAGCGCCCTCCTCCCGCCTCCGTAGACCATCAGATCAGATCACCTGCGCCCGGCGTCACAGTGGTCCGATCCGCCGGTGGCGGCGGGTCAGGCGTCGCGCCAGTTCGAGGCGAGGCGAGTGCGGCATCGCACGACCTGACCCGCGAGCAGCTCGGCTGTCGGACCGACGCCGCCAGGTGTCCGGTCCGACACCTCGCGTCGTGCGCAGCCGCACCGTCATCCGCTCCACGACCGTGGGCTCCGCCGTGTCCGCACGGGCGGTGCACAGCGCGAGGAGCCAGGCGTCGCGCAGCTCGTGGTCGATGTCGACGCGGAAGATGACGCCGGCCGGCCTGCGCTCGGCTGCGCAGGGGTGGCGGCGAAGGGCGAGCGGCAGGCAGATGGGCACGGCTGCCCGGTTGTCGAGCATGGAGGTACACCCGTTTCAGTGAGAAGTCCGCAGCAGGAAGGTGCGCGGCGCACAGGCGCGACGCGCGACAGGTTCAGCGCTCGGTGGTTCTCAACGGGAGTACAACGGCCGGTCCTTGGCTCGACGGTCTGGCTGGGCAGCAGGCTAGCGGCGCGCGGCGGCCCCGGTCCACCGGTTTGCGTACGGCCGTACGCCCGCCTGCCGGCATGTGGGCCTTGAAACCGGCGGTCCATGAGGCTTTCGCCTCAGGAACAGACCCGGCTCCGTAACTACGTTGAAACGAATCGTTCGTCATCGACGGCAGGAGGTCACGCATGACAAGGGGCTGGATGAGACGGCGGCGGCTGCTCCCGCTGGGCGGCGGTGCCGCGGCGATGGTGCTCGCGATGGCCGTGGTCGCGCTGACGCCGTCGGCGGGCGCCGCCGCCGAACTGGTGGTGCAGGCCGAGGCGTACGCGGCGCAGTCCGGTGCCGTCGTCGAGCCGACCGTCGACACCGGCGGGGGTTCCGCCGTGGGCTACCTGGCCCGCGGGGACTGGCTGCGCTACGACGGCGTGGACCTGGGCGCCTCGGGCACGATGGCCGTCTCCGCGCGGGTCGCCTCCGCCGTCGGCGGGCAGGGCACGATCGAGCTGCGTACGGCGTCGCTGACCGGGCCGGTGCTGGCCCGGTTCACCATCACCGCGACCGGCGGCTGGCAGGCGTGGGTCACCCAGACGGTGAACCTCACCAGCCACCCGGCGGGCGCCCAGACGGTGTACGCGGTCATGGCCAACACCGGCAGCGGCGCCGACTTCGTCAACCTCAACTGGCTGTCGTTCGGCTCCGGCGGCACCGGCTCCGGCACCGGCTGGGTCGACGTCGATCCGGTGGCGTGGAACGCGCAGCTCGCCGCCTTCCGGGCGATGGCCATGGCACCGGCGCCGGCCAACGCCGTGCGGGTCCCGGAGTTCAACGCGACCTGCACCTACAGCCACTCCTTCCGGGACGACCCCATCGTGTTCCCGGGGCTGCCGGGCGCCTCCCATATGCACAGCTTCTTCGGCAACCGCAGCACCAACGCCGCGTCCACACTGGCCACCCTGCGCGCCAACGCCACCACGACGTGCACCCCGGCCCCGGCCGACCTGTCGGCGTACTGGGTGCCGACCCTGTACGAGCGCGGCGCCGTGGTCGAGCCGAAGGGGGTCGTGGTGTATTACGGCTCGCGGCTGGCCGACCCGAGCCGGACCGTGCCGTTCCCGCTGGGCTTCAAGATGATCGCGGGCAGTGCCGGGCGCCAGGTCCCGACACCTGCCGGCGCGGTCAACCAGTTCTACTGCGTCGGCGGGACCACCGGCGGCGAGATCGGCCGCAGCGCCGACGGCAACTGGCCGGTCTGCTCGCCGGGCGGCACGCTGATGTACCAGCTCGTCTTCCCCGACTGCTGGGACGGCGTGCACCTGGACAGCCCCGACCACAAGTCGCACGTGGCATACACCCCGAACGGAACGTGTCCGAGCGCGTTCCCGGTGGCCATCCCGTCGGTGTCGTTCGTCATCGCCTACCCGGCCGTGGGCAGCGCCGACGGGTTCACGCTGGCGTCGGGCATGGCGTCGTCCATGCACGGCGACTTCGTCAACGTCTGGGACAACGACGCGCAGGGACACCGGGTGAAGAACTGCATCGTCCAGTCCGCCAAGTGCAACAGCGCCGGGCAGTTCTGACCGGCCACCCGGGCGGGCGGCGTGCGAGGCGCCCGCCCGGGTCAGCCGACGGTGACGGTGTTGATGTCAGGGGCTGAGCCGGTGTCGTTGAAGAACCTGATCCAGCAGGCGCCCTTCGGCAGCCGCAGCCGCACCGACACCCGCACCGGGATCAGCCAGCTCCGGGCTCCCGCGAGGTGCAGCTCGCGGACCGGGCCGCCGTCGACGGCGAGTTTGAGGGTACGCGGCTGCTCGGTCTCGTAGACGACGGTCAGCGTCCACTCACCGGCCCGCGGTACACCCGTGATGCGCACCGCGAGGGTGTTCGGGCCGCCGATGTAGCCGACCCGGCTGCCGTCCACACAGGTGGGACATTCGATGATGCGAGCACCCACCCGTAGGTTGGCCGGGTCGGCGGCATGCACGGTGATCGGCCTGAACGCCGCGGGCGCGGTCGTCCTCACCGGCGGGAGGGCCGCATCCGGGCGGTCCGGCCGCGCCGACGCCGGTGAGTTCCGCGGCGGCGCGGGGGTAGACGGAGCGGTCGGCGCGGATGACGGTTGCGCGGTCGGCGACCCGGGCGGACCTCCGGCCGACGGGGGGCGCTCCGCTCCCGGGCCGGGCATGATCAGCGGCGGTACGACGGCGATCGTCGCCGTGACGGCCAGCACCAGGGCGGCCCAGCCCAGCACCCGGGTGGACAGGACGGACACGCCGCTACCGCTGCCCGGTCCACACGACGACCGCCTCGGTGCGGCTGGCCACGCCCAGCTTGGCGAAGATGTGCTGCAGGTGGTTCTTGACGGTCTTCTCGGCCAGCATCAGCCGGTGGGCGATGGCCGCGTTCGACAGGCCCTGCGCGAGCTGCGACAGCACCTCCTGCTCGCGCCGGGTCAGCCCGTAGCGGGACTTCGCGAGCCGCCGCCGCTCGGCGAGGTCGCGGCGGGCCCGCTCCTGATCGGCCTGCTCGCGCAGGGTCGCGGTGGCGACCGCGGCCGCCGCCGGTGACAGCCAGCCCTGCCCGGCCACGACGGCCAGCACCGCGCGGTGCAGCTCCGCCGGATCGAACGCGCCGTGGACCAGGTAGCCGCGTGCGCCGCCGCGCAGCATCTGCCCGATGAGCTGTGGGCTCGCGTCGCTGGTGAGCACCAGCACGCGGGTGTGGGCGACCAGCTGCCCGAGCACCGACAGCCCGTCGGCCACCGGCATACGGTGGTCGAGCAGAGTGACCATGGGCCGGTCCCGCCGGGCCAGGCTGACGGCTTCGCGCCCGTCGGCGGCCTGGGCCGACACGCGCACCTGCGGGCAGAGCGCGAGACTGCCGGACAGGGCCGCGCGGACGATGGGATTGTCGTCCACGACCATCACCGAGATCATGCCGGTGCTCCCGCGGGGAGGTGCAGCGCGATGTCCGCGACGACGGTCGTGCCCGCGCCCGGTGCGGACACCACGCGCAGCGTGCCGCGGATCGCGGCGGCCCGCTCCGCCATCCCGATCAGGCCGAAGCAGCCGCTCCACTCGTCCGGCACGCGGAACCCGGCTCCGTCGTCGGTGACCCGCAGCCGGACACCGCCGTCGGCGTACGCCAGCTCCACCGTCACGAAACCCGCCCCGGCGTGCCGGGCGACGTTCTCCAGCGACTCGTGCAGGATCCGCACCAGCTCGTAGCGCACGTCCACCGGCAGGTCCCCGGTGGTGACCGTGCTGCGCACCGGGACGCCGGCACCGTCGGACCACCTGCGGCAGATCCTGTCCACCGTCACGCCGAGCTCGTGGTCCGGGTCGTCGAGGCGGAGCCCTTCCAGGACCTCCTGCGCCTGGCGCACCGCCGCGGTGGCCCCGGCCGACACCGTCGCCGCCAGCTGCTCGGCCAGCGCGGGCTGCCGCCGCAGCGACGTCGGCAGCGCCAGCGCCGCGAACGACACCCCGCGCAGCGTCTTGGTGACCGAGTCGTGCAGCTCGCGGGCGAGCCGGGACCGTTCCGCCGCCGCGGCCGTACGCTGCGCCGACGCCACCAGCCGGACCGACAGCTCGACGTGGGCGGCCAGCGCGGCGGTGGCCACCGCGGCGCCGACGGCGGCCAGCACGTTGGCGATCGGGAAGGCCAGCACGAACCCGGCCAGGTGCGCGGTGTCCGGGGCCGCGCCGAGCACGTGCCCGGCCACCAGGTAGCCGAGCCCGGTGTAGCAGGCGGCCGGCAGCAGCGCCCAGAACCCGGCGAGCACTCCGGCCAGCGCGCTCGCTCCGGCGG
The DNA here is from genome assembly GCF_016862575.1 of Catellatospora bangladeshensis. Lineage (GTDB taxonomy): Bacteria > Actinomycetota > Actinomycetes > Mycobacteriales > Micromonosporaceae > Catellatospora > Catellatospora bangladeshensis. Next base: position 9,519 of record NZ_BONF01000015.1, on the reverse strand, counting down.
CACAGCAGAAGAAGGCGACGTCGGCGCCGCCGATGCCGAGCACGGCGGCGACGAGCGCGGCGTCGGCCGTCAGCACCGGCACGGGACGGGCGACGATGTGGGGGTCGCGGGCCAGCGCCACGAGCGCGACGGCCGCAGTCAGCGCGATGATCAGCAGCACGGTGACCAGCGGTGCGGGCCGTTCGCGCAGGCGCAGCACGCCGCCCGCGACGGCGAGGGTGGCCGCCGCCCGTCCGAGCAGGACCGCCCGCGCCACAGCGGCCCGCGCGACCACACGGTCGAGGTGTACAGCTGTCGTTGTCATAAATCCTGCCGCGCGCGTGGGCCGTACTCCGACGATCTTCGAGGGAGCGCTCTCTCGAGGATCGGGGAACCCTTCCGCGGTTGTCAAGACGCCCGTCGATCTCCGGGCGCGGGGCTCAGCTGTTCATGATCGCCGCGAGTACACCGGTCGGGTCGGCGCCGATGTTGCCATGCTCGCGAATGCTGAACCCGAGCCCTTCGAAGAAGACCTTCCTCGCCGTGAGCCCTGGCGATAGGTCGATCGACCCGCCGATGAAGGTGCACTCGCGTTCCATGGCCTCGAACGCGAACGCCTCGATCAGCGCCCGCCCGACGCCCCGGCCCCGCGCGGCCTCGCGTACATGAATCCTGTCGAGAAAGGCGTGAGGTGCGGGTGGAAGCTCGAACACGTCGAAGACGCCGGTCACCGCAAGGTCCGCATCGAACGATCCGCCCAGCATCCCGTCGATCTGCTCGCCACGGCGGGCGACGAGCGTCGTGTGGTGACTTCCCGCGCGCCGGTAGAGGTACAGCAGGTGCTGCGGAAAGTCCTCTGAGTCCGCCAGCATCCGGCACAGCGCCGGCCGGTCGGTCTCCTCGAAGACTCCCACGCGCATGGTGTCCACACGCCACCTCCTCGCAGCACGTCCTGGAAGCCGTCAAATGGTCGAAACCCGAACAAATTCGGCGTGTCGGGCGTCCAGTGCCTCGGGAACTTTTCATACGCTTCGCACCGGGCCAGGGGGACTGGCCCAACCACGTACGAGGTCAGCGTACGAGCTACGGGGGTTCAACATGACCACTGTCCTGCGGTCCGCGAAAGCGGCCGCGATCCTGGCGGCGCTGGGGCTGAGTTTGGGTCTCATGAACGGCGTCGCCCAGGCGGGGCCACCGCGCCACCGCGAGTGCATCAGCCCCATCTTCCTCGGCGGCAGCGAGCAATGGAGGGATCTGAACCAGCGCTACGACGTGCGGGAACGGATCATCGGCCCGCCCGCGCCCGCGACCGACGACATCCCCGACCCGCCCGGCGGGCCCGGCTGCCGCACGGCGCTGGCGGGGGAGAAGTGGGTCCGGGCCGTCCCGCCCTGGATCACGGCGACGCAGACCGAACAGGCGGCGTTCATCGCCGGCTTCAAGAGCGCCCGCTACGTGATCGACGCCGGGACCGCCCACGAGCGGTCCATCACGGTGGGCCCGGAGATCCTGCGCTCCGGGACGATCCCGAACGACGTGCAGCCGCCGGCGACCCGCGGGCTGCCGTACGTCGTGCCCGTGTCGCCGGTCCTCCGTCCGCTTCGCCCGGGCACTCACACCAGCACCCTGTTCGTGACCATGAAGGAGAGGGTGTGCACCGGCCGCGGGCCCGCCCCGGGGCTCAGCGCCGACTGCCTGGAGGCGGGCGAATCCGAGTACCCGATCGCTGACAACGGGCCTTTCACGGTGCTGACCGGCCCGCCGCCGCCGACCCCCTAGGGCGCCTGGCTCGGTGCTCCACGGATATCGGGGCCGAAGGGCGGACGGCCGCCGTCCTTCGGCCCCTTCCCGCGCGAGAATCCGGGAGAACCGGGCGATCCGCCTTGTCAGGGTGCCCGGATGCATGCTCAGCCGGCCCTGCTGCCGCGGTCGACACCGGCGGCTTCGGGAGTCTTCGTCCCGTTCCGTCGCGGTGTTGCTGGACCGGCTGGAAGCGCGATCCGTCGAACTGCACTCCATCATGGTCGTACGCCATGGGCACATCGTGGCCGAAGGCTGGTGGGCGCCGTACTCGGCCGGGCGCCCGCACCTGCTCTACTCGCTGACCAAGTCGTTCACCTCGGTCGCGGTGGGCCTCGCGATCACCGAAGGGCTGCTGTCACTGGACGACCGCGTGGTCGAGGTGCTGCCCGACCGCGTTCCCGCCGGCATCTCCGCGCAGGGACGCCGCATCACCGTGCACCATCTGCTGTCCATGACCGCCGGGCACGGCACGGACAGCCTCGCCGAAGCCTGGCGGCTGCACCCGGACGACCTGGTGAAGGGCTTCCTGAGCGTCCCGTTCGCCGAGCCCGAGGGGACCCGGCACACCTACGACAACGCGACCACCTACGCGACGGCGACAGCGACGTGGAGCACGGTGCCCTTGACCGGCCCCAGCCTGGAGTTGCACCTGCGGTCGCCGTTGACGACCCGGCCCGACGTCGCCTGAGCACCTTCGGCAGGTCGGCAGTGGACGGTGGCCGTGGTTCTCGTGCTCGCGGCGGACCCTTGTCGCCCAAACTCTTCATATATAGACTTTGGACATGCCGCGAATACCTGACAGCTCACCGCAGACCCTGAAGGTCTTCGGCTCCCTGGTGGACGATCCATCGGCCTGGCACTACGGCTACGGCCTCAGCAAGCAGACGGGCCTCGCGCCCGGCACCCTCTACCCGATTCTGGCCCGCCTGGTCGAGCGCGACCTGCTGGAAACCCGCTGGGAACCCTCCGAGCAGCCCGGCCGCCCGCCGCGCCACCTCTACCGGCTCACCGGCGACGGGCTCGAACTCGCCCGCGCCCGGCTGGCGGCGGCGAAGCCGCGTGCCGCCGCCAACCCCATCACCGCGACACCGAGGACGGCATCATGACCGAGCCATGGCTGCGGCGCGCCGCCCGGCGCACGCTCGTCCTCGGCGTGCGCGGGCGCGGCGCACGCGGCAGTGAATGGGGCGAGGCGCTCATCGGCGAGTTCGAGCAGACCTCGGGCTCCTGGGAGGCGGTGCGGTGGACCCTGAGCGGCCTGCGGGCGACATGGCGGGCGGCGCGGGTCCCCCGGCGGGTCCGTGTCCGGCGACGTACTGTCGTGGCCGTGGTCGCCGCCGTGGCCATCGGTGTGCCGGTCAACGCCTATGCGGCGGGCGTCGCCTACATCCCGTCGGGCTCGATGGAGCCCACCCTGCAGATCGAGGACCGCGTTCTCATCGACAAGCTGAGCTTCCGCTGGAGCGGTCTCGACCACGGCGACATCGTGGTGATCCAGGACGCCACCTGGGGGACCGGCAGCGAAACGTGGATCAAGCGGGTCATCGGGCTGCCCGGTGACGTGATCGAGTGCCGGGACGGCGCCGTCTACCGCAACGCGGCCAGGGTCGACGAGGGCTACCTGGCGGACGGGACCGTCACGGAGTGCTCGGCCGTGACCGTCCCGGCGGGGGAGATCTACGTGCTCGGCGACCATCGGGAGGCCTCACGTGACTCCCGGCAGCTCGGCACGCTCGCGGCCGCCGGCGTGACCGGGCGCGTCCTGACTCGCATGTGGCCGGTCCGGCCGGCGGGCTGAGCACAGCCGAGGCAGCATCTAGGCCGGCGCAGAGCGGGTGGCTCTGCGCCGGCCTCGCCGTCCCCGGGGTGCCGACGGGATCGAAGCATTGACCCAAAGCATTGACGCTGCCGGGCATCGGGCTCTATAACGTTATAGAGCGCGGCTCATAGTCGACATCCGTCTCTTTTCCGGCGGAACGCTGCGCGCTGCCCGCAGCCCGCGGGCGGCACCGCCGTGCTCGCCTCACCGCGTCGTGCCCGGCGCCGCCCGTCCCCCGATCGTCCCTTCCCGATCCCAAGGAGCACCATGCGCCGCCTCACCGCTTCCGCGGCGGCCGTGCTGACTCTGGCCGGAGTGCTGGTCTTCAGCGCCGCTCCGGCCGCAGCAGTCACGCCCAAGACGCCACCGCTGACGACACCGTGGACCAGCCAGGTGTCCACGACCAACCCCCTGCCGGAGTATCCGCGCCCGCAGATGACCCGGCCGGACTGGCAGTCACTGAACGGCGAGTGGCAGTTCCTCAACCCCGCCACCGACGGGGCCGGCAACGTCAACCGCAACGCCGCGCCGCCGCTCGGCCAGACGCTGCCCGAGCGCATCCTGGTGCCGTACCCGGTGGAGTCGGCGCTGTCGGGCATCATGCGCAACGACAACCGCGACCTGATGTTCTACCGGCGCACCTTCACCGTCCCGGCGTCGTGGTCCGGCCGCCGCGTGCAGCTGCACTTCGGCGCCGTCGACTACGAGGCCACGGTATGGGTCAACGGGGTGCAGGTGACCAGCCACCGCGGCGGCTACGACCGGTTCGAGGCCGACATCACCCCGCAGCTCAACGGCGGCACGAACGAGATCGTGGTGCGGGTCTACGACCCGACCGACGGGCGCGGCGAGAAGCAGCCGGTGGGCAAGCAGGTCAACAGCCCCAGCGGCATCTTCTACACGCCGACCTCGGGCATCTGGCAGACCGTGTGGCTGGAGCCCACGCCGGTGTCGTCGATCTACTCGGTGGACGTCTACGCGAACCTGGCGAACAACACCGCCCGGGTGCGGGTCTTCACCCGGGGCGACGTCAGCGGGCACACCGTGCTGGCCGAGGCCATGGCCGGTACGACCGTGGTGGGCAGCGCGACCGGCGGCTTCACCGAGTTCACCGTGCCGGTGCCCAGCGCGCGGCGCTGGTCGCCCGACGACCCGTACCTGTACAACCTGCGGGTCTCGCTGCGCAACGGCTCCGGCGCCGTCGTCGACCAGGTCGTCAACTACTTCGGCATGCGCGAGGTCGGCACGAAGCTCGTCAACGGGGTGCTGCGCCCGACCCTCAACGGCGAGTTCGTGTTCCAGATCGGCACGCTGGACCAGGGCTTCTGGCCCGACGGCCTGTACACCGCGCCGACCGACGCGGCACTGGCCTTCGACCTGCAGAAGCACAAGGACCTCGGGTTCAACATGGTGCGCAAGCACATCAAGGTCGAACCCGCCCGCTGGTACTACCACGCCGACCGCCTGGGCCTGCTGGTCTGGCAGGACGTGCCGTCGACCCCGGCGTTCGACGCCGGCCGCACCCCGGCGCAGATCGCCCAGTTCGAGACCGAGGCCCGCGAGATCATCGACGAGCACCGGTTCTCCCCGGCGGTGATCACGTACGTGCCGTTCAACGAGGGCTGGGGCGAGTGGAGCCTGGCCGACACGCAGCGGATCACCAGCCAGCTCAAGAGCTACGACCCGACGCGGCTGATGAACGCGCACAGCGGCTACAACTGCTGCGTGTCCAAGGGCGACCCGGGCACCGGCGACATCATGGACTGGCACGTCTACACCGGACCGGACGCGCCGCGCCCGTCGGCGACCAGGGTGTCGGTGCTCGGCGAGTTCGGCGGTCTGGGCCTGCGCACCCCGGGCCACGAGTACAGCCCCAACGGGCAGTTCTTCGCCTACGAGCAGATGGGCAGCGCGGCCCAGCTCAACGACCGCTACACCGGCATGGTTCGCGACGTGCGGCAGCTGATGACCGTCAAGGGCGTGTCGGCGTACATCTACACGGAGATCACCGACGTCGAGGGCGAGTACAACGGGCTGTTCACCTACGACCGGCAGGTGCAGAAGGTCGACACGAACCTGGTCCGCGCGGCCCACGCCGGGCTGATCGCGGCCTCGCGCAACCTGAACGCGCCCGTGGTGCTGACCCTCGGCCACGTCAGGTCGCTTCGGGTGACCACCCCCGGCTTCACCGACCGCTACCTGCGCCACGCCGACTCCCTGGCCCGCACCGACGTGCTGACTGCGGCGAGCGCCGACGGCGCGCGGCAGGACGCGTCCTTCCGCACCGTGCCCGGCCTGGCCGACCCGCGCTGCTACTCGTTCGAGTCGGTCAACTTCCCGGGGCGGTACCTGCGCCACGCCGCGTTCCGGGTCCGCCTCGACGGCGACACGGGCGGCACGTTCACCGCCGACGCGACGTGGTGCAGCCGGACCGGCCTGGCCGCGGGCGGCATGTCGTTCGAGTCGCTGAACCTGCCGGGACACTACCTGCGCCACTACGCCGACAACGTGTACCTGGCCCGCAGCGGCGGCCCGAACGCGTGGGACGGCGCCGCCGGGTTCGCCGCCGACAGCACCTGGGACCTGAACGCTCCGGCGCTGTGGCGCAGCTCGGTGCTGCTGGCGACCAACGTCCGGCAGTCACTGCGGGTGACCACCTGGGGGCACACCGACCGGTACCTGCGCCACGCCGACAGCCTGGCCTACACCGAGATCGTGAACTCCGGCAGCAGCGCGCTGCTGAAGGCGGACGCGACGTACACGATCCGCCGGGGGCTGGCCGACTCGTCGTGCTACTCGTTCGAGTCGGTGAACTTCCCGGGGCAGTTCCTGCGCCATGCCGCCGGCCGGGTGCGCAACTCGCCCGACGACGGCACGGCGCTGATGCGCCAGGACGCCACGTTCTGCGCCCGGCCCGGCGTCGGCGGCACCGGGGTCACCTTCGAGTCGCTGAACTTCCCGGGCTCGTACCTGCGGCACTTCGAGTCACAGGTGTACATCGCCTCCGGCGGTGGTGACGGGGGCTTCAACCGGCCCCAGACGCTGACTGCGGACAGCAGCTGGGCCGTCGCGGCGCCCTGGGCGCCGTGACCCGCGGCGCGGGCGGCGGTGGGTGATCCCCGCCGCCCGCGCCTGACCTCACTTCGGGCCGGGCCGGAAGGGGCGGGCCATCGCGGCCAGCAGCGTACGCTCGTCGTCGTCCCCGCCGAGATGCCAGGTGAACGCGCCCCGCAGCCCGCGCTCGGCCGCGAACGCGGCCCGCTCCTCGATGGACGGGGCGTCCTCGTAGCTCACGAATCTCCGGTCGCCGGCGTGGTAGAGCCACGGTGAGCGGGCCACCGGGTGGCGGTGGCGCTGCCAGGCCGGGTCGGGCAGCAGGTCGCGCTCGATGTCGCGCCAGTCTCCGGCCCAGAAGGTCTCCACCTGCGGCTGGAACAGCCCGGCCTGTTCCCCGGGTGCGGCGACGCGAAAGCCGCGGCCGTAGAAGGGCACGCCGAGCACGAGTTTGTCCCGTGGCACGCCGTGGTGCTCGTAGTAGTCGACGGCCCCGGTGACGTTGTTCCACCGGCGCAGGCCGGCGTCGAGCGGATCCTCCGCCACCTCCACCAGCGGCGCGTTGAACGTGGCGATCGGGGAGAAGCCCGTGCCGAAGTCATAGGTCATCAGGTTGACGAAGTCCAGCACGTCGGCGAACGCGGCCAGCTCGTAACTGTCCGCCGGGTCGTACGGGCCGGCCGACTGCAGCCGCCCGGCCGGCAGCGCGGCGACCAGCAGCCGGGACGGCCCGAGGCCCGCACGCAGCTGCTCGGCCAGCAGGGTGGCGTTGCGCCGGTCCTCGGGCCGGTGGGTCAGCTCGGCGGGACCGCCCGCCACCGGGAACTCCCAGTCGAGGTCCAGGCCGTCGAAGCCGTCGGCCAGCTCCAGGGCCTGCTCGGCGAAGTCGGCCCGCGAGTGCGGGGTGAGTGCCGCGTCGGAGAACCCGCCGGCGCCCCAGCCGCCGATCGACAGCACGATTCGCAGGCCGGGGTCGGCCTGCTTGCGCGCGGCGAGGGCCGCGAGGTGCGTGGGCGCCTGCGGCGGCAGGCTCAGGCGCCCGTCCCTGAGGGTGGCGAACGCGTAGAAGACGTGGGTCAGCAGGCCCGGCGGCAGGCCGTCGAGCGGCCGGGTGTCGTCGTCCGTGCCTTGGAAGTAGGCGCCCAGAACCGTCTGCCCGTTGATCATCTACGCACGCTATCAGGGACGGCCGAGACCGGCGGCCCGGCTTCACCCTGATGGCAAGTCCGCCCGCCGCAGGGCGCGGGGACGCAGACGATCATCGAAGTGGCAGGATGGCGGGGTGACCTCTCCGAAAGCCGACCTCCACCGCTACCTGCAGCACGGCCGCGACGCACTGCTGTGGAAGCTCGACGGCCTGTCCGAATACGACGTGCGCCGCCCGCTGGTGCCGACCGGCACCAACCTGCTGGGCGTGATCAAGCACGTGGCCAGCGTCGAAGCGGGATACTTCGGCGACACGTTCGGCAGGCCGTTCCCCGAACCGCTGCCGTGGTTCGCGGCCGACGCCGAGGACAACGCCGACATGTGGGCGACCGCCGAGCAGTCCCGCGAGGACATCGTCGGCCTCTACCGCCGGGTGTGGGCACACTCCGACGCCACCATCGAAGCGCTGGAGCTGGACTCGCCCGGCCGGGTGCCGTGGTGGAACCCCGAAACCAACACCGTCACGCTGCACCGGATCCTGGTGCACATGATCGCCGAGACGCACCGGCATGCCGGGCACGCAGACCTCGTACGCGAGCTGATCGACGGCGCCGTCGGGATGCGGGCGGACGCGACGAACATCCCGGGGGCCGACCCGGACTGGTCCGCCCTGCGCGACCGCATCGAGCAGGCCGCCCGCGACGCCGCCGGCTGAGCCCCGCCGCCGTCTCGCGTCACTTCGACGGCTGCCCTACGGCCGGCCAGGGCAGGGGCCATCCGGCAGCGGTCCAGGGTCCTAGGACACCCTCAGAGGCTGTGACGTGCGCACGGGCAGCGGGCTGCTTCGCTCCGCAGTGCGTCAAGCAGTAGCGGATCGCAGTCCGGCGGTACGCGGAATGTACGCGCCCTATATATGCACCCATCTATGCTGCGGCCCACCCCGGGCCACACTCCAGATGGGACACCACCCTTGTCGACCAGAATCCTGCGCGCCGTCGCGAGCGCGTCAGCCATGCTGCTGGCGCTGCTCGCGGTCGGCGCGGGCCCGGCCCGCGCGGCCGGGCCGATGCCGTTCTTCCAGCTCCCGTTCCCGTGCGGGGAGACGTGGCGGATGGCCACCTACAGCGGCCACGGTGCCTACAGCATCGACATGACCTACACGGGCGGTGGCAGCAGCGGCCGCGCGATCGTGGCCGCGGCGGGCGGTGTCGTCGCCGAGACCGGATACGGCAGCCGCAGCGGCAACTACGCGATCATCGACCACGGCGGCGGCTGGCGCACCAACTACTACCACATGATCGAGGCGCCGTCGGTCGGCCGCGGCCAGGGCGTGGCCCAGGGCCAGCAGATCGGCCGGGTGGGCAGCACCGGCAACTCCACCGGCCCGCACCTGCACTACGAGGTATGGCGCGACGGCGGCACGACCGAGGCCTACTTCAACGGCGTCCCGTCCGGCATGAACTGGGAGGGCGCGGGCGCGCGCAACATCACCAGCGCCAACTGCGGGCGGCCCCGGCGCGACCACGTCTCGGACTTCAGCGGCGACGGCTACGCGGACGTGCTCGGCGTGAACTCCGCCGGGAACCTGCTGTACTACGCGAACAACGGGCTGGCGCTGAGCGCTGCGGCGCAGATCGGCCACGGCTGGGGCACGTTCCGGCACGTCATGGCGGCGGACTTCAGCGGTGACGGGGCGGCTGACGTGCTCGGCGTCGACT
>NZ_BONF01000014.1 GCF_016862575.1 Catellatospora bangladeshensis | reverse complement strand
GGGTGCAGATCGGCAACGGCTGGGGCACGTTCAAGCACGTCATGTGAGGTGTTCCTCGCGGCGGCGGGCCGGTGCGCAGAGTGCTGCGCCCGGCCCGCGCCGGGATCGTCCTCGGCTGTTCAGCGCGGGACCTCGGCGGGCGCCGCACCCGTGACGCGAGACAGGTCCATGATCCAGTTCGTTCGCCAGGTCTGGCCCTCGTCGTACGAGAACGACTGCTGCCAGCGGGCCGAGTCCGCGCCGTCCGTGGTCCACTCGAAACGAACCCGCACCGGCAGGCCACCGAGAACGTCAGCGCAGTCGAACACGCCCCGCCCGTCGTGCCACGCTCCCTCGACGGGCGGGTCGAGGTGTCCAGGCCGACGGCTGGAAGCCCACCAGATCCGCCACACCTGCCGCTGAGGATCGAACTGCCGCAGCGTGAATCCCTCGAAGGGCTCCTCGCCGGGCGGTGACTCGGTCCAGATCCGGTCGACGTGGCCCAGACCTCCGAAGATCGGTTCTGCCTGCGCGTGGGCGTCGAACTCGACCCATTCGGTGCAGTCGGGGTCGGTGACCTCGCGCAGCTTGCGGTTGCGTACGAGCCATCGCCCGAAGATGAAGTCGAAGTCGGCACGTCCGTCGTTCATGATGATCATTCCTAGCGTTCGGCTGCAGGGCTGTCGCGATCATGCTGGCGACCACCGACAGAATGCGCCGAACGAGCTGCCGCCTCAGACGACGCCGTCAGTCAGGCGGATGAGTTCGCGCAGCAGGGTCAGCACTCCCGGCCGGTCGGGCACCGTGTCGGGCAGCTCCCGCTCGGCCCGCTCCACCAGCTCCGTGCGGATGCGGCGCAGCACCTCCGCCCGGGCGCCGGCGGGCAGGTCGTCCAGGCCCAGCCAGCCCAGGTTCGCCTCGACGATCTCGTGCATGTCGCCGGCCGCCGCGGCGTCCGGCAGCTCCTCGGCGAGCTTCTCGACGGTCCAGTCGAAGAGCCAGCCGGCGGCGGACCAGCGCCGGTCAGCGGTGACAGCGATCGTTCCGGACATCAGTTGCCTACCAGGAATGCTCGGGGGCCGAGGCCGTTGTCGGTGATGAACTTCTGCACCTTAGCGATCTGTTCCGGGGTGAACTGCGAGACGTCCACCGGCACATAGTCGGCCTTGGCCAAGTGGTCGACGATCCTGGTCTGCAGGTTGGGCCACTGCTGGTCGAAATGCCGGGACGGGAAGTTGCCCACCGCGTCGTAGGTCTTGCCGGTGGCGGTGTCGACCCAGTCCACGTTCGGGTTCGTGGACCGGCTCAGCTGTGCGCCGGTGGCGTCCTCGACCCGCAGCGCGGTCTCGCCCTCCGCCGCCCGATACCGGCCCGTTGCCGGATCCATACCCAGCTCGCGCATGCGAGCCTCCCGCGCGGCTTCGGCGGCCCGTTCGGCCTCGCGGGCACGTTCGGCCTCCCGGGCCGCCTCCGCAGCGCGCTCCGCCTCCCGGGCGGTCTCCGCGGCGCGCTCCGCCTCCCGGGCGGCCTCCGCGGCGCGTTCGGCGTCGCGAGCCGCGTCGGCCGCGTCGGCCACCCGGTCCGCAGCCCGGCCCACGTCGGCGATGTCGTCGATCGCGCGGCTGCCCTTGGACACCGCCGCGGCGACGCCCGCGGCTCCGCCGATCACGGGGATGATGCCGAGCAGGCGCTCCCACCAGGCCAGCTCCTGGCCGGTGACCAGGTCCTTGCCCGTGACCGCTTCGATCACGCCTTTGACCGTGCCGACGACGGGCACGAAGTCGAGCCCGACGCTGAGCAGGACCCCGAACAGCACGGACAGGCCGACGAGCGCGGCCAGTGCGGCCCGGGCGGTGTAGTAGCAGTCGGACATGCTGCCGCAGTTGTCCGCGTACGCGGCACCGGGCAGCAGCAAGACGACGGCCGTGACGGCCGCCGCGGCGGCTGACAGGCGGATGAGGGTCCTCATCGCGGCTCCTCGGCTCGGGGGATGCCGGCCGGCGCGGCGGTGCGTGCGGCCTCGCCTCGGGTGTGCGGGCTGAGCAGGGTCACCAGCACCGCGGCGACGACGGCCAGCAGCAGGAACGGCAGGAAGCTGGTCTGGTCCAGGAACAGGGGCACGACCAGCGCGCCGAGCAGGTAGACCGGGACCATCGCGACGACCAGGCGCACGATGCGGGGGATACGGGCGAGGAACCGGGCGTAGGCGCCGAAGTCGATCGGCATCAGCGGGCTGGTGATGAGCTGGGCACCGGCCAGCACGAGGAACGCCAGCCCCGCCTGCCACATCGCGGAGTACAGGCCGGACAGCAGCGCCGTGAGCAGCAGGGCGCGGGCCGCCAGGCGCAGCACCAGCGGCACCCGTGCGGCCAGGGGCACGATTCGCTCCGCAGTGCGGAACCGGTTCTCCAAGGCGGTCATCCGGTCCGGTGTGTCCCGGCCGATCGGCGCGGCGAGCACCGCTTGCACGGCCGCGCGGGCGACGGTGGCCGCGATCGCGAGCGCGACGATCCAGCCACCGCTCTCCTGTGTGGTGGACATCGCCTCGACGGTCGGGATGGCGTCGGCCCACACGAACACCGGCCGCACGAGCAGCGGCGCGGACTGCGTCCACACCCAGACCAGCAGGCCGGAGATGACGACCAGCGCGCCGACGCCGACCAGTGCACGCACCGCCCGCGGGACCGAGGGCGGCAGCATGAACTCGGCTGCGAACGACTTGGCCGCCAGCGGCACCCCGACGGCGAGCATCCCGAACAGGGTGTACGTCAGCAGCTGGGAACCGAGTTGAGCGGGAAGGTCCAGCAGGCCGTCGGTGCGATAGGTGCTCCACTGCGGGTGCTCGCCCAGGACCAGGTCGCCGAGGGCGAACCCGAGCGTCAGGTAGCTGCCCAGCGCACCGCTGAGTGTTCCGACGACGGCGGCGAGCAGCAGCAGCCAGAGGGCTTCGGTGAACACGTACTCGAATCCGGGATGCAAGGCTCCGACCAGCAGCCCGAGCAGGAACATCACGGGCGGTGCGGCGAGGCCGAGCAGCGGGCGGGCGGCGAGGTAGAGCCCGTCGACCGCGGCGGTGGCCAGCCCGGCCGACAGTTTCCGCAATGCCAGTGGGACGCCGACCCAGATGAGGTCAGCGGCTCTGGTCAGCGGGTCGGGCGGGTTCGCCGGAAGAGGTGTCGCCGTCATGTTCTCTCCATCGGGAGCTGGTGAGCAGGTGGCGGGCGAGCCAGCCCAGGACGATGCCGTAGGCGAGGTGGCCGGTGATGCTCACCGACAGGAACTCTTCGAGTGCCTTCAGGCCGAGCCAGCCGGGGTACACCGACACCATGAACGACTCCAGCACCAGCGCCCACACGATCGCGGGCCAGATGCCGCGGCGCCCGAAGGCGACGGTGTACGCGACACCGAAGGCGATGCCGTTGCACAGGTGGAACGCGACGCCGAGCCAGAACACCCACGGCCCGGACTGGTCTTCGCCGGCCAGCGCCAGGCCGAACAGCCGCCATGCCTCGAACGGGCGCAGCTTCAGCCCGGCGAACTCGACCAGGGCGATGCGGACGGCGTCGTAGGCCAGCGTCGCGGCGAGTCCCGCGACGGCGCCGACGGCCATCCGGCGTAGCACGCGTGACCTGCGCGGTTCGGGCAGTCTGCGGATGACGGCGGTGGCCACGACCACCGCGGCGAGGCCGAGGCTGAGGAACGTCCAGCGCAGTGACACCCCGGAGAGGATGTAGACCAGCAGCGCCGCCCCGCTGGCGAGGAAGACGGCCGCGACCGTCCATTCCGGTCGGAAGCCGCGGCGGCCTGAAGTCACCGGCATACCGTAGGGACTGATCGACACCGATGGCACGCACTGTCGCGCAGCCGACAGCGCGTATGTCGGCTTGACTCGCCCCCTGTTGTAACAGAAACTGTTGCGACAAGGAGGGGTGATGGCGGCGAACAGCAGGCTGACGATCGCGGCGCACGCGCTGGCGTGGATGGCGCTGTCCCAGCAGCGTGGCCAGGACCTGCTGACCTCGGATCAGGTCGCCGCCAGTGTGAACACCAACCCCGTGATCATCCGGCGCAGCCTCGGTGACCTGCGCCGGGCGGGCCTGGTCGACGTGCGCCACGGCGCCGGGGCGGGCTGGAGCCTGGCCCGTTCGCCCCAGGACATCACCATGCTCGACGTGTACGACGCCGTCGAGCAGGATCCGCTGTTCGCCATGCACCGCACCGAACCCAACCTGGAGTGCCCGGTCGGCAGGGGCATCCGGCCCGCGCTGGGCGGGGTGTACGGCGAGATCGAACAGGCGCTGCGGCGCGAGCTGCAGCGCACGACGATCGCCGACGTGCTCCGGGAGACCCTGCGGGTGCGCTAGCCGAGGACCGGGCCGGCGGCTCGTCGCGCCCTTTGATGTAACAAGATTTGTTCCAGAAGTGGGAGGCGATTCATGCAGGGCTCGCAGAACTCGGTCGTGGAGCTGCGGCAGTACACGCTGCACCCCGGCCGGCGTGACGTTCTGATCGATCTGTTCGACCGGGAGTTCGTCGAGACACAGGAGGCGGCCGGCATGACGGTGCTGGGCCAGTTTCGCGACCTGGACGATCCCGATCGGTTCGTCTGGCTGCGCGGGTTCGACGGCATGCCACGCCGCGCTCAGGCGCTGGGCCGCTTCTACGGCGGGCCGGTGTGGAAGGCGCACCGGGACCAGGCCAACGCCACGATGATCGATTCCGACGATGTGCTGCTGCTGCGACCGGTGGCGGCAGGCTCCGGATTCCCGGCCCCCGCCACGCCACGGCCTCCGGCCGGCCGCACGGCCGCCCCGCCGTCACTCGTGCTGGCGACGCTGTACTACCGCGACCGCCCGTTCGACGAGGCGTTCGTGGACTTCTTCGACCGCCGGGTGCGCCCCGTGCTGGCCGAGACGGGCGCGGCACCGCTGGCGTGCCTGCAGACCGAACACGCCGACAACGACTTCCCCGCCCTGCCCGTACGCACGGGCGAGAACGTGTTCGTGTGGTTCGCGCGCTTCGGCGGCCCCGCCGACCTGGACGACCACCAGCGTCGGCTGCGCAGTTCCGCCCGCTGGCAGGAGCAGGTGTGGCCCGCCTTGTCGGCGATGCTCTCGGGTGCCCCGCAGCAGTTGCGGCTGGCCCCGACCGCCAGGTCGCTGCTGCGCTGAGGATGCGGACGCGCAGCCCGGGACGGCCTGGCGCTCTATCTAGTCTGTTCCATGTATCGCTGCCAGACTCTATGCCGTGGACACGGCGGAAGTGATCATTACGACGCTCGGCGGCGCGTTCTCGGCGACGCTGGGCGTTCTCGTCGGTGGTGTGGTCACCCGCCGGGCGCAGGAGCGGCATTGGCTGCGCGACAGGCAGCTGCGTGCGTACGAGGAGCTGTTCGCGCAGTACGCCCGGTTCATGATGGCGCTACGGCGAGCACACCTGGACCGGTCGCCGGTCGACATCGACTGGGGTGCCTGGAGTGTCTCGCTCACCTCGGCGAGCCTGGTGGCGCCGCTGGGCGTGGCGCAGGCGATCGACAGGTTCGGCAACGCCGTCGGTGTCTTCCTCGACGCGGTGGGGACCCGTGATCCGGTCGGCAACCCGGTGGACGAAGCCATACTGACCGAGGCTTCGCGTCCGGCGGCCGCGGCGCACCTGCTCCTGCTGAACGCGATCCGCGGGTCCATGGGGCGCTCACTGCGCGAGTTGCCGTTCTACCTCGGCGGCACGCTCGGCCCCCATCCCGAGGGGACGGCGTCGCGGCGCGACCCGGTCACGCAGGTCGACGGCGCCTGAAGGACGTGCCGCGCTCCACCACCCTGCGGTCCCGCCCGCATGCGGGATCGCAGGGCGGGTTCACCTGCGTGCCCCTCCGGGGCCGCCGAGCAGCCGGTGCACGTCGTCGAGGTCGGGCACGTCCCCGACCAGGGCCGCGACGTGGGCGACGATCGCCGGCCGACCCGGGTGCCGCAGCCACCGCTCGGGCGCCTCCCGCAGCAGCGTACCGGCCGGTCTTGCCCAGTTCGTGACGCTGAACCAGCCCTCCGCGGCCCGGTAGGCCGCCTCACCGCCCATCAGCGGCGCCAGCCGCATGACAGCGCCCTGCAGGTGGTCGTCGGCGGCCTCCGGATCCGGCAGCTTCTGCCCGCCGCTGGCCCAGTGCCAGGCGTCCCGGAACCGCCAAGCCTGCTCAAGCGAGCGCAACAGGCCGTCGGCGACCGGCACGACCAGCGGATCGGGGTGCGCCCCGAGCTCGACCAGCGACCCGCACAGGATCGAGAACCGGCCACCGGCGCCGACGCTCAGCCCGCTCAGCAGCCACGCGCACCGTTCGAGCGCGGCGGTGACGTCATGCGGCGAGGCCTTCTGCGCGGCGGTCCACAGGCCCATGGCCGCCTGTTCGAAAGCGGCCGGATCCGCGGCCGCCTCGAGTTGATCGCAGTACTTGTCGACCCTGTGCCGGGCGCCGAAAAACATTCGCGGATGCTACCGCCCGGCGGCACCCGGCGCACCTGACCGGTTTGTCGCGGTGCCGGGCAGGGGCGCGCCGGTCAGAGGGACACCGCCACCCGGTGGTCGGACGTGCGGCCGTGCAGCGGGCACGGCCGGCTTGACGCGTGCGGGCAGAGCATGAAGTGCTCGGTCACGGTCGCCCGGTACGCCCGGTACGAGCCGGGAGGGCGGAAAGCCTCCGGTCCCTTGCCGAACGGCGCGGCGCCCAGGTAGATCTCCAGACCCCGGTCCAGGTCGGTGCCGGTCAGCTCGCACGCGGTGGCGGCCATGTACACCGCCTCGTCGTCGCCCGGCTGCTGCTGCGAGTCGAACACGACGATGCCGACCCGGGGCCGGACCGCGATGTTGCGGACCTGCGTCGCCTCCGGTGAGGAGATCCAGTAGAACGTCGAGTACCCGTCGGCCACGTAGAAGACCGGTGAGGCCCAGGGATCGCCGTCCGTGTTCGCGGTCCCCAGCGTCATGAAGCGGTTGCCGTCGATGATCGCCCGGCCCTTGGCCTCCAGAACTCCGGTGTCCATGCCGAAACCGTACCGTCGTCGCCGCGGCGGCGCCCGGGAAGACTGTGCCAGGCCGTTCACCAGGAAAAACGCTATTCTTGTCGAAATGTGCACCCCCGAAGGCTCCTCGCCGAACGCCCGTACCGAGATCCGCACGGCGGCCGGTTCCCGGCGCCGCGGCGGCGGGCGGTTGGCAGGCATGCTGGCCGCCGCCGTGCTGCTGGGGTCCGCCCTGACCGGGTGTTCGAGCGCGGCGGCCAGCCCTGAAGCGGACAAACCGGCACGAACATCCGCTCCTTCGCCGATAGCGCCCACCGAGTCACGAAGCCCCGAGCCGGCCCGTGTCGGGAACGCCACCGCCGCGCCGTCCTGGCTGGGCACGCGCGTGCTGCCGGTAGGGCCGCAGGGGACCGCGGCAGCCCGGCAGACCCCGCCTGAGCTGCGTAACCGGTCGATCATCACCGCCGACGAGCTGCCGCCACCGGCGGACGGCCGCTTCCACGCCACCGTCCAGGCGGTGCCGGCCGACGTCCTCGCCCGGTCCAGCTGGACGAAGAACTGCCCCGTCGCCGCCTCCGACCTGCGCTACCTCACGGTCGTCTTCCGCGGCTTCGACGGGCGCGCCCACACCGGCGAGCTGCTGGCCAACGCCCGGGTGGCCGACGACCTGGTCACCGTGTTCAAGCGGCTCTTCGCCGCAGACTTCCCGATCGAGCGCATGCGGATCTCCAGCGCCGCCGCACTGAACGCGCCGTCGACCGGCGACGGCAACACCACCGAGGTGTTCGCCTGCCGGCCGGTGCGCGGGAAGAAGGGGTGGTCCCAGCACGCCTACGGCCTCGCCGTGGACCTCAACCCGTTCCAGAACCCGTACCGCAAGGGCGAGGTCGTGCTGCCGGAGCTCGCCACCTCCTACCTCGACCGGGCCGACGCGCGGCCCGGGATGGCGCAGCCCCGCGAGGAAGCCGTCCGGGCCTTCGCGGCGATCGGCTGGGGATGGGGCGGCGACTACCGGTCGCTGAAGGACTACATGCACTTCTCCGCCACCGGCGGCTGAGTCTGCGGCGACCCCGCGCCGACCGCTGTCGAACGGTCGGCGCGGGGTCGCGCCCAGGTCGTGCTCACGCGCCCAGGGTCAGCGTCCAGGTGTCGATCCGGCCGACGTCGGCGGCCGCCGCGTCCTGTACGCGCAGCCGCCACGTGCCGTTGGCGGCCTCGCCCGACAGGTTCACGGTGTAGGTCTGGTGGATGTCGTCGGCGCTGCCGCCGGAGCGGTTGCTCAGCGAGTAGCTCGTCCCGTCCGGTGCGACCAGGCTGACCACGAGGTCACCGCGGTACGGATGGACGATGTGCACCTCCGCCGCCGACGACGCCGAGGCCGTCCCCGGGCAGCCGCTGATGGTGATCGTGCTCTCCACCGCCGCGCCCGCGTCCGGGATCGCCACATCGGCCGGGTTGGTCGCCTTGCAGCCGCCCGCCCCGTTGACGGTGAGCGTGTAGACCGCGGTGCGGGTGGCGCCGGTGCCCGTACCGGTGATGGTGATCGGATAGGTGCCCGGCGCGACCGCCGCCGTGGTGCTCAGGGTCAGTGCCGAGCTGCTGCCCGCCGTCACGGCCGACGGGTTGAACGACGCGGTCACCCCCGTCGGCAGCCCGGACGCCGACAGGGCCACGCTCTGCGCGGAGCCGCTGGTCACGGTCGTGGCGACCGTCGCGTTCAGCGTGCCGCCCGGGTTGGTCGCGCCCGCCGCCGGGGACAGGGAGACCGCGTAGTCGTTGCCGGTGGACAGGCCCGTCTGCGCGATCGTCAGCGTGCCGGCGACCGGGTTGAGCCGCAGCACGGCACCGGCCGGCGGGCGCAGCGTGTAGTCGTAGTCGGTGGAGATCACGACGAGGCCGATGCGGTGCCCGGCCGCGAACACGTAGTCCCTGGGCTGCATGGCGAAGTTCAGCGTGTACTCCGTGCCCTGGACGACCTTCTCGCTGGTGGCGCGGCTGTTGCGGTTCTGCGGGTCGATCCAGCCGCGGGTGACGATCACGGGGGTGGTGCTGGTGCCCGTGCCGCCGTAGTCGACCAGCAGCGCGGTGACGTTGGCGTCGTTGCGGTTGGTGACGGCGAGCCGGAGCGAGACCCGCGGCGACCCGGTCAGCGTGACCGCGCCGGCCAGGTTGCCGGTCCGGTAGACCAGCCGGCTGCCGCTGGCGCTGTCCGGGCTCGCGACCAGCGTCGTCGCGGTGCTGG
Source organism: Catellatospora bangladeshensis (assembly GCF_016862575.1). Taxonomy (GTDB): domain Bacteria; phylum Actinomycetota; class Actinomycetes; order Mycobacteriales; family Micromonosporaceae; genus Catellatospora; species Catellatospora bangladeshensis. The sequence continues at coordinate 167,537 of NZ_BONF01000014.1, read as the reverse complement.
TGCGGCCGTTGTCGGTGAACTGCTGTGCCGAGGTGCCGGCCGGGGTGCCGAGGGTCAGGCCGCCGGGCGCGGTGGCCGAGGTCGCGTCGAGCTTGAACACGGCCTCGGTGGCGGCGGGGTTGGGCCAGTCGGTGTACTGGCGCCAGGTGCCGTCCTTGAACTGCACCTCGGCCCGGGGCGTGGTGAGGATGCCGTTGTCGACGCCCTTCAGGAAGTACTCGAACCAGCGCTCGACCGTCGCCCTGTAGTCCGTGCGGGAGGTCGTGCCGTGGCCGCCGTTGTGCAGCCAGATCTTGCGGGGCACGTCGGCGGCCCGCAGCGCGTCCCACCACTGCGCGTAGTGCTGGCCCTTGACGTTCCAGTCGGCCTGGCCGTGGATGACGAACACGCCCGCGGTGACCTTGTTCGCCTTGCCGACGTAGTCCCGGTCGGCCCAGAACTGCTTCCAGTCGCCGGTGATCCGGTCCTGGTCGGCCTCGATCTGGTTGATCCGGCTCGTGCAGTCGGTGCGGTCGAGCACGGCACGGGCCAGCACGTCGGCGTCCTCGCCCTGGTATCCGCCCGGGGCGACGACGAGCCCGTTGGCCCGGTAGTAGTCGTACCAGCTGGAGATCGCCGAGATCGGCACGATCGCCTTGAGCCCGGCGACGCCGGTGGCGGCGGCCATGTTCGGCAGCGTGCCGTTGTACGAGATGCCGATCATGCCGACGTTGCCGGTGCTCCAGGACGCCGTCACCTGGGCGCCCGAGGCGCTGAAGCCGCGGGCGCGGCCGTTGAGCCAGTCCACGACCGCGGTCGTGGCCAGCGTCTCCTGCATGTCCCCACTGGTCGGGCAGCCCTCCGAGGCGCCGGTGCCGAGGCTGTGGCCGAGCACGACCGCGTACCCCTTGGGCACGAAGTAGTCGTCGTACCAGTCGGGCAGGTCCGGCACCGGCCTGGCGACACTGACACCTGCTCCGGCCGCCGGCGGTATGCCCAGCGAGAACAGGCTCTCCTGCGGCAGGGCGCTGACGTTCACGCCGTGGTTGGCGGCGTTGGCAAGGCCGTTGCGGTACGGACTCTGCTCGAACACGACGGGGAACGGCCCGCCCGTCGACGGCCGGGCGATGTCGATGGCGATCCGGTCGAGCCGCCCGTCGCCGTTGGAGTCCACGCTGGACTCGACGTATACCCGCTCCTCGATCTGGGCGAGCGCGGCCTGCGGAGCCGCGCTCGCGCCGGCGGCCGGCACCGGAGCGGCGGCTGCGAGCAGCGCACAGATGAGCGTGACGCGGTGGGGTAACCGCATGTGGCTTCCTTCCAGGGGTGTCGGAACAGTCGCCGAACGTCGTGATAGCACGATGGTTGTCGATGTTGTCAGATCGACGATCGTGATTCAAGGCGCCCTTCGGTCACCGCTCGGGCTTGCCCCGAGGAGCCGGTACACCTTCCCGGAGGCAGGATCGACGGCCGGCGGCCGGCCGGTTCGAGCATCGTATGGTTCTGCCTGTCGAGCGCCCGGCGCCCAGCGCCCGGTGAACCGGTGCGGTGTGCCGGGCGCGCGGCTATGCGCCCTCGCGGGTCTCCAGGCCCACCGCCGCCTTCAGCTCGTCGACGTCGGCGTGCAGCTGGGGCCGGCCGTCGGCTTCGGCGATATGGCCCATCAGGTCGGCCAGGCCGTCGGCGATCGCGTTGAGCTTGTGCTGCACCGCCTTGTCCGCCCGGGTCTGGGTGTTCTGCAGCAGGGCGACCATGAGGAAGGTGACGATCGTCGTCGCCGTGTTGATGATCAGCTGCCAGGTGTCGAGGTCGCCGATGAGGAAGTAGGACGGCGCCCAGATCAGCACCAGCAGCACGCACAGCGAGAAGAACCAGGCCTTGGAGAAGAAGTTCGACGCGTGCGTGGCGAACCGGTCGAACGGTCCGAGGCCGGGGGTGATGTCGGAGGGCATCCGAGGCGGCGGCCCGTCACCGGTGCCGGGACGGGCGGCTGCGTCGTGCTGCTGCGCGGGAACATTCGCCATGCCATGCCGATACCGGCTGGGGGACCTGCTCAAACCGTGAGGGCGCGTCCGGTGGCGCGGGCGGGTGTCACCGGAGCTTCTCGGCGTGCTGCTGGCACGTGACGCAGTGGGTGGCCCACGGCATGATCTCGAGCCGGGCGAGCGGGATCTGCTGTGCGCATCTGCCGCAGGTCCCGAACGAGCCGTCCTGTAGCCGCTGCAACGCCGAGGCCAGGCGCCCGGCCTGCTCGCTGAGGGCGGCCGTCACGATGTCGTGCTGGGCCGTGTCGCTGATCAGCGAACCGGCGTCGGCCATGTCGCCGGTGTCCTGGTGCGCGGCCTGGCGCAGATCACGGGTCTCGGCCGTCTGCGTCGCGATCTGTTCCAGGGTCTGCTGGTAGCGGTGCCGCAGCAGGTCGGCCACCTGCTCCAGGTCCAGGCCGTCGTCGACTGTCGTCATGGAACGCTCCTCGTTTCGGGCAGCCGCCGACATCAGCATCGGCTCCGGCATCCGGGTGAGACGCCGTGCGGCATGAGAGATGCGACCCTACCGGCCGGAGCGACGTAGTCGACGAAGAAACACCGGACCCGTGGGCGGTATCAATCCCGGAGGTTCGCGGCCCACCCGCGCGATCCGGCGCCCGGTGTCACCGGTCGGGACCGTACAACCGGGCGATGTCGGGCGAGTCGAGCCAGCCGCTGTACGCCGGGCCCTGCGGCCAGCCTTCCGGGGAGTCCTGCCACTCCTCCTGCCGCCCGTACGGCAGCACGTCGACCAGGGGGAACGTGAACGTGAGCTGTTCCACCCCCCGACCGCTGGTGTGCCAGGTGCGGTACACGGTGTCGCCGTCGCGCAGGAACACGTTGAACGCGAAGCCGCCGCCGGGCGGTGCGTCGACGTCGGCCCCGAACGGGCTGTCGGCGGTGGAGTACCACGTCATCCTGTTGCCGACGCGCTCGGCGTAGGCCAGGGCCGCCTCGATCGGCCCCTGGGTGACGATCACGAACCGCGCGTCGTAGTTGTCGAGGAAGTCCAGCCGCGTGTACGACGAGGTGAGGCTGGTGCAGCCGCCGCACTGCCACTGCGCGTCCGGGTCCCACATGTGGTTGTAGACGATCAGCTGCGACCTGCCGTCGAAGACGTCGACGAGCCGGACCGGCCCCTCGGCCCCGACCAGGGTGTAGTCGGGCATCCGCACCATCGGGAGCCTGCGCCGCCGGGCGGCGATCGCGTCGAGCTCCCTGGTGGCCGCCTTCTCGCGGGCGCGCAGCTCGTCCAGCTCCTTGCGCCAGGTGGCGGAGTCGACGACGGGTGGCAAAGCAGTCATGGCCGACATCTCCTTCGTTCGTCTCATCGACCGTATCGCCATACGCCGGCCGCCGCGGTCTGGAACTCGCCGACACGGGAATCCGCCGGGAAACCGCCAAAGCGCCGCCGCCGCCGAAGTTGTCACTGAGTTGTGAAATACCCAACCCGCCCTCGCCCCCGCATCGACCGTTTTCCCAGTTCAGAGCGGCCACTGGCGATCCCGGCCGGTTTCTGCTCCCAGGCCGGGGGTATCGGCGCGCCGAGGCCGCAACGTCAGCGGCAGCTTCTGGAGGTGACCACCATGGGTATCGGCGCAAGCATCTTCCTGATCGTGCTCGGCGCGATCTTCACGTTCGCGCTCGACTTCGAAGTCGCCGGCATCGACATCGACGTGATCGGCTGGATCTTCATGATCGGCGGTGCGCTCGGCCTGCTGTTCACCGCGTTCATCTGGGGTCCGCGCAACCGCGCCCGGATCGTCAGCGAGCCGGCCGAGTACCGCCGGGTCGAGGAGCGCACCGAGATCTGACACTCCCACGGCGCCCCGCCACCCCGCGCGGGGCGCCGTCGGCACGTGAGGAGGTTTCCCGTGCGGCGCTTCGAGGTGGTCGCCAACCACGACGTGTGGGACGTGCTCGACGGCGACGACGTGGTCGGCATACACCCGCGCAAGCCGGATGCGCTCTGGCAGGCCGTCACCGCGGCCCGCGCCAGCACCCCCAGCCGCCTGGCCGTCATCGCCGCCGACGGGCAGGTCGAGAACACCACCGAGTTCCACCCCGGCGGCACCGCCACGGCACGACCCGAAGACCCTCCGGCCCCGTAGCCGGTGGCGGAAGAGCACCCCGCCCCGCCGCAGTCCTCCAGGCGGCCGCCGAACGTGCAGGCTCAGTCCTCGTCCTCCGACGCTCGGTGGATGCTCTCCGCGATGGCGTCGGCGTCCCAGCCGCCGTCCGAGCCGCTGTCCCGCCAGGTGGCCACCGCCTCCTCGGCCTGCTCCTCGTCCCAGTCGTAGTTCTCGACGAGGGTCTGCGCGATCAGCCGGTCCAGCGTCAGGTCGTCCATGCCGGGAGTCTAGGGCCGCACGGCGGACTGGACGGGACGGCGCTCGGGCCGGTAGCTTGCATTCGACCGTGACTTCGCCCGAGGAGGTGAGACCCATGAACGCTGGACCGATGTGGGTGCTCCCCCTTGCCGTCACGGCCGGGCGACTGACGTAGGCGTCGCCGGGAGCGCCTCGCTGATAAGGCACTCCCGAAAGGCAACACCTATGCACACTCAGTTCACCGCCGAGCCGTCGTCGGCTGCCCCGGCCGGATACGACGTGATCATCGCCGGGTGCGGGCCGACCGGCGCGATGCTGGCCGCCGAGCTGCGGCTGCACGACGTGCGGGTCCTCGTCCTGGAGAAGGAGACCGAGCCCGCGTCCTTCGTCCGCATCGTGGGGCTGCACATCCGCAGTATCGAGCTGTTGGCCATGCGCGGCCTGCTGGAGCGCGTCCGCGAGCGCGCCCGGCAGCGCCCGGCCGCGGGCTTCTTCGCCGCGATCAGCAAGCCCGCGCCGACGGGCCTGGACTCCGCGCACGCCTACCTGCTGGGCATCCCGCAGCCGGTCATCGTGCAGCTGCTCGAAGAACACGCGACCGCGCTGGGTGCGCAGGTCCGGCACGGCTGCGCGGTGGCCGGCCTCGTACAGGACGACGGCGGCGTGACCGTGGAGCTGGCTGACGGGGAGCGGTTGCGCACGCGCTATCTCGTCGGGTGCGACGGCGCGCGCAGTACGGTGCGCAAGCTGCTCGGCGTGGGGTTCCCCGGCGTGCCGTCCAGGACCGAGACGCTGATGGGCGAGATGGAGGCGGGGGTGCCGCAGGCGGAGATCGCCGCCAAGGTCGCCGAGATCGCCGAGACCGACCGGCGGTTCAGCCTCACGCCCTTCGGCGCAGGGGTCTATCGCGTCGTGGTCCCCGCTGCGGGGCTCAGCGGCCGGGCGGAGCCGCCCACCATCGAGGACTTCCGGCGGGAGCTGCGCACCATCGCCGGGACCGACTTCGGCGTGCACTCCCCGCGCTGGGTGTCCCGCTTCGGCGACGCCACCCGGCTGGCCGAACGCTATCGGGTCGGGCGGGTGCTGCTGGCCGGCGACGCGGCGCACATCCACCCGCCCATCGGCGGGCAGGGGCTCAACCTGGGCGTACAGGACGCGTTCAACCTCGGTTGGAAGCTGGCCGCGCAGATCCGCGGCTGGGCCCCGGCGTCACTGCTGGACACCTACCAGGCCGAACGTCATCCGGTCGCCGCGGACGTGCTGGACAACACCCGGGCCCAGCTGGAGCTGCTGTCCGCCGAGCCGGGCGCGCAGGCGGTGCGTAGGCTGCTCACGGAGCTGATGGACTTCGAAGAGGTGAACCGCCACCTGATGGAGAAGATCACCGCGATCGGCGTCCGCTACGACTTCGGCACGGGCCCCGGCCTGCTCGGCCGCCGCCTGCCCGACATCGACGTGAAGCAGGGCCGCCTCTACCGCCTGCTGCATCGCGGCCGCGGCCTGCTGCTGGACCGCACCGAACGCCTGACCACCGGCGGCTGGTCGGATCGGGTCGACTACCTCGGGGATCCCACTGCGGCGCTGGACGCTCCCTGCGTCCTGCTGCGCCCGGACGGCCACGTCGCCTGGATCGGTGACGACCAGCGGGACCTGGACGCCTGCCTCCACCGCTGGTTCGGCGATCCGGCCGGAAGACTCCACTGACAGACCGCTGATCGGCGGAGCAGCCGCCCCGCCGCTGATGCGGGGCGGCTGCTGCGCGATTCGTCAGGCGCGGATCCACTTCTGGTTGGTACCGGGTCCGCAGGGCCAGAGGATCAGCTGGGTGCCGGCGGCCGTACCGTTGTCGTAGGCGTCCAGGCACTTGCCGGAGCCGACGCCCGGTAGTGTGCGTCGCCATGCGGATCAATGCGTCGTTGGGCTGGCGCGATCCACTGTTTCTCGCGGCCCGCCCCTGGCCGGAACGCGTGCACCGGTTCACCGCGATGCTGCTGGTCGCGCAGCGGGCCAGCTACATCCTCCCGGCGGCGGCGGGCGTGTTCGCCCACGCCACGCCCTATGTGGACCGGCACGTCAACGTCCTGCTCCTCGGTGCGGCGCTGGTGTGGAACATCGTGCTGGTGCTCGCGGTACGCAGGCAGGGCTGGTTCGCGCCGTGGACCGTCGCCGGGGACGTGGTGATGACGTGCGTGCTGGTGCTCGCGGTATCCGCCAACGTGCCGCTCGCGGACCGGGTGGTGTCCGCGGTCAACTGGTCCTCGCCGGTGATGCTGGCTACCGGCGCGCTGCTGGGCGCCACCGTCCCGGGCCGTCACCTGGCCCCGGCGCTGGTCCCCGCCGGGGTGGCGTACCTGGTCGCCCATGCCGAGGACCTGGGGGTGGAGCGCCACTGGGCGGTCGACTTCGCGACGCGGCTCAACTCCTACGTCTGGTTCGCGGTGATCCTGCTGTTCATCGTGGGCTACCTGCGCGGTCAGGCCGCGCGGCTGGAGGACCTGAACCGGCAGCGGCTGCAGGCGCAGACCGAGCGGGCGCGCTACGCCGAGCGCATGACGCAGTTCCGGCGGCTGCACGACACGGTGCTGACGACGCTGACCGCCATCGCCCGGGGCGGGCTGGATCATCGGGCCGAGCAGGTGCGCCGCCGGTGCGCCGTGGACGCGGACTACGTCCGCCTGATGCTGGCCGACGAGTCGTCCGGCGGGACGCTCGCCGACCGGCTGGCCGAGGTCGCCGCGGCGGCCGCCGATCTCGGGCTGCGGATCAGGGTGTGGGCGGATCAGATCTCCGTCGAGCTGCCCGACGAGGTGGTGGCGGCGATGTCGGAGGCGTGCCGGGCCGCGCTGAACAACGTCGCGCTGCACGCCGGGGTACGCGATGCCAGGGTGACCGTGGTGGAGGACGGCGGCGTGGTCACCGTGCGGGTGGTCGATCGCGGCGCCGGGTTCGACCCCGCCTCCCGGCCCGGCTTCGGCCTGCGCTCGTCGGTCCGGGACCGCATGCGCGAGGTGGGCGGCGCGGCGGAGGTGTTCTCCGTGCCGGGCGACGGCACCTGCGTGGACCTGATCTGGCCGGCCCGGTCAGCGCAGCAGGCCGTCCTCACGGACCCGGCTGGCTAGGTCGAGTTTCGTGTACGTGGGCCGGCCGGCCCGGCGGTACTTCTCCTTCACGCGGTCCAGATAGTTCTTGGCGGTGGCCGGCTGGATCCCCAGCTTCCGCGCGGCCGCGGTCAGCGTCATCCCCGAGGCGTACGCCAGCAGGATCGCGCGTTCCTGCGGCGAGAGCACCGGTCGGTCCTCGCTGCGGTCGGCCAGCCAGGCGAACGCCAGCTCGGGGGAGTGCACCTCGCCGTAGGCGGCGACCTCGCGGACCGTGTCCAGCAGCGCGCCGAGGTCGTGGTCCTTGGTCAGGTAGCCGGCGGCGCCCGCGCGTACCACGCGGCGGCCCTGTTCGGCCGAGGCGACCACGCTGATCACCAGCACCCTGCTGCCCGCCGCGACGAGCCGCCGGACGTTGTCGACGGGGTCGGAGTGGTCGGCGAGCAGCAGGTCGAGGATGACCACGTCGTCGGCCCGGACGTCGCCGTCGAGCAGCTCGTCCACCGTGCGCGCGGTGCGCCGCAGCGTGACGTCGGCGACCGTGGCCAGCCAGGCTCGGATCCCGTCGAGGAGCATCTGGTCGTCGTCGACCACCGACACGGTCAGCACCGGTGGAGGATATATCAATCGACATGTGTCAAGACGCCTGTTCGTCTCTCTTAACCGCGTGCACCCCTCGAACGGATCATCGACGCATGCGATGGGGGAACCCCGGCGAGGTGCCGCCGGAAACGCTGGCCGCGGCCCTGTGCCCGCTGCTGGGTGACCGTACGGCCGCGTTCGTCCGCGCCGGGGTGGCCGCCCTCGACGGGCTCGCCCCCAGCCGGTCCTGGGCGCACGTCGGCGTCGCGCCCAAGCGCCACCTCGACCCCGCGCTCTACCACGACCTGGCCGCGCTGCTGGCCCGGCTGGGCGAACGGCCCGACGTCGAGAACGCGTTCCTGATGCACAAGCCACCGGGCATCCGGATCAGGGTGCAGACCACGCCGCAGCAGCGCGACGCCCTCGCCGCCGAGCTGCTGGACGAGCTGGCCGCCCTGCCCGGCGTCGAGCACGCCGAACCCGGCGTCTACGAGCCGGAGGAGCTGCTGTTCGGCGGCCCGGACGCGATGGTCTTCGCGCACCGGCTGTTCACCGTGGACACGCTCGCGTGGGCCGACTTCCACGCCCTCGGCGGCACCACCCCCAACTGGGCCTTCTCGCTGGCGCTGCTGCGGCACACCCTCAACGGCCTGGAGATCTCCGGCTGGGAGGACCTGGAGGTCTGGCGGCGCATCCAGCGCCAGACCTACCGCCGGCTGCCCGAAGGGCTCGACCAGACCCGGATCACCCCGGTCGTCGAGGCGATCAGGCTCGCCTGGGCCGACCCGCAGCGGCTGCGCGATGCGCTCGCACCCGCCGCCGCGGCGGTCGTGGAACGCCACCGCCCGGCGCTGCTGGCCGCGGGGGCCGCCTGGACGGCGGGCTACTTCACCCGGCCTGGCACGCTGATCGGACCCCGCGAGGCCGCCGCCTTCGTCACCATCTTCCACTGGAACCGCGGCCGCCTCAGCGCGATGACCCAGGCCCTGGCCGCGGCGGCCCTCGCCGACCGGAGCGCGCGGCCGTGACCGCGCTGCTGCGCTTCGCCGCGCTGCCCCTGACCGAGCTGCGCGACGCCGCCTCGCCCGGTCTGTTCCGGCAGCTCGACGACCTGGTCGCGGTCGAGCGCCGCTTTGCCGGGCACGCCACGACGCTCGCCGAGCGGATCGGACACGAGCTGGTGCCGTCGAGCGGCCTGACTGCTCGGCAGCGTGCGCTGGCCCTGCGGGTGCGGCGCGGCCTGCACGGCGGCGCGGCCGACGCGGACGACGTCGACACCCTGGCCGCCGCCGCTGCGGGGCTGCGCCCTGACCTGGCCGAGGGCCTCGCCTGCCTCGCGGTGCTGGTCCGTGATCTCGGCAAAGCCCGAAGCGGCTGGGACGACGCGGTGGCGGCCGAGCGGGATCGGCTGCACGCCCTGCCGTGGCGGCTGCTGCACCGTACGCCCGCCGGCCGGCAGGCCCTCGCCGAGAGCGCGGTCGCCGCCGACGTGGCCCGGCGGCTCGCCCACGGCGAACCGTGGACGTCCAAGCGGATGCGCCAGCGCAGCGAGTTCCTGTGGCGGATGCTGGTCCGGGGCAGCACCCGGGCGACCCCGAAAGGCTGGCTGGCGCACGTCGCGCCACTGCCGGCCGCCGGTGGCTGGCAGGCCGGCGGCCTCCTCACCGTCGGGGCCACCGCCGCCACCGAGACGGTGCAGAACTTCGCCGGAGCCCGCGAGCAGTCGGCGGCGCCCGGAGCGCTGCTGTCGGCGGCGCCGCTGGCCTGGAACGACACCGATGCCCTGCGCGTATGGCGGGTCGAGGGCACCGACCCGCCCCGGCTGCGGCAGGTCACCGTTCGCCGGACCGCGGCGATGGCGGCCGTCTGGTCCCTGGTCCAGCACCAGCCCGCGCCGGTACAGGAGGTCGTGAACAGCCTGGCCGGTGACGATCCGCGCGGGCGGCAGGTGCTGCTGGACTTCGTGCACCACCTGGTCGCGCTCGGCGTGCTGCACCTGTCCGCCCCGCCGCGCGCGGTGCGCAGCCCGTGGGCCCCGCTGGACACCCCCCGCCCCGCGCCGCCCGCTGACGGCCACGCCTACACCGACGTCTACCGCCCGGCCGCCGCCGGGCTCGACCCCGGCCACCGGGAGCTGCTGACCGGCGCGCTGCGGGCGGCGCTGCGCCTGATGGCACTGACCGATCTGGACTCCCGGCCCGCCGGAGGCCGGCTGCCCGCCGCGATCGGCGCCGAGCCGCGACCGCTGCTGGAGATCGTGGCCCGCTGCCTCGACGCCGACGACCCGCCCCCGCCCCACGCGGCACACCGCCACGACTGGCCCGCCGCGGCCGATCCCGGCTCGCCGTACGGTCGGCTGGCCGCCTGGGTGTCCGCGCGCCTCGACGGCGATCCAGGCACCGTCGACATCCCCTGCGAGCTGCTGTCGGAGGCGCCGCCGCAGCCGGTCGACTGGCCGACCGACGTCCTGCTGCGGCCGCTGGCCATCCCGGACGGGCCGGTCGCGGTCCTGGCCGACCTGGCCCCCGCGGGCGTGCTCGACGCGCGCTTCGCTCCCGCGCTGCGACTGCTGGACAGGGACCTTCCGCAGGTCGAGGACTATCGGTCGTTCCTGGACCGGGCGTCGTCGCAGGCGGGTATCCCGTTCGTGGAGCTGCTCATCCCGCCGCTGACCGTGATGGCCGCCAACGCGGTCCGCCGCCCGGCGTACACCACCTGGTGGACCGGCGACCCGGACGCGACCGGCTACTTCCCGCAGGGCCCGCGGGACCGGGCCGCGTTCCTGCCCCTGTCCGAGATCACCCTGCACGCCGTGGACGGCCGGGTGGTGGCCAACGGCCCGCACGGGCCGATCTGGCCGGTGTGCCACAGCGTACGGGTGCCGCAGGCGCCCTGGGACACCATCCGCGACCTGCTGCAGCGCGCCTCGCCGCAGGACGACCGGCGCCACTGGCGGCCGCTGTACTACTCCCTGCCCGGCTGGCCCGAACGGCGGTACATGCCGCGGCTGACCCTCGGCGGGGTGCTGGTCGTCAGCCCGGCACAGTGGCGCATCCCGCGTGCCGACCTGCCCACCCGCGCGCAGAGCCCGGCCCAGCAGGTGCGGACCGTGCACGGGCTGCGCGAGCGGCTGCGGCTGCCCCGATGGATCACGGTCGCCGCCGACCCGCACGACGATCCGGCCGTCGTCGACCTGGAGAGCCTGCACTTCGCGCGCCTGCTGGCCGAACTGCCCGGCACCCGGGACACGATCTGGGCCGCCGAGCTGCTGCCCGACCCCGGGCAGGCGCCCGTGCGCGACGAGTCGGTCCCCGGCCACCACGGCGGCCACCTCGCCGAGCTGCTCTTCCGGATGGATACCACCACCACGGCCGCAGCCCCGGCGGGCCGGCCGTGACACCTCAGACTTCCCGCGACCGCGGGGAGCGCCGCGCCACAGCGGCGAACACACCGAAAGGCGGTTCCCAGTGGAGACCAAACCCGTCGAGCTGAAGCTCAACGACGTCGACGCGCTCATCGCCGACCTCGAGACGGACTTCGCCGAGCTTCGCGAGCTCGCGCCGAACGCGGCCATGCCGCTGACCAACAACAGCTGCTGCGGCCGCGCCAGCTGCCACACCTTCTGACAGACGCGGCCGGGGCGGGCGCCACCCGCCCCGGCCGCTGCGGAGCACCGCCATGACGTTCACCTTGCCGCTGCTCGCCCGGATGCGCGGCGAGCAGGACCTCGCCCCGCTGCTGGCCTGGGCCGCCGAACACCGCGCCGGGGCCGCGCCCGCGCGCCTGCACGGCGGGGGCCTCGCCGCGGTCGCCGCCGGGATGAGCCACGCCGCCGCGGCCCACCTGCGCCTGCGGCCGCTGCTCGAACTGACCTGCCGCAACCTCGCGGCCTGGGTGGACGCCCAGACCGCCCCCCGCAACCTGACCTCGCCGCAGTACGACGTCGTCAGCGGCATGGCGGGCGTCGTGCTGGCGGTGGCCGCGGCGGCCGACACCGAACCAGCGGCGGCAGCGGTGCTGGCCTCGGCCCAGCGGTGGCTGCTGGAGCGCTGCGATCCGCACCTGCACGGCCTGCGGCACGGCCCGCACGAGCCGGTCGCGGCCGCCGCCTGGAACGCGGGCCGGTTCAACCACGGCCTGGCCCACGGCGTGCCGGGGGTGCTCGCCGCGCTGCTGGCAGCCCACGACCGCGTGCCGCCGCTGCGCGACCGCAACATGGAGGCGATCGGCCGTCTCGCCCGGCACCTGCACCGCGCCTCGTTCACCGACGACCGCGGTGTTCTCACCTGGGCCCGCAGCGACGCCGACGAGGGGCGGCACGGGCACCGGCAGGCCTGGTGCTACGGCACGCCGGGCGTCGCGTGGCAACTCGCCCGCGCCGGTGCCGTGCTCGGCGACTCCGGGCTCACCGAGTACGCCGTCGCCGCGATGAGGTCGCTGTGCGCGGTCTGGGACGACGGCGCCTACCTCGACCCGGACCCACCGGAGCAGCGGTACGCCTTCTGCCACGGCATACCGGGCACGATGGCCGTGGCGGGGCTGTTCGCGGCCCACCACGGGCTCGCTGAGGCCGCCCGGCTGCACGAACACCTGCGCGACCGGCTGCTCGAAGGCCGTCGGCAGCTCCCGGCCGACCCGACCTTCCTCGCGGGCGGGGGAGGGGCCGCGGTGCTCCTGCAACCGGCGTCGCCGGTGCCGTGGCAGCTGCTCGCGGCGCTGCCCGTGCCGCTCGGACCGCCGTCCCCAGCCGAACACGCGTCCTGACGCGCCCCGCCACGGGCAAAGGAAGGGCACCTTCTTAACGCTTTACGTAGAAGAAGGTGCCCTTCTTAACGGACGCTGCCGCGTGGCCGGCTCGTCCGGCCGTCCAGCGCGGCCACCCGTTCAGATCTGCGTTCGTGCGTGTTCGATGTGCCGGATGATGGCGTGCGCGCCGTGCTCGTGCGCGATGGCAGACGCCTCGTCGAGGGTGGCGAGCGCGTCGGCGCGGCGGTCCTGGGCGGCGGCGATGTAGGCCAGCCCGATCATGTTGGACGCCACGCCAGGCAGGATTCCGGCCTCCCGGCGCAGCCGGCACGACTCCTCCAGCCGCTCGCGTGCCTCGTCCAGGCGGCCGGCCGCGTGCGCCGCCACGCCCAGGTGCCGCAGCGCCTCGGCCTGGGTCGGCTTGTCGCCCGCCTGCGCTGCCAGCGAGCGGGACCGCTCGAGGTACGGCACCGCGGTCTCGTCGTCACGGCGGATGAACTGGTGGACGCAGCCGATCCAGAACAGCGCCTCGCCCTCGCCGCGCGCGTCGCCCAGCGCCCGGTACGACTCGAGCGCGCGCTCGAACAGCGCCAGCTCGGCGGGATCCTCGGCGGGCGGTGTACCGGCGTCGGCGGACGCGCTCTGGAACCGTGCGTGCAGCAGCAGCCCGCGCGTCATCGCCGCATCGGCTTCGAGCGCATCCAGGCCCCGTCCGGCGTCGGCCAGCGCGCTGCTGTCGCCGCCGTACACCACCCTCGCATAGACCTCTCTGGCCCGTACGATCCGATCGTCAGTGCTCATCGCCGCCCCCGTTGACGTCGTCAATGCCGATCCGGCAGTCTAATCCGGACATGCGCCGGTCATGGGACCCGTCGCCGTACGCCCTGTGCTACGCCGGGTCCGGGGCGTCGGCCGTGGCGGCCGGATCGGTCAGGAACGCCATCATGGTGTCCTCGACGCGCCCGCTGACCAGGGTCACGCCGTGGCTCATGCTGGAGCTGATGATCAGCTTCTTGTGCTTGGCGACGGACAGGCCGTACAGCTCCCTGGCGTGGTCGGCGAAGGTGCCGTCGAGGTCGCCCGCGACGAGGATCGTCGGCACGTCCAGCTTCTTGACCGCGGTCAGCGCGTCGGCGTCGTACACGGTCGGCGCGGACAGGGCGATCACCCCGTCGACCGGCGGCGTGGTGGCCGCCGCGGCCGCCAGGGCGATGGTGCCGCCGCGCGAGGCCCCGATGACGAACACGCGCTTGGCGCCCTCCTTGCGCAGATGCGCGATGCCGGCCTGGGCGACCTCCACGGCGTCGCGGGAGGTGATGTCCGGCGCCAGCGCCCGGTAGCCGTGCTGCGCCAGGATCAGCGCGAACGGGTACCACTGGCAGGCGGTGCCGTCGAGCTGGTGCAGCAGGACGACCCCGGTGTCGCCCGTGCCGACCTGGATCGCGGCCGTCATGTCCTGCTCGGCGTCGGTGATCGCGACCAGCGGGCCGGGGTCGTCCAGGCAGTCGACGTTGGCGGTGTCGATCACGCGCTGGCGGGCGGCCGCGGTCGGGTCGAGCTGTGCCGGCGACGCCGCGTCCGCGCCGCATCCGGCGGCGGTGGCGAGCAGGACGGCGGTGACGAAGCCGCCGACGGCCGTGGTGATGGTCCTCATGACAGTGCAGACCCGCTGGATGATCTGTTCGGTGGGGCCTGTCGCGGGAAATGCGGCAGGTTCGGCGGCCGCCGCCACGATGCGGTCCCGCGCAGGTGCCCCATCACCGGCTCCGGAACCCCGCTGTAGGTTCATCCCGTGATCACGGTGGAGATCTGTGTCAGCGACGTGCCGACCGCGCTGGTGGCGGAGGCGGCCGGAGCGGACCGGCTGGAACTGTGCGCCGATCTCGGCCAGGGCGGCACCACGCCGAGCCTGGGCACCGTCGAGGTGGCCCTGCGGACGCTGCGCACCGCCGCGCTGCGGGTGATGGTCCGGCCCCGCGGTGGCGACTTCCGGGTGAGCGAACTCGAAGAACAGGTGATGCTCGCCGACATCGCCGCCGTCCGGGCCCTGCCCAACCCGCACGGTCTGCCGCTCGGCGTGGTCGTCGGCGCGCTCACCGGCGACGGCCGCCTCGACCTGGCCGTCCTGCGCCGCCTCGTCGCGGCCGCCGGGCCGCTGCCGGTGACCGTGCACAAGGCCTTCGACGAGGTCGGCGACCAGCTCCGGGCGCTCGAGGAGATCATCGACCTCGGGGTGGACGCGGTCCTCACCTCCGGTGCGGCCCCCACCGCGCTCGACGGCGCCGCACGCCTCGCCGAACTGCGGCAGCGGGCCGGCGACCGGCTGCGGATCGTCGCGGCAGGAGGCATCCGGTCGCACAACGTCCGGCTGGTGCTCGACCGGGCCGGGGTCGAAGAGATCCACCTGCGGGCACCGGTGAGCCGGGACGGCCGCGAGGCCACCGACGCCGACGAGGTGCGCCGGGTCGTGGACGCCACGCGCTCCCTGTCCTGAGTACGCCACGCGACGGTCACGACAGGAACGTGCCGTAGGGGCCGTTGAGGATCGCGGTCTTCTGGGCTTGGCTGAAGTGCGTGTTCGAGTAGAACGACGCCGACATGGGTGTGCCGTCGATCGACGTTTCGTGGCGGGCCGGGGGAGCGCGGATGGTTACCAGCGGGAGTTGAAGCGGACGTCGCGGCGGGTGGCGTCGGGGGCGGCGAAGGCGAGCAGCCGCTCGCCCTCCTCGGTCAGCTCCTGCACGTCGCGGGTCGGGATCTGGAACAGCGGCCGCACCACCAGCGTCGCGGCGCCCTTCCTGCGGTCGATCGACCAGATCGCCCGGACGGCACCGTCGACGAGCACCGTGCCGGGCACGACCCCGGGCACGGCGAAGACGTCACGCAGGTCCCGGTCGTCGATGATCCGGCTGCTGTCGTCGTACGCCGAAAGCACGGCGTCGAAGTCGGCGAGGTAGCGCCCCGGCGCCGGGGTGTCCGGGTCCGGCAGCGGCGCGCCCGGCACGTCGAGCAGCTCGACGCCGTCCTCGCCCCGGTGGTCCACGAGCCGGTCGCCGAGCCGCTCGACTACCTCCCGCAGCCCGCCGAGCCCCGACCAGGCCTGCACGTCGCGAACCGTCGCCGGGCCGAACGCGGCGAAGTACCGCACCACCAGGTCGTCGAGGGTCATCCGCGGCCCGTCGCCGACGCCGAGCCAGTGCTCGGTGCTGGTGTATGCGGGCTGCCCGACCGCGCCCCACAGCCCGTGCGGCGGCACCTGCACCAGCGGCACCCCGGCCCGCACCGCCGCCCCGAGCGCGGCCGGATCGGCGTCCGGCCACTGACCCGCGAGCGCCGCGCCCAGCTCCTTGACGGTGTACGGCCGCTGCTCGACCAGCGCCCGCCCGGCGTCGGCGACCTCGTCGGGGTCGGCGCCGCGCAGCCGCTCGCGCAGCGCGGCAGACAGGCTGCGCTCCTGCACGGCCCGCAGGAACGGCCGGATGTCCACGGCGTCCCGGGCACTGACCAGGTGCGGCGTGGCCCGCATCAGCGGGGTGCGCACGGCCGCCCGTGCGGTGAGCAGCTCCGACAGGTCCTCGACCTGGAACTCCCGCAGCCGCGTCCACAGCCCGACGTACGGCGGGTTCGGCGCCTGGGCGGGCAGGCCGACCAGGTGCTCGATCGCCTCCAGCGGCCCCAGCGGCGAGCGCTCCAGCAGCAGCTGCCGCGCGAGCAGGGCACGGTTGAGATCGCGGCGGGTCAGCATGGGTGGATCATTTCACGGGCGGGTGCCCGCCTCACGTATCGGCATCTCGGTGCGGCCACGCACCGAGCCCGGCGGGCACGGTGGCACGCAGCGCGGCGATCCCGGCCAGCAGCTCGTCGCGCCGGTCGAGCGGCATCATCCAGTCCGGCAGGTCGACCTGGTACGCGGGCAGGTAGGCACCCCCGCCGGCCAGCCGTACGCGGGCACGCAGGTGCTGCTCGATCGCGTCCAGGTGGCCCGTCCCGTACGCCCACAGCCGCCGCCCGCCGTCGCAGGGCTGCTGCAACCACAGCGGCAGCCGGAACACCGGATCGTGCACGACGCTGCCGTCGCGGCGGTTGCCCTGCTTGAACTCCGGCCGCCGCGACGCCGTGTACGCGCACTCGGAGCAGTCCACCCGCCACAGCACCCGCCCAGGGCCGGGCACCGGGCACGCGACCACCGCCGGGCCGTCGCACCGCGGGCAGCGCACCAGGGTCGGCACCCGCCCCTGGTCGACCTCGGACAGGATCGCCGGGGACCGTTCCACCGGCTCCTCGACCAGTCCGAGTTCCCGCAGGTAGTCCCGCCATTGGCAGGGCTTCGGCTCGGGCAGGATCCGGTTGCCGACCACCCACGTCAGGTAACCGGCACGCAGGCGTACCCCCTTGTCGGGGTGCTCGCCCAGCTCCCGCAGCCGCTCGCGCATGGCGTCGTCGACCAGGACGCGGGCCAGCCGGGCATAGCGCTCGTCGCCGAGCCGGTGCGGCCGGGCGGCCGCCACCAGCACCAGCCCGGCCAGCACCGTCCGGATCCACTCCGGCAGCTCGTCCACGTGCCGGCAGAAGGTCCGCAACAGGCTCTTCTTCGTGCTCCAGGACTTGGCATGCCAGGCCCACTCGTGCGGGAACCGCACCTCCCAGTCCAGGTAGAGCAGGCGGTAGCGCACCGCGCGCGGCAGCCGCGCCAGCCCCGGCCGGGACCCGATCCACAGCCCGTCGGGCAGCAGCCGCCGGCTCGCCTCCCGGTGCTCCTCGGGAGTGGCGGCGGCGGCCCGCGCCGCGCGGAGCCCGTCCAGCCGCAGGTGCGCCTCATCGCGCCGGGCGGGATCCTCGCTGATCAGGTCCCAGGCCCAGCCGAACCGCTCGTCCCAGTCGTCGGCCACCCGGGCACTCGACCATGGAACGCCTCGCCCCGGCAAGAGCCTGTGCGGTCACCGGCCTCAGCCGTTTCCGGCGGGGAGGATGCTCTCGTAGGCGACCCGCAGGTGGATCGGTCCGCGCAGTACCGGGCTCGGGCGGTAGGGCGGTGGATCGGCGACCAGGCGCGGGTTGTGCAGCCGCTTGGCCAGCTGGGTCAGCGCGATCTGCGCCTCCAGGCGGGCCAGCGGCGCGCCGAAGCAGTAGTGGACCCCTCCGGCGAACGACAGGTGCACGTTGTCAGCGCGATCGGGGTCGAATCGGTCGGCGTGCGGGATGCACTCCGGGTCGCGGTTGCCCGACGCCAGCATGACGGCGATCGGGTGTCCCTTGCGGATGGTGGTGTCGCCGATCTCGATGTCCGACACCGCGGTGCGGAACGGCAGGATGTGCACCGACGGTTCGTAGCGCAGCAGCTCCTCGACCAGGCGGATGGCGAAACGGGGTTCGGTGCGCAGCCGCTCCAGCACGTCGGGGTGGCGCTGCAGGGTCAGCCAGCCGTTGGTGATCAGGTTGACGGTGGTCTCGTGCCCGGCGATGAGCAGCAGCATCAGCGTCGCGAACAGGTCGCCGCCCTCCAGGCGCCCGTCGGGGCTGTCGTCGGTGACGTAGCCGGAGATCATGTCGTCGCCGGGCTCGGTGCGGCGGCGCTGGGCGAGTTCGAACATGTAGTTGGACATCTGCTGCCGTGCGTCGTCGCGGGCCTGGACCTGCTCGGGGGTGGGCCGGGCCAGCGCGTTGACGATCGGGTTCACCCAGGCGCTGAACTTCGGCTCGTCCTCCGGCGGCACCCCGAGCAGGTGGCAGATGACGGCCACCGGGAACGGGTAGGCCACCTCGTCGACGAGGTCGACCTCCTGCTTTTCGGCGATCTTGTCGATCAGCCCGGTGACGATCCCCGAGAGCGCCGGCGTCAGCCTGTCGATGAGATCAGGCCGGTGCGGCGGCCCGAACTGGCGCATCGCCAGGCGGCGCAGCACGTCGTGGCGGGGCGGATCGGTGGTGATGAAGCTGTGCGGCCCCTCAGCGGGCGGCACCCTGTCGGCGAACTGGGGCAGCAGGTTGGTCATGTCCGAACTCAGCCGCGGGTCGTGCATGAGCGCGTAGATCTCGCGGTAGGTGCTGACGACGAAGGTGCCGTCGGACTCCTGCCACACCGGCTGGGAGCGCAGCTTCTCGTACAGCGGCCACGGGTTCGCGCGGTTGGAGAAGTCGAGGATCTGGTCGTAGAGGCTGGCCTCGGTCATCGCGTGGTCTCCTGCTCAGCGCCGGCCGCGTACCAGGGTGGCGCGGCGCTCGCTGGGGTCGTGGCCGGTGACCACGACGGTCGCGTCGCGGCCCGGGTAGGTCATGGCGGGGAACTCGGCCGGCACCGGCGTCGGGTCGGCCGGCGGGTTGGTCATGTCGTACGGCGGCGGGAACGGCGCGGCCTGCTCGATGAGCTTCTCGTAGAAGTCGAGCCACTTGCCCTGGTTCCAGGCGACGGCCCCGACGACCCGGCCCTTGTAGCCGTACGCGGCGACGAACTGGCGCTTGTCCACCGACCCCTGGGTGATCGCGATCTGGTCGGCGATCACCGGCACTCCGACCGACTTGATGTTGTTGCCGAACTGCAGCGACCAGAACGCCGACACCTCCAGGTGCGGCCAGCGGTCGGTCTTGCCGCTGATCATGTTGTGCGCGGCGACCTGCGCCTGGGTGACCGAGTTGCCCCAGTGCTCCATGGCCAGGAATTGGTAGCCGAACATCGGCTGCGGCTGCCGGGCGACGTCACCGGCCACGAACACGTCGTCGGTCACCAGGCCGTTGGCGTCGAACGCGCGGCAGCCCGCGTCGCACGCCACCCCCCACATGCCCACGGCCAGGTTCGAGCCCTGCAGCCACTCCACGTTGCGGATGCCGCCCAGCGCGACCACGGCCACGTCGACGTCGAGCGTGGTGCCGTCGGACAGCAGCGCCCGGCGCAGCCGGCCGTCCTCACCCTGCAGCGAGTCGACCCTCGTGTTGACCCGCAGGTCGACGCCGTGCTCGCGCATGATGTCCGCCGCGATCCGGCCGATCACCCCGCCCAGCGCCCCGGCCAGCGGGGCCGGGCCGGCCTCGGCCACGGTCACCGGGATGCCCAGCTCGACACAGACCGACGCCATCTCCGACCCGGTGAACCCGGAGCCGATGACCAGCACCCGGCGCGGCTCGGCCATCAGCCGCTCGCGCAGCCCGGTCGCGTCGGCGCGGGTGCGGATGGTGAAGACGCCGTCCAGCCCGGCCTCCTCCGGTACGAACCACGGTCGCGCTCGGACACCGGTGGCGATCAGCAGCCGGTCGAACCCGACGTGCTGGCCGTCGGCCAGGGTGACGAAGTTGTGCTCCAGGTCGAGGCCGGTCGCGGCAACGCCGAGCTTCCAGTCGGCGGCGATGTCGCGCCGCCGCGGCAGGGTCGTGTCGGCCGAGGCCGCCCAGCCGGTCTGCACCTGTTTGGACAGTGGCGGCCGGTCGTAGGGCTCCTCAGGCTCATCGCCGATCATGGTCAGCTTGCCGGTGAACCCCTCGGCACGCAGCTGCTCGGCCGCTTTCAGCCCGGCCAGGGACGCGCCCACGATCACGATGCGGCCCTCGTGGCGCAGGCGGTCGTCGCCGTCGGCCGACACGGTCGCGGTCGGCGGGGGTGTCGGCAGGTCGGCCATGTCCACCTGCAGCGCCTGCACCGGGCAGGCGGCAGCGGCGCGCAGCACCTTCTCCTGCAGCTCGTCCGGCGGCGCCGGGTCGAACATCAGCGCCTCGTCGCCGACCATGCGGAACGCCTCAGGCGCCAGGAATGCGCACTGCGCGTACCCCTCACATTTCGTCAGGTCCACCACCACACGCATGGAAGCCATCGTCCCACCGAGGCTGGGCACATCCGCTCGTTTACGACATTTTGCCGTGCTGGGCAGCCCTCAGCGACCTTTACGCCTCATTCGGCTGTGCCTGAACGGCCGCGGGTTCGCCGCCGGGCGCGCCCGCCTGCCAGGCGGCCCGCCAATCCACGATCAGCGCGGCGTACCCGTCGACCGCGGCCCGCGCGGCGGCGACGGTGTCCTGCCGCCGACCCGCGTCGAGGCGCGGGAAAGCGGACTGGCCGTGGGCTCCGAACGCGCGCGCAGTCGCCGCGAACGCCCGGTCCGCCGCCTGGTACCACCCTGACTCGTGCCCGAACAGCCGCACCAGCGTGGCCATGTTCAGCTCGGCCTGCACCAGCCGCCGCCCCGCCGTGCCGGTCGGGGTGACCAGGTCGACCCGGCGGCCGAACGGCACCCGCCGAGCACGGGGGACCAAGGTGAACCTCGGCTCTCCAGCGGCGGCCACACCTTCCAGGTGGGCGACCACGGCGGCGAGATCGTCGGCGACCGCGCCCGGGACCGAGGCCAGCGCCTCACTGCTGCGCGGGCGGCCCGCCGTCAGCCGGGCCCACAACGCGACGGTACGGACCATCGGCAGCGCCACCAGCAGCACGGTCGCCCCGACGGCCAGGATCACCACCAGCCCCGCCCAGCGGCCGGTGACGTCGGCGGTCAGCCGCCAGTCGAGGATCTCGGTGACGTCCGGGCCGGGCAGCGAGTCGACGACGTGCCACGCCGCGGCGGTCAGCGCCTGCGACGCCTCCGTCCACGGTCCCGCCACCGGGGCGGACCCGGTGGCCGCGTGCGCCGACCGCAGCAGCGTCAGCGCCGCGGCCGCCGCGATCACGAGGTGCACCGCCCGCAGCAGGTACGCCCGTAGATCCTGGCGCAGCCCGCCGGCCGTGTCGCCGTAGTCGGCGTGGCCCAGGATCGGCTGCCGCCGGATCACCGCCCAGACCAGGTGCACGAGGAACGCGACGGTGAACCAGCGGCCCGCGGTGATGAGCAGCTGGTCCAGCGGCAGCCCCCACGGCTGCCACGTCGCGTGATGGTGCAGCCAGACGGCGGCCGGGGCGTCGCCGCCCAGGAAGCCGATCACCAGCGTGAACGCGAGCAGCGCCTCCAGGAACTCCGGATCCGACCACAGGAAGACCAGCACGATCAGCAGCAGCACCAGCCATACGGCCAGGGTCACGCCGAGCTTCTCCCATGCCCCGAACGGTCCGGCCGACGGCAGCAGGAGCCGCCGCGCCGGGCTGTCCAACCAGACCAGCAGGGCCGCGCAGGCCAGGGTGATGAGGGCGGCCTGCTCGCTCAGGACGTCGTACATCCAGCGCACGGCGACCGCGGCCACGAGGGCCAGGGCCGCCGCCACCACGACACCCACCAGCGTGGTCAGGGACAGGATCCGGGTCGGCGTGTGGCGGTACAGCTCGACCAGGGCCCACCCGGCTCCGGCACCGGCGGCGATGGTGGTGAGACGCGGATCGGCCAGGCTGCTCCACAGCCTGCGGGCGCGGAACCGGTGCGCCAGCGCCTCCGAGTACTCGCGCTCCCGGGCGCGGTCCTCGGCCTGGCCGTACAGGGCGATGCCGACGCGGACCAACGGCGGGATGACCACGAGGATGAACGCCAGTTCGAGCACGTGGCCCGCCAGCCCCGGCAGAACCGGCGGCTCCGCCCATTCCAGCCGGGCCGGGATGTCGAGCAGCGGCACGGAGCCGACCAGCCGCCACAGGTAGAACCGCTCGATGGTCCACAGCGGCGGCGGGTCGTCCGACAGGGCGATCGTCAGCGCGACCACGGCCTGGACGCTGGCCAGGATGCCCGCGCCGGAGGTGATGAGCGCGATGAGCAGCAGGCGCCGCTGGCTCGGGTCGGCCAGCGAGACGACCACGTTGCGGGTGACGACGACCAGCATGACCACGGCCAGCGTGCCGATGACGGCCACGACCGCCCAGCGGCCGAACGGGCCGAATCCGACCGCCGCGGCCAGCAGCAGCCGGAGCAGCCCGACGAGCGCGGCGGTGGCGGCGAACGCGAGCAGGACCGGGGCGATCCACGCCCGGATCGGCTTGCCGGCCGTCTCGTCGATCCAGGCCTGCGCCCGGTCGCGCCACCGGTCGTACCCGTCGAACATCGGCGTCAGAAGACGCTCCACACTGTCCACTTCGGCTCCCCACCTCGTGCGCGATGATGATCCGCCGCGCCCCGGCAGCCGTCAATCTGAAGCGGGCCGGCTGCCGGCCGGCCGCGGCTGCAGGGTCTGGTCGGACTCGTCGTCGACGACCTCCGAGGCGAGGGGGTCGGTGATCCGTCGCGGGCGCATGGCGGCGACGAGCAGCGTGGTGATGCCGCCGATCAGGAGCAGGTCGCCGACGCTGAGCAACACGGCGGTGCCGGGCACGGCGATGACGTCACTGAGCCAGTAGAGGCGGTGCTGCCCTGCCTCCCACGCCGCATGGCCGACCGTCGTGTCAGCACCGGTCTGCCCGGCGGGCTGGGCGTACGGCATCTCGCCGCCGTTGACCGCGATGGCCAGCGCGTTCGCGGCAGCTCCGGCGAGCAGGGCGCTCAGCCCGGCCTGCTGGCCCCGCGTACGCCCGCGCAGGTTCACGCCCACCCATGCCGCGCTGAGCGTCCACGTCGCCGCCGCGAGCGCGAGGCCGCTGTCCTGGCGCAGCGGCTGCGGCAGCCAGCCGGGGTCGGCGTACCGCAGGGCCGCGATCGCGGCGGCTGCCCACAGCAGGGCGATCCACCGCAGCCGCAGCCGGGTCAGGCGCAGCGGGTCGCGGCCCAGGAGCACGCCCATGACCCCGGCTACGAGCAGCGGCGATGCGATGAACAGAGCCGCGGTGAGGCTGGGGACGGCCGTCACGGCGCTTTCGGGTCGTTCTGGATCATCGGTGCGGCGATCGTGTAGAGCGTGGTGAGCAGGGTCGCGGCGGTGACGATCGCGCCGGTCACGCGGACCGCGGCACGCTCCTTGAGCGGCTTCTTCTTCTCCATGAGTCCTCCCATCCAGGTCGCCGACACCAGGGTCGAACCGGCAGAGCCACATGTCAATGCGCCTGTCGGCCTTCACGCCCCGGCTCCACGGTCCGGATCGGCCTCCGGCGGATTCCTCAGTCGCACCCTGCCGCCGCGGCGGTCCGGCGTGGACCGTCGCGGCGGGATGCTCAGCCCTTCGTGGTCTCCGGCGGCGGGTCCTTCGGGTTGATGGCCGAGACGGCGCCGCGCTCGGCGGCCGTCGCGGCCGTCAGCGCGGCGCCGCCCAGCACTGCGGCCAGCAGGGCCGCGACAGCGGCCACCCGGGTGGTCACGGACATGTGGTGCTCCTTCATCATCAGGCCGCACCGGTGGAGTGCGGCTCGGACAGGTAGGTGTTGCCGCCGGGCACGGCGAACCGGTGGAAGCTCACGGTGACCGCCGGATCGAGCGCCCGCACCCAGTGCCACCAGCCGAACGGGATGAACAGCGCCTCACCCGGCTCCAGGACGGTCTCCAGCACGGTCGCCGACGCGTAGTCGGGGAACCGCGACAGGTCGGGGGCGTCCGCGTCGACATGGCTGAACGTCCCGCCGCGCGGATACACCAGGTGCCGCTGGAACGACGGCACCAGCCGCACCCGCTTACGGCCCAGCACCTGGCACAGCAGGATGTTCATGTTGTCGTGGTGCAGCGGCGTGACCGTGCCCGCCGGGCCCAGCAGCAGCGTCATCTCCTCCGGCAGGACGTCGTCGGGCACGATCCCGGCCGGTGGCACGATGTCGTCGCGCATGCCGGCCAGGCCGTCGCGCCGCCAGTTCTCGTTGCGCGGCACCATGTAGTTGTCGTTGCTCGGGCCCGCCTCCACCAGGTCCAGGTAGCTGCCGAACGGCATCGGCGTGCGGTGGGCGTCGTAGCGCCAGGCATGGTCCGGATCGGCCTCCCGGCCCGTCATCACCTCGACCGTCACGTCGCCGAACCGGTGACGCAGCCCGCCGAACGTCCACTCGCGCGCAGGGCTGCCGTCGAGCAGCCCTTGCAGCACCACGGGCCGGTGGCCGTGGTAGTACCGGGCGAAGAACTCCGCGGGCGCGACGCCGCGGCGCCGTTCCAGCACGCCACCGCCGTCGGCCGCGCGCAGCTGCCCGTACGCGTCCAGCAGCGCCTCGGCCCGGCCGTACTCGGCGGCGATCCGGCGGGCGGCGGCCAGGTACGGGTGGGCCGAGGCCCGCTCGACCTCCGCCGCGGCCGTCACCGCGTCGTGCCCGGCGTCGCGCAGCGCCGAGACGATCTCGCCGTCCGGCACGCCGAGGGCGACGTTCTCCGCCACCCAGCCGCGCCAGCTCCCGTCCAGGGCGGTCGGCGAGGGTGCCGTCACGCCCCGGCCTCGCTGCCCGGGGCCGGCGGCGGGGTTGGCCGGCGCGGCGCACGCGCCGGCAGCGTGATGCACTCGACGTAGTTGCTGCGCACGTGCGCCGGGATCGAGTCGGGCGCGCCGCCCGTACCCGCGACGGGACGAAGGGTCGGCTTCATCAAGGCTCCTCTGGGCCGGGCGGCGGGCCGGTCCCGCCGCGCCCGGTCAACCTGCCGCCACCCGCTCGCAGCCCGCGTGCAGCGCGCTTGCACCGCAGCTCAGCCCCTACCGGCGGCCGCTGTGGGCAGCCAAGTGCACCGCGCCGGTACCGTGTGTCACCGCTGTCGACACACTGCCGAGGAGAGTTGTGGAGTTCCGGATCCTTGGGCCGTTGGAGGTTCACTCCGGCGGCAGCGGCCTGAACCTGGGCGGCCCCAAGCCCCGCCTCATCCTCGCCTCGCTGCTGCTGGCCGGACGGAGCGTGGTCACCGTGGACCGGCTCATCGCCAACGCGTGGGGCGAGCAGCCCCCGCCGAGCGCGGTCAACGCGCTGCAGACCTACGTGTCCCGGCTGCGCGCGGCGCTGGGCGGCGACATCCTGGCCCGCCGCCCGGCCGGCTACCTGCTCGACATCGCCCCCGGCCAGGTCGACGCGCACCGGTTCGAGCAGGCCCTGGACCGCGGCCGCCGGCTCCTGGCCGCGGGGGACGGGGCGGCGGCGCTGGAGGTGCTGGCCGCCGCGCAGGCCCTGTGGCGGGGCGGGGTACTGTCCGACCTGGCCGAGGCGCCCTTCGCCCAGGGCGAGATCCTGCGCCTGTCCGAACTGAGGCTCGTGGCGGCCGAGACGCACGCCGAAGCGCTGCTGGCCGCCGGGCGCACCGCCGAGGCCGTCGCCGCCGCCCAGGCCCTCGTCGCCGAGCACCCGCTGCGCGAACGCGCCCGCGCCCACCTCATGCTCGCCCTGTACCGCGACGGCCGGACCACCGAGGCGCTCGACGCCTACCGGGAGGCCCGGCGCCTGCTCAACGAGGAGTTCGGCATCGACCCGGGCACGCAGCTGACCGCGCTGGAAGGCGCGATCCTGCGCCAGGATCCGGCCCTGACCCCGGCTCACCCGGCGGCAGCAGGCCCGGCACACCAGCCCTCGCCATCGGCCGTCCAGGCTCCGGCCACGACGGCGGTGACCGGCCACGCAGGACAGGCCGGCCGGGTCGATCTGCCCGCCGACCGGTTCATCGGCCGGCAGCGGGAGACGGCCTGGATCCACCACGCCCTGACCGAGCATCGGCTGCTGACCCTCACCGGACCCGGCGGCAGCGGCAAGACCCGCCTGGCCCGGCACGCCTGCCACGACCGCGGCCTGCCCGTCCACGTGGCCGAACTCGCCGAGCTGACCGACGCCACGCTGCTGGAGGCCACGCTGGCCCAGGCATTCGGGCTCGCCGTGCTCGCCGACCTCACCACCGTGGCGGCCGCGCTCGGCGACGGCCCCGTCCTGCTGCTGCTGGACAACTGCGAGCACCTGACGCATGAGCTGGCCCCCGTGGTGGCGCGCCTGCTGGCCGACGTGCCCGGCCTGCGGATCGTCGCCACCAGCCGCAGCCCGCTCGGCGTGGCGGGGGAGCGGCTGCTGCCGGTGGAGCCGCTCGGCCTGGCCGAGGCCGCGGAACTGTTCGGCGACCGGGCCGCCGCGCTGTCCCCGCACTGGCAGCCCAGTGCCGAGGAGCTGGCGACGGTCCGTGCGATCTGCGCGTCCGTCGACGGCCTGCCGCTGGCCGTGGAGCTGGCCGCCGGTCAGACGGTGGTCCTGTCCCCGGCCCAGATCCTCGCCGGGCTGGACCGGCTGGAGGCGGGCAGCCTGCGCCGGGACCTGCCCGACCGGCACCGCACCATGCGCAACACCATCGACGTCAGCCACCGGCTGCTCGACGACGGCCAGCGCGACCTGTTCGGCCGCCTCAGCGTGTTCGCGGGGACCTTCGACCTCGACGCCGCGGCGGCCGTCGCGGGCACCGGCAGCGGCGTGATCCTGCCCGCGCTGACCGGGCTCATCACCGGATCCATGCTGGCCACCGTCCCGGACACCAGCCCGCGCCGCTACCGCATGCTGCAGACCCTGCGCCAGTACGCCGAGCGCGGCCTCAGCGAGACGGACCGCGTGGACCTGCACCGGCGGCACCTGCGGTGGATCTCGCCGCTGGCCGCCGAGGCCGACCGCGGGCTGCGCGGCCCGGACGCCCCGCACTGGCTCGCGGTGCTGCGCTCGGCGCAGGCCGACGTGCGCGCCGCGCTCGGCCACGCCCTGTCCGGCGCGGACCCGCACGCCGGGCTGCGGCTGGCCGCCGACGCGTCCTGGTTCTGGTACCAGCGCGGGCACATCGCGGAGGGGCACCGGTGGCTGCTCGGCGCGCTCGACGCCGCCGCGGGCGCGGCGGCCGAGGACCGGGCCCGCGCGCTGACCGGGTTGGCCTGCCTGCGCTACCTCATCGGCGACTTCGGCGGCGCTGGGCAGGCCATCACGACCGCCGTCGAGCTGGCCACCGCCGGAGGCAGCGCGGCCACTCTCGCCCGCGCGCACGCCTACCACACCTACTACCTGGCGCTGGTCGGGCGCGGGGAGGACGCGGCGGCCGCCGCCCGGGACGCGGTCGCCCGGTCGCGGGACACCGGGCTGGACTGGCTGCTGGCCGAGGCGCTGATCATCGCCGGGTTCGTGGCGCGGCTGTGCGGCGACTCCGCTGCTGCGGCGTCCACCCTGGACGAGTCGGTCGAGGTCGGCGACCGGTGCGGCTTCGCGTGGGCGGCCAGCTCGGGCCTGTGGAACCGGGCCGGTCTGGCCGTGGACCTCGGCGACCTCGACACGGCGGAGCGGGCCGTGCGCCGGGCCGTGCGCGAGCTGGACCGCCACGACGACCTCACCGGCTGGCTGACCTGCCTGAACCTGCTTGCGGGGATCCTCAGCATGACCGGCCGCGGCTACGACGGGGCGGTGCTGCTCGGCGCCGTGCGGGCCCTGGGCGGCCGGGTGGGCTACGACCCGCTGCGGATGGATCCGCTCAACGGCGAGCGCACCGTCGCCGCCGTGGCCGCGTCGGTGACCGCCGCCGACCATGCCGCCGCGCTGCGGCAGGGCGCAGGCCTGAGCCGGGCCGAGGTCAGCGCGTTCGTCACCGCGACCGACGGCGCCGCGCCTCACCGCAGCTGACCGCGTCGTCAGCCGCGCGGCCCCTTCGGCGGGATGTCGTACACCTCGGCGACGGTGCGCGGCGGCACCGGTGGCACGGCCCGCAGCGCGGCGGCCGCGGCCAGCGCCAGCGTCAGGGCGAGCAGGAGCGGGGCGGCCCGGCGGATCGTGATGGTCTGCATGTTCGTCTCCTCGGCACTCGGGATCGACGGCCCCGCCCGCCGCACGGCGGGTGCGGTGGGCGGGGCCGCGTCGAGCGTGCCGGGGCGGCCTTGCCGCGGGCGTGCAGACGGCGTGCAGCCGCTCGACGGGCGCGGGTAGGACCGTCGCCGGACGGGCCCGTATCAGGCGCAGGCGGACAGGACGGCCTTCTCCGCGGTTCGCATCGCGGGCGACTCGATGACGGCCCGGAGCTTCGCCTGCTCGCCGTCGGAGCCTTCGACGGCGACGATCGCCTGCTCGACCGCCAGCTGGTAGGCGGAGATCTTCGCCTTGAGCTTCGCATCGGCGGTGAGTTCGGCGGACCCGGCGACGCCGACGTGCATCGCGGTGTAGACCGCGTTCAGGTCGGTGGTGGCCTTGGCGAGATCGTCGTGCGACAGCCCGCTGCGGCCGAGAACCGCCGCCACCGGCGCGAGCGCGTCGACGGCGGTCCGGCGGGCAGCGGTCACCGCATCGCACGCGTCGGCGATCCGCGGATCGAGCGTACGCGCAGGGGCGGCCGGGGCGGTCGTCGTGCGAACCGCGGCGGTCGCGGTGGGGCTCACCGTCGCGGCCGGACCGGCTGGCGTGGTCGCGGCTGGTGTGCCGGGGCCGGCCGGCGTGCCGGGGCCGGTGGCGGCGGTCGGTGTGGCCTGACCGCAGGCGGCGGCTCCCGCCAGGGCGAGACCTGCCAGCGCGATGGCCACCAGGGCGGTGCTTGGACGGCGGCCGGTGTCGAATCGCATGGATACTCCTTGCTGCCCGCTCGGCTGCCGGGCGGGCGGATCGGGATCAGAAGGCGAGCGCGGCGCGAGCGGCCAGGCCGAAACCGACCACGATGATGACGGAGGCGGTCGCCTCGGCGGGCACGGTGAGCCGGCCGAGCCACGCCCAGCGGTCGCGTGCCCGGAGCAGCAGCAGACCGGCGGCCGTGAGCATGGCCGCCATGCCCAGGCCGTACACGATGATCAGAATGATGCCGAACCAGAGACGGCCCAGCGCCGCCGCGCCCAGCAGCACGACCAGGGCCGTGGGACTCGGCACGAGGCCACCGGCGACGCCGAGCGCGGTGAGGTTCCGGCGGCGGCCGTCATGACCGTGGCTGTGGCTGTGGCCGTGATGATGGTGGTGGTGCGCTCCGTGGTGGTGATGGTGGTGCGGCCCTCCGTGCCGGTGGGCCCGCCGGTGCCGCAGGCCGCTGACGAGCAGGCCGATCCCCACGACGGTGATCAGGACACCGCTGGCCACGCCGAGCCACCTGAGCACCGATTCGGCGGCCAGGCCGGCGAACGTGGTGGTGGCGATACCGAGGATCAGCACCCCGGCGGTATGCGTGAGCGTGACGGTGCCGCCGACGATGACCGCGTCCCGCCGCCGCCCCTGCCGTCCGGCCAGGTACAGGGCCATCACGGTCTTGCCGTGCCCGGGAAGTGCCGCGTGCGCGGCGCCGAGCAGCGCCGCGAAGAGCACGGCCAGCAGCAGCACCTGCGGGGACGGGTCGCCGACGGCGCCGGCGAGCCACGCCTCGGCGCGCTGCAGCCAGCCGCCCCGCGGCGCGGGAGCGGTGGCCGGTGCGCTCGCGTCTGCTCCGGGCTGCAGCGTCAGCTGTGCCGACCGTTCGTAGGGCGGCAGCGTCGCCGGCATCGGGACGCCCGCCCCGGCCAGCACGATCTGGTTGGCGCCGACCCGATCGGGCAGGTATCCGTTCACGACCGAGATGGACGCCGCCGGGTCCACTCGGGCCGGGGCCGACATCCGGCAGGTGAGCCGGATGGTCTCCATGCCCGCCGGGCCCTGCCGCTTCGCCTCCTGGGACTGCAGGGTCCATCGCAGCGGCGCCTGCCCGACGGCGGCCCGCAGCTCGGTGGCGAAGGCGGTGCAGTCGGGGGTGAGCTGTTTGGCCGCGACCTCGCCGACGTCGAGCACGGCGACGACGTCCACCCGGTCGGTGTGCAGGGTCACCTCGACCAGTTGGTCGATGGAGAAGGGGGTCAGCGGGTGGGCGGCGATGGCCGCGCCGAGCAGGACCGTGAGGATCACGAGACACACTCCGTGGCGGTTGTCGACTCACGAGGGCGGATGCGGCGGTGGCGTGTGGGGGCGGGCGGTCGCCGCACCCCCACACGGTCAGCGCACGTGCACGTACGGATGTGCGGCGTCCCGCGGTTCAGCTGATCCGGGTGACCTTCACGGCGTCGGCGATGACGTATCCGGTTCCGGCGGTCCACCGGCTGACGCCCACCTTGTTCTCGTCTCCGGCGGACAGGGTGAAGTTGCCGAGGGACACCCATTTACCGCCGTTGGCGCGCTGGTTGACGTTCACGATCTGGTTGCCGGTCGGGGTGACCACGATGTACGGCGTCACGTCGTTGTATCCGGCGTTGGCCGAGTACCAGACCGCGACCTGGTAGGTGCCCGTCGCCGGGATGTCCACCTTGTACCAGGCGGGGTCGCTGGCCGAGACGGGATCGGCGAACCGGTAGTCCGCCCCGTACCGCTGGCCGGAGTAGGTCGACGTCCCCCAGCTCGCGCTCGCCGTGAACCTGCCGGGGGTGGTGTTGTCGACGACGGTGCTCCACGCGGCGGGGATCAGGTTGAGGTTGCTGAGGACGAACTGGTTCGCCGCGTCGGTCTTGTACGTGTTGAGGAAGGGGGAGTAGGTCTTCACGTCGAGCGTCTTGGCGTTCGGGTCGACCGTCATGATGCGCAGGAAGCTGTTGGGGTCGCGCTGGGAGGAGTTCTGGTAGTCCGCCTGGATCTGGTGGACCGTGTTGCCCTTGGTGCCCTGCTGCGTGATCACACCGGCGTTGACGTAGTGGCCGGAGAACGTGAACCGGAAGTTGCCCTGCTTGCTGACCAGGTTGGTCCACAGGTTGTTGCCGTTGGTGTCCTTGGTGGTGCCGTTCTGGTAGGCGTGGGTGACCAGGATGGCGTTGTGGTTGGGGTGCGCGGCCACCACGGAGTTGGCCCACGTGATCTCCGCGGCGCTGGGCGCGTACTTCATCGCCACCACCAGCCAGTCCACGCCGCCCGCGCTGAACGTGTGGTAGGTGTTGTCGTTCTGGTTGGCGGGGTACGTCCCGCCGAACGACGGCAGCGCGGTGAAGTTAGACCGTGGGTAGTGGGTGTTGTAGCGGGTGGCGGCGCGGGTGGTGACCGAGTCCAGGTCGTGGTTGCCCGGCCCGATGATGTAGGGCACGTCGTCGGTGGGCAGGCCCATCGCGCTCTTGCTGTTGTTCCACTGGGCGAGCTGGTCGGAGTTGTCGACCACGTCACCGACGTGCAGCACGTACTTGATGTTCCGTGCCGTCCGCTGGTCGGCGACCCACTGCATCTGGGCCCGGTACACCTCAGGCCAGTACTCGGAGGCGTACTGGGTGTCCGGCAGCATGACGATGGTGAAGGTCTCCGCGGCCAGTGCCTGCGCGGGTGCCGCAGGGCCGTGTAGGACCGTCACCATGAGCGCGGTCAAGGCCGCCCCGAGCAACCGGGTGGTCTTGGTGATCCTCATTCGTTCCTTCCTTCGTCGGTCGGTGGAGCAGGACCGTGCGGCACGTGGCATGAAGGACCGTCCCCGGCCCGGCCTGGGCGGAAGGGGCATCCACATTGCACTGACGAAGAAAGTTTCCGAACGGCGCCGAAAGACCGCAACTAACCTTTAGCGATTGATGTCAATCTGTGACGTGGGGTCGCCCACGGTTCACGAACCGCTCACCTGCGATAAAGGTCGGCCCACGAAGCCACGGCGGCACCACGAGGTTCCCCGGTGGAGGGCTTAATCACCGGATAAGGTGTTTGATGCGGTATGAGCCCGTATGCAACAGCCTCCGCCGGCCGCGTAGCCGGCCGTGACCGCGTCCCGGAAAGGAACGCCACGTGAGCAGCCCCACTGAGCCGGAGACGGTGGCCCCACCCGGACAGGGCCGGGTGCTGACCGCGTTGATCCTGGTCGCGGCCGTGGCCAACCTGAACCTCGCCGTCGCCAACGTGGCGCTGCCGGACATCGGCCTGGCCTTCGACTCCTCGCAGACCGCGCTGAACCTGATCGCCGTCGCCTACTCGCTCGGACTGGCCTGCTCGGTGATCTACCTGGGTGCGCTCGGTGACCGCTACGGCCGCAAGCTGATGCTCTTGCTCGGCGTCGCCCTGTCGATCCCTGCCTGCCTGCTGGCCGCGTACGCCCCGACCGACACTGTCCTGATCGTGGCGCGGCTGCTCGGCGGCTTCGCCGCGGGCATGGCCTACCCGACGACCCTGGCACTGATCACCGCACTGTGGTCCGGCGCCGCGCGCACCAAGGCCATCGCGCTGTGGTCGGCGCTCGGCGGGGCGATCTCCGCGCTGGGGCCGCTGGCCGCGGGCTTCCTACTGGAGCACCACTGGTGGGGGTCGGTCTTCCTGCTCACCCTGCCGCTGGCCGCCGTCGCGCTCATCGCCGCGCTCGTGCTGGTCCCCGCCCACGTCAACGAGACCACCGAGCCCGTCGACAACCTCGGCGGCGTGCTGTCCGTGGCGCTGGTCGGCGCGCTCATCCTCGCCATCAACTTCGCCCCGGTGCCCGGCTCCGGGACCCTGGTCGCGGTCTTCACCGCGGTCACCGTGCTGGCCGGCGCCGCGTTCGTCGTACGCGAGCGCCGTGCCGCCAACCCGCTGTACGACCTGAACGTCGCCTCGCGCCGGATCTTCTGGGTCGCCGCGTGCGCCGGCATCGTCGTGTTCGGCTCGCTCATGGGCGCGATGTTCATCGGCCAGCAGTTCCTGCAGAACGTCCTGGGCTACTCGACCATCGACGCGGGGATGGCGATCCTGCCCGCCGCCCTGTTCATGGTCATCTGCGCGCCCCGCTCGGCCAGGCTCGTGGAGACCCACGGCGCGCGCTTCACGCTGCTGGTCGGATACGTGTTCGTGCTGCTGGGCTTCCTGACCATGCTGCTGCTGTGGGGTGAGGGCGCCGCCTACTGGAAGATCGGACTCGGCTACGCCTTCATCGGGGCCGGAGTCGGGTTCGCGGGCACCCCGGCCTCGCGCTCGCTGACCGGAGCCGTGCCGGTCACCCGCGCGGGCATGGCGTCGGGCACCGCCGACCTGCAGCGCGACCTCGGCGGAGCGATGATGCAGTCGATCTTCGGCGCCCTGCTCACCGCCGGCTACACGGCCGCGGCGACCGCCGACCTCGCCACGGCGCCTCCCGCCGACGTGAACGCGAGCGTGCAGGCCCAGCTGACCAAGTCGTTCGCCGGCGCCGCGGCCACCGCCCAGCAGTACCCCCAGTACAGCGAGCAGATCACCGCCGCCGCCAAGACCGCGTTCCTGGAGGGCGACCAGTGGGCACACCTGGCCGGCATCGTCGCCGTCCTGATCGGCGGCGCACTGGTGTACTTCTTCTTTCCCCGGATGCGGGATGAGCGCAAGCTGCTCGCCGCGTACCACGCCCAGGACACGGCGCGGGTGCCGGCGGCCGAAAGCCGCTGACCGGGCGGCTGTGCTCAGGGCAGCAGCTCGACGTAACCGTCACTGCCGTGCACGCGGATCCGCTGCCCGTCGGCGATGAGCCGGGTCGCGTCGGCCACCCCGACGACGGCCGGCAGGCCGTACTCCCGGGCGATCACCGCGCCGTGCGTCATCAGCCCGCCCACCTCCGTCACCAGGCCGGTGACGGAGACGAAGAGGGGTGTCCAGCTCGGGTCCGTGTGCGCCGTGACGAGGATGTCACCGGGTTCGAGATCCGCCTGGGCCAGGTCCAGGATGACGCGGGCCCGCCCCTCGACCGTCCCGGCGGAGACCGGCAGGCCGGCCAGCGCCCCGTCCGGCACGTCGTCGCGCCGGTACGCGCCGGAGACGGCCTCGCCGTCCGAGGTCAGCACCCGCGGCGGCGTGAGCGCCTGGTACGACCGGAACGCCTCCCTGCGCTCCGAGACGAGCCGCGCATCCACGGTGCCCGACCGCACGGCGTCGTGCAGCTCCTGGAACGTCAGGTAGAACGCGTCCTCCACGTCGGGCAGCACGCCCGACCGCACGAGGCGCTCGGCCTCGGCGACCAGGGCCTGCTTGTAGACGAAGTAGCGGCTGACGATGTCGTACTTCGGGTACTCCCGGTACCCGATGAAGGTCCGGACCCGGTCGATCATCCGCTTGGTCTCGGCGGCCTTGCGGTCCCCGTCCGGCAGGGCCCGCAGGCGTGACAGCACGTCCTGCTCCTTCTGCAGCGCCTGCTGCCGCCCCCGTTCGAAGCGCCGCGCTGCGGCGCCCGGCTCGAAGTTCCGGACGTTGTCGAGGATCGCCGGCACCAGCGTGGCCGGGCGCTCGCGCCAGCGCGGGCGGGTGATGTCGATCTCGCCGACGCAGCGCATGCCGTACCGGTCGAGGTAGGCGTCGACGGCGTCGCGCGCCTGCGCTCCGCCGGCGAGCTTCGGCAGCTCGTCAAGGAAGCCGTCGTCGCCCGCGACGTCCTGCAGGAACGCCACCACCTCCGGATGCGGGCGGATCACATCGGCGACGTCCAGCAGCGCCAGCCCCATCTCCGACGTGATGTTGCCCGGGGCGGACAGCGTCAGGGTGTCGGCCGCGTTCTTCTCACCCAGCCAATCCTGCAGCCGGTCGTTGAGCCACCAGGTGGCCTCCATACCCGCCATGATCGCCTGCATGCTCAGCGGCTGGGCGAGGACGCGTTTGTGCTCCTGGACCGCCTCCAGCAGGAACTCGAACAGTGCCGGTCCGCTGTGGTCCGCGATGTCGCGCCGCAGCGCGGCCAGGGACGCCTGGCTGCGCTCGATCAGCTCGGCGACGATGGCCGGATCGGTCTCGATCGGGGCGGGCGCGCCACCGGGCGGCGGACCGGCGGGACCGTCGTCAGGCAGCGTCGGGATGAAGTCGCCGCGCTCGAGGACAGTCTCCAGCGCGTCCCTGACCAGCGGATCGCCCTTGCCCATCAGATCCAGCAGGGCGGCGCGGTTCGCGGGCGAGGCCAGGCGCCGGGCGACGTCGACGAACAGCCTCCCGCCCGCCTCGTGCATCGGCGCCATGGCCGTCAGCTGCCACATGGACAGCCCCAGCGGCTTCATCGCGTCGGTCATCATCTGCTGGTGCCCCACGGACACGTAGAGATGATTCTCCTGGTCGTGCGCGGTGGGCACGGGGAACAGCGTGGTGATCGGCCGGCTCTGCACGATCTGGAAGCCGTCGCCGTCCAGGCACCACTCGATGTCCTGCGGACGGCCGAAATGCGCCTCGATCCGCCGCCCCAGCTGCACCAGCCGTACGACCTGGGCATGCGTCAGCGCCGGCTGCTCCTGCCGCGGCAGGTCGATCGCCACCTCCCGCGTCCCGCCGCCAGGCAGGGCACTGACGGCAAGCTGCTTGGCGGAGACCGTCTCGGCGATCACCTCGCCGTCGCGCACCTTGAAGACGTCCGGGTTCACCAGGCCGGAGACCAGCGCCTCGCCCAGGCCGAACCCGGCGTCCACGGTGGCGACCCTCCGGTTGCCCGTGACCGGGTCGGCCGTGAACAGGATGCCGGACACCTCCGCGAAGACCATCCGCTGCACGACCACGGCCATCTGCACCGTGCGGTGATCGATGCCGTTGCGCAGGCGGTACGTCACGGCCCGCTCGGAGAACAGCGACGCCCAGCACAGGCTGACGTGATCGAGGATCGCCTCCGGCCCCACCACGTTCAGATAGGTGTCCTGCTGTCCGGCGAAGGACGCCGTCGGCAGGTCCTCCGCCGTCGCGCTGGACCGCACGGCGTAGGCCGCCTGCTCGCCGTGCCGGGCGAGCGCGCTGGTGATCTCCGCCGCCAGCTCGGCCGGGACGGCGATCCCCGCGACGGTCCGGCGGACCTCCGCGCTGAGCGTGCGGATCGCCTCCCGGTCGTCCGGGTCCAGGCGCGACAACCGGCCGAGCTGATCGCCGAGCGTCGGCTCCTGCGCCATGACCTGCCGGAACGCATCCGTCGTCACGCAGAACCCGGCGGGCACGCGGATGCCCTCGATCCGCGACAGCACCCCCAGGTGCGCGGCCTTGCCGCCGACCACCGCCAGCTGCGTACCGTCGACCTCTTGCAGCTCCAAGACACCCACGTCGTTGCCCCCTGTCCTCGTCGGCGCCGGGTCGGCCGCCGATTCTGCGGCAAGACC
This sequence comes from Catellatospora bangladeshensis, assembly GCF_016862575.1. Classification (GTDB taxonomy): domain Bacteria; phylum Actinomycetota; class Actinomycetes; order Mycobacteriales; family Micromonosporaceae; genus Catellatospora; species Catellatospora bangladeshensis. Next base: position 131,111 of record NZ_BONF01000014.1, on the reverse strand, counting down.
GGGGTCTTGCCGCAAGACCCCGGGTGCGCTATACGTTAGAAGTGGCAGGGGGCGTTCTTCCTGCCTCTTCTTCTGCCGTCGCCGCGTGGCGGCCGCTCAGTCGAGGCAGAACTCGTTGCCCTCGACGTCCTGCATCAGCAGGCACGACTCGTTGAACTCGTCGGCACGCCACAGGTGTACGCGGGTCGCACCGAGCGCGACCAGCCGGGCGCATTCGGCCTCCAGCGCGGCCACGCGCTCCTCACCCTTGAGCCCGGTGCCGACCCGCACGTCGAGATGCAGCCGGTTCTTGACGACCTTGCCCTCCGGCACCCGCTGGAAGTACAGCCGCGGGCCCACCCCGAAGGGATCCATGGCGACGGCCGCCGCACCCTGGCGCTCGGCCGGCAGCGTGCGTTCGTAGTCGTCCCACGAGGCGAAGCCCTCCGGCGGCGGCGGGACGACGTAGCCCAGCACCTCGCACCAGAAACGGGCGACGCGCCCAGGCTCTGCGCAGTCGAAGGTGACCTGAACCTGCTTGATCGACTTCATCCCTACACCCTAAGGGCAAGATCTGTCCGACCCGAGTCCGATGCGGCGGGAGCACGAGCGCGCTCCCGCCGCGCATGGGTCAGCCGGCGAGGGCGATGTCGGTGACCTGCCCGCCGCCCGCCATGGTCAGCCACGAGGTGTACGGTCCCTGCTTGGCGTAGTAGTTACCGCTGCCGATGAAGGCGAACCAGTCCTGGCCGTTGACGGCGACGTCGCGCACCTGCCCGCCGGTGGCCAGCGCCAGCCAGTCGGCGTAGAGCCCGGCCTTGGCGTAGAAGTCGCCCGACTGGATCCAGCCGATCCAGTTCCCGGCGAGCACCACCCTGGTCGCGCCACCGGCGTTGACCGCCCGCCACGACGCGTACGCGCCGTCCTTGGCGTTGAGGATCCCGGCCGCGTTGACGAACGCGAACCGCTCGCCGCTGATCGCGATGTCGCGCACCTGCCCGCCACCGGCCATGCTCAGCCAGCCGCCGAAGATGCCCTGCTTGGCCAGGAAGTCGCCGCCCTGGATCAGCCCGATCCAGTCGCCGTTCAGCTCCACCCGCGTCGCCCCACCGGCGTTGATCGCCTGCCAGGCCGCGTACGGCCCGTCCTTGACGTACGCGACGCCCGCCGTGTTGACGAACGCGAACCGGTTGCCGCTGATCGCGATGTCGCGCACCTGCCCGCCGCCGGCCATGGTGAGCCAGCCGCCGTAGACGCCGTCCTTGGCGTAGAAGCTGCCGCCCTGGATCCAGCCGATCCAGTTGCCGCCGAGCACCGCCTTGGTCGCGCCGCCCGCGTTCACCGCCTGCCAGGAGGCGTACGCGCCGTCCTTGACGTGCAGCACGCCCGCCGCGTTCACGAAGGCGAAGCGTTCGGCGACGGCGCCCGCGGCGGGCAGGTCGGCGAAGGGCAGGTTGATCGCCGCGCCCTTGGTGACCGTGCCGCCGCAGGTGTACGCCGGGCTGATGCCGTAGACGGCGTTGTTGCGCCAGATCTCGAAGTGCAGGTGCGGGCCGGTGGAGTTGCCGGTGCTGCCGACGTACCCGAGCAGCTGGCCCTGGCCCACCGCCTGCCCCGCGCCGACCGACGGCGCCTGCACCATGTGCAGGTACCGGGTGACGTAGCCGGCGGCGTGGGAGACGGTCACGGTGTTGCCCCCGCCGGAGGTCCACCCGGCGAACGTCACCGTGCCGGGGTAGGCCGCGCCGATCGCCTTCCCGCTGTTCGCGGCGATGTCGACGCCGTAGTGGTCACTGTCGGTGCTGCCGCAGCGGTTGGACAGCACGCCGGTGACGACGCCGTCCACCGGCTGGATCATCGCGCCGGTCTGCGCGGCGGCCGGCTGCGCCGGGACCAGCACCAGCGCGCCCATGAGCGCCGCGACCGCGAGGCTCCACCATGTTCTCTTCGCCGCCCGACCTGTCATCGACCGTCATCTCCTTCCGGGGGGTGTGGCCGGAGAAGTTAGCAACAGCCGCGTACAGCGCGTGTACATGTCGGGATAGGAGCGCGCGGGACGGCTGTGCGCGGCAGGCGCTTCCCGTGAGAGCGCTCTCGCCCGTATCGTCGGGATACCGCTATCCACGGACGAGGCGGAGGGTGCAGGTGCCGCATGAGCAGGTCAAAGCCGACCATCGATGACGTCGCGCGGGTGGCGGGCGTGTCCCGGGCCACGGCATCACGGGTGATCAACAACGCGCCGGGCGCGTCCGGGCCGTTGCGGGTGCGGGTGCACGAGGCGGTGGCCAGACTCGGCTACCGGCCCAACGAGGCGGCTCGCGCCCTGGCCTCCGGCCGGCCGCGGGTGGTCGACGTGATCGCCGTGAGCTGCAACCTGCCCGGCGGCTGGCTGGGCTCGAACCCGTACTACGGCCGGGTCCTGGCCGGGATGATGCCGCTGCTGGAGGGCATCGGCGCCCAGCTGCGGGTGCACGCCCTGACGCACGAGTCGGCGGCCGAGTCGCTGGACGAGATCGCAGCCGGCGTCACGCTGGGCGCGGTGCTGTCCGACATCACCCCGGCGCTGGCCGCACGCTTCCACCGCCGCTGCCGGCGCGTGGTCTCGCTGGTGCCGACCGCGGAGACGGTCCCGGCGATGGTCGCCGACAACATCGGCGGGGCGTACGCGGCGATCACGCACCTGCACCGCCTCGGCCGCCGCCGGATCGCCGCGATCCACGGCCCGGCGGCCAGCACCTGCGCCGCCGACCGGCGCATCGGGCACCTGCGCGCCCTGCAGCGGCTGGGGGCGGCCGAGATCAGCGCCGAGGCGGCGTTCACCCGGGAGGGCGGCTACGACGCCGCGCAGCGGCTGCTGGCGCAGCACCCGGACCTCGACGCCGTCTTCGTGGCCTGCGATCTGATGGCGGCTGGCGCGGTCCAGGCGCTCACGGCCGGCGGCAGGCGCGTGCCCGAGGACGTCAGCGTCATCGGGTTCGACGACAGCGTGGCTGCGATCTGCGCGAACCCGCCGCTGACCACGGTGCGCCTGCCGGTGGAGGAGATGGCCGCCGCCGCGGTGCGGCTGCTGCTGTTCGGCGACATCGCGCCCGGCCACCGCCAGCAGTTCCCGGCCGAACTCGTGCTGCGCCAGAGCACCGCCCGCCGGGACGCACGCGGATCGTGAAGATCGTTCGCGGGTGGGTTACTGTTGCCAGCCGGCGAGCTGGTCAACGGTGTACGGAGAGATCGTGATGGCGACAGTGCAGTCTGAGTCCACCGTCCCCGCCCCCGGGCGCCGCGCCCCGCGGCAGTTCGCGGTCGTGCTCGCCCTGGCCGCCGTGCTGGTGCTGGTGGATCAGCTGACCAAGTGGTGGGCGGAGTCGAAGCTGACCGGCCGGGCGCCGATCCAGGTCGTCGGCGAGCTGATCCAGCTGCGGCTGACCTACAACCCGGGTGCGGCGTTCTCCATCGGGACCGAGTACACCTGGGTGCTGACGCTGTTCGCGGCGGCGACCGTCGCGGTGATCACCTTCGTCGCCCGCCGGGTGCGGTCGCGGGCCTGGGCCGTGGGGCTGGGCCTGGTGCTCGGCGGGGCGACCACCCACCTGCTGGACCGGCTGCTGCGGGAGCCGGGTTTCGCGCGCGGCCATGTGGTGGACTTCATCGACTACGGCCCGTTCGTGGGCAACGTCGCGGACATCGCGCTGGTGCTGGGAGTGGCCCTGACCATGGTGCTCAGCCTGCGCGACATCCCGATGAGCGGGCCCGCCGCCGAGCCGGCGACCGCGCCCGAGCAACCGGCCGCGACGCCGTAGCCACCCGCCCGCCGTACGCGGACCGGTGCGGCCCGGCGGGCCGAGTGGCCGCATCTTCGACCGGGACGGGCCGTTGTCCGTGGTCGTGATTCCGGCCGATGATTTTCGGCGGACGCTCACGTCCACATAGGTCGGAGGCACCGTGGACACCGGACAGCACCTCGCATCGGCCGCGTCGCCCGAGCAGCCGCCCGCGGCACCCGGTGACTGGAGCGATCCCCACGACCACTGGCTGCGCCACCCGCCCGAGCTCGCCTCCGCGCTGCTGGCCGAACGCCTCGCCACCGCCGCCGTGCTCGTCACGCGGGCCGACGCCGAGCAGGTGTCGCGCGAGGTCCGCAAGCGCGCCAAGCGCCGTTCCAAGCTGTGGCTGCTGATGCTGCTGCCATGCCTGTTCGTGCCGGTGTTCGGCGTGCTGGTGCTACTGGCCGTGGTGGTGTACCTGGTCCGTTCGCTGGCCGCCTTCGAGGAGCCGATCCCGTTCACGCTGCGGCTGCGCCCGCACGGGGAGGGCACCCGCGTCGTGCCGGCCGACCCGGACGTGCTGGACAGCGTGGTCGGCCGGGAGCTGCGGCGGCTCGCCGCCGAGTCGGGCACCGAGCGGCAGGTGCTGTCGGCCCGGCTGTTCGCCGGCCCGGTGCGCCTCGGGTGGGCGCGCCCGGCTGTGGCGAGCCCGCCCCGGCCCACGATGACCGGCGTCGGTGTGCCGCGCCTGCGCCGCGCGCCGACCTCGTGGAACGGGCAGCTGCTGGCGCTGGTGGCGGTCCCGACGGGCATGCTGCTGTACGCGATCTGGGTGTACTTCCTCTTCATCGGCGCTCATCCGGCGGTCACCGGGCAGCAGGCGCAGCTGGTGGCGTACTCGCTGGGCCCGATCTTCGCCGCCCTGGCCTGGCCCGCGCTGCGGACCTACACCTGGGGCAGGGGCTGGGTGATCCCGACGGCGTTCGCCGCCGCGGTGATCGCGCTGTGCACCTTCATCGTGCACGGCACGCCGTTCTACGGCACCGCGATCGTGCTGTGGGCGGCACCGGCCCTCATCGCGCTGCTGCTGAGCCGGGCCGCCCCCGGCCGGGCCGCGCTGCGGTTCAGCCCGGACTGGCAGCGCGGGAGCGACCACGCCAAGGACGCCTACGCCGCGGCGCTGGCGGCCTGGGCGTCCACGGCCGCCGCCCGGCCGGTGCCGCCTCCGGCGAGGCCCGTCTTCGTGTTCGGCGGAGAGCCCGCGTCCTGGGACCTGCTGACCACGACGCTGGGCAGCGCGGTGCTGGGCGGGGGCGGACGGCTGGCGGTCATCCAGCTCGGACCGGTCGCCTGCGCCACGACGCTGGCCGAACTCGCGGCCGCACGTGGGGTATCCGTACGCCACAGCGGCCCGGAACCGCGGGCCGGGGCCACCGGAAACGGTCCGCAACTGGAGATCGTCGACCTGGCTTCCGTGCCCGATGACGCGGCGACGGCCCTGACCGGTCACGCCGCAGCCGGATCCTGGCTCGTCGTGGCGGACGCGGGACGGCTCGCGCCGGAGCATGTGCGGTCGCTGCTGGCGGCTCGCGCAGCCCAAGCCGGGCTGATACTGCTGTTTGCCCAGCCCGACTCGGAGACGCTGAAACTGGCCGCGTCCACAGCGGCGACCACCGGGTTCCTGCGAGTACGCGAGCAGAGCAAGGCCGAGCTGGCCGCCGGGTTCATCGGGCCGGTCGCCGTCGAGGTCGGGCCGCTGCTCGGCGGTGCCGCCGCACCGGGGCCCGGGACCGCCGCGCCGCCCTGGCCCGTCCCTGTCCGGCAGGTGGCCGACGCCCGGCTGCTGGGCGCGCTCGACCCGGCCGACATGATCGTCGTGGACCTCGCCGCCGACGGGACCCGGCAGGTGAGCTGCGTCGGTATCGACCCGGTCCTGTCCTGGACCCCCGGGCCGCCGCCGCCGACCGCCGCCGCCCGGGCGCGGGTCAGCCGTCCGGGCACGCTCGTGCAGCGGGTCGCGGCCGTCGCCGCGGTCGCGGGCGTCGTGCTGTTCGCGGCGGTATGGTTCGAGCCCGAGCCGCCGTACGTGGGGCTGCCGCAGACGCCCCGGCTGGTGCTGAGCCTGCCGCAGTACCGGGGGGCCATGGGGATCGCGCTGAGCCCGGACGGCTCCATGGTCGCGGGCGGCAGCTCGGACGGCCGGGCCTACGTGTGGCATCTCGCCACGGGCCGGCGCACCGAGCTGACCTCGTCGACCAGCAATCTGAACAACGTGGACTTCAGCCCCGACGGCCGGATGCTGGCGGGCGGCGCCGGTTCGGGTGAGGTCGTGCTCTGGGACCTGGCCACCGGCGAATCCACCATGATCATGGAACAGGAGAACAGCTCCACCATGACGGAGGTGGCGTTCAGCCCCGACGGAACGCTCCTGGCAGCGGCGATGAGTGACGGCAGCATCCGGCTCTGGGACGTCAAGGCCGCGAAGATCGTGGCGCAGCTTCCCGATCCGGTTCTCAACGCGCGGCTGGTCGGCGTGCAAGCCATCGCCTTCAACCCGGGCGGCGCGACGCTCGCCGCCGGCTACCTCGACGGCAGTGTGCTGCTGTGGGATCCGCGCAAGGCCACGATCGTGGCCAGGCTGGCCGAGCCAAGCACCTTCGCGGGAGGGTGGCAGCCCACGATCGCCTTCAGCCGTGACGGCGCGATCCTCGCGGCCGGCGAGCCCACGGGCGGGATCCGGTTGTGGGACCGGTCCAGGGGCCGGACGATGGCCACGCTCCCGGGCTCGGAGTCCGCCCCCGTGCGGGCGCTGGGCTTCAGCCCTGACGGCAGGACGCTGGTCTCCTCCGACGGCACCGACACGATCGTGTTCTGGGAGTTCGCCGACGGCAAGCGCCTGGGCACGCTACCCGCGCGCCTGAGATTCGTCACCGATCTGCTGTTCTCCCCGGACGGCCACACGCTGATCTTCAGCGCCGTGTCCGAGACCTACGACTACGAGCACGTGCATCTGTGGGACACGAGCTGGTTCAGCCGCTGACCCGGCCGGCCGGGCCGGCCCGTACCAGGTCGCGGCGACCGCGGCGACCAGCAGTGCCGCCCCGGCCAGGGCCAGCGCGATGCCGCGCCGCAGCGCCCGCACCGACAGCAAGGCCTCGACATGCTCGTGGTACGCGGGGGAGTGGAACTCGTCCATGGGCAGCAGCCGCAGCCAGCCCGTCGCGGCTCGGATCAGCGACAGCGCGCCTGCGGTCCCGATCACGAGCGCCAACAGCAGCAGCACGCCGACCGCCCGTGCCCACGGCGGCGTCAGCTCACCGATGTCGGAGCGCCCCTTCACGATGCCGAACCCGGCAACGGCCGCCAGCAGCCCGCCGATGCCGTTGCGCCAGGAGGCCGCCGCCGCTCTGACCCGGGCGAGTTCCGTGCGACGCAGGGCGTCCAAGGCCTGCGCGGTGTGCAGTTCGTGCACGGTGGCGGCGGGCCCGGGCCGCAGTACAGGACTCATCAGGCCGCCACCTCGACGATCATCTTCCAGTAGGCCCCGCAGCCGCTGTACCCCTCCGGCCGGCCCGCGTGCTCCAGGGGACACGTGCATATGAACAGCCGCGACGACGGGTCGGACGAGCCGTCGGGAGGCGGCGGGGCCGGCCCGTCGTCGCGACCGGCGAACACCGTGTTCACCAGGACGATCTCCATTTCCCCCCGGCACTGCGGGCACGGGCCGGTGACCAGCACGATGCCGTGCCTGGCCTCGGCGGTGGTGAACGTCTCGGCCGCCGTGTTGGCGTAGGAGCCGTCGGTCCGCTCCTGGTACGGCGACGGGTCGTGCGGCGCGGGCGGTGGGCTGGTCGTCATCTCGCTCCTCGTCGGTGGGCCTCAGGGCCCGGTGTGGGTGAACGGGGCCCAGACGCTCAGGGAGTTCTTCTCGTCGAGCCGCAGCGCGTCGACAGCGTGGTGCAATGCGCGGGCGGCCTGATCGGGGGTGAACGCCGGGCGGGCCAGCTGCGCGTAGAAGTGCTCCACGAGCGGTGCCGTCACGTGGTCTTCGATGGACCACATCGTGCCGACGACGTGGCGGAATCCGGCGTGGTGCAGCGCGCTGGCCAGCGTGATCACCTCGTCGGGCGCCGTGGTGCCGCCGACGTTGGTCTTGCACGCCCCGAGGAAGGCGAATTCGCCGACTCCGTGCGGCGCCCGGCTGATGTCGGCGATGCTCAGGGTGGTGTCGTACAGGATCGGGCCGCCCTGGAACGGGTCGGTGAGGTCCTGGTCGGCGTGGCAGCTGAAGTGCACCCAGTCGTGCTCGCGCAGCCCGGCGCGCACCGCTGCCGCGGTGGCGTCCTCGCCGGACAGCACGGTGCATCGTGCGGCGAACGTCTTCACGAGCAGCCGCTCCACCTTCTCGGCGCTGAGGAGCCGGGTCGCGCCGGGTTTGTCGCCCAAGGCCACCAGGAGCATCTTCCTCTCGGCGGCCGACGGTCGATGCTTCCTGGCCCGGGTCAGCGCGTCGAGCGTGGGCGTGTACGACGACACGACGTGCGCCATGACGCGATCGTCCTGCCTGCCGGACCGGTGGTAGCCGGCGGCGTGCAGCGGCAGCAGCGTGAGCAGGCCGGTCGGGCACCACCACAACCGGGGCGCGACTCCGTCCGTGGCGGGTCCGATGCCGAGCATGTCCAGGACCGGTGCGGCCAACGCGTCCCAGAGCCATTCGGTGATCTCGATCAGCCTCTTGTCCAGCAGCGCTGACGCCTCCTTGTAGGCCTTGGACGCTACGTCCAGCGCCTGAAGCGCGGCAGGGATGCCGCCTGGGACTTCCTGCGGCTGAGCCTCGGCGAGCATCCGCCGTTGATACGCGGCTTTCTCCCTGGCGTAGGCCTGCTCGACCGACTGCTGCGCGTGGTCAAGCCGTTGCCTGTTCTTCTCGACCGCGTCTGTGGTCATCGCGCGGAGCGGGACGACCTCGATGCCGGTGGGCAGCACGACGACGGCGTCGCTGCGCCACTTGCTGACGTTGACCACCACCACCGGACCGTCAGCCGCCACGGCGGTGTAGTCGTCCGGCTCGTGCTGTTCGGTGGGCGGGGGCGTCATCACGGCCGCCCTTCGTGGCGCGCTCGCAGATCGCTGTGCAGCAGGGCCAGCACCCCGGCGGCCAGGATCGTGGACAGCACCGAGGTGAGGAACGCGGCCACGCCCTGCAGCGGCGGCCACATCACGAACAGGCAGCCCACCAGCAGGAAGATCGCCGTGGCGAGCAGCGTGAGCAGGATCAGGTAGCCGAAGGCACGCCAGAGGTTCGAGCCGAGCAGCGTCCATGACCGGCGCAGGGCGGCGGCGGGGCGGAGGCCTTCCACGGCCTGCACGCACAGGGTGACCGCGGTCGTGGTGACGACCGGGACCGCAGCCAGCACCGTGGCCGCCAGCGCGGCGGTATGGCCGAGCGCGTCGGCCGCGAACCATACGGCGATGACGGATGCCGCGGCGAGCAGCGCGGTGAGCAGGAGGCGGCCGGGCCGGCAGTCGCGCAGCGCGCCGAGCGCGCCGATCTGCTCCCCCTGGATCGACCGGCCTGTGGCGGCGACCAGGGCGTATCCCGTGACGAGGAGGATCGCGGCGGCGGGGGACAGGAACAGCAGCCATTCCGCCGTGGTGGTATGCGGGAGGAGATCTGCCAGCACCAGCAGGCAGCCGGCGGCGGCGGCGTTGCCGGCCACTGCCAGGACGGTGCAGGTCACCCGGTTTCGCCAGGCGAGCAGGGCCGCCGCGCTGACGATCTCACCGGCGGTCAGCGGTCGCAGCGGGATGCCGCCGGGCGGTGGCGGTGGGGCGGTGTTCCAGCCGCCGGGGCCGGCGGGGTCCTGCTCGTCAGAGTGCGGCGGGTTCGGCATGCGCTGCTCCGGCGTTGTCGTGCGCTTCCTGCAGTGTCTGCGCGAAGATCACGCATCTCCCCTGTTCCAGCACGGCCAGGGCATGGGCCGCCGAACCGCGGTTGAGTTCGGCCGCTGCGGCGTCGGATGCCAGCGCTTTGACGTTCTCGAGGATACGTTCGCGGCTGCGGTGGGACATTCGTGCTGGCGCAAACCCGTCCAGTAGCTTGACGGCGCGGCCGAGGGCGGCCGCCGTGCTGTCCCAGTCGAGCTGGTCAGCGTGGATGTCGGCGAGTGCCCGCCCGGCGGCGATACACACCGCGGGCAGGCCGGGGCCGTCGAGGCTTCGTCGCAGGGCGGCGATGGCCAGGTCCCGGTCCGCGGGCCGGCCGGTGGTATGGAACCGCTGCTCCAGGGCCAGTCCGTGAAGGTGCTGGCCCAGCGCGTGGTCGAGGCTGTCCGGCCGGATTCGGGCGGCGGCACGGGCGGCGGTCGACACCGCTCTGTCCAGTGTCCGCGCGGCGGTGCGGGGGTCGGTTCGGCGTTGCGCGTCGGCGTGGACGCGCAGCACGCGGGACAGTCTCAGCTCGGCCACGGCGCGCTGGGCCGGCCGGTGCTGGCTGCGGACGGAGTCGTGGGCCGCGAGCAGCGCCTCGGTGAGCAGATCGGATCGCTGCGGGTCGGCCTCGTACATCGCGAGCCGGGTGTCCACGTAGGCCGCCAGGTGCACGGCCCGCAGCGGGTGCTGCGACGGCATGCGCCGTACGAGGCCGCCGAAATCGGCTTGGCCCTGTTCCACGGCGGCGGCGTCGACGCGGCGCTCTACCGGGTCCGTGGCCACGGCGACGTACTCGATCCAGAGGTCGTCGGCCTCCACCGCCTGGAACGGTGTGTCCTGCTCGCGCAGCCACCGGCGGTGTCACGCCGACTCGTCGCGGCGGGCGGGGTCGCCGCTCAGCTGGAAGTGGTCGTCCAGGATCGCGCTCAGGTGCCGGGCGCAGCGGAACTCGGCTTCGGGCTGGTCGCGGTTGCCGTGGTGGACGCGGTGGCTGAGGCCGACGATGGCGTCGAGCGCGTCCAGGCCAACCAGCTGCCGGCCGGCCACGTCCATACGGGCCCGCTGCACGGCGAAGAACAGTTCCAGCAGGCCGGACCGGGCCTCCTGGCCGCTGGCGGTGATTGCGGTGGCGAGCCGGGCCGCGGTTTCGGCCAGCAGCCGTCCTCCGTCGAGGCCGCCGCCGTCGGACAGCGACGTCGTGAGGTCGTGGGCCAGCCGCAGCCGTCGGGTCGACGCGGTGCGGCGCAGCCGGATGCAGCGGCGCAGCGCGGCCAGTGCGTCGGCCACGTCGGCGCGCGCGGCGGTCGTGTGGGCGGCCCGGTCGTGGCAGGCGGCGCGGGCCAGCAGGTCGGTGATCAGCCAGCACAGGCACAGTTCGGTCCGGGGGCTGAGCAGGGTGCCCCACCGGCCGGAGCCCAGGTGCAGGTCGTTGACATGCTCGCTGACCTCGGCGAGCTTTCGGCTGATCCGGACCAGGGGGTGCAGGGCCCGCGGACCGGGCCGCCCGGCGCGCAGTATCCGCCGCCATTGGGCCCTGCGCCGCAGCACCAACGCCACCAGCCGCGCCCGCCGCGACGGGTACGAGCACACGTACAGCAGCAGTAAAAGAAACCGCGTCATCAAGGGCGAGCATCGCACAGGCGTTGTCGAACCGGCCTCCTCCGCCCGGCTCGTGTCCGCATACGACAGTGCATTTTCGCAGGTCCTCGGCCTCGATCGGCGGCGCTCCTTGCAGGCTGCCAAACCGTTGCTAAGAGATAGATAAACTTCCAGGAATCGTTGGCGAACGGGGTCGTTGTCGGCTTACGTTGGAGGCGTCGCAGGGGCCTCTCCGACAAATCCCGAAACATCCGCCCGACGAAACGGGGAACCAACGATGAACCGTGTCCTTCGGCGTGCCATCTGCGCGCTGGCGGTGAGCGGAGCACTGGTGCTGAGCGCCGCCCCCGCGGCGAACGCCGCACCGGACCAGTCCGTGTCGCAGGCGGCAGTGGCAAGGCCCGCCGCCACCGCAGCGAAGCCCGTCCCGGCCTCGGACCTCGGGGTCCTGGCCCTGTCCTGTCCCTCCGGCATGCTCTGCGTCTGGCCCAACACCGACGGCAGCAGCGGCCGGTGCACCTGGGTGAACGCCGACAACGACTGGCGCGTCACGCCGGTCGTCTGCTCCTGGACGTCGTCACAGCGGGTCAAGGCGATCGTCAACAACGGCACCAGCACGACCTATGACGGCGTGTGCCTGTATCAGGGCGCCAACTACTCGAACGCGCAGGTCTGGGTCGCCCAGGGCTATGGGCTGACCGACGCCACCGGCTGGACCCTGCGCTCGCACCGGTGGGTCCGCCCCACCGATCCCTGCTGATCAGCTGATCACCACACCCAGGCCGTCACGCCACATCGGAGTGCGGCCGAGGGTGAACACACCGCTCGCCGGGGCCGGGCGCGGACACCATCCGCACCCGGCCCCGGCCCGTCCTGCTGGATGGGCGCCGCGTTGCGGCATCGACGATCACGCCATAGCTTCGACTGCGGCCATGACGGACGTGCGTATTCAGGTGCTCGGCCCGGTCGGCGCCTGGCGCGGCGGGGAGCCGGTCGACGTCGGCCCGGCCGGTCAGCGCGCCGTGTTCGGGCTGCTGGCGTTGCACTGCGGCCAGCTGCTGCGCCGCGAGGACCTCGTCGCCGGGCTGTGGCCGGACCGGCCGCCGCCGCCGAGCGCGACCAACGTGATCCAGACCTACGTGCTGCGGCTGCGCAGGTTGCTGGAACCCGGGCGGTCCGCCCGAGCCCCGAGCACGGTGCTGCGCAAGGCCGGCGACGGCTACCGCCTGTGCCTGCCCACCGCCGCAGTGGACCTGCTGCGCTTCCGCGATCACGTCACCGCGGCCGTATCGGCGCAGCAGCTTGGCCGATACGGCGACGCCGCGGCCGCGCTGGCCGAGGCGCTGCGGCAGTGGCAGGGCGCGCCGCTGGCGGACGTCCCGGTGCTCGCCGAGCATCCCGGCGTCGTGGCGCTGACCGCCGAGCGGCAGGAGGCGCTGGCCCGCTACGGGGAGCTGGCCGTCGCCGCGGGCAGTCCCGCCGACGGGCTGCCCGCGCTGGAGGAGGCGGTGGCGGGGCAGCCGCTCAACGAGGCGTGGCACGCCAGGCTCATTATCGCGTATCAGGCCGCCGGCCGGCGCGGCCAGGCGTTCGCCGTCTACCACGACGTACGCCGGCGGCTGGCCGAGGAACTCGGTGTCGACCCCGGCGCCGAACTGGCCGCCGCGCACGCCGCCCTGCTGCACGCGGAGCGGGCGCCGCGCAGCGCGGCCACGGTCCCGGCGCAGCTGCCCGCGGACACCCACGCCTTCACGGGCCGCACGGCCGAGCTGGCGCAGCTCGACCGGCTGCTCGACGCACCGGCCGGCGTGCCCGCGATCGTCGTGTCCGGGGCGCCGGGGGTGGGCAAGACCGCGCTCGCGGTGCACTGGGCCCACCGGATCGCGCCCCGGTTCCCCGACGGTCAGCTCCACCTGAACCTGCGCGGATTCGATCCGGGCGGCGTCGCCATGGCACCGGCCGACGCGGTCCGCCGCGCGCTGGACGCGCTGGGCGTGCCCGCCGAGCGGCTGCCGCCCACTCTGGACGCCCAGGCCGCGCAGTACCGCAGCGTGGTCGCCGGGCGCCGTCTGCTGATCGTGCTGGACAACGCCCGCGACCCGGCGCACGTGCGGCCGCTGCTGCCCGGCACGCCCGGCTGCCTGCTGCTGGTCACGTCCCGCGATCAGCTCGCCGGGCTGGTGGCGGCCGACGGTGCGCACCCGCTCCCGCTCGAACCGCTCGCCCCGGAGGATGCCCGCCTGCTGCTGACCCGGCGGGTGGGCGCCGCGCGGCTGGCCGCCGAGCCGGCCGCGGTGGCCGAGATGCTCGACCGCTGCGGCGGGCTGCCGCTGGCCCTGGTGATCCTCGCGGCCCGTGCGGCGCTGAACCGCCGCCTGCCGCTGGCGGCCGTCGCGGGGGAGCTGCGCGGCGACGGGCGGCTCGACGCGCTCACGACCGGCGACCCGGAGACCGACCTGCGAGCCGTGTTCTCGTGGTCGTATCACGCCCTGGCCCCGGCGGCGGGACGGCTGTTCCGGCTGCTCGGACTGCATCCGGGGCCGGAGGTGACGGCCCCGGCGGCGGCGAGCCTGCTGGCCGCCTCGGTCACCGAGGCCAGGAGGCAGCTCGCCGAGCTGGTGCGGGCGGGCCTGGCGGACGAGCCGGTGGCGGGCCGGTACACGCTGCACGACCTCGTACGCGCCTACGCCGCGGAGGTCGCCCGGCTCGAACCCGCCCGCGGCCGCCGCGCCGCCGTGCTGCGGATGCTCGACCACTACCTGCACACGGCGTACGCCGCCGAGCAGCTCACCCAGCCGCGTCCGGACGATCCGCTGGCGGAGCCCTCCCCGGCGGCCGCCGCCCCGGCCGAGGTCACCGACGCCGAGCAGGCGCTGGCCTGGCTGGACGCCGAGCGGGCCGTCCTCGTCGCCGCCGTCGAGCGAGCCGCCGACGTGTCACCCGGGCGCGCGTGGCGGCTGGCCCGGACCCTGGCGACCTATCTGGACCGCCGTGGGCACTGGGCCGACCTGGCCACGGTCCAGCAGCTCGCCGTGGCGGCGGCGCGGCAGGACGGCATGCCCCGGGCCCGGGCGGTGGCGCACCGGTCGCTCGCCCGCGCGTACATCCGGCTGCGCCGCATGGACGAGGCGCAGGCCGAGCTGCGGCAGGCCGGCGTCCTCTACCGAGAGGCGGGCGACCTGACCGGGCAGAGCCGGGTCGAGCTGGACCTGTCGCTGATGTGGGAGCGGCGGGGCGGGTTCGGGCAGGCGCTGGAGCACGCCCGGCGGGGCCTGGAGATCCTGGTCGCCGCCGGTGACGCGCACGGGGTGGCGCGGGCCCGCAACGCGGTCGGCTGGTGCCACGCGCTGCAGGGTGATCATGTCGCGGCGCTGGAGCACTGCCGCGCGGCGCTGGCCGGGCTGGAGGAGCTGGGCGACCGCAGCGGCATCGCCTCGACGCTGGACAGCATCGGCTACGCCCACCACCACCTGGGCGAGCACGAGCGGGCCGCGGCAGCGTTCCGGCAGGCCCGGGGCATCTATCACGAGCTGGGCGACGGCCACCTGGAAGGGCTCGTGCTCAGCCACCTCGGCGACGCCCTCGCCGCGGCCGGTGACGGCACGGCCGCCCGTACGGCATGGCAGCAGGCGCTGGCGCTGCTCGACGACCGCGACCCACCTGAGGCGGCGCAGGTCCGGGCGAGGCTGGCCGGCGACCGGGTCGGCACGCGGCGCTGACCGCCGGGGCCGGTGGCCTGCGGCGTCCAGTCGCGGTTCAGTCGCGGTCCAGTCCGGGGTGCCAGGATCGGGACTCGACCGGCATCGCCGTGCGGGAGCAGCTCCCGGCCGGGCCGCGGCTGTGCGTCCCCTCCGGACATGCAGAGGAGAGCATCGATGAGATCGTTCCTGAGGCGCTCGGCGGCAAGGTCGCTGCTGGTGGCGCTGGCCACGGTGGGCGCCCTGGTGCTGCCCGCCGCCGCCACGCCCGCGCACGCGGCGTGGGGCCCGGCGCAGCCGGTGACCATGCAGATCCGCCACTACTACCCGACCGGCGCCAGCGTGCAGCTCGGCTGGGTCGAGGGCACCGTCCAGTTCGACGACGGCGGCAGCGCGCTGCGCTACAACCTGACGGTCTGCCGGCAGTCCAGCTACATGCTGCCGTACCTGACGATCAACGTGAACATGTACTACGCGGGCGGGCGCAAGTACTCCACCTTCGTCACGAACGTCTACCCGAACTACACCGGCAACGCGACCGGCCAGCCGTGCTACTCCTCGACCGGCACCGCCTCCGGCGAGTTCACCTCGGCGAACTTCAGCAACGTCGAGTTCCTGGTGTACGGCAGCACGTTCGAGGGGCAGTCCTACGTGGTCAAGAGCCAGGACCGGGTCCTCTACAACCCGTACTGAGCCGTGCCGGTGCGGGCGGGGTCCGTCGCGGACCCCGCCCGCACCATCGATCGGCCCGTCCGGCGGACAGGTGGGAGTGGCGACGGTCGATGTAATTCGCGCCGTCTTGGCCTATGCTGCCCACAGGGCGAGCCGTTGGGCGTGTGATCGGTACCGGTTACTCCTCACACTGCTGGAGACGTCTGCCATGCCCATCTCCGACCTGCTGTCCCGGCCGCTGCGTGCCCTCCTCGCGCTCGCCGCCGCGGCCGCGATGCTGCTGGCGGCGGCGCCCGCGGCCCTTGCGGCCGCCGACACCGCGGCGCCGACCGCGCCCGGCACGCCGACCTTCACCCAGGTGACCGCGTTCGCGGTGACCCTGACCTGGACACCCTCGACCGACGACGTCGGGGTCAGTGAATATCTCGTCCGGCGGACCCTGCCCACCGGCGGCACGTGGACCGACGGCACGCCCGGCACCACCAACACGATCACGATCCGGGACCTCACCCCGAACAACGAGTACACGTTCGCCATTCTCGCCACCGACGCGGCCGGCAACACGTCGGCGGCCTCGCCCGCGGCGAGTGTGCGCACCCTGCGCTACACCGCGGGGACGATGTGCTCGGTGACCTACCGGCCGATGAGTTCGGGCAGCGGGTCGTTCTTCGCGCAGGTCGACATGACCAACCTGACCGAGGGCCCGTGGCAGGAGTGGACGCTCGCCTTCACACTCGCGCCCGGCCAGCAGATCCGGCCTGAGTGGGGCTTCCGGCAGAACGGCACGCGCTGGAGCCAGACCTTCGTCTGGCTGTGGTCGAGCGGTGCCGGGCCGCTGCAACCCGGCGGCACCAGATCGACGACGTTCGCGGGCACCTACACCGGCACCAATGCGCCGCCGACCGAATACGCCATCAACGACCACCCGTGCACCGTGACCGGCGTCGCCGTCCCGCCGGGCCAGCCCGGGAACCTGACCGCGACCGACGTCAGGCCGGGCAGCGTCTCGCTGTCCTGGACCGCGGCCACGCCCGGGAGCAGGCCGATCAGCGGGTACGAGGTGCTGGTCGACGGATACCGCTACACCTGTGTCGGGGTGAACCCGCTGGGGTGCCTGGTCTCCGGCCTGTCACCGGCGACCAGCTATGCGTTCTCGGTGCGGGCGGTGGACACCGCGGGGCTCACCGGCGCCGCGGCCACCATCGTGGTGTGCACACCCGCGGCGACCCCGCCCACGCCGCCGAGCGGACCCGTGGTCTCCGGGATCACCGCCACCGGCGCCACCCTCACCTGGACGCCGTCGACGGCGGGCACGGCCCCGCTGGCCGGATACGTGGTCTACCGCCTCGACGGCGCCACGGAGACGGCGGTCTCGGTCACCCCCAACGCCACGACGACGACCGCGACCCTGACCGGGCTGACCCCGGGCGCCTCCTACGCGTTCCGGGTGCGCGCCCGCGACACCGGCGGGGTCCTGTCGGCCCCGTCGCCCACGGCGGCGTTCACCACCTCGGCGCCGCCCAGCACGTGCAAGGTGGCGTACGCCGTCTCGGACTGGGGCAACGGCTCCGGCTTCACCGCGAACCTGACCATCACCAACACCGGGACCACCGCCGTCTCCGGCTGGACGCTGCGCTTCGCCTACCCCGCCGGGCAGCGCGTAGTGCAGGGCTGGAACGCCGCCTGGGCCCAGACCGGGACCGACGTCACGGCCGCGAATCTGAGCTGGAACGCCACCATCGCACCGGGCGCGTCGACGGCCGTCGGCTTCAGCGGCGCGCACACCGGCACGAACCCGAGGCCGGCTACGTTCACGCTCAACGACGTCACCTGCACGGTGTCCTGAAGGGCCGGCTGTGACGGCGAGTCCAGGCCCGGTTCCCGGCGGCGATGAGCCGGGATTGGCAGGATTCGTCGTGTGAACACGACGGGCGGGGAAGCCGCCGCAGCAGGTCCGCGACGTGGACAACCGCGGGACGCGGCCGCTGCGGCGGCCCTGGCGAAGTACGACCGCCGGGCCCGGATCCCGATCATCCTGTCCGCCGTGCTGCCGCTGATCGTGGTCCCGGAGCAGGGCAACTGGATCGCCGTCCTGATCAACGTCGTCTCGTGGTTCGTGTTCGTCGCCGACTTCCTCGTGCACCAGCGGCTGTTCGTGGACTACCTGGGCACCCGCCTGGGCAGGTTCGACCTCGCGATCGTGCTGCTCACCGCGCCGTGGTTCCTGCTCTCCGGGGCGCACGGCGGCGGCATCGTGGTGGTCCTGCGGCTGGCCAGGCTCGGGCGGCTGCTGATCGCGACCAAGGGCGTCCGGCACCTGTTCGCCCGGCTGGGGCGGGTCGCGATCGTCGCGGGGGCGGTCCTGTTCGTGGGCGCGGCGATGGCGTTCTACGCCGAGCGCCCCGTCAACCCCGAGTTCGCCACCTTCGGCGACGCCGTCTGGTGGGCGACGGTCACCCTGACCACCGTCGGGTACGGCGACATCGTGCCGATCACGACCGCGGGCCGGGTCGACGGCGCCGCGATCATGATCATGGGTGTCGCGCTGCTCGGCCTGCTCGCCGGTTCGCTCGCCAGCTTCTTCGGCCTCGAACCCAAGCCGAACGGCACCGGTCCGGAGCCCTCGAACGATCCGGTGCTCGCCGAACTCGCCCGTCTCCGGGCCGAGGTCCAGGAACTCAACGCCCTGCGGGAACAGCTGGCCGTGCTCACCCGTCAGCTCTCCCCGGGCGACGGATCGGCCCCGGGCCCCGACTGAGCCACCCCGCGCGCGGCGGCCCGGACGTCCGCAAGGAACTTCTCGTCGGGGCTGCACGGATCGCCCTGGTGGATGCCCTGGCGGGCGGAGAGGCGGCGAACCTCGGCCAGCTCTTCGCGCAGCAGCGGCAGGCAGTCCGCGGCGGCCGGGCCCATCTCCGCCCACACCCCGACGATCGTGGGGCGGGTGAGCGGATGCGCCTGCCACTGCCGGGTGAGGACCGGCTGAACAGCGCCGGCGTCACCGGTGACTGCCCACAGGGCTCGTGCCACGTCCACGTGCAGCCAGCCGGCGGGGGTGTCCCGGCGGCGCAGCACACGTCGCAGCGCGCTGAGGGCGGCGGGCGCGGCAGTGCCGATCTCCGCGAGTGCGCCTGCGGCGTCGCGGACGGCGCCGGCCTCCCCGGTCAGCAACGGGGTCAGCAGCGCGGCCGCCTCTGCCGCGTCCCCGCCGACCTGATACGACGCGACCGCGGCGGCAGGGGCGAGCCGCGGGTCCCCGGCGGCGGCGACCCGGCGCAGCAGCGGCAGGGCGGCGGCGGCCGCCGGGCCGAACGACCCGATCGCGGCGAGCGTCCACCGCTCGGGCGCCTTCGCGAGCAGCTCGGGCAGCGCCTCGGCACCGCGCGGGCCGAGGGACTTCAGCGCGAACGCCAGCGAGACCATCCGCTCGTCGCCGTCGCTCAGGCCGGCAACCCGCCGCCGGATGACCGGCACCAGCTCGGCGGCTCGTTCGCCGAGCCCGGCGAGCAGATAACCGGTGTTGCGTGGCATCTCCTCCTGCTCCAGCGCCCAGGCCAGGACCGGGAGTACGCGAACATCGCCGAGCTGGGCGAGCCTGGCCGGGACCGGGCCGAGCGTGGGCAGGCCGTGCGCCCAGCGCACCGTCCAGGCCGTCTGCTGGTCGTCGTCGTTCCAGGACGCTTCCCGCACGCCGTTCGCGAGCGTCTCGGCCAGCGCGTCGGCGGCCGGCGCGGCCAGGCTGCCGAGGCCGTCCAGGACCCGCACCGCCCGGCGGCGCAGCTCGTCGTGCGGGCTCGCGAGCTGCCGGCCTGCGAGCGCGGCCACGTCCTGATACGACCCGCGCCAGCCCTGTGCGAGGTGGAGGGTCGGATACATGGCGTCGAGGCGCCGTTCCCAGTCGTCGGCGGCGAGCAGGTGCGTCACCAGCGCGGTGCGCTCGGCGACGCGGTCGCCGAAGGAGTTCACGACGGCGCGGACCAGCGTGTCCAGCGCGGCCCGGCTGCGAAGGCGGTCGGCGGCTTCCTGCCGCTCCCGAACCGCCCCGATGAGCGTCGCGGTGTGGAAACCGGCCGGGGTGGGCGGCTCGCCGTGCTCGGCGTACCCGGCGTCGAGCAGGTCGAGGGCGGCGTCCAGGGTGAGTCGGCCGGCCGCCGCGGGCAGCGTGTTGAGCTCGGCGAACAGTGTCAGCCGGACCCGGGTGTCGGGTTCGCTCGCCAGCAGGTCGGCCACCCACCCCGCGACGCCGGCCGCGTGGCGTGCCCGGCCGAGGTCGGCGACGGCCGCGACGATCGCGGCGCGCACCGCCGGATCGGCCTCCTCGGCGTAGCGGGCCCGCAGGAACGAGGCGGCGTCGGAGCCGCGGGAGCGGCAGGCGCGCAGCGCCTTCACCGCGGCGGCGCGCACCGCGGGCTCGTCGTCGGCCGCCAGCGCGCACCAGAAGGGGAACTGGGCGGTGACCAGATCACGAGCCTGCGCGGCGGGTCCTTTCAGGCGGCCGTCGTGGTCGCCGCCGCCGATGCTCGCGACGAGTTCGACGACCTGGCCGGCGCCCGCCCGGCCTGAGCCACAGATCCGCAGCAGGAACGGGATCGCCTCGACGGTGCAGCGGTAGACGTCGCCCTGGTGGTGCACGGCGCCGTACATCGCGTCGAGCGCTTCCTCGCGGGCGGCCGGATCGGGGTCGGCCAGCCCGCGGATCAGCGCGGGCACCTCGCCCGCCCGCCCGTAGGCATGCCGCATCCGGCCCCACGGGATCGTGTCCAGCCCCGCGAACAGCGTCGTGTCATCGATCATGTCGTCCTCCGCCGCGGAGCATAGGCACGGGGACCGACAGCTGCGTGGCCGTCCGAGTCGCTCCATCCGGGGCCTCAGTCCGAGAAGCAGAGGCCGAGCCACCGGGCCGTGACCGCCTCGAACCTGCTGGGCTTCAGGGCAGCGGCCCCGGCACGGCGGTGCGAGACTGGCGCGGTGACTGATCCGTATCGGACGCTGGGCACCGGCTACGCGCAGCAGCGCAGACCCGATCCGCGCGTGGCGGAGCTCATCGAGCAGGCGCTCGGCGAGGCGCGCACGGTGGTCAACGTCGGCGCCGGAGCGGGCTCGTACGAGCCGGTGGGCCGTCGGGTGCTCGCCGTCGAGCCGTCACCGGTGATGATCGCGCAGCGGCCGCCGGGCAGCGCGCCCGTGGTGCGTGCCGTCGCGGAGCGGCTGCCGCTGGCCGATAAGAGCTTCGACGTCGGCTTGGCCGTCCTCACCGTCCATCACTGGACCGATCCGGTACGCGGGCTGGCCGAGCTGCGCCGCGTCTCGCGCCGCCAGGTGGTGCTCACCTGGGATCCCGTGGTGGTGGCGCGGTTCTGGCTGGTGGCCGACTACCTGCCGGAGATCGCCGCTGCCGAGGCGGCCCTGCCCACGTGCGACTTCGTCAGCGAGCAGCTGGCGCCGGTACGCGTGACCGAGGTGCCGGTCCCGCACGACTGCACCGACGGGTTCCTGGCCGCGTACTGGAACCGGCCGCGCGCCTACCTCGACCCGGCGGTGCGCGCCTCGATCTCCTCGCTGGCCAGGCTCGACCCGGCCCGGGTCGCCGCGGCGATGCGGCGCCTGAGCGACGACCTGGACAGCGGGCGCTGGCAGGAGCGCCACGGCACGCCGGGGGAGGCGGGCGCGGCCGACGTCGGCTACCGGCTGGTCAGCACCCTGGCGTAGCCGATCAATGCTCGTCGCCGGGGGAGGCGGTCCGCATCTCCACCATGATCTGCTCCGCGTCGAGCGTGTCGAGGGCGAGTTCCAGCTCGCGTGCGTCGTAGCGGCCGGTGGACCGTGCCGCCAGCAGCGCCGAGCGCTGGTTGTCGATGACGCGCAGCCGCAGCTCGCGATACTGCCGGACCAGCCGCGCCTTCGCGAGCACGTCGATGTCGTGGCCGGCCTCGTCGCGGACCACGTCGGCCCGGACCCGGGCCAGCACCTGCGGGTCGTACGCGCCGCCGTCGGCGCGGGCCAGCCCGGTGTCGTCGAGCACGTCGCGGGCGGCGTCCTGGCCGGTGCGCCGCAGCGCCGCCAGGTCGGCGCCCTCCTGGGGCGACGGATCGCTCAGGTTCAGGCGGCGGAGCAGCCAGGGCAGCGTGCCGCCCTGCACGAGCAGGGTCCCGGCCGCCACGGTGAAGGCGACCAGCACGACGAACGAGCGGTGCGGGAAGTCGACCGGCAGCGACTGGGCGGCGGCCAGGGTGACCACGCCCCGCATCCCGGCCCAGACCAGCAGGACCCCCTCCGGCTGTCGCAGCGGCCTGCTGGTGAGGTAGTCGATGTCGGCGATGCGGCGCACGATGGCCTGCCCCAGCCGTTCGGCCTGCGCGACCGGGAACGCGCGCGTCCCGCGCGGGCCGGTGATGACGACCTTGCCGTCGTCGCCGGCCTGGGCGGCCTGCCTGCCGACGGACTCGTGCCAGGACTGGACGGCGTCGCGCCGTGCCGCGGCGCGCCGGGCGCGCCGGGCCAGCGAGACCAGCAGCGGCGCAAGGTAGGCGGCGCGGACGGCCAGCACCGCGACGGCGGCCAGGGCGCCGAGCGCGACCGCGGTCCACACGCTGTCCCGTTCGGCCTTCACGTCCTCGACCAGGCCGAACAGTTCCAGGCCCATGAGCAGGAACACGCCGCCTTCGAGCAGTGTCTCGACGGTGTGCCAGTTGGAGCGTTCGGACAGCCGGTCCTGCGGGCCGAGGTAGCGGGCCGACCCGGCTCCGGTCACCAGGCCCGCGGTGACGACGGCGACCAGCCCGGAGGCGTGCAGGTGCTCGGCGGGCAGGTAGGCCAGGAACGGGATCACGAACGACAGCGCGGTCGACAGCGTCGCTCCGCCCGCGCGGCGGCGGGCGAGCAGCCCGAGCCAGCCGACGAGGGCGCCGCACGCCGCGGCGGCGGCCACCGCCCAGAGGAAGTCGCCGATGACGTGCCACACGCTGACGGCCGCGGCCGTGGCGGCGACCGCCGAGCGGAGCAGGACCAGTGCGGACGCGTCGTTGAGCAGCCCTTCGCCTTCGAGCACCGTGATGACGCGCGACGGTGCGCCGAGCCGTTTGGCGATCGCGGTCGCCACGGCGTCGGTGGGGCTGACGATGGCGCCCACGGCGATCCCGCCCGCGAGGCCGAGACCGGGGATCAGCGCCCAGAACAGCAGGCCGAGCAGCAGTGACGTCAGGACGACGAGGACGACCGACAGGCCGCTGATCGCGGTGAAGTCACGCCGGAAGTCCATCGTGGGCAGCGAGACCGCGGCGGAGTACAGCAGCGGGGGCAGCACCCCGGCGAGGATCACCTCGGGTCCGACCTCGACGGCCGGGACGAACGGCAGGAAGCTGACGGCGATGCCGACGGCGACCAGCAGCAGTGGCGCGGCCACGCCGGTGCGGCTGGCCAGGGAGTTGACGACGACGATGGCGACGACCGCGGTCACCGCGATGAGCAGCAGTTCCATACCTCAGACGAGCTTACGGGCAGCGGGCGCGGCCGCCGCGAGACGGCCGCGCCCGTCCGCGGTCAGCGCCCCAGGAGCGCCTTGGCCATCCTGCCGAACAGGCGCTCGATCTCCGACCCGAACGGGTTGTCGTGCACCATGTACGTCCACGTCGCGCTCGGGCGCTCCAGGCCCGCGTCGGCGGGCGTCCAGTCCGGCCGCTCGATCCGTGCCGCCATGAACGTCTCCGCCGTGTCCGCGTCGGCCTCGTCCAGCATCTGCTGGAAGGCGGGCACCGCGACCCGGTGGAACTCGTCCAGCGGGTCCTGCCGGCCCAGCGCGCGCAGGTGCACCCCGTCGCGCACGTTGGCCAGCATGCCCAGGTGGTCGGCCCAGCCGCGGTCCAGGTGGTGCAGCGCGATCTGCCGCGCCACCTCCTCGGCCGCCTCCTCGCCGATCGCGGCCACGACCTCGGCGTACCGCTCCGCGACGGTGACCGTCTCCAGGCCGCCGTCCGGCTCGCCGTCCTCATCGGTCCACTGACCGGCGGCGACCAGGCTCCGGTCAGCGGGGAACCGCGCCTTGCCCTCGCGCAGCAGCTCCGCCGCCGCGTCGGTGGTCAGCAGGGCGGTGCGGCGCCGCGCGAGCACCTGCCGCTGCCGCTCGATCAGGACGCCGTAGCGCCACGTGTTGCGGTGGATCTCGAAGTCGACGCCCTCGGCGACGCGCTGCGCGTGCCCGACCGCCCAGTCCACGTGCGGGCCGGTCACCCGGCCGTCCCCGGCGGTGGTGCCGCCGATACCGTCGCCGTGCCGGACGATCAGCTCGTCCTCGCGGCTGACGAAGAACACCGAGCCGCCCGGGTCGCCCTGGCGCCCGGCCCGGCCGCGCAGCTGGTCGTCGACCCGGCGGCTGTCGTGGCGGCCCGCGCCGATGACGTAGAGGCCGCCCAGCTCGGCCACCGCCGCGCGGTCCGCACCGTCGCTGCCGCCCAGCCGGATGTCGGTGCCCCGGCCCGCCATCTGCGTGGACACGGTGACCGCGCCCCGCCCGCCGGCCTCGGCGATCACCGCGGCCTCGTGCGCGTCGTTCTTGGCGTTGAGCACTGTGCACGCGATGCCGCGGTCCTGCAGCAGTGCCGCGAGCCGCTCGGACTCGGCCACGTCCAGCGTGCCGACCAGCACCGGCCGGCCCGTCTCGTGCGCCGCGGCCACCTCGGCGGCCAGCGCCTCCTCCTTCTCCTCGATGGTCGCGTACACCCGGTCCGGCTCGTCGACCCGGACGTTGGGCGTGTTCGGCGGGATGACCGCGACCTCCAGGCGGTAGAACTCGCGCAGCTCGTCACCGACGGTCGCGGCCGTGCCCGTCATGCCCGCGACGGTGGGGTAGAGGGCGATGAACGCCTGCACGGTGATCGTCGCGAGGATCTCGCCCTCGTCGGTCGCCGCCAGGCCCTCCTTCGCCTCGACCGCCGCCTGCAGCCCGTCGGGCCAGCGGCGGCGCCGGGCGACCCGGCCCCGGAACTCGTCGACCAGCGCGATCCGGCCGTCCTTGACGATGTAGTCCACGTCCACGGACAGCAGCGTGCGGGCGTGCAGGGCCAGGTTGACCGCGGTCAGCCGGTGCAGGTTCTCCGGCGCGTAGAGGTGGATGCCGCCCCAGGCCCGCTCGACCAGCGCCGCCCCGACGTCGGTGAGCTGCACGTTGCGGCCGTCGTCGATCACCTCGAAGTCCCGGCCCGGTCGCATCGCCGCGACCAGCGTCGCCGCCGCGCTGGCGTCCGACGTGGCGTCGGCCAGGCTGCCGGCCACCACCAGCGGGACCCGGGCCTCGTCGATCAGGATCGAGTCCGCCTCGTCGACGATCACGGTGTACAGGCCGGGCATGACCGTGTCCTCGGCCCGCAGCACCTGCTGGTCGCGCAGGAAGTCGAAGCCCGCCTCGCTCACCGACACGTAGGTGACGTCGCAGCGGTACGCCGCCGCGCGCTCGTCGTGCGTGCAGCCTTCGCCGACCGAGCCCACGGAGAGGCCGAGCATCCGGTACACCGGGCCCATCCAGCGCGCGTCGCGGTCGGCGAGGTAGTCGTTGGCGGTCAGCACCTGGACCTGGGAGCCGCGCACGACGTACCCGTAGGCGGCGATGACCGCGGCCAGCGTCTTGCCCTCGCCGGTGGCCATCTCCACGACGTTGCCCTGCAGCATCGCCATCGCCCCGAGCAGCTGCACGTCGAAGGCGCGCTCGCCGAGGGCGCGGCGGCCGGCCTCGCGGCCCGTCGCGCAGATGTCGGCCAGGTCCTCCGCGTCGATGGGCAGCGGCTCGGCCAGGGGCGCCTGCCCGTCGCGGGGCTTGCTGATGATCTCGCGCAGCTCTATGGCGCGCGCGGTGAACTCCGCGTCGGTCAGCGCGGTGAGCTCGTCCTCCAGCTCCAGGATCCGCGGCAGGATCGCCTCAAAACGGTCAAGACTGACCGTCGTACCGGGGCGCTGCATGAATGTGCGCAGCTTCATCTTCAAGCGATCAGCCAAACCCATGCCGCAAAGGTACGTCGTCCGCGGCGATATGGCGGCCCGGCTCCCATCCGTCCGGGCTGTGACGCTCCGGGGCGATCACGAACGCGATCCGTGATCATGTTCTGATGATCGGATGCGCGGTGCACGTATCGGCAGCCTCATCGGCTCCATCGGCGGTCTGGTGTTCATTCTGATCAACGCGGGCTCGCTGGCAGCACCGCTGGACACGGTGCTGCGGGTGCTCGGCGGGCTGGCGTTCGCCGCCGTGGTGTGGCTAACGGTGGTCAGGCCGCGGCCCGGCGGATCACCCGACGGACCCCCGTCCCGCCGGGCGATCCGCGTCTACGGCACGTCGGTGACCGCGATGGCGCTCGCCATCCCCGTCGGCGCCGGCCTGATCAACAATGTGCTGCACCGGCCGGAGCTGACCGTGCCCTGGGTCGTGCTCGCGGTGGGCCTGCACTTCCTGCCGTTCGCGAGCGCGTTCGAGGCGCCGGTGTTCGCCAGGCTCGGCTGGGTGCTGACCGCCGTGGCGGTCGCCGGGGCGGTGCTGAGCCTGGCCCTCGGCGCGACGGCCGCGGCGTGGACCGGGGTGCTGGCGGGATTCGTCCTGCTCGGGTTCAGCGCCTCCGGGCCGGGCCGGGCCCGCGAGCAGGCCGTCGTCACGGGCTGAACCTTCTCGCCGGCAGGGGGTCAGCCTTCGGCCTGCTGCTCCCAGAGTCGGACGAACAGGCGGTACGAGGCGTCGGCGGCGGCCGGGTCGGCGCCCGCGAGCAGGTCCAGGAGCAGGCCGCGGCTGGCGGCGACGCCAAGGCGGAGGGCGTCGCGGTCGACGGGCAGGCCGAGCTGCCCTGCCGCCGCCTCGCCCGCGTCGAGCCATGGCTCGGTCAGCTTGTCGAGGAACCCCTCGGTGCCGGGCGTGCCGTGCACGGCCACCCCGGCGACCTCGAAGAACAGCCGGACGTACGGCCGCAGCGCGGGATCGGAGACCTGCTGCCAGAGCAGCAGCATGAGCTGACCGGCCGAGCCGCCGGCCGCCGCGAGCCGGTCGGCCAGCGTGCCGAGCAGGTCGCGCTGCTGCTGCTCGATCAGGGCGACGATCGCCGCGAGCAGGCCCTCGCGGGAGCCGAAGTGGTAGATGAGCATCCGGTGGCTGGTGCCCACCCCGGCGGCGATCTCGCGCAGGCTCCTGCCGGTCAGGCCCTCGGCGGCCGCGTACGCGACCACACGTCCGAGCATCTCCTGGCGGCTGGCGGAAGCGTTCATGTACCAGATGGTACATTCGAGGTATGCGATGGGAAGACACACTCGTGATCGACGCGCCGGTGGACGTGCTCTGGAGTCTGACGGCCGACGTGCAGCGGTGGCCCGACCTCACGCCGACGATGACCCGGGTGACCCGCCTCGACGACGGGCCGCTGCGGGTCGGCAGCCGGGCGCGGATCAAGCAGCCCGGCCAGGCCGAGGCGGTGTGGACGGTCACCGAGCTGACCGAGGGCCGCGGCTTCAGCTGGCAGACCCGGTTGCTGGGCCTGACCATGATCGGCTCACACCGGCTGGCGCAGGTCGGTGACGGCTGCCGCAACACTTTGGGCATCGAGGTGCACGGCCGCGGCGCGGGGATGTTCTGGCTGGTGTTCGGCGCGCTGATGCGGCGAGCGGTCCGCACCGAGAACCGAGGGTTCCGCGACGCCGCGCTGCGGGTCTGCGGCAAGGCGCAGGAGGGCGCCGATCACCGGCACGCGTAGAGATCGACGCCGCCGCGGGCGGTGCGGTGTCGACGTCGATCGAATATTCTATCTAGCCTATGGGTTTTATATGATTTAGGCTTCGGCTGCTTCTCCGTTCCGAGTGCGAAGGAAGTCGAATGTCCCGTGCGCACACCGCCGCCGACCGCTACGGCGACCCGGCCGCCGTCCTCGGCGTGCACAGCGAGGTCCTGAGCCTGCAGCTCGCGCACCGGTCGGTGCGCCGGTTCGGCCCGCGCGAGGTCACCGACGACGAGCTGACCGCGCTGATCGCGGCCGCACAGTCCGCGCCGACGTCGTCCAACCTGCAGCCGTGGAGCGTGGTGGCCGTCCGCGACCCGGATCGCAAGGCACGCCTGGCCGCGCTCGCCGCCGGCCAGGCGTTCATCGCGCAGGCGCCGCTGTTCCTGGTCTGGGTCGCCGACCTGGGCCGCGCCAGCCGCCTGGCCGAACGCGCGAACACGCGGGCCGGGGCCGTGGACTACCTGGAGACCACCGTCATCGGCTTCGTCGACACCGCGCTGGCCGCGCAGAACGCGGTGCTCGCCGCGCAGTCGCTCGGGCTGGGCTCGGTGTTCGTCGGCGCGATCCGCAACCGCCCAGAGGAGGTCGCCGCCGAGCTGCGGCTGCCGCCGCACACGGTGGCGGCGTTCGGGCTGGCCGTCGGCACCCCGGACCCCGCCGAGCAGGCCGGGGTGAAGCCGCGGCTGCCGCAGGGCGCGGTCCTGCACCGGGAGCAGTACGACGTCGCCGCCGACGCGCACATCGCCGCGTACGACGAGCGGCTGTCGGCGTACAACGGCCGGTTCGGGCTCTCGGGCAACTGGAGCGACCGCGTGCTCGAACGGCTCCGGGGCCCGGAGTCGATGGCCGGGCGGCACCGGCTCCGGGAGGTCCTGGAGCGACTGGGCCTGCACTCGCGCTGAACGCCCGCCGGGCTGCTCAGCTTCGGCCGGACGGCTGCGGTGTCACCTCGACGACGAGGTGCTTGGTCACCGGCTGCTCGCTCTGGCTGCTCACGTCGGCCAGGCCGCACAGCACGTTCAGCTCCGGCATGTACCCCGCCGCGTTACCCCGCGGGATGTCGTACGCGACCGCGCGGTAGCCGTACACCGTGCGCCGGGTGCCGTCACGGGAGAAGCTGGTCACGTCGATCAGGTCGAACTCGGACAGACCCCGCTCGCGCATGTCGCCGGCGTTCATGAAGATCACCGTGCGCAGCCCGGTCAGACCCCGGTAGCGGTCGTCGTTGGAGTAGATCGTCGTGTTGAACTGGTCGTGCGAGCGGACCGTGGTCAGCATCAGGCGTCCCTGGCCGGGATCGACGTCGTCGGGCAGCGGCCCGGCCCAGAACTCCGCCCGCCCCGATGGCGTCAGCCACACCCGCTCGCGGGCCGGCTGCGGGAGGCGGAACCCGTGCGGGCGGCGGGCCTTGGCGTTGAAGTCGTCGAACCCGTCCAGGACCCGCGCCATGACGTCGCGGATGCGGTCGTAGTCGTCGACGTACGCCTGCCAGGGTGTGCCGCTGTCCGGCAGCGTGGCCCGCGCGAGCCCGCCTAAGATCGCGCACTCCGAGCGCAGCTGCGGCGACGCGGGATCCTTCATGCCGTACGAGATGTGCACCATCGCCATCGAGTCCTCGACGGTGACGCCCTGCTCGCCGCCGGCCTGCCGGTCGCGTTCCGAGCGGCCCAGGCACGGCAGGATCAGCGCACGCCTGCCGTGCACGACGTGGCTGCGGTTGAGCTTGGTGCTCACCTGCACGGTCAGGTCGCAGTTGCGCAGCGCCTCGAACGTGCGCGGCAGGTCCGGCGCGGCCAGCGCGAAGTTGCCGCCCAGCGCCACGAACACCTTCACGTCGCGGCGCTGCATCGCCTCGATCGCGGCGACCGTGCCCAGGCCGTGCTCGCGAGGCGGGTCGATGCCGCACACCTGCGCGAGCCGGTCCAGGAACGCGGGGGTGGGCCGGTGGTCGATGCCGCAGGTCCGGTTGCCCTGCACGTTGCTGTGCCCGCGCACCGGCGCCGGTCCCGCGCCCTCGCGGCCGATGCTGCCGCGCAGCAGCAGCACGTTCATGATCTCGCGGACCGTGTCCACGCCGTGCTCGTGCTGGGTCAGGCCCAGGCACCACGCGATGATCAGGCGCTGCGACCTCAGGTAGCTGCCCGCCAGGCGCCGGATGTCGGCCTCGGCGATGCCCGCGCCCCGCACGATGTCGTCCCAGGACGTCGCCGTGACCGCGGCCCGATACGCGTCGAAGCCGTTCGTGTGCTGCTCGATGAACTCGCGGTCGAGCGCGGCCGGGTCGGTCTCGGCCGCCTCCAGCAGGGCCTTGCCGACGCCGCGCATCAGCGCCAGGTCGCCGCCGATGCGGACCTGCACGTTCATGGTGCCGGTGCGGGTGGTGCGGAAGGTCGCCATGTCGGCGAACTCGTGCGGCACGATGGTGCGCCGCGACGCCGCCTCGATCAGCGGGTTGATGTGCACCAGCGCCGCCCCGCGCCGGTCGGCCTCGGCCAGCCAGGTCAGCATGCGCGGCGCGTTGGTGGCCGCGTTGTCGCCCATCAGCCAGATCGCGTCGGCCAGCTCCCAGTCCTCCAGGTCGGTGGTGCCCTTGCCGGAGCCGATCGCCGCCGTCAGCGCCCGGCCGCTGGCCTCGTGGCACATGTTGGAGCAGTCGGGCAGGTTGTTGGTGCCGAACTCGCGTACCCACAGCTGATAGAGGAACGTCGCCTCGTTGCTCAGCCGCCCGGAGGTGTAGAACGCCGCCTCGTCGGGGCTCGCCAGCCCGCGCAGCGCCTGGCCCACCATGGCGTACGCGTCGTCCCAGGAGATCGGCACATAGTGGTCGGTGTCCGGGTCGTAGCTCATCGGCTCGGCGAGCCGGCCCACCGCCTCCAGGTCGTGGTCGGTCCACCCGGCCAGCTCGGCGACCGGATGGGCCGCGAAGAACTCCCGGTCCGCGTGGGCGGGGGCCATCTCCCAGGTGACGTGTTTGACGCCGTTCTCGCAGATGTCCAGGCGCAGGCCGGTCGGGTCGTCCGGCCAGGCGCAGCCGGGGCAGTCGAAACCGCCGTCCTCCTGGTTCATGTTCAGGATCGCCCGGATGCCCTCGACCGGCTCCGGCGAGCGCAGCAGCACCTTGCCGACGCTGCGCGCCGCGCCCCAGCCCGCGGCGGGGTGGTGGTACTCGTGGCGGGAGTGGTCGCCGTCGGGGACCGGTCCGCGGCCGAGCGCGGCGACGCCGGGCACGGCGCCCATCATGAGCTGTTCGGCGTCGTCTGCCGGGTTCGGAGTCGGTGCCATCGGGTCCCGCCTTCCCCGGCCGGGCGCGGCGGCGCCGGCCGTGTCGGATGCCGGTGCGACCTGCTCACTTTATGCGGGTACGGCGGCCCGTTCCGGGGTTCCGGGCAACTCGCGCATGCCCGTGGCGGTCACGCACCGCCTGCTGCGGGTTTGCGGGCGCGGATGCGCTCGACCGTGCCGGCCTTGAGGCGCTCGGCCTCCTCGATCCGGAAGCCCGCGGCCTGGACCAGGGGCAGCTGGCGGCGGGTGAAGTGCTCCCCGGCGGTGCGTACGGTGATCTGCTCGAACAGCCGCTGGGCGGCCCGCAGCGGCAGCCACGTGCTGGCCACGTGGTCGACGAGCAGCACCTGGCCACCGGGCACCAGGACGCGGAACATCTCGGCGATGGCCGTGTCAGGGCGCGGAATGGAGCACAGCGAGAGCGCGCACACCACCGTGTCGAACGACGCGTCGGCGAAGGGCAGCCGCTCGGCGTCGGCTTCCCGCAGCTCAGCCGCCAGGCCGAGGTCCGCGGCCCGCTGCCGGGCGATGGCGAGCATCGCGGTGCTCAGGTCCACACCGGTGACGGTGACTCCGGGCCGGTAGTGGGGCAGGTTGCGGCCGGTGCCGACCGCGATCTCCAGCACCCGGCCGTGCGCGCGCCGCCCGAGCCACTCGCGGGCGCCCGGGAACCAGGCCTTCTCGAAGAAGGACATCTGCCTGTCGTACGCGGGCGCGGCCCTGTCCCACACCCGCCGTTGCCGTGAGGTCGCGTTCTCACCCGCCGGTGATGCTGCCGAGCCCGTCATGACGATCCACGATACGACGGCCGGGCGAACCGGCGGCGACCTGCGGCCTATCGCGACGCGGCGCCCGACCCCTCGCGGGGCAGGACCGTCAGCACCCGCACGATGTGGTCGCGGAACTCGGCCATGTAGCCGGCGAGGAACGCCCTCGTGGACTCGTCGGTGACCTGGCCGTCGCCGGGGAACAGCGTGTCGTTGAACTGGATGTACGCCTCGGGCGCGGTCATCTGCCGGGCGTTGCAGAAGCTGAGCACGCCGCGCAGCGCCTGCTGGGCGAGCGCCGTGCCGATCTGGCCGATGGAGGCGCCGATGACCGCCGCGGGGATGTGGTCGAACGCGTTCTGCCCCCACGGCCGCGACGCCCAGTCGATGGCGTTCTTCAGCGCGCCGGGGATCGACCGGTTGTACTCGGGCGTGACGAACAGGATCGCCTGGGACCGGTGGATGGCGTCCTTGAGCGCGACCGCCTCCGGCGGATAGCTCGCGTCGTGGTCCGGGCTGTACAGCGGCAGATTGCCGATCGGGATCTCGGTGAACTCCAGCTCCTCGGGCGCGAGCCGGATCAGCACCTTGGCTAGTTCCCGGTTGACGGACGTCGACGAAAGACTGCCGACGAAGTATCCGACCTTGTAGGTGGTCATGGCGCTGCCCTTCCTGGCGGCTTCTCCTTCGTCTGCATGCTTCTCCCTCCGGTGCCCGCTGTACGCCGGTTCGGGGGGTTCCGCGTAGGGCTTAGGACGGCGGCGACCGGGGCCGGTGTCCGGTGGCACGCTTGGTAGCGTCGCGGCCATGGCACGCCGATGGCTGTTTCCCGCACTGCTCGCGGCCGGTGGCGCCGCGATCGCCGTTCACCAGGCCAGGACCGGCTCTCCGGTCGCCGCGGTGGTGCTCGCGCTGGTCTTCGGCGTGCTGGCGGTGCTGCTGTCGCCGCTGGCCTTCCCTGCGTCCCTAGCCGCGGCCGAGGCGCAGCGCCGTAGCGCCGCAGACGGCGGCCCCGTCATCTACTGGCGGCCCGGCTGCCAGTACTGCATGCGCCTGCGGATCCGGCTCGGCGCCGTCGCGCGCCGGGCGCACTGGGTCGACATCTGGCGCGACCCGGAGGGCGCCGCGGCGGTGCGCGCGATCACCGGCGGCGACGAGACGGTACCGACCGTGGTGCTGGGCGGCGAGCCGCACGTCAACCCCGATCCCGGGTGGCTGCGCGGGCAGCTTGCCCGATAGTCCTCACTGGCTCAAGACCCGCCCCGGATCAGCCATGCCCGTCGATATACTCTGAGGGTATATACGCGGTGTATACTCTCGGGGTAGGGTACTCGGCATGAGTGTCCCCCTAACCCTCCTCGGGCTGCTGGAACGCAAACCCGGCCACGGCTACGACCTCAAACGCGACTACGACACGTTCTTCAGCCGCGGCAAGCCGCTGCCCTTCGGGCAGGTGTACGCCACGCTCGGCCGGCTGGCCCGCGACGGCAAGGTCGTGATCGGCGACGTCGAGCCCGGCGTCGGCCCGGACCGCAAGCGCTACGTCATCACCGATGCGGGCGCCACCGAGGTCGACACGTGGCTCACCGAGCCGGTCGAGGCCGAACCCCACCTGCAGGCGGTGCTGTTCACCAAGGTCGTCCTCGCCCTGATGCTGGACCGCCCCGCGGAGGACTACCTGGATACCCAGCGCGGCGTGCACCTGCGGCGGATGAAGGAACTCACCGAGCTCAAGCGGACCGGAACCCTGGTCGACGCGATGCTGGCCGACCACGGCCTGTTCCACCTCGAGGCCGATCTGCACTGGATCGACGTCACCGTGGCCCGCCTCGACGCGCTGCGCCAGGTGGTGCGCGCATGACGCTGCTCGAAGCACGAGACGTGGCCCTGTCCTTCGGCCAGACCCCGGCGCTGCGCGGCGCGACGCTGTCGGCGCAGCCCGGCGAGATCGTCGCCATCATGGGGCCCAGCGGCTCCGGCAAGTCGACCCTGCTGCACTGCCTGGCCGGGATCCTGGTGCCCGACCAGGGCGAGATCTGGTTCGACGGGCAGCGCATCGACACCATGAACGAGAGCCGGCGCAGCCTGCTGCGCCGCGACCGGTTCGGGTTCGTCTTCCAGTTCGGCCAGCTCGTGCCCGAGCTGACCGCGGAGGAGAACGTTGCGCTGCCGCTGCTGCTCGGCGGCGTACGCCGACCGGCCGCGCTGCGGCGGGCCCGGCCCTGGTTCGAGCGGCTCGGCCTGGCCGGGCTGGAGCGGCGGCGCTCCGGCGAGCTGTCCGGCGGGCAGGCGCAGCGCGTGGCACTGGCCCGAGGGCTGGTCGCCGAGCCGGGCGTGCTGTTCGCCGACGAGCCGACCGGCGCCCTCGACACGCTGACCGGCGAGCAGGTGATGGACCTGCTGGTGTCCTCCGCCCGGGAGCAGGGCACGACCGTCGTCGTGGTGACGCACGAGGCGCGGGTCGCGGCGTACGCGGACCGGCAGGTCGTCGTCCGCGACGGCAAGGTGAACGCGCTGGTGACGGCATGATCCGGTTCGGGATCCGGATGTCGCTGGCGGGCGGCCGGGAAGCCGCGACGCGGCTCGCCGTCATCGCGGCGGCCGTGGCGCTCGGCGTCGGCATGCTGCTCGCGTCCGTGGCCGGCATGAACGCCGTCGGCGCGCAGAACCAGCGCTACGCCTGGCTCAACAGCGCCATCGCGCCGCAGTCGGCCGAGCACGACCCGATGTGGTGGACGGTCCGGGAGGACTACTTCCACGCCCGGTCCATCGGCCGCGTCGAGGTCGCCGCGCTGGGACCGGACGCCCCCGTCCCGCCGGGCCTGCCGCGGGTGCCCGCGGCAGGGGAGTACTACGCCTCCCCGGCCCTGGTGGACCTGCTGGGCAGCACGCCCCCCGCGGAGCTGGGCGACCGTTTCCCGGGCCGGCAGGTTGGCGTCATCGCCGACGAGGGACTGCCGTCGCCGGACTCGCTGCTCATCGTCATCGGACGGACCCCGGCCGAGGTCGAGCAGCTCGGCGGCAGGCAGATCACGCAGATGATGGCCGCCGAGTCGGCCGGCTGCGACGGGTGCTTCATCGGGCTCAACGGCGACGCGATGACGCTGGTGCTGTCCGTCGTGGCGGCGGCGCTGCTGTTCCCGGTGCTCATCTTCATCGGCACCGCGACCCGGCTCGCCACGACCCGCCGCGAGCAGCGCTTCGCCGCGATGCGGCTGATCGGGGCCACCCCGCGGCAGATCTCGGTCATCGCGGCGGTGGAGTCCACGCTGGCGGCGGCCGTCGGCACCCTCGCCGGGTTCGGGGTGTTCCTCGGCATGCGGCCGGTGCTCGCCGCGATCCCGTTCACCGGTGAGCCGTTCTTCGCCGCCGACCTGTCCCTCGACCCGGTCGACGTGCTGGTGGTGGCGTTCGGGATCCCGCTCGGCGCGGTGGTGGCGGCGCTGCTGGCGCTGCGGCGGGTGCGGATCTCGCCGCTGGGGGTCAGTCGCCGGGTCACGCCCCGGCCGCCCGGGGCCTGGCGGCTCATCCCGCTGGTCGGCGGACTGGTGGAGCTGGCGTGGTTCATCGGCCGCCGGCCGGACGGCACCAACGCGCAGCTGACCGCGTACCTGTCCGGGTTCGTGCTGATCCTCATCGGGCTGGTGCTGGCCGGGCCGTGGCTGACGATGGCGGGCGCCCGGGTGCTGGCCGGGCGGGCGAGCCGCCCCGCCGCGCTCATCGCCGGGCGGCGGTTGTCCGACGATCCGCGAGCCGGGTTCCGGGCGGTCAGCGGGCTGATCGTCGCGCTGTTCGTGACCAGCGTCGCGACCGGCACGATCACCACGTTCGTGGCCAACCGGGGCGCGCCCCGCACCGACTCGGTCGCCGCGACGAGTCTGTCCAAGACGTTCTGGCAGGAGGACGGCGCGGGACCGGCGCTCAGCCAGATCCCGGCCGGGCTCGCGGCGATCCCCGGCGTGCGGAGCGTGACCCTGGTGCACGTCAACCCCGACCCGGAGGGGTGGCAGGGCGTCGTCACCTGCGCGGAGCTCGCCCGCCTGGCCCGGTTCGGGACCTGCCCGCCCGGGGCGCAGACCGCGGCCGTGTCGAGTGACCTGCTCGGCCGGCGCGACCTGACCAAGGACGAGCACGTGTGGGCGGCCTCGACCGCGACCCCGGCCGTGGCCGAGGCCCAGCCGATCCTGTCCGTGGTCGTCGACACCACCAGCCGGTCCGCGTTCGAGCAGGCCCGCACGATGCTGGAGCTGGCGTTCCCGGCCGGGCGATTCCCGGCCAGCGTGGCGGAGTGGGAGGCGAACAACGCCCGGCAGCTGGTCCAGTTCCAGCAGCTGGCCAACGTGATCATGCTGGCCAGCCTGCCGGTAGCCGGGTGCAGCCTCGCGGTCAGCATCGCGGGCGGGCTGAGCGACCGCAGGCGGCCGTTCAGCATGCTGCGCCTGACCGGGGTGCAGCTGAACACGCTGCGCGGGGTCGTCGCACTGGAGAGCGTGGTGCCGCTGGCGGCCGCGTCGGTCGTCGCGATCGGCATGGGCCTGCTCGCCTCGCACCTGTTCCTGCGGGCGCAGCTCGGATACGAGCTGCTGGCGCCGGGACCGTCCTTCTATTTCATGGTCGGCGCGGGTCTGGCCGTGTCGCTCGGCATCATCGCCTCGACGCTGCCGCTGCTGCGTCGCATCACCGGCCCGGAGGTGGCCCGCAACGAGTGAGCCGGGTACAGCGAAGGGGCCGGATCCGCTCACGCGGGTCCGGCCCCTTCGTCGGCGATCAGCCCAGGTACTTGGCCAGGTCGTCGAGGATCTTGTTGGCGGCGGTGACGCCGATGCCGGTCATCCAGGTCTCGTCCGCGACGACCTGCGTCTTGCCGGCCTTCACCGCGCCCAGCCCCGCCCACAGCGGACCGGCGGTGATCTTCTGCTGCTCGGCGGCGGCCTTCTCGCCGTACGCGGCGACGAACACGAAGTCGCCGTCCACCTCGGTGACGCGCTCGGCGCTGACCTTGTCGAAGCGCTTGTCGTCCTTGCCGGCCAGCAGCTGCCGCTCGGGCCGGCCGAGCCCCGCGTCGCCGAGCACGATGCCCGAGAACGACTCCGGACCGTACACGCGGATATGGTCGGGCATGAACCGCACGATCGAGATCTTCAGCGCGGCGGCGTTCGGGATGGCCGCGCCGACCTCGTCCGCCCGCTTCTCGTAGGCGGCGAGCAGGTCCTTGGCCTGCTGCTCCTTGCCCAGCGCCCTGCCGTCGAGGAGGAAGTTCTCCTTCCAGGTCTTGCCGACGTTCTCGGTGAACACGGTCGGCGCGATCTTCGACAGCTCGGCGTAGAACTTCTCCTGGCGGAACTTGCTGCCCAGGATCAGGTCGGGCTTGAGCCCCGCGATGGCCTCCAGGTCGGGCTCGGTGAGCACGCCGACCTCGGTGATGCCGTCGGTCGCACCGGCGCCGAAGTAGGTCGGCCAGCCGGTCAGCTCACCGGCGCGGGCCGCGCCCACCGGCTTGACGCCCAGCGTGAGCGCGGTGTCGACCTTGTCGGTGTCCAGCACGACCACGCGCTGCGGGGCGGCCGGGACCTTGCTGGTGCCCATCGCGTGGACGATCTCGACGGTGGCCGCGGTGTCCTTGTCGCCGCCGTCGGCGGTGTTGCCGCAGCCGGTCAGGGCCAGCCCGGCCGCGATCGCGGCCGTGAGCAGAAGACGCCTGTGCACAGCGTCACTTCCTTTCGGGTCGTTACTCAGGGTCGGGGGATGACCAGCGGCGCGCCGGTCAGCGGGCACGTCACGACGGCGCAGGCCAGGCCGAACACGTCGGTCATCAGCTGCTCGGTGACGACCTCGTGCGGCGCGCCGGTCGCGACGACGCGGCCGTCCTTCATCGCGATCACGTGGTCGGCGTGCCGGGCCGCCTGGTTCAGCTCGTGCAGCACCGCGACGACGGTGCGCCCGCCGTCGCGCAGCCGCTCCAGCAGCCGCAGCACCTCGACCTGGTGGGCCAGGTCCAGGTAGGTGGTGGGCTCGTCGAGCAGCAGCGCCTCCGTCTGCTGCGCCAGCGCCATCGCGATCCACACCCGCTGGCGCTGCCCGCCGGACAGCTCTTCCACGGGCCGGGCGGCCAGCTCGGCGATGTCGGCGTCGGCGAGCGCCGCCGCGACCGCCGCCTGGTCGCCGGGGCTCCACTGCTGCCACCAGCGCTGGTGCGGCTGGCGGCCCCGGGCGACCAGGTCGGCGACGGTGACGCCCTCGGGGACCAGCGGCGCCTGCGGCAGCACGCCGAGCCGCTGGGCGACCTCGCGCGGGGGCAGGTCGTGCAGCACCGCGCCGTCGAGCAGCACGCTGCCGCCGCGCGGTTTCAAGAGCCGGCCGAGGGTACGCAGCAGCGTCGACTTGCCGCAGGCGTTGGGCCCGATGATGACGGTGAACCGGCCGGGTGGGACGGCGACCGACAGCCCGTCGAGGACGGTCCGCTCCTCGTAGCCCGCGACCAGGTCGCGCCCTTCGAGTCTCATCGACGCCTCCGGATGAGCAGGTAGACCAGGTAGGGGCCGCCGATGCCGGCGGTGAGCACGCCCACGGGCAGCTGGGTCGGGGCCAGCAGCATCCGCGCGGCCAGGTCGGCCAGCACCACCAGCACCGCCCCGGCCAGCGCGGAGGCGACCAGGGGCGGCCGCTCCGCGCCCGTGAGCCGCCGCGCGACCTGCGGGGCGACCAGCGCCACGAAGTCGACCGCGCCCACCTGGGCGGTGGCCGCCGCGGCGAGCACCACGCCCAGCGCACCGGCGCCGAGCCGCCGGGCGGCGGGCCGTACGCCGAGGGCGCGCGCGGTGTCGTCGTCCAGGGCGCTGGTCCGCAGCGCGCGCGCCGCCCACAGCAGCGCGGGCAGGGCGAGCAGCAGCACCAGGCCGATCGCCCCGGCCTCCTCGTAACCGCGGCCGTTGAGGGAGCCGATGAGCCAGATCTGCGCGCGCAGCGCGTCGATGCTCTCCGCCGAGCTCATCACGACCTCGATGCCGGCCCGCAACGCGAACGCCACGGCGACCCCGGCCAGCACGAACCGGTGCGCGGCGAAGCCGCTGCGCGCCCCGAACGCGAACACCGCCACCGCCGCGAGCAGGCCGCCGGCCAGCGCGCTCGGCGCGACCAGCTCGTAGGCCAGGCCGGAGGTCAGCGCGATCGTCGCCGCCAGCCCGGCGCCCTGGGTGACGCCGATGACGTCGGGGCTGGACAGCGGGTTGCGGGCCACCGACTGGATCAGCGCGCCGCCGAGGCCGAACGCGACCCCGCAGACCACGCCGAGCACCACCCGGGGGAAGCGCAGCTCCCGCACGATCACGTCGTGTTCGGTGCCGCCGGTCAGCAGGGCGCGGACGACCTCCAGCGGAGGGACGGTGCGGGTGCCGATGCCCGCCGCCACCACCACCGCCGCGACCAGGAGGGCGGCCAGGCCGATGGTGACCAGCAGGGTACGCCGGTGCAGCACGAAGCTCGCCGGGCCGACTCTGATGATCATGCGGTGACCGTCCGGGCCCGGCGGACCAGCCACAGCAGCACCGGCGCGCCGACCAGCGCGGTGACCACGCCCGCGGCGACCTCGCCGGGCGGGCTGATCACCCGGCCGAGCACGTCGGCCAGCAGCAGCAGCGCCGCGCCCAGCAGCGCGGACAGCGGCAGCACCCAGCGGTGCGCGGCGCCGACCAGCGCCCGCGCGGCGTGCGGCACGGCGAGGCCGACGAACGCGATCGGCCCGGCCAGCGCGACCGCGGCTCCGGTGAGCACGATCGCGGCGACCGCGGCGAGCAGGCGTACCCGCTGGATGCGGTGGCCGAGGCCGCGCGCGGCGTCGTCGCCGAGGGCCAGCGCGTCCAGGCCGCGCGCCGTCACCACGGCCAGCACCAGCCCGATCGCCAGGAACGGGGCCATCTGCCCGGCCATGGCCGGGGTGCGCCCGGCGATCGAGCCGACGACCCAGAAGCGGTACTGCTCGAAGGTGGCCGCGTCGATGCTGAGGATGCCGTAGATGACGGCGCCGAGCCCGGCGTCGATCGCGGCCCCGGACAGCGCCAGGCTGACCGGGCCGGACCCGTCGCGGGTGCGCGCGGCGACCAGGAACACCAGGGCCCCGGCGAGCGCGGCCCCGGCCAGGCCGAACCAGATCCAGCCGGCCAGGCTCGCCACGCCGAAGAACGCGATGGCCGCCACCACGCCGGTCGCGGCGCCCGCCGAGATGCCCAGCACCCGGGCCTCGGCCAGCGGATTGCGGGTCAGCGCCTGCATGAGCACGCCCGCGACCGCGAGCGCGGCCCCGACTTCGAGCCCGACGAGGGTACGCGGCACCCGCAGCTCGCGGACGATCAGCGCCGCCTCGCCGGCCGACGGGTGGAGCAAGGCGTCGAGCGCCTCGCCGAGCGGGATCGGGCGGCTGCCGATGGTGAGGCTGGCGGCGACGGCGGCCAGCAGCACGAGCACGCCGAGCAGGAGGTATCCGCCCCGCTTCGCCGCACCGCGCATGACCGCTCCCTAGATCACTGACGATCCGCGAGCTTAGGTAAGGCAGCCCTTAGATGTCGACCCGGGGTGATGCACGCCTCAGCCGTGATCGGGCAGGTCCGAGCGGCTGCACCGGGCTGCCGGAGCCGTGGCGGCCAGCCCATAGAATCGGCGATCGTGCCGACGGATTCCACGATGGGCGAACGGGTGACGGCGGCACGATCCCTCGCCGAGTCGTTTCTGGACGACGCCCGCACCGCAGATCCGGTCACGCTGCGAGCGGTGGTGCGGCGCCTGGAGGAGCTGCGCGGGCGGTCGCCGGACGACGAGGTCGAGCTGCTGTTCCACACCGCGGCCGGGGTGGTCGGGGTCCGCACCCGCCAGCCGTACGCGAGCAGGCACCTCGACACCGCGCTGCGGCTGTTCGACCCGGACCGGTTCGGCCAGGACGAGCTGTACCTGGAGTGCGCGCTGCTGTGCGCGCTCAGCGCGATCCGGCCGCACGAGGCCCGCGCCCGGTTCGCGCACCTGGTGGACCGGCTCGATGCGCCGCCCGCCCGGCTGGCCCGGCTGCTCACGATGATCGGGCTGGGCGACGCGTGGTCCGGCGACGTGGCCCGGGGCCAGGCCGCACTGTCGCGGGCGCGAGCGCTGGCGATCGAGGCGGGCCGGGTGGACATCCAGGCCGAGGCGACCTCGTTCCTGGCCAAGGTCGAGGCGCTGCGCGGCGACACGGCCGCCGCGAGCGAGCACCTGAGCGAGGCCCGCGGCCTGGCCGCGCGGGCGGCGTCGAGCTGGGTCGCGGCCCACCTCGCCGAGTGCGCCGCACCACTGCACCTGGTCAACGGTGACGTGCAGGCCTGGGTGGGGGTGCTGGAGTTCCTGGTCGGCACCGCAGTCGGGGCGAACTCGGGGCTGTTCTACGAGCATCGCTGGGAGCTGGCCACCCACCACGCGCTGCACGGCGACCGGGCGCAGGCGCTGCGGCTGCTCGCGGCCATCCCGGACCCGCCGCTGGAGTGGCCGGGGGCGCCCGCGCTGCCCGCCTGGCGCGCGTGGATCACCGACCCGGACGACCCGGAGACGATGGCCCGGTTCGAGCGCTCCCTCACCGGGCTGAACCGCCCGGCCGAGCGCCTGTCCCGAGCCCGGATGGCCTGGCTGCTCGGCGAGCGCCACGCCTGGCTGGGCCGCCGCGCCGACGCCATCCGCCTGCTGGAGACGGCCGCCAGCGGGTACGCCGCGATGGGCGCGGGCGGCCCGCTGACCCGGGTCAGCGTGGCGCTGGACCGGGTGGCGGCCCCCGTGCCGGTGTCGCCGCGCCAGGATCTGCCGCTCACTCCCACCGAGCTGCGGGTGGCGCAGTCGGTGGCGGTGGGGATGAGCAACCGGGAGACCGCCGACCAGCTCGGCGTGTCCGCCAAGACGGTCGAGTTCCACCTTGCCAACATCTTCCGCAAGCTGGCCGTGCGCAACCGGACCGAGCTGGCGGCGAGCCTGACCCGCCCGGCCGGGGCATGACCGTGGCGCGGTCCCGCCGGACCGCGCCACGGCAGGCGGCTCAGGCCTTGAGGAACTTCTCGATCGCCGCGACCAGGGCCAGGGGAGTCTCCTCCATCGGGTAGTGGCCCGCGTCGGCGAGCACGCACAGCTCCGCGTTCGGGTACCACCGCAGCCAGGTGGCGCGCATGACGTCGGCCGACAGCGCCGGATCCTGCCCGCCCGCGATCACCAGGGCCGGGGTGGTGTTGCCGGCGACCTCGGCGTGGAAGTCGGTGCGGGCCCAGGCGGTCAGGTAGGCCCGGAACGCCTCGACGTTGGAGTTGCCGAGCGACGCGGCGACCATCTCGTCCAGCCAGGCGGCGGGGAGCCGGCCGCCGGTGGTGAAGTCGATGATCGCGCGCCGGTTGCCCGGCTCGTCGGCGGCGCCGGAGAACAGCGCCCAGCCCTGCTCGTCGAACGGCACGCCCGAGGCGGGCACCGGGTTGACGCCGACCAGCTTGCGGACCCGGCCGGGCGCGTCCAGCATGACGCGCTGGATCACGCTGCCGCCCATCGAGTGGCCGATCAGCGAGAAGTCGTCCCAGCCGAGCTTGTCGGCCACGGCGGTCACGTCGCCCGCGATCTCGGCGATGGCGTACTCGCCGGTCAGGTCGCGGGCCTGGCCGTAGCCGCGGTAGTCGGGGAACACGTAGGTGAAGGCGTCGCCGTCGAGA
This sequence comes from Catellatospora bangladeshensis, assembly GCF_016862575.1. Taxonomy (GTDB): domain Bacteria; phylum Actinomycetota; class Actinomycetes; order Mycobacteriales; family Micromonosporaceae; genus Catellatospora; species Catellatospora bangladeshensis. Next base: position 88,984 of record NZ_BONF01000014.1, on the reverse strand, counting down.
TAGGGCACGACCTTCGCGAAGGCGCGGCGGTCACCGAACCAGCCGTGCAGCGCGATGACGCGGTGCGGCCCGGAGCCGTGGACGTCGTAGGGAAGGGCAACGGCTGACATGGTGGCTCCCTCGCCGATCGATGGTGATGCCCGGATGCCGGGTGGGTCAGTTTAGAAGCGGGAGCGCGGCCGACGGAAACACTCACGCGACGTGTCGCCGTATTCTAGTACTAGAATGAAGTCATGACGCTGACCGACGCCGAGCTGACCCTGCTCGGGCTGCTTCTCGAGCAGCCGCGCCACGGGTATGACCTGGAGCGCGTCATCGAGGAGCGCGGCGTGCGGGCCTGGACGGCACTCGGGTTCTCCTCGATCTACTACCTGCTCGACAAGCTCGCCGCGCGCGGCCTGATCGAGGCGGCCGCGACCCCGGCCGGGGAGCGGCGGACGGCCAGGTCGCGCGCGACGTATCGGGTGACGGAGGCGGGCCGCCTGCTGTGCGAAGCCGCCACGAAGGACGCGCTGGCGGCGCTGACACCGGTGCGCTCGCGCGTCCTCATCGGCCTGGCGAACAGCCCGGGTCTGCCGGACGAGGACGTGGCCGCCGGACTCGCCGCGCGGCTGGACGCGCTGCGGGATCAGCTCGCCGAACTGCACGCCGCCAGGGCCCGGCAGGAGCCGCTGCCCGCCGCGGCCGCGGCGATCTTCGACTACTGCGAGGCCATGCTGCGCGCCGACGCCGGCTGGACCCAGGCGACCCTCGCCGACCTGACCAAGGAGACCCCGTTGGACAAGTACGACGTCAAGAAGGCTTTCCGTGAGCTGTACGCGCCCCCGTCACGGGACTTCGCGGTCGTCGACGTCCCCGAGCTGCGCTACCTCGCGGTCGACGGCCACGGTGACCCGAACACGTCCGCCGCGTACGTGAACGCCGTCGAGGCGCTGTACGGGGTGGCGTACGCGGTGAAGTTCGCGAGCAGGAAGGCCGGCGGGCGGGACTTCACGGTCGGGCCGCTGGAGGGGCTGTGGCGAGCGGACGATCCATCGGTGTTCCTCACCCGGGACAAGACCGCCTGGTCGTGGACGATGATGATCAGCCAGCCGGACTGGGTCACCGAGGACATGGTCCGCGCCGCCGTCGCCGCCGTCGCCGCCAAGAAGCAGAACCCGGCGCTGGCCGAGCTTCGGCTGCGCAGCCTGGCCGAGGGCAGGTGCGTGCAGATCCTGCACGTCGGCTCCTACGACGACGAGGCGCCGACCCTGAAGCGCCTGCATGACCGTTACCTGCCCGAGCACGGCCTGACCTTCAACGGCGACCACCACGAGATCTACCTCAGCGACCCGCGCCGCACCGAGCCCGCCAAGCTCAAGACGATCCTGCGGCAGCCCGTCAAGGCCGCCTAGCGGGTCAGGGCGCGCAGAGCTGGGCGCGCAGGGTCTGCCAGGTCCACTGCTCCCACCGCAGCGGCGACCATCCGCGGTCGCGGGTGAACAGCAGGTAGAGCTGCGTGCTCAGCAGCGCGTACAGCAGGTCGGCGGCGGCTACTGGCTGCACGTGGCGCCCGCGCTGGTCATCCAGGGCTTCGGCACGGGCCTGACGATCCCGGCGGTGATCATGCGGGCGATGTCGAACGTGGCACCGGCCGGCGCGGGGCTGGCCTCCGGGGTCAACAGCACCGCGCAGCAGGCCGGGGCGGCCGCCCCGTGCTGCTGGCCGAGCTGCTCGACGAGTGGGAGCGCCGCTGCACCCGGGAGGTCATCGCCCGCGCCGACGCCGAGGGCGGCGACGCCGCCGACCGCATCCGCCGCGTCGGGCAGCTGAGCTCCTCGGACGACCTGCACCGGATCGACCTCGCCGTCCGCGCGTGGGCCCGGCACGACGAGTCCGTCGCGGCGCGGCTGCGGCGCATCGACAACGAGCGCATGGACTTCCTGCGGCAGGCGTTCGGGACCTTCGTCCCTGACCCGGCCGAGGTCGAGGCGCGCAGCACCCTGATGTTCGCGCTCGCCATCGGCCGCCACTTCATCGCCGCCGACCACCCCGCACGCACCACCCGCGACGCGGTCGCGCTCGCCGCGGAGCACCTGCTGCGCCCACCTCAGTGGGGCGGCGCATCGGGGTAGCGGGCGCCGTTGAAGGTGACGCGCAAGGTGTACACCGAGGTCCCGGCGGTGATGAACAGGTGGTTGAGCTTCGGGCCGCCGAAGGTGAGGTTGGCGACCGACTCGGGCAGCAGGAGCTTGCCGATGAGGGTGCCGTCGGTGGCGAAGCAGTGCACACCGTCCCAGGCCGCCGCCCACACCCGGCCCACGGCGTCGACGCGCAGGCCGTCGAAGCGCCCGGCGTCGCAGGTGCCGAAGACCGCTCCGCCGGTCAGCCGCCCGTCGGCGGTGACGTCGAAGACGCGGATGTGGCTCGGCTCCTGGCGGGTGTCGGCGATGTACAGCCGCTGCTCGTCGGGGGAGAAGGCCAGCCCGTTGGGCCGGCAGAAGTCGTCGGCGACGACGCTCAGGTCGCCCGTGGCCGGGTCCAGCCGGAAGACGTAGCAGGCGCCGTCGAGCTCGCTCTCGGCCTGGTTGCCTTCGTAGTCACCGGTGATGCCGTAGGGCGGGTCGGTGAACCAGATCGTGCCGTCGGCCCGCACCGCGACGTCGTTCGGGCTGTTCAGGCGCCTGCCCTGGTAGCGGTCCACCAGCACGGTGACGCTGCCGTCGTGTTCGGTGCGGGTGACCCGGCGGTTGCCCTGCTCGCAGGTGATCAGGCGGCCCTGGCGGTCGACGGTGTTGCCGTTGGCGTAGCCGGAGCCGTGCCGGAACACGCCGACGGCGCCGGTGGTCTCGTCCCAGCGCAGCATGCGGTCGTTGGGGATGTCGCTCCACACCAGGTAGCGGCCCGCGGGGAAGTAGGCGGGACCCTCGGTCTTGCGGGCGCCGGTGTGCAGGCGCTCGACGACGAAGTCGCCGTCGCAGTAACGGAACCGCTCGTCGAGCACGATGAACTCGGCGGGGATGGTGTCGGCCACGGTGGTGCCTCCCAGATCTGAACGGTGTATGACAGGAGCCTAGCTGTACCGAATCTGGTATGGTCAACTCCCGAGTCAGTTGAATCACATCAAGGATGTCGCGCATGGTGGATGATGTCGATCGGAGACTGCTGGCCCGCCTGCAGGAGGATGCCACGCAGTCCTATGCGGAGCTGGGCAGGGCGGTCGGCCTGTCCGCGGGCGCGGCCCACGACCGGGTGCGCAAGCTGCGCGAACGCGGCGTGATCCGCCGGACGACGGTCGACGTCGACCCCGCCGCCGTCGGCCGGGGCGTGTCCGCCTTCGTGATGGTGGACGCGAACGCGTGGATGGGCGACGCGCCCACCCGGGACGCGCTGCTCGCGATCGACGGCATCGAGGAGGCGCACATCGTGGCCGGGGCCGCCTCACTGCTGGTACGGGTCCGTGCCGCGACCACCGAGGAGCTGCAGGCCACCCTGCGGCAGATCTTCGCCGTGGACGGTGTCACCGGCACCCAGACCGTCGTGGTGCTGGAGACCTTCTTCGAGCGCCCGCTGCGGGTGCTGCCGTGAAAGTCGGCCGTCCTACGGCATGTTCCCAGCTCATGCACAGGAGGAGTGGCTAACGTCGGCGCATGGACGACAAACGTGCCCGGCGGGTGGTGGACGTGCTGCGCGAGCGGGGCATTCCCGCGCACCTCTCGCTCGCCGGTGGTCACCGCCGTGCGGGCATCCGGATCGTGCTGACCGACGGCCGCGAGGCGCTGTGGGACACCGACGGCACCGCCGGGCTGGAGGCGCAGGTGCTGCGCGACGGGATGCTGGTCGGCTTCGTGCCGCACATCCCCGGCTCCGAGGACTTCACCGAGGAGCAGGTCGTGGACGCGATCGCCCGCACCGACTACGACCAGCCGATCGCCCGGCAGCGCCGCGAGGCCCCGCCGCCGGCCGCTCCGCTGCCGATGGAGGGCGGGTTCTTCCGCCGCCTGTTCGACGGCTTCCGCTGATCCGCCGCGCGCCCGTGCCGCGCCAGGTTGGCACGAGCGTGCCGTGGACAGTCAACCGTTAAGTTTGTTAACTTCGATCCCCAAACATCGACAGATACCAACGTCCATCTGTTGATGCGTGCCGGAACGTGTGCGAACACCGACCGCCCGGAGCGAGGTGGATCCGATGCGCAGACTGACAGCCGTCCTTACAGCCCTGCTCGCCGCGACCGCGGGAGCGGTGATCGCGCCACCGCCCGCCGCGGCGGCACCCGTGTGCGCCCTCTACTGCGACACCCGCGACCCCTCGCTGGCCCGCCAGGAGACCTTCCCCGTGCCCGAGGTCAACCTCAACGGGCGGCGCCTGGTGCTGCACGTGTCCGACCCCGACCGGATGGCCTGGGCCAGCATCGACAACGGCGTGCTCGGCGACTCCGTGTGGCTCGACCGCAGCTGGACCGACGGATCCAGCTGGGACGGCCTGCTCGGCAGGGCGAGCATCCCGGCCACCTGGACCGGCACCCGCACCCTGATGTACAACTTCGCCGACCCGGCCGCGCACCGGCGCGGCATGGTCCGCGCCTGTGGCGACGCGGGCGGGGTCACCTGCACCGCCTGGGCGTACGTCAAGGTGTGCGACACCGTCTGCGACGGCGCCGACCCCGCGACCGCCGTCGGCGACAGCCTGCCGGTGCCCGGCACCGTCCTCAGCAACCGCCGCATCGACCTGCACATCGACACCCGCGGCCTGGCCTGGGCCACGCTCGGCTCCGGCCAGGCGGGCGACGAGGTGTGGCTCGACCGCTCCTGGGACGAGGGTGCGAGCTGGCCGGGTGGCTCGTCGCTGGGCCGGGTCAGCGTCGCCGCCGGGGCGACCTCCGTACGCACCACGATGATCAACACGCGGGATCCGCGGTCGCTGCTCTACGGCGGCGCGGTGCGTGCCTGCGGCCGGGCCACCGGCGGTGCCAACGGCAGCTGCACCGCCTGGGCGCGCCCGGCCGCCGATCGCGCGGCCGCCGCCGCCGACGCCCTCGCCCACGCCTACCGCACCGACACCGCGTGGTGGCCGTCGAGCTGGTGGAACTCCGCCGTCGCGGTCACCGCGCTCGGCGACTGGTCGGCCCGGACCGGCCGCACCGACTACCGCTGGCTGATCGACCGGACGTACGAGCTGAACAAGGGCGTGATGCCCGCCGGGCAGAAGAGCACCGACGCGATCGAGGGCAGCTTCATCAGCCGCGCGATCGACGACACCGGCTGGTGGGCGCTGGCCTGGCTCCAGGCCTACGACCTCACCCGCGACGCCAAGTACCTGAACACCGCCGTGACGATCGGCAACTACATGCATTCCTACTGGGACGGCGTCTGCGGCGGCGGGGTCTGGTGGAACCGCGAGCGCACCTACAAGAACGCGGTCACCATCGGCCTGTACGTCCGGCTCACCGCCGCGCTGCACAACCGCATCCCCGGTGACACCCTGTGGCTCGGCCGGGCGAACGCGGGCTGGAACTGGTTCGCGGCCAGCGGGATGATCAACGGATCCGGGCTGGTCAACGACGGGATCACCAGCGGGTGCGGCAACAACGGGCAGACCGTGTGGACTTACAACCAGGGCCTGGCCGTCGGTGCGGCAGTCGAGCTGTGGCGGGCCACCAGCAACGCGTCGCTGCTGGCCTCGGCGCGGCAGCTGGCCGACGCCGCGATGAACTCGGCCGTGCTGACCCGCTCCGGGGTGCTCACCGAGTCGTGCGACCCGGCCAACAGCTGCGACGACAACCAGAAGCAGTTCAAGGGCATCTTCATGCGGTATCTGATGGACCTCGCCGACGTCACCGGCGTGGCCGCGTACCGCACCTACGCGCAGCGGCAGGCGGACGCCGTCTGGCAGTCCAACCGCGACAGCCTCAACCGCATCGGCCTGCGCTGGGCGGGCGGCACCCCGAACGCGCGCGACTGGCGGACCCAGGCCTCCGGGCTCGGTGCGCTGCTCGCCGCCACCGCGGGCCCGGCGACGCCCCCGCCCCCGCCGCCCACCGAGGCAGCCTGGGCGCCGAACGTGTCGTACGCGACGGGCACGGTGGTCACCTACGCCGGGGCGCGCTGGCAGTGCCGCCAGCCGCACCTGTCGCAGGTCGGCTGGGAACCGCCGAACGTGCCGGCCCTCTGGCTGCGGCTCTGACGGGGTGGGCCGGCCCGGGGCCGGCCCATGCCCTCTCACAGCGAGGCGAGCTGCTTCACGTTCTGCCCCGCGCCCGGTTCGGACGCCGCCGCCGAGCTGCGGCTGCTCGCCGCCTGGCACGTCACCGCGTCCCGCCGGTGAGAGCGGGTCACGAGCCGTCGCGCAGCTCGGCGAGGCCCTCGGGCTTGAACGTGACCTCGCTGAAGGCGGCGGCGCAGCCCTGGCCCGTGGGGGATTGTGCCTCGAAGCCCACCGCCGCGGGCTCGTCGAGGGTGAAGTAGCGGATGAAGTGCCAGAAGCCGCCGTCGGCGGAGGCGTGGAAGGCGTACGCCCGCCCGGTGCGCGAGACCCGCAGCCAGGCGGTGTCGCCCTCGACGGCGAAGGCGTTGGCGTCGTCGGACACGCCGCGCGTCACCACGGAGACGATCATCGGCTTGGCCTGCGGCGACAGCTCGAAGCACAGTTTGGCCCACTGCGTGTCACCGGCGAAGAGCAGCAGCACGCCGGCGTCGTAGGTGGCCGCGAAGCCCACCGTGACCTTGGCCGACAGCTGGAAGTCGCCGTCGGCCGGCATCGTCAGCCGCGGGGCGTTCACGGTGGGCGCCCCGCCCGCCGGGTCGACGAACATGTCGGTGCGCGGACCCGCGGTGATCTCGACGCCCGTCGGCGTGGACGCCCAGGCGGCCGGGGCGAGGCCCCAGGTGAGCGGCGTGGGGATCCCGCTGATGGTCACGGCGTCCGGCATGCGTCCATGAAACCACGCCCGGCCGTGGCCGGTGGGGAGCGTATCGCCGAAGGTGGATGATGTGGGCCAACACACCCGAAACCGGCAGGCGCGGAGACGGCGACCAGGACTAGCGTCCCCGTCATGCTCACCCGGTTGATCAGCCGCCTGCCCGCCGACCAGGCCACCCGTGCCCTGATCCTGAGCACCCTGGCCGGGTCCACCTCGCGCGGCCTGTTCATCACGGTGAGCGTCATCTTCTTCACCCGCTCGGTCGGGCTGTCGGCCGCCGAGGTCGGGCTCGGCCTCACCATCGCGGCAGTGGTCAGCCTGTTCGCCGGGGTGCCCGCCGGGCACCTGGCCGACCGGATCGGCCCGCGCGGCGTCATGGTCACCTTCGGTGCCGCACGCGCGGCGCTGATGCTCGGCTACCTCGTCGTGGACGGCTTCATCGGCTTCGTCGCCGTCGCCTGCGCGGTGCAGCTGCTGGAGACCGGGTTCAGCGCGGCGAACGGCGCCCTCATCGCCGGATCGATCCCGGGTGAGCAGCGGGTGCGCACGCGTGCCCTGCTGCGCTCGGTGACGAACGTGGGCTGGGCGGTCGGCGCGGTGATCGCGGGCGTGGGGCTGAAGTTCGACACCCGGACCGCGTACTCCGTGATCATCGTGGTGTGCGTCGCGATCGCGCTGCTGGCCAGCACCCTGGTGCTGCGGGTGCCGCCGGTCGCGCCGCAGCCGAAGGCGGCCTCGGGCCCGGCGCTGGTCGTGCTGCGGGACCGGCCCTACCTCGCCCTGGCGGCGCTCAACGGGGTGCTGTGCATCCACTACGGCATGCTGAACGTGGCCGTGCCGCTGTGGGTGGTCGAGCGCACCGACGCCCCGACCTGGGTGGTCGCCGGGATGACGCTGCTCAACGCGATCGTCGTCGCGCTGTTCCAGGTCCGGGCCAGCCGTGGCACGGCCACCGTGGAGGGCGCCGCCGCCGCCCAGCGCGTCTCGGGGTTTCTGCTGCTCGGCGCGTGCGTGCTGTACAGCCTCGCCGCCGGGCTGCCCGGCTGGGCGGCCGCGCTGATCCTGTTCGCCGCAGCCGGTGTGCACGTGCTCGCCGAGCTGCGCCAGGCCGCGGGCTCGTGGGGCATCTCGTTCGGCCTCGCCCCCGATCACGCCCAGGGCCAGTACCAGGGCCTGTTCGGCACCGGCTTCTCGGTCGCCGGGGTGATCGCCCCGGCCCTGCTGGCCACCGTGGTGGTCGGCTGGGGCTGGCCGGGCTGGGTGCTGTTCGGCGTGGTGTACGCCGCCGCCGGCGCGGCGGTGCCGGTCACGGTGCGCTGGGCGCGGCGCGCTCGCGCCCACGCCGTGCAGCTCGAACCCGCGCTGGTCTGAACGCAGGTCCGGCAGGCGGCGGGGTCGCGGCGCCGGACTCCCGTACGGTGCGCCGGTCCGGATCGGACCACGGGTCCGTCTGCGCCGCATCGGCGCTGATATAACCGTGCGGTGCGCGTGCGGCGGCAGTCCTGGCAGAGCTACTGGTACGAACTGCGGTTCCGTCCTGAGGGCGACCCGTCGTTCGCGCCCATGAGCCCCGACGGGCCCCGGCGGGTGCCGGACGAGTCGCTGGCGCTGGGCACGGTCGGCGAGTTCGCCGAGGGGCTGCTCGCCGCCGGTGCCGACGAACTCGACGACCTGCGCGGCGAGCTGCGGGTGCTGGTCTACACCGAAGCCGCGCCCGCCCCGGGCACCGAGCCGGTGCTGGTACGCACGGTCGAACTCGGGCGCCATTAATCGGTGGGACATCGGTAACTGTCGTTTCGGGTACTTGTCTGAGCACGGGAGTCGCGGTGGGCTGGAGCGGCGGTTCACAGGTGAGAAGTGGATGTTGTGGGCGCGCTGTAACGGGCTTCGGCGTGGTGGTGTGACGGGCGTGTAACCGGCCGTTTCTACCGTCGTGGTGCGGCTCGGTCGCCGACCGTGGCGCCGGCCCTGCAGGAGAGGGTGGTGCGTCGAGGTGCCCGAGGCAGAGGCCGCGAGCCAGGTCCGGACCGTGTGCTCGTACTGCGGCGTGGGTTGTGGCATGGTCCTCGACGTCGTCCGCGAGCCGGGCGGCCGCCGGGTCGTGCGCAAGGTCGCCGGGGACCGCACCCACCCGGCGAACCGCGGCCGCCTCTGCACCAAGGGTGCGACCAGCGCGGAGATGCTGGCCGCGCCGGGCCGGCTGGACACCGCCCGGATCCGCCCGGCGCGCGGCGCGGACCCGGTCGAGACCGACCTCGACACGGCCGTGGCCGAGACCGCCCGGCGGCTGCGCGCGATCGTCGACGAGCACGGCCCGGACGCGCTCGCCTTCTACGTCTCGGGGCAGCTGACGATCGAGGCGCAGTACCTGGCGAACAAGCTCGCCAAGGGCTTCGTGCGGACCAGCCGGATCGAGTCGAACTCGCGGCTGTGCATGGCGAGCGCCGGATCGGGATACAAGCTGTCGCTGGGCGCCGACGGCCCGCCCGGCTCCTACGACGACTTCGACCACGCCGACGTGTTCCTGGTGATCGGGTCGAACATGGCCGACTGCCATCCGATCCTGTTCCTGCGCATGATGGACCGGGTCAAGGCCGGGGCGAAGCTGATCGTCGTCGACCCCCGCCGCACCGCCACCGCCGACAAGGCCGACCTGTTCCTGCAGATCCGCCCCGGCACCGACCTCGCCCTGCTGAACGGGCTGCTGCATCTGCTGGCCGCCGACGGCTGCCTCGACGAGACGTTCATCGCCGAGCACACCGAGGGCTGGGCGGCGATGGCGGAGCTGCTGGACGGCTACCCGCCGCAGCGGGTGGCCGAGCTGACCGGCCTGGCCGAGGACGACCTGCGCCGCGCGGCCGGCTGGATCGGCGCGGCCGGGGCATGGATGAGCTGCTGGACCATGGGGCTCAACCAGAGCACGCACGGCACCTGGAACACGAACGCCCTGGTCAACCTGCATCTGGCCACCGGTGCGATCTGCCGGCCGGGGGCGGGGCCGTTCTCGCTCACCGGGCAGCCCAACGCCATGGGCGGCCGCGAGATGGGCTACATGGGTCCGGGCCTGCCGGGGCAGCGCTCGGCCCTGTCCGCGGGGGACCGGGCGTACACCGAACAGGTCTGGGGCCTGCCCGAGGGCAGCGTGCGGGCCGAGGCGGGCACCGGCACCGTGGACATGTTCGCGCGCATGGCCGCGGGCGAGATCAAGGCGTGCTGGATCATCTGCACCAACCCCGTCGCGTCGGTCGGCAACCGCCGGACCGTCATCGAGGGCCTGGAGGCCGCCGAGCTGGTCGTCACCCAGGACGCGTTCGCCGACACCGAGACCAACGCGTACGCCGACATCATGCTGCCCGCCGCGATGTGGGCCGAGACCGACGGCGTGATGGTCAACTCGGAGCGCGGCCTGACCCTGTCCCGGCAGGCCGTCGACGCACCCGGGGAGGCGCTGCCGGACTGGATGCTGATCGCGCGGGTCGCGGCCGCGATGGGCTACGCCGACGACTTCACCTACGCCGACGCCGCCGAGGTCTTCGCCGAGATCCAGCGCTTCACCAACCCGGCCACCGGCTACGACCTGCGCGGCGTGACCCACGAACGGCTCGCCGGAGGTCCGGTGCAGTGGCCGGCCGCACCGGACGGCCCCGACCGCAACCCGGTCCGCTACCGCAACGACGGGGTCAGCCAGCCCGTGCTCGTCCACGCCGACGGCACCCGCCCGCGGCTGGTGTTCCCGACCCCGACCGGGCGCGCGGCGTTCCACCCGCGCCCGCACCTGCCCCCGGCGGAGATGCCCGACGAGGCGTACCCGTACCTGCTCAACACCGGGCGGGTGCAGCACCAGTGGCACACCCTCACCAAGACCGGCAAGGTCGCCAAGCTCAACCGGCTCAACCCCGGCCCGTTCGTCGAGGTCAACCCGGCCGATGCCGCGCACCTCGGCGTCGCCGACGGCGACCTGGTCGAGGTCGCGTCCCGGCGCGGCCGGGCGGTGCTGCCCGCCACGGTCACCGACCGGGTCACGCCCGGCGCCTGCTTCGCGCCGTTCCACTGGAACGACCTGTTCGGGGAGTACGTCAGCGTCAACGCGGTGACCAGCGACGCCGTGGACCCGATCTCGCTGCAGCCCGAGCTGAAGGTGTGCGCGGTGGCGCTGACGAAGGTCGCGGTGCCGGGGGAGGCGCCGACGGCCGTGATCGTGCCGGAGCTGCCCACGGCCGAACCCGCCACCGCGCCCGGCGCGGTGCCGGACATGCTGCGGGGAGTGCTCGCGCTGGGTGACGACGTCGCCTTCACGCCCGACGACGTGCAGCGCCGTTACCTGGCCGGCTTCGTCGACGCCCTCTCGGCCGCCCCGCCGGGGCCGGGACAGGTGCCGGTGCTGCCCGCGACCGCGCCGTTCAGCGCGGATGAGGCGCTGTGGGTCGACGGGCTGCTCGCCGGGATGTACTCCCGCGCGTCACGCGACCGCGACGGCGGCTCGGCGGACACCGCGGCCCGCGCGGTGCACATCCTGTGGGCCTCGCAGACCGGCAACGCCGAGGAGTTCGCCACCACCGTCGGCCGCCGGCTGGCCGAGTCGGGCTGGCGGCCGGCCGTGCACCGGATGAGTTCCGCGCTGCCGCAGGTCCTCGCCGACGGCGCCGACCTGCTGTTCATCACCAGCACGTTCGGCGACGGCGACGCCCCCGACAACGGCACCGGCTTCTGGCAGGCGCTGCGGGCCGACAGCGCGCCACGGCTGGACGGGCGCCGCTATGCGGTGCTCGCCTTCGGCGACTCCAGCTACGCCGACTTCTGCGGCCACGGCCGCCGCCTCGACGCCCGCCTGGCCGAGCTCGGGGCCACCGCGCTGCTGCCCCGCGTCGACTGCGAACCCGACTACGACCACACCGCCCGCGGCTGGCTGGAACAGGTCCTCGGCACCCTGGCCGGGCCGGCCGCCCTGGCCGGTGGCGGCCGTGCCTCCCGGCCCACCAAGGACGCGCCGCTGACGGTCACCCTGACCGGCAACCGGCTGCTCAGCCTGCCCGGCTCGGCGAAGGAGGTGCGCCAGTTCACCTTCGACACCGGCGGTGCGCTGGCGTACGAGGCGGGCGACGCCCTCGGCGTGTGGCCGGTCAACTGCCCCGAGCTGGTCGCCGAGTGGCTCGCCGTCACCGGGCTGGACGCCGCGGAGCCCGTCGAGGTGCCCGGCCACGGTGTGCTGCCGCTGGGCGAGGCGCTGCACCGCCGCCTGGAGATCACGAAGATCACCCCGGATCTGCTGCGCCTGGTCGCCGACCGCGGCCACGACGCGCAGCTGGCCGCGCTGCAGCGCGCCGACAACACCGGCGAGCTGGCCAAGTGGACCTGGGGGCGGCAGGCGGTCGACGTCATCGCGCACCGGCCGGTGCGGGCCACCGCGCAGGAGTGGGTGAACGTGCTGCGGCGGCTGCAGCCCAGGCTGTACTCCATCTCCTCGACGCCGGTGGTCGAACCCGACCGGATCAGCCTGACCGTGTCGGTGGTCCGCTACCACAACCCGGCCGGCCACACCCGCAAGGGCGTCTGCTCGACCTACCTCGCCGACGCCGCGCCGGGCGCCGAGATGGAGGTGTTCGTGCAGCGTTCGCCGCACTTCCGGCCGCCGGAGGATCCGGCCGTGCCGATGGTCATGGTCGGGCCGGGCACGGGCGTCGCGCCGTTCCTCGGGTTCCTCCAGCAGCGGCACGCCCTCGGGGCGACCGGGCGCAACTGGCTGTTCTTCGGCGAGCAGCGCCGCGCCACCGACTTCTACTACGCCGAGGAGCTGGCCGCGCTGCGCCGGCACGGCACGCTGACCCGCCTGGACACGGCGTTCTCCCGCGACCAGCGCAGCAAGGTGTACGTGCAGGACCACATGCGCGAACACGGCGCGCAGCTGTGGTCGTGGCTGGCCGAGGGGGCACACCTCTACGTCTGCGGGGACGCCAGCCGGATGGCCAAGGACGTGGACCGGGCGCTGCGCGAGGTCGTCGCCGCGCACGGCCACCTGGACCCCGACGGCACCGCGGCGTACCTGGAGCAGCTCGTGGCCGACCGCCGCTACGTCCGCGACGTCTACTGACGGGCGCGGGTTTGCCGAGATGGCAACAATACTTGCCGTACGCGTGGTCGCGCCTACCGTAGAGGGCTCAGCGGAGGCCGTCCCGGCTGCCGCGTGACCTCAAGGGATCCCTGCGCATGAGCCACCGTCACGACCCGCACCCGGAACCGCAGGCGTTCGGCCCGCAATGGTGGGAGGACCACTACCGGCAGCACGGAGCCGGGCACGGCGCGCCGAGCCCGCAGCTGGTGGCCGAGGTGGCGGACCTGCCCGCCGGGTCGGCGCTCGACGCGGGCTGCGGCCGGGGCGCCGACGCGCTGTGGCTAGCCCGCCGGGGCTGGCAGGTGACCGCGGTCGACGTCTCGCCGACGGCGATCGGCCAGGCCGAGCAGCTCGCCGCGGCAGCCGGCGGTGACGTGGCCGCGAACATCTCCTGGGTCGCCGCCGATCTGGCGACCTGGCCGCCGCCCGCGCGGTACGACCTGGTGGTGAGCCAGTACGTGCACCCCGGCATACCCTTCGGCGAGTTCGTGGCGCGCCTGGCCGACGCCGTCGCGCCGGGCGGCACGCTGCTCGTGGTCGGGCACGACCACGCCGACGCGCACTCGGCGGCGCACGCCCCCGAACAGGCCTCGATCGGTCTCGACAGCGTCACCGGCGCGCTGCCCGCACCGCTGTGGAGCGTCGAGACGGCCGAGTCCCGGACCCGGCACCTCGACCACGGCGGGACCCGGAAGACCTTCCACGACCTGGTGGTCAAGGCCCGCCGCGCCCGGTGAAGGGGCGACCCGCGCTCAGAGCGTGACGCGAAACCGCACCCGGCCGACGCTACCCCGCGGCGGCCCGGTAAACGGCGGTCGGGCGGGTCCATGAGCGGGCTCACCACGGCGACGCCGTGAACAAGGCCCGTCCACGTGGGTTTGCCGCCGCCGGTTCCGGGGATGCAGATCGCAACCATGGAGGAGGCGAGCATGCCGGGCGTGCCACAGCAGTCGTCAGCAGACCTGATCAAGCTGGCGGGGGAGCAGCTGTCCGAACTCGTCCGCGCCGAGGTGGCGCTGGCGAAGGCGGAGCTGCAGGACAAGGCTGCCAAGACCGCGGTGAGCGCGGGCCTGTTCGGCGCGGCCGGGGTGAGCGTGTTCTGGGCGGGCGCCGCCCTGGCCGCCGCCGCGGTGCTCGGGCTGGCGCTGGTCCTGCCGGCGTGGCTGGCCGCGCTGGCGACCGCGGGGGGCCTGCTGCTGATCGCGGCCGTGCTGGCGCTGGCCGGCCGGTGGCGGCTGCGGCGCGCCGGTTCGCCGGTGCCGCAGCGGGCACTGCGCGGGCTGCGTGCCGACCTCGCCACGCTGACCCATCCCGCCGCGGACGCGGCGCACCTGGAACGGATGTGACCGTGAGTGACACGACCGCCGAGATCGCACGAATCGACGCACACGCCACGGCGGCACGTGCGGCGCTGAGCCAGACCCTGGCGCAGCTCACCGAACGCGCCGACGTGGCCGGCCGGATCAAGGCCAGGACCGCCGAGGTCACCGGCCAGGCCCTGAGCGCCATCCAGGACCGGCGTAACCAGCACCTGGCCTGGCTCGCGGCCGGGGTGCTGGTGGTCGCCGCGATGGCGTTCCTGGCCCGCCGCCGCTCCTGACCACCGGTCATGGTCGAAGCTCCCGTCCGCGGTGAGCCCGCGTGGCGGGAGCTTCGACCATGAAAGCGGGCCTGTGCTGGATTAACACGGGTCAGGCCGGGTAGACGGGCCGGGAAGCAATGACGAGCGAGGAGGCCAGCATGACGGAGCTGAACACCGAGCCCTGGGACCCGTGGAACTACCGAGCGGTGCTCGATTACAAGCCGGTCGCCGAGGGCGGCGAGAAGGACATCGTCGGCTTCCGGGTCGAGGCGAGCGACGGCGGCATCGGCAAGATCGACGAGCAGACCGGCGAGGTCGGCTCGCGGTACGTCGTGGTCGACACCGGCCCGTGGATCTTCGGCAGCAAGGTGCTGCTGCCTGCCGGGCTCATCAAGGACATCGACCTCGACGACGAGCGCGTCTACGTCGACTGCACCAAGGACGAGATCAAGGACGCGCCCGAGTACGACGCCGAACGCCACGACGACACGGTGTACCGCGACGCGCTGGGCTCGTACTACGGCCAGATCTGGCCACGCTGACCACACCCGGGGGTAGGACGCGGTGGCGGGCTGAGGGGCCCGCCACCGCGTCGCCGTTCAGTCGTCGTCCTCGTCCTCGTAGTCGTCATCGTCAGCGCCGTAGTCGAGCTCCCAGGTCTCGATGTCATGCTCGGCCATCACCGCCGCCTGCTCCTCCTCGCGGCCCAGCGCCCGCAGCGCGGTCGCGCGCACCACGTGCAGCCGGTACGCGTTCGCCCGGTCGGCGTCGCCGACGACGTCGCAGGCGAGCCGCTCGGCCTCGGCCGGCCGGTCCCGGCGCAGCAGGTGACGTGCGGTGAAGACGGCCGCCTCGACGCGCACGGCATCGTCGCGGCAACCCATCGCCTGCTCCGCCCGCGCCAGGGCCAGCTCGTCGTCCCGGTCGTCGTGCAGGCGGGCCGCCGTCAGGTGCAGCCGGCCGCCCATCGATTCCCACGCGTCGGTGTCGATGCCGGCGGGCGGGTCGGCGAGCCGGGCATCCGCTCTCTCCAGCAGCGCCACGGCCCGCTCCGGTGCGGCACCGGACAGGCAGACCACGGCGTCCTGCAGCGAACTCAGCTCGGCGAGCCGGTCGCCCGCCTCGCGGTGCAGCGCGGCCGCCTGCTCCCGGCGCTCGGCGCGCGGCTCGCCCCAGAACAGCAGCGCGGCCTGGTCCAGCAGCTCCGCTCGGCGCGAGGTCGGCACGGACGGCTCCGCCAGCAGCAGGTCGAGCACGGCGAGCGCGTCGTCGCGCTGCCCGGCCCCGCGGTAGAGGTCCCACAGCAGCTCGCGGGCCCGCAGCAGCGCCTCGGGCAGCCCGGCGCGCTCCACGGCCAGCGCGGCCTCCTCCGCGGCGGTCAGCCGGATCTCGCGGTCGTTGTGCTCGCGCAGCAGGTATGCCGCGTCGAGGCGGGCCAGCGCGGCCGCCGCGACGTCACCGGCGGCCGTGTGCTCGGCCACCCGCGCCTGCGCCTGCGCGATCAGCGGCCGGGTCCGCCTGCCCACGGTGTCCAGCACGCTCAGCGCGAGCTTCGCCAGCACCGGCTCGGCCGAGATCCGCTGCCGCAGCAGCTCGCTCTGGTACGTGTTGCCGTTGCGCGCGTCGAACCGCGCGGCCAGCTCCTCGGCCTGCGCCTGCAACCGCTCGCGCAGCACGTCGACGGTCACCACGGCGCGGCGGCCGTCCGGGCCCGTCGGACCCTGCACGGTGGCGGCGCCGTGCCCGGCCTCGCCCAGCCGGCGCAGCACCAGCACCGCCGGGCCGAGGAAGCTGAGCGTGTCGGCCGGCGACACCGGCGCTTCGAGCCAGGGCAGGTGCCGTTCCACCAGCTCCAGCGCGCGGGTCTCGTTGCCGGTGCGGGCGAGGAACTCGATGTGCACGGCCAGCGAGGCCAGGTGCAGCCGCTCGGTCCGGATGGTGCGGTACGCCAGGCGGTGCAGCTCCAGCGCCCGGCGGTGCTTGCCGGTGTGCAGGTACGCCGTCATCAGGCTGGTGCGCACCCGCGCCGGCTGGGTGCGGCACCAGCTGTTCTGGTGCGGAGCCGCCACCGCGATCGCGTCGGTGTGCCGGCCGAGCGTGTTCAGGTAGTCGGCCTGCGCCGTCGGCACGCACACCGAGCAGTTGGACAGGCTGTCCCGCTTGGCCGTGACCATGTCGTGGTAGGACGCGGCCGCCTGGTCGAAGTCGCCCACGTGCAGCGCGATCTGCCAGCGGGCCTGGTGCACCGGGTGCAGGCTGTGCCCGCCGCGCAGGTAGCGGGCGCGCATGTCGTCCAGCACCCGGTACGTGCGGTCCAGCGGGATGTCCGGGAAGTCCGGCAGCGCGTTGACGATCCATTTGAACTGCCACAGCAGCGAGTGCTCGGTGCCGGGGCCGCCGATCTCCGGATCACGGTCGTACGCCGCCAGCGACAGCGAGAACGCCAGGAAGGCGCGCCGGTCGTCGCCGCCGAACACGTACTTCTCGATCGCGTCGTCGCGGAACTCGAAGGCCAGCCGGTCCTGCCCGGCCGCGTCGGCGGCCCGGATCGCCGCGTCGAGCGCGGCGTGCTGCGCGGCCCCGTCCGGCATCGCCATCGCCGCCGAGAACGCCGTCCGCAGCTCCTGTTCACTTGTCGTCATGCCGCACCGCCCTGCATGGCCCGGCCGAGCAGGCCCAGGAACGACTGGTTGAGCGCCGCGGTGTCCACCGGCCGCAGCGGCTGCCGCCCCAGCAGCAGCGCCTGCACGTAGAGCCCCTCCACGACCAGCACGGCCAGGTCCGGCTCGGTCACCGTGACGGTCTGCCGGATCAGCGGGTTGCGGTGGTTGAGCACCAGCTGCGGCCGGTCGGTGCGGCCCGCGGTGAACGAGCCCAGGATCGACGCCCACACGTCGTCGACCTGCTCCTGGCCGCGCTGCATGTCGATGTGCAGCGCGGTGTCGCCGTCGAGCAGGTACAGCGCGGGCAGGCCGGCCGGGTCGAAGGCGCGGATCAGCACCTCGACGCCGAAGCGGTCCATGATGCGCTGCGCGCCGACCAGGAACGAGCGCAGCCGCAGCTCCTCACCGGGTGGCAGCTCCTCCAGCCGGGTCGACAGGTCGCTGGCCGACAGCGCCTCGACCGCGATCTTCTCGTCGAGTGAGGGCAGCCGCGCCAGCAGCTCCGCGTCGTACACGTAGCCGGCGTTGACGACCGCGAGGCCCTGTGCCGAGGCGACGGCGGCGATCTGGCGGAACTCGTCCAGCGACGGCACGTAACGCACCACGCCGTAGGTGTCGCGGAACTGGGCCAGCGACATCGGGCCGACCGTGGTCTCGTACGGCCACCACTGCTCGACCAGGCGCAGCATCTCGTCGTCGTGCACCGCCAGGGCCTTCACGCCCAGGTAGTGGATCTGCAGGAACTGCGCGAGGCGGGCCTCGTCGACCGTGCCCAGCCGGGTCATCCAGCCGCGCAGCCGGTCGCCCAGCTCGTCGCGCACCTGCGCCAGCAGCGCGTCGTCGTAGAGCGCCTCGCGGCTGGCGGTCGGGCGCAGCTCGCTGGTGTCGATGACACAGCGCACGAAGAACGCCCAGTCCGGCAGCAGCCCCTCCACGCCCTCGCTGAGCAGCATCTGCTTGAGATAGACCCGGTGCGCCGCGCGGGCGGCCGGGTTGGACGGCATCGGCAGCACGAACGCGACACCGCGCAGGCCCGCCTCGGCCACGTCGAGGTCGATCACGTCGAACGGGGTGAAGCCGAAGGCCTCCTCGGCGTACGACAGCAGCCGCGCCCGCCGGGCCACCGGCGCCTCGCCCTCGCCGGTCTCCCACGGGGCGAGCCCGGCCGTCACCGGCTCACCGTCGACGCGCACCGGGAACGGCAGCATCGAGCCGTACAGCGTGGCCAGCTCGCGGACCGTCTGCGGCAGCAGCCACTCCTCGGCACCGCGGCGCGGCCGCAGGGTCACCACCGTGCCCGGCGTGTCCAGCGCGTCGTCGCCGTCGAGCACCCGCACCTGGTAGCTGCCGTCGGATGAGCCGAGCCACTCCACGGTCGGGTTGTCGCCGCAGCGGGTGCGCACCTGGATGGTGTCGGCGACGAGGAAGCACGACAGCAGGCCGATGCCGAACTGGCCCAGGAACTCGTGGCGTGCGAAGCCCAGATCATCGCGCTTGGAGCTGCGCCCGATCGTGGCCAGCAGCTCGTGCACCTGCGGCTCGGTCAGGCCGATGCCGTTGTCGGTGACGGTCAGCGGCTCGCCGGGCTGCCCGGGGGTGCGGATCTCGATCGTCCCGGCGTGCTCGGGACGGGTCACCCGCACCGCGGTGATCGCGTCGACGGCGTTCTGCATCAGCTCGCGGACGTAGACCCTCGGGCTGGCGTAGAGGTGGTGGCTGAGCAGGTCGACGATGCCGCGCAGGTCCACGTGGAAGGTGTACGACACCGGTGTTTCCTCCGTGATCGGGGTGGGGAGCGCTGACGCTACCTTCCACCCCCGACGGAGCATGACGGGTTTTCCCGGAGACGGCGGGGCCCGGCCGATCACGTCGATCGGCCGGGCCCCGGTCAGCGGCGGGTCAGTTGAGGTCGAACCGGTCCAGGTCCATGACCTTCGTCCAGGCGGCGACGAAGTCCTTCACGAACTTCTCCTTCGCGTCCTGGCTGGCGTACACCTCGGCGAGGGCGCGCAGCTGCGAGTTCGAGCCGAAGATGAGGTCGACCGCGGTCGCGGTCCACTTCACCTGGTCGGTGCTCACGTCGCGGATCTCGTACACGTGCTCGCCGGTCTCCGCCGCCTTCCACCGGGCGCCGGGGGAGAGCAGGTTGACGAAGAAGTCGTTGGTGAGCACCCCGGGCCGGTCGGTGAGCACGCCGTGCTCGGTGCCCCCGGCGTTCGCCCCGAGCGCGCGCAGGCCGCCGATGAGGACGGTCATCTCCGGCGCGGTCAGGTTGAGCATGTACGCGCGGTCGACCAGCAGCACCTCCGGCATCAGCTTCTCGCCCGGCCGCAGGTAGTTGCGGAACCCGTCGGCCCGCGGCTCCAGCACCTTGAACGACTCGACGTCGGTCTGCTCCTGGGTGGCGTCGGTGCGGCCCGGGTGGAACGGCACGGTCACCGGGACCCCGGCATCGCGTGCCGCCTTCTCGACCGCGGCCGAGCCGGCCAGCACGATCAGGTCGGCGAGCGAGATCTTCGCGCCGTTCGAGGCGTTGAACTCCTGCTGGATGCCTTCCAGCGTCTGCAGCACGGCCTCCAGCTGCTGCGGCTGGTTGACCTCCCAGCTGCGCTGCGGCTCAAGCCGGATCCGCGCGCCGTTGGCGCCGCCGCGCTTGTCGGTCGACCGGAAGCTGGCGGCCGACGCCCACGCGGTGGAGATCAGCTGCGCGGTGCTCAGGCCGGACTCCAGCACCTTCGCCTTGAGCGTGGTGACGTCGGCGTCGCCGACCAGCTGGTGGTCGACGGCCGGCACCGGGTCCTGCCACAGCTGCGCCTCGGGCACCCACGGGCCGAGGAAGCGGCTGACCGGGCCCATGTCGCGGTGCAGCAGCTTGTACCAGGCCTTGGCGAACGCCAGCGCGAACTCGTCGGGATTCGCCAGGAAGCGGCGCGAGATCTTCTCGTACGCCGGGTCGACCCGCAGCGACAGGTCCGTGGTGAGCATGGTCGGGCGGTACTTCTTCGACGGGTCGTACGCGTCCGGGATGATCTCCTCGCCGTCCTTGGCGACCCACTGCTTGGCCCCGCCGGGGCTGGTGGTCAGCTCCCACTCGTGGCCGAACAGGATCTCGAAGAAGCGGTTGCTCCACTGCGTCGGCTTGTCGGTCCAGGTCACCTCCAGACCGCTGGTGATCGTGTCGCGGCCCTTGCCGCTGGCGTTGCTGCTCAGCCAGCCCAGGCCCTGCGCCTCCAGCGGGGCCGCCTCCGGCTCCGGTCCGACGTGGTCGGTCGCGACGGCGGCGCCGTGGGTCTTGCCGAAGGTGTGGCCGCCGGCGATGAGCGCGACGGTCTCCTCGTCGTTCATCGCCATCCGGGCGAAGGTCTCCCGGATGAAGTGCGCCGCCGCGGCCGGGTCGGCGTTGCCGCGCGGGCCCTCGGGGTTGACGTAGATCAGGCCCATCTCGGTCGCGCCGACCCCAGCCGCCATCTGCTTCTCGTCGACGTAGCGCTCGTCGCCCAGCCAGGCGTCCTCCGGACCCCAGAAGATCTCCTCGGGCTCCCACACGTCCGGGCGGCCGAAGCCGAAGCCGAACGTCTTGAAGCCCATCGACTCCAGCGCGACGTTGCCGGCGAGCACGAGCAGGTCGGCCCAGGAGACCTGCTGGCCGTACTTCTGCTTGACCGGCCACAGCAGGCGCCGGGCCTTGTCCAGGTTGGCGTTGTCGGGCCAGCTGTTGAGCGGGGCGAAGCGCTGGCCGCCGTCGCCCGCGCCGCCGCGCCCGTCGTGGATGCGGTAGGTGCCCGCGGCGTGCCAGCTCATCCGGATCATCAGGCCGCCGTAGTGGCCGAAGTCGGCCGGCCACCAGTCCTGCGAGGTGGTGAGGACCTCGGTGATGTCCCGCTTGAGCGCCTCGACGTCGAGCTTGCCGAACTCCTTGGCGTAGTCGAAGTCCTCGCCGAGCGGGTTGCCCTTGGCCGAGTGGGCGTGCAGCACCGACAGGTCGAGCTGGTTGGGCCACCAGTCCCGGTTGGTGCGCGGGCGGCCACCGGTCTTCGCGGTCGGCGAGGGGATCGCCGGGTTCTCGCTCTCACTGCCCTCCGCGGTCACCGAGTCGTGCGCGACCGGGCAGCCGGCCGCCTCCTTCTGGTCCACGCCCTGGGCGCTGGTCGGGCCGTTGGCCTGGGTGTCGCTCATTGCTTCCTCCGAACTGGCGGTTCACTGGAACTACGGTCGGCCGCGCAGCCGGGGCAGGTGCCCCAGTACACGACCTCCGCCTCGTCGACCGCGAAGCCGTGGTCGTCGGAGGCGGTGAGACAGGGGGCGTCGCCGACGGCACAGTCGACGTCCGCGATGGCTCCGCAGGAGCGGCACACGACGTGGTGGTGGTTGTCGCCGACGCGCGACTCGTAGCGGGCCACCGCCCCGGCCGGCTGGATGCGCCGGATCAGGCCCGCCTCGGTGAGCGCGCGCAGCACGTCGTACACCGTCTGGTGGGAGACCAGCGGGTGCTCGGCGCGCACCAGCGCGATCACCGTCTCGGTGTCGACGTGCGGGTGCTCGCGCAGCGCGGCGAGCACGGCCAGCCGGGGCCGGGTCACGCGCAGGGACGCGGTACGCAGCTGCGTCTCGAAGTCGGATGTCATGAGATCAAAGGCAACTCATCTGGAACAGTTCAAGTTTACCCTCGAAGTGTACAGGTGATTCGCCGGGTATTGCCGCTTTCAGTATTTCTACGCCACGGGCGAACACCGCCCGGGGACGGACACGCGGAACAGGAGATGGTTTGCGGCCCCATGGCAGGGGGCAGAAGGGCGGTGGCATTCATAACGCGCAAAGGAGAAGGTCATGACTGTCGCCGGAATCATCTCGGCCCTCATCGTTGGTCTGATCATCGGCGCGCTCGGCCGGCTGGTCGTGCCCGGCCGTCAGGGCCTGCCGATCTGGCTGACCATCGTGGTGGGCATCGTCGCCGCCCTCATCGGCACCGCGCTCGCGCAGGCCGTCGGGGTGGCCGTGACCGATGGCGTCGACTGGATCGAGCTGGTCTTCCAGGTGGGTCTGGCCGCGCTGGGTGTCGCGCTGCTCACCGGTGTCCGCGGGCGCAGCTCCGTGTGACCGGCACCTGGAACGCCGGGGCCGGGACGGTTCGCCGTCCCGGCCCCGGCGTCTGTCCGTCCGGATGAGATCGCCCGGCACCCTCGCCGAGGGCCGTCGCGAGGCGACGTACCCTACTCCGAGTTGCAAGTGACTCTGCTGGATCCGGCCTGTGAAGGTGGTCGCGTTGCTCCGTCCGGGAACGATGCTGGCACAGCGGTATCGGCTGGAACAGCGCGTCGGCAGCGGCGGCATGGGCGAGGTGTGGCGCGCCACCGACCAGGTGCTGGGCCGCGAGGTCGCGGTCAAGTGCCTGCTGGGCGGGCTGCCGGACGAGCCGGCCTTCGTACGCCAGTTCCGGGCCGAGGCGCGCATCATGGCGACCATCAGCCACCCCGGCGTGGTCGAGGTGTACGACTTCGGCGACGACCCGGCCGTCGGCGTGTACCTCGTCATGAAGTTCATCGACGGCGAGTCGCTGTCGCAGGTGCTGGCCCGCGCCGGGCGGCTGAGCGCGGCGGCGACCATGCGGCTGGTGGCGGAGGCCGCCGAGGCGCTGCACGCCGCCCACGGCAAGGGCGTCACCCACCGCGACATCAAGCCCGGCAACCTGCTGCTGCGCCCGGACGGCAGCACTCTGGTCACCGACTTCGGCATCGCGCGCTCCGCCGACGCCACCGGCCACACCGCCACCGGTTCACTGGCCGGCACCGCCGGGTACATCGCACCCGAACGGGCGCTGGGACAGCCCGCGACACCCGCCTCGGACGTCTACGCGCTCGGCGTCGTGGCCTACCGCTGCCTGGCCGGGCACGCGCCGTTCACCGGCGACAACATGGTCGAGCTGGCGCTGCGGCACGTGCACGACGCGCCCCCGCCGCTGCCCGCCGACGTGCCGCCCGGCGTACGGGCCCTCGTGGAACGGGCCATGGCGAAGGACCCGGCGCACCGCTGGCCGTCCGCCGCCGCGCTCGCCGACCAGGCGCGGCGCGCCCTCACCGAGCCGGTCCCCGACCTGCCCGCGACGGCGGCCGTGCCGACCCGGCGCCAGGCCGTCGTGCCGATGCCGGTGAGCACACCGGAACGCCCGGCGAACCGCGGGCACCGGCGCGGGCGGCTGCTCGGCGCGGCCGTGGCGTGCCTGATCGTCGCGGGCGTCGCGACGGCGGGGATCATCCTCAGCCGCCCCGGCGACCCGCAGCCGCACACGCTCTCCGAAAGCCCCGGCACCGTGCCGATGAGCCCGGTCGGCGACGCCGGTGTCCCCAGCCCGCCCGTCCGCCCCAGCGCGACGGCGGCAGCGAGCCCCGGCACCGTCACCGCCGCCCCCAGCGCCGCTGCCACCAGCCCGAAGGCGGGCGCCGCGACCGCGCCGCTGGCCGCGCCCGCCAACCTCACCGCGACCCCGATCAGCCACGACACCGTCCGCCTGCGCTGGACGGACCGGTCGTCGGCCGAACGCGGCTTCACCGTCATCGACGGCGTCACCTCACGCGACGTCGGCCCGAACACGACGACCTACGACTGGACCGGCCTGGCCGCCGACACCCACGCATGCTTCAAGGTCCGCGCGTACGGCGCGTCCGCCGTCTCGGCGTATCACCCGGCCGCGCAGAACAGCTGGGTGTGCGCGACCACCCTGCCCGGCGCGGGCCCGGCGGCGCCGTCCGGCCTCACGGCCACCACGCCCGGCCCCGACCAGATCCGGCTGCGCTGGACCGACAACGCCGGCGACGAGACCGGCTTCACCATCACCAACGGCAACACGACCCGCAACGTCGGTGCCAACGTGACCGGATACGACTGGACCGGCCTGGACGCCGGCACCTACATGTGTTTCAAGGTCCGCGCCCACAACGCCGCAGGGGTGTCGGCGTACACCCCGTCCGCGCAGAGCGACTGGGTCTGCATCACCACACCCGTCACGTAGCCCACGTCACCAGCCTGACGGCGGGGCTTCGAGGTGCACGGCCTTCGTCACGGTCATCTCGTCGAGCAGCTCCGGCCCGTACCCGAAACCCTGACCGCTGCCCCGGCGGGGATGCGCCGCACCGCCCGGTGCCCCGCCGAACACGGCGTTCACCTTCACCGTGCCCACGGGCAGCTCGCGCCACGCCCGCTGGGCGTTGCTCATCGAGCCGGTCAGCACGGTCGCGGCCAGCCCGTACGGGGAGTCGGCGGCCCGCGCCAGCCCCTCGTCGAAGGAGTCCACGGTCACCACCGGCGCGACCGGCCCGAACGTCTCCTCGCGGAGCACCGCCATGTCGTCGGTGCACTCGGCGAGCACCGTCGGCGGGTAGTGCGCACCCGGCCCGTCCGGGACCACCCCGCCGCACACCAGCCGCGCACCGGCCGCCACCGCGTCCTCGACCTGGGAGTGCACCGCGTCGCGCAGCCGCCGGTCGACCAGCGGCCCGACCTCGCCCGCCCACGTGCCCGCCTCGGCCGCCAGCGCCGCGACGAACTCCGCGGCCACCTGACGGTGCACGTATACGCGCTCCACCGCCACGCAGATCTGCCCCGAGTTGGCGAACGCGCCCAGCGCCGCCTGCCGCGCCGCCCAGACCGGATCCACGCCCGCGTCCACGATCAGCGGGTCGCTGCCGCCGTTCTCCAGCAGCGCCTTGGCGCCGGTGCGGGCGCACGCCGCCGCGATCGACCGGCCGGTCGCGGTCGAACCGACCTGCGCCACCACGTCCACCGCCGACCCGGCCAGCGCCGCCCCCACCGAGCCGTCGCCGTTCAGCAGCGAGAACACCGCCGCAGGGAAGTGCGGCGCCATGAGCCGGGCGAGCCGCCAGCCGGTGGCCGGGGTGCGCTCGCTCGGCTTGTACAGCACCGTGTTACCGGTGACCAGGGCCGCGCCGAGCAGCCCGCAGGAGACGGCGACGGGGTCGTTCCACGGCGTGATCACGGCGACGACGCCGCGCGGCCCGTACGCCATCAGGTCGACCGCCTGGTCGTCCCCGGCCAGCGCGCGGCCGCGATGGACCGGACCCAGCTCCGCGTACTGCCGCAACGTGCCGACGCCCGCGCCGATCGACTCCCGCGCGCCGTCGACGGGCTTGCCCATCTCGGCCGACATGGTCCGTGCCAGCTCGTCGGCTGCCTCCGCCACGGCGTCCGCGGCCGCGTGCAGCGCCGCCGCCCGCACCCCGGCCGCGGTACGCGCCCAGCCGGGCGCCGCGGCCCGCGCAGCGGTGACCGCCGCCGCCACGTCCGCCTCGGAGGCGATCGGGACCCGGGTCACCGGCTCGCCGTCGAACGGGCTCCGCACGACCAGCTCGCCGGTCCCGCTGCCGGCGCCCCAGCTGCCGTTGATCAGATGCTCGACCTCGTGCATGGGCAGTGCCTTCCCCGTGCGGCGCACACGAACGCGGCCGCCGTCCCCAGTGCCCGGTCCAAACTATCAGCGCAGGTGAAGCTGGGTGCGATAACGTCCCGCAGGGGCTGCGGCCCGATCCGGGCGTCTACGGTCAGGCGCGGCGGCGGGTGCCGGTGCGCCGGCCGGCTCCAGTAGCGTCGGTCTGTCCCGCGCCCGACCGTCCACGGAGCACCGATGACCGCCAACAGCCCGGCCGCCAGACACCGCACCCTGTCCCCGTGGCGGACGGTCGTCGTGTTCGGGCTGGTCAGCCTGTTCGCGGACCTGGTGTACGAGGGCGCCCGGTCGATCACCGGGCCGCTGCTCGGCGCGCTCGGCGCATCCGCGCTGGTCGTCGGCGTGGTGACCGGGGCGGGGGAGGCCATGTCCCTGCTGCTGCGGCTGGCGTTCGGGCCGATGGCCGACCGCACCGGCCGCTACTGGACCCTCACCCTGGCCGGGTACGCGCTGACCGTGG
The DNA here is from genome assembly GCF_016862575.1 of Catellatospora bangladeshensis. GTDB lineage: Bacteria > Actinomycetota > Actinomycetes > Mycobacteriales > Micromonosporaceae > Catellatospora > Catellatospora bangladeshensis. The sequence continues at coordinate 62,814 of NZ_BONF01000014.1, read as the reverse complement.
TGTGCGTGCCGCTGCTGGCCGTCACCCCGGCGCTGGGCGCGGCCGGGCTGGCCGTGGCCTGCGCGCTGATCCTGATCGAGCGGGCGGGCAAGGCGGTGCGCAGCCCGGCCAAGTCGACGCTGCTCGCACGGGCCGCCGCGACGGTGGGGCGCGGCCGTGGCTTCGGCGTCCACAAGGCACTCGACCAGGTGGGCGCGTTCGCGGGCCCGCTGGTGGTCGCCGCGATGATCGCCGCGACGGGCGTGATCTGGCCCGCGCTCGCGGTGCTGGCCGTGCCCGGCGTCGCGGCGATCCTGCTGCTGCTGTGGCTGCGCCTCCGGATGCCCGATCCCGCGCCGGCCGACCATCCCGTTCCGGCCGCGACGCCGGGCCTGCGCGGGTGGCTCGGCGGTGGTCTGCCCCGGCCGTTCTACCGGTTCGCCGCCGCCGCGGCGGCCGCCACCGGGGGACTGGTCACCTTCGGGCTCATCTCGTATCACGCCAGCCAGACCGGGCAGGTGCCACTGGCCGCCGTGCCCCTGCTCTACTCCGCCGCGATGGCCGCCGGGGCGGTCGCCGCCCTGGCCAGCGGGCACCTCTACGACCGCTGGGGCGCCCGGGTGCTCTACGCCCTGCCCGTGCTCGGCGCGGCCGCGCCCGCCCTGGCGCTGGCGGCCGGCACCGCCGCGATCGTGGCGGGCAGTGTGCTGTGGGGCGCCGCCGTCGGGGTCCAGGACTCCACCGTGAAGGCGCTCGTCGCCGACCTGGTGCCCGCGCCCCGGCGCGCGACCGCGTACGGCCTGTTCGCCGCGATCCAGGGCGCCGCCGCGCTGGCCGGCGGCATCCTCGCGGGCCTGCTGTACGAGCGCTCGCTGACCCTGCTGATCGTCGTGCTGGCACTGCTTCAGCTGCTGGCCATGGTCCTGCTCGCCTTCACGACCCGCGCCGCACGGCGGAGCTGACCGGCTTTCGTCAGCGCCTCGCCGACCGGGTGCCACCGGCCGGTCCGGGCCATGGCGGGCTCTGCCTTCTGCCCACTTCGGACTCGTAACAAACCTGCCCCCGGCTGTTCTCAATTGACACTTCCGTAGATCGACATCTGCTGCTACGGTCACACAGAAAGGTTTGTTAACAGATCCATGGACTGGAGGAAGCATGGCCCCCACCACGCACCTTGACCTGGACGTTCAGGACGTCTCCACCGGCGACTGGGACCAGCTGGTCGGCGAGATCATGCGCAACGCGGGCGAGCTCAGCCCGCAGGACCCGGAGTTCGCGCCCATCACGGGCTGCGGCTGCGGCTGCTCGTGCGCCTGCGCCTGCGGCTGCTGATCCACAGCTAGATCGCGACGGTGGCCGGGTCATACCGCGCCACCGTCGCTTCTTATCGGACGTCGTCCCGGGGGAGGGGTCATGAGCGTCGATCTCGGTGCACTGGTCAGCCCGCTGGGCGTGGTCAGCGGCCTGCGGCCGCTGCTGCCGGACCGCGGCCTCGACGGCCTCAGCCACGTGGTGGCGTCCAGCGGCGACTCGCACATCGGCCACCACGACAACAACCCCCAGGTCGGCACCGGGCGCAGCTTCGACGCCGCGCTCGCCGACACGATCGCGATCGCCGAAGCCGCAGAGCGGTACGTCGGCAGCTACCCGGAGGCCGAGACCGTCCGGGCCCGCGCCGCCGACCTGCCCGGCCCCGCGATCGACCTCACCATGCTGCCCCGCTGCTCCGAAGCTGAGTACGCGCACCCGGACTGCCGGGCCGTCCCGCCCGATCCGGACGCGGAAATCCGCTGGCTGCGCGGCACCGACCTGATGACCGGCGACCCGATCTGGGTTCCCGCCGTGATGGCCTGCTACGGCCTGCACCCCGAGCCCGCCGAGCGCTTCGTCCACCAGATCTCCACCGGGCACGCCGTGCACGTCGAGCCGGCGCGGGCGCTGCTGGGCGGGCTGCTGGAGGTCGTCGAGCGCGACGCCATCGCCGTCACCTGGCTGCGGCGGCTGCGGCTGCCGCTGCTCGGGCCAGCCTCGATCAGCCCGGCGGTGCGGGAGCTGCTCGACCACGGCCGCCGCCGCTTCCTGAACAACGTGCTGTTCAACGCCACCACCGACGTGGGCGTGCCGACGGTGTACGCCCTGCAGCAGGCGCCCCACGACCCCGAGGCGGCCAACGTGATCGGTGCGGGCACGGGCCGCACCCTGGCGGAGGCGGCGCAGAAGGCACTCATCGAGATCCTCAACATCCGGCAGCTGTTCCACCACGGCGAGGCGCCGGTCACCGACTACGCGAAGTTCGGCGGCGTCATGGACGGCGCCCGCTACATGGCCGTCGCCGAGCGCGCCGAGGCCTTCGCCTTCCTCACCGAGGACCTCGACCGGCGGCCCGTCTCGGACCGGTGCCTGGAGCTGCCCGACGACCCGCGGCAGGCGATCGTGCTGGTGCTGGAGCGGCTGCGCCGGATCGGGGCGCAGGCGGTCTGCGTGGACCGCACGTCGGCCGAGCTGCGCCGGGTCGGGCTGGTCGCGCTCACCGTGCTGGTGCCGCAGCTGCAGCCGATGTCGCTGGCGCCGCTGGTGCAGTTCCGCGCCCATCCGCGATTGATCGAGGCGCCGGCCGCGATGGGCGTGCCGGCCTCCCCGGAGCAGGAGCAGAACCCGTGGCCGCAGCCGTTCGCCTGAGGGAGACGGCGGTCGCCGCCGTCGGAGAGTTCGGCCGTGCCGTGCAGGCCCGGCTGCTGGCCGGGGGCGCGACCGCGCTCGACGCCGACCGGCCCGAGCCCGGCCCCGCCCGTGCCCTGGTGCTCGTGTCCTGGCGGCCCGAACCGGACCGCGCGCAGCGCTTCGACGAGCTGGCCCGCCGGGCGGGCATCGGCTGGCTCCCGGTGGTGCTGGACCATCCGCTGCTGGTCGCCGGACCCTGGCTCGCCCCCGCCGGGCCGTGTTACGACTGCTACCTGTTCCGCCGCGAGCAGCACGACCCGAAGTCGCGGCATCGCGCCGACCTGCTGGCCGCATACCGTGCCGACGACACCCTCGGGGTGTACGGCCACCTGCCGCACCACGTCCGGATGGCCGAAGGGCTCGTCCGGCTCCTGCTCCAGAACCCGCGACCCGGCATGACCACCATGGCCGACCTGGCCACCATGACGGTGAACCGGGCCGACCTGATCGCCCGGCACGGCTGCCCCCGCTGCCGCGCCGCCGACACCTGGGGCGGCGACGCCGGGCTGGCCGCGATCCTCGCGGCGACCGCAGGGCGCCTGCCGGAAGGAGCAGCGCGATGACCCGGCTGGATCATCCCGCGACGGCGGCCGGGCTCGCCGTCGTCAGCACTCGTGACGGCCTGCTGGTCGAGGGCGGCCGCACCCGCCGCCTGTTCACCGGCGCCGCCGCGCACGAGTTGCTGCCGGTGCTGCTGCCGCTGCTCGACGGCCGGACCAGCCTGGCCGCGGTGGCGGAGGCGACCGCGCTGCCGGTCCCGCAGCTCGCCCAGGCGATCGCCCTGCTGCATCGCAGCGGCCTGCTCCACACCGGACCGGTGGACCGCGCCGACCCCGCCGAGGCGTTCCTCTCCCGCGCCCTGGCCGCCGCTGGAAGCGGGCACCAGCCCGCGACGGTGCGCGAGAAGCTCGCGGCGACCACGGTCGCGGTCGCGGCCGCGGCCGCGGATCCGCTGGGCGAGCTGATCGCCGCCGACCTGGTGCAGTCCGGCGTCGGCACCGTGACGCGTGAGCCCACCGGCACGGCGGCGCTGGCCGTCGCCACCGACGACCGGCTTGCCGACGCCGCGGCCACCGGGGTGCCCGTGCTGCGCCTCGGCGGGGACGACGACGGCGTCGAACTCGGTCCGCTGTTCGCCGGGCCGGACACCGGTTGCCCGGACTGCTTCGGGCAGGCGCCCCGGCCGTCGTGGCCGCCCGGTGCACCGGGCGCGGGCACCGGCCGCGCGGCCGACAGCACGGACACGGGCGCGGCGCAGCTGCTCAGCGCGCTGGCCACGGCTGAGGTGATCAGCTTCCTCACCGGACTGTCCACCCCGGTCACCATGCGCCGCCTCCACCGGATCGGCACCACGGACCTGCGCCGCAGCGTGTACGAGGTGACGCCCGCCGCCGGCTGCGCGACCTGCGCGATGACCGCCGACAGCCCGATCGGGCGGCTGGAGTGGCTCAACCGGAAGTCGCCAGGGCAGGCCCGGGACGCCCGGTCGGTGCCCACGACCGCCGACCTCGACCTGGCGACCTCGCCCCGCATCCCGCTGAGCGACGCGCCGTCCTGGCTGCACCCGCTGCTCCCGGCGGCCACGGCGCGGCCGTACGCCGACACCTACCTGCTCGGCGTCGCGGGCCTGCCGCACCCGGTATACCGCTGGTCGCCGACCGCGCAGACGCTCATCGCGACCCGCGGCGACCTCGACACCTGCCCGACCGTCGCAGGACTGCCGGGCGCGCCAGCGGCCGTGCTCGTCTACGTCGCCGCCACCGCCCGGCTGACCCCGTCCTTCGCCGAGCAGAGCCTGCGCCGCGCCTTCCTAGCCACCGGCCGCGCGCTGGCCTCGCTCACCGCCGCAGCGGCCGACTGCGAGGTCGTGCAGGCCGACGACGTCGACCCGGCGCTGGCGGAGCTGCTCGAACTGCACCCCGGCGGCGAACACGTCGCCGCCGTGGCCGGCATCTACCCGAGGGGGTCCTGATGCCCGTCCAGCCCAGGGACACCACCCTCGACGACGCGCTGCGGCTCGACTTCGCCGGACCGCTCCCAGCGCGCCCCGACGACCTCGGCGCCTGGGTGCTCGACGCGCTGGCCGCCGCGCCGGAGCCGCTGAGCGCCTGCGTCGTCGTGCACCGCTTCGGCGACCTCGCGGCAGGCACGTACTGCCTGGACTCGGCCGGGTGTCTGCATCGGACCGCCCCGCCGCTCGCGCACCTCGACGCGGACGTGGCCGTGCTGCTGGGCGGCCCGGCCACCAGCTCGCCCGCCGCGTTCCGGCGGCTCGGCGTCGCCGCGGGGGTCGTCTCCCGGCACCTGGCGCTGCGGCTCGGCCCGCGCTTCGTGCGGGTGGCGTCCGACGACGAGACCACAGCCTGGCCGCTGACCACTGCGAACAGATCGCTGACCCACCTCACCACCGTCACCGGCAAGGAAGCGCGATGACCGCATACCAGCTCTCCACCGTGATCATGGCGCACCCCAGCCGGCTCGCCCTCGCCGAGGCGCTCGCCGACCGGCTGCCCGAGCTGAAGCCGGACATCGTCGTCGACCCCGATCCGCAGGGGCCGCCCTCGTCGCTGCGCACCGCAGCCGTCGCCTGGTCGTTCGCGCCCGAGCACGCCACCCACCACCTGGTGCTGCAGGACGACGCGGTGCCGTGCGCCGGGTTCGCCGAGGCCGTGCACGCCGCCATCGCGCAGTACCCGCAGGCGGCGCTGTCGCTGTTCACCGAGTGGACCTCGATGACCGCCCACCACCTGCGCCTGGCGGCGCTGGCGGGGGCGAACTGGGCCGGGGTGGTGGACGAGTACGTGCCCAGCGTCGCGCTGGTGCTGCCCGCCGCGATCGCGCGGGAGTTCGGCGCGGCCGCCGTTCGCAACCAGCGGGACTGGATCTCCAAGGACGACGTGTCGCTGATGACCTTCCTGCGCGGCCGCCAGATCGCCGCCATCTGCCGGGTGCCCAACCTCATCGACCACGACTCGCCCGACAGCCTGACCGGCAACACCGAGCAGGGCCCGCGCCGGGCGATGTGCTTCGCCGACGACGTGCCCCCGGCGCCGGCCGTCGAGCCGCTCGCGCTGGCCGACGTGCTGCCGACGTTCGCGCACTATCAGATGGGCGGGTTCGGCTCGCTGCCGTTCCTGGCGCTGCGCAAGCAGCTGGAGGATGGCGGGCTGCCCTGGTCGATCCGGTCCGCCGAGCAGTGGTTCACCGACACCGGCCTCGACGCGGCGGCCGTGACGGCACTGGCCCGCGTCCACACCGACCGGTGGCGGCGGCGTCATCCGGGGCTCGCCGACCCGCTGCTGGACCGGCTGTGGCTGACGCCGTTCTCGGTCGGCGCGTGCCTGACCGGGCCGGCGGTGCGGGTATACCACCCGGACGGCACCCCGCTGCCCAGCCGCTTCCCGGCCGCGGACGAGGCGGCACTGGAGAGGCTGCTGGCCGACCCGGTGGTGCGGCGGACCTTCGCCACGCTGCCGCAGGCGCATCTGCACCCGGTCGCGTCCCGCGACGTGCTGGACGAGCTGGCCGAGCCGCTGACCGAGTTCGTGCTCGACGCCGTCCGGGCCGGTTACCGCCACGCCCGGGAGATCCGGCGGCGATGATCACGCTGCGCCGCGGCGACCGGCTCACCATCGCCTCCACCGGCACGGCCGACGTGCTGCTCACCGGCGAGGGCCACGAGCCGGTGGCGCTGCCCGACGCCGACGGGTCGGTGGCAGCCCTGCTGCGCGCGCTGGACCGGCCGCTGACCTGGCAGCAGGTGCGCGACGAGCTGACGCTGGACGCCGCGCGCTGCGACGCGCTGGCCCGGCGGCTCGTCACCAGCGGCGTGCTCACCCTGGGCTGCGCCGACGAGCACGGTGAGGTGGCCACCGCGCGCGTCCACTCCCGCCTCGCCGCGCTGCGGCTCGACGGCGACCTCGCGGTGGGCGAGCCGGTGCAGCTTTCGCCGTACGCGCTGCTGCGCCGCTCAGGCGAGCGGGCCGTGGTCGAGTCCGCCCGCGATTGCACCGTCGTCGAGCTGCACCGGCCCGCGCTGGCCGCGGTGGTGGCCGGGCTCTGCGCACCCACCACCCCGGAGGCGGCGGGCGGGCTCGCCCCGGGCGGCCTGGAGCTGGTGCGGCTGCTGGCAGCGGTGGGCCTGGCGGGTCCACCCGGACCCGAGACCGGTCCCGCTCCGCACGCCGCGTGGGCGCACATCCGCAGCCGCGCCGGCCTGGTCGACGCGCGCGGCGTGCCCGTGCGCAGCCTCGACGAGCCGCCCCCGGCGCCCGCGGCCGACACCGACATCCCGCTGCCCGCGCCGGACCTGGCCGCGCTGCGGCGCACGGACCCGCCGCTGGCCGAGGTCATGGAGACCCGCCGCTCGGTGCGCCGCTTCGGCCGCGCGCCGCTCACCGTGGCCCAGCTGGGCGAGCTGCTCTACCGGACGGCGCGGATCCAGCGCCGGTTCACCCCCGACCTCGCCGACCAGCGCTCCTACGCGCACACGCTGCGCCCGGTGCCGTCGGCCGGGGCCATGCACGAGCTCGACTACTACGTCGCGGTCCGCGCCTGCCGGGATCTGACCCCGGGCATCTACCGATACCTGCCCGACCGGCACGCGCTGGCGCTGGTCAACCGCGACACCGTGCCGCTGGTCCGGCTGGTCAACGCCGCGTACCTGGCGATCAACCGGGAATCCGTGCCGCCGGTGCTGATCAGCCTCGCGGCCCGGTTCGGCCGGAACTCCGGCAAGTACGGCGACCTGGCGTACTCGCTGACGCTGCGCAACGCCGGGGTGGTGCTCCAGTCGGTGTACCTCTGCGCCACCGCGATGGGGCTCGGCGCGTGCGCGGTGGGCACCGGCGACGCCGCCGACTTCGCCGAGGCCACGGGCCTGGACCCGGCTGAGGTGTCGGCCGTGGGCGAGATCGTGATCGGATCCCTGCCCGGGGAGGGCGAGTGACCGAGGAACGGATCGTCTCGGCCGACCCGCGGCTGCCGCCCCTGGGCTTCCGGCGGCTGCTGCTGGTGGCGGCGGGCTCGCTCAACGCCGCGTTCCTGCCGCGCGACCTGGTCTGGCTGCGCACCGCGTACCCCGAGCTGGAGACGCAGGTGGTGCTGACCCGGTCGGCGCTGCAGTTCGTCACCCCCGGCGCCACCGGCGCCATCACCGGCCGGCCCGCGCTGGTCGACGAGTGGCCCACCCCGGTCCCCGAGGCCGTCCACGTGACCCTGCAACAGTGGGCACAGGCCGTCCTGGTGTATCCGGCCAGCCTGAACTACCTGGCGCGGCTCGCGCTCGGGCTGGCCGACTCGCCCAGCCTGCTCGCGATCCACTGCAGTGCCGCGCCCGTGCTGGTCGCCCCGGCGCTGCCGCCCGGCGGCTGGGACAGCCCGGTCACCCAAGGCCACGTGACCGCGCTCGAAGCACGGCCGACGGTCACCGTGCTGCCGCCCGTGCCGGTGCGCAGCTTCACCACCGGCCGCGACGACGCGTACGGGCCGCCGCCGTTCACCGCCGTGCTGGGCACCCTGGAACTGCACCGCCGCCGGATCGAGGAGAAGACGACGTGAACGCCGCACCACGAGTGCTGTTCCTGGCCCGCGGCCACGGCTTCGGGCACGCCGCCCGCGACCTGCGCATCGTACGGGCCATGCGCGCCCTGCGGCCCGACGTGGCCGTGGACGTGATGGCCTCCGGCAGCGCCGCCGTCTACCTGGAGCTGTACGGCGAGACGTTCGCCGACATGGGCATCGGCGACCACGAGGACATGTCCCCGGCGGCGGGCAGACGCGTGTGGGAGCTGCTGGACCAGCGGGAGCCGTACGACCTGGTGGTCGCCGACGAGGTCGTGTGGTCGCTGGTGTACTGCGCCAAGCGGTGGCGGCGGCGGGCCATCCTGCTGACCGACTGGTTCTACTCCGAACTGGGCGCCCCGGAGTCCGATCCCCTGCTGGACGAGGCCGGCGAGATCCTGCTGCTCGACTTCTCCGCGGCGCACCCGGGCCCGTTCGGTGTACGCACCCCGATCCAGGCGCTCGGCCCGGTGGTGGGGGAGTTCGGGGTGGACCGCGCGGCGGCGCGGGCGGCGCTCGGGGTGGCGGCCGCGGACACGGTCGCCGTGCTGACCGTCGGGGGTATGACGAAGATGGCCGACAACGCGGCGATCGCCGAGCTGACCGTGCGCACCTGGCTGGCGCACGCCCCGGCCGGGCACCGGCTGTTCGTGCTGGCGGAGCCGTTCTGCGAGGTGCCCGCCGAGCGGGCCGCCGACGTCGTGTGGGCTGGGTTCACCGCCGAGCCCGAGACGTACTACGCCGGGGCGGACCTGGTGGTGACCAACGCCAACGGCACCGTCACCTGCGATCTGGTGTGGAACCGGATCCCGGTGTTGGCCATGACCCACCCGGCGGTCTCCTACCCGGACTCGTTCGGGCTGCGGGTCAAGGCCATGAGCGCGGCGGGCATGACCGTGCACGCCGAGGCCACGGTTTCCACGGCCGAGCTGTGGCGGCTGATGGGCGAGGCGATGCGCAACGAGCCCCATCCGGACCCGGCGCTGGAGTGGACCACCGGCGAGCAGGTCGCCCGTCACCTGCTGGGACGGCTGGACTTCATGCTTGCTAAAGCCGGCAGCGCGGCCGCCTGACCGGCCGAGCGACCGTGCGGTCAGGCCGGGAGCTTGCCGAGCAGCTCCTGCATCCGCCGGATCTCGATCTGCTGGTCGGCGTTGACCTCGCGGGCGAGCCGGTCGCTCGCCGGTTCGATGCCGCCACCCGCCTGGTACAGCTCATTGACCATGGCGACCGCGCCCTGGTGATGCCGGATCATGAAATCGAGGAAGAGCCGGTCGAACGCGGCGCCCTTCGCCTGCGCCAGCCGGGTCAGGTCGCTCTGGTCGAGCATGCCCGGCATCAGGCCGCCGTGCCCGACGTGGTTCGCGTGCGCCGACGGCAGCGGCTCCCGGCGGTCGGCCAGCCACGCCTGCATCAGCGCGATCTCGTCCTTCTGCGAGATCTCGATCCGCTCGGCGAGCTGCGCGATCTCGGTGCGCCCGCTGCGCCCGGCGACCAGCGCGGTCAGCTCCAGGGCCTGCGCGTGGTGCGGGATCATCCGGCTCATGAACGCGACGTCGGCCGCGTTGTGGGGCGGCGCGGACAGCCGGGCGACGTCCTCGGGGGACAGCGTGCGCGCGGACTGGCCGGGCGCGCCCGGCTGCACGACGCGGTGGGTCGGGACGGCGGCCGGACCGGCGCCGTCGCCACCCGACACGGCCACCCCGATGAGGACGGCCGCACCGATCGCGGCAGCGGCGGCCACGGCGGCGACGACGATGCGGCGGGACGCGAGCACGAACCAGACGTTAACCGATGCCCGGCAGGCTCGGCGACCGCCCGAGCGGACTCGGCGAGGTTCGCAGCGGACTCGGCGAGGTCTGCGGCGGGCCCGGCGAAGGTTCGCGTGACATGTGGAGGGGCGGCCCACCGGCGTGGCGGGCCGCCCCTCGGCGGTCACGCCGGGCTCAGCCGAGCGTGGCGCACTGGCCCGCGGCGGGGCCGTTGACCGTGTTGGCCGCGCCGAGGTCGATCGGCGCGGGGGAGTTGCCGGAGCAGGCGATCGCGCCGCCGATCGTGCTGTCCGCGACGATCGGCTCGACACCCGGAGTGTTGTTGCCGGACAGCGAGACGGCACCGCTGACGGTCGCATCGACCACGGCCACGCTGCCCGTGCTGCCCGCGACGCTGAGCGCACCGCGGACCGTGCTGTGGTAGAGGTGCACCGCGGCCGCGCCCGACGACGACACCGAGCCGGAGATCGTCGAGTCGATCACGAGCAGGGTCGCGCCCCGGCGTACGGCGACCGGGCCGCTGATCGTCGCGCCGTCCAGGCAGGTCACCCCGGACACCGTGAGGGCGCCGTTGTGGCGGCCGGTGAGAGTCGTGGTGCAGGTGCGGGCCAGCCGGTCGAAGCGGGCGCGGGCGACCGCGAGGCTCGGCGCCCAGGTGATCGGCGTCTGCTGCTGCGCGTTGAACTGCGGCAGCCGCACCTCCCGCGCCGCCGCGATCTCCGCCGCGGTCAGGTGCGCGCTCGGCTTGAGCCCGAACACGTCCAGCCCGCGGGAGATCTCGCTGCCGTAGATCTCGCCGTTGTACCAGTACGCCGACCACATGCCGCCCAGCACGAGCCCGTTCGCCGAGATCGGGCCGCGGTCGAAGAACCCGATCTCCTTCGGGTGCGCCGAGTCGGTGTAGTCGACCAGCGACACGCCACCCTGATACCAGGCCTGGGCCATGATGTCGCGGCCCGGCACCGGGATCAGCGAGCCGTTGTGCGCCACGCAGTTCTCGGTCAGCGTCTGCGGCACTGGCAGCTTGTAGTAGCTGCGGAACTCCATCCTGCCGTCGACGATGTCGAAGACCGCGTTCGCGCCCCAGCTGGCCTGGTCGGTCGGGCGGCACCGTGCCGCCGTGCCGCCGCCCCACTCGTCGGTGAAGATGACCTTCTTCCCGTCGTTGCTCAGGGTGGCCGAGTGCCAGTACGCGAAGTTCGGGTCGGCGACCTCGTCCAGGCGCACCGGGTTGGCCGGGTCCGAGATGTCGATCAGGATGCCGTTGCCCTCGCAGGCCCCGGCCGCCAGCCCGAGCGCCGGGTACGCGGTCAGGTCGTGGCAGGCGTCGGTGATGGGCGTCGGGCCCCAGTTCGAGCCGGACGGGTGCGTCGGTGCGGGCGGGATGTTCTGCAGCCCGTCGATCGCGCCGGTCTCCGGGTCGGCGAACAGGCGCGGGCCGCTGACGACGGCCGCCTCGCCGGGCGCGTTCACCGGGACCTTGATGACGTCGATACGCCAGCGCGACGGGTTCTCGCCGCTCGCCGGGTTGTTGTTGCAGCCCGCCAGCGTGGCCGCCGGGCGCACCCCGGCGGTGCCGGACACGTACACGTACACGCTGGCCGGGTCGTCCGGGTCGGTCACCACCGTGTGGGTGTGCGAGCCCCGGCACAGCTGGACGGCCGCGACCTGCGTCGGGGTGGTGATGTTGCTGATGTCGAACACCCGCACGCCCTGGAAGCGCTCGCCGACCGCCGGGTTGGTGCCGCAGTCGACCCGGGCTCGGCTCTCCTCCACCGACATGAACAGCAGATCGCCGTGTACGGAGACGTCGCCCTGCCCGCCGGGGCAGACGACGCTGGTGACGACCGTCGGCGCGGCCGGGTTCGCGATGTCGAAGACGTTGAACCCGTTGAAGTTGCCCATGATGGCGTAGTGGCCGGTGAAGGCCAGGTCGGACGCGACGAACGCGAAGTCGCCCGGGTTCGCGGGGTTGACGAAGCCCGGGGGCTTGTCGACGTGGGCCAGGTGTTCGAGGTTGCTGATCGCCGACTGGGCGTCGAGCCAGCCCGCGCCGAGGCCGATCCGCGGATCGGGGTCGGCGGCGGCCCCGGCCGGCGTGGCTCCGATGAGGAGCAGGGCGGCCGCGCCCGCGGCCAGTGCAGGGCGGATGCTGCGTCTGAGGGTGGGTGCCATACGTCGCGCCTCTCGTCCTTGTGGGACCAACCGGCGCGGCAGGTAATGGGTGGACGCGCTGCCGCACCTCACCGGACGGTATCGAAGGAGGAAGATCAGGGCAAGCACCCACATCTGTTGCGAATCAAGCTGATCCCGTGGCACCGGGACCCGGCGGCCCCGGCCGCGTACGCAGGCCGAGGTCCTCCAGCCAGCGTACGAGCTGCCGGTGCACCGCGTCGGCGCCGATGATCTCGTCCGGGGCGGGCCACGCGGCGGGGTGGATCAGCACCGGCCGGGTCTGCCAGCCGCCGAGCCCGCCGTGGCAGCCGACCAGCTCCTCGAATGCGGCCACCTCGTCGGTCGAGGTGTCCAGCGGGCTGTTGAGCACGATGTCGCCGACGTGCGGCAGGGTGTCGTGCCGGGCCAGGTCGGCCGCCGCGTGCGGCCCGAACGCGGCCAGCGGGTCCGTGCCGTCGACCCGCCCGTCCGCGAGGTGGCGCACCCCGTCCCGGCCGAGCACGACCGCACCGCGCGACGCCGACCGCACCATCACGAACCCGATGCCGGGGTGGGTGACCAGGCCGGTGAGCAGGTTCGGGTGCTGCGTCTCGATCTCCTCCATGGTCAGCCGGCGGCGCTCGCGGGCCAGGTACACCATGCCCAGGTTGCCGGACGCGACCACGACCAGGTCCACGCCCTCGGCCGGGGCGGGCGCGGCCGGTTCGTGATGCGCCTCCAGCACGCTCGACGTCAGCCTGCCGACGACCTGCCGCTCGCCGCTGAGCTCGGTGAGCAGGGCGCGCACCCGGCCCCACTGCTCGTTCTCGGGCGCGCCCGCCACGTCCGCGTCCTCGCCCGACATGAGCCTGCGCACCAGGGCCTCCAGCGTGAGGCCGTGGCGCTGCAGGAACGTCGCCCCCTGGCTCTGCCCGTGATCGGACAGGACCACGAAGTGGTACGGCCGGGGCGTGTCCGCCGCGACCTGCTCCAGCGTGCCCAGCACCCAGTCGATGCCGTCCAGCGACGCCAGCGACTCGGCCCGGGTGGGCCCCGCGTGGTGCGCGATCTCGTCGTAGTCGACGAAGTCGCAGTAGATCACCGGCGCGCCCCGCATCATGTGCTCCGCGATCAGGGTCAGATTGAGGTCCCGCAGCAGCACGTTGGTCACCCCGCGCAGCGCCACGTACGACGCGCTGCGGTGCACCCGGGGCTCGATGTCGCGGGCGCGCTGCCGCCGCGCCTGGAACACCTCTTTGATCATCTCGCCGATGGTCAGCACCAGCGACCGGGTCAGCCCGAACGGGTCCACCAGATACGTGCTGACCTCCCGGGTCGGGCCGCGCCGCGCCCCCTTGCGGGCCACGGTGCTCATGGTCAGCAGGCTGACCGGTGCGTCGCCGGAGAACACGTTGCTCAGGCTCACCCCGCCGTCGGCCAGCAGCCCCCGGCCGTCGGAGAAGCCGCGCTCGACGTACTCGGCGTCCCGGGGGTGGTTGGTGACGACGAGCCGCCCGGTCTCCTTCTCCAGCCAGCGGAACGCGGGCACGTGCGCGCTCGCCCCGTGCAGCAGCCCGGCCTGGCTGGCCGGGGTCGTGGCGGGCAGCTGCGCGTGCCATTCGGCCAGCCGGTGGCTGCCCGAGCGGATCCAGCGGGTGAGCGCGGGCAGGTTGCCGGCCTGGACCGCCCAGCGGGCCAGCGGCGCGGACAGCCCGTCGATCTGGATGATCACCACCCCGGGCACGGTCGTGGTGAGCGCCTCGCGGCGGTCGCGGCGGGTGGTCCGCAGCAGGTGCGCCAGCACGGCCGAGTTGTCGCCCGCGGTGACGACCCACATTCCCGCGCTGACCAGGGCGGAGTAGACCCAGGAGCCCCAGAACGCGGGCCAGAAGCCGTGCACCTCGATGTTCGGGGCGGCGGACAGGGCCAGGTAGACGAGCAGGGCCTGGGTGAGCAGCCAGCCCGCGACGACCCCGGCCCAGCCGAGCCGGGCCGCGAACGCCGCGAACAGCGGCCGCAGCAGCGCGGCGGCGACCGCGAGCAGCACCGCCGCGAGCAGCACGTCCCAGCCGGTGTGCGCCGACAGCCCCGGGGTGACGGCGATCGCGATGCCCAGCGCCGCCCAGTCGAGCAGCAGCACGGGGATCGCCAGCCGGAGCTCGCTGATCGCGGGCCGCAGGCGTTTCACGGGTGCCACGTCAGCCCGCTGCCCGGCGCGAGCAGCGCCACCTCGGTCGGCAGTCCCCGGGCCGCGACGGCGGCGGCGAACGCGCGCGCGGGCGTACGCAGCCGGTCGGCGAAGAAGGGGCGCAGCCCGTATGGGAACAGCGTGCCCCAGTGCACTGGCACGGCGCGGCGCGGGCGCAGCAGCTCGACGGCGTCGGCGGCGCGCTCGGGGTCCAGGTGGCCGGGGCCGAGGTTCGGGCCCCAGCCCCACACCGGGATCAGCGCCAGGTCCAGGTCGGGGCACAGCCCGCGCATGCCCGCGAACAGGTCGGTGTCCCCGGCGAAGTACGCGACGGTCGGCCCGTCGCTGATGAGATAGCCGACCGCGGCGGCGCGTGGCCCGAACGGCTCGCGCCGCCCGTCGTGCACCGCCGGGGTCGCGGTGACCGTCACCGGCCCGACCTGATGGGACTCACCCGCCGCGAGGGTGACGACCCGGCGGAACCCGCGCTTGCGCAGGAAGCCCCCGGCTCCGTCCGGCGCGATCAGGCGCACGTCGCGCCCCAGCAGAGCCAGCGAGTGCAGGTCGCAGTGGTCGTGGTGCAGGTGCGACAGCACCACCGCGTCGACCTCGGCGTAGTGGCCCACGGCCACCGGCGCGGCGTGCCGCCGCAGGAAAAGCAGGCGACCGCGCAGCACGGGGTCCGTGAGCACCCGGACGCCGCCGATCTCGATCAGCACCGTCGAGTGACCCAGGAACACCAGCGAAGCGGACACAGCAACCCCCGGCGGGCAGCGCCTGCCCTCGTAGTCGCATTGTTCCCGCAGACGCCCGGCCAGGACGGCGGTTCCGCCGGGATCGGCCCTCCGGCACGAGTGTCAAGATCGCGGTCTTGTGTCAGAAAGTGCGGCTGGACCGCGGTTTCTGCACGAAACGCTGATCACCGGTGTCGCAGCGACGACCTGACGGGGCGGCTGATCATCAAGCGACGCCGCCGCCGATGACGCCGGCCGCGCGGAGCGCCGTGAGCTGCTCGGCCCCGACGCCGGATGCGCGCAGCACCTCGTCGGTGTCCTGGCCGATCTCCGGCGCCGGCCGGGGCTCCGCCGGGGGAGTGCCCAGGAAGCGGGGCGCGACGCCGGGCTCCGGCAGGCCGTCGGCGGTGCGCCGGTAGGTGCCGCGCGCCGCGTTGTGCGGATGGGCGGCGGCCTCGGCGAAGTCCAGCACGGGGGTGACGCAGGCCTGGGTGCCGTCGAAGGCGGCCGTCCACTCGTCGCGGGTCCTGGTCGCGAAGACCGCGCCCAGGCGGGCACCCATCTCCGGCCAGGCGGCGCGGTCGTGCTGGCGGGTCAGCAGCGGGTCGTCGGCCAGCCCGAGCACGTCCAGCATGGCGGCGTAGAACTGCGGTTCGACGCAGCCCACCGCCACGTGGCCGCCGCCGGCCGTGCGGTAGGTCCGGTAGAACGGGGCACCGCCGTCGAACAGGTTGGCCTCCCGGCCCTCCTGCCACAGGCCGGTGCGGAGCAGGCCGTGGATCAGGGCGAGCTGGATGGCGGTGCCGTCGGTCATCGCGGCGTCGACCACCTGGCCCCGGCCGGTCTGCCGGGCCGCGAGCAGCGCGGCGGTGATGCCCAGTGCCAGCAGCAGGCCGCCGCCGCCCATGTCGCCGACGAGGTTGAGCGGCACCGCCGGGTCGCCGTCGCGCGGGCCGATCGCCGACAGGGCGCCCGCCAGGGCGATGTAGTTGATGTCGTGCCCGGGGGCCTGGGCGAGGGGTCCGTCCTGGCCCCAGCCGGTCATCCGCCCGTACACCAGGCGCGGGTTGCGGGCCAGGCAGGCGTCGGGGCCGAGGCCGAGGCGCTCGGTGACGCCCGGACGGAAGCCTTCGACGAGCGCGTCGGCCTCGTCGAGCAGCCGCAGCACCAGGTCCACCCCGGCCGGTCGCTTCAGGTCCACCGTGATGGAGCGGCGGCCGCGGTGCAGGATCGGGTGCATCGAGGCGCCGCCGTGCTCGGCGGGACGGTCGACGCGGACCACGTCCGCGCCGAGGTCGGCCAGGATCATGCCGCAGAACGGGCCGGGGCCGATGCCGCCCAGCTCGATGACGCGTACTCCGGCCAGCGGTCCGGCCTTCTCGTGGGACATACCGTGGATCCTTGTCGGCGGTGCGGCGTTACGGCTGCGGCATGGGGATCTGCGCCACCGTGAGCTTGCCATGGCGGACCAGGTCGTAGTCGTGGTCCCGCTGCCAGCGGGCGCGCGCCAGCACCAGCGGGCTGGCGCTCTGGTCGAAGCTCAGGTGCGCGGTGCCCTTGCGGTGGGCCAGGAACAGTCCGGGGCGGCGGCTGGGGTTGAACCCGCCGAGCGAGGCCAGGCGCTGCGGGCGCCGCTTGGGCGTCACCGCCTCCCGCCAGGTCCACGGCGCCGCGCCGGACAGCACCTCGCAGGCGTTGGCCACCCACCGGTCGGTCCACCGGCGCAGCTCGAAGTTGTCCGGCAGGCCGGACAGCAGCCGCCGTGACCTGGGATCCAGCGTCACCCCGCAGGCGTCCAGCGCCGTGACGGCGTCGCCCGCCTCCAGCATGGCGGTGACCTGTGCGGCAAGCTCGGCAGTGGTCTCGCCGCCGAGTCCCCACAGCCGATCGAGGGTGCCGGGGCCGGTGCGCCAGAACTCCGGGTGGGTGTCCCATCGGTATGGCCGGGCGAGCCCGCGCACCTGGGCGAGCCGGATGGTCAGCGCTGCCTCGGCCCGCGGCGCGGGACCGTCCGCCACCAGCCACAGTCCCTTGCCGAGGGGGTGCGTCGGCGGGGCGCACTCGCGCAGCAGCACCTGCGTCTTCGTGGCCAGGCGCGCGCCGGTCCGGTCGCGGGGGAAGCGCCAGGCGATGCCCGGGGTGAACAGCGCGTCCAGGTCCGCCCGCAGCGCGGCCTCCTGGTCGCGGTCCAGCAGCGCCACCATCAGCGGATCCAGGTCCACCGCGACGGGTATGTCCGCCGAGGTGAGCTTGGACTGCACCAGCCGGTTCATCCAGCGCTCCCGGCGCGCCCACGGCGTCGTGGTCGGGACGACCGACCAGGTCGACTGCCACCGGCTCCACTCGCGCACCTGGCCGGCGACCTCCTCCGCGGAGGGCGTGTGCAGGTCCGCGACGGGGCTGGCGTAGCCGTGGCCGCGCGTCCGGTACGGACATTCGTGGAACGCGACCCGGTAGCCCGGCAGCCGGGATGCGCCGTCCGAGCTGGTCGCCTGCTCCCAGGTGCCGGGGGTGGCGCCGGCGGCGAGCGCGGTGACGGTCACGACGGCGTACGCGTCCTCGCCCGGCATGGGGATCCAGGCCCCGGCCGGTGGGGGCGCGGTGTGCGAGCGCCGGGGCGCCGGGCGCAGCACCGGGTCGAACCCGGCCGCGCGCAGGGCCCGTACCGCGGCGGGTAGGCACACGCCATCGATCTCGTCGACCATGCCGAAGATGATCGCAGAACGCGGTGTCGGTTTGGGATCACAGGTTGCTCCCAGCTTCGCGACTGTCGGGAACAGGATGCTTTGCCTGGCTTACGGTGTTCTCATGCGAAATGCCCGTAAGATGTGGGCGGCTCTCGTCGCGCCCGCGCTGCTGCTGACCGGCTGCTCCCTGCTCCAGTCGAAGGCCTCCGATCAGGGGCTGGCCGGCGTCGGCGACCCCTACTTCCCGACCTACGGCAACAGCGGCTACGACGTCGCCCACTACGGGCTCAAGGTCAGGTTTGATCCGTCCAGCGGCCGCCTCGACGGGACCAACACGGTGCGGGCGACGGCGACCCAGCCGCTCGACCGCTTCCACCTGGACCTCTACGGCCTGACCGTCGCCACGGTCACGGTCGACGGGCAGCCCGCCGAGGCGACCCGGGAAGCCGACGAGCTGATCATCACGCCCAAGGCGCCGATCGCGAAGGGCGCCGCGTTCACCACCGAGATCGCGTACGGCGGCCGCCCCGCCGACACTCCCGAGAAGGACGCGGAGAACAACGGGTTCTTCACCAGCCGCCGGGGCGCGGTCGCGGTGGGCGAGCCGCAGTCGGCGGCGGCCTGGTTCCCGGTCAACGACCACCCGAGCGACAAGGCGCTCTACGACATCGAGCTGACCGTGCCGGCCGGCTACAGCGGCATCAGCAACGGGCTGCTGCGCGGGCGCAGCGAGCAGGCCGACGGCTGGAACAGCTGGCAGTGGCAGGTCACCTCGCCGATGGCGTCCTACCTGGCGCTGATGGCCGTGGGCAGGTACCGGGTGGTCCAGGGCGTACACAAGGGCAAGCCGATGATCACCGCGATCGCCGCCAAGGTCCCGGTGGGCGAGGCGGACGAGAACCTGGCGCGCACCCCGGAGGTCGCCGACTTCCTGGAGACGATCGCGGGGCCGTACCCGTTCGACGCCTACGGCGGCATCGTGGTGGCCGACCGCCGGGTCGAGGACGAGATGGAGAGCCAGACCCGGCCCGTGTACACGGCCGCGACCTGGGAGGACGGCCCGGACACCGGGATCCTGGCGCACGAGCTGGCGCACCAGTGGTTCGGCGACAGCGTCTCGGTCGCCACCTGGCAGGACATCTGGCTCAACGAGGGCTTCGCGACCTACGCCGAGTGGTTGTGGCTGGAGCACGACGGCGGGCCGACCCTGCAGCAGCAGTACGACCAGCGCTACGCCGACCGCAAGTCGGAGCTGTGGGAGGTGCCGCCCGGTGACCCGGGCCGGGAGGAGATCTTCTCCGACAGCGTCTACGAGCGCGGCGGCATGACCCTGATCGCGCTGCGCAAGCTCGTCGGCGACGAGAAGTTCTCGGCCATCCTGCGCACCTGGACGCAGCGGCACCGCGACGGCAACGCCAACACCGCCGACTTCATCGCGCTGGCCGAGCAGACCTCGGGGCAGCAGCTCGACGCGTTCTTCGACAAGTGGCTGTACGCCAAGGGCCGCCCGTCCTGACAGCCGTGTGCTTCGTGGGAGCCGGTCCTTCGTGGACCGGCTCCCACGGCTGTACGCAGGATCTTCGATCTGATGCTTGACAATGGTTTCAGCAGTGTTGACACTTCCTGCAACCCGAAACCATTTCGACTCACCGCGAAGCATCGGGCCGTAATGTGAGCGCTAACATAGGAGACCGACTATGCGTTTTCGCTCCATGCTGGCACTTTCCGCCCTGGCGGCGGGCTTCGTGGTGGTGCTGTCCGGGGCGCCGGCGTACGCGGCGACGCTGCCCACCGGCGCCCGGTCGCTGGAGTCCGTCAACTATCCCGGGCGGTTCGTGCGGCACCTGGACTCCCTCGGCCGGGTCGACGCGGTCACCTCGGCCAGCACCGCACAGGTCAAGCAGGACGCCACGTTCACCGTGGTCAACGGGCTCGCCTCGCCGTCCTGCTATTCGTTCCAGACCAAGAGCGGGCTGTTCCTGCGACACCGCGACTACCGGCTGCGGATCGACGCCAACACCGGCGACGCGGTGTTCCGGGCCGACGCGACGTTCTGCGCCGTCGACGGGTCCACCGCCGGTTCGGTGTCGCTGACCTCGTACAACTACCCGTCCCGGCGCATCCGGCACCGCGACTTCGCGCTGTGGCTGGACGCCTACCAGGACACGGCGGCATTCCGGGCGGACAGCTCGTTCCGGATCACCGCACCGTGGGCGCCGAAGACGACCGCCGGGCCGGTGATCCCGGGCCTGTTCGCCGACCCGCACCTCGCCTACTTCGGCGGCCGCTACTACCTCTACCCGACCACCGACGGGTACGCGGGCTGGAGCGGCACCTACTACAAGGCGTTCTCCTCGGCCGACCTGGTGAACTGGACCGACCACGGCGTGATCCTCGACCACGGGCCGGACGTGTCCTGGGCCGACAACTCCGCGTGGGCCCCGGCCGTCGCCGCGAAGAACGGCCGCTACTACCTGTACTTCAGCGGCGGCGCGGCAAGCGGCAACACCGCCAAGCAGCTCGGCGTGGCGGTGGCCGACAGCCCGGCCGGGCCGTTCCGCGACGCGCTCGGGCGGCCGCTGGTCACCAGCGGGCAGTTCAGCGGCGGGCAGGCGATCGACCCGATGGTCTTCACCGACGACGACGGCCGCTCCTACCTCTACTGGGGGCAGGGCGTCGCCCGGGTCGTCCCGCTGAACAGCGACATGATCTCGTACGACGCCGCGCAGGTGCGCACCATCACCCCGTCCGGCTACAACGAGGCGCCGTTCGTGTTCAAGCGCAACGGCACCTACTACCTGATGTGGTCGGAGAACGACACCCGCAGCGAGGACTACCGCGTCGCGTACGCCACCGGCACCTCGCCCCTCGGCCCGTGGACCAAGCGCGGCATCGTGCTGCAAAAGCGCCTGGACGCAGGCATCCGCGGCCCCGGCCACCACTCGGTCGTGCAGCTGCCCGGCACCGACACCTGGCACATCGCGTACCACCGCTTCGCCGTGCCCGCCGGCAACGGCACCAACCGCGAGACCGCCATCGACCGCATGGAGTTCAACGCCGACGGCACGATCCGCCCGGTCGTGCCCACCCTCTGACCCCTCCCGCCCCCAAGGAGAGATCCGTCCATGTCACGACCCCGCACCAGGCTGGGCACCCTGCTCGCCCTCGCCTGCCTGATCCTCGTCTCCTGGTCGGTGACGGCGCCGAAACCCGCCGCCGCCCTCGACCCGTTCACCGGCTACCTGATGGTCCACTTCACCGGCGAGACCGCCAACGGCGAGCAGATCTACCTCGCCCACAGCACCGACGGCCTGCGCTGGACCGACCTGAACAGCGGCGGCCCGGTGCTGCTGTCCACCGTCGGCACCCGCGGCGTACGCGACCCCGCGATCGTGCGCTCGCCCGCCGGGGACCGCTACTGGATCATCGCCACCGACCTGCGCATCGCCAGCGGCACCTCCTGGAGCGACGCCGCCAACGCAGGCAGCAGATCGCTGGTGGTGTGGGAGTCGACCGACCTGGTCAACTGGTCGGCCCCGCGCCTGCTGAACGTGGCCGGCGCCATCTCCGGCGCGGGCGACGCCTGGGCGCCCGAGGCGATCTACAATGCCGCCACCGGCGACTACGTCGTCTACTGGGCCACCAACGCCACCCTCAACGGCGTCAAGAAGCACCGCATCTACTACGTGCGCACCAGCGACTTCCGCTCCTTCACCGCGCCGCAGCTCTACATCGACCGCGGCGCGGGCCAGGGCATCATCGACACCCAGATCATCGAGGTGCCGAACAGCGTCGGCGGCTACCGCTACTACCGCGCCTCGGCCGACGGCCACATCACGATCGAGGCCAGCAACTCCGTCCTGGGCAGCTGGACCAACATCGGCAACCTGGCACACATGGGCATCTCCAACGGCACCGGCGGCGGCAACGTGGTCGAGGGCCCGATGTGGATGCAGTTCAACGGCCGCAACGAGTGGGCGCTCTGGCTCGACCAGTACGCCACCGGGCGCGGCTACATGCCGATCACCTCGACGAACCTGGGCAGCACCGGCAACTTCCAGACCCGGTCGGACTACAACCTGGGCACCAGCCGCAAGCGGCACGGCTCGATCATGAACCTGACCGCCGCAGAGTCCAGCCGGGTGCTGGCCAAGTGGGGCAGCAGCGTGGCGGTGCGGCGGCTGCAGTCGTACAACTTCCAGACCCGCTACGTGCGGCACATCAACCTCGACGTGCGCATCGACGCCAACGTCAGCCCGGCCCAGGACGCCCAGTTCCGGCCCGTGCCCGGCCTGGCGAACAGCTCCGGGTACGTCTCGTTCGAGTCGGTGAACTACCCGGGCTACTACCTGCGGCACAGCAACTACGACTTCGTGCTCGCGCCCAACGACGGGTCCACGACGTTCGCGGCGGACGCGACGTTCAAGCAGGTCGCGGGGCTTGCCGACAGCACGTGGTCGTCCTACCAGTCCTACAACCACACCGACCGCTACATCCGCCACTACAACTACCTGCTGCGGCTCGACCAGATCACCACCACGCAGGCACGGGCCGACGCCACCTTCCGCCTGACCAGTTGATCACGGCGGCCGTACAACCATCGACCACATAGGACCCGTTGTAGGTACGTAGCCCGCGTCCGACCCCCGGACGCGGGCTCCGTACGGATGGGGGTTCGATGTGAACGTACGACGAACGCGAAGTCTCAGCCTGCTGATGGCCGTGGTGCTCACCGTCACGCTGTCCGGCTTCGGCGGCGCCCTGCGGCAGGCACCGGCGACCGCCGCCGCCCCGGCGGTGCTGCCGTCGGGGCACACCTACACGGTCACGCTGCTCACCGGGGACGTGGTCACCGTGCGCACCCGGGCCACCGGGTGCCCGGCGGTCACGGTGCGCCCCGCCGACCCGCACGGCGTGCTCGACCGCAGCTGCGGTCCCGACGGGCACGTGCGGGTCGTCCCCGGCAAGGTCGCCGGGCTGATCGGCCCGGTCCTCGACGCGTCCCTCTTCGACGTGACCACGCTGATCCTCGAAGGCCACGACGACGCGCGGAGCCGGGAACTGCCGCTGATCGTCCGCCAGGCCGCGCAGCCGGACCAGCGCCTGGCCGCGCCCGCCGCCGGGCTGCGCGTCACCCGCTCGCTGCCCAGCATCGCGGCCGTGGCCGCCCGCCAGCCCAAGGCGAAGGGCCCGGACCTGATCCGCGCCCTGTCGGCCGCCGCCGCCCGGACCCCGGCCGCGACCCGCGGGACCGCCGCGTCCACCCGGGTCTGGCTGGACCACCGGGTACGCGCGACCGCGCAGTCCACGAGCGCGGCGGCCCTCGACCCGAACCTCGGCCAGATCCGCGCGCCGCAAGCCTGGGCCGCCGGATACACCGGCCAGGGCGTCAAGGTGGCGGTGCTGGACACCGGGGCCGACTTCACCCACCCCGACCTGCAGGGCCGGATCGCCGCCCGCGCCGACTTCACCGTCGAGGACGGCGACGCCGCCGACCGCCACGGGCACGGCACCCACGTCGCCGCGACCATCGCGGGCAGCGGCGTGGCCTCGGAGGGGGAGCGCCGCGGCGTCGCCCCCGGCGCCCGGCTGCTGGTCGGCAAGGTGCTCGGCGACAGCGGCGAGGGCACGGACTCACAGGTCATCGCCGGTATGGAGTGGGCCGCCGAGCGTGCCGACGTGGTCAACATGAGTCTCGGCGGGTGGGAGCCCAGCGACGGCACCGACCCGATGTCGCTGGCCCTCGACGAGCTGACCGCCAAGCACGGCACCCTGTTCGTGGTCGCGGCGGGCAACGACGGGCCGGTCGACGGCGCCGTGTCCTCGCCGGCCGCCGCCGCGTCCGCGCTGACGGTCGGCGCGGTCGACCGCGGGGACCGGCTCGCCGACTTCTCCAGCCGGGGCCCCCTGGTCAACACCCGTGCGGCCAAGCCTGAGCTGGTCGCGCCCGGCGTCGACATCGTCGCGGCCCGCGCCGCGGGCACCAGCCTCGGCACCATCGTCGACGCGCGTTACACCAGCCTGAGCGGCACCTCCATGGCCGCTCCGCATGCCGCGGGCGCCGCCGCGATCCTGGCCCAGCGTCACCCCGGCTGGAAGCCCGCGCAGCTCAAGGCCGCCCTCGTCGGCGCGGCCGATCCGCTGACCGGCGGTGACGCGTACGAACTCGGCGCCGGTCGCCTGAACGCCGCCCGCCCCCTGCACGGGGTGGTGAGCGAGCAGCCGATCGTCGCGCTGGGCACCTTCACCCACCCGCAGTCGGGCACCGCGGAAGCACCCCTGTCCTGGGCGAACACGTCGGAGTCGGCCAAGACGCTGCGCTTCGGCGTGACCGTCACCGACCGCCACGGCACCGCCGCGCCCGCCGGCACCGCGACCCTGTCCAGCACGGACGCGGTGGTGGCGCCCGGCGGCCGGGCCTCGACCGTGCTGCGCATCGACCGGGCTCGGCTCGCGGCCAGACCAGGCCTGCACACGGCGGTCGTCACGGCCCGTACCGCGGGCGGCGCGGTCGTGTCGCGCACCCCGGTCACGTTCCATGTCGAGCCGCGCAGCCACGACCTCACCCTGACCGCGGTCCCGCTGCCGGGCGCACCGGCGGACGCCGACGTCCTCGCGTTCGGTGTCGTGGTCAACCTCGACGACCCGAGCCTGTTCGCCGAGTACGTCGGGGTCCAGCCCGGGGAGCCCGTCGTGCTGCGGGTGCCCGCCGGGCGCTACAGCGTGCTGGCGTCGCTGTGGGATCTCGGGCCGGAGAGCACCCGCATGGGCCTTACCGGTGATCCCGAGGTCGTCATCGGCGCAGACACGGCGCTGGTCTTCGACGGCGCCGCCGCGCGCCCGGTCACGGCGTCGGTCGACGGGGTCGACACCGTGCCGGTGACGGTCGGCATCACCTACGAGCAGACCGGCCGCCGGGGTCTGGGCTGGTCGGACTTCGCCTTCGCGTGGGGCGCGGACGCGGCCCGGGGCAGCGTGTTCGCCGTGCCGATGACGGGGCCCGGCGTCGGCACGTTCAGCGTGCACGCCGCCTACGGCCTGACCGCGCCCGGCGACGCGCCGAGCCCGTACCTCTACGACCTGATCCGGCCGCTCGGCAGCGGCATCCCCGCCGATCCGCACTACCGGGTCGACGGCGCCGAGCAGGCCCGGCTGGCCCGCATCGACCAGCGCTTCCACCTGCTGGACATCCCGGGCACGCACGTCAGCCACAAGCGCTACGGCTTCAGCCCGACCGGGGCGTACATCGCCGAGACCATCCTGGACAACCTGCCCGCCCAGCGGACCGATTACGTGACACCGGGATTCGCCTGGCTCGACGAGGCCTTCTACCCCGTTGGCGAGGCCGGGTTCGACATGGTCACGCAGGAGGCCCAGCGCACCTATGCGGCGGGCAGCCGGCAGAGCCTGGTCTGGGTACGCCAGCCGATGCGCACCGACTGGTATGACGACCCGGCGGTCTCCTACAGCGGCTGCCGGCCGTCCGCGCCGTTCCGCACCCGCGGGATGCTGCACGTCGAGCTGATGGACCTGACCGACCAGCACCAGCGCTACGGCTGCTTCCCGATCGGCGACGAGTCCACCTCCTCGCTGACCCTGCACCGCGACGGCAGGCTCGTCGGCGAGCGCCGGGCACCGTTCGGGGAGTTCGAGATCCCGCAGGCGGCGGCCGAGTACCGGCTCCGGTACGACCTCGACCTGAGCGCGGTGCTGCCGGTCTCCACCCGGGTCACCACGGCGTGGACGTTCCGCTCGGCGGGCCCGTCCGGCACAGGGCGGGCACCGCTGCCGCTGTTCGCGCTGGACTACGCGCTGCCGCTGGACGCGGCGAACCATCCCACGGCGGGGACCAGCGTGTTCACGGTGCGGCAGGCCCACGGCGTGCCCGTCCAGGACGTCACCGCGTTCCGGGTGTGGGCCTCGCTCGACGACGGCGCGACCTGGCAGGCCGTGCCGGTCAGGCAGCAGGACGCGGCGTCCTTCGCCGCCCGGTTGCCGGTGCCCGCCGCCGGGCAGGCGGTGTCACTGCGGGTGAAGGCCGAGGGCGCGGCCGGCAGCGGCATCGACCAGACCGTCATCCGCGCCTACCGGGCAGGCTGACCCGATGCGGCACGGCGGCGGCTCGCACTCGCGGGCCGCCGCCGTCCCCGCTCAGGCGCTGTCGCGCCGGGCCTCGTACAGGAAGCAGCCGTACTCGACCGCGCGGACGTGGACCAGCGCGACGCCGGGGTCCGCGAACATCTCGGCGAACACCTCCCGGTGCGTCTCGCCGCGGTCGATGCGGCGGCCGCCGAGGATGCGCCCGTCCCGGTCGTAGCGGCGGAACACCCGCTCCGCCTCACCCAGGTAGCCGGGCTCACCGGCGGCCGGTCCGCCGCACGGCGACGCATGCACGAACACCGGCCCGCGCTCCAGATACGGGCCGGGGTTCGCCCCGGTCTCGGCGGACCAGCGGCGCAGCGGCTCGTACGCGACCAGCGCGATCCGGTCTCCGGGGGCGGCCCGGCGCAGGCAGCAGCGCAGGGGCGCGCCGCCCTCGGCGTCGGTGGACAGCTCGGGCGGGCGGCCCGCGTCGTCCGCGTTCAGCAGGTCGGCGACGACCTCGGCGGGGATGGCGTGAACGGTGTACATGACGGCAAGTCTGGTCGCGGACCCGCGCGGAGTCCGGCGGGAATCGGAACTCGCACTCGGCGGGCAGTTCGGCGTTGTGGCCGTTCAGCGCGACGGCGGCGCGTAGCGTGAGGATGTTCCGAGGTGATCCGGCGACGCCCGGTGCGGTGCGCGCCGCGCTCAGGGGGGCTCCCAGATGGATCTGAAACTCGAAGTCATCGTGATACCCGTGTCCGACGTGCCGCGGGCCAAGGCCTTCTACGAGAAGGCGGGCTTCCGGCTGGACATCGAGGCCAAGCCCAGCGAGGACTGGCACTGCATCCAGTTCACGCCGCCCGGCTCCGAGTGCTCGATCATCTTCGGCAAGGGCATGACCACGGCCGAGCCGGGCTCCTTCCAGGGCATCTACCTCGTCGTGCCGGACATCGAGGCGGCCCGCGCCGAGCTGGTGGAGCGCGGCATCGACGTCAGCGAGGTCTTCCACGACGGCGCCGGGGTCTTCCTGCACGGGCACGGCAAGGGCGACTTCACCTACCCGCCCGGCTTCGCGGGCAAGGAGAGCGGCCGGCACCCGGACCGGACCGACTACGGCTCATTCGCCACCTTCACCGACCCCGACGGCAACGGCTGGGTACTGCAGGAGGTCCGCAAACGCCTACCCGGCCGCTGACCCGGGCCGGTCGAGCCCCACCCCGGCCCGCAGTTTCGGGGAAACTGCAGGCTCGGGCACCGGCGTGGCTGCACTTTCCCCGAAACTGCGAACCCGGAGCGCTTGAGGAGCGAGTACGGGCAGAGCTGGCGCCGGCGTCCGGCTGGACGATCACGTACGACGGACGGCGGTCAGGTGCGACCGGGAGGCCGCGCACGGCCGCCGTCCGTCCGTTCCGGAACGGCGCACCCTGCCGCTACGGTGATGCGCCGACAGGGGAGGGGTGGCAGTGGCCGAGGCGGAGACCGGGAGCACCCGGGCGGGATGGCGTACACCGGCGGGCATCGGCACGATCGCGGCGGTGCTGAGCGTGATCGTGGCCGTGATCGCCCTGTTCGTGGACCCGGGCGGGGACGACGGCGCGACGCCGTCGGCGGCGTCCAGCCCCGCGCAGACGTACATGTTCGTGTACGGCACGACCATGCCCGGCCACCTGCGCTACCCGGACATCGAGGACTTCGTCGCGGAGGCCACCGAGGCAAGCGTGCCCGGCCGGCTCTACGACAGCGGCGCCGGCTACCCGGCGGCCAAGTTCAGCGGCCAGGGCACGATCCACGGCTACCTGCTGCGGTTGCGGCCGGACCGGGTCACCGAGGCGGTCACGGCGTTCACCCAGTTCGAGGCGGGTATGTTCCTCCACGTGCAGGTCACCACCGCAGACGGGGTGACCGCGACGGCCTACGAGTGGATCAACTCGGTGGACGGCATGAAGCAACTTCCCGACGGCAGGTGGGAGGCCGACGCGGAGGCATGACGCCCCGGGCGGCGTGAACGCCGGGCCGCGTGCCGTCGACGTGCGGGAATGGGGTATCAACGGCACATGGAATTCGTGCTGTTCCCCGGCCGCCACCACGTGCTCACCCGGTTCCAGGCCCGCTACCTGAGCGAGCTGGCCGGGCCGGAGACGACCGTCATCTGGGCGGTGACCTCGGCGAACCACGCGAACACCCGCCGCAACCCGGTGCCGTACCACCGCCGCGAGGCGGCGATCGAGCGGTTCAGCGCGCAGACCGGCCTGCGCTCGCTGGTCGTGCCGGTGTTCGACACGGCGCCGACGGACCGGTTCGCCGAGGTGACCCTCAAGAACGTCACCGTGGACACCGGCCTCGCGCTGGGCACGGGCAATACCGTGGTGGCCTGCTCCACGCCCGAGGTGGCGGCGCTGTACGAGCTGCTCGGGTTCAAGGTCGTCACGGTGGAGGGCGCGGTTTCGCCCGAGCCGGAGCGGCCCTGGGACGTGCTGCTGCGGCTGGCCGCCGGGGACGAGACCTGGCGCGAGCTGGCCCACCCGGCCACCGTCGACGTGTTCGACCGCTACCGGCTGGCCGAGGCCGTGCGCACCGTCGTCAACGACCCGGTCGTCGGCGACGAGGGCGGGCTCAGCTCGACCCGCGACTACCGGACCTACGTCGAGGCGTTCGCCGACGGTGCGGCGCGCAAGTGGTCGGCGGTGCGCGAGCACGTGCGGCCGGGCCGCATCGTGGACATCGGCTGCGGCGCGGGGGCAGTGCTGGAGCTGGCCGACCGCGAGCCCGCGCTGCGGGAGAGCGACCTGATCGGCGTCGAAGTGGCCCGGCACCTGTTCGACGAGTGCGTGCACAAGAAGGCGCAGGGCGCGTTCACCAACCCGAACGTGTTCTTCTACCGCCGCAACGTGCTGGGCGGGGCGGTCCTGCCGCCGAGGTCGGTGGACACGACGCTGACCTTCGCGCTGACCCACGAGATCTGGTCGTACGGCGACCGCTACGCTTCGCTGCGCGCGTTCGCGCAGGCGATCTACGACCACACCGTGCCCGGCGGCGTGTGGATCAACAGTGACGTGTGCGGCCCGGACGAGCGCGAGCGGCCGGTGCTGCTGCATCTGGAGCGCGGTGACGGCCAGAACCCGGCCGCGCCCCGCCGGGACCTGGCCGCGCTGCCGCCCGCCGAGGTCACCGCGTACGTCGCGGGCCTGTCCACGCGGGCCAGGTTCGACCAGTTCGCCGTCGACTACCGCTTCCCGTTCGCGTGGGAGGCGGCCGGGGACGCGGTGCGGCTGTCGCTGGCCGACGCGATGGACTTCCTGACCCGCAAGGACTACACCGGCAACTGGCTGCCCGAGATGGCCGAGCAGTTCTGCGGTATGGCCTACGCCGACTGGCGGGAGCTGCTCACCGGCATCGGCTGGGAGCTGGACGTCGCGTCGCGCGCGTTCCGCAACGACTGGATCGCCGAGCACCGCCTCGCGCCCGTCGCGTCGCTGACCGGCCTCGACGGGCAGCCGCTGGACTGGCCGGTGACGCACCTGCTCGCGGTGGCCCGGCGGCCGCTGAACACCTGACCCTGCGGGAGGCCGGCACGGGGCCGGCCTCCCTCACCCGAGCAGGGGGTCCTCGGTCAGAGCCTGCCCGCCCCGGCGCCCGCCGTGACGGACGCCTTCACGGTGCCGGAGCTCTGCGCGGTGTAGCCGTACGGGACCGCGGCCACCGAGCCGTTGGTCTCGCACGGGCCGGAGTTGGTCAGCGAGTTGTCCCGCGCGACCAGCCGGCCGGGGTCGGAGTCCGCGTAGCCGCTGGCCGACCAGCATGCCTGCTGCACGTTCTCGAACACGTTGCCCTCGACGAGCACCCCGGCGTTCATGGTGGACGCGATGGCGTACGACGAGGAGTTGTTGTTGACGTTGGTGTAGTAGTTGTTGAACACGTGGACCGTCTCGCCGAAGCGGACCCGGGGGCTGCGCTCGAAGGTCCGGTCGAACCAGTTGTGGTGGTACGTGATCCGCAGGTGCCCGGTGTCCTCGCCGGAGTTGCCGTCGGAGTGCCCGACCAGCGACGTCTTCCAGTGGTCGCGGATGATGTTCCACGACACCGTGATGTAGTCACCGGCGTGGGTGATGTCGATCATGCCGTCGTAGAAGTCGACGTCGCTCTCGATGGTGCTGGACAGCGTGTTGTGGTCGATCCAGATGTGGGTGGCGTTCTCGATCTGGATCGCGTCGCCGCCCGGCACCCCGCGGATGTTCAGGTTCTGGATGATCACGTTGGCCGGGTGCATGTCCTCGATGTTGAGGGTGGTCCCGGAGACGCCCGAGCCCGCGCCGACGCCGCGGATCGTCTTGTTCGCGGTGACCTCGATGGTGCCCGAGCCGCTGAGCATGCCGTTGACCAGGATCGTCCGGGCTCCCGCGGCCTGCGCCTGGGTGCGCAGGTCGGCCCAGCTGGACACGGTGACCGTCGGGCCGGTGCCGCCGCCGGTGGTGCCGCCGGCCTGGCTCGCCCAGCCGACGAGGCCGGTCGGGGGCGGCGGCGGGCTGGTGCTGGGCGATGGCGGCGGTGGTGAGCTGGGCGGGGCCGATGGCGAGGCGGGTGTGGACGGCGACGCCGGGGGAGAGGACGGGCTCGGGCCGGCCGCGTCCGTCGCCAGGACGTCGTCGAACGAGGCCGCCGCGTAGTTGGCCAGCAGCCCGGCTCGCCCGGTGGCGTACGATCCGTCCGATGCCGACACCAGTTGCGCGCCGTTGACGGAGCCGACCAGCGAGCTGCCGGTCGCGCTCAGCGACAGGGTGTACCAGGTGCCCGTCGCCGCCGTGAACGGCGCCGAGGCGAGCGTGGTCGTGCTGCCCTTGCGCAGCTGCACGGTGCTGCCGGTGAGCACGAGCGCGTAGAAGTTGGACGTGCTCTGCGCGCGGGCGGCGACGCCTGCGCCGCGCGAGGACGAGCCGCTGAACGTGTCGGGCCGGACCCTGGCCGAGACGGTGGCCGTGGACCAGGACGTGGACCCGGCCAGCGCCTTGGCGCTCGCGCCGGTGCTCGACTGCGAGTACACGCCGGACGAGACCGCCCAGCTGCCGCCGGAGGTGGTCCAGCCGGTGGCGTTGCCGTCGTTGAAGTCGTCGGAGAACAGCGTGGCCGCGTTGGCGGCGACCGCGCCGACGCTGATGACCAGCGCCGCGACGGCCGTGCTGACACCGGCGGCCACGGCGCTGCGGGCGCGCCTGCTCCGCCGCGGGGGGACGTGCGCTTCCTGCACTGTAGGACCTCCCTGTGTTGGAATGCGCTTTCCCGCCAACATAGGAAGGTTCACTTATAACAGTCAATGGATTGGATGTGCAGCTTTGTTGCACCAAATCGGGCCAGAAGTGGCTAGCCGGCACGTCGATCGGTCCGGATTGGTGAGCTATGGCGAACTTTGGGCCGCTGCCTCGGCTCCCCTCATTCGCAGGATTTCGCCGATCCTATGGCAAGCGCTTTCCGGCCGCCAGCCGCACGCGGCCTGCCGCCCGAGCACGACGGCCCCGGCTCCATGCCGGAGCCGGGGCCGTCGGCGTAGGGAAGCGCTCAGCCGACCAGCAGCTTGTCGAGCGCCGCGTCCAGCGAGCCGCTGTCGGGCGACGCGTAGGACTTCAGCGTCTCCTTGTTGTACGTGAGGAAGCTCGGGCAGCGGTTGGCCGGCGCGTTGATCGTGCCGCCGTCGGCCACCTTCTCGCCGGTCTTCGCCGCGTGGAAGGTCAGGGTGTAGCGCGAGGACAGGTAGTCGACGGTCAGCTTCTTGCCGTCGGTCGCCTTGATCTCGCACTTCTGGCCCTGGGCCTCGCTGCCCTCCACGTAGGTGAGACAGCCGACCACGCTCACCGTCGTGTAGTCGGCCGACTTGGCGTAGTACGGCTTGGTCGAGTTCACGGACTTGGTGTTCCACCGCGTCGGCCGGTCGGGCGAGTTGGCGAAGACGTACGCCTTGGCCGCCCCCGGGGTGTAGTCCGCCGCGTTCAGGATCGCCCCGCCCTGGCACACCTCGGCGAAGTCGGAGGAGTAGCGGGCGGTCAGCGCGTTGTTGCCGCCGGGCTGCTCGGCGGTGGGCGCCGGAGCCGCGGTGCTGCTCGACCGCGTGGGCTTCGGGTCCGGCAGGACCGGGTCGTCGTCGGCGGCGTTGGCGAACAGCCACACGCCGACACCGCAGAGCACCAGCAGCAGGACGAGCACACCGGCGACGATGCCGATGATCAGCCCCTTGTTGGACTTCGCCGGGGGCTGCTGGCCGCCGGGGAAGTAGGCGGGCTGCCCGTAGGCCGGCTGAGCCGGGCCGTGGTGCGGCGGCGGGTAGGCCGGCGACACGGGCTGCTGTGGCTGCCCGTAAGGGGGCTGCGCGGACTGGTACGGGTCGGACGGCTGCGGAGGTTGCGCGAAGGGGTCGGTCACGTGTCGTTCCATTCACCTTGCGGGGGAGCTTTAAACCAACGTCTGGGCACGTTAACGACACCTGTCAACCAGATCAACTGGTCGTCCCATGATGTGATGCGTTACCTCTCGGCCCGTGACGCTCCGTCGAGCAGCGCGTAGCCCAGCGGCGTGACGGTGTGCAGGGTGTGCCTGCCGCACGGGCGGGCCCACAGCAGCCCGGCCCGGCGGAGCGTGGTGGCGTGCTCGCTGGCGCTGGACAGCGATACGCGCACCTGCACGGCCAGCTCACCGGTGGTGCAGCCGTGCGGATGGAGTGCGACGGCGCGCAGCACCGCGGCCCGGGTCGTGCCGAGCAGCGCGAGCAGGCGGTCACCGGGCGCCGCCGGGCCGGCCGCCCAGCCGAGTTCGTCGTCGATCGGGTACACCAGCACCGGCGGCCGGTCCGCCGCCCGCAGCGTGACCGGCGTCCGACGGCAGAAGAACGAGGGCATCAGGACCAGGCCGCGCCCGTCCAGGTGCAGGTCACGGTCGACCGGATAGGCGACGTGCAGCGTCGGCGCCTCCCACCGCACCGCCGGGTGCAGCGTCGTGAGCAGCCGGTCGACGCCGCCGTCCACCATGGACCGTGCGCCGCGCGCCCGAGCGGCCGCGACCTGGCTGGCGATGAGGTCCCAGTGCGGGCCGAGCACCGCGTCGAAGTAGGAGCGCATCACCGCGGCCAGCGCGCTCAGCGCCCGCCGGTCGCCGTCGGCCAGCCGCCGCAGCCACCCCGACGACGGCCGCCGCGCCACCAGCCGGTGCAGGTCGGCGCGCAGATGCTCCCGGGGCGTGGCGAGCACCGCGTCGATCCCCGCCGCGATGTCGCGTACGCCGCTGGTGGGGGTGAGGAAGTCGGCCGAGTAGCCGGTCGGCGGGGCCAGGCCCATCAGCGCCCGCATCTGCGGGGTGAGCCGGGCGATCGCGCCCGCGCGCCACTGGCCGAGGATCGGCGGGGTCGCGCCGCCGCGCAGCAGGTGCTGGCTCAGCAGGGACTCCCACAGCGGATCGGCGCCGGCGGCGAGCCGCACCGCGCCCAGGTCCGCGGCGGTGAAGTGTATGCGCAGCATCGCCCGACCTCCGCTGCGGCGCAATCTACCACGGCCGACGCTTCGGCTCAGCCCGAAGCGACTGGCGCCCGTCGATGCGTGCATCGATGCTCGTGCCGACCGTTTCCGATCGGGGAGTTGATGGCATGAGACGACTGACCCTGTTGCTGACGACGCTGTTGCTGCTGGTGGTGCCCGGAGTGCCCGCGCAGGCGGCGGGCTCGTTCACCAACCCGCTCAACGGCGGCGCCGATCCGACGCTGACCTATGTGAACGGCAACTACTACCTGGCGACCACGCTGGGGGACCGGATCGGCATCTGGAAGTCGCCGCGCCTGGCGGGGCTGGCCACCGCCGGGGAGACGACCGTGTGGCGGGACGGCGATCCGAGCCGCAACCAGCAGCTGTGGGCTCCGGCGCTGTACCGGTTCGGGCAGCGCTGGTACATCTACTACACCGCCAGCAACGGCACCGACGCCGCGCACCGCAACTACGTCATCGAGTCCGACGGCGACGACCCGCTGGGCCCGTACCACTTCAAGGCCCGCATCGCCGACCACGGCGAGTACGCCATCGACGGCGAGCCGTTCGTGCACAACGGGCAGATGTACTTCGCCTGGGCGGGGCCCGGCCGGGGCATGGGCGGCCCGGCGCAGCTCTACCTGCAGCGCATGGACACCCCGTGGTCGGTGACCGGCTCGCGGGTGGCGCTGCCGGCCAGCGGCGGCTGCACCGAGGTGCGCGAGGGCCCGACCGGGCTGCGCGGCGCGAGCCGCCTGTTCCTGGTGTACTCCAGCTGCGACACCGGCAAGCCCGACTACCAGCTGTGGATGAAGTCGATCGCGAACGGCGCCGACCCGCTGGTCCCGGCCAACTGGGTCCAGCACGCCGGGCCGGTGTTCTGGCGCAACGACGCCGCGGGCGTCTACGGGCCGGGCCACAACGGCTTCTTCAAGTCGCCCGACGGCAGCGAGGACTGGATCGTCTACCACGGCAAGACCACCTCGGCGTACACGTATGCGGGCCGGACCACCCGGGCCCAGCGGATCAGCTGGAACGCCGACGGCACCCCGAACATGGGCCGCCCGTACGCGCTGGGCACCGCGCTGACCCCGCCCGCGGGCGACCCGGACAACCCATCGACGGCCTGGTCGCAGATCGTCGACAACACCACCGAGGGCCGCTTCACGGCGAGCACCGCGTGGGGCGTGTCGGCGTACTCCACTCAGCGCTACGGCGCCGACTACCGCTACGCCGAACCGGTTTCGGCCAGTGACGCCGCCTGGTACAGGTTCGCCGTTCCGGAGACCGGGACCTACCGGGTGGACGCCTGGTGGCCCGCGCTGCCGGGGTACAGCACGAAGGCGCCGTACGTGATCGTCACGCCGAGCGGCAACCAGACCGTCCACGTCGACCAGCGCTACAACGGCGGCGGCTGGCGCACGCTGGGCACCTTCACGCTGAGCGCGGGCGACGAGAACAAGGTCGGGGTGAGCCGCTGGACGAACGGCACCGGCCTGGTCATCGCCGACGCCGTACGCCTCACCCGCGTCTGAGCACATGCGGGCCGTGACCGGAAGCCGCCGGTCACGGCCCGCCCCCGTTCAGTGCCCGCCGCAGCAGGACCCCGCCGAGCCCACCGGCGTGACGCCCGGCCGGCTCCACTGGGCCGTCGGGCGGCCGTCCACCCGCCACTGGTGACCCTCGACCGTGGGCCAGCCCGCAGGCGATTCCTCCCAGCGCTCCTGGCGGCCGTACACGGTCAGGTCGAGCGCGTGGTAGCTGGTCAGCAGCGCCTCCACCCCGCGATCGGTGGTCCAGTACGTCTCGTAGACCTGGTCCCCGTCGCGCAGGTAACAGACGATCATGCCGAAGCCGCGCCCGTCCCGCAGCGCCGGATCGGAGTCCTTCGCCGAGTACCACGGGAACCCGTAGCCCATGAACTCGGCGAACGGCGCACTCTCCGCGTACGAGCCCTCGCAGAACACCGCGTAGGTCACGTCGCGGGCGTGCAGGTAGTCCAGCCGGTCCAGGTGGCAGGTGGCGAAGGTGCAGCCCTCGCACTGGTTCTCCCACGGCTCGCCGTGGTGCCACATGTGGTAGTACGCGATCAGCATCCGCCGGCCCTCGAACACGTCCAGCAGCGGCGTCGGGCCGTCGGGACCGTGCACGGTCGCGCCCGGCGGCACCGGGGTCATCGGCAGCCGCCGCCGTGCCGCGGCGATGGCGTCGCCCTCGCGGGTGTGCGCCTTCTCCCGTGCGAGCAGCTCGTCGCGGGCCCGCGACCAGGTCTCACGGTCGACCACCGGCGGCAGCGCGGCGCCGGTCAGGGTCTCAGCCGTCATCATCTCTCTCCTTCCGGACGAAGGTCCTCGCAGACATGACCGGCGTCGGCGGCCGAACTCGTCGCCCGGCGGAGAAGAAATCGGGATCAGCCCTTCAGCACCGTCTCCATGTGCCGGGCCGCCTCGGCAGCCGCCTCGTCGGATGACCGGCCGCCCTGGCGGGCGACCATGTACGCGGCGTACCAGTCCGACCAGTGGTGCTTGGGTGCGCTCGCCTCGTACGCGCCGTGGTGCTCCTCGGTCTCCCGCAGCAGCTCGGCCAGGGTGTCGACGTCCATGGTGTTACCTCCTCGGTGGGGCGGCCGGTCAGCGGCCCGGCAGCCGTTCGGTTACCTCCTGCAGCAGCCAGCTGTTGCCGTCCGGGTCGCGGAACGTGGCGAACGAGGCGTAGCTGCGCCGGTCGTCCGCCGGGCCGTCGACCCGCTCCTGGGCGCCGCTGTCGTACACGTTGTGGTAGATCTCGCTCACCTCGACGCCCCGGCCGACCAGGTCGGCCCGCGCCTTCTCCAGGTCGCTGACGACCAGGTAGGTGTTGTGGGCGCTGCCCGGCGCCGCCGGCGTCACGCCGCGCCCGAAGTGGACGGAGCACCCCGAGCCCGGCGGGGTCAGCTGCACGATCCGGAAGCCGGGCCCGGCCTCGTAGTCAGCGTCCTGCCGCCAGCCCAGACCCCGGTAGAAAGCCAGGGAGCGGTCCACGTCGGCGACCGGGATGACCACGACTTCGAGTTTCATGTCCAGGGCGGGCGGGGCGACGTTGTCCTGATTCGCCTGCGGGCTGCTCATCTGCGACCTCCCGTGACGCATGCCCGGTTCCGGCGTGGTGCCGGAACCGCTCCGACAATTGTCGCGTATCGGTCATCGCCGGGTCCGGTCAAGTGCGCCCCCGGTTCGGCCGCCGCATCCTGTCGGATTGCGGACCGACCCTGAAGGGCGCCCACATTGCCTGTTTCAGGCAGCGCTCACGACCGCCCGACCCGCGGCTGCCGCCGTTCGCTGAGCCGCAGGCCGACGCCCCGCACCGCGTCGATCGTGGTGCCCGTGCCCAGTTCGTGCAGCTTGCGGCGCAGCCGCTTGACCAGTGACTGCACGTCCGCCCGCTGCTCGCCGCCCTCCTCGTGCCACACCGCCCGGTGCAGCTCGGCGTAGCTCCAGACGCGGATCGGCGCGGTGGTCAGGCAGGTCAGCAGGTCCAGCTCCAGCCGCGTCAGCTCGACTTCGCGGCCCTGGCAGCGGGCCCTCGACCGGACCGAGTCCAGCACCAGGGCGCGGTCGCCGCCCATCGTGGGCGCGGCGGCGGCCTGGTGCGGGCCGGGGATCAGCCGGCGCAGCTCGCCGAGGTCGGCCACCAGCAGCAGCGGGGCGATGCCGTCCAGCCGCTCGGCCAGCCGGATCCGCTCGGCCGGTGACGGCGCGACCGCGATCAGCAGCGTGTACAGCTCGTCGGCCGGGTCGAGCCCGTCCGGCGTCATCTCGTCGTCCTCGGTCACAGCACCCACCCCGGGACTCGTCATTGGACTGACCGTGTTGGGCAATCCGGCCGCCCGCGACGCCTGCGTTGACGACAAGTTGCTCACGGCCAGCTATTGATCGTCCGTTTTGCTCGATCATAGTGTCCAAACGGGCTACCGGCGCGACACGCACGGTCAGGGGAATGGAGGAGGGATCGTCGAACCGGATCCGTCCGGACGCATCCCCCTGCACGTCCCCCCGCCCCAATCGATCCGGGCCGTTCTGGGGGAGGAAACACCGATGTTCAGACGTCCGACATGGAGATCCACAGGCAGAGCAGTGGTCAGTGCGGGAGCGGCGATCGTCCTCGCCGCGACGGCGCTGACCGGCGTCGGCACGGCGGCCCAGGCCGCCGGCACCGAGGTGGGCGACAAGATCCGGCCGGAACTGGTAAAGCAGTTCCAGGCCAAGAGCGAAGGCGACTTCTGGGTCCGATTCACCGAGCGGGCCGACCTGAGCAAGGCGAGCGCCATCAAGGACTGGGCGCAGCGCGGCACCGCCGTCGCCGACGCCCTGCGTAAGACCGCGAGCGAGAGCCAGGCCAAGGTGCGGGCCGAGCTCGACGACGCCAAGGTCAAGTACCGCACGTTCTGGGCGACCAACGCCATCCGGGTCACCGGCGGCTCGCTGTCCATGGCACAGAACCTGGCCACTCATGCCGAGGTCGAGGGCCTCTACGCCCCGGTCGCCTACAAGGTGCCCGAGACGACCCCCGGCACCGACGAGCACACCGTCAACGCGCTCGAATGGGGCATCGCCAACATCAACGCCGACGACGTCTGGTCACAGTACGGCGTGCAGGGCGAGGGCATCACCATCGCCAACATCGACACCGGGGTCCAGTTCGACCACCCGGCCCTGGTCGCGTCCTACCGCGGCAACAACGGCGACGGCACCTTCGACCACGACTACAACTGGTTCGACGCGGCCGGCAACTGCGACATCCCGTGCGACGACGACGGCCACGGCACGCACACCATGGGCACCATGGCCGGTTCGGCCGGGGCCAACCAGATCGGTGTCGCGCCGGGCGTGAAGTGGATCGCGGCCAACGGCTGCTGCCCCACCGACGCCGCCCTGGTCGCCTCGGGTGAGTGGATGCTCGAGCCGACCGACGCCGCCGGGCAGAACCCGGACGCGAGCAAGCGGCCGAACATCATCAACAACTCGTGGGGCACCGAGGTGCCCTCCAACACGCCGTTCATGGAGGACGTGACGCTGGCCTGGACCGCCTCCGGCATCTTCGGGGCCTGGTCCAACGGCAACAACGGGCCCGCCTGCCAGACCAGCGGCTCGCCGGGCAGCCTGGTCAGCAACTACTCGACCGGCGCGTACGACGTCAACAACAACGTCGCCGGGTTCTCCTCCCGGGGCGCCGGTCAGAGCGGCGAGATCAAGCCGAACATCTCGGCGCCCGGCGTGAACGTCCGGTCGAGCGTTCCGGGCAACGGCTACGCCAGCTTCAGCGGCACCTCGATGGCCTCCCCGCACCTCGCGGGCGCCGTCGCGCTGCTGTGGTCGGCCGCACCGGCCCTGGTCGGCGACGTCAACGCGACGCGAGCGCTGCTCAACGGCTCCGCGATCGACAAGGCCGACGCCCAGTGCGGCGGCACGGCGGCCGACAACAACGTCTACGGCGAGGGCCGGCTGGACGCGCTGGCGCTGCTGAACGCCGCCCCGATCGGCGACACCGGGACGCTGTCCGGCACGGTCACCTCCACCGCCACCGGCAGCCCGCTGCCGGGCGCGACCGTGACCATCACCGGCACGGACGTCTCCCGCGAGCTGACCACCGGCGCCGACGGCACCTACTCGATCCTGCTGCCGGCCGGTGCCTACCAGGTCGCTGCGGCGGCGTTCGGGTACACCGGCGCCACCAAGCCCGCCACGATCGCCGACGGCGCGACCACCACGGTCGACTTCGCGCTGGCGCCCGTGCCGAGCTACACCGTCAGCGGCGCGGTCACCGACGGCTCCGGCCACGGCTGGCCGCTGTACGCGAAGGTCACCGTCCAGGGACCGTCGGGCGTGTACGACTACACCGCGCCCGGTAACGGCCGCTACAGCTTCACGCTGCCGGCGGGCTCGACCTACACCCTGAAGTTCGAGTCGCAGTACCCGGGCTACCAGTCGGTGACCAAGGACGTCACCGTCACCTCGGGCAACGTCGTGGCCAACGCGGCGCTGCCGGTCAACGCCACGACCTGCGCGGCGCCCGGTTACGCCTTCGGCTCCGACGGCGAGTACGAGACGTTCGACGGCACCACCGTGCCGGCGGGCTGGACCGTCGTGGACAACGCCGGCACCGGCCAGGTCTGGAAGTTCACCGACGACGGCGGCCGGGGCAACCTGACCGGCGGCAGCGGCAACTTCGCGATCGTCGACAGCGACGACTACGGTCTCGGCGGCAACCAGAACACCTCGCTGGTCAGCCCGGTGGTCAATCTGACCGCCGTCACCGCCCCGGTGATCCGGTTCAACCAGGACTTCAACCAGCTCGGCTCCGACCGCGCCGACGTCGACCTGAGCCTCGACGGCGGTGCGACCTGGACCAACCTGCTGCGGCAGGCGGCCGACTTCCGCGGCCCGCGCACCACCGAGATCCCGATCCCGCAGGCGGCCGGCCAGTCGCAGGTGCAGGTCCGCTTCCACTACTACGACGCGTCGTACGAGTGGTGGTGGTCGGTCGACAACGTGCTGATCGGCAGCGCGGTCACCTGCTCGCCGGTCGACGGCGGCCTGGTCTTCGGCCACGTCCGCGACAAGAACGACGGCTCGTACGTCAACGGCGCCACCGTCACCAGTGGCGACCGCCCGGCGGACAAGGCCGTGACCGCGGCGACCCCGGACGACTCCGGGCTGGCCGACGGCTTCTACTGGCTGTTCTCGAGCCTGACCGGATCGCACCCGTTCACCGCGCAGGCCGGCGGCTACGTCAGCCTGAGCAAGCCGGTCGACGTGCAGGCCGACTGGGCGACGGCGGCGAGCTTCCAGCTCGCGGCCGGGCGGCTCAAGGTGCAGCCGGCCTCGCTGAGCGCGACCGTGCAGATGCCCACCGGCAAGGCCACCAAGACCTTCACGGTGACCAACACCGGCG
Source organism: Catellatospora bangladeshensis (assembly GCF_016862575.1). Classification (GTDB taxonomy): domain Bacteria; phylum Actinomycetota; class Actinomycetes; order Mycobacteriales; family Micromonosporaceae; genus Catellatospora; species Catellatospora bangladeshensis. The sequence continues at coordinate 22,506 of NZ_BONF01000014.1, read as the reverse complement.
GCGCCCCGGTCGACGTCGTGTTCAGCGAGCGGGAGGGCGGCTTCGTGCTGCTGCGGGCCGACGGCTCGCGGGTCAGCAAGCAGGAGCTGCTCGGCTCCGCGGGCGCGCCGCTGCAGCGGCTCACCACGGCCACCTCGCTGGCGGCCCGGCCGTCGGGCATGTCGGCCAACGCCGTCACGCCCGCCGCCGCGCCGCAGGCCGACCCCTGGGCCGACATCACCGACTACCCGGCCAACGTGATGGACAACCGGGTGGTGGCCCTGGACGGCAAGATCTACTCGATCGCGGGCGGCAACGGATCCGCCTCGACCGCGAAGAACTACGTCTACGACCCGATCGCCCAGACCTGGTCGCCGATCGCCGACCTGCCCGCCGCGCGCAACGCGATGGCGGTGGGCGTCGTCGGCAGGAAGATCATCGCGACCGGCGGCTGGGGCGCCTCCGGACCGGACGCCGGCACCTGGTCGTACGACCCGGCGGCGAACACCTGGACCGCGCTGGCGGCCAACCCGGCGCCGCGCGCCGCGGCCGGTCAGGCGGTGATCGACGGCAAGCTGTACGCGATCGGCGGCTGCACCACCTCCAGCTGCACCCCGATGTCGAACACCGTGGTCCGCTACGACCCGGCGGCCGACAGTTGGACGACCGTGGCGGCGTACCCGAAGTCGGTGGCGTTCGCCTCCTGCGGCGGGATCGACGGCACGATCTACTGCACCGGCGGCAACGACGGCTCCGCCGCGCAGAAGGCCAGCTACGCGTTCGACCCGGGCGCGAACAGCTGGACCGCCATCGCCGACGCGCCGGTCGACAGCTGGGCCAGCTCGTTCGCGGTCGCGAACGGCAAGCTGCTGGTCGTCGGCGGCTCGCAGGGCGGCGCCATCACCAACGCGGGCTTCGCCTACGACCCGGCCGCCGGGTCGTGGTCGGCGCTGCCCAACGCCAACACCGCACGCTACCGCGGTGGCGCGGCCTGCGGCTTCTACAAGATCGGCGGTTCCTCGGGCAACTTCAACGCGGCGCCGGACAGCGAGGCGCTGCCGGGCTTCGAGGGCTGCGCCGAGGCCGCGGCCGACGTCAGCTGGCTGACCATCGACAAGGGCGCGGTCACGCTGGCGCCCGGACAGGCGGTCACCGTCACCGCCGTGCTGACGGCGAACGTCGACCAGCCGGGCACCTACACCGCCTCGGTCGGGATCAAGGAGAACACGCCGTACACGGTCGCACCGGTCGACATCACGATGAACGTGACGCCCCCCAAAACCTGGGGCAAGCTCATGGGCACCGTGACGGGCACCAGCTGCCAGGGGGTGAACTCGCCGATCGCCGGTGCGGTGGTCCAGGTGGACTCGTGGGCCATGTCGTGGACCTTCGCGACGGACGCCCAGGGCAAGTACGCCTACTGGATGGACCGCCGCAACAACCCGCTGACGCTGATCGTGGCCAAGGACGGCTGGAAGCCCCAGACCCGCCAGGCCAGGGTCAACGTCACCACGCCCACGGTCGAGGACTTCGCGCTGGCACCGATCCGGTGTTGACGTGCGACCGTTAGCCTGCTGAAACGGCTCCGGCCCGCCCGGTCTTCGGATCGGGCGGGCCGGACCACGTCTACCGATGCTCAGCCAGGAGGTCCGGCCGGGGACGTTCAGCCGGACGTGCCGGCCGGGAGCGTCAGCGCGCGGCGAGCCGGAAGCCGACCCCACGCACGGTGTCGATCGTCGCCGCAGCGTCGAGCCGGGCGAACTTGGCGCGCAGCCGCCGCACCACCGAGTGCATGTCGGAGCCCCGGCCCAGGTGCCGGTTGCCCCAGACGGTGTCGTGCAGCCGCTCGTAGGTCCACACCTGCCCCGGCGCCTCGCACAGGCAGCGCAGCACGTCGTACTCCAGCCGGGTCAGCTCGGCCTCCCGGTCGCGCCAGCGCAGCACCCGGCGGTCGGAGTCCACGGCCAGGCCGGGGGCCAGGCGCAGCGGCTCCTCCGGCGGTTCCGGCGGCGCGGCCTCCGGCAGCAGGTCGACCACGCCGAGGAACTCCCGCGCCTCACCGGCGTTCGACACGATCAGGAAGGCGCTGCTCGCACCCAGCAGCCGGGTCAGCTGCCGCCGCTGGGCCGAGGACGAGGCGATGCCGATGACCAGGGCCGGGGCTTGCTGCACGCGGGGATACCTCCAGGATGCTCGGCGCTCAGCGGCGCACGGGACGGAAGCGGGCTCGCAGGCCCGCCGGGGCGAGCCGGCCGTGGAAGCGCGGCGCGGCGGTGGCGGCGTTGCCCGACTCGACCGTGTAGGCCTGCGCCAGGCGTGAGGTCGCCAGGGTCAGCTGCCGCATGGTCAGCGCGGACCCGACGCACACGCGTGGTCCCGCCCCGAACGGCAGGTACGCCGCCCGCGGGGCGGCCTGCCCGGTGAGCCAGCGGCCCGGATCGAACTCGTCGGGCCGCGCCCACCAGCGCGGATCACGCTGGATCAGGTACGGGTTCAGCAGCACCTCGTCGCCCGGGGCCAGCGACCAGCCGCCCAGCGTGGTGGCGGCGCTCGCGGTCCGGGTCATCAGCCACACCGGCGGCTGCAGCCGCAGCACCTCCTTGACCACCGCCTCGGCCAGCGGCAGCCGGGCCGCAGGCACGCCGTGCCCGGCCTCGTCCCGCAGGTCCGCGGCGAGCCGCGGCCTGGTGGCGAGTTCCTTGACGATGGAGGTGTACGCCGCCGCGGGGATGCCGTGCCCGCCCATGAGGATGCCGCGCAGGGTCGCCGTCACGGTGCGGTCGGGCATCGCCGGGTCCGCGCCGAGCACGAACCCGAGCAGGTCCCGCCCGCCGCCACCCGAGGCGCGCCGCCGGGCCACGATCCCGGTCAGCGTCTCGACGGTGTGCCGGTGCACCCGGAAGAAGCGGCGGTGGCGCGGCAGCGGCAGCCAGGCCGGGAACTGGTACGACGAGCCGGTGAACGGCTCGGTGATGGCGAGGTTCTCGGCGAGCAGCGCCGGGATGCCGGCCGCGTCCGGGCCGAAGCAGTACTCGGCGATCGTGTGGGCGGTGAACGAGCGCATCAGGTCCACCACGCCGGTCTCGCTTTCGGCGGCCGTACGCAGGTGCTCGTCGAGCAGCTCGACCGTGCGTGCGTCGGCGGCGGCCGCGGCGGAGTGGTTCAGCCCGGCCCACACCGTGCGGCGCGCCGACATCCAGGCGTCGGCCTGCGCGGTGGCCTGAGCGAGGTCGGGCCGCGGGGCGAACGGCGCCAGCTCGGTGAGGAAGCTGGTGTTGGTGCGGGCGAGCGCGTCGTGGGTCAGCTCGGGATCGGTGACGAAGACGGTGCGCTCGTCGAAGGAGAACACGTCGCCGTATGCGGCATGTGTGCGGCGCAGGAAGCCCATGCGGTCCGCGTCGTAGGCGGGGGTGTTGCCCATGAGCCAGTGCCCGCGCGGGCCCGGGGGCCGTACGCACTGCTCGGGCTGCGACATCAGGCTCCCTGAAAAAGCCACAGGATCCCGGTCCGGGATCCTGTCATCGGCGCGTTGACGGGCAGGGCTACTGCTCGTAACCGTAGAACCAGTAGGGGTAGCGGCCGCTGACCTGGGACCTGCCCATCAGCCGGGCGGCGACGTGACGCAGCACGCGAGCCATGTGACCTCCTCTGATCAATATCCTTAGATATTGCAATGAATGTTGCCATGAGGAACCTGCCCGCGCAATGGAAACGGCGCCGTGCGGTCGTCCCGCACGGCGCCGTTCACATTCCCTTAGCGTGGTCAGTCGTTGCCCTGCTCCATCGCGGAGATGCTCAGCAGGCCCTCGTGGTCGGCGGTCTCGCCGCGGTCGGCGATCGCCTCGGCGCCGCCCTCGGGCAGCACGCCGATCAGCACGGTGGTGGCCGGCTGCGCCGCGGCGGTCAGCGCGGTCTGCGGGCCGCTGCCCACGATGCCGATCCGGGCGTACTGCTCCAGCTTGGCGCGGGAGTCGGCGATGTCGAGGTTGCGCATGGTCAGCTGGCCGATGCGGTCGACCGGGCCGAACGCGGCGTCCTCGGTGCGCTCCATCGACAGCTTGTCCGGGTGGTAGCTCAGCGCCGGGCCGGTGGTGTCCAGGATGGAGTAGTCCTCACCGCGCCGCAGCCGCAGCGTCACCTCGCCGGTGACCGCCGAGCCGACCCACCGCTGCAGCGACTCGCGCAGCATCAGCGCCTGCGGGTCCAGCCAGCGGCCCTCGTAGAGCAGGCGGCCCAGCCGCCGGCCCTCGGCGTGGTACGCCGCCAGCGTGTCCTCGTTGTGGATCGCGTTGACGAGCCGCTCGTACGCCGCGTGCAGCAGCGCCATGCCGGGCGCCTCGTAGATGCCGCGGCTCTTGGCCTCGATGATCCGGTTCTCGATCTGGTCGGACATGCCCAGGCCGTGCCGCCCGCCGATGGCGTTGACCGCCAGCACCAGGTCGACGGCCGAGTCGAACCGGCTGCCGTTGACGGTCACCGGGCGACCCTGCTCGAAGCCGATCGTGACGTCCTCGGGGGCGATCTCCACCTCGGGGTCCCAGAACCGAACGCCCATGATCGGCTCGACGATCTCGATGCCCGTGTCGAGCAGTTCGAGGGACTTGGCCTCGTGGGTGGCGCCCCAGATGTTCGCGTCGGTCGAGTACGCCTTCTCGACGCTGTCCCGGTAGGGCAGGCTGCGCTCGGCCAGCCACTCCGACATCTCCTTGCGGCCGCCGAGCTCGTGCACGAACTGGGCGTCCAGCCACGGCTTGTAGATGCGCAGCGACGGGTTGGCCAGCAGGCCGTAGCGGTAGAACCGCTCGATGTCGTTGCCCTTGAAGGTGGAGCCGTCGCCCCAGATCTGCACGCCGTCCTCGAGCATCGCCCGGACCAGCAGCGTGCCGGTCACGGCCCGGCCCAGCGGGGTGGTGTTGAAGTAGGCGCGGCCGCCGGAGCGGATGTGGAACGCGCCGCACGCCAGCGCGGCCAGCCCCTCCTCGACGAGGGCGGCGCGGCAGTCGACCAGCCGGGCCAGCTCGGCGCCGTAGGCCGTGGCCCGGCCCGGCACCGAGGCGATGTCGGGCTCGTCGTACTGCCCGATGTCTGCGGTGTAGGTGCAGGGCACCGCTCCCTTCTCGCGCATCCACGCGACCGCTACCGAGGTGTCGAGGCCGCCGGAGAAGGCGATTCCGACGTGTTCGCCGACAGGAAGGGAGGTGAGAACCTTGGACACGGGGGAAGTATATGCGCACGGGCGCATCGTTATGCAAGTCGGGGTATGCGTTTCACTCGCTCCGGTGACGCAGAGCACGTCGAGGGGCTGCCGTGACGGAGGAGAATGCGGCGCGGCGGCCCGTCGGCCGCCGCGCCGCCGGAGGCGGGCCGACAGCGTCGCGGTGCAGCTACCGCCGCCACCACCATCGGAGCCGCCGATGGTGATGTTGGAGCTGCCGCTGCTCTGGTAGCGCACGGTGGCCAGGATCTCTGATAGTCGTGGCTGCCCAGCCAGGGCGCCCCGGTCCGCCGACGGGAAGGGCGATGGCGGCGTGTTCGGCCGCCGCAGGCGTGACAATGGCGGCGTGTCCATGCGCGATCTGCTCCGGAACCTGCCCGTCTTCGACCGGCCGCTGCCCGCCTTCGACCCCGGCGCCGCCCCGCCGGACCCGATCGACCTGCTGGAGGGCTGGCTACGGGAGGCGATCGCGGCCGGGGTGTCCGAGCCGCACGCGATGACGCTGGCCACGGCCGGCCCGGAGCGGCTGCCGGACCTGCGGGTGCTGATCCTCAAGGACCTCGACGCCGAGGGCCTCTACTTCGCGAGTGAGTCGATCAGCGCCAAGGCCGGCCAGCTCGGCGCCAACCCGCAGGCCGCGCTCGGCTTCTACTGGCGCGAGCAGGGGCGGCAGATCCGCGTCCGGGGCCCGGTCCAGCCCGCCGGGCCCGAGGTCAGCGCCCAGGACTTCCTGGCTCGGCCGCTGAGTTCGCGCGCCGCGAGCCTCATCGGGCGGCAGAGCAGCGTGCTGCACGACCCGGCCGACCTGACCGAGGCGCTGGCGGAGGCGCAGGCTCGGCTGGAAGCCGACCCGCATCTGGTCGCCGAGCACCACACGGTCTACCTGCTCAAGCCGATGAGCGTCGAGTTCTGGCAGGGCGACGCGCAGCGCCGGCACATCCGGCTGCGCTACCGCCGCACCGAGGACGGCTGGCGCACCGAACGCCTCTGGCCCTGATCAATGGATCGAAACAGTTGACAGCGTGAATGCCGAGGTATTTAGTAAGGAAACTTACCTTACAGTTCCTGGCTTGGCCGCTCCCGAGCCACCACACCAGGAGGGGAGCAGCCGATGCTCCACACTCGACGGCGCGTGCCGCTCGCACTCGCCACCACCGTCGCCGCCCTGCTCGGTGCGGCCCTCGTGATCCTGCCCGGTGCGCCGTCGCGCCCGGCCGCCGCCGCGCCCGCCGTGTTCGCCCACCCCGGCGTCCTGGTCAGCCGGGCCCAGCTCGACTTCGTCCGCGACCGCGTCAACGCGAACGCCCAGCCCTGGCGGCAGGCGTACGACCAGATGACGGCCAGCCGCTACGCCTCGCTCAGCCGCGTCGCCAAGCCGCGCGCCGTCGTCGAGTGCGGCTCCTACTCCAATCCCAACTACGGCTGCACCGACGAGCGCGAGGACGCCATCGCGGCCTACACCACCGCGCTGGCCTGGTACATCACCCGCGACAGCCGCTACGCCCAGCAGGCCATCCGGCTCATGGACGCCTGGTCGGCGGTGATCACCGACCACACCAACAGCAACGCCCCGCTGCAGACCGCCTGGGCCGGATCCACCTGGCCGCGCGCCGCCGAGATCATCAAGCACACCTACCCCGGCGGCTGGCCCAACGCCGGCCGCTTCGCCACCATGCTGCGCAACGTCTACCTGCCCGAGGTGATCAACGGGAACACCACCAGCAACGGCAACTGGGACCTGAGCATGATGGAGGCGGTCATCGGCATCGCCGTGCACCTGGAGGACCGCACCGCCTATGACCGCGCGGTCAGCCGCTTCCGCAACCGCATGCGCGCCTACTTCTATCTCAGCACCGACGGCGCGGTGCCCTACGGGCCCGGCGGCGGCATCGACACGCCCAGCGAGATCATCGGCTACTGGCAGGGCCAGAGCACGTTCGTCGACGGCCTGTCCCAGGAGACCTGCCGTGACTTCACGCACACCGGATACGGCATCTCCGCCGCCACCCACATCGCCGAGACCAGCCGCATCCAGGGCCAGGACCTCTACCCGGAGTTCACCGACCGGCTGCGCCACGCCCTCGGCTTCCACGCCAAGTACCAGCTCGGCGCCGCCGTGCCGTCCTGGCTCTGCGGTGGCGGCCTGCACCTGGGACTCGGCCCGATCACCGAGGTCGGCTTCAACGCGCTGAACTTCCGGCTGGGCATCGGCATGACCAACACCCAGACGCTCACCCTCAACCAGCGCCCCGCCGGCACCAACAACCTGTTCACGGCTTGGGAGACCCTCACCCACGCCGCGAACCCGAACTGAACGGCCGCCCACCCGGCGTCCGGGCGCCCGGCGGGAACACCGCCGGGCGCGCTCACCGCCCGCTCCTCACCACACCGCGGGCCTGCCTGCCGTCTGAGTCGTCAGGCGCACTCGCGGCACACGTCGCGGTCCGGGTAGGCCCGCTGGTTGCGGTGCCGGACCAGGAAGCAGCTGGTGCAGCGGAACTCGTCGGCCTGCTGGGCCACGACCGGGACGCTCAGCTCCTCGTCGAGCTGGTCGGCGCCGGGCAGGTCGTACGTCTCGGCCAGTTCGGTCTCGTCGACGTCGACCTTGGCCGAATCAGGCGTGTTGCGCCTGGCGCGCAGCTCCTCGAGGCTGTCCTCCTCGATCGCGGGCGTGCGGGGCGCGTCGTAGTCAGTGATGGCCATCTGTCATTCCCCCTTGTGATGCACGGTTCCTAACACCTGCCCGCCGGTGCCTATTCCGGCCCCGGAGGACCGGCCCCGCACGGCATCCGGCGGACGTGATCGGTATTGCAGATCTAACGCCCCGGAGGGCGTTTCGGTTTGCGATTCGGCAGATTCATTCCGGCGACTTTCCGACCGGACGGTCCGTCCCGCGGTCCGGGACCGGCGTGGCGACCGCGTACCCGGACCGGCCCCCTCCGCTAACCTGGGCGCCATGCCGGAAGCCGCCCTGCCCCCGCCGTCCCGCCGCCCGCTGCGCGAGATGCTGGAACGGGCCGACGACGGCGTGCTCCTGGTCGGCATCACACCGCCGCGGCGCAGCGTACCGGTCGCGCAGGCGGCCCAGATCGCCGAGGTGACCATGGCCCGGCTCACGACCGTGGACATCGACGGGCTCATCCTCTACGACATCGACGACGAGAGCGACCGCAATCCGCAGGAGCGGCCTTTCCCGTACCTGCCGACCATGGACCCGGCGAGCTTTCATCGCGAGCACCTTAGCTCGTTCGGCAAGCCCGTCGTCATCTATCGCTGTGTGGGCAAGTACACGGAGCCCGAACTGGCCGGCTGGCTCGGCGGTGTGGACACCGATCAGGTGCTGAGTGTGTTCGTCGGCGCCTCCTCGCGGGACAAGGGCGTGCAGACCGGCCTGACGCAGGCGTACGCGCTGCGCGGCCGGGTCCGCCCGGACCTGCCGCTGGGCGCGGTCGCCATCACCGAGCGCTACAGCCGCAGCGGCGACGAGCACCTCCGCATGATCACCAAGCAGGACCGGGGCGCCGCGTTCTTCGTCACACAGGTCGTGTACGACGTCGACGCCACCAAGAGCCTGCTGTCTGACTACTTCTACGCCTGCCGCCAGAAGGACGTCGCGCCCCGGCCGGTGATCTTCACGCTGTCGGTGTGCGGCTCGATGAAGACGCTGGAGTTCCTGCACTGGCTCGGGGTGGACGTGCCCCGCTGGCTGGAGAACACGCTGCGCTGGTCCGCCGACCCGCTCGCGGAGTCGTTCGAGCAGTGCCTGAGCGCCGCGCGCGAGCTGTCCGCGTTCTGCCGCCGGCTGGGCGTGCCGTTCGGCTTCAACGTGGAGAGCGTCTCCATCCGCAAGGTGGAGATCGAGGCCTCCATCGAGCTGGCCCGCCAGGTCCGCGCCCTGCTGGACGCCTGACCGGCCACCCGCGGCGCTGTCCGTCAGATTCCGTGCGTACGGACGGCGATCGGCGCGGAAGGCGGCGGGTGGCGGGTGCAGGTGCCCAGGATCGTGCTGCGAGCGATGCTGTCCGCCCCCGGGCGGCGGCTGACCATGCCGGTGATCGGAGCCGGGTTCGCGGGCACGTGGGGCATGGGGCTGAACATCCTGCTCCACCGGTCCTATGGGGAGCATCCCTGGACCGCCTGGGCGGCGCCGTCCGCCGGCCTCGCGCTCGGCGTGGGCATGCTGCTCATCCTGCGTATCGTGGTGGGCGATCACCGGCCACGGCCCGCGATGCGATGGGCGGTCGCGGTGCTGGTGTGCTGGTCCCAGGCGGTCGTCCTCCACCTCGCGCTGGACGAGATGTCCGGCCGCTCGCCGGCCGTCACCTGGCTGGTCATCGCCACGTTCGTGGCCGGAGTCCCGCTTCTGCAGGCATGGTTCGGCCGGATGCAGCGCCGGAGCGTACGGGACAGCCCGCGGTCGATCGCCGAGGAACGGCACGCCGCGGGCCTGGTGGCCGACTGCGAGCGGATCCTGGCCGGCCCGCTCAAGCCGAAGCACCGGCGGCAGGCGGAGCGCAACCTGGTGCAGGCGCTGATCACCCAGGCCATGCACACCGACCAGAGCGACGGGCTGGTCCGCGCGACCGACCTGCTGCAGCGGCAGCTCGCCGGTGAGGACCGCGGCACCCTGGACGCGCTGCTGCTGGCGGAGGCTTTGGTGGCGGCGATGGACAGAAAGGCCGACAAGCACGGCGACCTTCAGGGCTACGCCGAGGCGCTGGAGATCCTGGCGCAGACGGGCGCCTCGCTGCCGCCCGAGTGCAACGTCGAGATGCGGGTCTGCCGTGCCCGCGCGCTGTATCACTTCACGATGGCCGGCCGGGCCGGCCCACCGGAACAGGCCAGTCAGCACGCTGACCTGGCCGTCGCCATGGCGCGCCGTGCGGTGGAGCTGGCGCCGCGAGCCCACCAGCCGGACGTGTACACCGACCTGGCGTACTGCCTCGGCCGCCGCTGCGGGGACGACCTCTCCGATCTGGACGAGGCAGTCGAGTGGTGCGAACGGGCCCGGCAGCGCCTGCGCCGGCGGCCCAGGGAACGGGCCTGGGCCGACACCGTGCTCGCGGAGCTGCACCTGGTGGGAGCCAAGGCGCTGGACGCACGCGACCTGAGCGGGCTCTCCGACGCCGACCAGCAGGAGGTAGCCGACACCGTCGCCCAGAGCCTGATGACGGCGATCCTGCTCAGCGAACAGGCGGTCAAGTACGGCGGGTCGGGGCATCGCCGCCTGGCCCGGGGCCACCTCGCGCGGGCCATGGCGCTCGCCGAGCGCCGCTTCCACGACGGCCCGTCCCAGGAGCAGGTCGCGGCGGCGTGGCGGGCGGCCGCCGAGGAGACCCGCCGCTACTCGCTGCCGGCCCACCTCGACCTGTCGCTGGACTGGACGCTCTGGACGCTGGCGGTCGAGGTCCCCGAGCTGTGCGTCGAGGCGTTCACCGAGCTGATGCGCGTCGTGCCGCAGCTGACGGGCGCGCAGTACCTGCCCGAGGAGCGGGACCGGGTGCTGCTCACCGCCCAGCACGTCGCGGCCGAGGCCGGGTACTGGCTGCTGCTGGCCGGCCGCGAGCGGGAGGCGGTCGTCGCGCTCGAACTCGGCCGGGCGGTCGCGATGAGTGAGGACCTCGTCCGGAACCGGCTCCTCCCGAGCCTGGCCGCCCGCGGCGCGGTCGATCGCGCGGGCAGCCACGCCTTCAGCAGCCCGGCCCAGCGGGTCTGGGCCGATCTGGACAGGCTGCGCCGGGAGACCGGCGCCGGCCGGGACGTGGACTTCGCTCAGATCGCGGCGGCCGCCGTCGACGGGCCGCTGGTCTACCTCGCCTCCGCGGGTCAGGGCGGCTACGCCGTGATCATTCCGGTGGGCGGCGGCGAGCCGGCCTGGCGCCGCCTGCCCGACCTTACCGACGAGCGGGTACGCGAGCAGGCCGACCGCTACCTCGCCGCGATGCGGCCCGGCGCCGACCCGCCGCAGCGTGAGGTGGTGCACCACCTTCTGCCCTGGCTGTGGGAGCACGGCCTGCGCGACCTGGCCGCGGAGCTGCCCGCCGGAGCGCTGGTGACGCTGGTGCCGGTCGGCGTGCTGGGACTGCTGCCCGTGCACGCGGCGGGCGGGCCCGCCGCGCCGGGAGCGCCGTTCGCCGACTGGGACTTCCTGCTGGACCGGGTGCTCGTGCGGTACGCGCCCAACGCGCGCATCCTCGCCGAGGCCCGCCGCCGCGCCGCCGAATGCGAGAACCGGCCCCTGACGCTGCTGACGATGGACGCGCCGGACGCGCTGCCGGACAGCCCGCTGCGCTACGCCCGGCACGAGACGGCGGTCATCGCCGCACGCTGGCGGGCCGGCGGCAACACCGGGGTGACGCTGCCCGACGCGAGCGGGCCGCAGGTGCTCGCGGCGCTGCCCCGGCACAGCGTGTGGCACTGGAGCTGCCACGCGCAGGCGTGGCCGGACGACATCCTGCAGAGCGCCCTGCACCTGCAGGACGGCCCGCTGCGCCTGCGCGACCTCCTCGACGTGCCCGAGTCGCCGCGGCGCCTGGCGGTGCTGTCCGCCTGCGACAGTCACGTCACCGGCCGCACCCTGCCGGACGAGGCGGTGAGCCTGCCCGGCGGGCTGATGCAGATCGGCGTCGCCGGCGTGGTCGCCACGTACTGGCGAGCGCACGACCAGGCGGCCGTGTTCGTCACCGCGAAGTTCTACGAGCTGTGGCGCGAGCGCGGCCTGCCGCCCCCGGCCGCGCTCGCGCACGCGCAACGCTGGCTGCGCCGGGCCACCCAGGGCGAGCTCGACGCCTACCTGCCGGGTGTGCTGATCCGGCCGAAGGACCCCGTCCACGCCGAGCGGTGGTCGGCGCAGCGCGTGTTCGACGTCCCGTACCGCTGGGCGCTGTTCGCGTTCAGCGGCGTGTGAGAGAAGGAGGACCTGTGGCCGAAACCGTCACCGTCGTCGTGCCCGGCCGGGCAGATCCCCGCCTGGCCGACGACCTCGCCGCCGAGCTGGGCGTCTACCCGTACGTGGAGGAGAGCGGCACCGCTCGCGCGGTCGACGTGGACGCCGTCGTGCTCGTGGTCTACGCGGCCGTGGCGACCTTCACCGAGGCGATGGTCCAGCAGTTCGGCACCGAGGCGGCGACCCGCCTGCTGCAGGTCTTCGAGCGGCTGCGCCAGGCCGCCCCGCCCGGCCAGTCCGTGATCCGCCTGGTCGACGAGGAGAACCAGGTGGTCGTTGAGGTCGGCGAGGAGGCGTGCCGGGACGCGCGCGCCATGCCGAGCCTGCTCCAGCTCGAACGCGACGTCTTCCGGCCGGGCGTACGGCTGAGCTGGGACGCGGCGGCTGGACGGTGGCGGCCCCGGCGCGGCGAGCCGGTCAGCTGACCCGCAGCCGCATCGCCTCCCCGGTGAGCGCGCAGGTCGGCAGCGGCCCGCCGGGCTGGCGCGGCTCGACGCGGCGGCAGCGCTCGCCGGGGCAGGCGTACCGCTCGTAGAGCAGCGGCGACCCGGCCGGCGCCCCCGGCAGCGCACTGCGCGTGCCCGCCTCGTCCAGCAGCTCCAGCATCACCCCGTCCAGTTCCAGGCTCCAGGCGGCGTCGGCCGCGGCGTGGCCGGCCGCCGCAGCGTCGACCAGGGCGTCCACCCGGGCGGCGCTGGTCGGGTCCTGTGCCGCGAGCCGCAGGGCGGCCAGGTTGCGGCACAGCCGCGCCCGCCAGTCCGACGTGGCGCGCCGCAGGCCGGGACCGGGCGGCGGGAACGGGAACCCGCCGGGCGAGGTCTGCCCGGGATCGGGCTCACCCGGCACGCGGCCGTTCGGCGGAGGTGCCACGCTCGGCGGGGGCTCGGTGACGACGGGAAGTCTTGAGGCCGTCACCCGGGGCGGCGAGGGCGCGCCTCGGCCGAGATACGCGTCGGCGGCGAGGGCGGCCAGGCGCAGGAACCAGCCGCGGTCCTCGTCGCGGGTGGACGCACGGCCCACGAAGATCAGGGCGTTGCCGAGCACGGAGAGGATCGCCTGCTCGCGCCATTCGTCGATCAGCGACCGGGCACAGCCCTCCGCCGCGGCGTGCACCCCGACGACGGTGCGGTGCAGCCAGCCCGGCACCGGCCCGCCGCGGGGCGCGGTCGCGGGATGCAGCACCAGGCCGAACAGCGCCTCGCGCGCCTGCGGATCCAGCCCCGCCAGTGACCGGGCCACGATGTAGAGCACCAGGTGCGCCGGGTCGCGGGTGAGCGGAGCGCCGGACCCGTACTTCATCAGGTCGATCAGCCGGAAGCCGTCCGGGGCGACCACCGGCCGCACCGGCACCAGGACGTTCTCGGTGTGCAGGTCGCCGTGCGCCTTGCCGGTGACCGCGACGATGCGGCGTCCGGCCGTCATCGCCGGATCGGTGACCAGCCGTAGCGGGTTGGCCAGCGGCCCCGGCTCGCCCGGCAGCTCGAGCGTCGCCGCGGTACGTGTGCTCGCCAGCGCGTGCAGGTCGCCGCCCGGACCGAGCCGGTCGCGCACATGCAGGCGCAGGAAGGCGGGCACGTCCATGATCTTGGTGTCGCGGTGCGCGGCCCATTCGCCCAGCACCGACCGGACGATGTGGGCGCACGCGGTGGGCAGCGACTCCTCGTCGGATCCGGTGCGGGCGGCCTCCAGCAGCGCGGTGAGCACCTCCAGGTCGGCCAGCCCCACATCGGTCGCCTCGCCGGTGGCCAGCTCCTGGAAGGTGAACCAGAGCTTGTCGTCGACCCGGACCGGCTCACGGGCGGGCTGCACCAGGTGGCGCCGCGCGAAGCCGCCGCCCTCGTGCACGGCCCGCTGCTGCTGCACGTACTCCCCGTGGGCGCGCGCGGCGTCGCGTACCGTGTCCAGCTTCAGGATGATCTTCCGGACACCGGTGTAGTGGTGATGCTCGCGCACCGCGCAGACGACGGCTCCGGACCGGGCGTTGGGGTAGGGGCGGGCCAGCTCGAACGCCGTCCCGCTCTGCACCGCGAACTGCCACAGCGCCGCGGCTGCCCGGGCCGGCAGCAACGCCCGCAGCGCGGCGTCGACGGGTTCGCGTGCCGGAGGGGTCTCGCTCGTCATGCCGTCTCCCAGGTGAGCGGTGCGCAGTGCCATCGGGGTCTGACGGACACGTTCGCGGCGGGCTAGGTGCCCTTGCGGGCGATCGCGGTGACCGCCTTGCCCCCGCGCGGTTCGAGAGTCTGCTGGTCCAGCGCGACGCCGAGCCGGTGGGCCAGCTCGATGCCGTGGACGTCGACCGCCGCCTCGGTGAGCCGGGCCAGCTCGTCCACGGCGGGCGCCGCGAGCTGCCTGCCCCACCCGCACAGCAGCAGTCCGGGCAGCACGGCCGGCCACCATACCGGCACGAGCAGCAGAAAGAGCACGCCCCAGGCGGCCCACCCGGCGGCGGCCTCCCACCGGACCCGCGCCTCGCGGACGTCGGCGCGGACCGCGGCGGGCAGCAGCAGCCAGAGCAGGGGCCACGCGGCGGCCAGGTCCAGGGCGTACTGCCCGTCGACCCGGCGCTCCAGGGCGGCCATCCGGTCGGCGAGCGGACCGGGGCAGGTCGGCTCGGCCAGCGCGAGCCTGTTACGGCGGGCCGCGGCGTTGCGGAACGCGGCCAGGTCCGCCGCGGTCGCCCCCGGCGCGAGGGCGATGCCGCGGGCGGTCTCCGTCGCGGCGCACGCCGCCGACCAGCGGCGGCCACGGCGGCGCAGCAGCGCGGCACCGAGCCGCCCCCAGTCCTGGCGCAGCCACAACCGCTCCACCGCGCCGCCGCCCGCCAGCGCGGCCGTGCCGGCCACGGCCCAGGCCAGGAGCAGGGCGATCACCCAGGCGGCCAGTACGGGCGGGTCCGTGGCGGCCCGGCGCAGCGGACCGGCCAGCGCCGCGAACCGCAACGCGTCGGCCTGCCCCAGCACGCTGCCCACCACGGCGCAGCAGACCCACAGCGCACCCGGCACGGACAGGGCCCGGCGCCACTCGTACGGGCGCGGCGGGCCCAGCGGTTCCAGCGCGGCCACGGCGGCTCCCCTCCGGACGGTCGAACGCCGCTCGCGGCGCACGGCGGGCACCTCGGCGGCCGGTGGCCCGGCTCCGCACGCGCGGGTGCTCGGAGGGTCCAGTCTGCCGGGCCCTCCGGTCCCACCACATCGGACACCCAGCCGCCCGAGCGTGCCCGGCCGGGGCCGCCGGGCGGCTCACTTGATGGCCACGCCACCCCAGAACGCGTCGGGCACCTGCTCGATCGGCCCCTCCGGGCGCCACCGCGCCACCGGGACGATGCCGTCGTCGGTCACCCGCCAGCGGCCCAGCAGCGCGCCGAAGTCCTCGGGCTCGCGCATGTGGAAACCCGGCCCCATCATCGCCAGCGCCTGCGGGTAGGCCGCCAGCTCCATCGCGTCGAAGTCGAAGGCGAGCCGGCTGCCCGCCGGGACCAGCTCGTACATCTCGTCCAGCGCGCGGGCCAGGGCCGCGTCGTCCAGGAACGCGGCCAGCCCGAGGAAGATCAGGCCGACCGGCCGGTCGCGCCAGCCGGGCAGGGCGGCGTCCAGCGTCTCGGCGCCGATGCCACGCGGGTCTGCGGCGTCACCCGCCATGTACGTCACGCCGGGCGTGCCGTCGAGCAGCGCCCGTCCGGCGGCCACGATCTCCGGGTCGAGGTCGGTGTAGAGGACGTGGGCGCCGGGCACGGCCTCGTGCACGTTGCCCTGGGCGGGGATGCCCGCGCCGAACACGAGGAACCGGTCCACGCCGCAGTCGGCCAGATACCGCGCCGCCCGCCCCGAGAACGCGCGCAGCGAGCGGAAGATGTCCGCGCACGGCCCGTACGCCCCCTCGAAAGCCTGGGCGGCCGCGACGTCGACGGGGTGGTGGTTGCTCCCGCCGAGCCAGTAGTCGATCATCCGGGCGGTGCTCGGGGCCTGGGGTGCCTCGGTCATGGTTCTCCTTGTCCGGGTGGCGCGTGCTGTCGTGACCGGACGCGGATGCCCGGCCGGTCCAGTTCTAACACGCGGCAGTGGCAGCTCCGTCAGGCACCGAAGTCGGGCAGCACGAGGGACCCGTCCTCGGCCAGCGTGAAGCCGGGATTGTGCGCGATCTCCCAGACGTGCCCGTCCGGGTCGGTGAAGTACCCGGCGTAGCCGCCGTAGAAGGTCTCCTCGGCGGGCTTGGTGACCCGCGCGCCCGCCCGCTCGGCGACGGCCAGGATCTGGTCCACCTCTTCGCGGGAGCGGACGTTCTGCGCCAGCGCGACGCCGCCGAAGCCGTCGCTGCCGCGATCGTTCAGCCCGCCGTCGTCAGCCAGCTTGCCGCGCCCCCACAGCACCACCGCCATGCCCCCGGCCTGGAAGAACACGGTCTCGTCGACCTCCTGCCCCCGCCAGCCCAGCTGCTCGTAGAAGCGCCGAGCCCGGCCCACGTCCGCGACGCCCAGGGTGATGAGGCTGATGCGCTGATCCATTTCTGCACCCTATCCCCGCCGAGCGTGGGTCTAGACGAGTTGTGGTCGCCGGAACGACCACAACTCATCCAGACCCAGGCTGGACATGCTCGGCTCAGCCGAAGACACGCAGTTCGTAGATGCGGGTGGCGATGTCGGTGGTCTGGGTGGGGGTGGTGATGTTGAGGCGGACGTAGCGGCCGGAGAGGGCGACCGGGTGCAGCGTGGTCGCGGCGGTGTTGCTCGTGACGGCGACGGCCTGGGTCCAGGTGGTGCCGTCGTTGGACACCGCGATGGTGTACGCCCGCGTGTTGAACGACGCCGACTCGCCGCCCGCCTGGGCGTGCGCCACCTCGAACCGGGTGATCGCCCTGGTGGAGCCGAGGTCGACGCGCAGCCACGCGCCCGTGACCGCCGAGCAGAACTTGTCCGTGTTGCCGCCGTTGACGGTGCCGTTCACGGCCTTCTCCGGGCCCTCGGACCCCACGCAGGCGGTCGTGCCGGTCGCGGGCCGGTTGAGGGCCAGGTTGGTGCCCGCCCCGACGGCCGGGCCGATCGCCACGTTGTCGAAGGCCCCGGCGGCGTTGAACACGCGCACGCCGTTGGCCCCCGACGCGAACGTCGCGTCCGTGACGTCGATCTTCGGGGTGGCCAGGTCGCCGACGTACACCTTGATGGACGACCCGACGGCCGTCACCCGCATGCGGTAGGTGGTCCCGGCGGCGACGGTCATGGCGGTGGCCTGGAGCTGGGTCCAGTTGTTGTTGACCCGGCCGAGCACGACCCGGCCCGCCGGGCTGATCCCGGCGTAGTAGCCGGTGTAGCTGTCCGTGCCGACGGCGGGCTGCTTCACCCGGAAGATCAGGCCCGCGTCACCGCCGCCCGAGGTCACCGTGACGTCGGCGTCGAAGCTGAAGTCGGCGAAGTTCGTGTCGAGCAGCGCCTTGCCGCCCAGCGAGCTGCCCGCCTGGTAGCGCCCGCCGCTCGCGGCGAACGACCCGCCGTAGGCACGCCAGCCGAGCGCGTTGCCGTCGTTGAAGTCGTCCTTGACCCGCATGGTCACCGGCTGGATGGTGCCGTCGGCGTTGAAGTACATGCGGTCGTACGCGAGCTGGCGGTGGTTGCCGTCGGTCTCGCTCAGCGGCCGCCGGTGGTAGACGATGTACCACACGTCGGTGCCGGGCACGTTGATCACCGAGTTGTGCCCCGAGCCGCGGGCCACCGCCGGGTCCTGCGCGAGCACCTTGGCCAGCCGGGTGAACGGGCCGGTCGGCGACGTGGACATGGCGTACGACACCGAGTAGTCCGGGCCGGTCCAGCCGCCCTCCGACCACATCAGGTAGTACTTCCCGTTGCGCTTGAACATCTGCGAGCCCTCGACGTAGCCCGACGGCGTGATCTCCTTGTACGTGCTGCCGTCGCCGAACGTGCCCAGGCTGATCATGTCGGCGTTGAGCTTGACCACGTTGGCGTGGCCCCAGCCGCCGTAGTACATGTACGCCTGTCCGTCGTCGTCGATGAAGACGTCCTGGTCGATGGGCTGCGCGCCGTTCTGGAACTGCCCGATCAGCGGCCGGCCGAGCGCGTCGGCGTACGGCCCCTGCGGCTGGTCGGCCACCGCCACCCCGATGCCGCCGAGCGCGGAGTTGTTCTGGATGTCGTTGGCGGCGAAGTAGAGGTAGTACTTCCCGTTGCGGTAGACGGGCGCGGGCGCCCACATCGCGTACGACGCCCACGACACCCGGGCCGTGGTCAGCACGTTCGGGTGCTTCGTCCAGTTGACCAGGTCCGTGGAGGAGAACGCGTCGAGGTAGGTCTGCTCGCCGTAGGTCTTGGACGTGGTGGGGAAGACCCAGTAGGTGCTGCCGTAGACGGCGACGTCGGGGTCGGCGTACCAGCCGTCGGTGAACGGGTTGCCCGACTCGGCGGTGGTCTGATCGGCCGGACCGGCGACCACCGGGCCCGCCTGGGTCAGCAGCAGCAACACGGCGGCGAGGATGGCGAGGGCTGGTCGCACGGCACGGCGACCGCGGATGTTCGGCATGCGGGGGCTCCGGATCAGCGGGGGACCTGTCGAGGGGCGACGCCGAACGCACCTGGCACCAAGGATAGGTGTACGACGATCAATGTCAAGGCGGTCCACGGCGTGGCGGCTCAGGACAGCGCCGCCGCCGCGGTGGTCCGCACGGCGTCGGTGAGAGCGGTCAGCACCACCGATTCGAGCCGCCAGTGCTGCCAGTACAGCGGCACGCTCACCCGGCGGCCCGGGACCAGCTCGCGGTAGCGGCCCGCCGCCAGATCCGGTCCGGCGAACCGCTCGGGCACCAGCGCCCAGCCCAGGCCGAGCCGGATCGCCTCGTCGAACGCGGCGACCGCCGGGATGTAGTGGATCGGCGGGTCCAGCTCACGCCTGGTCACCGTACGCATGAACCGGTGCTGCAGCTGGTCCTTGCGGTTGAGCAGCACCGTCGGCGCGACCGCGAGCGCCTCGCCGGTGACGCCCCCGGCGAACCAGGCGTCGTGGAACGCGGGCGCGGCCACCGCGATGTAGTCCATCGCGCCCAGCCGCTGCACCCGGCACCCCTGCACGGGCACGTGCTGCGAGGTGACCGCCGCCATCACGGTGCCGCTGCGCAGCAGGTCGGCGGAGTAGTCCTGGTCGTCCTGGTGTACGTCGAACATCAGCCGCAGCTCCGGCGGCAGCGCGGCCAGCGCGGGCATGAACCAGGTCGCCAGCGAGTCGGCGTTGACCACGATCGCCGCCCTGGTCCAAGCCGCGCCCTGGGCGCCGTGGGCGGCGCCGAGAGCCTCGCGCTCCAGCAGGGCGAGCTGCCCGGCCAGGCGCAGCAGCGGCTCCCCGGCCTCGGTGGCCTGGCACGGCTTGACCCGCCGCACCAGCACCTGCCCGACCGCCTCCTCCAGTGCCTTGATGCGCTGGCTGACCGCGGACGGGGTGACGTTCAGCGCCCGCGCTGCCGCGTCGAAACTGCCCTCGCGCACCACGGCGGCGAAAGTCTCCAGCTGCGCCGAGTCCAGGCTCACATCAGCGATGCTAACGGCACCTTAGAAACATTAGCTGGAGTGTGGCCTGGCAGGTGCCTACCGTCGGAGACATGATCGCTTCGCTGTTCGCCGGTTTCACCTCGTCGTTGGCCCTCATCGTGGCCATCGGCAGCCAGAACGCGTTCGTGCTGCGGCAGGGGCTGCGCCGCGAGCACGTGCTCGCCGTCGTGGTGACCTGCGCCCTGTCCGACGCGCTGCTGATCACGGTGGGTGTCGCCGGTCTCGGCACGGTGGTCACGGCCCAGCCGGGTCTGCTGCCCGCGATTCGCTGGGGCGGTGCCGCCTTCCTGCTCGCGTACGCCGTCCTGGCGGCCCGGCGCGCGCTGCGCCCCGCCGCGCTGACCCCTGCGGACCGGCCGGGCAGCACGCTGCGGGCGACGATGCTGGCGTGCCTGGCGTTCACGTTCCTCAACCCGCACGTGTACCTGGACACCGTGCTGCTGCTCGGCGGGCTCGCGGGGCAGCACGACAGCCGGTGGCTGTTCGCGGCGGGCGCGGCGGCGGCCAGCGCGGTCTGGTTCGTCAGCCTCGGCGCCGGCGCCCGCCGCCTCGCTCCGGTACTCGCCCGTCCGGTCACCTGGCGCGTCCTCGACGGCGTCATCGCCGCGACCATGGCCGCCATCGCCGTCACCCTCATCGCCTGACCTCCGATCCGCCCGTCCCACCGGGCCGGGGCGCGGGCGGGGCAGCGGTGCCCGGGCCGGCCGCACCGCCGACCCGGGCACGTCGATCCGGTCAGTAGGTTCGCTCGCCGGTGAGGCCGAAGAAGTCGTGCCACTTGACCCCGCCGGCGAACCCGCTGCCGGTGGACAGCCCGACGTACACGTCGTTGCTCGGGTTCTGCGAGAACACGATGATGTCGTCCCGGTTGTCCCGGTTGACGTCACCGAGGTACGGGAACTCCCCGGCCAGGCAGAAGAAGTCGTTCCACTTGACCGTGGTGCCCGAGAAGCCGGTGCCGGTGGACAGCGCCACATACACGTCGGCCTGGGCGTTGCAGGTGAAGGTGACCAGGTCGGCCCGGCCGTCGCCGTTGACGTCGCCGACGCGGGGCGACTCGCCGTCCACGCCGAAGAAGTCGTGCCACTTCTGGCCCGCCCCGAACGAGCCGCCCGTGGACAGTGCCACGTACACGTCGTTCGTCCCGCCGAGGGTGAACGTGATCAGGTCGTCGCGGCCGTCGCCGTTGACGTCGCCGAGCGCCGGGAACTCGCCCCACGGGGCGAAGAACTCGTGCCACTTGACCGGGTTCGCGAACGACGAGCCGGTGGACAGCGCCACGAACACGTCGCCCTCGCCGTCGTGGGTGAAGACCACCAGGTCGTCACGCCCGTCGTTGTCGACGTCGCCGACGGCGGGCAGCTCGCTGCCGATCACCAGCCGGTCGTGCCACTTCACCCCGGCCCCGAACGCGCTCCCGGTGGACGGCGCCACGTACGCGTCGTACAGCGGCGCACCCGTGAGGGTGACCGCGTCGTCGCGCCCGTCGCCGGTGAAGTCGCCGGTCAGCGGCGTCTCGTTGAACGGCGCGAACCAGTCGTGCCATTTGCCGCCGCCCGCGAACGCCGTCCCGGTGGACGGGGCGACGTACGCGTCACCGTTGTGGTCCTGGGTGAACGTGACGACATCGGCGCGCCCGTCGCCGGTGAAGTCGGTCGGCGACCCGCCGAACATGCCGCCGCCGGTGAGCCTCACCCGCATCAGCCACACGTTGTACGGGTCCCACTGCGACATGGTGAAGTACAGGTACGGGCTGTTGGAGTCGGCCGACCACGGGTGCAGGAACGACCCGTACAGCCCGGCGTACTGCGCCGCGGTGGCGATGACCTCCTCGGCGCCCCACGGGCCCATCGGCGTCGGCGCCGTACGCAGCACCAGCGCCGCCCGCGCCTCGTTGAGGTACGCCATCACGTACCGCCCGAGGTAGCGGCTGTACAGCACGGACACCTCGCCGACCGGCCCGGCCGCGACCACGGCCGACGCCCACTGATCGGTGATCCAGCCGGAGCCGTTCCAGTAGCGGTAGGCGGACGGCTCCAGCAGCTGCGTCTCCGGCACCCGGGCCAGGTAGGCGTTGCCGAACCGGCCGTTGGGGGTGCCGTAGAGGTAGACGTACCCGCTCTGGCGCAGCATCGCCGCCATCTGGAACCGGTTGTCCGAGGCGGGCGTGTTCTGCCAGCGCGCGTCGGCGTCCTTGACCCAGGTCTGGCCGTTGTCGTCGGAGTACGCGATGCCCGCGTAGTTGGTGTACCAGCGCCCGGCGTCGCCCCAGTGGTTGATCGACATGTAGTGCATGTACTGCCGATTGCCAACCGAGATCGCGGCGGTCGGGATGACCGTCATCTCGTCGAAGTTGATCTGCTTGCACGGCAGCACCGTGCCCGCGTGCCCGGGACGGTCGAGCACCGCGCTGTCGTACGTCATGCCGTCGGCGAGGCGCCGGTCGCTGCTGCGCACCAGCGTGTTGCAGCGCCAGTCGATGGTCGCGCCGTTGCCGACGCCGCCGCCCGGCCCGGTCCAGCCGTTGCCGAACGTGTCGCCGAACAGGGTCAGGATCTGCCCCGACCCGTTGTCCCACATGATGCCCAGGTCGGTGGCCTTGAGCTGCCACTTGGTGTCGGTGGCGTTGATCGAGCCGGGTCCGGTGAGCTTCGCGATCCGCTCCGCGGACCCGCTGACCGCCGCCAGCGCCGCGGGGGCGGCGGCGGGGCCGGAAACCCCGGGCGGGGCGGCCGAAGCCGCCCCGCCCAGTCCGGCCAGCACGAGCGCCGTGATCGCCACGGCGCCGGTCAGCCGGGGAGACCTCACAGCGTGATCTCCCCG
>NZ_BONF01000013.1 GCF_016862575.1 Catellatospora bangladeshensis | reverse complement strand
GAACCACCACGGCAAACCAGCGCCAGCCCGCACAACGAGCACCCAGCGCCCAGCGCGAACAGCACCACCGCGAACCGCACCCGCCCACCCGGCAGGTGCGGTTCGTCATTACCCGCCCGAACACAACCCGCTCGCCAGCCGATCCACTCGGTCCCGGTCCGCCAGCCGCCGGGGCCCGCCCGTTCGGGCACCCATGATCCGTTTTTGTGGACGCCCACCGTCGCTATAGCAACAGTCAGCGTCCACAAAAACGGATCTCCGACCCACCTGCGGCCCACCGGCCCCGCCGCAGTTCGTCGATCATGAAGTTAGGGCAGCGACACGCCGTCGAACACGCCCATAAGTTCATGATCAACGCGGTTCGGCGCCCCCGGGCGCGGGCCGCCGTCGCCGGTGGGGCCGGTGGGGCCGGTGGGGTGGGGGCGGGGTTAGTGGCCGAAGGTTTGGGAGAGGTAGGGGTCGTTGGCGAGGGTGGTGAAGGCTTGGACGGCGTCGAGTTCGGGGGCGAGGGTGGTGTCGTATCTGGGGCGCACGTCCTGCTTGCCGCTGAAGTAGACGACAGCCTTGATCTGGGGCTGCTGGTGCATGACGGCGCGCATGTCGTCGAACCAGGCGGCGCGTACGCCACGCTCCTTCTGCTCGACGCCGAACTCGCCGATGATCAGCGGGCGGGGGCGCTGGCGGGCGAACTCCAGGACCGGCGCCATCAGCTCGGTGAAGGAGTACATCTCCTGGCCGGGGTACACGTCGGCGCAGAGCCAGTCGACCTGGTCGTCGCCGGGGTAGTAGGGCTGCGCCCGGCCATCGATGAAGCCGTCGGCGTGCGGGCACCACACCCACGCCGCGTTGGTGGCCCCGACCTCGGTGAAGATGCCGCGCACCCGCTTCCACGCGGCTACGAAGTCCTCGGGTGAGTGGACCACGTTCTGCAGGTTGGGCCGGTCCATCTCCCACCGGTAGCGCAGCAGGATCGGCACCCGGAACGCGCGCACCGCCTCGGCGCGGCGGCGGATCTCCTCGTCGTACACCCCGGTCATGATCGAGCGGGTGTCGGTGCCCGCCCAGGACACCATGAGGAGCATGTTGCGGTGCACCAGCTCGTAGTCGTACGTCGAGGGGAAGTCCTCGCGCCACGGGTGGAACGAGTGGGCGATGGCGAGGTCGCGCCCGATCAGCTTCTCGAAGCCGTCGATGGCGTCGAGCCGGTCGCCGGTGCGCTGCGGGGCGTCGACGTACGCCCCGAAGTAGGCGCCGTCCGCGGGCACCTGCGGGCCGCGGCCGGTGGTGACGAACGGGCCCGGGTTGGGCGGGGGCATGACTTTGACGCTCGGGGAGGGGCGCACCGGGGAGGCAGGGACCTCCTCGGCGGCAGGGGTACAGCCGGCCGCCGCCACGGCCAGCGCCATCACCAGCCCCGCAGCCGGTAATGAGGTTTTCATCGCACCAAGGTCTCCACTGGGGGTGAGGCCGGCTGAGCCGGCGCCGCGACCGGCCGGCGGCGCAGCTTGCGCAGGCCCGCGAGCTGCAGCGCCTGCCGGTGACGCCAGATCAGCGCGGCGTAGAGGACGGTCGTGAGGAGCACCGCGCCGACGCCGACCAGCGGGTGGTCGCCGAGCGCGAGCCGGGCCAGCAGCGGCAGCACGCCGTAGCAGCCGACGGCCGCGGCCATCGCGATGAGCCCGCCGCGCGACAGCGGCGACAGCCCGTGCCGGCGCTGCAGCTGGAAGAGGGGCAGCAGGTTCTTCAGCAGCAGCGCCGCCGACCAGGCCAGCGCCGCGCCGACGATGCCGTACGAGGGGATGAGCACGATGTTCAGCACCACGTTCACCCCGAGCGCGATCATGGTCTGGAAGAAGGCGACGCCGGTGTTGCCGGCCATCTCCTGCACCGTGGAGACCATGCCGCAGGCCGTCGCCACCAGCATGGTCAGCGACAGCACGATGCCGACCACGCCCGCGTCGCCACCGGCCTGGTAGCCCTCGCCGAACACGGACATGAGCTGCCCGCCGAAGATGGCCCAGGTCAGGTAGAACGGCCAGGTCAGCATGATCAGCCAGGTGGTGGTCATGCGGTAGAGCTGGTTGGCCTCGTCGTGCTGGTCCTGGGCGAGCAGCCCGGAGAAGCGGTGCTGCACGGACTGCGCCAGGGCCTGGCCGCCGAGCTGCCCGATCACCAGGAACCGGGTGGCCGCGGTGTAGAGCGCCGCGTCGACCGGTCCGCGCAGCGCCGCGACGAGCACCACGTCGAGCCGCTGCAGGGCGAGCTGGGCCAGGCCGGTGCCCGCCCGGGGCGTGGAGTAGCGCCAGAACCGGCCCCAGTCCGCGCGGTCCGGGGCCGCGACCGGCTCGCCACCGGCCCGCTCGGCGCGGCGGCGCAGCCGGGCCGACCACAGCACCGCGACGACCACGGCCAGCGCGTACGGCGCGGCCCAGGCCAGGGCGAGCGCGGCGGAGCTGGTCCAGCCCGCGACGAGCACGGCGGCGACGCCGAGCAGCTGCAGACCGGGCCGCAGCACCCGCTCGACGAGCACGTGCGGCCGGGTCGAGCCCAGGCCGCGGCCGACCGCGAGGTGCACGCCGCTGAGCGTGGACAGGGGCAGGAACACGGCGAACACGCGTACCGCGGCGACGGTGCCGGCCGGGGCGTCGGGCAGCGTCACGCCGACGAACCACGGCGCGGCGGCCCACAGCGCCCCGGCGAGCACGAGACTGGCCACCACGACGGGCGCGGTGGCGACAAGGACGGTGGCGCGCAGGCGGCCCGTCTCGTCACGCACCCGCTGCTGGGCGAGCAGGTAGACGACGCCGGTCTCCGCGCCGAGCAGCGCCGCCGCGGACAGGATCAGGAACACCGAGGTGAGGGTGAACAGCACCCCGGCGACACTCGCGTCGAAGCCGCGGGTGACGACCACGGTGAGCGCGAGGCCCGCCAGCGCGGAGACGCCGGCGCCCACGAGGTTGAAGATCCCGGTGCGCATGATGCGCCCCTGGTCCACCCCGTACGCGCCGGCGTGGGCCGGCCGGTCCGCGCTCATCGCCGCCAGCTGGGCGTCCCGCCCAGCCACTCGGC
The DNA here is from genome assembly GCF_016862575.1 of Catellatospora bangladeshensis. GTDB lineage: Bacteria > Actinomycetota > Actinomycetes > Mycobacteriales > Micromonosporaceae > Catellatospora > Catellatospora bangladeshensis. The sequence continues at coordinate 54,650 of NZ_BONF01000013.1, read as the reverse complement.
CAGCCGCGCGTCGTACGGCGCGAAGTGGTCCTCCAGCCGCGAGCGCAGCCCGTCCGGCATCGCCATCCGGGGCCGGGCGTTGTGCTGGTCGTGCTCGATGCCGGGCACGTCCGGGATGCCGAGGAAGCCGCACACCCCGGAGAAGACCTGCTCCGGCTGGGCGAAGTAATCGTGGCTGTCCACCACGTGCAGGCGCTCGCGGCCGACCAGCGACTCCAGGTGCAGCAGCTGGTCGACGTACTCGCCGCGGCCGAGGTGGGCCAGGTGGCGTACGGCGTGGCTGTGGTAGCTCGGGTCGGCGGCCATCTTCGCCCGCTCGCCCGCCATGCGCTCCGGCTCCAGGGCGACGGCCTGCTCGAACTTCTCCGTCTCGAAGCCGCGCGCGTACTCGTGGGCGTGGCCGGAGTAGGCGCGCTCCACCGGGTCGCGCAGCAGCACGATCAGCTTGACGCCGGGCAGGTCCCGGGCGATGCGCTCGGGGGCCAGCGGGTGCCACATGTAGTACGGGCTGGCCTCGCCGGTGATCGCGGGCATGCCGGTGGCCTGCGCGGTGCGCTCGGCCTTGGCGCGGCTCGGGAAGTGGCCCATGAACCACTTGTGCCCGCGGTGGTAGTCCATGTCGAAGTAGTGCACGCCCTTGCGGAACCGGGGCGGCAGGTACGCCGGGTGCTGCACGAGTGCCTTGTAGAGCGAGGTCGTGCCGCCGCGCTGCGTGCCGACGATCAGGAACGACGGTGTGAGCCGCCGGTCGGCGGTGAGCTGTCCCGCGGTCCGGGCCACCACGCCCGCGCGGTGCCAGAGGAACTTGCGTACCCGGCTCTTCGCTGCCATATCTAGTTCTTCTCTCCCACCAGAGCTGCCCATCGCCCGCCGAGTCCGGCGAGCGCCCCGTTGATCCACTCGTCGACCCGCCCCATCGCCTGGCCGAATCCGTCCTGCCCGTCGCCGAGGTAGCGGCTGCCGATCTCGGCGAAGTAGAGCGCGGCCACGGCGCGCGCGGCGTCGCCGGCCACCCCGAACGGGGCGAGCAGCTCGGCGGCGCGGCTGCCGGTCGCGCGGGCGGCGGGCACCGGGTCCTGCCCGCGTACGGTCACCGCCTCGTGCAGGTCGAAGTGCACGGCGTCGTAGCCGACCGGCACGTCCGCGGCGAACCGCTCGAAGTCCCACAGCAGCAGCTGCTCGCCGTGGGCGGACATGTTGCCGCCGTTCCAGTCGCCGTGCCAGCAGCCGAAGGGCACCTCGAACCCGGCGCACTCGTCCAGCGCGCGGCGCATGAGCCCGGCGACGGGCCGGTCCCCGAGCCGGCCGATCTGGGCGCGCAGCCGCTCGGCGTAGGCGCTGCTCCGCACCGGGCCGGTGCGTACGCCGTCGACCTCGGCGATCGCGCGCATCGCGGCCGTGGACAGCGGGGTGAGCCCGACGGGCGGGGCGTCGCCGCGCACCGGCAGCGCGCCGACGACCAGCAGCCGCGCCCCGGCCCAGGTGCCGAAGTGGAGCACCTCGGGCACCCGCACCGGGCCCAGGTCGCGGCCGGCGAGCAGGCCTAGCGCCCGGTGCTCGGCCGTGATCAGCTCGGTGGTGAGTTCGTTGACGGCCATCTTGGCGTACGCCACCGTGCGCCCCGGGCCGTCGATGAGCTGGAGCACCGGCTTGCGGTTGGCCCGCGGCGGGCCGAAGCGCACGCTCAGCCGCACCGGCGTGCCGACCAGCCCGCCCAGGTGCGCGGCCAGCGACGGCTCGGCGCCGACCGCCAGCCGGTCCCGGAACACCAGGTCGCCGGCGCCGACGGTGAACACGCCCGCGAGCACGCGCTGGCGCAGCCGGTCCTTCAGCGAGCGCGGCGCGCTGGTGTTGCGGACCGCGACACCGGCGGCGCGCCGGTCCCCGTGCGGCACGAGCAGCCGTGCGGAGCCGATCGCCGGGACGACGGTGTAGACCTCGCGCCCGGCGGGCGCGCCGCGGCCCAGGAACACCCGGTCCGGCCCGGCCGGTCCCGCCCCGGTGTCCTCTCCCAGCAGGCGGCCCAGCTCGGTCAGGAACTCGCTCATGTGTAGACCCGGCTCGTCTCGTTGCGCCAGAGCAGCGCCAGCGAGATCATCATGATCACGAGGGTCATGCCCAGCGAGTTGTAGATGGTCGAGAACCAGATGGCCAGCGGTGCGGTGACCCCGCCCGCGATGCCCACCCAGGAATGGTCACGCCGGAAGCGCCACCCCATCCAGGCGAAGAACAGCAGGTAAAGGCCGGCGCCGACGAAGCCCTGCGTGATCAGGAACATCCAGAGCTGGCCGTCGCTGCCGATGTCGCGGTTGCCGCACTGCTCGCACGACGGGCTCTGCCCGATGGCGATGGAGCGCTCGCTGCCGATCGTCTCCGACTGGCCGCCGAAGCCGATGATCGGCGACGCCTTGGCCGCCTCCACCGCGGCGGCGTTGAGCGAGGCGCGGCCCTCGTTGGAGTGCGGGTTGTCGAACCGCTCCATCATGGTGCTGCCCAGCGGGGTCATCAGCACGATGAGCCCGGCCAGCGCGACGCCGACCAGCACCATGGCGACCGGCATGACGCTGCCCTTGATCGCCATCCGCACCACCAGGTAGCCGACCAGGATGGCGACCCCGGCCCACATGCCCCGGTTGAGCGAGTACACCGTCGGCACCATCGAGGCGATGAGGACCAGGACCGGCCAGGTCTTGCCCCAGAGCGTGCGCGGGCCGTGCAGGGTGGCGATGACGAACCAGGGCATCAGCAGCACCAGGCACTGGCCCCAGGTGTTGGTGTACTGGAACGGCGCGGCGGGCCGCGGCGACGGCGCCTCCCCCAGGATGCTCTGCCACTGCGCGAACTCGATCTTCACCGACGAGCGCACCCAGCCGTTGCTCATGATCGACTGGGGCAGCACCTCGGCCAGCGGGGTGACCACCTGGATGCGCGGCAGGAACATGCCCGCGATGCCGCCGATGACCAGCACCACGAAGAAGAACGCGAGGAACTTGATCACGCGCCGGGTGGGCAGCTCCCGTTCCGACATGTTGCCGATGTAGAGCAGCACCACCCCGGCCGCGAAGATGTCGCCCATCCGCTGCGCGAACGCCAGGATGCGGCCGATGCCCATCTCCGGCGGCAGCGCGTCGGGCACCGTCGCGCCGAGCATGGTCACGCTGACCAGGCCCAGGAAGAACAGCAGGATCCACAGCGTGGCCGGGGCGGGCAGCCGCACCCGGCCGCGCCGGATCAGCTCCAGCGCCATCGGGATGGCGAGCAGCGGGATCCAGGCCAGGGTCAGGCCGAGCAGCCAGCCCACCGGATACAGCACGATCATGGCGAACAGCGCCCAGTCGCGGGCCGGCAGCGGCTCGCGGGTGCCGCGGCGGCGCAGCACCGCCGCCAGCGGCGGCAGGGTCTTCACGTGGTCCGGGGGCACGACGACGCCCCGGGCGACCGGCGCGTCCTCCCGGGATGGCGTATGGCCCGCGGTGGCGGTCACGAGGTGGTCACCTTCGCCGTCGTGGGCACCAGCAGCACCCAGGTCGGTCCGGGCGCCAGGCGCACCAGGTACTGCGACGGGCCGAGGATGTTGAGCGCCGAGTAGAAGCCGGTCTTGTACCAGTGCGCCTCGACGCCCTGCCCGGACGAGAAGATCTGCGCCTTGCCCTCGCCGATCGGGTCGGCCAGCGCCACTTCCTTCTTCAGCGCTTTGACGACCTTCTTCGTGTACGGCATGGTCAGCAGCACCAGGTTCGCGGCGGCGACCGGGGCCCCGCCGACGGTGGCCTGCCACCGCTTGCTCGTCTCGTCGAACTTCCAGGTCAGCGCGGCGTGGCCGGGCGCCGACACCACGACCGTGGTGGCCGGGGTGGTGCCGGTGGCCGCGAGCGGCTCGCCGGGCTGCGCGTACTGGAACAGCGGTGCGGGCTCCAGCTGCGAGTCCGGGGCGCCGGCCTGCAGCGTGCCGGTGTTCACGTAGCTTCGCCCGGCGGCCGTGGTGAAGCCGGGCAGCTTCTTCTGCGGCGTCACCGCGGCGAGCTTCGTCGCGGTCAGCAGGTCGAGAAAGCCCTTCGGAGTGGCGTTGTGCGCCACGTACGGCCGCAGCTGGTTGAGCAGCTTGACGTCGGCCGGGCGCACCGCCGAGACCGGCCCGGCCTTGTCTGCGGGCTGCGACTGGTACACCGCCGCGGCGCGCAGCAGCCTGCCCTCGGCGAACTCCAGCTCGACGATGTCGGCGCGGTCCAGGCCGACCGGCGCGGCGGCCCCGGTGCCCACCTCGATGGGCACCAGGACCGCGGTCTTCGACACGGCGGACGCGTCGACCTCCAGGCCGGTCAGCGGGGCTCGCGGCCGGACCGCCTCGGGCGAGGGCAGCACGAACGGCGACCGGTCGGGCGCCGCGCCGGACTGCTGGCCGGCCGGGCCGACCGAGCAGCCGGCCAGGGCCGCCACTGTCAGGGCGGCCGCGAGGCTGAGGCGGATCTGGCGGGTCATCGCAGGTCGGCGGTGGTGTTGTCGTCCACGGGAGCGCGCTTGCCGACGGCCTTCTTGTCGGACTTGTCGGCGCCCGGGTTCCAGAACTCGATGCGCTCGCCGTCACCGTCGAGCCGCGGGATGACCATGGTCTGGTCGGATTCGCGTCCGGCGCGCGGCAGCTCGACCTGGGCGGGCACGACCGGCTGGGCCGCGACCGGCAGGGCCTGCGCCTTGCGCTTGCGCGACCGGCGGGCCGCGCGGGGGCTGCGCACCACGAGCATGCCCGCGAGCGGGCCCTGGACCCGGGCGACCTGCTCGATGGAGGCCTCGACGTCCTCGGCGCGGGCGACGCGGGTCTCCACGACCAGCAGCACCGCGGCGGCGATCTCGCTGAGCGCCTGCGCGTCCACGGCGCTGCTCGGCGGGGCGGTGGCCAGCAGCACCCGGTCGGCCTGCGCCTGGAGCTGGACCAGCAGGTCGGACACGGCCGCGACGGGCAGTTCGACCCGCGGGTCGATACGTCCCGGGCTCAGCAGCGACACCCCGCGGATGGCGGGCACCGCGTAGAGCGCGCTGTCCAGCGCCACCTCACCGGCGATGACGTCGCCCAGGCCCTGCATGGGCGCGACGCCCAGCAGCTGCGGCAGCGACGAGGTGCTGTCGGTGCACACGATCACGACGCGCTCGCCCGAGCGGGCGAAGGCGGCGGCGAGGTTGGAGACCACGAACTCGACCGCCGGCCCGGGGGCGGCGCCGCAGATCAGCAGCGCGTCGGTGGCCGACGGGCGGCCGCCGCGCGCCACGCCCGCGGCCACCCGCAGCACGTTGCGCAGCAGGCTGAACTCGCGCCCGAGCGCGCTGGCCGCGTCGGCCACCGCCGACCGGTCCCGGCCGCGCGGCACCTCCATCAGGATCGGCACGTCGGTGCGGTACGGGATCTGGCGGCTGTGGTAGATCCGGCTGTCCAGCCGGTCCAGCACCAGCGCACCGGCCAGGCCCAGCAGCAGGCCGATGCCGACGCCGCTGATGAGGTAGAGCATGAGGTCGGGCTTGGCGGGCCCCTCCGGCTTGGTCGCCGCGGAGAGGATGCTGCCCGGCTTGACGATCGTGGCGAGCAGCGGGATCAGCCGGTTGTTCAGCGTGTTGATCTGCTGCGTCAGGATCTGCTGCTGCTGCACCGCGCGCTGGCGGTCCACCGAGTTGTTCGGCAGCGCGGCCACCTGGCCGGCGACGTCGTTCAGCTGCTTGGTGAGACCGGAGATCTCGTCGCGCATCGCCGCGGCCTGCACGTCGAGGTTCTTCTGCGCGTCGGCGGCGCGCTGGTCCAGGTACGCCTGGGCGAAGGCCTGCGAGCCGCGCTGGGCCTCGGCCACGGTGGGCGCCTCGAAGGCGATCGACAGCACCGAGGTGTTCGCGGGGACGGTCACCGACACCCGCTCGACCAGCGTGTCCACCGGCTCGGTGATGTTGAGCAGGTGCGCGGCCGCGTCGCCGACGGTGGTCGAGCGGACCACCTGCGACTCGGTGTCGAGGTTGACCTTGACACTGGTGTCCTGTCCGACCTGGAGCACGAGCACCTTGGTCTCGGACACGTACACCTTGGGCTGGGTGGCGGCGAAGCCGAGCCCGCCGACGGCGCCCACGGCCACCGCGAGCGTCACGAGCCACCAGCGGCGGGCAAGCCAGCCGACGTAATCGCCGATGCTCGCCGTCTGCACCGACGCCGCATTAGTAGCCATTGATACCCCTTGGTTCACGAGCAATTAACACATGGCCCCGGACGAGCGGTGCAGTGCAGGTAGACGTCTCGAAAGGTAGACGGACCTCACCATAACCACCGCTGCCGGGGACGCGGTCAGCCAAACGGCCACATCTATATGAGACCGGAGTTATTGGACGCCGCCATCATGGCGACGGGCTCAAGAGTAGGCGTTCGTGAGCAGCCGTTCGGTCAGATCCCGTGCACTGTCGCGCTACCGACAATTCGCGACGAGGAAATGTTAAATCGTGTCGCTAGGCTGCGGACCGTCTACACAGGAGACGCTGCAACACAGGAGAGGACTGTGGTGGACGAATCGCAACGTGCCCGTCATGTCATGCTGGTCGGCTCCTCGGGCGGCCACCTCGCTCAGCTGTACGCGCTGCGTCCATGGTGGACCGATCGCGCCCGCACCTGGGTGACCTTCCCCACCCAGGACGCGCACAGCCTGCTGGCCGGGGAGCAGAAGGTCGTGTACGCGCACTACCCGACCACCCGCAACATCCCGAACCTGCTGCGCAACGCCCTGCTGGCGGTACGCATGCTGCGCCGCTCGCGCCCCGACGTGGTGATCTCCACCGGGGCCGGCGTCGCGCTGCCGTTCTTCGTGGTGGCCCGCCTGCTGCGCATCCCGACGGTGTACGTCGAGGTCTACGACCGGCTGGAGACGCGCACGCTGACCGCCCGGCTGTGCCGCCCGTTCACCTCGCGCATGCTCGTGCAGTTCGAGGAGCAGCTGCGGCTGTACAAGGGCGCGACGCTGGTGGGACCGCTGCTGTGACGACTCCGTTCGAGACCCACGCCCAGGTCGGGCTCACCGTCCCGGCGCCCCGCCGCCCCGAGCGCGACGCCGTGCTCGTCGTGGTCGGCACCGACGTGCACCCGTTCGACCGGCTGCTGGACTGGGCCGGCCGGATCACCGCCGAGCAGCAGGTGCCCTGCGTGATGCAGTACGGCTCGTCCGCCGCGCGCGACCTGCCCGGCTCGGCCGCGTTCTTCGACCACGAGACGCTCGGCGAGCGGCTGCGCCAGGCCGGTGTGGTGGTCTGCCACGGCGGGCCCGCCACCATCACCGAGGCGCGCCGCGCCGGGCACAAGCCGATCGTGGTCCCGCGCGACCCCACCCTCGGCGAGCACGTGGACGACCACCAGCAGCGCTTCGCCGCCCGCATGGGCGAGCTGGGCATGGTGGAGCTGTGCCGCACCGAGGAGGAGTTCCGGGCGGCGCTGCTCGCCGCGCTGGCCGACCCCACCCGGCTGCACATCTCCGGCAGCGAGGCCGGGGCGGCCGCGGTCGAGGCCGCCAAGCGGGTCGGCGCCATCGCGGACGGGCTGGTCACCCGGCCCTCGCGCGGCCTGCTGCCGACCGACGAGGTCACCGTGCTGTTCATCGGCGGCTGGGGCCGCAGCGGCTCCACGCTGACCGACCGCATGCTCGGCCAGGCCGCCGACACCTGCGCGGTGGGCGAGGTCACCCACATCTGGGAACGCGCGCTGCGCGACAACGAGCGGTGCGGCTGCGGCAGCGCGTTCGACGACTGCCCGTTCTGGGCGAAGGTCGGCGACGTCGCGTTCGGCGGCTGGCACACCCTCGACCTCGCCGACGTCATGGCGCTGAAGACGCGGGTGGACCGCATGCGCTTCGTGCCCCGCATGGCACTGCCGTACTGGCTGAACCGCCGCAAGGCGGACCTGCGCGCGTACGGTGAGCTGCACCGCAGGCTCTACCGCGCGATCGCGGAGGTGTCCGGCGCGCGCGTGGTCGTCGACTCCAGCAAGCACGCCTCGCTGGCGTTCGCGCTGCGCCACGCGCGCGGCGTGGACCTGCGGGTGCTGCACCTGGTCCGGGACGGGCGCGCGGTGGCGTACTCGTGGAGCCGCGAGGTGCGCCGCCCCGAGATCGTCGGCGCCGAGGTGTACATGCCGCAGTACTCCACCGTGCAGTCCGGCGTGCTGTGGTCCGTCCACAACGCGCTGTTCCACGTGCTGGACTGGGCCGGGGTGCCGACGCTGCGGCTGCGCTACGAGGACGTGGTGGCCCAGCCGGGCGACGGCCTGCGCCGCATCCGCGAGTTCGCCGGGCTCGGCCCCGGCGGCCTGGACTTCCTGTCCGACCCGGCACCCGGGGCCGAACTGCCCGTGGCGCAGCTGGAGACCACGCACACCGTGGCGGGTAACCCGATGCGCTTCACCACCGGCCGGGTCGAGCTGCGGCTCGACGCCGCCTGGCGCGGCAAGCTCGCGGCACGCAAGCGCCGCGTCCTCAGCCTGATCACGTGGCCCGGCCGCGTGCGCTACGGATACCTGAACTGGAGACAGAAATGACGGCGAGCGTCTCGGTGGTGGTGCCCACCCGCAACCGCCCGGAACTGCTGCGCAAGGCGATCGACGCGATCCTCGGCCAGGACTACGCCGGGCCGATCGAGATCGTGGTGGTGTACGACCAGAGCGAGCCCGACCACTCCCTGGAGCGCGCCGACGCGCACCGCCGGGTCCGGGTCATCACCAACGAGCGCACCCCGGGCCTGGCCGGGGGCCGCAACACCGGCATCCTGGCCGTCACCGGCGAGCTGGTCGCGTTCTGCGACGACGACGACGAGTGGCTGCCGGGCAAGCTCGCCGCGCAGGCGGACCTGCTGGCCGCGCGCCCGGAGGCGGAGCTGTGCTCGATCGGCGTGGTCATCGACTACGACGGCCGGGACGTGGACCGCACCCTCGGCGTCGACTCGGTGACCCTGCCTGACCTGCTGCGCTCGCGGCTGACCGAGCTGCACCCGTCCACCTTCCTGTTCCGGCGCGCGGCGCTGGTGGACGGGATCGGGCTGGTCGACGAGAACATCCCGGGCAGCTACGCCGAGGACTACGAGCTGCTGCTGCGGGCGGCCCGCCGGGCGCCGATCGCCAACGCGCCGGGGGTCGGCGTACGGGTGCGCTGGCACCGGCAGTCGTACTTCACCGCGCGCTGGGCGACCATCGCCGAGGCCCTGGAGTGGCTGCTGGAGCGCTACCCGGAGTTCGAGGGCGCGCCGCGCGGCTGCGCGCGGATCACCGGGCAGATCGCGTTCGCGCAGGCCGCGGGCGGACACCGGCGGGACGCGATGCGCTGGGCGGGGCGGACCATCCGGCACAGCCCGCGCGAGGCGCGTTCCTACCTGGCCCTGGCCGTGGCGACGCGGCTGGTCTCGGCCGACACGGTGCTGCGCCGGCTGCACGAGCGCGGCCGCGGCATCTGAGCAGTGCCCGGCAGAGGGGCGGGATCCAGCGGATCCCGCCCCTCCGTCATGCCGTCAGGCGTCGCAGAACGAGCGCCACGCCCGCTGCGAGACGGAGTCCCGCAGCCGGAAGTCGTGCGTGGTCCAGTCGATGTCGAAGTACGTGATCCAGAGACCCTTGTTCTTGATGGTCTCGTTCGCCATCGCGGTCAGCCACGCCGCCCGGGTGTTGCCGGTGGTGTCGCTGGCCAGCTTCGCGCTGCCCATCTCGGCGATGCCCCACGGCTTGCCCTCGCCCTTGGAGGTGGCCGCGACGCGGCCCACCAGGTCGGTGGCGGGGGTGTACTTGTTCTTGTCCCAGTTGTAGACGTCCCAGCCCAGCACGTCGATCACGTCGCCGCCCGGGTAGTAGTCCTTCCACTTGCGGCCGGACTGCGACATCAGCGTCCAGTCCATCAGTACCAGGGTGGCGTGCAGCTTGCTGTTGCCCGCCTGGTCGGCCAGGCCCGCCAGCCGCTTCCACGCGGCCCGGTAGTCGGGCGCGGTGAACACGCCGGACTCGATGTTGTCCTCGGGCTCGTGGTAGTAGACCCAGTACACGTCCCGGTCGCGCGGCGCCTTGGCGAACCAGTCCTTCAGGTACGCGTCGCGCGAGCCGTTGAGGATCTCCTTCGGGTTGTACTTGAACGACACGATGACGGTCCGGTTCGCCTTGCCGGCGTTGCCGGGCCAGGCCGCGGGCGCGCCGGGATAGAACACGCGCACCGACTCCAGGCCCCCGAAGTAGCCGTCCTCGCGGGCCAGCGCCTGCGTGTACGACTCGCCGTTCTCCTGGTAGAAGGACGCGCCGCAGAGCGTGCGCCCGGCCGGGATGGTGCTCGGCGGGGGCGGGTTGCCCGTGCTCGTGCTCGGGCTGGTCCCGGGGCTCACCGACGCGGACGGCGCCGCCGAGCCGGAGACGCCCGGTGACGGGGTGCCCGAGACGCTGCCGCTGGGCTTCGGCCCGCCCTGGTGCCCGTCCAGCGGGGCCCGGTCCGGCGCGCCGACCTCGATGAAGCTCACCGCGAGTGCCGGGGCGCCGTCACCGTGCTCACCCGCGAACATGGTCAGCGTCTCGGTGTCGCTGGCGTTGGTCACCGCGAACGAGACGGCGACCGGGAGCTGGTCCGGCTCGTCGCTCGGCGTCACCGCGCCGCCCACGTCGAAGCTGACCAGGTTCTTCGCGGACACCTGCGGGGCGCCCAGCACCTGGCCGAGGCCCGGCCGGTTGGTGTACGCCAGCTCGCGCTCGTTCCACTCGCTGCTGAGCACCGAGCGCACCTGGAGCCCGGCCGGCGGCTTGGCGTCCGCCTGCAGCTGCAGCGACATGCCGGAGATGCGGAAGCCCGACGGGATGGCCACCTGGAACTTCAGGTAGGTGACCGCGTAGTAGTCGGGCCGCGAGACCGAGACGAGGGTGTCCCGGGCTCCGAACACGGTGTCGGGCTCCTCGCGCACCACGTAGGTGTCCTCGGCCACCGGGATGCGCGACGACGCGGTCTCCGGCGGCTCGTCCTTGGCCAGCACCACGGCGGCGCCGATGAGCGCCACGCCGAGGCAGGCGGCGACGATCGCCGCGATGATCATTTTCCCGCGGGAGGGCGGCCAGAAGCCGCGTCGCCGTGGCCGGGGGTCGAATCGTTCGGTCGGTGCGGGTCGAGCGCGTAATGAGGGGTTGACCACAATCAGACTCCGAACAGGTCTCGCGGCCCGTGCCGCGATCTTCGTAGCGAACTCGCCACAGCGGTGTGCGGCACCGCCGCGAGACGCGAACGCCCGCACCGATGCCGCACCACTCACCGTCTATGGAGATCACATTTCTCGTGATCGGTGACCGGATCCGATCCGCTCACGCAGCCGGCAATGGAAAGAACGCAATCCTTCCATGGAACTCGCCATGAACGGTATCCGTGTCACTCGCTATCCACAGTCCCGCGGAAGTGGGGTAGATGTCCTCGGTGCCCACCCCGCGATCCTTTCCGGGGTTCCACAGGAAGGCCTTGCCGGTCCCCGGATTGATCGCGCCGATGCCCTCGGCCTCCACCGCGCCCGGCCCGGCGCTGTCGGTGCCGTTCGGGTTGTCCAGCCAGCGCTGGTGGCCGCCCACGTAGACGGCGTACCCGGCCACGGCCACCGAGAGCAGGGTGTCGCCGCCGGTGTAGTTGACCCATACCGGCTGCTTGCCGGCGACCGCGGAGGTCAGGTCCCAGCGGGCCGCGGTGTCGCAGAGCGAGCCGGTCCGCTTCGCACCCGTGGTGACCGCGGCGAACCAGGTGCCGTCGGGCGAGATGTCGACCGCCCGCATGTACGTCGGGAACGACGGCGAGCACTGCTGCTGGTAGCGGGTGGTGCTCCAGGGCGACAGCGTCGCGGGCGAGGTGGTCAGGTTGACCACCGCGATCTGGTGGCGGGCCTGCCCGGCGACCGAGCTGAAGTTGCCCATGATGACCAGCTTCGAGCCGTCCGGAGTCACGTCCATGCCGGTGACCTTCACCCCGGAGGTGGCGCCGGTGCTGGTCACCCGCGCCCCGTCGAGGTTCATGTTCACCGACGCGTCGGCCGCGCCCGTGGTCGCGTTCAGCGCCGCGAGCCCGCGCCGGGTCGCCCCGCCCACGGCCTGGAAGCGCCCGCCCAGCAGCAGGCGGTTACCGGTCAGCCGCAGCTCGTCCACCCCGCCGGTGATGTCCGGCACGGTGAACCCGGACACCGACGCCCCGGTCGTCGCGCTGATCCGCTCCACGCTGCGGGAACGTACGTTGTTGACGTTGGTGAAGTCACCGCCGATGTAGATCGACTGACCGTCCGGAGCCGCGACCAGCGAGCGCACCGTGCCGTCGACCACCGGCTTGAAGGTGTTGTCGATGGCGCCGGTGGTGGCGTTGAACGCGAACAGCCGGCGCTGCGTGATCACCGTGCCCGAGCTGGCGCTGCGGATCTGCGTGAACGAGCCGCCGACGTAGACGCGGCTGCCGATCTGCAAGACCTTGAAAGCCGTCCCGTCCAGGGCGTGCGGCGTCCAGTTGACCGGGTCCTGGCCCACCAGGGCGGAGTGCTGGATCGACACGGCCGACGCGGAGGTGCCCAGGCCCACCGCGGCGACGGTCGCCACCGAGGCGAGTGCCAGCAGCACCCTGCGCCGCCTGCCGCGACGCGCGATCGAGAAGCCATACATACCCGGATGCTGCCAAAGTTCGGCGATCCGTCCTGTCGCGCAGCCGACCATTGCCGGACCGGAATGACGCTTGCGTGAATACCACTTCACGCGCTATTCCGGGGCTATTGTCGGCAATTCGCGCCGCGATTCGGGATACGGTAGCCGTTCGTCCCCGTAACCCGCAACGACCGTCCCCCGAAAGGCGTCGGACCGGCCACCGCGGGGTGGCCGGTCCGACGTCATTCCGTTGCGGTACGCCCGCGGGTCAGCCGCGGATGAACGCGCCCGGCGAACGCCAGTCCACGTTGTCGATCGTCGGGCCGCTCACCGCGGCCGCCGTGCCCGTGAAGCTGGTGCCGTCGAACGCCCGGCGCACCAGGCGCCCGTCCGAGCCGCCGCGCGACCAGTACACGTACCCGCCGGAGAGGAACAGCACGCCCGACGGGGCGGACAGGTTCTCCAGAGCGGTGGACGTGCCGCTGCCGTTGGCCTGGTAGCGGACCGCCCCGGCGATGCCGCTGTCCGGGCTGAAGGCCCGCCAGAACAGGGCGTTCTGGCCGTTGATGGTGTAGTACAGCCGGCCGTTGCTGTAGAACATGCTCCGCACGTTCGGCAGCTCGGTGTAGATGGCCGTCTTCACCGCGGCGTACGTCAGCGTGGTCGTCGGCTTGTCGTCGACGAGCTGCGTGTCCCAGCGCGGGTCCGAGTGCGGGTTGTGCACCACGGCCGGGCCGAAGTTCACCCCGTCGAAGGTGCGCTTGTAGATGTTGCTGTCCGACATGCCGTAGTACAGCGTGTCGTCGATCAGGAACGCGCCCCGCAGGTTCTGCCAGGCCGTGCCGTCGGCGCCGCCGACCGCGGTGAGCGCGCCCGCGACGCTGCCGTCGTACGCCCGCTTGGCCACGCCGTTGCCGGTGCCCGCGCTGGTGCGCACGATCTCGACCGCGTCCACGGCCGGGTCGAGCACCCCGTGCAGGAACTCGATGTTGATCGTCCCGTCACTGGTGACCGGGAACTTCAGCGTGTGGCCCACCTTGTAGCCGACCGCGGCCACCGTGTCGTAGTCGTCGGCCACCGTGACGCCGTCGATCTTGATGTCGAACACCCGCTCGCCGACCGCGTGATACGCCCAGTCCCGGGCCGCGAAGGAGAGGCGGACCTCCACCTGCGTGCCGGCGGCCACCGGGAAGTTCCACATCATCTCCGGCGCGGCCGACGGATCGTAGCGCCGGTCCGTGAACGCGGCCAGCGGCGTGCCCGCCGGGACCGAGGCATCCAGGGTGATCGTGTTGGAAGAGATGCTGTTCGTGCTGCCACCGGTGTTGTGGTAGCCGCTCGGTGCCGCGTTGGTGTCGGCGTCCCAGTTGAGCAGGCCGTCGGTCGCGGTCAGCGCCGGGCCGCCCGCGTTCACGCGGTACAGCACGTCGTTGGCCGGGATGCTGACGGAGTTGTTCGGGAAGAACACCTCGGTCGGCAGCGCGCCCACCACGCCCTGCGGCGGCACCTGCCCGCCCGCGAGCGGGAAGTACGCGATCCGGCCGCGCTGGTAGTCGAAGTTGCCGATCCACTCGGTGTCCGAGCCGACGTAGAGGCCGTCCTCGGTGGCGTACAGCGCCGACGCGCCGATGCCGCGCGGGTGGCGGCCCGGGTTCCACGCCATCGGGATGCCGTTCATCGGCTCCAGCGCGGCCAGGCCCGGACGGGCCACCGAACCCTGGCGGGCGCGGTCACTGCCCTCCGGGTTGTTCATCCAGCGCTGGTGGCCGCCAACGTACACCGCGGTGCCGGTGATCGCCACCGACAGCAGGGTGTCGCCGCCGGTGTGGTTCACCCAGGTCGGCTGCAGGTTGGTGCCGGTCGCCGAGATCTCCCAGCGGCTCGCGGCGTCACACAGCGAGCTCGCGCCCTGCGGGCCGCCGGTGGTCACCACCACGAAGAAGCTGCCGTCCGGCGAGATGTCGAGGTCACGGACCCACTTGTCGAACGCGTTGCGGTTGCAGGTGTCGTCGAACCGGTTGGTGTGCCAGGGGGCGATCGCCGCCGACGCGCCGGTCAGGTCGAGCATCACGACCTGGTCGTAGTCGCCGCCGTTGGCCTGCTTGAAGTTGCCCAGCACGACCGCCTTGGTGCCGTCCGGCGTGACGTCGACCTCGGTCGGGCCGACCGAGGAGTTGGCCCCGGTGCCGTTGTAGTTGTGGTGCCCGGTCAGCGCCACCTGCACGAACGGGTCCATCGCACCGGTGAGCGCGTCCAGCGACGCCAGTCCGTTGCGGGTGTCGGGGCCGACCGTGGTGAAGAAGCCGCCGACCAGCAGCCGGTTGCCGAACCGCTTCACGGTGGTGACCGCGCCGTTCATCGACGGCGCCTTGAACGAGCTGAGCAGCGTGCCGTCGGCCGTGTTGAGCACGACCAGCTTGCTCCAGCCGCCGGGCACGTTGTTCACGCCGGTGAACCGCCCGCCGACCAGCACGGTGTTCGCCACCGGGCCGGGCTGCAGCGTCATCACCTCGTCGTTGATGACGGGCGTGAAGGCGGTGTCCACCAGGCCGGTGGTCGCGTCGAAGGCGAACAGGTTCGGCCGGGCGTGCACGGTGCCGGTGCCGCGGTCGGTGACGGCGGTGAACGTGCCGCCGACGAAGACCTTGTCACCGACCTTGACGATCGCGTTGACGGTGCCGTCGTTGATGTTCGGGGTAGCGGTCGACGGGACCGCGGACACCGTACGGTCGTGCGACGGCTGCACCGCCGTAGCCGGCCCCACGGCCAAGAGCACGGCGCCGAGGACTGCCAGTCCCGCGACCGTGGTGCGACCTAGTCTTCGCAAGTTAACTCCCACCCAACCCAAGGAAGTGGGCACGGGTGATCACCGGTGCCCTGGCGCGATGAGCCGCAGCTGAACGCTAAACCTGAAGCTTCAGTGAGGTTGGTTGCGCAGGCAAGGGCACGCGGCGCCAATGTGTCTGATCGGACAGTCGATTCACACCCGAGTCGGGCGTCCGCCGTATTTTCGCGGCCGTGAATCGGCCAGGTGCCGCGACCTGGCGTTGATCAGCTCGTCCTGGTGTCGGCGTTGCGACATGCGGATCGACGAGACCCGACAGCGCGCCGCCCACGACGTGATAGGAGCCGAGCAGCCAGTCTAATTCGGACTCGCTTCCACCGCCACCCCCGCCACGCCCTCAGTTCATGATCGGCCAAGTTTTCCGGGGCAGGGGGCTTGATCGCTGTTTCGTGTCAAGAAGTGCAGCTGGACCACACCTTCCGACACGAAACAGCGATCAACCCAGCGGCGCTCACGCAACAGCGCCGAGGACTGCGCCGATCTTGCGCGAAGTGTTGCCCTTATGCCCGGTTGGCGCGTGTCGTCGGCACCGTTCGCGCAAGATCGCCCGGGGTCGGAACGGTGCCCCGAGCCAGCGCGCGGGGCGGGGCGGGTGGGAGGGAGCGGTGGCCTGGGGGGAGGTCAGGGGGTGGTGGGGGTGAGGAGGGCTACGGCGATGGCGGCGAGGCCCTCGCCGCGGCCGGTGAGGCCCAGGCCGTCGGTGGTGGTGCCGGAGACGGTGACGGGGGCGCCGGCGGCTTCGGAGAGCACTCGCTGAGCCTCGCCGCGGCGCTTGCCGATCTTCGGGCTGACGCCGATGACCTGGATGGAGACGTTGCCGATGGCGAAGCCTGCCGCGCGTACCCGGCGGGCGGCCTCGGCCAGCAGCACCACGCCCGCGGCGCCGGACCACTCCGGCCGGTCGGTGCCGAAGTTGGCGCCCAGGTCGCCCAGGCCCGCCGCGCTGAACAGGGCGTCGCAGGCGGCGTGCGCGGCGACGTCCGCGTCGGAGTGCCCGGCCAGGCCGGGCGAGTCCGGCCAGTGCAGCCCGGCCACCCAGCACGGCCGCTCTGCGTCGAACGCGTGCACATCCGTACCGATACCGACCCTCACCGCGCCGCCTCTCTGTTGATCACGGTGCCAGGGTAGCGACACGCCGTCGATCCCGTACCTAAGTTCATGATCAACGCACTTCGGGGTGGGCGGTGAGGAGGGCGGTGGCGATGAGGAGGTCCAGGGGGCGGGTGATTTTGAGGGCCAGGTCGCTGCCGGGGACGGTGTGGACCTGGTGGCCTAGGCGTTCGACCAGGCCGGCGTCGTCGGTGTGGTCGTCGGTGGCCTGGGCGTGGGCGGCGAGGAGGGTTTGGCGGGGGAAGCCCTGGGGGGTCTGGATGATGCGGAGGGGGGTGCGGTCGACGGTTTCGAGGACGCGGTCGGCGGTGTCGACGCGTTTGACCGTGTCGACGACGGGGAGGGCGGGGACGACGGCGGGCAGGCCCGAGCGGACCGCCGCGGCGACCGCTTCGACCAGGTCGGGTGGGGTGAGCGCGCGGGCGGCGTCGTGGACCAGGACGATGTCGATCGTCGCGGGGACGGCGGACAGGGCGGCGGCGACCGACTCCTGGCGGGTCGCGCCGCCGGGGACCACGGTCGCGCCGGGGACCAGCGCACGCACGGCGTCGACCTCGGCGGGCGGCGCGGCGACGACGATCATGGCGACGGACGGGGCCTGGGCGACGCGGCGGCAGGCGTGCACCAGGAGGGGCTCGCCGGCCAGCTCGCGCAGGGCCTTGGGCGTACCCCCGCCCAGGCGCAGGCCCAGGCCGGCGGCGGGAACGAGAACCGCGACGTCCCTGCGCCCGGTGGGCGCTGGAACGTCGCGGCTATCGATATCAGAGGACACTGCTGGTGTGCGGGTCACGCCTCGGCGAGCACCTTGTCCAGGAGAACCTCGGCTCCGTCCTTGGTGCTCTTCTCGGCGAGCGCGACCTCGCCGACAAGGATGTCCCGGGCCTTGGCGAGCATGCGCTTCTCTCCCGCCGACAGACCGCGCTCACGCTCACGACGCCAGAGGTCACGCACGACCTCCGCCACCTTGAGCGGGTTACCCGAGGCGAGCTTCTCGAGATTCGCCTTGTACCGCCGCGACCAGTTGGTCGGCTCCTCGGTGTGCGGGGCGCGGAGGACGTCGAAAACCTTGGACAGGCCTTCCTCGCCAACCACCTCACGCACGCCGACGATCTCGGCGTTCTCGGCGGGCACCCGCACCGTAAGGTCGCCTTGAGCAACCCGAAGGACGAGGTATAGCTTCTCCTCGCCCTTGATGGTGCGGGTCTCGATAGCCTCGATGAGTGCGGCCCCGTGGTGGGGGTAGACAACGGTCTCGCCGACACTGAAATCCATAGGTACGAAACCCCTTTCGCTGTGTCTAGGGTAACACGGGCGTGCCGCGCAGTCCCAGCCCGTCTTGCACAGTTAGCGCAGCTCACCCCTGTTGTGAGCCGTATTTCTTCTGCTTGACACAGCGAGGCGCCCGTTCGTCCGCTACGCTGAGTGACCCTTTCTCCACTCATTGGCGTCTGTGGTGCCGGATGTCCGCATCGTGAACAGCCCTCAATCTCCTGCGATGCGCCACTAGCGTGAGTCTGTACGACGCGGGACAGTTAGAGGGACGCGGTGCAGACGCGCGAGGAGCCGGCGATGGGCACGCTGGGGAACGGCCTTCCGGACCTCCCGCCCGAGTGGGGAGAGGTCGTCATTCCCGATGACCCCGCTGAGCTGGCCGAGGAGGCGGAGCGGGTCCGGGCCGAGCTGAGGCGCGAGGCCAAGGCCGTGCGCCGGGCGGCCCGCCGGGCGAAGTGGCGCCGCCGCCTGCGCCTGCCCGAGCGCATCGACGACCCCGACCAGCCCTCGCTGGTGCTGCCGCTGGTCGTGCTCGGCATCGCCGTGGTGATCACGCTGCTGAGCCTGCTGCTCATCGCCTGGCCGAGCCTGACCCGAACCACCCCGACCCCGCCCCAGCCCGGCCCGCCGGTCCAGCCCGCCGTCTCCGCCCCCGCCGTCATATCCCCGAGCACCCCACCCACGACCGGCTCCCCCGCCGCACCGACCGGCGCCCAGACCTCCCCCCGCTGACCGGCTCCGCACCCCGCCGGCGAAGATCCGGGCGAGCGGCCCGAACGCGGTCCGGCACGCGGAAGGGGCTCCAGCACCGCCACACTGACGGGATGTCCCCGCTGCTGTTGCTGCGCGCCTGTCATCCACTGCCCGCCCTGGCCGTGACCGCCTTCGGGGCGCTGCTCGCCGCGGGCATGGGCCACTCCCCGGCCGGGATCGCGGCGGTCGCGGGCACTGTCGGGCTGAGCCAGCTCTCGGTCGGGTGGGCCAACGACGCCATCGACGCCGCGCGCGACGCGGCCGTGGGCCGGACCGACAAGCCGCTGGCCGGTGACCCGGCGGGCCGCCGTACCGTCGCCGTCGCGGCCGCCGTGGCCACGGGCGGCACCGTCGCCGCCTGCCTGGCCTGGGGGTGGCCCTCCGGGGCCTGGTTCCTGGCCGCGCTGGTCTCCGCGCACCTCTACAACCACCCGCTGAAGGCGACGCCGGTCTCGATCGTGCCGTATCTGGTGTCGTTCGCCTGCCTGGTCGAGTTCGTCAGCACCGCGCGGCCGGGAGCCCCCGCCGCGCCGGGCTGGCTGGTCGCCGCCGCCGCGCTGCTGGCGGGCGCGGCGCACCTGCTCAACGCGGTGCCCGACCTGGCCGACGACGCCGCCACTGGCGTGCACGGCCTGCCCCACCGGCTCGGCGCGCGGGGCAGCCTGCTGGCCGCGTCGGGGCTGCTGCTCGCGGCGACGCTGACGCTGCTGGCCGCGGCCCGCCCGCCGCTGTGGGCGGGGCTGGCGGCCCTCGCCACCACCGCGGGACTGATCGTGACCGGCTGGTACGCCGCACCGCGCACCGCCTTCCGCGCCCTGCTCGCCGCCGCCGCGGTCGACCTGGTGCTGCTGGTGCTGAGCGGGGCGCTGTGATCAGCGGCGGGTCGCCTGCAGCGCCTCGATCGCCGGACATTACGCTGACCCCCGTGACGCGCTCGATCACCATGCTCTTCGCCGGCGGTGCGGCAGCCGCTGTGCTGGCCCTGTCCGGCTGCGGTGCCGGCATGATCTCCCAGACCGCCGACCAGGTCGCGGCCGTTCCCGGCT
Organism: Catellatospora bangladeshensis; assembly: GCF_016862575.1. Taxonomy (GTDB): domain Bacteria; phylum Actinomycetota; class Actinomycetes; order Mycobacteriales; family Micromonosporaceae; genus Catellatospora; species Catellatospora bangladeshensis. The sequence continues at coordinate 35,002 of NZ_BONF01000013.1, read as the reverse complement.
TCAGCGCGACCGTGCCGGTGCCGGACGGCGGCAACATCGCCCTGCGCGACGCCATGGTCGGCTACCCCGGCATCAAGGGCTACCCGGCCGGTGCCGACGCCCCGCTGCAGCTGCGCATCTTCAACGACACCGACGAGCCGGTGACGCTGGAGAGCATCAGCTCGAACGACGCCGCGAGCGTGAAGCTGGGCACGGTGGCCGATCTCAAGGCCTCGCCGACCCCGGCCGCCGCGTCGCCGACGGCGTCGCCCACGGGTGCCGCGTCCGCGTCGCCGAAGGCGTCGGGCAGCCCGTCCCCGGCGGCCAGCCCGAGCCCGAGCGCGGCGGCGGCCCCGGCCAAGCCGGTCATCCAGCCCGGCGGCTACCTGGAGCTGACCCCGCAGGCGGGCCAGCTGGCGCTGCTCACCGGCCTGAAGAAGCCGCTGGCCAACGGCGAGGGCGTGCACCTCAAGCTGACCTTCTCCAACGGCGTGGTCATCGAGACCCTGCCCGGCACGGTCGTCCCGGTGGCGCCGCCGCTGAGCCTGGCGCCGCGGGTGCCGGTCGCCCCGTCGCCGCGTCCCGGCACCGAGGGCGAAGGCCACTGACCTCCCGACTTCGAGCCGCCCGGCACGCCACCGCTCGCGTGGTGCGCCGGGCGGCTTTTCACGTCGCACCTTCGCGGTAGGTTGCGCGGGTGACCGTGCGCAGCACCACCTCCAAGTCGGCCAAGCCCGCCCGCCCGGCGTACGAATGCGACGCCTGCGGGCACCAGCCGCCGAAATGGGTCGGCCGCTGCCCGGAGTGCGGCGAGTGGGGCTCGGTCGTCGAGTCGTCCACCGGCCCGGCGCTGGGCGCGATGCGTTCGGTGGCGCCGCGCGCGCCCGGTGAGCCCGCCCGGCCCATCGCCTCGATCTCCGCGACGCCCGCCCGCGCGGTGGCCACCGGCGTCAGCGAGCTGGACCGGGTGCTCGGCGGCGGCCTGGTCCCCGGCTCGGTGGTGCTGCTGGCCGGCGAGCCGGGTGTGGGCAAGTCCACGCTGCTGCTCGACGTGGCCCAGCAGTGGGCGGCGGGCGCGGGCAGCAACTCGCTCATCGTCAGCGGCGAGGAGTCGGTCAGCCAGGTGCGGCTGCGCGCCGAGCGCATGAACACCCTGCACGAGCGCCTCTACCTGGCCGCCGAGACCGACCTGGCGGCGGTGCTGGGCCACCTGGACGCGGTAAAGCCGGGCCTGCTGGTGCTCGACTCGGTGCAGACCATCGCGGCGCCGGGCAACGACGGCGTGCCGGGCGGCGTGACCCAGGTCCGCGCGGTCACCGCCGCGCTGGTCGCCGTCGCCAAGGAGCGCAACATCGCGACGGTCCTGGTGGGCCACGTCACCAAGGACGGCAACGTGGCGGGGCCCCGGGTGCTGGAGCACCTGGTGGACGTGGTGCTGCACTTCGAGGGCGACAAGCACTCCTCGCTGCGCCTGGTCCGCGGCCTGAAGAACCGCTTCGGCGCGGCCGACGAGGTCGGCTGCTTCGAGATGAACGAGAGCGGCATCGCCTCGCTGCCCGACCCGTCCGGGCTGTTCCTCACGCGGTACGCCGAGCCGGTGCCCGGCACCTGCGTCACCGTCGCCATGGAGGGCCGCCGCGCGCTGGTCACCGAGGTGCAGGCGCTGATCGGGGCCACCGTGGCGGGTTCGCCCCGGCGCACCGTGTCCGGCCTCGACTCGGCCCGGCTGGCCATGGTGCTGGCGGTGCTGCAGCGGCGCACGGAGCGGATGGCGCTGCACGACAAGGAGGTGTTCGCGGCGACCGTGGGCGGCATCCGGGTGGTGGAGCCCGCCGCCGACCTCGCCGTGGCGCTGGCCGTCGCCTCGGCCGGGCTCAACCTGTCCATGTCGCCCCGGCTCGCCGCGATCGGCGAGGTGGGCCTCACCGGGGAGGTGCGCCGGGTCGGCGCGGTGCCGCGGCGCCTGGCCGAGGCCGCCCGGCTCGGGTTCAAGTACGCGCTCGTGCCGCCCGGCTGCGGCCCGGATTCGACCGGCACACCGGCCGCCGGCATGCGGGTCGAAGAGGTGTCCGACTTGCGTACGGCACTGCACTGGGCTGCGCGCTTGTCCGCTGAGTGACGCCGCCGCCACGGGCCGCCCAGCGTCCGCCGAACGTCCCCGTAGACTGTGCCCGTGCCGATCGATCGCGACACCACCTGGAACACCGCCGTAGTCGGCGGTGATCCGTTGCGCGCCACCCTGGCACGGGTCGCCCCGGGCACGCCGCTGCGGGACAGCCTCGAGCGCATCCTGCGCGGCCGGACCGGTGCCCTCATCGTCCTGGGCTACGACAAGCTCATCGAGACCCTCTGCACGGGTGGCTTCCCTCTCGACGTCGAGTTCTCCGCCACGCGCCTGCGGGAGCTGTGCAAGATGGACGGCGCCGTCGTGCTCTCCGCCGACGGGACCCGCATCCTGCGCGCCGCGGTGCACCTGATGCCGGACGCCTCGATCCCCACCGAGGAGTCGGGCACCCGGCACCGCACCGCCGAGCGCGTCTCCAAGCAGAGCGGCTACCCGGTGATCTCGGTGAGCCAGTCGATGCACATCATCGGGGTGTATGTGGCCGGCCAGCGGCACACCCTCGACGACTCGGGCCAGATACTCTCCCGCGCCAACCAGGCCCTGGCCACGCTGGAGCGGTACAAGCTGCGCCTCGACGAGGTCAGTGGGACGCTCTCCGCGCTGGAGATCGAGGACCTGGTCACCGTCCGGGACGCGCTCGCGGTCGTGCAGCGCCTGGAGATGGTGCGCCGGATCTCCGACGAGATCGCCGGGTACGTCGTCGAGCTGGGCACCGACGGCCGCCTGCTGTCGCTGCAGCTCGACGAGATGATGGCCGGCGTGGACGCCGACCGCACCCTGGTGATCCGGGACTACCTGCCGCTGGGCCGCAAGTCGCGCACCACCGACGAGGCCCTGGTCGAGCTGGACCTGCTGTCGGCGAGCGAGCTGATCGACCTGGTGTCGGTGGCCAAGGCCATGGGCTACCCGGCGACCACCGAGGCGCTGGACGCCGCGGTGAGCCCGCGCGGGTTCCGGCTGCTGGCCCGGGTGCCGCGGCTGCCCGGCGCGATAGTGGACCGGCTGGTGGACCACTTCGGCAGCCTGCAGCGCCTGCTCGGCGCCACGGTGGAGGACCTGCAGGCGGTCGACGGGGTGGGCGACGCCCGTGCCCGCGGGGTCCGCGAGGGCCTGTCCCGCCTGGCCGAGACGTCGATCCTGGAGCGGTACGTCTGAGGACGGGCTACTGCAGCTTCAGGATCACCGACGGGCTGATCGCGGTCCCGACGCGCGCGTAGAGCCGGTACTCCCCCGCCGGGGGGACCGGCCCGTCCGGCGTCCGCTTGGCCGTCTTCTCACAGGCCGAGCTGGACTTGCCGTTCCAGATCACCGTGTACGAGCGCTCGTGGTTGGGCGGGAACTGGCGCACCTCGTGGCCCTTCGGCCCGCCGCAGTCGTCGGACGACCAGATCTTCTCGGTGCTCTTCAGGATGCGCAGCTCCTGCATGTCGGCCCCGACGTCACGGGTGCAGGTGCGCTTGGAGACGTTCTTGACGAGCAGCGTGATGTAGAGGTCCTCGCCCCGCTGGAGCGTCGTCTTGGCCGCCTTGGCGGTCACCTTGATCTCGCTGTCGGTGCACTGCTCCGGGTCCGTCTCGGTCTCCGTGGCCGCCGTGGACGGGCTCGCGCTCACCTCGGAGGCGGGCGCGATCACGTCGTCCGGGCTGGGCGACGGCTCGGCGCTCGGCTCGGCCGACAGCGCCGCCGTCGGCGTGGCCGAGGACGTGGCGGCGGTGTTCTGCGCGCCGCCGCTGCCGGCGCCACGCACCGCCAGTGTCACCATGAGAACGGCAACCAGCAGCGCACCGAGCACCATGGCGCGGCGTCGCCAGTAGACGGCTGCGGGCAGCGGACCCACTATCAGTCTCATGATGTGCTCACGCTAGCGCCCACGATCACGACACGCATCACGCGACACGCTAAGTGCGTGTCACAGATAGACTTTTCGCTGATAGATCGCGTGTGCGCCGCTCACCTTGTCCAAAAACAGCAGTCCGTTGCAGTGGTCGATCTCGTGCTGCAGCGCCCTCGCCTCGAAGGCGTCCGTCGTGATCGTCACCTTGCGGCCGCTGCCCGGCAGCTCGCCCGAGACCACGACCCGCCCGGCCCGTTTCACGTCCCCGGTCAGGTCCGGCACGGACATGCAGCCCTCCCGGCCCGGCCGCCACCGGCTGGCCTCGACGACGACCGCGTTGGCCAGCACGAAGGTGCCGTGCACGGTGACCGCCTTCGGGTGTTCCACGACGTTCACCACGAACAGCTGCACGCCCACCCCGACCTGCGGAGCGGCCAGGCCCACGCAGCCCGGCGAGACCCGCATCGTCGCGACCAGGTCCGCGGCCAGCGCCACCACCGCGGGATCGGTCGGGTCCACCGGGTCGCCGACCCGGCTCAGCACGTGGTCCGGCGCCGTGACGACCGGCAGCACCCGGCCCTCGCCGAGCGCGGCGAGATCCCAGCCCTCGATGGCCACCTCGTTGAGCTCGCTCACGCCTCCCCCTCGCCACACTCGCCGTCGGCCCGCGTGCCCGGCGCGACGCTGCGCCCGGCGCGGTCGCCCGCCTTCCGCGCCGCGGCCCGGCCGGTGCCGGTCGCGGCCGTGCTCACAGGACGTCCGCGCCCGCCGGGCGCAGATTTACCTCGACGCCCAGCTCCTCGGCGACCTTCGCCAGCCGCGCGGTCAGCTCGGCGGGCACGCCCTCGGGCAGGTCCACCTCGGCGACCAGCAGGTAGAGCGGGCCGACCAGGCGCGTGGACAGATCCGTGACGTTGCCGCCCATGTCGGCGACCACCCGGGTGACCGCCGCGACGATGCCGAGCCGGTCCGCGCCGTGCACGCTCAGCAGGTACGGCAGGCCGCCGTTGTGCGGGGGCTCGTCCGGGCCGACGGCGCGCACCGTCACCAGCAGCTGGCCGTCCGCGGACAGCGGGCGCAGCGCGGCCTCGACCTCCGCGGCGCTGGCCGGGGCGGAGCAGATGAGCGTCATCGCGAAGTGACCGCGCAGCCGCGTCATGGTCGAGTCGGTCAGGTTGGCGCCGAGCCTGGCCAGCGCCTCGGCGACATCGGCGACGATCCCGGTGCGGTCCGGTCCGATCACGGTGACGGCCAGTTCGGCCCCACCCGACGAGTTGGTCATGCGGGCATTGTGCACCAGTAGGGTGGGGCCCATGTCCGAACTCGCCTCGCTGACCACTGCGTGGTACGACACCCACGCGCGGGATCTGCCCTGGCGGGCGCCGGACGTCGGCGCCTGGCCGGTGCTGGTCAGCGAGTTCATGCTGCAGCAGACGCCGGTCGTCCGGGTGCTGCCCGTGTGGCGGGAGTGGGTGGCCCGCTGGCCCGCCCCCGCCGACCTCGCCGTGGAGGAGTCCGGCGAGGCCATCCGGGCCTGGGGACGGCTCGGCTACCCCCGGCGTGCGATGCGCCTGCACGCCTGCGCGACGGCGCTGGTCGAGCGGCACGGCGGCGAGGTGCCCCGGCGGCTGGACCAGATGCTGGCGCTGCCGGGCGTGGGCGACTACACGGCGCGGGCGGTGCTCGCGTTCGCGTACGGGCAGCGGCACCCGGTGGTCGACACCAACGTGCGGCGGGTCGCCGCGCGAACGGTCACCGGCGCGCCCGACGCCGGCGCGGCCACCACCCCCGCCGACCTGGCCCTGGTCGAGTCGCTGCTCCCGGCCGCGGACGCGGCGGCCGCGCGGGCCAGTGCGGCGTTCATGGAGCTGGGCGCGGTGCTGTGCACGGCGCGTACGCCCCGGTGTGAGAGCTGCCCGCTGCGGGCGCACTGCAAGTGGCGGGCCAGCGGCGCGGCGCTGCCCGAGGGGCCGTCCCGCAAACCGCAGCGGTACGCCGGCACCGACCGTCAGGTGCGGGGCCTGCTGCTGGCCGTGCTCCGCCACGCCCCCGGCCCGGTGGCCCGGCCCGCCCTCGACGTGGTGTGGGCCGACGCGGTGCAGCGCGAACGGGCGCTGGCCAGCCTGCTCGCCGACGGCCTGGTGGTCCCCCACGGCGAGCGCTACGCCCTCCCCGGCACCCCGTCCTCCAGCCAACCGGTCTGAGCCTCCGCCTTCCGCGCCCGCCGAGACCCGGGCCGGGTTGGCAAGATCGCCGTCTCGTGTCCAAACCTGCGGTCAGACCGCACTTCCCGACACGAGACCGCGATCTTCGCGGTGGTCCGCCCGTGGTGAGGGGGATGGCCGGCCAGCCAAGATCGGTGATTGGTGTCGGAACCTGGGGTCAGACCGCACTATCCGACACGAGACTGTGATCTTCGCGAGCGGTCTCGCCGCGGTGAGGTGGGTGGCCGGAGCCAAGATCGGTGGTTCGTGTCGGAACCTGCGGTCGGACCGCACTTCTGGACACGAGGCGGCGATCTTGCGCCGCGCGGCGTAACGGCGGGCGCGGCGTGACGGCGGGCTCGTGCGGCCGATATCCGACTGGCGCTCGGACTCCGCGCGGGATTGCGAATCCCGCTCGGATGGATAGAGTCCGGGCGTGGCCCCCTCCCCCGCCCGCCGCGCCCTCACCGTGCTGCTGCTCGGCGCCCTGCTCGCGCCTGCCGCGTGCAAGAGCGCAGGTCCGGACCCGATCTTCGCCGAGCCCGAACCGAGCGCCTCGCCCAGCGTGACGGCCTCGCCGAGCGCCTCCCCGAGCCCGTCGGCGCCGCCCTCGCCCACGGTGAAGCCGGTGACGGTCAAGAACCTGCAGTGGTACCTGTCCCAGGTGCCCGACTTCCCGGCCGCGCCCGCCCCGCAGCGGGTGAACGTGCCGGAGAGCAGCTCGGCGGTGTTCTGGTTCCGGGTGCCGACCAATCAGAAGGTCGCCTTCATCACCATCGACGACGGCGCGCTGTCGCGGAAGCCCGAGGTCATCGAGTTCATCCGGCAGGCGAAGATCCCGGTGACGCTGTTTCTCAACTCACCGGCCGCCACCCAGCACACGGCGTACTTCAAGGCGATCGAGGATGCGGGCGGCGTGATCGAGAACCACACGATCACGCACACCTCGCTGAAGGGCAAGTCGTACGACTTCCAGAAGAAGGAGATCTGCGGCTCGGCCGACAAGCTGGAGCAGTTGTTCGGCCGGCGGCCGACCCTGTTCCGCCCGCCGTTCGGCGAGCGGGACGCCACGACGCTGAAGGCGGCCCACGACTGCGGGGCGGTGGCGGTCTTCTACTGGACGCAGACGGTCGACAAGGGCAAGGTCCGCTACCAGACCGCCGCGAAGGTGGTGAAGCCCGGCGACGTGCTGCTCATGCATTTCCGCCCGGCCCTGATGGACGACCTGCTGGCCGCGCTCAAGGCCATCCACCGCTCCGGCCTCACCCCGGCCCTGCTGGAGGACTACGTCGGCTGACCCGTCGCCCGGGTACGCGAAAGGGGCACCGCGCCGAGCGCGGTGCCCCTTCTCGTAGTGCTGTTACGCGGCGGCGTCGCTGCCGACCGGCTCGGCCGGCGTCTCGGGGGCGGCCGGAGCCGCCGCCTTCTGCGAGGCCGTGAAGGTCAGCTTGGCCGTCTCGACCTGCTCCGGGTCGCCCTCGCAGTCGACCAGCACGTGCTGGCCGGGCTTGAGCTCCTGGAACAGGATCCGCTCGCTGAGGGTGTCCTCCAGCTCGCGCTGGATCGTCCGGCGCAGCGGCCGGGCGCCCAGGACCGGGTCGAAGCCCTTCTTCGCCAGGTAGCGCTTGGCGTTGTCGGTCAGCTCCAGGCCCATGTCCTTGTTGCGCAGCTGGGTCTCGATCCGCTTGATCATGATGTCCACGATCGAGAGGATCTCCACCTCGGTCAGCTGGTGGAAGACGATGGTGTCGTCGATGCGGTTCAGGAACTCCGGGCGGAAGTGCTGCTTCAGCTCGTCGTTGACCTTGACCTTCATCCGCTCGTAGTTCGACTCGGCGTCCTCGGACTTCTGGAAGCCCAGCGAGACCGCCTTGGCCACGTCCCGGGTGCCCAGGTTGGTGGTCAGGATGATCACGGTGTTCTTGAAGTCCACGATGCGGCCCTGGCCGTCGGTCAGGCGACCGTCCTCCAGGATCTGCAGCAGCGTGTTGAACACGTCCGGGTGAGCCTTCTCGATCTCGTCGAACAGGACCACCGAGAACGGCCGGCGGCGCACCTTCTCGGTGAGCTGGCCGCCCTCGTCGTAGCCGACGTATCCGGGCGGGGCGCCGACGAGGCGGGACACCGTGTACCGGTCGTGGAACTCGGACATGTCCAGCTGGATCAGCGCGTCCTCGCTGCCGAACAGGAACTCCGCGAGCGCCTTGGACAGCTCGGTCTTACCGATACCCGACGGGCCGGCGAAGATGAACGAGCCGGACGGGCGCTTCGGGTCCTTGAGGCCCGCCCGCGTACGCCGGATCGCCTTGGAGACCGCCTTGACCGCGTCGATCTGGCCGACGACCCGCTTGTGCAGCTCGTCCTCCATGCGCAGCAGGCGGGAGGTCTCCTCCTCGGTCAGCTTGTACACCGGGATGCCGGTCCAGTTGGCCAGGACCTCGGCGATCTGCTCGTCGTCCACCTCGCTGACGACGTCCAGGTCACCGGCCTTCCACTGCTTCTCCCGCTCGCCCTTCTGGCCCAGGAGCTGCTTCTCCTTGTCGCGCAGCTGCGCGGCCCGCTCGAAGTCCTGCGCGTCGATCGCGGACTCCTTGTCGCGGCGCACCTGGGCGATCTTCTCGTCGAAGTCGCGCAGGTCCGGCGGCGCGGTCATGCGGCGGATGCGCATCCGGGCACCGGCCTCGTCGATCAGGTCGATCGCCTTGTCCGGCAGGAAGCGGTCGGAGATGTACCGGTCGGCCAGGTTCGCCGCGGCGACCAGGGCCGCGTCGGTGATGGTGACCCGGTGGTGCGCCTCGTAGCGGTCCCGCAGGCCCTTGAGCATCTCGATGGTGTGCGCCACCGAGGGCTCGCCGACCTGGATCGGCTGGAAGCGCCGCTCCAGCGCCGCGTCCTTCTCCAGGTGCTTGCGGTACTCGTCGAGCGTGGTGGCGCCGATGGTCTGCAGCTCGCCGCGGGCCAGCATCGGCTTGAGGATGCTGGCGGCGTCGATCGCGCCCTCGGCGGCGCCCGCGCCGACCAGGGTGTGGATCTCGTCGATGAACAGGATGATGTCGCCGCGCGTGCGGATCTCCTTGAGCACCTTCTTCAGGCGCTCCTCGAAGTCACCGCGGTAGCGGGAGCCGGCCACCAGGGCGCCGAGGTCGAGGGTGTAGAGCTGCTTGTCCTTCAGCGTCTCCGGCACCTCGCCCTTGACGATCTTCTGGGCCAGACCCTCGACGACCGTCGTCTTGCCGACGCCGGGCTCGCCGATCAGCACCGGGTTGTTCTTGGTGCGGCGGGACAGCACCTGCATGACCCGCTCGATCTCCTTCTCCCGGCCGATCACGGGGTCGAGCTTGCCCTCCCGCGCCGACTGGGTCAGGTTGCGACCGAACTGGTCCAGCACGAGGCTGGTGGACGGAGCGGCCTCGCCGGTGGCGGCGCCGGCCGCGGCCGGCTCCTTGCCGCCCTGGTAGCCGGAGAGGAGCTGGATGACCTGCTGGCGCACCCGGTTGAGGTCGGCGCCGAGCTTCACCAGCACCTGGGCCGCGACACCCTCACCCTCGCGGATCAGACCGAGCAGGATGTGCTCGGTGCCGATGTAGTTGTGGCCGAGCTGCAGCGCCTCGCGCAGCGACAGCTCCAGCACCTTCTTGGCCCGCGGCGTGAACGGGATGTGCCCGCTCGGCGCCTGCTGGCCCTGGCCGATGATCTCCTCTACCTGCTGGCGCACGCCCTCCAGCGAGATGCCGAGACTTTCCAGCGCCTTCGCCGCGACGCCCTCACCCTCGTGGATGAGGCCGAGCAGGATGTGCTCCGTGCCGATGTAGTTGTGGTTGAGCATCCTGGCTTCTTCCTGAGCCAGGACGACCACCCGACGCGCCCGGTCGGTGAACCGCTCGAACATTCCCGCTCCTCACCTACGCCTCAGTCCTCGAACTCCCGGGGGGAGATCCTCGGCGGCGAAGCTGTTTCACTCACTCTAACGCCAGAGTCCGACCATGTCGGCCCACCGGAAACGGTCCTCTGGTCACCGTTGGGTAACCGTCAGGTCGCTCACCGTCGGGCAGACAGCGGAGTAAAGGGTGCAAAACTCCTGCAATCCGCCGCCGGTACCGGCATCAGAGCCAACCTTGCCTCGACTGCGGCTGTTCCGCATCCAGGACCGCTACGCGCACAGCGAAAATCGGCGCCCACATTCTGATCCGGCGGGCGCACGGAACGACCGGAACGCGAAAAAACGGTACGACGCGAAGGAATCTGCATAACCCTCGCGGCGCACCGCTTTTCGTCGTAAATTTCGCAAAACTCGCAGACCCGGCCGGTCTGCGGCGGTCAGCGCAGTCCGGCGGCGTAGTAGGCCTCGATGACCTTGGCCGGCACCCGGCCCCGGTCGTTGACCTCCTTGCCCTGGTCCTTCGCCCACTCGCGCACCCGCTGGTTGAACGCACGCTGCTCAGCCGCGGTCGGCGCCTTCGCCTTCGGGGCGGCGGCCGGACCACGGCGACCGCTCTCCTTGCGCGCGGCGGCCAGGAACGGCGCCAGCGCCAATGCCAGCTTGTCATGGTTCGCCGGGCCGAGATCGATCTCGTAGTTGGCGCCTTCGAACCCGAACTTCACGCTACGGACGTCGCCTTCGGAACCATCGAGGTCGTCCGCCAGAACCACAATCTCGCGCCTGGCCATAGGGTCTTCCTTTCTCGCCGCCCCGTGCCTCCCCGCCAGTCAAGGGCGCCATGAATTGCATAGAGGGTGACGCCCGACAGGATAGAACAGTTTTCGACAGCGAATCAATTCCGGGGTAGACCTTTATTCCAGTACGGCGCGGCGGCGCGGCGCAAACCGCCGCACGGCACCGGATCGGCTATCGTCTGACAAGGGAAAATAACACCGGCTAGCCCATTCAACGTCCGGGGACGCGGCTGGGGATACCGGTTCCACGCGCCGGGATGCACGGCCCGGCGGGCACTGCATGCCGAGCCTGGCGGGTATGCCGAAAGTCGCGGCAAAGCCCGCTATCAGCGCTGCGCTACCGTACGATGACGGTCCGCCGCCGCGCCCCGTCCCGGCACCATTGCGGCGGCCGCCGAATTCATGCTCGTCAGCGCCGTCGCATAATGCCGGGACATCTCCCTGAATACGCGTGCCCCTGCACTAGGGTGACCCGGGCGGAATACGGCGGACACGGGGAGGCGGGCATGGCTGGAATCGAGGAGCACCGGCTGTCCTTCGGCAGCGCGGCACAGATCTATGAGCGGGCCCGCCCGAGCTATCCGGCCGAGGCGCTCACCTGGGCGATCGGCGCCCCGCCCGCCCGGGTGGTCGACCTGGGCGCCGGGACGGGGCAGCTCAGCCGGGTGGCGCTCGCCGCCGGCTTCGAGGTGGTGCCGGTCGAGCCGGACCCGCAGATGCGAGCGGCGCTGGCGCGGGCCAACCCCGGGGTGACCCCGCTGGCGGGCGCGGCCGAGGCGATCCCGCTGCCGGACGGCTCCGCCGACGCGATCGTCGTGGGCACCGCGTACCACTGGTTCGACCCGGCGACCGCGCACCCGGAGATGGCCCGCGTGCTGCGGGGCGGTGGCGTGCTGGCGCCCCTGTGGAACGACCGCGACACCAGCCTCGACTGGACGCGCCAGCTCGACGCGATCGTGAAGACGGCCGCCTTCCATCGCGAGCGGCTCGACGCCGACCTGGACTTCGGGCCGCTGTTCACGCCCGCCGAGCGCGCCGAATTCCGGCACACCGTGCGGCAGACCCCGCAGGGCCTGCTCGACCTGGTCGCCTCGCGCTCCTGGTACCTGACCGCCGCCCCCGCCGAGCAGGAGCGGCTGCTGAACGCGGTGCGCGAGCTGTGCGCGGACCACCCCGACCTGGCCGGCCGGGACAGCTTCGAGCTGCCCTACCTCACGGTGGCGTACCGGGCGGTCAGGCGCTGACGTTGCGCTCGTACACCATGCGCAGCCCGATCAGGGTGATCATGGGCTCGTGGTGGGTGATGGTCGCGCACTCGCTGATGACGACGGGGGCCAGCCCGCCGGTGGCGATGACCGCGGTGACCCCGCCCAGCTCCTCGATCATGCGGTTGACGACGCCGTCCACCTGCCCGGCGAACCCGTAGACCACCCCGGACTGCAGGCACTCGACGGTGTTCTTGCCGATGATGCGGGCCGGCTTGATCAGCTCGACCTTGCGCAGCTGGGCGGCGCGGGCGGCGAGCGCCTCCACCGAGATCTCGATGCCCGGGGCGAGCACCCCGCCGAGGAACTCGCCGCGGGCGCTGATCGCGTCGAAGTTGGTCGAGGTGCCGAAGTCGACCACGATGGCCGGGCCGCCGTAGAGGGCGTGCGCGGCCAGCGTGTTGACCACGCGGTCGGCGCCGACCTCCTTCGGGTTGTCGATGGCCAGCTGCACCCCCGTGCGCACGCCCGGCTCGACGACGACGGCGGGCAGGCCGCCGTAGTAGCGGCTGAGCATGGTGCGCAGTGAGCGCAGCGCGGCCGGCACCGTGGAGCACGCGGCCACCCCGGTGATCTCCACGTTGTCCCCGGCCAGCAGCCCGCGGAACATCAGGCCCAGCTCGTCGGCGGTGTTGCGGGCGTCGGTCTTGACCCGCCACGAGTGCACGATCTGCTCGCCGTCGAAGGTGGCGAGCACGGTGTTGGTGTTACCGATGTCGATACAGAGCAGCACCGGGCGTCTACTTCCGCGCTCGGAGGTCCAGGGCGATGTCCACGATAGGCGACGAGTGGGTCAGCGCCCCCACCGAGAGGTAGTCCACCCCGGTCGCCGCGTACGCGGCCGCGACCTCCAGGGTGAGCCCGCCGGTCGCCTCCAGCTCGGCCCGGTCGCCGACCGCCGCGACCACCTCGCGCAGCAGCTCCGGCGACATGTTGTCGCACAGCAGGAAGCTCGCCCCGGCGGCCACCGCCTCCTGCGCCTCGGCCAGCGTGGTCACCTCGACCTGCACCGGCACGTCCGGGAAGGTCTTGCGCACCAGGTCGTACGCCGCCGTGATGGAGCCCGCGGCGAGCTTGTGGTTGTCCTTGATCATGGCGACGTCGTACAGGCCCATGCGCTTGTTGGTCCCGCCCGCCGCGCGCACCGCGTACTTCTCCAGCGGCCGCAGGCCGGGGGTGGTCTTGCGGGTGTCCAGCACCAGCGCCTCGGTCCCGGCGAGCTGCTCGACCCAGCGGCGCGTGTGGGTGGCCACTCCGGACATGCGGCACAGCAGGTTCAGCGCGGTGCGCTCGGCCGACAGCAGGGTGCGGGTCGGGCCGGTGATCGTGGCCAGCACGTCGCCGCGCGCCACCGTGTCGCCGTCCTGCACGTGCACGGTCACCTCGGCGCCTGGCCCGGCCAGCTCGAACACCAGCTCCGCCACGGCCAGCCCGGCTACCACGCCCGCCTCGCGGGCGATCAGGTCGGCGGTGTCGGTCTGCTGCTCGGGGATGGTCGCCACGCTGGTCACGTCGAGCCGGTCCGGCCCGAGGTCCTCGCGCAGCGCGTTCGCCACGATGCGCTGCACCTCGTCCGGGTCGAGCCCGGCCTTGGCCAGCTGCGCCTGCGTGGTGTCCTTCATGCCATCGCCTCCCAGGTCTCGGTCATGGTCTCCGCGGCCAGGGCCGGGAACAGGTGGCCCCGCCAGTCCGGGGCCGCCTCTGGATGATCCTCTCGCCAGTGGCAGCCACGCGTCTCGACGCGCAGCGCCGCCGACGCCACCAGCGCGCTCGCCACGGTCAGCAGATTCGCGAACTCCCAGCCGGCGGTGCGGCCGGGCAGCGGCGGCGTGCCCACCTCGCGCAGCACGGCGGCGGTCTCGGCCAGCGTCTGCGCGCTGCGCAGCACGCCCGCGCCACGGGTCATCGCCCGCTGCAGCGCACGCCGGCGCGCGGCCAGCTCGTCAGGGTCCACCGGAGGCGCCGCCACGACGCCCTCCGGCGTCCAGGCCAGACCGGTGAACGCCGACTCGGCGTCCGCCGCACCGGGAACGGCCGGAGAGGCCGACCCACCGACCGCGTCACCACCCTCCGGCGTGCCGTCAGCGCCGAATCCGGCCTGCGGGGCGGTCGCGTCGGCGAGCACCGGGTCGGACTGCGGGGGCAGGTCGCGGGCGATGTCGGCGGCGATACGCCGGGCGAAGACCAGGCCCTCCAGCAGCGAGTTCGAGGCCAGGCGGTTGGCGCCGTGCACGCCCGTGCAGGCGACCTCACCGCAGGCGTACAGCCCGGGGATGCTGGTCCGGCCGTCGAGGTCGGTCCGCACGCCGCCGGAGGCGTAGTGCGCCGCCGGGGCCACCGGGATCAGGTCGACCGTGGGGTCCACCCCGGCCGCGAGGCAGTACGCCGTGATCGTCGGGAACCGGTTGGCCAGGTCGGGCACGTGCCGGGCGTCCAGATACACGTGGTCGGTGCCCGACGCCAGCATCTGCCGGTGGATGCCCTTGGCCACCACGTCGCGCGGAGCCAGCTCGGCCAGCTCGTGCTGCCCGACCATGAAACGCTTGCCGTCCCCGTCGACCAGGTATGCCCCCTCGCCCCGCAGCGCCTCGCTGACCAGCGGCTGCTGCGCGGTCCGGTTGCCGGGCAGGTAGAGCGAGGTCGGGTGGAACTGCACGAACTCCAGGTCGGTGACGTCGGCCCCGGCCCGCAGCGCCAGCGCCACGCCGTCCCCGGTGGACACCACCGGGTTGGTGGTCGCCGCGAAGATCTGCCCGAGCCCGCCGGTGGCCAGCACCACCGCCCGCGCCAGCACCGCGCCGACGCCGTCCTCGGTGCCCTCGCCGAGCACGTGCAGGGTGACCCCGCAGGCCCGCCCGGCGGCGTCGCGCAGCAGGTCCAGCACCAGCGCGTGCTCCACGAGCCGGATCCACGGGTCGCGGCGGACCGCGGCGTGCAGCGCCCGCTGCACCTCGGCGCCGGTCGCGTCGCCGCCCGCGTGCACGATGCGGTTGGCGTGGTGGCCGCCTTCGCGGGTCAGCATCAGCGAGCCGTCCGGGTGGCGGTCGAACTCGGCGCCCATCTTGATCAGCTCGCGTACCCGGGCCGGGCCCTCGGTCACCAGCACGTCCACCGCGGCCGGATCGCACAGCCCCACCCCGGCGACCAGGGTGTCCTGGGCGTGCGCGGCGGGGGTGTCCAGCGGGTCCAGGACCGCGGCGATGCCGCCCTGCGCCCAGCGGGTGGAGCCGTCATCGATGTTGACCTTGGTCACCACCGTGACGTGCAGGCCCGCCTCCCGCAGGTGCAGCGCGGCGGTCAGCCCGGCGATGCCGGACCCGATCACGACCACGTCGGTGGGCTCGAACCAGCTCGCCGGCCGTGCGGGCAACGCCCGCGGCGGCACCGGGAGCTCAACCGGGACTGTCAACGCCTTGCGCACCAGCACAGTCAACCGCGCCGCAGCCCGGCGTTCACCCCCGGCCCCACGTGAGTCCCCTCACGGCGCCGGCTCACCCGGTCAGCTCGGGATGCCCTTGCCCTTGCTGCCCTTGGCCGAACCGGTCATCTTCTTCGTCTCCAGCCACAGGTAGCAGCGCACCCCGCGGTCGCCCGCGGCCCAGGTGGCGCGGCTGTACGGCCACGAGATCACGCCGTACTTCGAGGTCGCGCTCTTCGCCACGCCGATGAAGTCGGCCATCACCTTGCGGCAGTTGTCGTGGAAGTAGTTCCAGTCCGCGTCGGTGCTCGGGTACTTGCGGGTCGCGGCGGCCATGAAGGTGCCGACGTACTCCGCGTTGTGCGACTTCGCGCAGTCGATCTCGGGCATGCTGTCCACCGAGCCGTTCTTGCCGGTCTCGGCGAAGCAGCCGAGCAGCAGCCCGGTCGGCAGGCTGCCGCGCAGGCTTCCCTTGCGCTGGACCCAGTCGGCGTCGTCGGTGACGGTGGTCAGCTCGTTCAGCTCGCACCGATACCACCGGGCGCCGCCTTGCCAGGCCGCCGAGGAGGGCAGCGTCAGCTCCAGGGTCAGCCGCCCGTCCCGCCACTGGCGGCCGGTGAACGCGGTCGCCCGCTCGTCGCACTCGGCGAACGCGGGCGCGACCGAGGCGTCGTCCGGCTCCGGCGGGGTGGCCAGCTCGGCGGCCGGGCCGGTCAGCTGCCCGACGTATACGGTCTCGCCGTAGTGCGCCAGCTCGCAGTCGACCGGGCGGTACGCCGTGGCGCGGCCGGTCCGCTCGTACGTGTTCTCGTGGCACACCTCGGCGCCGGGGGTGAACACCTTCGCCTCGGGCAGGGCCGCCCAGTCGTCGGCGAGCCGGCCGTCCACCCCGGCCGCGGCCGGGCCGCATCCGGTCAGCGCTGTCGCCAGTGCGCAGGCAGCCGCACCGGCGGCGATCCACCGCCTCCACGCCATGTGTCGTCCCTCCCAGACCCCGGTCCGCCCGGGGAGCCTAACCGAACAAAGGCTCGGGCGACACCGGAGCTGTCGACCATCTAGCAGCCCGGAAGGGGGTCACGACACGCTGACGAAGTTCGGCAGGCCCTTGCCCTTGCTGCCCTTGGCCGACTTCTTCATGGTGCTGCCGCCGAACCAGACGTAGCAGCGGACCAGGCGGTTGCCGTCGGCCCAGCCGTCCTCGCCCAGGTGGTACGAGACCACGCCCCAGCGCTGGGCGGTGGTGGCGGAGACGCCGAGGAACCTCCCGACGACGGCGCGGCACTGCTTGTGGATGACGTCCCACTGCCGCTCCGACTTGGGGAAGGCGACGTTCGCGGCGGCGCGGAACGAGCCCGCGAACTCGGCGTTGTGGGCGGTCGTGCAGGCCACGCGGGGCATCGTGTTGTTCGCCTTGCGGTTGTACTTGCCGCAGGTCAGCAGCGACGCCGCCGGGATGCCGTCCTTCAGGCTGGCGCTGCGCCGGACCCAGTTGGACCCGCCGCTGACCGAGTCGACCTCGGTCAGGTCGCACCGGAACCAGCGGGCGCCGCCCTTCCAGGCCGCGTCGGTCGGCGTGGTCACCTTCAGGACCAGCGTGCCGTCCGACCAGGGCCGGCCGATGTACTCCTTCGACTTCGCGTCGCACTCGGTGAACGCGGCGGCGAAGTCCTTCGCGCCCCGGGTCGCGGTCTCGGCGAACCGGCCCACGTGGACCGTCTCGGTGTAGTGCAGCTTCGAGCAGTCGACGGTCAGGTCGGTGTAGCGGCCGGTGCCCTTGGGCACCACGTCCAGGCATACCCCCGCGTCAGGAACGTAGCCCTCGACCTGCGCGACCTTCACCCAGTCGTCGGTCAGGTCGCGATCGACCGCGGCGGGCAGCTTGGCCGCGCAGCCGGCCATGGCCAGGCTCGTCAGCAGCGTCACCGTCATCGCGCCGGCCGTAAGACGTACCCGCATCGCCGTTCCTCCCCGTGTCACGGAACCCCGGGGCAGCCTAGACCGTCCCGTCCAATGCGGCGGACCGGGTTGTCGGACGGGGGCATCGGGCGAGGTCAGAAGTTGGGGACGCCCTTGCCCTCGGTGCCGCGGGCCGACTTCTTCATCGTCTTGTCGTCGAACCAGACCGCGCAGCCCACGAGGCGATTGCCCCCGTTCCAGCTGACGACGTCCTTCGGAAAGAGATACGTGCCGAAGCGGCCCGCCTGGTCCTTGCCCACCCCGACGAACTTCGCGATCAGCTCGCGGCACTGGCGGTGCAGCACGTCGAACTGCCGCTTCGACTTCGGGAACGGCGTGGTCGCCGTGGCCCGGACGGCGCCGACGTATTCGGCGTTGTGCGCCTTCGTGCACGGGACCGCGGCCACCTCGCCCTTCTCGGGCGCCGTCAGGCAACCCTGCAGCAGGTCCGCCGGCACGGATCCCTGCAGCCGACCCTGGCGGGCCGTCCAGCGGCCGGTCACGTCGAACAACTGGACCACGTCACAGCGGAACCAGCGGGCCCCGCCCCTCCAGGCTGCCTCGGTGGGCACGGAGACGTAGAGGTCGAGGCTGGCCTCCCACCAGAAACGCCCGAGGTAGCCCTTCGACTTCGCGTCGCACTCCGCGTAGGCGGTCGCCAGCTGCACCGGGCCGGGCATGGTGTCGGTCGTGAAGGTGCCGACGTGGACCGCCTCGCCGTAGTGGTTCGAGGCGCAGTCGATCTCGCCGTCTCTCGACGGGCGGGTCGCGTACTGGCCCGGCCGATCCCGGATACAGCTTCCGGCCTCCGGCGCGTAGCCCTTGACCTGTGCCACCTTGGCCCAGTCGTCGGTCAGCGCGCCGTCGGTCCCGGGCGGCGGCCCGTCGGCGCATCCCGCCGCGACCACCGTCGTCAGCAGCGCGACCACCATCCCACCGCGCAGCGAGCGTCCTCGCATGGCCGATCCTCCCCGTGTCCGAACTCCGGGCAGCGTAGAGGATCTTGTCCAGTACCCGGGATCGCCGGAACGGAGGACGTCAGCGGCTGAGCGTCAGGTCACCCCGTACGACGTCGCCGACCATGCCGCTGACCGCCTCGGCCGGGTCCGCGCCGAGCGAGATGATCCGGTTGCGCTCGTCGACGTGCACCACCCGCGGCGTGTACGCGCGCGCGGTCGCCTCGTCCACCTGCGCGTACGAGATGAGGATGACCAGGTCGCCGGGCTGCACCAGGTGCGCGGCGGCGCCGTTGATGCCGATCACGCCGGTGCCCCGCTCACCCGGGATCACGTAGGTCTCCAGGCGCGCGCCGTTGGTCACGTCCACGATCGCCACCTGCTCGCCGGGCAGCAGGTCGGCGGCGTCCATCAGATCCTCGTCGATGGTGACGGAGCCCACATAGTGCAGGTCCGCCTGGGTCACCGTGGCCCGGTGGATCTTCGACTTGAACATGGTGCGCATGAACATGGGGGTCAGTTCTCCTCGGTCCGGTCGGCCGCCCCGCTCGTGACGAGGTCGACGGGCAGGTTGTCGATGAGGCGGGTGGTGCCCACCCGGGCCGCGACCAGCAGCCGCGCCGGACCGGACACCGGGTCCTCGCTCAGGTCGGCGCCGCGCAGCGCCAGGTAGTCCACGTCCAGGCCGGCCAGCTCGGCGGTCGCGGCGGCCAGCACCTCGGCGGGGGTGTGCCGGGCCGCGCCCGCGCGCAGCGCCCGGGACAGGGCCAGCGCGGTCTCGTGCTCGTCCTCGCTCAGGTACCGGTTGCGGCTGGACAGGGCCAGGCCGTCCGGCTCCCGTACGGTCGGCACGCCGACGATCTCGGCGTCGTGCTCCAGGTCCCGCGCCATCGCCCGGATCAGGGTGAGCTGCTGGTAGTCCTTCTCCCCGAAGAACGCCGCGTCCGGCCGGGTGAGCCGGAGCAGCTTGTTCACCACGGTCAGCACGCCCGCGAAGTGGCCGGGGCGCACCGCGCCCTCCAGCACCGCGCCCAGCGGGCCGGGGTGCACGGTGACCTCGGGCTGGCCGTACGGGTACATCACCTCGGGGGTGGGCGCGAACACCAGGTCGACGCCCTCGCGCTCGCACACCGCCAGGTCCGCCTCGAAGGTGCGCGGGTAGCGGGCCAGGTCCTCGTTCGGGCCGAACTGCAGCGGGTTCACGAAGATCGTCGCGAGCACGAAGTCGCCGTGCTTGCGGGCCTCGCGCAGCAGCGTGGCGTGCCCCTCGTGCAGCGCGCCCATGGTCATCACGACCGCCACCGAGCCCTGCGCGGCGGCGCGCGCCGCGGCCAGCTCGGCGCGGGTGCGGACGACCGCGGTCACTTCGCGGCCTCGCCGAGGCCGACGTGCCCGGCGTCCGCGGCGGTGGAGTCGGCGAGCACGCCCAGCAGCGGCTCGGCGTCCGTCGCGCGCAGCCGGCCGGTGGCGATCGCCCGGTCGGCGGTGCGCCGGGCCAGTGCCACGTACGCGGGCAGCGAGTCGGGGGCGGTGCGCTCCAGTTCGCGTACGTGCCGGGCGACCGTGCCCGCGTCGCCGCGCGACACCGGGCCGGTGATCGCCGCGTCGCCCATCTTGAGCGCGTTCTCCAGCGCGGCCGTCAGCAGCGGCCCGAGCACCTTATCCGGGCTCAGCACCCCCGCGTCGCGCAGCCGGTCGGCCGCCTCGTTCACGAGCGTGACCAGGTGGTTCGCGCCGTGCGCGAGGCCCGCGTGGTAGAGCGCGCGCCGGTCCTCGGCGATCCACTCCGGGGAGCCGCCCAGGTCCGCGACGAGCGCGGCGGCGAGTTCGCGTACGCCGGAGTCGGCGGCGGTGACGCCGTACGAGATGCCGGGCAGCCGGCCCAGGTCGGCCGGGGTGCCGGTGAAGGTCATCGCCGGGTGCAGCGCCAGCGGCCGGGCGCCCACGGCGGCGGCCGGGGCCAGCACGGCCAGCCCGTGCGCGCCGGAGGTGTGCGCCACGACCTGGCCGGGCCGCAGCGCGCCGGTCGCGGCCAGGCCGGTCACCACGCCCGCGAGGGCGTCGTCCGGCACGGCGATGACCAGCAGGTCGGCCGCGGCGCGGGCCACCTCGTCGGCGGGAAGGTTGACGGCACCCGGGAGCAGGGTGCGGATGCGGTGCTTGGCGGCGGCGGAGACGCCCGAGGCCGCGACGACGTGGTGCCCGGCGGCCTCCAGGGCGGCGGCGAGGACCGCACCCACCCGGCCGGCGCCGATCACACCCACGGTGAGCTCAGCACTCATGTGACGATCCAGTCCTCTTCTTCGGGGTACCGGTCGCCGCAAGTATGCGCCCGGCTTCGGAGCGCTGGACAGAGACTGTGCGAAACCGCACTGCCGCGGAATGTTCACATAAGCACCAACGAACGGCGCCCCCGGAACCACGTCCCGGGAGCGCCGTTCGTGACCGCGCTCTCAGGACCGCGAACCCGGTGGGTGCGATCGATCCGCGGGCGGCGGACCGTAGATTCGGCAGGGCGGCCGGCGACGAACGGAGAGTGAACCGCACCCATGCGATGGCGGGACGCGATGCGAACGGCGCTGTACGGCCCGGACGGGTTCTTCGTCCGGGACCGGCCCGCCGCCCACTTCCGGACCAGCGCCCACTCCCCCCACTTCGCGCGAGCGATCGCCCGGCTCGCCGTGGACCTCGACGCCGCGCTCGGCTCCCCGGAGGTGTTCGACCTGGTGGACGTCGGCGCGGGCGGCGGCGAGCTGCTCACTGGGGTGATGGTCGCCCTACCCGAGCGGTTGCGGGCTCGCGTCCGCGCGGTCGGCGTCGAGATCACGCCCCGCGAGGGCGTGACGATCCCGTCGTCGCCGCCCTCGGCTCCGGACCGCTCAGCGGACGCACCGCGCGGCGGCTCAGCAGGCGGCGACGACGCACTGCGAGGCAGCGAGATAGAGCCGGGCCGGATCGAGTGGCGGACCGACGTGCCGCGCGGGCTGACCGGGTTGCTGCTGGCGACGGAATGGCTCGACAACGTGCCGCTGGACCTGGCGCGGGACGATACTTACCTGGACACCTCACTCGCTGCGTGCGGTCCGCTCGACGCGGCCGACGCGGACTGGGTCGCGCGGTGGTGGCCTGCGGCGCCCGGCGAGATCGTGGAGGTCGGGCGGGCCCGCGACGAGGCCTGGGCCGAGGCGGTCGGCGCGGTCACCGCTGGGCTCGCGCTCGCGGTGGACTACGGGCACCTGCGCGAGGACCGGCCTCCGCTGCCCACCGCGACGGGCTTCCGCGATGGGCGGGAGGTCCTGCCCGCCTTCGACGGCACGACCGACATCACCTGCCACGTCGCCCTGGACTCCGCGGCCGCTGCGGCCGGCGAAGACCATCTGCTGGTACGCCAGCGCGAAGCGCTCGCCCGCCTCGGCCTCGACGGCGCCCGGCCGCCGCTGACCCTGGCCTCGACCGACCCCGTCGGCTACGTGCGTGCCCTGGCCGCCGCAAGCGAGATCGCCGAACTGACCGCCCCCGCCGGCCTCGGCGCCCACTGGTGGCTCGCCCACTGGACCGGCCTCGACCCGCACCGCGTCCCCCTGCTCCACCCTGTCGCGCCCCCTTCCGGCCGTCCCACGTCCTGAGACCCGGCCCGCCGACGGGGCATGATCGCGGTCTCGTGTCGAAACATGCGGTCACAGCACACCTTTGGACACGAGACGGGGATCTTGGCACTCAGCGCGCGGCGCCCGGGGCGGGACACCGTCGGGTGAGGGTTAAGAAGGTGCCCTTCCTCTACGGATAGCGTTAAGAAGGTGCCCTTCCTTTCGGAAGGCTTACGATGGCGCGCATGGCGGATGCGGGTACGCGGGAGCTGACGGTCGGCGCGGGCGCGGGCGCGCAGCAGCTCGGCACCGACATGGTGCTGAACATCGGGCCGCAGCATCCCTCGACGCACGGCGTGCTGCGGCTGCGGCTGGTGCTCGACGGCGAGAAGGTGCTCTCCGCCGAGCCGATCATCGGCTACATGCACCGCGGCGCGGAGAAGCTGTTCGAGGTGCGCGACTACCGGCAGCTGCTGGTGCTGACCAACCGGCACGACTGGCTCAGCGCGTTCAGCAACGAGCTGGGCGCGGCGATGGCCGTCGAGCGGCTGATGGGCCTGGAGGTCCCGGAGCGCGCGGTGTGGCTGCGCACCGCGATGGCCGAGCTGAACCGCGTGCTCAACCACCTCATGTTCCTCGGCTCGTACCCGCTGGAGATCGGCGCGATCACCCCGATGTTCTACGCGTTCCGCGAGCGCGAGGTGCTGCAGGCGGTGATGGAGGAGGCCTCCGGCGGCCGCATGCACTACATGTTCAACCGCGTCGGCGGGCTGAAGGAGGAGGTCCCGGCGGGCTGGACCCGGCGCGCCCGGGAGGCCGTCGACCTGGTCGCCTCGCGCATGCCGCTGCTGGACGACCTGATCCGGCGCAACGACATCTTCCTGGCCCGCACCGTCGGCGTCGGCGTGCTCACCGCCGCCCAGGCCGCCGCGTACGGCGCCTCGGGGCCGGTCGCGCGGGCCAGCGGCCTGGACTTCGACCTGCGCCGCGACGAGCCGTACCTAGCCTACGGCGAGCTGGACGTCCCCGTGGTCACCAAGACCGCCGGCGACTGCCACGCCCGGTTCGAGGTGCTGCTCGACCAGGTGTACGCCTCGCTGGACCTGGTCCGCCAGTGCCTGGACCGGGTCGACCGGATCACCGGGCCGGTCAACGTACGCCTGCCGAAGGTGGTCAAGGCCCCCGAGGGGCACACCTACGCGTGGACCGAGAACCCGCTCGGCGTCAACGGCTACTACCTGGTCTCCAAGGGTGACAAGACGCCGTGGCGGATGAAGCTGCGCACCGCGTCGTACGCCAACGTGCAGGCGCTGTCGACGCTGCTGCCGGGGACCCTGGTGCCGGACCTGATCGCGATCCTGGGCTCGATGTTCTTCGTCGTCGGCGACGTCGACAAGTAGCCGCCGGATACGCGAAAACGCGCCCTCCCGGTCCCGGAAGGGCGCGTTCCGCGTGCTCGGTCAGCGGTAGCGGCGGTCGTAGTCGCCGCGGTCGCGCTCGCGCTCGCGGCCACGGCCGCGGTCGTCCTCGTAGTCGGACCAGCGCTCCTCGCGGTCGGAGCCGGTGATCGCCCGGGGCTCGCGCCGCGAGCCGCGGTCGTCGTCCTGGTCGTCGTCGAAGAAGCTGCTGGGGCGGTTGTCCTCGCGGCGCACCGCCGCCCACCGGTCCTCGATGCGCAGCTCGGTGCCGGAGCCGTCGCTGTGCAGCGCCGCCCGGCGCTCGCCCATGCGGACCTCGCGGCCCCGGTCGTCGCTGCGGACGCTCGCCCAGCGGTCGCCGGCGCGTACGCCCGGCCGCTCGTCGTCGTCGCGCTCGGACCAGCGGCCCTCGATCGCGTCGGCGCGGCCCGGACGGCGGTCGTCGTCGCGGTCGCGGCGGGAGGTCCAGCTGTCGCCGCCGGAGACCGGCTCGTCGGCCTCCCGGCGGCGCTCCAGCTGCTCGCGCAGCCGCTGCTCGGTCCAGGACTCCTCGTGGCGGTCGCGCTCGCGGCGCTCCGAGCGGGAACGCCGCTCCTCGCGGGGGCTCTCGGCGCGGGAGCCGTAGTCGGTGTCGCGGCCGCGGTCGAAGCCGCCGGCCGGGCTGCCGTAGACCGCGCCGCGCTGGTTGTCCTCGCCGTGCGGGTCGACGATGGTCTGCCGGGTGGTGACCTGGACCGTCTCGGTGTGCCGGACCACGCCGGGCATGCCCGCACGGCCGCCGTGCGGCGCGGGCTGGTGCGGGGCCGGCGACGGGCCGCCGCGGCCGGCGCCCGCCGGGGCCGCCTGCCCGCTGCGTGCCACCTCGGCGCGGACCGCCTCCAGCTGCGCGCGGGTCGCCTCCAGCTCGTGCCGGGTGGCCTCCAGCTGGTCCACCAGGTACTGGAACTTGTCGCCGAACGCGCGGTGCGTGGCGTGGGCGGCGGTGGAGATGTCGTCGCGGACGTCGGTCCGTACGGTGTCGATCTCGTCGAGGATCATGTCCTCGAGCTCCAGCCGAACCGTCTCGGTGTCGCGACGGAGAGTGATCGACAGGCCGATCAGGATCACCGACAGGATGACCACGCCCACCGCGGCCCGCAGTGCGGTGCCACCATCGGCGATGAACAGGAACAACGCCGCCAGCGGGGCCAGCCCGACCCCGCCCCAGAACAGCACCGGGAGCAGGCGCGCGTGGCGCTGTTCATCGCGAGTGTCCGAGTTCGGCATGTTGCTAGAGGCTACCGACAGTTGCCGCCGAGGGGAATGCTCTGCGGCGCTGAAATGCGCGAACCTCCGCCGCGGAGATCGCCTCGTGCCCGTCCGGAACAGGTGCGCGACCCAGCGGGGCTTGCGCAGCCCCAGCATCGGCGCCCGCCGAGCCGGTAATCGCTGAACTCTCGTCACGAGAGGTTCAACGATCCCTCGCCCCTTTCGCCCGTCTTGCCCACGAAAGTGGCACAGTGCTGCCGGCGCCCGCCTCCGCGGTCAGGCGCCCGGAGTCACCTCAGCGAACTCCAGCGGTCCTCGTCGCCCCACTGGTCGGTGCGGGCAGGCGCGGCCTGCGCGGGCAGGTTGGCCCAGGTGTCGCCGCTGCCCGTGGACCACGCGGCGGTGCCGGGCACGCCCACGTCGGACCAGTCGTCGGGGCTCTCCTCGTCCACCGGCAGCGGGCGGCCGAACGTCTCCACCAGCCGCGTCACCACCAGGCCGACCGCGACCACCCCGGCGGCGAGCGCGTAGTGCGAGATGCGCCAGTTCGCCGCGTCCTTGCCGGCGTACCAGACGACCAGGCTGAGCAGGCTGACGCTGAGCAGCGTGCCGAAGACGCCGCCGCGGCGCCCGTACGCGCTCACGCCGCCGACCAGCGCCGCGCCGATGGCCAGGCCGGTCAGCTCGATGCCCTCGGTCGGCACCACGACCTGCTCGGTGGCCCCGTTGAGCGCGGCGAGCAGCACGCCCGCCACCGCCGCGAGCGCGGTCGAGGCGATCAGGCCGAGCGAGGCGACGACGCCGCCCAGGCCGCCCCGGCGGTGCGCGGGGTCGCCCACCGGGCGGAACCGGCCCACGCCGCGCCGGATGGAGCGGATCGCGCCCAGCAGCCCGGCGACGAGGCTCAGCGCGGCGAACCCGGCGTACAGGTAGAGCGCCTGGTTCGTCGGGTCGAACTCGCCCGCGACGGTGAGCGGATCGGGGTGCTTCTGGATCCAGACGATGACGGCCAGCGCGGCGGCGAGGCTGCCCGCCCAGCCGGGCACGTGGAAGCCGACGACCAGGACGGCGATGACCAGGCCGACCCCGGCGGCGAGCGCGACGGCGACCCCCGCGGTCGGGACCACGCCGTCGTTGCCGCGCTCGGCGTAGAACAGCGCGGCCGCCGAGGCGACGGGGCCGAGCGCCAGGTTGACCGCCCCGGCCCGCATCGTCATCGCCGCGCCGAAGGCCAGCAGGCCCAGCGCCGAGGCGAAGACGAGCAGCTCGTTCAGCCGGTCGCCGCTGATCTGGGCCGGGTGGCTGCTGTGCAGCAGGAAGCCGAGCACCACGATGCCGAGGAGGAGCACGCCCTCCCACGCGAAGTGGATGCCGAGCCGGTCCCGGCCGACCTCGCCGTGCGCGGGGTCGTCGAAGACGTCGTCGAGGTTGGCGGCGGGCGTCGCCCGCGGCCGGTACTGCACACCCGCGACGGACTCCTCATGGAAGCTCTCGCCACGGAACCGCCGCTGCCCTGTCGCGTCGGTCGCATCGCTGTCGTAGGCCATGACTCGCGCCTCCCGAGTCGGCTGCCGGTCGCGGGGTACGACACGGCATCACGCACGGCAACCTACCGGCTGGAACGTGAATGCGACAGTCTTGTCCGGCGATAACCTGCTGCTGGCGTCTCGTGTCGGAAAGTGGTCGCGCTCGGTTCAGTCGATGTCCGGCGTCTCGTCCTCGGGCCGCCGGGGCACCCGGCACGCCCGCTCCAGCCACAGCCCCGCGGCCAGCAGCGCCAGCGAGCACACCAGCGAGACGAGCGCGGCGGGCAGGTCCCGGCCCGCCGCGGCCAGCTGGTCGGTCTGCTGCTGCTCGAAGAACAGCCAGATGCTCAGCCCGGCCGCGAACCCGGCGAAGATCGCGCCCGCCAGCGAGGAGGCCTTGGCGAGCACCACGTACCGGGCCACGGCCAGCGCCTCGACGGGCGGGCGACCCGGCCGGCGCTCGATCCGGGCCCGGGTCTGCTGCGCCAGGGCGAACTCGCCGATGGCGAGCGCGAGCAGGATGAACGCGGTCAGCCAGCCGTTGCTGCCGAGGAACGGCAGGTACGCCAGGTCGAAGTACCACTCGCTGATGACCAGCCAGGCGATCGCGGCGGAGCCGATGCCCGCCACGACGAGGGTGGCCGGGTTGGTGGGCCGCAGCCGTGGCTCCGGTGTCGACGGCTGGCTCACTTCGGTCCGCACCCCTCACTACATCGGCTGGGGGTCACTCTACTTCGAGCCGCACAGCGGGCAGGGCGGTCATCGCGGCCACCTCGGCCGCCATGGGTTCGGCCAGCACCAGCTCGTTGACCCAGCCGTGGCCGGGCAGCTCGGCGTACGGCTGCACCTCCAGCCACGGGCGCAGCACGAACGCCCGCTGGTGCGCGTGCGGGTGGGGCAGCGTCAGCTCCGGGGTGTCCCGCAGGATCGGCTCGCCGTCGTCCGTCCAGGCCGCGACGAGGTCCACGTCGAGCGTGCGCGGGCTGTAGCGCCGCGCCTGGTGGCGCACCCGCCCGGCCTCGTGCTCGATGCCCTGCGCCGTGAGGAGCCACTGCTCCACGCTCTGCGGGCCGCGCACCAGCAGCGCGGCGTTGTAGTACGCCGGCTGCTCGGTGTCGCCCCACGGCGGCGTCTCGTAGACGCCGCTCACCGCGAGCAGCTCCCCCTCCTGGGCCAGGCGCCGCACCGCGAAGCGCAGGTGGTCGGCGCGGTCGCCGAGGTTGCTGCCTATCGAGAAGACCACTGCCGTCACGCCCGATATTCTCGCAGCGTGGTGGTCGACCTGATGCGCGCGACGCCGCCCGTCGTGATGGGGGTTCTCAACGTCACCCCCGACTCCTTCTCCGACGGCGGCCTCTATGACGACCTCGACGCCGCCGTACGGCACGGGGTCGAGCTGCACGAGCAGGGCGCGCACCTGGTGGACGTCGGCGGCGAGTCGACCCGGCCGGGCGCGCTGCGGGTGGACGCCGACACCGAGATCAAGCGGGTGGTGCCGGTCATCGCGGCGCTCACCGCGGCCGGGGTGGCGACCAGTGTGGACACCACCCGCGCCGCCGTCGCCGCCGCGGCGGTGCAGGCCGGGGCCGCCGTCGTCAACGACGTCTCGGGCGGGCTGGCCGATCCGGACATGCGCCGCGTGGTGGCCGCGGCCGGCTGCCCGTACGTGGTGATGCACTGGCGCGGGCACTCGGCCGGCATGCAGTCGCTGGCCGTGTACGAGGACGTCGTCGCCGAGGTGCGCGCCGAGCTGGCGCAGCGGGTGGACGAGGCGCTGGCCGCCGGGATCGCCGCCGACCGCGTCATCATCGACCCCGGCCTGGGCTTCGCGAAGACCGCCGCGCACAACTGGGCGCTGACCCGCCACCTGGACCGGCTGCTGGACCTGGGCTTCCCGGTGCTGTTCGGCGCCAGCCGCAAGTCCTATCTGGGAGTGCTGCTCGACGGCCGCCCGGCCCCGGAGCGCGACGCCGCGACCACCGCGACCAGCCTGCTCGCCGCCGCCGCGGGCGCCTGGGGGGTACGCGTGCACGACGTGCGCGCGACCGCGGACGCGCTCGCGGTGTGGCGCGCGACGGGCCGCCCCCGGCTGCGCTACGAAGGCTGACCATGGACCTCATCACGCTCACCGGCCTGCGGGTACGCGGCAACCACGGCGTCTTCGACTTCGAGCGGCGCGACGGGCAGGACTTCGTCGTGGACGTGGTGCTCGAACTGGACCTCGGCCCGGCCGCCGTGAGTGACGACGTGCGCGACACCGTGCACTACGGCGAGCTGGCCTCACGTCTGGCCGAGATCGTGGCCGGCCCGCCGGTGAACCTCATCGAGACGCTGGCGCGGCGGCTCGTCGATGCCTGCCTGGCCGACGAGCGCGTCGCCCGGGCCACCGTCACCGTCCACAAGCCACAGGCGCCGATCCCGCTGACCTTCGCCGACGTGAGCGTCACGATGAGCGGCGCAAGGTGACGGCCGGACATCCGACACCCGCCACAAGCTGCACGGCTTGTCGCGCCGGTGGGGGCACCGTACGCTCTGCTATGGATCGAACACCGGTCCTAGACAACAGCAAAACCCCGGCGCTCCACTACGAACTGTGATCGACACGAAGCAGGGTGTCATCGGCCGCATCCCACCGCCGATGACCTCCATCGGTAAGGCTTAGGCAATTGCAGCGCCGGTCGCGCACCGGGGAGGTACCGAATGATCGCCATGGAGCTGGTCCAGGCGGCGTGGAGCCATGCCACGCCGACCCTCGACATGATCGCCGACGCGGTCCTGGCGGCCCCGGACCCCAAGGGCAACATCGCGACCAACGACATCCTCACCTTCTTCGCCACGAAGATCTCTCCGATCCTGCTGGCCATCCTCGGCGTGATCTTCATCGGCCGCGCCAGCAAGGGCGAGGTCTCGAAGGTGCTCACCAGCTCGGCAATCGCGATCATCGGCGTGGCGTTCATCGTCGGCGCGGGGGCGCTGCTGCTGGTCGGTGAGAACCTGATCGACATCATGTTCGAGTAGGCGGAGCGATGCGGCTGCGTACGGACGACGACATCTACCGGGCCCGCCTGGTCTACCTCGGCCCGCCCGGCTACACCCTCCCGGTGCAGCTGCCCTACGCGCAGTACGGCCTGTTCGTGCTGCTCGTGCCGCTCTACATGGGCATACACTGGCTGTTCAGCCAGCGCTTCGAGATCTTCCCCGCGTGGGAGATCGCGCTGGCGATCGTCACCACGTCGTACGTCTTCCGCCACGTCGATCCCGACCGCCCGGCGCGCATGGTCATCCGGACCGCGCTCACCGACTGGCGGCGCACCCGCGAGCCGGTCACCGAGCGCCGCGACCCGCGCCTGGTCGCCCGCCGCGTCGTCGTCCGGCAGGCGATCACATGACCAGCAACGATACCGAGTACGACCTGGACGACGCCGTCTCCGACGTCGTCCCCTCCGTCGAGGGACCCGCCACGCAGGGCCCGGTCGCCGTGTTCCAGCCGCCCCGGCGGCGCGAGCCGGCCGAGCCGGACGCCGTGGGCGACGAGCCCGGCGCCCGCCCCGAGGCGCGCACCGCCGACCTGCGCAGCGACCTGCAGACCGCGGCCGACCGGCGCGCCGCCGAGATGCGCGCCGCCGCCGACGCCGCGACCCAGGCGCAGCGCGAGCGCGCCGCCGCGACCCGCCGCGACCCGGAGCCGCCCCGCGCCGCCCCGCCGCTGCCGTCCGGTCCCGACATCGAGTCGCCGTTCCTGGAGCTGTTCGACTCCGAGGCCGCCGAGCCCGGCTCGGTCGGCCGCACCGCCGCACCGCCGCGCACCCCGGCCGCCCCGACCCGCGCCACGCCGCCTGTGACCAGGGTGGACGGGCCCTATGGGCGTACCGTCCGGCGGCCGGAGGAAGGCCCGGCCGGAGTGGCCCGGCGCGGTCCCGTGCGGGCCGACACCCCACCGGTGGCTCCGCCTCCGGTCACGCCCTCGCCGGTCGCGCCGTCCGCCGTGGGCGCCGGATGGGCGGACGACGACTTCGATGACGACTTCCCGCCCGGACGCGCTGACGGGGCCGCTGGGCCGGCCACCCGCGGCTCGCGCAACACGCCGGTCAGCGGTGCGCCCACGGGCGGTGGCGCTCCGCGCAACGCGCCCACCAGTGGCGGACCACGCGGCACGCAGGGCGGTGATCTCGCGGGGAACGCGCCGGTCAGCGGCGGTCCGCGTAGCGCGCAGACCGGGGGTTCCGCGGCTGACGCGCCCGTCAGCGGTGGGCCGGGCAACCGTCCCGTCAGCGGCGTGCCTCGCAACGCGCCGGTCAGCGGCGTGCCTCGCAATGCGCCGGTCAGCAGTGTTCCGCGCAACGCGCCCGTGAGCGGTGTCCCGGTCAGCGGCGTGCCCATGCGCCCCGCGGCCGAGCCGCGCAACCGGCCGGTCAGCGCCATGCCCGTCAGCTCGGTGCCGGTGAGTACCGTGCCGCTGAGCAGCCGTCCGCTGCCACCGCGTGGGACGCCCCAGGCCGCGCCGCGCTCGGCCCCGCCGGACCCCGGCCGCCGCCAGGCCCCGCCGAAGAGCCGCGGCAAGCAGGTCAAGCCGGCCGCGCCGCCGAAGACGAGCAAGGACCGCGACGCCGCGCAGGAACTCGAGGTCACCGAGATCGCGGGTCATCTCACGTTCACTCCGCACGCCGTCACCGCCTGGTACGTGCTGCCCGAGGTGCGCTGGGCGTTCCGCCCCGACGCCGAACGCGAGGCGCTGCTGTCCGCCATCAGCGAGCAGTACGCCGGCCTCGCCGGCTTCCGCCTGCACCTGCGGCGTACCACCCGGCCCTTCCCGGCCGACCAGTGGGCCGCACAGCTCGACCAGCTCACCGCCCGCCCGCTGCCGCCCGTGCCGGGCGCGCCCGGCTGGGGCGACCACCTGGTCGCCGCGCAGCGCCACCTGCGCGAGATCAACCACAGCGAGGGCCAGACCTTCCTCGGCGTCACCTTCGCCCGCCGGGCGCTGGGCGACTCGTTCAGCGAGAAGCTGCTGCGCGCCTTCGGCAAGGGCACCGCCGACTCCGAGCGCCGCAAGCTCGGCAAGCAGGTCGAGCAGTTCGACGAGGTGCTCGCCGCGTTCGGCATGCGCGGCCAGCGCGCCGCCGCCGGCGAGCTGGAATGGCTGCTCTACCGCTCCGTCGCGCTCGGCATGAGCCCGCCGGACCTCATCGGCGCGGTCGGCCACGGCCGCTGGGACAGCGGCGACCTGCTCGCGCTCACCGAGCACATCGAGCGCTACCGCACCCCGTACGGCAGCACCGTCAAGCTCGTCAACCGCATGACCGGCGAGGAGCGGCATGTCGCCGTGCTCACCGTCGGCCGCATGGAGCCGCTCGACATCCCCGAGCGGCACGAGCCCTGGCTGCACTTCCACGAGCGCCTGCCCTGGCCCATGGAGCTGTCCTCGCGGGTCGACATCCTCGGACCCGGCGACAGCTTCCGCAACCTCGAACACCGGCTGCGCATGATCCGCTCGCAGCAGCTCGACTACCTCGAGCACGGCATGGACGCCCCGCCCGAGCTGGAGCGCCTGGCCAGCCGCGCCCTCGTCATGGGCGACGAGATGACCACGGGCCTGCCCGTCGACTCCGCCCGCGCGCACGGCTGGCACCGCATCGCCGTCAGCGGCGCATCACGCGAGGAATGCCTCGAACGCGCCCGCTCCGTCGTCGCCACCTACAGCCGCGAGCTGCGCATCTCGCTGCAGCACCCCAAGCAGCAGGACCAGCTCGCCCGCGAGTTCATCCCCGGCGAGCCCGTCGCCAACACCGGCTACCTGCGCCGCATGCCGGTACGCCTGCTCGCCGCCGCGCTGCCCCAGGCCGCGTCCGTCGTCGGCGACCGCCGCGGCGACCTGATCGGCCGCAC
The DNA here is from genome assembly GCF_016862575.1 of Catellatospora bangladeshensis. Taxonomy (GTDB): domain Bacteria; phylum Actinomycetota; class Actinomycetes; order Mycobacteriales; family Micromonosporaceae; genus Catellatospora; species Catellatospora bangladeshensis. The sequence goes on along the minus strand of NZ_BONF01000013.1, from coordinate 2,926 downwards.
CGCCGGCACCTGCCGCCGCCCCGTCTTCCTCGACCCGCACTTCCCCATGGAGGTGCGCGAGCGCTCCGGCCTGTCCGTCATGGTCGCCGAACCCGGCGGTGGCAAGTCCACCCTGCTCGGCGCCATGGGCTACCTCAACGCCCGGCGCGGCGTGCAGGTCACCCTGCTCGACCCGTCCGGCCCGCTCGCCCGCCTGGCCACCATGCCCGAGCTGCGGCCGTACTCCCGCGTGCTCAACCTGACCGGCGGCGAGCAGGGCACCCTCGCGCCGTACTCGCTCATCCCGACGCCGCAGCGGACCGAGTTCCCGCCCGGCCCCAACGGCGACCGCGAGTACGAGATCTCCGTCAGCAACGCCCGCGCCGAACGCCGCATGCTGGTGCAGGACATCTGCTCCATGCTCATGCCGCCGCAGGTCGCCCGCGAAGCCTCCACCGCGACCCTGCTCCGCCACGCGGTGCGCACCGTGCCCGCCGAGGAGACGGCCACCCTCGACGACGTCGTACGCTGCCTCGCCAGCATCGACGACACCGGCCGGGAGCTGGCCAACCTGCTGCTCGACACCGCCGAGATGCCGCTCGCCCTGCTGTTCTTCGGCAGCCCGCCCGGCGACCTGCTCAGCACCGACGCAGCGCTCACCGTCATCACCATGTCCGGGCTGCGCCTGCCCGACCTGAAGATCGAGCGCGAGTACTGGTCCGCCGAGGAGGCGCTCGCCCTGCCGATGCTGCACACCGCGCACCGGCTCGCCGTGCGCCGCTGCTACTCCGGCGACATGCACCAGCGCAAACTCGTCGGGCTCGACGAGGCGCACTTCATGGAGGGGTGGCGGTCCGGGCGGTCGTTCCTGGTCCGGCTCGCGCGAGACAGCCGCAAGTGGAACCTCGCGGCGCTCGTCGCGTCGCAGAACCCGAAGGACATCCTCGGGCTGGACGTGCAGAACCTCGTCTCGACCGTGTTCGTGGGGCGGATCGCGCAAGACCCGGAGATCGCGTCCGAGGCGCTGCGTCTGCTGCGGGTGCCGACGGATGTGGGGTATGAGGCCGTGCTCGCGTCGCTGTCCGCGCCCGACGCGAACAGCTCGGGACGGCTCGGGTATCGCGAGTTCGTGCTGCGCGACGTCGACAGCCGGGTGCAGCGGGTGCGGGTCGACGTGTCGTACGTTGCCGGGCTGCTGGAGACGCTGGACACCACCCCGACGGGGCAGGCGGCCGGCCAGGGAGGCAAGCGGTGAAGCGGCTTGTCTCCGCCACCCTCGCCACCATGGTGCTGGCGCTGGGGACGCTGTTCGGCGCTCCCGTGCAGGCGGCGGCGCCTGCGGCGGGGGTCGGGGCGGTGGCGCCCGGGGACAAGCTGTGCTCGCTGGAGGAGTGGACCAAGCGGGGGATCGACGAGTGCGTCGGGCGGCTGCAGGAGGTGAGCGCGGCACGTATCCAGTGCGTCAGCGCCCCCAATCCGGCCGCCCCGGACTCCGGCCTCGGCGGCTGGTTCGTCGGAAAGCCCACATGGACGACCGGGGCTGACGGAAGCAGCTACCTGCTCTACAGCGAATACGGATACGCCGGGTACGACTACACGACCTACGACATCAACTGCGTGCAGACCGTCATGCACCCGGACTACAAGCTTGAAAACACCATCGCCAACGGCGAGTTCATGCTCGCCGCTGGAATCGTGGGCGTGTCCAACGCGCTGCGCGAACGAGCATGGGCCCCCAGCGAGATGTGGGGCTGGGCGGACCCGCTGGTCGAGAAGGCTACGACGGCTCTGTACAAGCAGGTCTTCAGCGTCTTCGGCGTGATCACGCTGGCTGTGATAGGTATCTACCTGCTCTGGCGTTCGCGGCAGGCACAGATGTCCATGGCGTTGACGACGGTCGGCTGGGCCATCTTGGTCATGGTGGGCGTCACTGCTATCGCAAGCTGGCCTGTCCAATCTGCAAAAGCGGCCGACGGCACGCTAGTCGGAGTCCTGAGCGTAGTTCACGGTGCGGTGGGTCCTCGCGCGCAGGCATCGACAGTGTGCGACGACCAGACCCCTGGTGCGTGTGAGGACAAACGGCCGCCTGCTGTTCGTGCAGGGGACACGGCCGTACAGGCCCTCCTTTACCGCAATTGGCTTCGCGGCGCACTAGGCTCTGCCGACAGTGAAACCGCCCGCAAGTATGGACCAGCTTTGTACAGGGCCAAGAGCCTGAGCTGGGACGACGTGGCTGCGATCCAAGATGACACCAGCCGACGTGATGGAATCATTCGTGCTAAGCAGAGCGACTGGATGAAGGTCGCGGAGCAGATCAAGTCCGAGGATCCCGAGGCCTACCAATACCTTCAAGGCACCAAAGGCATGGAGCGGATCGGTGCCGGCTTCGTCGCGATCCTGTCGGCATTCAGCTACGCAGCATTCGATGTCGTCGCCTCCCTGCTGGTGCTGCTGGGCTTCCTCGTCATCCGCTGGGCCGTGATCGCCGCACCGGCTCTGGGCACGATCGGCATGCTGCGACCCGCTAGTGCCGGCCTGCGCCGACTGGTGAACTCGGTGCTCGCCGCCCTGTTTAACGTGCTGATCTTCGGCACGGGTGCCGCAGTTTACCTTTTCGCTGTCGACCTGATCATGAGCACCTCGTCGCTGCCCGGGTGGCTCCAGGTGACGCTAGTCCTTCTGTGCGGCGTGGTGGGATGGATCCTGCTACGCCCGTATCGCCGGATCACCCAGCTCGGCGGAGGCAGTAGCGGCACGTCGCTGCTCACGGCTAGGCCGTCGGCAGCACCTTCGAATACTGCATCGAACGATCGCAGTCCAGCCGCCGTCGTCGCTCCTGGCAGTTCCACTCCTCCCACAGTTCCTGAGGCACGGCCGGAACTCGCGGTCACCGCCGAGGACCCGGCGACGGTGGTGCGGGCAGAGGTTCGTGGCGGCGGCGAGCCGG
>NZ_BONF01000012.1 GCF_016862575.1 Catellatospora bangladeshensis | reverse complement strand
GGCGGCGAGCCGGTCCGTTCCGAGGCCTGGCGTTCGCCGGACGTGCCGGAGGGCTCGCCGAGTTACGCGGTCTACCGACCCGCGTCAGTACCCCAGCAGGCTTCGACGCGTGCTGAGGCCCGTTCGGAAAGCACCACGGAATCACCTGCACCGAGCCGATCAGAAACCTGGGCGGAGCGGAGTTAGTCATGCTGTCCCGAATCCCTCTACGGCCCCGCACCGTGGTGGCGCTCGGGTTGGCCGCGGTGGTCGCGATCATCGTCGCATTCGGCAAACTGTTGGGCGGCCCGGCTGATCCCATCGGATTCGGCGCGCAACCGCAGTCTGCGCCCAGCCAGGTCGATCCCACCCACGGTGACGACGGCGTGGTGGAGCATGACCCGTCGCCCAGCCCCGTGGTGCCGACCAACGACGCGCAGGCCATGTCAGTGGCGAACAAGTTCGCTCAGCAATGGATCAAGCACGACCGGAGCGCAACCGCGTGGTTGGACGCGCTGCGTCCGCACAGCACCGACACCCTGGTCGGAGAACTCGAGGGCGTCGACCCGGACGGCGTACCTGCTGACCGCGTCACCGGGGAAGCCCGCATGGAGGCTTTTGCCGCGACATATGTAGAAGTGGTAATTCCGATCGATGCGGGCCTGCTACGGCTGCGCATGGTGACTGAGCGAGGCCGTTGGCTGGTCGACGGCATCGACTGGGAGCGCGTATGAGCGCGCTTCCGTCGCTCGCCGCACCCCTTCGCGATAAGGGGCGCAAAATCCTGCGGCCCGGTCTGATCGTGGCGGTAACCGGTGTGCTCGGTGTGCTGTGCTGCAGCGGGGCGATCGTTGCCGTGGTCTTCGGAGATCTGGCCACCAACACCTCGCCGTTGGCGAACGCCATGGGCTGCGGAACCACCAAGACGATCAGCGTCACCGGTGAGTTCCCGCGCATCGGCCCTTACAGCGAGGACAAGATCCGCAATGCGGCGGTCATCATCAAGACCGGTCAGGAACTCAAGGTGCCGCCCCGTGGCTGGGTGATTGCAGTTGCCACGGCGATGCAGGAGAGCAGCCTCACGAACCACGGTCACCTCGGGGAACGGAACGACCATGATTCGCTGGGGCTATTCCAACAGCGTCCCAGCCAAGGTTGGGGCACACCCGAGCAGATCATGGACCCGGTCTACTCGTCGACGAAGTTCTACAAGAAGCTGGTGAAGATCAAACAGTGGGAGTCGCTTCCACTGACTGTCGCCGCGCAGCGCGTGCAGGTCAGCGCCTATCCCAACGCCTATGCCAAGCACGAGCCGCTCGCCACACGTATCGTCAACGAACTGGCCGATGGCGCAGCACGTGCAGTGGTCGTCGGCAATCAGCTGAAGTGCGCCGAGTTCGGCCAGATCGCCGCGTCGGGGTGGACCGCGCCGGTCGGCGCAGGCGTCGTCTCCGGATACCGCACCGCGTCTCGTCCTGGTCACAACGGTGTCGACCTCGGTGCGGCCAGGCACACACCGATTCGCGCCGCATCCGCAGGGGTCGTCATCGTCAGCAAGTGCGACGTCGGCGGATGCGACCGCGATGGCTCGCTGTCTACGCCGGGATGCGGTTGGTACGTGGACATCCTGCATGCAGGGCAGGTCATCACCCGCTACTGCCACATGCAGAGCCGACCGCTGGTGCGGGTGGGAGAAAGGGTCAGCGCCGGACAGCAGATCGGCTTCGTCGGCAACAGTGGCCACTCCTCCGGTCCGCACCTACACTTCCAGGTCCACCTCAATGGCGACCGCAGGTCGCGGACCGGAACGATCGACCCTGTGCCATTCATGGCCGGCAAGGGCGCCACGCTGGGAAAGGGGAACGACTCGGCATGACCGAGGCAGACTTCGCGGCGTGGGCGGCCGAATGGCGCACCCCGCCGGCACCCATCGTGCCGGTCCCCGCGCTCACGGTCATCAGTAGTGGGGGTGTGCTGCGCGGTGCGCGGGTCATGATCGGATTGCCGGGACACGGTTGGCGAACCGGCATGCGCGGCGACTCAATGGTCCGCCAGGGAGCCCGCAGTTTGATCCCCGTTTTGTCTGAGGCCGAGTGGTACCGCGCCGAGCGCGAGAGGGTAGAGGTGTTCGCGGCGCTTGTCCCGGTCGAACGGGTATGGGTCGAGACAATCAGCACGTCAAGCGAACGCTCCGCCAATGTTGACGGCCTGAGCCTCGTTTCGCTGGATTCTCCTCCCACCAGGATGGCCTTACCCGCAGAGACCATCGCCTCGCAGTCGACCGGCCAGCTCATGGGGCGACGCCTGGTACAGATGGGTGCTGACGGGGAACAACGAGGCCTGAGGGCGGTAACAGAGGCACATACAGGGCCAGATAGCACCCCTCAGGTAAGAGTCGCCCAGGAACACGACTGGTACCGATGGGCTGCGACCGGGCAGGTGCCAGCGACACGGGCGGTCCCGCTCGCCGAACTCTGGCTGGAATAGCCTAAGGCGAGCTGCTCGCAGACGGGGCGGGTTGCTCAAGCCGATCCGCCCTACAAACACGCCATCCGCCTTCATCAACCAACGTAAATCGCCAGGTTTCGGTGCGCTTGCTAGTCACAGCTCCATCCTTGCGGCCCGAGATTGTCAGCGCCGTCGTTGCCGTAGCCTCCGAATCTGCTTCGGCCACCGCGATGGCTCCCCAAGTCACCAGCACGTTGACACCGAAGTCATGCTCACGTTGATCCATTTCTTTCCTGAGCGCGACGATCGGCCCGAGTCGTGTGGGCTCTTCACACGAGTGCAGTTCAACCAGAACGCCATCCTTCTGAACCAAGGCAGCACGCAGATACTCGTCCAAAACCACCTTGGGATTACTGCGATCGATCTTCGTCGCCTCGTGGTATGTCAGCACCGCAGTGATTGCTCCTCCGACACCAGCGACCGCGAGGACGGCACCGAGGACCAACAAGATCTTTCGCCACTTCGCCGACCGCGACATGACCCCCATTCTCGCGTACCAGCGCCCACGCGCCAGCCCTCGCCGCCATGTCGCAACGTAGGCGCTGCATACCCATCTATTAGCTTCGGCGCCTAGACAGGAACCCGATACCCAGAACGACGCTGACAACGACCAGGCCGACTACAGCCGGGATGAGCACTCGCTTCCAGGGTGCCGATGATCCCGGCCCTGCTTGCCCAGAGCTTGTCGTCGCTGAGCCATCGCTAGGAGATGGGGATGGTGACGGTGAGAATGGTGAGACGTTCTTGGTGAGCGCCCCGGCGATATCGATCAGACCATGGCCGTACTCGCCGTCAGGACCACGGAACCCCTTATCGATCGCCGTCGCGACGAGCCGGTGGACAACCTCGGCCGCAGGCATGTTGGGGAATCTGGCGCGGACAAGGGCGGCCGCGCCCGCGACCAAGGCTGTCGAGTTCGAGGTACCAGTGGCCACCGCCCACTCACCGCCGGGGTAGGTGCTGGACACCTCGTCACATGGCGCGGCAAGCAGGGTTTCGGCTCCACTGACGGAGATCGCCGAGTGGTTCCCGGCCCGGTCGACACCCCCGACGGCGACGACGCCCCGAATACGCGCGAGGTAGCTCATCGTCGTGGACTCTGTCCGGTTCCCGGTTCCGGCGACGACCACGATGTCCGCGGCCAGTGCCTCCTCGACGGCCTGCCTCACGACGATGTCTTCATCGAGGAGCATCCGCGAGATAGAGATGACACCGACCTTCTGCTCTACAGCCCACAGAATGCCCCTGGCAAGGTCGCCTCCGCTATCCATGCGAACAGGAAGGATCCGCGCCGCTGGGGCGACGCCGGTGACCCGGCCGTGCGCGGCAATCAGGCCGGCCATGGCGGTGCCGTGCCCGTCCGTGTCAAGCCAGCCGTCACCCGGCCCAGCATCAGTGAAGTCCGCACCAGGCAGGACCGCGCCCGCCAAGTCCGGATGTGTGGCATCGACCCCCGTATCGATGACCGCGACGGTCACTCCCGCACCCTGCGTGACCCGATGTGCCGCAGAGGTCCTCAACAGGGAGTGGTACCACTGCCCGTCATCGATCCTGTCCTGGGCAACCGCCGACGGTGCGCTCATGACGCCGAATGCGGCCATTGCCATGGCGGCGGCGCACACCTTCACGACGCGGTTGAAGGCAGTCATGCGACACCTCTGCGAATGGTCACCATGGGCGCCGGCTCACCCGCGTCCGTCAGCCTCCACGGCATGGCCGCCTAGGTGAACCACTCGCGGAAATCGTCTGGGTCCAGCTCGCTCTCTGCCGGTCGAGGGCCGAGTTGAGGTCCCGGCTCGATGACCGCTGGACCACCCTGTTGCACCTCCCAGCGAGTGTGAGCGCCTTGCCGATAGCGATCGCCTGATCCGCCTCCACTACCGGGCGTCGCTCCGCCCATCGGGGTCGGCATGGGCATCATGCCCACCGAACCGCCAGGGCCGGAGCCCTGCGGCACCGCAGCGGGTCTTGCGGGCATCGGCACCACCTGGCCTGGCGTGCCAGCTCCGCCGGGCATGACGTATGCACCACCACCTCGCGCATACTCGCTACCCGGAAAGATGGGCAGCGCCGACGGCACTCCGCCCGAAATCCCGGGAACCGGCAGACCGCTCAGGACGGGCCCGGGTTCTGCTGGTATCTCGGTTTCAACAGGCTCGGCACCGGACGGAGCGTGGACACCGGATTTTGCACCGGGCGTCCAGTCGGTACTGGCATCGCCATTGAAACGGCTGCCCCCAGCGACCGGCTTGCGCGGGTCAGGTGGTGGAACGACCACAGCGACGGTGGGCGGCCGGGTCTGAGCAGGCACGATGATGTTTTCCCGATGGTCTCGGATCACGGCGTCAGCGGACACCATGATCTTCCGAGCCTTCTCGTTCAGCTCATCGGCCAGCGGCCGCCACGCCCGGGGGTCGGTCCTCGTGACACCCAACCACCGATTCGCGACCGGCTCCATCGCGCGCTTCGCCGACGCCATGGTCTCCAGGACACCGTTAACTCCCCGCGCTGTCGTTGCGGCCGCCAGTGCGTCGGCGCGTATCGCCTTGATAAGCCAATCGATCTTGCCCAGGGCCGCAGCCGCTGCCGGAGTTTGGCCACCGGACCATGCCTCCGCGAGCCGATCCCGAAGCCGCTCCAGCGCTTCGGCCTGAGCGTTCAGCAGGTCGCCTTGCCTGGCGATGGTGCGCGCCTGATCCCAGGTCACCTCGTGGTCCAAGCAGCCGAGGCTGTCCCAGATCCGGGGAACGTCGTAGTCGTTCCAGTCGACGGGCGGCGCAGGCCAGTGAGGTTGTGGCGGCAGCTTCCCGGCGGTCGCATCCGATGGCGTTCGGGTGACAAGCATGCGCAGCTCGTTCGGGTTCGCCTCGGTCATCAGACGTGCGCTCCCCGCCCCTGACGGTGCCGCATTCCTACGTGTCCGGCTCGCTCCGCCGCAGCCGCAATCTCGCGATCGATCAAGTTGAGCGCCGCCGCAGCGAGGTCGTCGGCCTCGGTGTAGTTCGCCAGAGCCTTCTCCAGGCCGGTTGCGAGGGCGCGGCCAAGAGCCAGCTGCCGCTCCGCGTTCTCATAGTGGCGGTGCAATGCCGCCCAGAGCGCGTTCCGCGCGGCCTGGGTCTCTCCGCTGGGCGAGAACGTGCCGAAGAGCACGCCACGATCGATCTGTCTGGCGAACTCACCCACCCCGGACTCCAGAGCCGCGGCGGCCTGGGTACGCAGGTCGGCAGTCACCCTGCTGACCTCGGTCAGATCCACGGACAGCGGCTTCATCGGTGTCTCCACCGTGCTCACCTCCCCATGAGCAGTGACGTACATCAGCACGTCATGCGGCAGCGTAGCCGAACGAGCACTGATCGCACAGGCCTCGTCCATCCCTTGTGGATAAACGTGAGAACCGGCTGATCTGCCGCCTGCCCGGGCTGGTTCGCTGCCACAGGAGGGTGTCGCCGGGTCAGACCGAGCCGGTGTTGAGGTTGCCGAAGACCCACAGGCCGCAGCAGCAGGCGAGCACGAGCAGCAGCACCACCGCCCCGCCGGCGAGCGCGAGCATCATCGGCTTCTTGACCAGGCCGAGGATCGGGTTCGGCCGCTTCGGCGGCGGGTTCTGATACACGCCGACGACGATATCGGTCACCCCGGGCTGGATCGAGCGTCCCAGGCGAGCCGAGTCGGGCCGCCCCGCCCCGGCACCCCGTACGCTGGTCGGGTGACGGACTTCGCCGAACTGGACGCCCTGACCACCGACGACCTGCGCGAGCGCGCCTTCGCCAAGGCCCGCGAGCAGCGTGACCTCGGCTTCTTCTGGGACCTGTTCAAGCACCTGCCGACCTCCCCGGAGACCGAGGAGCGCGAGCTCGCCGACATCGGCGCCGCGATCGACGACACCGTGTCGCTGTGGCGCGAGTTCACCGGCCACCGCTACGGCGACCAGGAGCCTCTGATCAGGGCGAGGTTCATCGACTACCTTCTGCAGGATTGATCTGTCGGGTTTACACGGGAGTTGCTTCCGCGTAGTTGCGCCGGGTATCGGGCGCTCTGCGTTACCCTCCCCCGGGGAGGACGCAGCGGAGGTGTTCCCGTGCCCGGTTTGAACGCGCGGATCGACCAGGCCGCGAGCCTGCACCGGCACGCGTCGGCGGTGGCGCAGGCGGCCGCGTCCGCGTTGGACGGTTATCTTCCGCCACCTCGGACGGACCTGGCCGAGCAGCAGGCGCTCGCCGAGCGGCTGCGTGACGCGGCGGCCCGGCTGACGCCGGGCTGGCTGGGTACGCCGCTGGACTCGGTGCCGGCCGGCATGGCGCTGGGTGAGCAGCGCCGCCCGGAGTTCGTGCGGGTGGGCACGGCGGCCGCGCAGGAGGATGCGGCTTTCCCCGCCGTGGTGCCGCTGCTGGGCACGGGGCATCTGACGTTCACCGCCGATTCGCGGGATCCGCGGGTGGCGGGGGTGCTGCGGGCGATCCTGCTGCGGCTGCTCGCGACGGCCCCGTCGGGCACGCTGGTGGTCCGCGCGGTGGACGCGGTCGGCGGGGCGCTGTTCGCGCCGTTCGGGGCGCTGGCCGACGCGGGCCTGATGCCGCCGCCGGTGATGGATCGGGCTGGGCTGCAGGCGGTGCTGGCGGAGGCGGAGCACTGGGTGCGCCCGAGCCGGCCGGAGGCGCAGCGACGCCCGGCGGCGCGGCCGCGCCGCCGGGACTGCACGATGCTGCTGCTGATCGCGGCGCTGCCGTCGGCGGTGGAGGGCTCGGACCTGGCCCGGATCACGGCGCTGGCGCAGGCCGGCCCGGCGACGGGGCTGCATCTGATCGTGGCGGGCTGGCCGCCGCCGCCGCTGACGCCGGACACGGCGCAGCCTGCGGCGCAGCAGCCGCTGCCGATGAGTACGCAGATCGCCCTGCGTAACCCGTACGCGCTGCTGGGCGGCGCGCCGTTCACGGTGCCGGCGCAGGCCGAGCGGCGCCCGGCGGCGGGTGGCGGGCCGAGCCCGACGGCTTCGTGGCCGGGGCTTTCGGTGCCGGTGCGGCTCGACCCGGACCCGCCGGCGGAGCTGGTGCAGCGGGTGTGCCGCGAGCTGGCCGAGCGTTACGTGCAGTCGGGGCAGGTGCACCTGATGGACCTGCTGCCGGATCCGGATCACTGGTGGGCGGAGTCGTCGGCGGCGGGGCTGTCGACGACGGCGGGGCTGGCCGGGGAGACGCCGATCTCGCTGGTGTTCGCCGACCTGACGCCGCACTGGCTGATCGGGGGGCGGGCGGGCGGCGGCAAGTCGGCGTTCCTGGCGAACGTGCTGTACGGCCTGTGCACCCGCTACGACCCGGACGAGCTGGGGCTGTATCTGCTGGACTTCAAGCCAGGACGGGGGCTGGCCCGGTTCGCGCCGGGGCCGGACGATCCGGCGTGGCTGCCGCACGCCCGCGTGGTGGGGCTGGAGTCGGGGCGTGAGCACGGGCTGGCGGTGCTGCGGGAGCTGGACGGCGAGTTGACCCGCCGGGAGGAGCTGTGGCGGGAGCTGCAGGTGAGCCGGTTCGTGCAGGCGCGCGAGCACCGGCAGCTGCCGCGGCTGGTGTGTGTGCTCGACGAGTTCCCGGTGCTGCTGTCGGGTGCCGATCCGATCGCGGCGGAGGCGCTGGGCCTGCTGGAGTCGATCGGGCGGCGGGGGCGCGGCTGCGGCGTACACCTGATCCTGGTTTCGCAGACGGTGCGCGGCATCGAGGCGCTGCACGCGCGGCGAGATTCGCTGTTCGGCCAGGTGCCGGTGCGGGTGGCGCTGCCGGGCGGCGGGGACGCGCTGGAGGCGACGAACGACGCGGCGGCGACGCTCCCGCTGGGCTGCGCGGTGGTCAACACCGCGGGCGGCCTGGGCGGGCCGCGGGGCGCCACGCGCGGCCATGAGAAGACGGTCCGGTTCCCGGACCCGGATGCCGACGCGCAGGTGCTGTCGGCCCTGCGGCAGCGCCTGTGGCAGGCCCGCGACCCGGATTCGGATCCGCCGCTGGTGCTGACCACGGCCGAGCTGGGCCGGGGACCGGCATGAGCGGGCGCGAGGGTATGCGGGAGGCGGCGTGAGCGAGCGGAGCACAGCCTGGTCGGAGTACCTGGCGGCGGCGCATCGGCTGGACACGGTACGCCGGGAGGCCGCGGATGCGGCGGCGGGCGAGGCGTCCGCGCTGGCGGCTGCCCGGGACGAGCTGCCGACGGTGCACGGCAGGCTGGCCATGCAGGCGGCCCGGCTGGTGGACGCGGCGGGCCGGGCCGGGGTGCCCGCGCCGATGCTCCAGCCGGGGCCCGCTGAGCTGCACGACGCGGCGCAGGCCGTCGCCGGTGGCCCGGCGGTGGCGCTGGCGGCGCTGCGGCAGGCGGGCGCGCACGTGGACGTCGCCGACGGTGCGCTGGCCCGGCTCGACGACGAGGGCACCGGCCCGCAGGCGCTGCGCAACCTGCTGGTGTACGGGCCGCTGGCGCTGGTCGCGATGCTGGTGCAGCTGGCGGTGGCGGGGCTGGCCGAGCCGGACGCGCAGCTGTTCTTCGCGGCGGTGTGCGGGCTGGTGCTGGCACCGCTCGCATTCGGCGCGGGCTGGCTGGTGACGGGCATGGTGTACCCGGATCGGCCGCGCACGCCGCAGGTGGGCGCGCTGGTGTGCATCGCCCCGGCGCTGGTGGTGGTGCTGCTGCTCGCGCTGCTGTGATCAGCGGGAGTGGATCAGTGACATGGCCTCGGCGCGGGTCTTCGGGTCCGTCTTGAGGATGCCGCGCACGGCGCTGGTGACGGTGCGGGCACCGGCCTTGCGGATGCCGCGCATCTCCATGCACATGTGCTCGCACTCCAGCACCACGATGACGCCGCGCGCCTGGAGCCGGTCCTGGAGCAGGTCGGCGATCTGCGAGGTGAGCCGCTCCTGCACCTGCGGCCGGCGGGCGAACACCTCGACGAGCCGGGCCAGCTTCGACAGGCCGGTGATGCGGCCGTCCTCGCCGGGCAGGTAGCCGACGTGGGCGACGCCCTTGAACGGCAGCAGGTGGTGCTCGCAGAGGCTGAACACCTCGATGTCGCGGACCAGCACGAACTCGTCGTGGTCGGCCTCGAACGTGGTGGTCAGCACGTGCGCCGGGTCGACCCGCAGCCCGGCGAACAGCTCGGCGTAGGCCCGCGCCACCCGGGCGGGGGTCTTCTGCAGGCCGTCCCGGTCGGGGTCCTCGCCGAGCGCGAGCAGCATCTCGCGTACGGCCTTCTCGATACGCGCGAGGTCGACGGTCTCCTCCACCGGAACACCGGTGAGGGAGCCGTCGACCAGGCGTGCGGCAAGGTGGTCGAGTTCCTGCTCGCGGTTCAGTTCGAGGCCTCCGCGGACGAGGAGACGGTGACCTCGCCGTCGGCGGACTCGCGCTGCTTCTCCACCTCGGCCGGGGTCAGCACCGGCGGCTGGGTGGAGGGCGTGCGCTTGCCGAAGCCGTTGAACGGGGCCATCGGCGGCCGCTTGACGACGCGGGCGCAGATGCGCGCCATGTCGGCGGTCGAGATGGTCTCCTTCTCGATCAGCTCCAGCACGATGCTGTCCAGCACGTCCCGGTACTCGACGAGGATCTCGTACGCCTCGTCGTGGGCGGTCTCGATCAGCGAGCGCACCTCGGCGTCGATCTCGGCGGCGATGGCGTCGGAGTAGTCCCGCTCGTGGCCGTAGGACCGGCCCAGGAACGGCTCGTCGCCGCTGGTGCCGTACTTGACCGCACCGAGCTTCGAGCTCATGCCGTACTGGGTGACCATGGCACGGGCCAGCGCGGACGCCTTCTCGATGTCGTTGCCGGCGCCCGTGGTGGGCTCGTGGAACACGAGCTCCTCGGCCGCACGGCCGCCCAGCGCGTACGCCAGGGTGTCGATCATCTCGGCGCGGGTCTGGGTGTACTTGTCCTCGGTCGGCAGCACCAGGGTGTGGCCCAGCGAGCGGCTGCGCGAAAGGATCGTCACCTTGTGCACCGGCGCGGAGTGCGGCAGCGCCCAGGCCACCAGCGCGTGCCCGCCCTCGTGGTACGCGGTGATCTTCTTCTCGTGGTCCGACATGACCCGGGTGCGCCGCTGCGGGCCGGCGACCACGCGGTCGATCGACTCCTCCAGCGACTCGTTCGAGATGGCGCGCTTGTCCTGACGCGCGGTCAGCAGCGCGGCCTCGTTGATCACGTTGGCGAGGTCGGCGCCGGTGAAGCCCGGCGTACGCCGCGCCACCGCGTCCAGGTCCACGTCGGGCGTGAACGGCTTGCCCTTGGCGTGCACCCGCAGGATCGACTTGCGGCCGACCATGTCCGGGGTGTCCACCGCGATCTGGCGGTCGAAGCGGCCCGGGCGCAGCAGCGCCGGGTCGAGGATGTCGGGACGGTTGGTCGCGGCGATCAGGATGACGCCGCCCTTCGCGTCGAAGCCGTCCATCTCGACGAGCAGCTGGTTGAGGGTCTGCTCGCGCTCGTCGTGACCGCCGCCGAGACCCGCGCCGCGGTGGCGGCCCACCGCGTCGATCTCGTCCACGAACACGATCGCCGGCGCGTTCGCCTTCGCCTGCTCGAACAGGTCACGGACCCGCGACGCACCGACACCCACGAACATCTCGACGAAGTCGGAACCCGAGATCGAGTAGAACGGCACCCCCGCCTCACCGGCCACAGCCCGCGCCAGCAGCGTCTTACCCGTTCCGGGCGGCCCGAACAGCAGCACACCCTTCGGGATCTTGGCGCCGAGCGCCTGGTACTTCGCCGGGTTCTGCAGGAAGTCCTTGATCTCGTGCAGCTCCTCGACGGCCTCGTCGGCACCGGCCACATCCGCGAAGGTCGTCTTCGGGGTGTCCTTGCTGACGAGCTTCGCCTTCGACTTGCCGAAGTTCAGCACCCGCGAGCCGCCGCCCTGCATCTGCGACATGAACAGCAGCAGCAGGATCACCAGCACGGCGATCGGCAGCAGGCTCACCAGCAGCGACAGGAACACCGACTCCTCGGTGACCTCGGTGTCGAAGTTCCCCGAGATCTTCCCAGCCGTCTTAGCGGCATCAACCTCGTTGAACACCTCAAGACCCGCATCAGCCGGATACTGAGCCTCGATCTTGTCCGTCTCGACGTCATCGAACTTGGCCTTGTTGGCCAGGTCGATCCGGATCGTCTGCTCCTTGTCCCGGATCTGCACTTCCTTGATCGCCCCCGGCCCAGCATTCTTCAACTGGGCGAGCGCCACCGAGGTGTCCACGGGCTGGTAGCTCGGGCCGCTGGTGAAGAGCTGGCTGAGCAGGATCGCGCCGATGGCCACGATGAAGATCCAGAAGATCGGCCGGCGGAAGAAACGCGTACGCTCCATGCTGTTACCGGACGCTTTGTGCGCGCCCGTGTCCTCCTGATCGATAGAGGCGGTCAGCTCACCGGGCGCGGCCCGGTCACTCGACGGTACACCGTACAAACACTCGGGTGGCCCATGCGTGTCCCCCATCGCACAACGTTCAGCCTTTTCTCAGCTCCAGCAGCCCCGAATCTACCCAAATCCCCCGGGTGTTCGCTGTGGGCTGACTCGCTTCGTCCCGGCCGCCGTGGGGTCGCTCCGCGGGGTGGCCGGCCGGTGCCGCTGGGGCCGCAAAACCCGCGGCCTTTTACGCGGCCCCGTCCGACCACCCCGCTCCGCTCGACTGATACCGAAGGCAGAGTTTCAATGCCTGCACGCTAACCAGAACACAAGAAGTAACCAGGAACGGCTCCCACGGTGACCTTGTGGGTCAGTGACCCCCAAAACCCAGCCACGGTGACTCCAACCTCGTAGGAGCCAATATGGGGCGTTACCCGTGTGCTGCCCCTAAAAAATGCTGCACGCCCCACCCAACCCAGCCACCTGAACCTAGCGGAGCAGGGGGTGTCGCCGGGAAAAGCGTAAAGGGCCGCCCGTTCTTGGCGGCCCCCAGCGTTCCCGGCGACACCCCCTGCGGAGCGAAGCCAACGACTAGCGCTGATATACCTCAGGCTTCAAAATACCGACATAAGGCACCTCACGGTACCGCTCCGAATAATCCAGCCCGTAACCCACAACGAACTCAGTCGGAATATCAAACCCGACATACTTCACCGGAACCGGCACCTTGATCGCCTCAGGCTTCCGGAACAGAGCCACCACATCGACCGACTTGGCCGACCGAGACTCGAGGTACTTCAACAGCCACGAGAGCGTGAGACCGGAATCGACGATGTCCTCGACGACGATCACGTGCTTGCCCGCGATGTCCCGGTCGAGGTCCTTGAGGATCCGGACGACGCCGGAGGAGGTCGTCCCCTGGCCGTACGACGAGACCGCCATGAATTCGAGCTCCGCCGGCGGCGCGCCGACCTTGCCGAGTTCGCGGGAGAAGTCGGCCATGAACATGACCGCGCCCTTGAGTACGCATACGAGCAGGAGGCTGTCGACCGACGCGTAGTCGGCGGCGACCTGCTTGGCGAGCTCGGCGGTCTTGGCCCGCAGCTCCTCTTCAGTGATGATCACACGGTCGATGTCCGCGTCGTACCAGCCCATGTGCTTAAGGGTGCCCGACTGTCGGTGCTTTGCGCACGCCGGGGTCGGAATTGGTGACGATCATCCCGAGGGCTGGTCAAGGGCTGGTCAGGGCGTTAAGAAGGGCACCTTCTTCTACGGAATCCGTTAAGAAGGTGCCCTTCCTTGCCATCGTCAGGGGGTGGTGATGGGGATCTTGGTACGGACGACCGTGGTGCCCGGGACTTCGGGGCTTGTCATGGTGGTGGTGATGCGGGCGTCTGCGGGGAGCAGGGCGCGTAGGTGGACGGTGTAGGAGGCGGTGCCGCCGGGTTTGCCGTCGGTGGTGCGCACGCGCAGGTCGGGGCCTGGTCTGGTGGTGCGTAGCTCGCCCTTGCCGAGGGCGTTCTCGGCGCCGACGGCGAAGGTCTTGGCGCCGCCGGGCAGGTCCTTGCGGTCGTAGGCGAAGCGGACGTCCTCGTCGGGGCCGGTGGCGAGCCAGACCTGGAAGCGCTGGCCGTCCTTGGTGCCGAAGCGGTTGACCCGCCACTCGATGACGATCCACTCGATGCCGCCGCCCTTGACGGTGGCGGCGCGCACGCCTTCGGCCTTGGTGCCGTCGAGGTCGGCCCAGTACGGGGCGAGCACGTTGTTCGGGCGGGCCGGGTCGTGTTTGGGCGCGCCGTCGGCGGTGGGCGGTTCGAAGCGCACGTCCTGGCCGGTGCCGCCGCCGACGACGAGGTAGCCGTTGGAGACGACGCCGAGGCGGGTGTACGTCTGCCCGCCGTAGCCGAACTCGGGCACCTCGTAGTTGATGATCTCCTCGTCGCCGATGGGGTCGGCGGGGACGGTGAGCGGGCGCCAGACGCGGTCGTCCAGGTCGGCCAGGCC
Source organism: Catellatospora bangladeshensis (assembly GCF_016862575.1). Classification (GTDB taxonomy): domain Bacteria; phylum Actinomycetota; class Actinomycetes; order Mycobacteriales; family Micromonosporaceae; genus Catellatospora; species Catellatospora bangladeshensis. The sequence continues at coordinate 226,140 of NZ_BONF01000012.1, read as the reverse complement.
GGGGCGGCCCGGTTCGATGCCGCGCAGGGTGCCGGTGTGCCGGATCTCGCGCGGCCCGGCGGCGCGGGCGCTGCCGTCGACGCCGGTCAGGGCGAGCGCCGGGTCGAGCCGGGTGACCAGGTCGACGGGCGCGTCGTCGTAGCCGGTGTTGGCGGCGGTGACGGTGCACTTCGCGGTGCCCGCGAGCGCCACCTTCTTCGTGGTGCAGGTGCTGGCGAGGGTGACCTGGCCCTGGCCGGGCTTGAACGACACGGGCAGGTGCAGGGCCCGGCCGCCGCCCTGCGGGGTCAGCATGACCTCGCCGGACAGGTAGGCGTCGCCGGTGGCGCGGGAGCTGACGGTGATCGGCAGCGTGGCGGTGCCGCCCGCGGGGACGACGACGACCGGCGGCACGCTGATCGCGCTGTCCTTCGGCGCGGTGGTGCTGACGTCGTACGCCGTGGTCCGGCCGGTCATGTCGCGCAGGGTCCGCACGGTGGTCAGGCGGCCCGGCATGACCGGGGCGTTGATCGACGGCAGGTTGAGGTCGACGGCGCGCACCTCGTCCCCGGCCAGGGCCATCATGCGGTCGGCGGTGTCGGAGACGGTGAGGGTGACCTCGTCGGCCCGGTCGACGGCGATCCGGCCCGCGCCCATCTCCTGCGGCCCGGCCTCGGTCTTGCCGTCCTCGGTGACCACGTCGGTGACCGCGCTGGTCATCAGCGCGGACTTGAGCTCGCCGGGGGTCCAGCCGGGGTGCCGGGCAGCCAGCAGCGCGGCGGCGCCCGCCACGTGCGGCGAGGACATGGACGTGCCCGCGATGGCCTGGAACAGCTCGCCCTTCGGGCCGCCCGCGGCCTCGTCGGGGGTGGGCGTGTGCCCGGCCAGGATCTGTACGCCGGGGGCGGTGACGTCGGGCTTGAGGGCGAGGCCGCCCGGCCCGCGCGAGGAGAACGCGGCCATCACGTCGCCGGTGCCGGCGCCGGCCTCGCCCGCGCCGATGGTCGCGGTGATCCCGGTGTTGGCGTCGAGGAACTCCAGCAGGGCCGCGTCGGGCAGGTGCACGGTGGGCAGCCAGTGGTTGTCGGTCTCGACGTCCTGCAGCTCCGGGTTGTAGAGGACCATGCCGAGGGCGCCGCCCTGCAGCACGTTCCAGCCCTTCTCGACCCGAGGGTTGCCGCCGCGCTCGCAGACCACGATCTTGCCGGTGAACAGGCCCTTCTTCGCGGGCTTCGCGCAGGTCATGCCGCCCTTGTAGCCCTTGGTGTCACCGGCCCGGACCACGGGCGCCGGTCCGGCGGCCCCGGTCAGCGACGCCCCGTGCAGCACCTTGCGCACCGCACCGGCCTGCAGGGTCAGCGCCGAGCTGAACTCGCGGCGCTGCGTCGACGCGGCCACCGTGGTCACCCACGGGGACAGGTGGTTGACGGTGCCCGCCTCGGGGCCCGAGTTGCCCGCCGAGGCGGCGACGAAGACCCCGGCGGCGTACGCGTCCAGGAACGCCATCTCGACCGGGTCGCTGAACGGGTCGGTGCCGCCGGAGATGGAGAAGTTGACGACGTCCACGCCGTCGCGCACCGCCTGGGCCACGGCCGCCGCCGAGTCCGACGACATGCAGCCCTGCTTGCCGCACACCTTGTAGACGCTGACCCAGGAGCCCGGGGAGACACCGTGCACCGGCCCGCGCTCGACGCCGAACACCTTCGCCGAGGTGACCACGTTGCCCGCGGCGGTGGAGGCGGTGTGCGTGCCGTGCCCGTCGCTGTCCCGCGCCGTCTTGTACGTCTCGTCCGGGAACGACTCCAGGTACGCGTCCAGGAACGGGGCGCCGCCGATCAGCTTGTTGTTGCAGCGGAACACGTCGCGGGCCGGGGTCAGCGGGTTGTCGCCGAAGTCGCAGCGGCGTGGCGCGCCGTCGGTCTTCGCGGGGGGCGCGGCCAGCACGCCCTGGTCGGCGAAGGACGGGTGCTCCGGCCAGGCGCCGGTGTCCAGCACGCCGACGATGACGCCCTTGCCGGCCTGGCTGGTCGGGGCGCCGTTCGCCGCCGCGCCGCTCTGCAGCACGTCCGCACCGATGAACGAGCTGGAGGCGTCGGTCAGCGGCTCGCGCAGCTCGTCCCGCTGCACGGCGACCACGCCCTCGACCGCGAGCAGCTGCTTGACCTGGTTCGCGGGCAGGGTGAGGGCGACGCCGCCGTACACGGTGCGCAGCCGCTGCCCGACCCGCGCCTGCGGCACCCGCGCGGCGAGCGCCGTGGTGAAGCTGCGTTCACGCTCGGCAAGGTACTGCTCGTACGCGCGCTCGGCGTCACCGCTGCGCAGCCGCGCCCCGGTGACCGCCGGGCTGGTCGCCGGCAGCCCCGGCAGGCCGCCCGCGTAGCTGGCCACCGCGTCGTAGTCGAGCTTCACCAGCACCGGGATGCGCTCGCCGTCGCTGCGGTCGAGCAGGCTCCGGTCGGTCCTGGCGAGCCTGCTGGTCGGGGCCTTGCCGACCGTGGTCCGCGAGGCCGGACGGAGTTTGCGCGGGCCGTCGTCCGGCGCGGCCGCGCCGCCGCCGGCCGGTATCACCGCCGCGCCTGCCACCAGGGCCAGCCCGCAGCTGATCCGGACAAAAGTAGCCATCTTCACAGTGGCGTCAACGACCACCCCACAGCCCGGGACTTGCCAACCCCCCATCCGCCCAGCTCAAACCCCCTCCACCCCGACCCGATCGTCCGCCTCCCGCCCCACCCCCCACCGCCACCGGCACCGGCACCGGCACCGGCACCGGCCACCGGCCACCGGCCACCGGGATGATCGGCGTTTCGTGTCAAGATCTGCGGTCTCACCTCACCTTTTGACACGAGACGCCGATCATGGACGGACCAGCCCCCTCTGGCCACCGGGATGATCGCGAGTTCGTGTCGAAACCTGTGGTCCCACCCCAGGTTTCGACACGAACTCGCGATCATGGCTGGGCGGCCCGGCCCCGGAAGTCGCCCGGCCACTAGCGGGCAGCCGGTGCGGCGGGCAGCCGGTGCGGCGAGGTCCGAGGGTGGGGTCAGTAGGCGGCGGCCTGGCCGTCGGCGCGGGGTTCGGAGCCGGCGACGTAGCCACCGGGGATACGCCAGATGGCCTGGCCCATGCCGAAGGTAGAGCGGTCGGTGGCCACGGTGACCTCGTGACCGCGGGAGCGCAGCTCCTCGACCAGCACCGGGTCGAACTCGGGCTCGACCTCGACCTTCCGGCCCGCGTGCCAGTACCAGCGCGGCCGGGTCAGCGCCTCCTGCGGCCCGAGCCCGCCGTCCACGGTGGCCAGCACGAGCTGCAGGTGCCCCTGCGGCTGCATGTGCCCGCCCATGACCCCGAACGGCCCGACCGGCTCCCCGTCCCGGAACAGGAACCCGGGGATGATCGTGTGGAACGGCCGCTTGCCCGGCGCGGCGACGTTCGGATGGGCCGGGTCGAGGCTGAACCCCGCCCCCCGGTTCTGCAGGCTGAAGCCGTACCCGGGGAGCGTCACGAACGAGCCGAAGCCCATGTAGGTGGACTGGATCAGGCTGACCATCATGCCGTCGGCGTCGGCCGCGGCGAGGTAGACGGTGCCGCCGCGCATCGGGTCGCCGGGCGCCGGGTCCCCGGCCCGGCCGGTGATCAGCTTCCGGCGCGCGGCCAGGTAGGACGGTTCCAGCAGGTCGGGCACCGCGGCCAGGTCGGGATCGGCGACGTACGCGTGCGCGTCGGCGAAGCCGAGCTTCATCGCCTCGATCTGCTCGTGCAGCCCGTGCCCGGCCAGCCCGTCGAGCAGCGCGAACGCCTGCAGCGCGGCGACGCCCTGCCCGTTGGGCGGCAGCTCGTACACGGTGTGCCCGCGGTAGGCGGCAGCGGCGGGCTCGACCCAGGTGCTGGTGTGCGCGGCGAGGTCGGCGGCGGTGAGCAGGCCGCCCGTGGTCGCCGCGTACGCCTCCAGCGCGGCGGCGATCTCCCCGTGGTAGAAGGCGTCGGCGTGGCTGCCGCCGATGAGCCGCAGCGCCCGCCCCGCGCCCGGGTTGCGGAACCGCTCCCCGACCCGGGGCGCGCGCCCGTCCGGCGCGAACACGTCGGCCCAGGCCCGGCACTCGGGGTGGCCCAGCGAGCGGTGCAGCTCCACCGAACTCGCCCAGCGTGCGGCGACCGTGGGCGACACGGTCCAGCCCTGCTCGGCGTAGTGCACCGCGTCGGCGAACAGCCGCTCGAACGGCAGCCGCCCGAACCGGTCGTGCAGGTCGCGCCAGCCCGCCGGGGCGCCGGGCACGGTCACCGGCAGCCAGCCGCGGTCCGGCGGCGCCAGCTCGGCGCGCGCCTGCCCACCACCGAGCGCGGCTGAGGGCGCGCTGCCCGCCGCGCGCATCGCGTCGAGGGTGAGGGCGGCCGGGGCGCGGCCGGAGGCGTTCAGGCCGTGCAGCCGTTCCCCGTCCCAGACCAGGGCGAACAGGTCGCCGCCGATGTCGTTGGAGCCGGGCTGCACCTGGGTCAGGGTCACCGCGGCGGCGACCGCCGCGTCGACCGCCGAGCCGCCTTCGCGCAGCATGGCCAGGCCCGCCTGGGCCGCGAGCGGCTGACTCGTGGCCACCGCTCCCTGGGGCGCGTACACCGCCTGTCGCATTCCTAGATCCAAGCACGCCGTGGTTTCTCGCTACGGGGGAGTAGGTTCTTAGGCATGGCTCTCGTGGACTGGGATCTCGCCTCGACCACCGCCGCGCGGTTCGGCCCCACCGGGCCGTCCGTGACGCTGGAGCAGGCCACCGAGGTCGTCGCCGACCTGCGGCGGCTGGCCGACGAGGCGGTGGGCCACGTCGCGGAGTACACCAGGATGACCCCGCAGCTCGCGGACGGGCCGGTGCGCGTGGTGGACCGGCGCACGTGGGCCGAGGTCAACGTGCAGGGCCTGCGTACGGTGATCAGCCCGCTGACCGACAAGCTCGAGGAGAAGGTGGGCTTCCTCGGCAACGTGGTCGGCGCGAAGGTGACCGGCGTGGAGGCCGGTGCCGTGCTCGGCTACCTGTCCGGCAAGGTGCTCGGCCAGTACGACATCTTCGGCGCGCCCGTCGGGCAGCTGCTGCTGGTCGCCCCGAACATCGTGGGCATGGAGCGCCGGATCAAGGCCGACCCGCGCGACTTCCGGCTGTGGGTGTGCCTGCACGAGGTCACCCACCGCACCCAGTTCACCGCGGTGCCGTGGCTGCGCGAGCACTTCCTGGCCGAGGTGCGTGCGTTCGTCGAGGCCACCGAGCCGCCGTCGGGCAGCATGTTCTCGCAGGCGTACCAGCAGGTGGTCGCGGCGGTCAAGGCGGCCCGCGAGCCGGACGACGCCCGCGGCACGTCGCTGCTGGAGGCCGTGCAGAGCCCGGAGCAGCGGGCCGTGCTGGACCGGCTCACCGCGGTGCTGACGCTGCTGGAGGGGCACGCCGAGGTGGTCATGGACGGGGTCGGCCCGCAGGTCATCCCGTCGGTCGCCCGGATCCGCGCCGCGTTCGACAAGCGCCGCAACCCCAGCAACCCCGTGGAGCAGTATCTGCGGAAGCTGCTCGGCATAGACATCAAGATGCGGCAGTACGCCGAGGGAAGGCGCTTCGTGCAGGCGGTCCTCGACCGGGTCGGCATGGACGGCCTGAACCGGATCTGGACGTCGCCGCAGACGCTGCCCACCCTCGACGAGATCGCCGACCCGGACGTGTGGGTGACCCGCGTGGTCACCGCCGCCGCCCCCGGATGACCCGGCTCGACCCCTCGATCGCCGCGATCCGCGCCGCGATCCGCACCCTCCTGCCCACCCTCCCCGAGGTGGCCGCACGGCCGCCGATGGTGTTGGTGGCGTGTTCGGGCGGGGCGGATTCGCTGGCGCTGGCCGCGTGCGCCGCGTTCGTCGCGCCGCGTCTGGGGTGGCGGGCCGGGCTGGTGACGGTGGATCACGGGTTGCAGGAGGGTTCGGCGGAGCGGGCCGGGCAGGTGGCGAGCTGGGCGCGCACGCAGGGATTCGAGCCCGTCGAGGTGGCCACGGTCGAGGTCGGGACGGCGGGCGGGCCGGAGGCGGCGGCGCGGGAGGCGCGGTATGCCGCGCTGGCCGGCGCGGCACGGCGGCACGATGCGGCGGCGGTCCTGCTCGGACATACCCGCGACGACCAGGCCGAGACGGTGCTGCTGGCGCTGGCGCGCGGCGCCGGGCCGCGCGGGCTGGCGGGCATGCCGACCCTGCGGGAGCACCTCGGGGCACGGTTCGCGCGGCCGCTGCTGGACGTGCCCCGGGAGACGTGCCGGGCGGCGTGCGCCGCGCTCGGGCTGACCCCGTGGGAGGACCCGCACAACACAGACCCGTCCTACGCTCGCGCGCGGGTGCGGGCGGACCTGCTCCCGGCGCTGGTCACGGCGCTCGGCGAGGGCGTGGTGGCGAACCTGGCCCGGACCGCGGGCCTGCTGGCCGAGGACACGGCGTACCTCGACGAGCTGGCGGAGGCGGCGCTGGCGCGCTGCCGTACCCCCGATGGGTTGTCCACAGCCGAGCTGGGGAAGCTGCCCGCGGCGCTGCGCACGCGGGTGCTGCACGGGTGGGCCGCGGAGCTGGGCGCGCCCCGCGCGGCGCTGTCGCACCGGCATGTGGCGGCGCTGGACGCGCTGGTCACCACGTGGCACGGGCAGGGGCCGACGCTGCTGCCCGGCGGGATCGCGGTGGCCCGGCGCGACGGCGAGCTGGCCGCCGCACCGGGCTGAGCCCTCAGTGGCAGCCGCAGGTGGCCATCGCGGCGGGGATCTTGTCGAGCAGCTCCTGCGCCGGGTACATGCCGATCGGCACCTTGTCGGCCAGCACGGCGAAGGCCAGCAGCCGCCCGTCGGCGGTCTCGACGACGCCGGACAGCGAGTTCACGCCGTTCAGGGTGCCGCTCTTGGCGCGCACCACGCCGAAGCCGGTGGTGGACTTTCCGAAGCGCTCGGTCATGGTGCCCGACCAGCCGCCGACCGGCAGGCCGTTGAAGAAGTCGCCGAGCACGGTGCCGCCGCCGTACGCCTTGACCAGCAGGCTGGTCAGGATGCGCGGGGTGAGCTTGTTACCGGCCGACATGCCGGAGCCGTCGTGCAGGGTGCTCTGCGCGGGGTCGAGGCCCAGCTCGGCCACCACCTCCTCCAGCGCCTCGGCGGCACCGGCGAACGAGGCGGGCTTGCCCTTGGCCAGGGCGACCTGCCGGGCCAGCGTCTCGGCCAGGGTGTTGTCGCTCTCGATGAGCATCTGCTCGACCTGGCGCAGCAGCGGCGCCGAGCGGACCGCGCCCAGCTCGGTGCCCGGGGCGGGCGGCCCGGCGGCCGCGCTGGGCGCGGCGGAGGCGCTGGCGGCGACCTGGCCGCCGCCGGTGCCCGCGGGGGCCTTGCCCTTCGCGACCGCGCTGGCCGGCACGCCGAGCAGCTTCGCGAACGCGTCCCCGGCCGCACGCTCGGGGTCGTTGTAGCGCTCGAAGGGGGTCTTGCGGTCCTTCAGCCCGGTGCGCGCCCCGTTGATCATCAGGGCGGGGATCTTCGAGACGTTGCCCTCCTTGGCCGCGTTCGGCGACCAGGTGGGGGCCGTGACCGGGCCGGGGAACAGCGAGCCGTCGAGGATCACCTTGGTGATCGGGGTGTCCCCCATCGCCTTCTTGACCTGGGCCGCGAGGTCGTCGAGCTGCGGCGCGCCCGCGTAGTACTTCTCCTTGGTGACGCCCAGCGTGGCGTCACCGGCGCCGATCAGCACGACCTCGCCCGGGTTCGCCCCGGCCACCACCCGGGTGGTGATCCGGTAGTCGGGCCCCCGGGTGGACAGCACGGCCGCGGCCGTGACCAGCTTCGTGTTGGACGCCGGGGTGAGCATCTCGGTGGGCGCCCGCTCGTAGAGCACCTGCCCCGTGCCGGCGTCGACCACCGACACGCTCACCTGGTCGCCCAGCTCCGTGCCGGTGACCAGCGGATCGAGCAGGGCCTTCAGCTGCTGCGCGTCGGGCAGCGGCGCGTCGGCCAGCTTGGCGAGCACCGGCGCCGCGACCGGCTCGGCGGGCGGCGCCGCGCTCGGCGACTGCCAGCCGGGGCTGGCGAGGAGATCGGACAGCAGGCCGGGTTTCAGGACGGCGACGCCGACCAGACCTACGCCGAGCGTCACGACCAGTGTGAGCACCGTCACCAGCAGGCCGCGGCGTTTGCGCTTCCTCGGCTTGCCGGAGGCGCTCCCCTCCGGACGCGCGGGCGGGCGGACCGGGGCGCTCGGGCGCGCGCCCGGTGGCGGGCCGGTCACCGCGGGCTGGGTCTGGGTCGGTTCGTCCTGGCCCGGGGCGCCGTAGCCGTAGCCGGGCGGGCCGCCGTAGGGCTGGGCCTGTGGGTAGGTCTGCCCGTAGGGCTGTGGATATCCGGTCTGTCCCATACCCGACTGATGTCCACCGGGGCCGTGGCCGACCTGTGGATATCCCCGCTGGTCAGGGGTGGTCTGTGGATAACCGCCCGGCTGGGGATGACCGCTGTGACCAGGGGCGTTCTGTCCGTACGCACCGTATCCGGACGCATACTGCGGGTCAGTGGGCGAGCTGTGCACATCCTGTGGATAACCGCTCGGTCCCGGGCTCGCGGCCTGTGGATAAGACGGTGGATACCCACCAAGTCCCTGGTCCACGGGCTGTGGATAACCATTGTGGGGTTGCCACACCCACTCCCGGCCGCTCCACACCCACTCGCCCGGCGTGGATCCCCCGCCATCTGCGGGTTCGGCCCCGTAGTGTGAACCTTGCCTCCCCAACGCGGCCCTCCTCCGAAGCCCCGAACCAGCCAGGCGAGACTAACTAAAATTCGCCAACGTCGGCGAACTAACAGGCCAATGGGAGTGTGAAATGGATTTCGACGTCACGGTTGAGATCCCCAAGGGGCAGCGGAACAAGTACGAGGTCGACCACGAGACCGGGCGCATCCGGCTGGATCGCACCCTTTTCACCTCCACGCAGTACCCGGCCGACTACGGCTTCATCGAGAACACGCTGGGCGAGGACGGTGACCCGCTCGACGCCCTGGTGCTGGTGCAGGAGCCGACCTTCCCCGGCTGCCTGATCCGGTGCCGGGCCATCGGCATGTTCCGCATGCGCGACGAGAAGGGCGGCGACGACAAGGTCCTCTGCGTCCCGGCCGACGACCCGCGCCTGGAGCACCTGCGTGACATCCATCACGTGGCCGAGTTCGACCGCCTGGAGATCCAGCACTTCTTCGAGGTCTACAAGGACCTCGAGCCCGGCAAGAGCGTCGAGGGCGCGACCTGGGTCGGCCGCACCGAGGCCGAGGCCGAGATCGTGCGCTCGTTCGAGCGCGCCAAGGAGACCCCGCACGAGCACTGACGCGGGCTATACGCGAAAGGGCCGCCCGTCGGGGCGGCCCTTTCGCGTATCCGTTCGCAGTTTCGGGGAAACCGCGCCCTCCGGTCGCCCGATGGCTGCACTTTCCCCGAAACTGCAAGCGGTCAGTACGCCGGCAGCTCCGCGAGCTGGACGAGGCGGCCGCCGCGGCGGGTGATGAGGCGGCCGCGGCCGGGAGGCATCCGCTCGTACTTGATGCGGGCGCCGAACGGGGCGGTCGCACTGCTCTCCGCCGACAGCATCAGGAACGGCGCACCGGCGGAGGCCAGCCTCGTGAGCGCCACGTCGCTCGACGAGCGGTAGCCGCCCCAGTTCGCGTTGGACGACGTGATGAGGTGCAGACCGACGTCGCGGGCCTGGAACAGGAACTCGCTCAGCGGCTCCAGCGGGTGGCCCATCGACGCCCCGACCACGATGTCGTAGTCGTCGATGATCAGGAAGAACTCGCCGCGCCCGGCCAGCCAGGGCCGCAGCGGGATGTCCTGGGGGCGCACGTCGTCCGGCGGGCGCCGCTCGTCCATCTTCTGCCGGATCGCCTCGGCGTAGTCGCGCAGCTGGGCGGGGTTGCTGAGGTACGCGAGCTGGTGCTCGGTGGTCACCGCGCCGAGCAGGCTGCGCTTCGGGTCCATGATGATCATCTTCGCCTGGTCCGGCGTGTACTTGCGCGCGATCGAGGTGGCGATCTGCCGCAGCAGCGTCGACTTGCCGCTCTCGCTCTCGCCGAACGCGCTGAGGTGCACGTCGGCGAAGAAGTCGACGGTCGCCGGGGTCAGGTCGTCGGCGATGCCGATCGGCAGCGTCCAGTCCCCGGCCGTGTCCAGGCTCATCCGCTCGTACGCGTACACCGTGGGCAGCATGCGCACCCGTGGCGCGGGCTGGCCCGTCCAGCGCTTGGTGATGTGCTGCACCAGCGCGTCGCGGTCGCCGAGGGCGTCGACGTCGGGCCGCAGCGCCAGTGTGAACAGGCCGTCCACGGTGACACCGAAGCCGGGGCGGGCCGGCACCTGCGGGGCGATCTTGCGGACGCGGCAGATGCTGTCGCTCGCGTCGCCCAGCTTCAGCTCCAGCTTGCTGCCGAACTGGTCGGCGATGGCGGGCCGGAAGTCGCGCCAGCGCAGCGTGGAGGCGATCAGGTGCACGCCGTAGGCGAGACCGCGGGTGGCGAAGTCGGTGAGCACCGGCTCCAGGTCGTCGTAGTTCTCGCGCAGCGTGGTCCAGCCGTCCACGACCAGGAACACGTCGCCGTACGGGTCGTCGGTGAACCGTCCCGCCGCGCGCAGCCTGCGGTAGGCCGCCATCGACTCGATGCCGTGCTCGGCGAACCGGGCCTCGCGGGCGTTGAGCAGCTGTGACACCTCGCTGACGGTGCGCCGCACCATCAGCGCGTCCTGGCGGCCCGCGACGCCGCCGACGTGCGGCAGGTCGCGCAGCGCGCCCAGCGACCCGCCGCCGAAGTCCAGACAGTAGACCTGCACCTCCTGCGGGGTGTGGGTGAGCGCCAGGCCGGTGATGATGGTGCGCAGCAGCGTGGACTTGCCGCTCTGGCCGCCGCCCGCGATCGCCACGTGCCCCGCCGCGCCGTCGGCCAGCCGCAGCCACTGCAGGTCGCGCAGCTGCTGGGCGGGCTTGTCGATGATGGCGACGGGCACCCGCAGCGCGCCGCGCAGCTCCGGGTTGGCGACCGTGAGGCCCCGGCCCTCGACCAGGCCGAGCTGCCCGAAGGCGAGGTCGAGCGGGTCGGAGATGTCCAGCGGCGGCAGCCACACCTGGTGCGCGGGCGGGCCCTGGCCGACCATGCGCTCGATCATGACGTCCATCAGGCTCTCGCCCGGCTTGACGTCCCAGTTGACCTCGGGCTCGGCGTTGGCGGGCTTCTTCGGCACGGGCACGAAGTGGTTGCTGAAGTCGTACACGATCTGGCTGCCGTCGTCCTTGCGGCGGGTCGCGGTCTCGCCGGCCCGCTTGAACGAGCCGGACACGTACGCGCCCTTGAACCGCTGCAGCGGCTCCGAGCCGAACTTCAGGTAGCCGTGGCCGGGCGCCTTGGGCAGGTCGTACGCGTCGCCCACGCCGAGCACCGCGCGCGACTCCATCGCGGAGAAGGTGCGCAGGCCGATCCGGTACGACAGGTGCGTGTCCAGGCCGCGCAGGCGGCCCTCCTCCAGCCGCTGGCTGGCCAGCAGCAGGTGCATGCCGATGGACCGGCCGACCCGGCCGATCTGCACGAAGATCTCGATGAAGTCCGGGTTGGCGGTGAGCAGCTCGGAGAACTCGTCGCAGACGATGAACAGCGAGGCGAGCGGAGCGATCGCCGCGCCGCCCGCGCGCGCTTTCTCGTAGTCCTTGAGGTTGGCGAAGTTGCCCGCCGCCCGCAGCAGCTCCTGGCGGCGCAGCACCTCGCCGGTGATCGCGTCGCCCATGCGGTTGACCAGGTGGCTCTCGCCCTCCAGGTTGGTGATGACCGCGGAGGTGTGCGGCAGCCGGTCCAGCGAGGCGAACGTCGCGCCGCCCTTGAAGTCGACCAGCACGAAGTTGAGCTGCTCCGACGAGTGCGTCGCGGCCAGGCCGAGCACCATCGTGCGCAGCAGCTCGGACTTGCCGGAGCCGGTCGCGCCGACCAGCAGGCCGTGCGGGCCCATGCCGTCCTGCGCCGACTCCTTGATGTCCAGCTCGACCGGCGAGCCGTCCGGGCCCACGCCCAGCGGCGTGCGCAGCATGTTGCGGCTGCTGCGCGGCGACCACCCGTACGCGACGTCGAAGCGCTCCGGGTCCGGGATGCCGAGCAGGTCGGCCAGGCCCTTCTCGGTGGTCATCGCGGTGGAGCTGGTGACCGTGGTGGCGGACAGCCGCAGCGGGGCCAGCCGCCGGGCCAGCGCCTCGGCCTCGACGACGCCGAGCCGGTCCGCCGCGCCGACCTCGGCGACGGAGGTCGCGGTGGTGGTGTGCAGCTCGCGCTCGCGGCCGCGGACTTCGAGCGTCAGCATGCCGCGCTCCAGCAGGCGCGGCGGCGCGGTGTCCAGGTCCAGGATGGTCATGCCGGACAGGCCCTCGGGCACGGCCAGCAGGTTCGCCCCGGCCATGTCGGCGCCGTCGAGCACCACGACCACGTGCGGGCCGGCGCCCTCACTGCCGCCGAACCGGGGCCGCCCGGCGAGCAGCTCGGTCAGCAGCTCCTCCAGCTCGGGCGCGGACGTGGCGTAGAGGCGCATCGGGCCGAGCGCGTCGACCCGGCTCGGGTGCTGGTGGTGCGGCAGCCACTTGGCCCAGTCCCAGGCGTCGCGGCGGTAGGACGAGCCGCACACCGCGATGACCAGGTCGTCCGGGGCGTGGAACACGGCGAGCTGGGCCAGCATCGCGCGGGCAAGGCCGTGCGCGTCCGAGCCGTCGCGGTGGTCGCGCTCGCCCGAGCTGGTGTACATCCCCTCGGTGCGGGGCGCGGCGTCGCCGCGCAGGAACACCCGGCCGAAGCCGCGCATGGACAGCGCCACCGGGAGGTCCGGCACGATGGAGTACGCGTCCAGGAAGCGCCGCAGCGCCCCGGCCGTCATCGGCTCCAGCTCCTCCAGCGGCCGGGTCTCCGGCGGCACCAGGGGTGTGGCCAGCGACTGCGGGCCGATGCCCACGCGCACGATGCCGAAGTCAGGGTCGTGCCCGCGGCGCTCCCAGAGCCGGTGGCTGTCCACGGTGGACCACAGCCGCTGCGGGTCGGGGTGGCGGTAGAACAGGCCGGTGCGCTGCGCCTGCACCGCCTGGCGGGCGCGGCGGCGCAGGCCCGCGAGGTGGCGCAGGTACTCCCGGCGGGCCGCCATCATCTCGGCCTTCTTCGGCTGGCCGGCGCCGTTCATCAGGCTCGCGGCGATCATGCCGAGGCTGGACACGCCCATCATGCCGCCGGCCAGATAGGACATCTTGTCGCCCTGGCCGCGGCCGACCATCATCGCCATGCCCAGGCCGCTGCCCAGCATCGGCAGGATCATCATGGCCTGCTGCCAGCGCCCGCCCGCGGCCTGCGGAATCTCCGGCGGCGCGTCGATGACGAGTTCCCCCGCCGGGATCTCCGGTGCGGGGCGACGCGGCGCCCGCTTGACGATCACCGTACCCATAGCGATTGCCTCCCCACGACGATCGACCGCCCGCCATGCTAGGCCATGTGAGAACCCGTCGCTTCCGGCCGCCTGTGATGAAGACGTCCGCGATCGATGCGGGGTGACGCGTTCCTCCGGAACGTGGTAGACGTACCGGGTGAGCTACCCCGCCGCGACGACCGCGTCCCCCACCGGCCTCGCCCGTATCTCGCTGCAGACGCCGCAGCGCCGCGTCGATGTGGCGCTGCCTGAGCAGGTGACGCTGGCGGATCTGCTGCCCGACCTGCTGCGCCACGCCGGGGTCGGCCTCGCCGACGACGGCGAGCAGCACGGCGGCTGGGTGCTGCGCCGCACCGACGGCAGCCCGCTCGCCGAGGGCATGTCGCTGCAGCAGCAGTCGGTGCGCGACGGCGAGATCCTGCACCTGGTGCCAGCCCAGGAGCACTGGCCCGAGCTGGAGTACGACGACGTCGTCGAGGCGATCGCCGAGGGCGCGCGCCGCCGGGGCACCCTGTGGACGCCCGCGGCGACGCGGATGTCCACCCTGGTCGGTTCCGGCATCCTGCTCGCGGCGGGCGTGCTGGCGCTGGTGCACGGCGGTCCGCAGTGGACGCCCGGCGGTTACCTCGGCCTGACGGTGGCGGTGCTGCTGCTGGTCGGCGGCGTGCTGGCATCGCGGGCGTACGGCGACGGCGTCACCGGCAGCGCCCTGGCCGGCTTCGCGCTGCCGTACGCGTTCGCGGGCGGCGCGCTGGTGCTCGGCGGCGCGGAGGGCGGCCCGGCGCCGCTGGCCCCGTGGCTCGGCGAGCCGCAGCTGCTGGTCGGCTGCGTGGCGGTGCTGCTGTTCGCGATGCTCGGAGCGGCCGGGGTCGGCCACGGGCTGCGCATCTTCACCGCCGGTGGCACGGCGGGCCTGCTCGGCGCGCTGACCGCGCTGCTCGGCGGCCTCGGCGCGGCCGGTGCCGCGGCGGTCCTGGTGAGCGCGCTGGTGTGCGGCATCGGCCTGGTGCCGGTGCTGGCCATCCGGTTCGGCAAGGTGCCGGTGCCGTCGGTCACCCCGCCGCGCGGCCCGGCCGGCGAGAACGCCTTCGCGGCCGTGCCGGCCAACCGGGGCGCCTCGGACCTGCCCGACCGCTCCCGCGTCTTCGCCGCCGTGGCCCGCTCCGAGGAGCTGCTCACCGGCATGCTCATCGGGTACGCCGTGCTGACCGGCGCGGCCGGGCTGATCCTGGTCGGCTCGGGCGGCACCGCGGGCCGGGTGCTGGTCGCGGTGTGCGCGACGGCGCTGCTGCTGCGCTCGCGGCTGTTCGTCACGGTCCGGCAGCGGGTGCCGCTGGTGATCGCGGGCCTGTTCGGCTGGGTGCTGCTGCTGGGCGCGGCGGTCTTCCTCACCGACGGCGGCACCCGCGCCTTCTTCGCGGTCGGCACCGTGGTGCTCGCGATGATCATCGCGCTGGCCGGGCAGACCTGGTCCCGCAAGGCCCCCTCGCCGTACGTCGGCCGCGCTGCGGACCTGTTCGACCTGCTCGTCGTCGTCTCGGTGGTGCCGGTCGCGGCCTGGGTGCTCGGGGTCTACGGCATGATCCAGGGCTGGGCGGCATAGCCGGGTTTCTTTGCCCGCGCGGGTGAGCGTGTGAGAATGGCGGAACTGTGCCTGGGTTCCGGTCATTCCGCCGCAGCGCCGTCCCGCGAAAGAACGCGACGGCGCTGCCTCGCGTGACCGCGGCGCTGGCGCTGGCCGTGGCGGGCAGCATGGCCGCGACGACCCCGCCGCAGGCTCCCCTGGCCGACACCGCCGGGCTGCGGGCCGAGGTCGGCGCGCAGCGGGTCTCCCGCGACGCCGAGCGCAGCGGGCAGTGGCAGCTGACCACCCTGCGCGCCACCCGCGCCTGGGATCTGGCCACCGGCGACGGCGTCGTCGTCGCCGTGATCGACTCGGGGGTCGCGCCGCACCCGGACCTGACCGGCCGCGTGCTCTCCGGGCTGGACCTGGTGGACGCGACCGGCAACGGCAGCAACGACCAGGTCGGGCACGGCACCACGGTGGCCGCGCTGATCGCCGGCCAGGGCGACGGCCGGCACGGGGTCGCCGGGCTGGCGCCGCGCGCGAAGATCCTCCCGGTGCGCGTGCTCGACGCGGAGAACCGGTACGACGACGCGCGGGTGGTCGCCGAGGCGGTCCGCTGGGCCGTCGACCACGGCGCGAAGGTGATCAACCTCTCCCTCGGCGGTTCGGTGACCAGCGAGGCGCTGGCCGAGGCGATCGACTACGCGTTCGCCCGCGACGTGGTGGTGGTGGCCTGCGTCGGCAACGTGAGCGCGGGCGGCAGCACCGAGATCTGGTATCCGGCCCGCGAACCCGGCGTGCTGGCCGTGACCGCGATCGCCCCCGGCCAGCGGCACCAGCGCTGGCAGGGCTCCCTGACCGGCGAGCAGGCCGTGCTCGCCGCGCCCGGCACCGATCTGCTCGGCGCGAAGCCGGGCGGCTACTGGCGGGTGCAGGGCACGAGTTTCGCCGCGCCGCTGGTCTCGGCGACCGCCGCGCTGGTCCGCTCCCGCTTCCCGGGCATGTCCGCCGCCGACGTGGTGCAGCGGCTGATCAGCACCGCGCAGGACCTCGGCCCGGCCGGGCGCGACGACGAGTTCGGCTTCGGCCTGATCGACCCGGTCGCGGCGCTGACCGCCGAGGTCGCCCCGGTCCGCACGAACTCGCTGGACGTCCTGCCGCCGCCGGGACGCGCCGGCTTCGGGCCCGCGCCCGAGGTGTCCCCGGCCGCCGCGGCCACGCCCACCCCGGCGGCCGACACCCGGCCGGCGCCGACGCCGCAGCGGGTCAACGGCGGGCTGCAGCTGGCCCTCGACGGCGCCCCGCTGCTCGCGCTCCCGCTCTCCTGATCAGGCGCACTTGCCCGTCGGCACGGCGCTGGTGCGGGTGCGGCCCATCAGCGCGATCGTGGAGGCCTCGTCCGCGGTGACGGCGTAGCCGACGTTCGGGTCGTCGGCCGCCGCCGCGAAGATCACGCCCAGCACGGTGCCGTCCGCCGAGACCAGCGGGCCGCCCGAGTTGCCACTGCGGACCAGGCCGCGGATGGTGTAGACCTCGCGGGTCACCGTGCCGTCCTCGTAGATGTCCGGGCCGGTGATGTCGCCGACGTCGCGCACCCGGGCGGACTGGGCGTTGTACGGCCCGTCCAGCGGGAAGCCCAGCACGATGGCGTCCGAGCCGCTCTTGGCGGGCGAGTTGGCGAAGCGCATGACCGGCGCCCTCAGCGACGGCACGTGGATCACGGCCAGGTCGCGCTCCGGGTCGTACACCACGACCTTGCCGGACATCAGGTTGCCGTTGAGGTTGATCCGAACGCTCTGGGTGCCCGCGACCACGTGCGCGTTGGTCATCACGTGCTGCTCGGCGAACACGAACCCGGAGCCCTCGATGCGGCGGCTGCAGCTCGGCGCGTTGCCCAGCACCTTGACCACGGACTTCTTCGCGTTCAGCACGACCTGCGACCCGGCCAGCTTGGGGTCCGGCGCGGGGACCTCCTTGACCTCGGTCGGCACCAGGTCGCCGAAGACCTCCGGGAAGCCGTTGGTGTCCACGGTCTGGCGCAGCGCCTCGGTGAGCGACTTGGCCTCGCCCGGCATCACCTTGTCGATCGCCGCGAGCATGCTGCTGTTACGCACCGCGCGGGCCAGCCAGGGCTGGTCGGAGTCGCTCAGCGGCACCGCGACCAGCCAGGCGACGACGGTCACCGCGAGCACGGAGACGACGGCGCCGCCCAGGTCGTCGACGATCTGCCCGGTGCGGTTGGTGATGGCGCGGCGCAGCTTGCTGCCCCACCAGCCGGCCAGCGACTGGCCGAGCACGGCCAGGCCGAAGATCGCGATCAGCGACACCACCAGCTTCAGCACCGGATCGGTGATCAGGCCCGCCAGCAGCGGCCCGAGCTGCAGTCCGATCAGGGCGCCGCCGAAGAAGCCGGTGAACGAGAGCACGCCCACCACGAAGCCCTGCCGGTAGCCGCTGACCCCGAAGAGCAGCAGCAGGAGCAGGAGGACACCGTCGACGATCGACATCGGTTCAGCCTACGGAAGGGACATCGGAGGTGCCACTAAGCGTGGCGGGCGGCGTGGGCAGCGCCTCGATCCGGTCGGTGTTCCACGGCCGGGCCCAGCCGCCCAGCTCCAGCAGGGTGCTGAGCACCCCGGCGGTGAAGCCCCAGACGAGCATCCCCCGGGAGTGGAAGGCCGGGCCGATCCAGCCGCTCGAGTGACGCACCCGCAGCCGGTGGGCCGGGTCGGCCAGCTCCGCCAGCGGCAGCCGGGCCACGTGCGCGACCTCGCGCGGGTCGTGCGCGCCCACCGGGTGCGGCGCGTGCCACCAGGCCAGCACGGGGGTGACCAGGAAGTCGGTGACCGGGATCCAAAGCGTGGGCAGCTGCGCCAGCACGGTGACGCTGGACCGGTCGAGCCCGACCTCCTCGTTCGCCTCACGCAGCGCCGTCTCGGTCAGGTCCGCGTCCTGCGGCTCCACCGCGCCGCCGGGGAAGGCGGGCTGACCCGCGTGGGTACGCAGGGTCGCGGCGCGCTGCATGATCAGCACGTCGGGCCCCTGCTCGCCCTCGGCCAGCAGGATGAGCACGGCGGCGGGGCGGCCGCCCTCGTCTGGGGTGGGGATGCGGGTGAAGTCCACGGCCCGCGCGTCGCGCACCCGGGTCAGCAGCGGCTCGAACCAGCCCGGCAGCCGCCCGTCTGCCCGCTCGGTCGTCCCGGCCCGCTCGCTCATGCCTCTCCCTGCTCCCGTCGCCCTCTCCCTGCTCCCGTCGCGGCCGGCGGCTGCCGATCCCGGCCCGCCTGCCCGCGTGTTCCTGCCTGCTGGCCGCCGTGCCCGCTCACACCCTGCCCAGGTGCTGGTCGACCAGCCGGGACAGGGTCTCGTCGGTGAGCGCGACGTCGCGGTAGACGGCGGCTCGGCCGTCGGGCCCGACGAGCAGCGTCATCGGCAGCACCTTCTCGCCGAGCGCGGCCTGCAGCGTGCCGCCGCGGTCGTACACGGCGGGCATGCCGATCCTCAGCTCGTCGGCCAGCCAGGCGGCTTTCGCGCGGTCGTCCCTGGTCACCACGCCGAGCACCGGCACCCGGCCGCTGTCGGCCAGCCGCTGCAGCGCGGGCAGCTCCGCCCGGCACGGCTCGCACCAGGAGCCCCACAGGTTGATCACGAGCGGCCCGCGCAGCTCGCCGAGCCGTACGTCGTCACCCCCGGCCAGGCACGGCAGCGACAGCTCCGGCAGATCCACGACGCGCAGCTTCGCCGCCGGCCGAGCGCCGGCCGAAGCCGCCTGGCCGGGGCTGGCGCCGATCGCCGGGCTCGCATCCGGGACGGCCGCCGAACTCGGTGCGCCGCTGGGCTGAGACGCGGTCGCCGCGCCGCCGGTCAGCGGAGCGCAGGCGGCGAACGGCTGCGGCACCTTCTCGTCCGGGCCGGGCGCGCCCGGCCCGCCGCAGCCCGCCACGAGCACGGCGACGAGGGCGGTCAGCGCCGCCGCGAGGTGTCCGCTGCGAGGGCTGTCCGCGGCCCTCCGCAGCGGTGACCGCCATTTCCCGGAAACCGCCGGCGTTGCCGCGTCGACGGTCGCCGTCAACGCCGCAGCGACTTCCCTCTTTCGGGGAAACTGCGGGTTCGCGGGGGTCGGTTGGTGCAGTTTCCCCGAAACTGCCGGCACGTCAGGGTGCGCGGCCCCGCCGGGGGTCGCGGGGGTGGGTGAGGTCATGGGGTGACTCCGGCGAGGGCGGCGATCTCGGCGGCGCGGGGGCCCTTGAGGAGTTTGACGGCCTCGGCGGGGTTCGTCGGGCCGGTGCCGTACGACGGGCACATGGCCGCCAGCGGGCAGGCGCCGCAGGCGGGCTTGCGGGCGTGGCAGACGCGGCGGCCGTGGAAGATCACCCGGTGCGACAGCATGGTCCAGTCGCGCTTCTCGACCAGGGCGCCGACCGCGTGCTCGATCTTGACCGGGTCGCTCTCCGCGGTCCAGGCCCACCGCTCGACCAGGCGCTGGAAGTGGGTGTCCACGGTGATGCCGGGCACGCCGAACGCGTTGCCGAGGATCACGTTGGCCGTCTTGCGGCCGATGCCGGGCAGGGTCACCAGCTGCGGCAGCGTGCGCGGCAGCTCGCCGCCGAACCGGTCGACGAGCTGCTGGCCCAGGCCCATCAGCGACGCGGCCTTGTTCCGGAAGAACCCGGTCGGCCGGATCATCTCCTCCAGCTCGACCCGGTCCGCCCCGGCGTACTCGGCCGCGGTGCGGTACTTCGCGAACAGCTTCGGCGTGGTCTCGTTGACCCGTACGTCGGTGCACTGCGCGGACAGGATGGTGGCGACCGCCAGCTCCAGCGGGTTGGTGAAGTCCAGCTCGCAGTGCGCGTCGGGGTGGATGACGGCCAGCTCGCGCGCCATCCGCCGCACCCGTCGCTTGCGCGCCAGTTCCGTCTCACCGCTCACCGTGACCGCCACGGCAGAGAGCCTACGTCGCGGGTGCGCCGATCGACCCGTCCGCGCTCACCACCGCGCCGTTCGCGCCGAAGTCCTCGTCGGTCATCTGCCGGAGCAGGCCGAGCGCGCGGTCCTTGGTGTCGGGCTGCGGGATGCCGTACGAGCCGCTGAAATAGGTCGAGTGGAACCGCCCGGAGACGAAGCCGCCGTCCCGGGTCAGCGAGACCTGGAGCACGCCGCCCCAGCCGACCCGGCCGTTGCTGCTGAGCTGGCCGCCGCCGGCGAAGTTGCCCAGGCTGTACGCGATGAGCCGGCCCTTGTAGAACTCCAGCCCGCGGACCACGTGCGGGCCGTGCCCGATGATGAGGTCGGCCCCGGCGTCGATGACCGCGCGGGAGAAGGCGACCGGGTTGCCCCGGTTCTCGCCCAGGAAGGTCTCGGTGCCCGGCCGGACGTGGCTCTTGTCCGCGCCCTCGGCGCCCATGTGCACCTGGACCACCACGATGTCGGCCCGCTCCGCGGCCTTGGCCACGACCTTCTTCGCCGCGGTGAGATTGATCAGGCTGTTGTTCCCCGAGTACGACGAGAAGCCGAGCACGGCCACCTTCACGCCCTTGACCTCGGCGATGGTGATCTGGCCGGTCTCCCCGGTGTGCTGCAGCCCGGCGGCCTCCAGCGCGCGCTGGGTGTTGGTGAACCCGGCCGTGCCGTAGTCGCGCGCGTGGTTGTTGGCCGTGTTGAGCAGGTCGAACCCGGCGTCCTTGAGGTGCTGGGCGTAGCGCGGGGGCACCCGGAACTGGTGGCAGTTGTTCTTCGCCGGGCTGGCGCCGGGGCTGGGCGTCGCGTTCGGCACGGGGGACGGCTTCGGCGGGCACTTGCCCGAGCCGGTCTCCTCGGTGATCGGCTGCTCCAGGTTGCCCATCACCAGGTCCGCGGGCAGCAGCGCCTTGATCTTGTCGAAGTAGCCCTTGCCGTCGCGCGGGGGCAGGTGGCCCGGCGCGTCGCCCATGATGATGTCACCGGTCGCGGACAGGCTGATCGTCTCGCGCACCGGGGCCGTGGCCTCCTGCGACGGCTCGGCGGCCGCGCCCGCCGGCGGGTGCCACAGCGCCTCGGCATCCTCGGCCGACGAGTTGGCAGCGGTCAGCGCGACGCCGGCCACTGTGACAAGGAGCACGATCGCGCCCGCGGCGGAGACCGCCCGGCGTGCCCGCAGCGCTCCCACGAACCGGTCCAGGAAGGAGCCGGGCGGGGTTTGGGCGGCGGGGTCGGGGGTATCGGGCGGGCTCAGGGGGTGTATGGACATCGCCGGGCACTCTACCCGGAGGCTGCGACGACCCGCATCGGTCGCCGATGCAGGATTCTGGGGGTTGGCGTCCGGTTGCCGCCTGTGTGCGCCTAGACTGACCTCGCGCGGCGTACGGGTAGCGACGAGTCAATCAACGGTGTGCCCACGCATCCGCGTCGATGGAGGGATGGCGATGGACGAGGTGCTGGCTCGCAGCGGAATCTTCCAGGGTGTCGACCCGGAGGCCGCCGAAGCGCTGGCTCGTGAGATGGAGACGATCGAGATCCGCAAGGGCGAGATCGTATTCAACGAGGGCGAGCCGGGTGACAGTCTCTATATCGTACTCTCCGGCAAGATCAAGTTGGGGCGGCGCGCCGCCGACGGCCGGCAGAACCTGGTCTCCGTGATGGGCCCGTCCGACATGCTCGGCGAGCTGTCGCTGTTCGACCCCGGCCCGCGCACCGCGACCGCCACTGCCGTCACCGACGTGCGCCTGGCCCGGCTGCGCAAGCAGGCGCTGCGGCCCTGGCTGAACAACCGGCCGGAGATCGCCGAGCAGCTGCTGCGGGTGCTGGCCCGCCGCCTGCGCCGCACCAACGACGCGCTCGCCGACCTGATCTTCACCGACGTGCCCGGCCGCGTCGCCAAGAACCTGCTGCAGATGGCGGGCCGCTTCGGCACCCGCGACGGCGGCGTGCTGCGGGTGACGCACGACCTCACCCAGGAGGAGCTGGCGCAGCTCGTCGGCGCCTCGCGCGAGACGGTGAACAAGGCCCTGGCCGACTTCGCCTCGCGCGGCTGGCTCCGCCTCGACGGCAAGAGCGTCATCATCCTCGACCCCGAGCGCCTCGCCCGCCGCGCCCGCGTCTGATCCGGGCGCCCCTTCCGGGCACAAGCCCCAAAGAGTCGCGGCCTCAGGTGCTACCTGGGGCCGCGAGTCGTTAAGCGTTGCGGCGGGCGCCTTGAGAATGGGGCGAAACGGGACATAACCGGGCGTTTTGCCTGGCCAAAGTGTCGGGAACCGGTCGCCGACATGTCAGCGGACCGAGGGCTTCGTTGGTCCGAGTGGTCGCGAACCTCGCAATTCAGGTGCGGCTAGACGTGTCCACAGTGACCGATCGTGCGGTGACCGTACGCCTGTGCCTGGGCGAATGGACACCTCTCGCACCGCCTCGATCGGTCGGTCGGAAGTCTCCGACGATCGAAAGAGGTCCCTACCACTATGAACACGTGGGTTCGACGCTCACTCAAGGCCGGCGCGCTCACCGCCGGCGCGGTCATGGCCACCGGCACCGCCGCGTACGCCGAGACCACCGTGATCAGTGCGGGCAACACCGGCGTGCTGAACGGCACCCAGGTCTTCGCTCCGATCCAGGCTCCGATCAACCTCTGCGGCGTGGCCGCGAGTGTGGGCGGCGACGCGATCGCCGGGTGCGAGGGCGGCAGCGCCGCCGAGCTGGAGGGCGTGTACGACGTCCGGATGCTCAGCACCAACAACCACGGCATCCTCAACGGCACGCAGGTCTTCGCCCCGATCCAGGCCCCGATCAACGTCTGCGGCGTGGCCGCGGGCGTGCTCGGCAACGCCGCGGCGTGGTGCGAGGGCGGCGCCTCCGCCGAGATCGGCGGCAACCACAAGCACAAGCCGAAGCACCACGGCTGCGACGACCGCTGCGACCACGACGACAGCGACGGGTACAGCCGCGAGTCGGCCGAGTCCGGCGACCTGCTGGGCGGCCTGCCGCTGCTGGGCGGTCTGACCAACGGCGGCCTGCCGCTGGTCGGCGGCCTCACCAACGGCGGCCTGCCGATCGTCGGCGACCTCACCAAGGGCGGCCTGCCGGTGGTGGGCAGCCTGACCAAGGGCGGCCTGCCGGTCGTCGGCTCGCTGCTGGGCGGCCCGAGCGTGGCCCGCGGCGCCGACGCGATCGACCTCGACTCGATCGACGGCGTCGGCACGGTCGGCCGCTTCGACACCGAGAGCGACGACGCCGTGGACAATACCAGCACGGGCGGCACCGGCGGCGGCAGCGAGCACAAGTGCAACACCGGCTGCGGCGGCAACGGCGGCGGCGGTGGCCACAACCACCACCCGCGCCCGAAGCCGAAGCCGCGCCCGCAGCCCTGCCCGGACCACGGCCACGACCACTCGCACGGCCACCAGCACGGCAAGGACGTGACGCTGATCAGCGCCGGCAACTCCGGCATCCTGAACGGCACCCAGGTGTACGCGCCGATCCAGGTCCCGGTCGACGTCAGCGGCGTCGCCATCGGCGTGCTGGGCAACGCGGCCGCGTGGAGCACCGGCGGCGCCTCGGCGCAGCAGTAGCCGTCCGGCCTGCCGGCGGGCACGGCCCACGATGACTTTCCCCGTCACCCGCGGACCGGAACCGGCGAAACACTGCACCCGCCTCACCCGCCGACAGGCCGGCACCAGCGCGAAACCCTTTCGCTGACGACCCTCGCGCTGGCCCCAGCACCACCAGGACGTCCCCCAGGACCGGGCACCCATCCAGCCCACCGCCCGGGGGACGTCCCTTTTCGTCCCCGCCCCGTCGTCCTCCTGGGGGGCGTTCAAAGACTCGCGCCCTCAGAGCTGCTCCGAGGGCGCGAGTCTTTACGAGTTGCGACAAGAAGACGCAGGTCAGGCGGGGGTCAGCACGGCGAGCAGGGCGCCGGTGTCGACGAGTACGCCGGGGCGGACGGTGACCGCCGCGACGACGCCGTCGGCGGGGGCGTGCACCGGGTGCTCCAGCTTCATCGCCTCCAGCGTGAGCAGCAGGTCACCGGCGCCGACGCGCTGGCCGGGGGCGACCAGCACCCGCCCGACGGCCCCCGGCAGCGGGGCGGTCAGCGAGCCCTCCTCCAGCTCCTGCACCGGCACCGGGAAGCGGGGCAGGCGGCGCAGCGACAGGGAGCCCTCGGCGCTGTCCACGTACGCGGTCTCGCCGACCTCGTGCACGTGCAGGGCCAGCCGGATGCCGGCCACATCCAGCACCACCTCGTCGGGGGAGGCGGACAGGACCGCGACCGGCGGGTGGTCGTCGACGGGCCCGGACGGGCCGAGCCCGGCCAGGTCCAGCTCCTCGGGGTCGACGGCGCGGACCCACCACTGGGCGAGCGCCCCGGACGCGTCGAGGCGGTAGCCGACCTCGACCGGGCCCGCGGGGCCGTCGTACACGACGCTCTGTGCGACGGTGGGCACGTTGCGCCAGCCGGACGGGATGCCGCGCTGCACCGGGGCCTCGGCCCGGCGCCGGGCGGCGGCCGCGAGCGCGGCGGCGAGGCAGCTCAGCCGGACGGCCTCCACGGAAGACAGCAGCGGCGCGAACACCTCGGGCTGCCGGTCGAGCAGGCCGGTGTCGATCTGCCCGGTGAGGAAGGCGGGGTGGCGCAGCACGCGTACCAGCAGGTCCCGGTTGGTGACCAGGCCGTGGATGCGGGTCCGCGCCAGCGTCCCGGCCAGCATGCGGGCGGCCTCGTAGCGGGTGGGCGCCCAGGCGACTAGCTTGGCCAGCAGGGAGTCGTAGTGCACGCCGACGACCGTGCCGGGCTCTACGCCGGAGTCGACGCGCAGGCCGGGCTGGAGCATGGGCCGGAAGCGGGCGGACACCTCGGGCACCTCGAAGCGGTGCACCTGCCCGGTGGCGGGCAGCCAGTTGCTGGCCGGGTCCTCGGCGCACAGCCGCACCTCGATGGCGTGCCCGCGCATCGGCGGCGCGGACAGGAACGGCAGCTGCCCGCCCTCGGCCAGGAACATCTGCAGCCGGACCAGGTCGAAGCCGGTGACGCACTCGGTGACCGGGTGCTCGACCTGCAGCCGCGTGTTCATCTCCAGGAAGTAGAACTCGCCGTCGGGGCTGAGCAGGAACTCCACCGTGCCGATGCCGACGTACCCGATGGCCTCGGCGACCAGGACCGCGGCGGCGCACAGGTTCTCGCGCAGCTCGGGCGAGACCGCCGGGGACGGCGCCTCCTCGATGATCTTCTGGTGCCGGCGCTGGATGGAGCACTCGCGCTCGCCCAGGGTCACCGTGTTGCCGTGCTGGTCGGCGGCGATCTGGACCTCGATGTGCCGGGCCTGCTCGACGTAGCGCTCGCAGAACACGGCCGAGTCGCCGAACGCGCCGAAGGCCTCGCGCCGGGCCGAGGAGACCGCCTCGGCCAGCGAGTCGGCGTCGCGCACCACCCGCATGCCGCGCCCGCCGCCGCCGACGGCGGCCTTGACCAGCACCGGGAACTCGTCCACCGCGGCCGGGTCGGTCCAGCTCGGCAGCACCGGCACCTCGGCCTCGGCCAGCAGCAGCTTGGCGTCGACCTTGGAGGCCATCACCGAGATGACCTTCGCGGGCGGGCCGACCCAGGTCAGCCCGGCGTCGGTCACCGCGGCGGCGAAGTCGGCGTTCTCGGCCAGGAAGCCGTAGCCCGGGTGGATCGCGTCGGCGCCGGTCTTGCGGGCCGCCGCCAGGATCAGGTCCCCGCGCAGGTACGTGGCGCTGGGCGCCGAGCCCGGCAGCTGCACCGCGTAGTCGGCCTCGGCCACGTACGGGGAGTCGGTGTCGGCGATGGAGTAGACCGCGACCGTCTCCACCCCCACGGCCCGGCACGTGGCGAAGATGCGCCGGGCGATCTCGCCCCGGTTCGCCACCAGCAGCCTGCGGATCATGACGCCACCTCCCGTTCGGCCACGTGGCCCGGCACGCCGCGGCGGGCCGCCGACGCGCTCACCGACAGGCAGATGCCCAGCACGGTACGGGTGTCACGCGGGTCGATCACGCCGTCGTACGGCTCGTTGGTCAGGTCACCCACCGGCCAGGCGAACCGGAAGCCCGGCCCGGCCAGCGTCCAGGCGCCCGGCTCCACGCCGAGCACCAGCGTCATCCGGTCCGCCTGGGACAGCGCGCGCAGCAGCGGCGCGGAGGCGTCGGGCGCGGGCTCCACCACCGGGTTGGCCAGCACCAGCACCGGCACGCCCGCGTTGGCGGCCAGCCGGGCCAGCTCCACGCCCTTGTCCGCCGACTCGGCGTCCACGGCCAGGCCGGTCGCGGCGAGCACCGCGACCCGGTGCCCGTGCACCGCGCCGAACCCGGCCAGCACGGCCGGGCCCCGCTGCGGGCGGAATTCGTCCAGGTCGGACCCGTCGAGCACGCGCGCCAGCACCTCCCGCGGCTCGGTCACCCCGCGCGGGTCGGCGCTGGCCACCGCCAGCAGCTCCTCGGCCTCGTAGCGCGGCGGCTCGTCCGGCCGGGCGGCCCCGGCCAGGAGGCTCTCGGCGGGGCGCGGCCCGTGCCGGAAGGTGACGAGCTGGCGTACGGTCTGCCGGAGCAGGCGTAGCGCGTCGCGCTCGTCCTCGGCGACGACGTCCACCCGGGTCGCGTCGCCGCGCCCGCGCACCGTGAGCGCGTGGTCGGCCAGGTCGGGCAGCGGGGCGAGCCAGGCGTCCAGCGGGCCGAACACGGCGCAGAGCACCGGCGCCGCCATCCGGCTCAGCCGCGCGAAGCTGGGATCGGGCGCACCCGCGCCGCGCTCGTCGTCGGCGGTCGACTCCAGCAGCAGCACCAGCGGCAGCAGATGGCGCCCGGCCAGCTCGACGGCGCGCGCGAACTTGCGCCGGCCCGCCGCGGACGGCCCGCCGACGCGTACGGTCGGGTCGTTGGCGATCAGCATGCACTCGATGCCGTCGACCACGCCGAGCGCCGTGACCAGGCCGGCCCCGGCGGGCTCGCCGGTCTCCCGGCCGGCCGTCGCGGCGAGTTCCAGCAGCGCCGTGTCGGTGTCCACGAGCAGCTCGATGCGCTCGCGCGGCAGCAGCTTGCCGCGGGCGTGGTGGCGGGTCACCTCCTTCTCGCCGCCGCCGTCGCGGGCCTGCCCGTGCGCGTGGTCCAGCGCACGCAGCGCCGCCTGGGCGGTGCTCCGGTTGTCGAGGAAGGAGGGCGCGCGGGGATCCAGCGCGGTGTCGAGAGTCGCCATGGTGAACCTGCTCTCCGTGCTCCACCGCTTGTTGACACCAGAGCAACGAGTGGTTCAAGGAGCGCGACACGCACCCGGCGGCGCGTCGTGGGCGGCGGTCAGCGGCCGAAGAGGTTGTCGATCAGGTTCGTGAAGAAGCCGGGGCGCTGCACGGGGACGGTGGGCGGGTCGAAGTTCGACACGTCCGCGGTCGACTGGTCCTCCTGGGCGGGGCCGTCCAGGTCGACGGAGGCGAGCAGTTCCTCCAGCGCACGGGCGGTGGGCCGCTTGTCCGGGTCGTTCTCCATGCCCTGGCGCAGCACGGCGCACAGCGCCAGGGGCACCTCGGGCAGGTCCGGCACCGGCTGGGCGAACATCTCGATCAGCGTGAGCAGGCCCGGCGGGTGGTCGGGCTCCCAGCGCGGCGGCGCGCCCCGCAGCAGGGCGTACAGGGTGGCGCAGAGGGCGTACACGTCCCCGGCCGGGCCGGGCTCGGCGCGGCGGAACGCCTCCGGCGGCGCGTACGCCGGGGTCATCACGTCCAGGGTGATGTCCGGGTCGCGGATCTCGGCGAGGATGGCCAGCCCGAAGTCGGCCAGCGCCGGCTCACCGAACGCGCTGATCAGGATGTTGGCGGGCTTGACGTCGCGGTGCACCACGCCGCGCTCGTGCGCGTCGGCGAGCGCGTCGGCGATCTTCACGCCGATGTCGCGCACCTCGTGCGCCCGCAGCGGCATGCGGTCCTGGTACGACCCCGCGTACAGCTCCATGATCAGGTAGGGGTGGTTGTCGGCGGTCACCCCGGCGTCGAACAGGTCGGCCACGTGCGGGTGGCCGGACATCTTGCCCGCCGCGCGGGCCTCGCGCAGGAAGCGGGCGCGGTCCCGGTCGCCCTCGATGGTCCGGTTCTCCACCTTGACCGCGACCTCGCGCCCCACCGAGCCCTGGGTGGCCCGGAAGATCGTCGCGTAGCCGCCGACGGCCAGCAGCGACAGATCGGTGAGTCCGGGGATCTCCGGGAACGAGGTCGGGGTGTGCTTCACGCGCTAGACGGTAGCGCCTCGCCCTTCGGTCACGGCACCCCATGTCGCCAATGCAACGGCACGCTCGCTCGCCTGCTGCGTGCCCTCCGCGATCGAGCGGGCTCGCTCCGCCGCGACCAGCGCCTCCGCGTCGCGCCCGGCCGCGGCGAGGACCCGGGCGTACGTCGCGGCGGACCGCACCCGGCTGCGTACGTCCACCGCGGGCAGCGACTCGGCCAGCTCGGCGGCGGCCAGCGCCTCCTCGATCTGCCCACCGGCCAGCAGCGCGTCGGCGTACAGGGCCACGCCCTGGCGGCGGGAGTAGAGCATGGACGGCGCGTGCGGGGCGGCCGCGACCGGCGTGAGCAGCCGGATCGCCATGGCCGTGTCGCCCGCCGCGAGCCGGGCCGCGCCCAGCAGCGCGCGCGGGCCCACCCGGGCCGGATCGAGCACGCCGTACGGCGAGACCATGGTCAGCACCGAGCGGGCGTCCAGCTCGGCCGCCTCGGGGTCGCCCCGGTCCAGCGCCACGAAGCCGCGCACCGTGCCCGCCATGCCGACCAGCAGCGGGTGCCCGACCTTCTCCCCCTCCTGCAGCGCCTCGCCGAGCAGGTCCTCGGCGTGGCCGTACTCCCCCAGCCCGCGCGCCACCACACCCCGGGCGACCAGGGCGAACCCGCGCCCCCAGGTGTCCTTGGCGGCGGCGAAGTCGCGGTAGGCGCGGCGCGCCTCCCGGTCCGCCTCACCCAGCTCGCCCAGCTCGGCGGCGGCGAACGCGGCCACCGCCCGCAGCGTGCCCACCGCCCACGCCTCGCCGACGCGCTCGCCGAACGGCAGGAACACGTGCGCCAGCCGCAGCGCCTCGGTCAGCCGCCCCGACAGCAGCCGGGCGAACGCGGACGTGCCGCGCAGCCAGGCCCGGCCCACCGGGTCCTTGGTCTCGGCGAACAGCCGCGCCGCACGGGCCAGCGCCGCGTCGGCCCCGGCGAAGTCGCCCCGGGTGGTGGTCACCCAGGCCAGGTTCTGCAGCGACCAGGCCTGCGACTTGCGGTCGCCCGCGGACACCGCGATCTGGTACGCCCCGGCGAACCGGCTGGACGCGTCGCCCAGCCGCCCGCCCAGGAAGTCGGCCATGCCCAGGCGGCGCATCGCCTCGGCGCGCTCGCCCGGCAGCTCGGCGTCGGTGGCCGTGTTCAGCGCCTCCGACCACAGCCGGTAGGCGTGGCCCGGGTCGCCCTGCGCCACGTGTGCCCGGCCGGCCAGCAGCAGGCCGCCAGCCCGGGTGCGCGGGTCGTCGGTGGCGTCGGCGACCAGCTTCTCGGCGTCGTGCAGCGCCTCGGCGATCCGGCCGTACTGCAGCAGCGAGCGGGCGTGCACCAGCCGGTCCGGCAGCGGCAGCGCGCCGGGCGCCAGCCGGGCCGCGCGCTCGCCGTAGCCGACCGCCTCGGCGGGCTCGCCGGCCTGGCCCGCGCGCCGGGCCGCCCGGCCCAGCGCGGCCACGCCCAGCGGCCCGACCTGCCGCGCGGGCACGTCGGGGCGCAGCCGCACCGCGTCGGCCAGCCGGGTGGCGCGCTCGGCGTGCTCGGCCACGAACGCGTCGCGCACCGCGTCGGTCACCCCGGTCAGGCCCGCGACGGTCCGTCCCGACGACACCGCCAGCGGCGGCTGGCCGGGCGCGGCCCAGCGGGCCAGGAACGCGTGCCGGTCGGCGAGGTCCGCCTTGCCCACGCCGCCGTACGCGGCCTCGCGCAGCAGCGGGGTGGCGAACGCGAACCCGCCCCGCACCCGGCGCAGCATGCGCCGCTGCAGCAGCTCGTCGATCGCCCGCTCCAGCTCGACCGCGACCACGGCGGCCGGGCGGCCGTCGCGGGTGGACCGCCGCTCGCGCAGCGCCTCCAGCGCACCGGCCGGCACGGTGTCGCCGACCACGGCCGCGTCGCGCAGCACCGCGCGGGCCTCGACGGGCAGCGCGTCGATGCGGGCCGCGAGCACCGCGGCCAGGTCCCGGGACAGCAGCTGGTTGCCCAGCGAGCCGGGCGTCAGCCGCCACTGCGCGCCCGCCTTCACCAGCGCGCCGCGCTCCATCAGCAGCGTGGTCAGCTCCGCGAGGTAGAACGGGTTGCCCTGGGCGGTGGTGAGCAGCCGGTCCTCGTCGGCCTGCGGCAGCCGCCCGCCCTTCAGGTATGCGGTGAGCAGCCGGGCCGCGTCCGCGCCACGCAGCGGCGGCAGCGTGAGCGCCTCGGCGTCGGCGACCCTGGTCAGCTGGCCCGCCCGGCGCACCAGCTCGGGGCGGCCCAGCAGCAGCACCAGCACCGGGCCGGTCAGCTCCTCCAGCGCGACGCCGAGCGCGTCCAGCGTCTCCGGGGTGCCGTCGTGCAGGTCGTCCACGATCACGGCCAGCGGCGACTCGGTGGCCAGCGCGTCCAGCAGGCGCGCCACGGCCACCGCGAGCGTCGCGGTCTCCCGGCCCGGCTGCTCCGGGTCGTCCCCGGACATCCCGTGCCACTGGGCCAGCTCGGTCGGGTCGGCGTAGCCGAGCAGCGACAGCAGCGCGTCCACGTCCACGCTGACCGGCTTGCCGGGCTCGCTGCGCTGGGTCAGCCGGGTGGTCAGGCGGCGCAGCCGCTCCTCGGCGACCGCCCGGGTGACCGCCGTCGAGCCGTCCGCGGGCAGGCCGACTGCGAGCCGGACCAGGTCCGACAGCGGCGCCAGCCGGCGGCGCTCGCCGTACGCGGCGCACCGCACCGACAGCACCCGCGCCTGCGTACGCGCCGCGAAGCGGCCCGCGCTGACCTCATACCCGTTGGCGAAGCGCTCGACCTCGGACGCGAACCGGGTCTTGCCGATGCCCGCCTCGGCCGTGAACACCAGCACCCGCGGCTCGTCCCGGTCGACGACCTCGGCCAGGCGGCCGGCGACCCGGCCCAGCTCGGCCTCGCGGCCCACGAACGGGCCCTCCTCGCCCAGCCCCGCCCGGCT
Organism: Catellatospora bangladeshensis; assembly: GCF_016862575.1. GTDB lineage: Bacteria > Actinomycetota > Actinomycetes > Mycobacteriales > Micromonosporaceae > Catellatospora > Catellatospora bangladeshensis. The sequence goes on along the minus strand of NZ_BONF01000012.1, from coordinate 194,983 downwards.
GCCCCGGGCGTCGTGCAGGCCCAGCAGCTCGTACGTCTCGACCGGCTCGCGTTTGCCCTTCAGCCGCAGCGGCCGCAGGTTGCGCCAGCCCGCCACCGACCCGGTCGCCGCGACCGTGCGCGCGCCCGCGTAGACCGCGCCCACCGCGGCCGCGTCGGCCAGCCGCGCCGCGGTGTTCACCGTGTCGCCGATGACCGTGTACTCCAGGCCCGCCTGCACGCCCGCGACCACCGGCCCGGTGTTGATGCCCAGCCGCAGGCCGGTCGGGGCGCTGCCGCCCCGCTCGTCGTCCAGCACCCGGCGCACCGCGCGCTGCATCGACAGCGCCGCCCGCACCGCCCGCTCGGCGTCGTCCTCGTGCGCCACCGGCGCCCCGAACACCGCCATGATGCCGTCGCCGGTCAGCTTGTCCACGTGCCCGCCGAACGTCTTCACCGCCCCGGCCAGCGCCGACAGCACCCGGTCGGTCACCGCGCCGACCCGCTCCGGGTCCAGCTCCTCCGACCACGAGGTGAAGTCCGACAGGTCGCCGAACAGCACGGTGACCACGCGGCGCTCGGTCGCAGGCAGCGTCGCCGCCGCGGGCAGCGCCGCGCCGCAGTGGTGGCAGAAGCGGGCCGCCGGCACCGGGACGGTCCCGCACACAGGGCAGGTCATGACGCGTTCACAGCTCGCTCAACGTCTCGAGGTAGGCGAGTTGTGCCCGCACGGTCCACTCCGCCGCGAACCTGATCCCCGGATCGACGTCGGCGTAGACGACGTTCACCACGTCCTCGGGCGTACGCGCGCCCTGCTTCAGCGCCGCGCGCACCTGGTCGAGGCGCTCCAGCCGGTGGTCGCGCAGCCAGCGCGCCGCCGCCGCGCAGTCCGGCAGCACCGGCCCGTGCCCCGGCAGGCCCGGCACCTCGTACCCGGCCAGCACGTCCAGGCTCGCCAGATACGCCCCCACGTCGCCGTCGGGCCAGGCCACCACGCTGCTGCCACGGCCGAGGATCGTGTCCCCGGTGAAGACCACGCGCTGCCCGTCGCGCTCGGCGACGAAGCAGACGGAGTCGGTGGTGTGTCCCGGCGTGGGCAGCTCCGTCAGCCAGTCCGGCACCTCGCCCACGCTCGCGCCGGTCAGCGCGAGCAGCGTCATGATCCCGTCCACATGGTCCGGGTGGCCGTGCGTGAACAGGATGCGGCGGACCGGACCCGCCTCGATGATCGCCTCCAGGTGGGCGAGGTCGTCCGGCCCCGGGTCGATGACCGTGCCGTCGTCCAGCAGCCAGGTGTTCGTGCCGTCGAGGGTCATCGGCCCGGCATTGGGCGCCCGCAACCAGGTCACCCAGTCGGGAAGAAGCTCGGAGTCCAGCCGCGCCGTCATGCCGAGAACTCTACTGATCCACCGGCCGCCCACCACCTGCCGCCGCAGACCCGTCGGAGGGCGGCGGCCGGTGCCGGACAGACGTCGGCCCGCCCGGTTCACCCGGACGGGCCGATGCGTTCGCGAGCGCGCGGGTCAGTCGCGGACCTCGGCGATCAGCTCGACCTCGACAGGGGCGTTCAGCGGGAGCTCGCCCACTCCGACGGCGCTGCGGGCGTGTTTGCCGCTCTCCCCGAACACCGCGCCGAACAGCTCCGAGGCGCCGTTGATGACGCCGGGCTGGCCGCTGAAGCCGGGCGCGGAGGCCACGAAGCCGACGACCTTGACGATCCGGACGACCTTGTCCAGGCCGACCAGCCATTCAAGTGCGGCCAAGCCGTTGAGGGCGCATCGGGCGGCCAGCTCTTTCGCCTGCTCGGCGGTGATCTCGGCACCGACCTTGCCGGTGGCCAGCAGCTTGCCGTCGGCCATGGGCAGCTGGCCGGATACGTACACGTGGTTGCCGGAGCGCACCGCGGGCACGTACGCCGCCACCGGCGGCACCACCTCGGGCACCTTCAGGCCCAGCTCGGCGAGCTTCTCGTACGGGTCAGACATCTTTGTCTCCTTCGCCGCGGTCCCCCGCGGATCGCGCTCAGTCGGCCTTCGGCCGCTTCAGGTAGGCCACCAGCTGCTCGGGGTTGTTGGGGCCGGGCACGACCTGCACCAGCTCCCAGCCGTCGGCGCCCCAGGTGTCGAGGATCTGCTTGGTCGCGTGGACCAGCAGCGGCACGGTGGCGTACTCCCACTTCGTCATGGGCATAACCTAACCTGCCCCCAAGATCTCGCAGGTCGATCCCTACTGCGAGGTCGTGCCAGGTGCGGTTAAGCTGAGCCGCCGCGGGGGCAGCAGGTGTGTCGCGGCTCCGTGAGAGGGACCAGGGGAGATCAGATGACCCAGCCGACCGACGACCAGCAGCCGACGGCTCCGCAGACGCCGGGCCAGGCCGCCTATCCGCCGCCTGCCGACCCGTTCGCGTCCGCCGCGGTGACGCCGCCGACGGCTCCGCAGCCGGCCGTGCCGCTGCCGCCGACCACGCCGGTTACCCCGCCGCCCGCGGCTCCGGTCGCGCCGCAGGTGCCCGCGCCGCAGCCGCCGGCCGAGCAGGCCCCGGTCCCGGTCGCGCCGGTGTCGGGCGCGCCGACCCCCGTCTCGGGCACTCCCGCCTTCACCACGCCCACCGCCGCTTACCCGACCTCGGGCCAGCCCGCGTACCCGACCTCCGGACAGCCCGTCTACCCGACCTCGGGACAGCCGGCCTATCCGGCCGCCGGTCAGCCGCCGTACGTGCCGGGACAGCCCGGCTACCCCGCGGCGCCGTACCCGGGCGCGCCCGGCTTCCCGCCGGCCCCGGTGAAGAAGAGCAAGGCGCCGCTGATCATCGGCATCGTGCTCGGCGTCCTGCTGCTGCTGTGCGGCGGCGGCATCACCGCGTACGTGCTGCTGACCCGGAACACCGAGGGGGTCGGCGCGGCGTCGGCGAAGGACGCCACGACCAGCTTCCTCACCGCGGTCTACAAGGATGGCGACGCCGCCGCGGCGGAGAAGCTGGTGTGCGGCGACGCCCGCGACCGCAAGGAGATCGACGCCAAGATCGCCGAGATCAAGGCCGAGACCTCGGCGCTCAAGGGCGCCGACTTCACCTGGGAGACCCCGAAGATCTCCGGCGAGTCCGCCACCGAGGCGACCGCCGAGGTGACCATCAAGCTCGTCACCAGTGACGAGAAGATGTCGGAGCAGCAGCTCACATTGATCCTCGTCAAGCACGAAGGCTGGTTCGTCTGCGAGGTGAAGTAGCCACCTGGCACCATCGAGGGGTGCTGAACGACGCGTACGACGGGCCGGTCCAGGATCGCGGTGCACGTGACACCGCCTGGCCGGCCCGTCTGCATGTGGTCACGGGCAAGGGCGGGGTCGGCAAGACCACCGTCGCCGCCGCGCTGGCCTTCGCCCTGGCCGCGCAGGGGCAGCGGACCCTCCTGGTCGAGGTGGAGGGCCGGCAGGGGCTGGCGCAGCTGTTCGAGCTGGAGCCGCTGCCCTACGCCGAGCGCCGCCTGCCCGACGCCGGGGTGGACGTGCGCCTGCTCGCGGTGGACCCCGAGGAGGCGCTGCTGGAGTACCTCGACCTCTTCTACCGGATGGGCGCGGCCGGGCGGGCGCTGCGCAAGCTGGGCGCGATCGACTTCGCCACCACGGTGGCCCCGGGCCTGCGCGACATCCTGCTGACCGGCAAGGTCAAGGAGGCCACCACCCGCACCGACGACAGCGGGCGCCGGGTGTACCGCGCGGTGGTGCTCGACGCCCCGCCGACGGGCCGGATCGGCCGCTTCCTGAACGTGACCGCCGAGGCCGCGAAGCTGGCCAAGCTCGGACCGATCAAGTCGCAGAGCGAGGGCGTGGCCGCGCTGCTGCGCTCCCCGATGACGTCGGTGCACCTGGTCACCCTGCTGGAGGAGATGCCGGTGCAGGAGACCGCGGACGCGCTGCGCGAGCTGGCCACGCTGAACATCCCGGTCGGCAAGGTCATCGTGAACTGCGCCCGCCCGCCGCTGCTGGCCGGCGACCGGCTCACCCAGGCCGAGCTGAAGCGCGGGCTGGCCGCAGTGGGCCTGCCCGACGACCGGCGTACGGTCACCGCCCTGCTCGCCGAGGCCAGGGACCACCAGGCGCGCCATGCGCTGGAGCAGGAACTGCGCGGCGAGCTGGCGGCGCTGCGGCGGCCGGTGATGGAGCTGCCGCTGCTGCCCGACGGCATCGACATGGCCGGTGTCCAGCACCTGGCCAAGCTGTTGAGCGCCGCCCCTTAGGCTGGGCACATGCTCGACGTGGACGCCCTGTTGGCAGACCCCGGCGTACGGATCGTGGTGTGCTGCGGCTCGGGCGGGGTCGGCAAGACCACCACGGCCGCCGCGCTGGCCCTGCGCGCCGCCGAGAAACACGGGCGGCGCACGGTGGTGCTGACCATCGACCCGGCCCGGCGGCTGGCACAGTCGCTCGGGCTCACCGAGCTGGACAACACCCCCCGCCCGGTGGAAGGGCTCGCCGGGGACGGCGAGCTGCACGCCATGATGCTGGACATGAAGCGCACCTTCGACGAGGTGGTGCTGACCCACACCGCGCCGGAGCGGGCCAAGGAGATCTTCGCCAACCCCTTCTACCAGGCCATGAGCTCGACGTTCTCGGGCACGCAGGAGTACATGGCGATGGAGAAGCTGAGCCAGCTGCGGTCCACCGACCGGTGGGACCTGATCGTGGTGGACACCCCGCCGTCGCGCTCCGCGCTGGACTTCCTGGACGCGCCCGCCCGGCTGGGCCGCTTCCTGGACGGCAAGATGCTGCGGCTGCTGATGGTGCCCGCGCGGGCCGGCGGCAAGAGCATGTTCAACCTGGTCACCGCTTCGTTCGGGGTGTTTTCCAAGGCGGTGCAGCGCATCCTCGGCGCGCAGCTGCTCAGCGACCTGTCCGGCTTCGTGTCGGCGCTCGACTCGACGTTCGGCGGCTTCCGCGAGCGCGCCGACCGGACCTACCGGGTGCTGCAGGACCCGCAGACGGCGTTCCTCGTGGTGGCGGCCCCGGAGCCGGATGCGGTACGCGAGGCGGCGTACTTCGCCGAGCGGCTCGGCGCCGAGCGCATGCCGCTGGCCGGGCTGGTGCTGAACCGGGTGCACCGCTCGGAGCTGCCGGAGCTGTCGGCCGCCGACAGCGCGGAGGCCGCCGAGAAGCTGACCGCCGAGCACGCCGAGCACACCCTGACCGCCCAGGCGCTGGAGGTGCACGCGCTGCTGATGCGGCAGGTGGCCCGGGAGTCGGAGGTGTCGACCGGCTTCACCGACGAGTTCCCGCACGTCCCGGTGGCGTACGTGCCCGCCCAGCCGACCGACGTGCACGACCTCGCCGGCCTTCGCGAGATCGGCGGCGCACTGGCCGCGCCTACCGCGTGATCAAGTCGCCCCCGCGTCGTTAGACCAGCGTGAGGGCAGTTTCGATCATGACGAGCGATGCGCCGCCCGTGCCGTGGGAACGGCGCGAACGGCGCATCGGCTCGTCAATCGGACGTCAGGCCCGGACCAGCTCCCGGCGGTCCTGCTCCTGCATGGCTACCTCGAAGGCGCGCTTCCAACTCGCCACGTGCGGGTGCCGGCGCAGCAGTGCGCGGCGCTCCCGCTCGGTCATACCGCCCCAGACCCCGAACTCGATGCGGTTGTCGAGTGCGTCCGCCAGGCACTCGTACCGCACCGGGCAGCCGCGGCAGACCCTCTTGGCGATGTTCTGCTCCGCGCCCTGAACGAACAGCGCGTCCGGATCCCCGTTCCGGCACGCCGCGAGACTGGGCCAATCGTTGACCATGCCCATGTGTCCACGTCCCCCCTGACGTTCCCCCTCACCGCTCGCGACCTGCCCCGTCCCGCCGGGTCGCAAACCCAGCGAAAACCGAGCACATCCCCCCGATGGTTCCCCCGAACCGACGCGAACGGTGTGCGTTACTCGCCCGCCCATCATGCTCCGTAGTCAGACGGTTACGCAACGTTGTGAGCCAAAATGGCGGAAAAAGGTCGTTAACTGCGCTGAGCCATACCTGAGCTGCGAGTACGCGCCGGAGGAAGCGATCACGCGGGAGGGCCGCGGACGGGGGTCCGCGACCCTCGACGGAGCGTCGCAATGCGAGTAACGGGACGGCCGTGGCGTCCGGGGGGACAACTCACAGCCGGGCAACGCAACCACACGCCAGGGGTCGTGCGTCTTGGACAACGAACGTTCGCCGGGGACGGTTGCGGGCATGGGAGAGGTCTTCCCCCGCAGCCCCGAACCAGGCGGCTCACACCCGGCACGGTGGGGTCCGCGAGGACGAAACCTGCTCACGTAACCTGAGGCGGTGAATCTGATGCGCAAGCGCGACCACAACCTCCTGGCCAACGCCGCATCGCTCCTGATTTGCGGCTTGCTCGCCGGAGTGGTGGTCGCCGCGGCCGCCTTCCCCGCGGTGGCGATGTCCGGACTGGCCGCGAAGGCCGCGGGCGACGCGTTCGGCAAGCTCCCCGACGAGCTGACCGTCAAGCGCTCCCCCCAGATCAGCTACCTGTACGCGGCCGACGGCAAGACGCCGCTGGCCACCATGTACGACGAGAACCGGCGCGAGCTGCCGTTCGAGGAGATCCCGGAGGTCGTGCGCAAGGCCGTGCTGGCCGCCGAGGACCAGAAGTTCTACGAGCACAACGGCGTCGACGCGCTGGGCATCGCCCGCGCCTTCGTCGCGAACAAGCAGGCGGGCACCGTCCAGCAGGGCGCCTCGACGCTGACCATGCAGTTCGTGCGTCTGTCGATCTCGTACTCGGCGGACACGGCGCAGGAGGTCGTGGACGCCACCGAGGACACCACCAAGCGCAAGGTCCGCGAGATGCGCTACGCGATGGCCATCGAGCAGCGGATGACCAAGGACGAGATCCTCGCCGGGTACATCAACACCGCATACTTCGGTAACCGGGCATACGGCATCTACGCCGCGTCCAAGGTGTACTTCGACAAGGAGCCGAAGGCGCTGACCGCCGCCGAGGCCGCGTTCCTCGCCGCGCTGGTGAAGTTCCCCGGCGACTACAACGCCTCCACCGGCACGGGCAAGGACATCGCCATCAACCGGCGCGACTACGTGCTGCAGGAGATGGTGGGCACCGGCGCGCTGACCCAGGCCGAGGCCGACCAGAGCAAGAAGGAAGAGCTCAAGGTCGTCGGCAAGGTCACCCCGAACGGCTGCGTGCAGACCGGCAACCCCAGCTGGGGCTTCTTCTGCGACTACTTCCAGCGCTGGTGGAACAAGCAGGAGGTGTTCGGCGCGACCGCGTACGACCGTGAGCGTGCCCTGAAGTCGGGCGGCTTCCGCATCGTCACCACGCTCGACCCGGCCGTCCAGCTCGCGATGAAGAAGAACGTGGACAAGCGCCGCAAGACCACCGACGCCGAGGCGCTCATGCTGGCCGCCGTCGAGCCGGGCACCGGCTACGTGCGAGGTCTGGCCGTCAACCGGGTCTTCTCCATCGACGACTCGAAGAACCTGCTCTCCTCCGACCCGGCCAAGAAGCGCAAGGGCATCAAGGGCAGCCGGCCGAACACCACGAACCCGCTGCTCACCGGCGGTGACGGGTTCACCGGCTACCAGGCGGGCTCGGCCTTCAAGATCTTCTCGATCGTCGCCGCCCTGGAGAAGGGCTACCCGCTGGCCACCACGATCGACGCCAAGGACAAGTTCGTCACGAACTTCCCGATCAGCGGCAAGGACGCGAACTGCGGCGGCTACTACTGTGCCAAGAACGCCAGCGGCAAGGGCTACGGCCCGCTGAACATGTGGGAGGCGTTCGGCAAGTCGATCAACACCTACTTCGTGCCGCTGGCGATCATGGCCGGCGTGCAGAACACGGTGAACGCGGCCAAGAAGATGGGCATCACGTTCCACGACGAGCCCGGCACGAACCAGGACGACTTCTACTACTCCAACCACGCCGAGCAGTGGGGCGCGTTCGTCCTCGGCGTCTCGGCGACCACGCCGCTGGAGCTGGCCAACGCGTACGCGACGCTGGTCGCCGACGGCAAGTACTGCGAGCCGACGCCGGTCGTGTCGATCCACGACAGCAAGGGCAACAAGCTGGCCGTCGGCGACACCCGGTGCAACCAGGTGATCAAGACGGACGTCGCGCGGGCGGCCACCGACGCCGCCCGCTGCCCCGGTGGCGACCGCTCGGCGTACAACAACTGCAACGGGACCACCAACCAGGCCTCCCGCGGCATCGTCGGCAAGCCGATCATGGGCAAGACCGGCACCACCGACGACTCGAAGTCGGCGACGCTGACCCTGTCCACCCGCCAGCTGACCATCTCGGGCTTCCTCACCGACCCCGACTACGCGCACAACGGCGGCATGTCCCACGACATCGTCAACCCGGCCGTCCAGTACGCGCTGCGCGACGCGATGAAGGGCAAGCCGACGATGCAGTTCGCCAAGCCGTCGAAGAAGATCGCGGCGGGCGAGCAGGTGTCGATCCCGAACGTGGAGTGCAAGCCCGTGGCGGAGGCCAAGAGCATCCTCAAGAACCGGGGCTTCGAGGTCAGCGTCGCACCCGAAGAGGTCGCCTCCAAGTGCCCGAAGGGCACCGTCGCGGGCACCACGCCCTCGGGCAAGACCATCAAGGGCGGCGTGGTCGTGATCCAGGTCAGCAACGGCGCGGGAACGCCCGGCAACCCGCCGGGCCCCGGCACCGGCGGCGGACCCGGCAACGGGGGCAACGGCGGTAACGGCAACCGGGGCTTCCTCGACTGGCTGTTGCCCGCGGTGTTCATCACGGGCCGCGAGACCATCGGCGGCTGACCGCACAGACACCGGAGGCCCCGTTCACCTGGGTGAACGGGGCCTCCGCCGTATCCGGGGCCGGAACTCAGCCGGCCAGCTGGCGGCGTACCTCCGCGGAGACCTTGCCGCCCTCGGCCCGGCCGGCCACCGCCGCCTGGACCGCCTTCATCGCCGGGCCCATCGAGCCCATGCCGCTGAAGCCGCCCGCGGCCAGCGCCTCGGTGACGATCGTCACCAGCTCCTCGTCGGTGAGCTGCTTGGGCAGGTAACGGGCGAGCACCTCCTCCTCGGCGCGCTCCTTGGCGGCCTGCTCCGTGCGCCCCGCGTCGGCGAACGCGACCTCGGCCTCGCGGCGCTTCTTCGCCTCCTTGGCGATCACCGCCAGCACCTCGTCGTCGCTCAGCTCCCGCTTGGCCTTGCCGGAGACCTCCACCACCCCGACGGCCGCCAGGGCCATCCGCAGCGTGCTGGTCACGACCTCGTCGCGCGACTTCATCGCCGCGCGCATGTCCTCGGTCAGGCGCTCCTTCAGGGTGCCCATACCCACCTCACTGTGTGCTCCGCACAACCACATCGTGTGCTTGCCTTCGAGGAAACTACTCTTAGCCGCATGGGTCCGCTCGGGAAAATCGCGTTGGCCACGATCGCGGTGGGCGCCGGCACGCTGGCGTACGGCACGCTCGTGGAACGCAACATGTTCACGCTCCGCCGGTACGACGTGCCGCTGCTGGCCCCCGAGGCCGAGCCGCTGCGCGTGCTGCACCTGTCCGACCTGCACCTGACCCCGAACCAGCGGCGCAAGCAGCGCTGGGTGCGGGAGCTGGCCGGCCTCGACCCGGACCTGGTCGTGGTCACCGGCGACAACATGGCCCACCCGGACGCGGTGCCCGGCGTGCTCGCCGCGTACGAGCCGCTGCTGGAGCTGCCCGGCGCCTTCGTCTTCGGCTCCAACGACTACACCGGCCCCGTGCTGAAGAGCCCGTTCAGCTACTTCCGCGACGACCGGGAGTACCAGCACGGTGTCGACCTGCCCTTCGAGGACCTGCGCGCGGCCTTCCTCGCCGCGGGCTGGGCCGACCTCAACAACAGCCGCGCCACGCTCAAGGCCGGCGGCCGCGTGATCGACCTGGCCGGCGTCGACGACCCGCACATCGGCCTCGACGTGTACCCGGCCGGCCCCGCCGACCGGACCGCCGCCGTGCGCATCGCGCTCAGCCACGCCCCCGAGCCGCGGGTGCTCGACGCGTTCGCCGCCGACGGGTTCGAGCTGCTGCTGGCCGGGCACACGCACGGCGGGCAGGTGCGCGTGCCGGGCGTCGGCGCGCTGGTCACCAACTGCGGCCTGGACCGGAAGCTGGCCCGCGGGCTGCACCGCTGGGGCCGGGCCTGGCTGCACGTGTCGGCCGGGCTGGGCACCCACCCGACCGCCCCGGTGCGCTTCGCCTGCCGGCCCGAGGCGAGCCTGCTGACACTCATCCCACGCTGAGGGGGATACCCGTTTTGGCGGAGCGACCCGGGTCAGCTACTATTTCGAGGCACCGCTTCGGGGTATAGCGCAGCTTGGTAGCGCGCTTCGTTCGGGACGAAGAGGCCGTCGGTTCAAATCCGGCTACCCCGACCGAGGAAGGCCCAGATCAGAGAAATCTGATCTGGGCCTTCGGTGTATCCAGGTCCGGATCACCCGGCCGCAGGTGACGGGCGCGGATCAGGGATCGGGCCCGCGTCCCGACTTGATCTAGCCTGGACCGTTCGACGGATGCCCGAACCGAGCCGCGACCGATAGGTTCCCGATCGCACTGTCCGTCCCCTCGGAGGGTTCGTGATGCGATCCGGACGCCGGCTGCTGGCCCGAACAGCGACCACGGTGCTGCTGCTGCTCGGCGGAGCCGGGATGCCGGCCGCCCCCGTTTCGGCGGATCCGGGGGGTGTGGACCTCACCGTCGACCTGACCGGCGCGACGATCGCGCTCGGGTCCACGAGCAAGGTTCTCCACCTCAAAGTCACCAACAAGGGAGACCAGACCCCGACCCGGGTCGTCGTCCGGGTGGACGCCTCGGAGCTGGCCGTGTTCGGGCAGAAGCTGACCCTCTGGCCCGGCGGCGGCATCGGCGAATGCGACGGCGACGTCGTCGGGTGGTACTGCGAGCTGCGACCGGACCGGTTCCCGGGGCCGGGCGAGACGGTGGACCTTCCCGTCGACGCGACGGTGCAGACCGATACGCCCGTCAAGGGCCGGATCAAGGTCACGGTCGACGCCGAACCCGCGGACGCGTATCCCGCGGACGACAGCCGATGGTTTCCGATCGAGGTGCTGGACCGCCCCGAGGCCGACCTGGCCGTGGTGGCGCCGGACGTGACGCAGTCGGTGCGTATCGGTGCGGGCGGGAGCCCCGAACCCAGCGGAACGTTGAGCCCCGGCGAGACCGGCGCGGTGCGGTACACCATCGCCAATCAGGGCCTGGCGACCGCCGGTGGGGTCAGGGTCGAGCTGCGCCTGCCACCGGGGGTGACCTTCGCCGAGCCGGCGGGCGGATGCGTGCTCGGCGACGACCGCCGCTCGGCGGTCTGCACCTACGACGAGCTCGCCCTCATCCCTGCGGGGCAGGACACCGACCCGGGCGACGGCCTGCACTCCGCCGTCGAGCTGTACCACCTGGTGACGGTCTCGGCCGCGCTGGATGCCCCGGCCACCCTGCGGGATGGGACGGTACGGGTCGAGAGCCTGGGCCAGCAGCTTCCGGCCGCAACCGATCTGGCCCGGCGCGGGCTGCCCGCCAACGCCGTCGCCGTACGCGTGGCGGACGTGGACGACAGCGACAACCAGGACGGGTTCGCCGTCATGCTGACCGCCGACGGCGGTGGCCTGCCGATCACCGGGCCACAGGCCTGGCTGACCGCCGGAGTCGGCTTGCTCCTGCTGCTCGGCGGCGCTGTGCTGCTGAGCATCACCCGGCGGCGGGCCCTTCCGGCATCCTGAGCCGCAGCGCCCTCAGCCTTTGCGCGGGCCGCAGTCCGCTGTGACTTAGTTCACCCCGTCACTCGTACCGGTGCGGCCGGGTAGGCCGAAATGTTTCGTATGGTCCGCCCGCCGACCGACGGGATCCACTCATCCGATGGCCACGCTGGGCGAACGATTTTCATAATGGCCGCTGAACGTGCCTACGGTGAGTAAGCTTGGCGCCCGTAAGCCCCCACGCCCACCCCTGAGCAAAGAGCGAAATCTGCCCCGTGCCCCTTCCTCGCATCGTTGATGATGTAACCGCAGCACTGCGAACCTCCCGCAGCGCGGTCGAAGCGTGCCACGCCACGGTCTCCGTGCTCAGCCGGCACACGCCCGCTCTGATCGAGGCGCTGCTGCACGTGAAGGACCAGCTCCGGTGCGTCTCCGCGAGCGGCGCGTGGCAGGTGTTCTCCGCGGTCCCGCTCGGGCACGGCGTCGTCGGCCGGGTGTACGCCAGCGGCAAGGCCGTCACCATCCCGGACGTCGCCAACGACCCGGACTACATCCGGCTCGGGCCCCCCATCACCGCCGAGATCTGCGCGCCGATCATCGACCGCACCGGGCACCCGGTAGGGGTGATCAACGCCGAGTGGGCCGAGCAGCAGCCGCTCGACGGCTGGGAGGAGACCCTCGTCGAGGCCGGGCGGCTGCTCGGCGCGCGGCTCAGCGAGCTGGGCGGGCCACCGGCGGAGACCCGCAGCGAGCAGCTGCTGCGTCATGCACTGGCGCTGACCAGTGCGGAGACCGACGCCGAGGTGCTGGTCCGGGCCTGCCGCGCGGCCCGTGAGGTGACCGGCCTGGCCGCGGCCGTGCTGCTGCGTCCCGCACCGGACCTGCTGCCCGAGGACGAGGAGCTCCGCGTCGTCATCGCGGCCAGCTCACCGGAGCCCCGGGACCGGCCGCTGGTCGCGCGGCTGGCGCAGATCGAGCCCGACCGGCTCGCCGCGCTGCTCGACGAGGCGTGCCGTTACGGTGCGTCGTACACGCTGGGCGATCCGGCGGTGCTGGACGCGCGGGGGTTCGAGGCGCTGACCGCGGCAGGCGTACGCACGATGATCGCCGTCCCGCTCGGGGCGGGCACCGCGACGGTCTCCTCGTCGGTCGGGGCGCTGGTCGTGCTCGACGAGACCGCGATCGTGCCGGACAGCGCGCTGGTGAACCTGCTCGAACTGCTCGCCGCGCAGGCCAGCACCTGCCTGGAGAAGCTGACCACGCTGCGCCGGCTGCACCTGCAGGCCAACTCCGACCCGCTGACGGGGCTGCGCCACGGCGGCCCGTTCGGCGACCGGCTGGCCGCCGCCACGCCGGGCCGGACGGCGCTGCTCGCGATCGACATCGACCAGTTCAAGACGGTGAACGACACGCTGGGCCACGCCGCGGGCGACCGGGTGCTGGTACAGATGTCGGGGGCGCTCCAGCAGGCGCTGCGGCTCGGCGACGAGCTGTTCCGGGTGGGCGGCGACGAGTTCGTGGCCGTGGTCGACGTGCCGAGCGAGGCCGAGGCGGTGCGGGTCGCCGAGCGCCTGGTCGCGGCGGCGCGGGCGACCGGCCGCACGATCAGCGTGGGCGTGGCCGTCCAGGGCGAGGAGGAGTCCCCCGAGGCCGCCCTCTACCGCGCCGACCAGGCCCTCTACGCGGTGAAACGGGCGGGCCGCAACGGCGTCCGCCTCGCCCCCGACCCTGCCCCACCGCCCGCCCCGGCCTGACCAGCCACCCTCACCACGCGGAACGCCCCGCGACCCCGAACGCCGGACTCGCGACCTCAGCTCGCGGCTCGCGGCTCGCGGCTCGCGGCTCGCGGCTCGCGGCTGAAGATCGCTAGTTCGTGTCCAAACCTGCGCTCAGAGCACACTTTTCGACACGAAATCGCGATCATCACCCACTCCCGGCCGTGCTCCCACCTCGGGCGGCCCACCATGATCGGCGTCTCGTGTCCAAACCCTGCGCCTGAGCGCACCTTCCGACACGAGACACCGATCTTCAACCGCCCCGCCTCGCCCCGCCCAGGCGGCCGCCCGTCCAGCCGAGCTGGGGACGTTAAGAAGGGCACCTTCCTCTACGCATAGCGTTAAGAAGGTGCCCTTCCTTGGGGTTGTCAGCGGGAGAGTTCGACCGCGAGGAGTTCGGCGATCTGGGCGGTGTTGAGGGCGGCGCCCTTGCGGAGGTTGTCGCCGGTGACGAAGAAGTCGAGAGCGCGGGGGTCGTCGACGGCGCGGCGGATGCGGCCGACCCAGGACGGGTCGGTGCCGACGGCGTCGATCGGCATCGGGAACTCGCCCGCGCCGGGGTCGTCGACCACGATCACGCCGGGCGCGCCCTGGAGCACCTCGCGGGCGCCCATGGCGTCGACCTCGGAGCCGAAGACGGCGTGCACGGCGACCGAGTGGCCGGTGACCACGGGCACGCGTACGCAGGTCGCGCTGACCTTCAGGTCGGGCAGGCCCAGGATCTTGCGGGACTCGTTGCGCATCTTCAGCTCTTCGCTGGACCAGCCGCCGTCCCGGAGCGAGCCGGCGAACGGGACCACGTTCAGCGCGACGGGTGCGGCGAACGGGCCGAGGTCGTCGCCGACCGCGTGCCGGATGTTGCCGGGGCGGGTGCCGAGCACCCGGTCGCCGGCCACCTTGGCGATCTGGTCGTGCAGCGTGTCCACGCCGACCTGCCCGGCGCCGGAGACCGCCTGGTAGGAGGCGAGCACCAGCTCCTTGAGGCCGTACGCGTTGTGCAGCGGGGCGATCGCCACGATCATCGCCAGGGTGGTGCAGTTGGCGTTGGCGATGATGCCCTTGGGCCGGTTGCGCACCTGGGCGGGGTTGATCTCGGGGACGACCAGGGGGACGTCGGGGTCCATCCGGAACGCGCCGGAGTTGTCGACGGCGATCGCGCCGCGAGAGACCGCGACCGGCGCCCAGTAGGCGGAGACCTCGTCGGGCACGTCGAACATGGCGACGTCGACGCCGTCGAACGCCTCCTCGGTGAGCGCGACGACCTCGACCTCCTCGCCGCGTACGAGCAGGCGGCGGCCGGCCGAGCGTGGGGACGCGATGAGCCGGATGTCGCCCCACACGTTGCGGCGGTGGCTGAGGATGTCGAGCATCACCGTGCCGACCGCGCCGGTGGCGCCGACGACGGCGAGGGTGGGCAGCTTGCCGTGATGACCCATCGCTATCGGCCGGTCCCGCCGTACACCACGGCCGCCTCGTCGCCGCCCAGCTCGAAGGCGTCGTGCACGGCGCGCACCGCGTTGTCGAGCTCGGTGTCGCGGCATACCACCGAGATCCGGATCTCCGAGGTGGAGATGATCTCGATGTTGACGCCCGCGCGAGCCAGGGCCTCGCAGAAGGTGGCGGTGACGCCGGGGTTGGACCGCATACCCGCACCGACGAGCGAGATCTTGCCGATGTGGTCGTCGTAGAGCAGGCCCTTGAAGCCGACCCGCTCCTGGATCTTCTGCAGCGCGGTCATGCCGGTGGGGCCGTCGACCTTGGGCAGCGTGAAGGAGATGTCGGTACGGCCGGAGGCCTCGGTGGAGACGTTCTGCACGATCATGTCGATGTTGATCTCGGCGTCGGCGAGCGCGCGGAAGATCGAGGCGGCCTCGCCCGGCTCGTCCGGCACCGAGACGATCGTGATCTTGGCTTCGCTGCGGTCGTGCGCGACGCCGGTGATGAGTGCTTGCTCCACGGGAAGGTCCTCCATTGATCCAGTCACCAGGGTGCCGGTCTTGTTCGAGTACGACGAGCGGACGTGGATCGGCAGCCCGAACCGGCGGGCGTACTCCACGCTGCGCAGATGCAGGATCTTGGCCCCGGACGCGGCCAGTTCGAGCATCTCCTCGTACGTGATCTGCTCAACCTGCCGGGCGTTCGGGACGATCCGCGGGTCGGCGCTGAACACGCCGTCGACATCGGTGTAGATCTCGCAGACGTCGGCCTTGAGCGCCGCGGCCAGCGCCACGGCGGTGGTGTCCGAGCCGCCGCGGCCCAGCGTGGTGATGTCCTTGGTGTCCTGGGCGACGCCCTGGAAGCCGGCCACGATCACGATCGCGCCCTCGTCGAGCGCGCCGCGCAGGCGACCGGGGGTGACGTCGATGATGCGCGCCCGGCCGTGCACCGAGGTGGTGATGACACCGGCCTGCGAGCCGGTGTACGAGCGCGCCTCGTAGCCGAGGTTGTGGATGGCCATCGCCAGCAGCGCCATCGAGATGCGCTCGCCCGCGGTGAGCAGCATGTCGAACTCGCGCCCCGGCGGGAGCGGGCTGACCTGGTGGGCCAGGTCGATCAGCTCGTCCGTGGTGTCGCCCATCGCCGAGACGACCACGCAGACGTCGTTGCCGGCCTTGCGCGTCGCGACGATGCGTTCGGCGACCCGCTTGATCCGCTCGGCGTTGGCGACCGATGAGCCGCCGTACTTCTGCACCACGAGTGCCACGGTTGCCGGCTCCTCTCAACCTCAGGTACTTAAGGACGGAGTCAGCTTAGCGGCGGGCCGGGCAGCCGATCGCGGGTCGATCCCAGCACTCGGGCGCCGGGCCCGGGGATTTCCGAGATCCTTTGCCGAACGCCTTCCGCTGCCGCGCAGACACCCGCGCGCCGCCCATCACCGCCGTAGGAATTTCATGTGTGTGACACGCGCCACACTCTGTGAGTTGGCTGCGTATCCTGCGATCTTGCGTAACCCTGGGGCGCGTCGGGACGGGGAACGGCGTGGCGCGGTGAAGAATGGGCGCGTGCGCCGGGCCGTCCTCACCGTCTCCTCCCTGATCGCCGCCTGCTGGGCGCTGTCCGCCTGCGGCGACGCGGCTCCGGAGGCGGCGCCGACGTCCGCCCCGCCGGTCAGCGCCGCGGCCGCCGAGCCGGCCGAGCCACGGGCGCAGCTCGCCGCGCGCGCCGCGGCCGCGAAGGACCTGCGGCAGGTGGCGCTGTACACGTTCAAGAGCCCGAAGCGGCCCGACCGCCGGGTGACCGTCACCCGCGCGCTCGACGGGACCTGGCGCGTCGACGTGCCCGGCGGCGCGCACAGCGGCGCGGTCGACATCGCGCTGGTCTTCACCGGGGGCGCGCTGCACCAGTGCGCCCTGGCCGCGGGCAACCACCCGTACTCGGGCTGCGTGAAGGTGCCCGGCGCGCTGCCCGGCAAGGCCGACGTGAAGGTGCAGCACCTGATCACCGACTGGCAGAACATGCTCACCGACCGGCGGCTGGCGCTGGCCGTGGCCGACGCGGCGCCGCTGCCCGGGGCGCGCGGGAAGTGCTACGCGGTGGAGTCCTCGGCGGCCAGCCTCAAACTGCCGCTCGACGCGGGCATCTACTGCTACGAGGCCGACGGCACGCTGACCGCGGCCAAGGTCGCCTTCGGCACGCTGCTGCTGGAGGGCACGCCGGGCCTCGCCCCGCCGAGCGTCTCGCTGCCCGGCCCGGTGGTCCCCGGCCAGCCGCTCCCGCTGACCGCCCCGCCGTCGCCGAAGCCCTCGGCCAGCGCATCCGCCTCCCCGTCAGCCAAGCCCTGATCCGCCCGGCCCGCCCGCCCGCCTGTCCGTCCGTCCGTCCGTCCGCCAAGATCGTCCAACTTGCCAGGCACCCGGGCGTATCTTGACCCGCCATTCGCCCATCTGCCTGGCAAGTTCGACGATCATGAAGGGCGCAGGCCGCGGGCCGCAGCCGCAGGCTGTCGGCGGCCACGGGGCGGGACACGTTGTCCCACGAAGCGGACATTCGCTCCCATGTGCGGCCGGCGGGCGTACAGTTGCCGACATCATGTGGTGCGCGAGCCTGCTTCTTCGCCGCCGCGACGAGGTCTGACCGACCGGCACCTCGTCGCGGAGTAGCGACGTGTGCTCGCCCGCTGGTCCCTTTCCGCGTTCTGGTTGCCGCCTGACAGTTGCGGCAGCAACGAATCTCGATGACGGCCGATGTCGCCTTGGGCACATTCCGCCGCCGGACCACGCGCGAACCGCATGATCTCAAGGAGCATGGAACCCATGTCTGCTGCTGCTCAGCGCCCCAGCAAGATGCCGTACACGCGCTACCGCAGGTACCACGAACAGTTCCAGGTCGACGTATCCGATCGCACCTGGCCCTCCCGCCGCGTCGAGGCCGCCCCGCAATGGTGCGCGGTGGACCTGCGCGACGGTAACCAGGCCCTGATCGACCCCATGTCGCCCGACCGCAAGCGCCGCATGTTCGAGCTGCTGGTACGCATGGGCTACAAGGAGATCGAGGTCGGCTTCCCCGCCGCGAGCGAGACCGACTTCAGCTTCGTCCGGCAGCTCATCGAGGAGCAGCTGATCCCGGACGACGTGACCATCCAGGTGCTGGTCCAGTGCCGCGAGCACCTGATCGAGCGCACCTTCGAGAGCCTGCGCGGCGCGAAGCGGGCGATCGTGCACTTCTACAACTCGACCTCGACGCTGCAGCGCGAGGTGGTGTTCGGCCTGGACAAGGACGGCATCACCGCGATCGCGACCGACGGCGCGCGGCTGTGCCAGAAGTACGCCGAGATGATCACCCCGGACACCGAGATCCGGTACGAGTACTCCCCCGAGTCGTACACCGGCACCGAGCTGGAGTACGCGCTGGAGGTGTGCTCGGCCGTGATCGACGTGATCGACCCGACGCCCGAGCGCCCGCTGATCATCAACCTGCCGGCCACGGTCGAGATGGCCACCCCGAACGTGTACGCCGACTCGATCGAGTGGATGCACCGCCGCCTGCCCCGGCGCAACTCGATCATCCTGAGCCTGCACCCGCACAACGACCGCGGCACCGGCGTGGCCGCCGCCGAGCTGGGCCTGCTGGCCGGGGCGGACCGGATCGAGGGCTGCCTGTTCGGCAACGGCGAGCGCACCGGCAACGTGGACCTGGTCACCCTCGGCCTGAACCTGTTCAGCCAGGGCATCGACCCGCAGGTGGACTTCTCCGCCATCGACGAGATCAAGCGCGCCGTGGAGTACTGCAACCAGCTGCCGGTGCACGAGCGCCACCCGTACGCGGGCGACCTGGTCTACACCGCGTTCTCCGGCTCGCACCAGGACGCGATCAAGAAGGGCCTGGAGGCGCACGCCCGCAAGGCGGACAAGGCCGGCGTCCCGGTCGACGCGTTCGAGTGGGGCGTGCCGTACCTGCCGATCGACCCGAAGGACCTGGGCCGCTCGTACGAGGCCGTGATCCGGGTCAACTCGCAGTCCGGCAAGGGCGGCGTCGCGTACATCATGAAGTCCGAGCACCAGCTGGACCTGCCGCGGCGGCTGCAGATCGAGTTCTCGGGCGTCGTGCAGCGCCGCACCGACGACGCGGGCGGCGAGGTCACCCCGGCCGAGATGTACGCGATCTTCGCCGACGAGTACCTGTCCGACCGCCGCCTGGCGGTGCGCTCGTACTCGGTGGCCACGATCGACGGCAAGGTGGAGTTCGCGGCGGAGGCCGACCTCGACGGCGGCGCCTGTCGCCTGACCGGGGTGGGCAACGGCCCGATCGACGCGTTCGTGCGCGCCCTGGCCGACCAGAACGTGAGCGTACGCGTGCTGGACTACGCGGAGCACGCGCTGACCTCCGGCGGCGACGCGCAGGCCGCCGCGTACGTCGAGTGCGAGGTGAACGGCGAGATCCGCTGGGGTGTCGGCGTCGACGCGAACATCGTGACCGCCTCGCTGAAGGCCGTCGCCAGCGCCGTCAACCGGCAGTAACCAGCACGCTCAGGGGCACCGGCCGCGCTGCAGCACGCGCGGCAGGTGCCCCTGCTGCTGCACGGGCTCCTTCTCCCGCCGCCCCAGCCGCACCCCGCCGCACGAGAAGACCGCCAGCACCGCCGCCACCACCAGCACCGCGGCACACCACATCGCGGCGGCCTGGAACGCGGCGGTCAGCGGGCCCGGCGACGCGTACTCGTCCCCGGACAGCCCGACGACCAGCGGCAGCGCGGCCACCGCGAGCAGCGAGCCGGCCCGCGCCGCGGTGTTGTTGACCCCGCTGGCCACCCCCGCGAACCGCACCTCCACCGCG
Organism: Catellatospora bangladeshensis; assembly: GCF_016862575.1. GTDB lineage: Bacteria > Actinomycetota > Actinomycetes > Mycobacteriales > Micromonosporaceae > Catellatospora > Catellatospora bangladeshensis. The sequence goes on along the minus strand of NZ_BONF01000012.1, from coordinate 175,240 downwards.
GCCAGCACCGTCGCGGTCAGCGGCGCCACGAACACGGTCAGCCCCAGCCCGAACAGCAGCACCCCGGGCAGCAGCCCGGTCAGGTAGTCGCTGCCGGGACCGGCCCCGCGCATCAGCAGCACCCCGCCTGCGCAGCACAGCGGCCCGAAGGTGAGCTGCGGCCGGGGGCCGAACTTCATGGCGAGCTTGCCGGACAGCTCCGACCCGGCCAGCATCAGCAGCGTCATCGGCAGCGTGGCCAGCCCCGCGAGCAGGGCCGAGTAGCCCAGCACCTCCTGCAGGAAGATGACCAGCAGGAAGAAGAAGCCGCCGAACGCGCCGTAGGCCAGCACGGTGTAGAGGTTCAGCACCGAGAAGACGCGCGAGTGAAACAGATGCAGCGGCATCATCGCGGCAGGCCCGCGCACCCGCTCCACCAGGAGGAAGCCCACCGCGGCAGCCGCCCCGAGCAGCAGCGCGCCGAGCACCGGCACCGAGCCCAGGCCGTGGTCCGGCCAGGCGATCAGCCCGTAGGTGACCCCGGCCAGCGCCGCCGCGCCGAGCAGCGCCCCGGCCACGTCGAACCGGCGGCCCGCCGCGGCGTCGCGGCTCTCCGGCACGTACACGGCGCTCAGCCAGACGATCAGCGCCGCCAGCGGCACGTTGATCAGGAAGATCCAGCGCCAGGACACCTGGTCGATGAGGAGCCCGCCGACGAACGGCCCGAGCGCCGTGGTGGTGCCCGCCAGCCCGGACCAGGCGCCGATGGCCGGGGCCCGATCCTCCTCGCGGAACGACGACTGCAGCAGCGCCAGCGAACCCGGGGTGAGCAGCGCCCCGCCCACCCCCTGCACCACCCGGGCCGCGATCAGCGTCTCCACGTTCGGGGCCAGCCCGCACACCAGGGAGGCCAGGGTGAACCAGACGACCCCGATGACGAACACCCGCCGCCGGCCGAAGTGGTCCCCCAGCGCCCCGCCGAGCAGCACGAACGCGGCCAGGGTGAGGGTGTATCCGTTGATCACCCACTGCAGCTGGGCCAGGCTCGCGTCCAGCTCCCGGCCGAGGGTGGGCAGCGCGACGTTGACCACGGTCGAGTCGAGGAAGACCATGCCGGACGCCAGCACCGCGGCGGCCAGCGTGCCCCGGCCCGCGGCGCTGCGCATACGCAGCCCGGCTCCGTCCACCCCGTCCATTGTCGTCGGATCTCCGACGCGGCGCCGCGGAACTCGACAGTGAGGGATGGTGAGCACTGCTCGTAAGGTGAGCACGTGCGAACCCCCAACACCCCCAGACGTACGAGGATCATCCTGTTCCTGGTGGCGGCCGCCGTGGCCGCCGCGTGTGGCGCGGACCCCGCCGCGCCCGGCGACTCGGGCGCCAAGCCCGGCGGCGTGTCGGTCGACCCGAACGCCGGCACCAATGCCCTGGCCTCCCTCAAGGGCCTGACCGTGGCCGACTCCCGGCCGATGACCGGATACAGCCGCGAGAAGTTCCCGCACTGGAACAAGGCCGGCTCCAACTGCGACGTCCGCGACACCGTGCTCGCCCGCGACGGCAAGAACGTCAAGCTGGACGGCTGCAACGTCACCGGCGGCTCCTGGTCCAGCGTCTACGACGGCCAGCAGACCACCGACCCGCTGAAGGTCGACATCGACCACATGGTGCCGCTGGCCAACGCGTGGCGGTCCGGCGCGGACAAGTGGGACAACGAGAAGCGCTCGGCCTTCGCCAACGACCTGGAGCGGCCGCAGCTGTTCGCGGTCTCGGCGAGCAGCAACCGGTCCAAGGGCGACCAGGACCCGTCGCAGTGGAAACCGCCGAGTCGTGACTATTGGTGCACTTATGCGCAACACTGGATCACGGTGAAGAGCTACTGGAAGCTCACCATCACCGAGGCCGAGAAGGGCGCGCTCACCGACATGCTGGGGACCTGTGTATGAGTGACCTGACCACGAACATCGTCGCGGGGCCTGGCGGAGTCATGACCGACGAGGTGGGCGTGGTCACCGGTGAGCTGACGCTCGCCACGGAGCTGGGCGGTGACGGCACCGCCCGGCTCCGGGTGCAGTACCTGGGCGCCGAGGAGTGGTACACGGTGACCGGCGCGACCGTGCCGGTCACCTCCCCCGACCAGGCCGCGTCACTTCACCGCCTGGCCGTCGGGCTGCTGCACCGCCCCGAGGGCTGACCCGGCGGTCAGGACTGGTCGGCCGCGCGCTTGCGCAGCCCCAGGGCCACGCTCGCCCCGACGATGAACAGCCCCAGCAGCGAGTACGCCAGGATGCCGGTGACCTCGTCGAAGAAGTCGTACGGCGGCTCCGCGTCCGCTTCATGCGCCACCGGGACCGGCGCGTGGTCCGGCTCGGTCAGGTTCACCGCGCCGAAGCCGCCGCCCACCGCCTCCGGAGCGGGCTCCGCCGTCACGGCACGCGCGCTCGGCGCGGCGAAGACGTCGGAGTGGGTGCCCGGCACGTTCCTGGTGCAGCGCCCGGTGTCGTACACGCAGACGGGGTAGACGGCCAGGTTGTCGGTGACGATCCGGTCGTAGGCGCCCTCGACCGTCATCGCGACGTGCGGCTCGGCCGGGTGGTCGCCGGCCAGGCGCATGGTGAACCCGAGCCGCCGCGACGCGCCGGACGGCAGCTCGACCAGGCACGCGTCCCCGTCGTCGTCGGGGCAGTCGGTCCAGCTCACGTCGTCGAACCCGGTCGCGGCGGGGTCGGCCACCCGCAGCCGCGCGGGCACCGGCCCCGAGTTGCGGTACACCACGCCGAGCGCGGCGGTGTCGCCCGTGTGCAGGTACACCTCGGACTGCTCGGCGACAGCCGACACGTCGGTGAACGGCGGCGACCCCACGGCGACCGGGAAGGTGCCGGTGGCGGCCGCGACCCCGGCCGCCGAAGCGCTCACCGCGACGCCGCCCGCGGCCCCGTCGGGCGCGTTCTTCCGGGCAAGCAGGTCGAGCCGGATGGAGATCGCGTCGCCGGGCGACAGCCGGTCCACCTTGCACACGGCCGTGGTCCTGGTGTGGTCACACCAGTCGGCGGAGGCCAGCTCGACGCGGCCGGCCGCGGCCCCGGTGAGCCGCAGCCGCAGCATCACCCGGCTCAGGTCGTGCCCGGTGGTGTTCTCCAGCCGCACCACACCGTCCTCGCCGCCCAGCTCGGTGGCGGTGACCGCGGCGGGCAGCCCGAGCGCCAGCCCCGCCGGAGCGGCCGCGGCCGCGGGCAGTGGCACGCTCAGCCCCAGCACGGTGGTGGACAATACGGCGATCCACGGATGACTCACGACTTCCTCCTGCGGGGCAGCACGACGCAGGAGGGAGGCTACGCGTATGACCCCAATTGCCGCTTATCCGACACGCGCTAGCGACCCGGCGTGGTCCGGACGTGCGAGGGGCCGGGTACGGCACGCGTACCCGGCCCCTCGCGGACCGATCAGGCGAGCGTCAGCTCGAACGACGAGTCCTTGTGCCGGTGAATCTTGAACTCGGATGCGGACGCGAAGTCCTCGCCGCCGACGAACTGCCGGCCGGTCCCGCCACCCGCGTAGTACTCGAACCGGATGCGCTGGCCGCCGATGAGCTGCTCGGTGACCCCGGCGTTCGGCCCGACGATCGACCACGTGCCGACGATGTCACCGGTGTCGGCGTGACGGGCCACCACATAGCCGCTGAATCCGGCGGTGGTGCTCGTCACCGTCACCGTGACACCGGCTTCGAGCCGGTAGTCGTAGGTGGTGGTGCCGCCGGCGACCACCTTGACGCGGTCGGCCCGGTCGCGGTCGGCCTCGCCCCCGCTCCACTGCGTGGCCTGGCCGTACACCTCGTACAGCAGCGGCCACTCGTACGGCCCCAGCTTGTCGATGCGGTAACGGCCGTCGATGCCGATCGGGAAGGCGCCGAAGCCGCCGCCCAGGCCCACCGGCTCACCCGCGACGCGCACGGCGCCCCGGCCCAGCGCGACCCCGTCCGGCCCGAAGGCCTGACCGGTGATGACACCGGCGCGGTCCATCTTGATCACCGGTGGGGTGACCACGTCACCCGACTCGACCACGAACCGCTGAGCACGCCGCAGGTCACCGGTGCCACCGGCCGACCCGACCCACTGCGCGCCGTAGCCGTCGGCCTCCCGGGGCCACGCCAGCAGCTGGTAGGTGCCCGCGCCCAGCCAGAACATCTCGGTCAGCCTGCCGTTCGCGTCCGTGACCTCGCCGCAGCCTTCCGGCATCCGGACCTCCTGCACGCGGACCGGGACGATGCACACGCCCGGCAGCGGCTCACCCGTCGCCGCGTCCACCACCGTGGCCGTGAACCGGGCCCTCGGCTCCATGACCAGCCGGACCTCGGCCTGCTCGCCCGCGACGACGGTCACCGACGCGCCGTCGAAGGAGTAGCCGCCGGCCAGGGCCCAGATCTCGTGGGTGCCGACCGGGATGGCGGGGTAGACGACCTCACCGTTCTCCGTGTCGCGCGCGTCGAGGTCGATGCCGGAGGTGAAGTTCTGGATCGCCGCGCCGGTGCGGGCATCCACCGCGGTGAGCCGGACACTGCCGGTGGGCAGCCGCTGGTCGTCCACCGTGACGGTCTGGCCTTCGGCCACCGCGAACCGGGCGGCCGCCGCCGGGTTCACCGTGCCGTAGGCGTACTGGTGGACGGACTGCCCGACGTTGGCGAACTCCACCGTGTAGCCCGAACCGACCGGGACCTGGTCGAACCGGTAGCGGCCGTCCTCGTCGGTCTGCGCCGTGCCGAAGTAGTCGCCGTTGGTCACGTTGACGTCCACCCACGGCACCGCGGCGCCGGACGCGTCCGTGAAGCGGCCGGTCATGCTGCCCGTGGCGATCAGCGTGTCGTTGACGGTGACCGTGCCGCCCGCGGTGACGGTGAAGACCGCCGCCGCGTCGCGGTCCAGCGTGCCGTTCGCGTACTGGCTGAACTGGCCGAGGTCGAAGCGCACCCGGTAGCTGCCCGGTGCGGTCTGGACGGTGAACTCGCCGTTCCAGTCCGTGCTGGTGTAGCCGTAGCTGGAGTAGTCGACGGCCTCCACGCTGACCGGCGCCCACGGCACCCCGGCGCCCGCCCGGTCGACCAGCCGGCCGGTGATGGTGCCCACGGGCAGCACCTCGTCGTTGACGACGGTCGTCCCGCCCGCCGTCACGGTGATGAGGTTCGCCGACGGCCAGTCGGTCTTGCCGTAGGCGTACTGGGCCGGGCGGTTCTCCGGCCGGAAGTTCACCCGGTAGGTGCCCGGGGGCACCGCCTCGAAGGTGTAGTTGCCCACGGAGTCGAGCCAGGTGGTGTCCTGGTAGGACACGCTGTCGCCGTAGATGGAGACCGAACCGCCGGCGACCCCCGCCTCGCCGTCGGTCAGCCGGCCGGTGACCGTGCCCGTGTCTGCCGCCTGGGCCGGCGTGGCCAGCCCAGAGACCGCCAGGCTGGCGCCCAGCAGCAACGCGCCGAATCGGCGCAGGATGGATCTGCTCATGATTCCTCGCTGGATGAGGGGATGCGAACGTGAAGGTTCGAAGACCTTCGACCGCAGACAGTAGCCAGCCGATCCGACAGTCGCTGTCCCTTTAATACCGGCGCAGGTCAGGGTGCCGGGCCACGTCCTCAGGTGAAGATCGCCGCGGCGAAGTCCTCGTCGGTGAGCGGGCTGGGCACCACGCCGATCAGGTTCTTGTCGAAGACCAGCACGTCCGGGCCGTGCACCAGCGGCAGCGCCGGCAGCAACTCCAGCAGCCGGGCGTTCAGGCGCTGATACTGCGGCACCCGCGCGTCCGGCTCGCCCGTCTTCTCCACCTGCTTGAACTGCTCGAACAGCCCGGTGTCGGTGAAGCCGAACTCGTCCTGGCGCTGCGCGAACAGCGGCCCGAGGAAGTCGTAGGCCTCGCCGTAGTTGCCGACGGCGCCGAACAGGTGCAGATCATGGGCCTTGCCTCGGGTCACCGCGTGCAGGTATTCCGGGGTCCACGGCAGCTCCGTACCGGTCACCTCGATGCCGACCGCGCGCAGGTCCCCGGCGATCAGCTCGAAGATCTGCTTCGGCGACGGCATGTACGCCCGGGTCACCCCCTGCGGGTAGTGGAACCGCAGCCGCAGCCCGCTCGCCAGGCCCGCGGCGGCGAGCAGCTCCCTGGCCTTGGCCGGGTCGTAGGCGTAGGCCGCGACGTCCGGGTTCCAGCCCGGCAGCGTGTCCGGATGGAAGTTCAGCGCCGGCTTCGCGCCCGCCGGGAACGCCTCGGACACCAGCCGCTGCCGGTTCACCGCGTACGCGATCGCCTGGCGCACCTCCGGCTTGGCCAGCGCCGGGTTGCCGCTCTGGTTGATGCCCAGGTAGAGCGTGTTGAACGCGGGCCGGGGAAGCACGTGGTAGCCGAGCCCGGCCAGCTCCTGCTGATCGGCCGGCGCCACCAGGTCGTAGCCGTCGATCTTGCCGTCGAGCAGCGCCTGCTTGCGCACCGCCGCCTCCACGACCTGGAAGTGCAGCTCCTTCACCTTGGCCTTGGCACCGTGGTAACCCTCGTACGCCTCCAGCTTCACCAGCCGCGCCTTGCGGTCCCAGGACACGAACCGGTAGGGGCCGGTGCCGACCGGGTTGCTCCCGTACGCCGGGTAACCCTCGCCGGTGAGCTTGTCGGCCGCGTACTTCCGCAGCGCCGCCGGGCTGGAGATCGCGAACGACGGCAGCGCGAACGCGGCCGGGAAGCGGCTGCTCGGCCGGGTCAGCGCGATCTCGGCCGTGCCCGCATCACGAGCGGTGCACGACTTGAACAGGCTGGCGGGCAGGCGGCTGGACCGGTTCTTCGCGAACCCCCCGAACACCGTCTGCCAGTACGCGGAGAGGTCGCCGGCCTGGAGTGCGCCGTCGAAGCGATACCACCGCCCGAAGTTGGCGCAGACCGCGGCGGCGTCGAAGGCCGTGCCGTCGTGGAAGGTGACGCCCTGCTTGAGGCGGAACGTCCAGACCGTGCCGGTCGCGTCGACACGGAACTCCTCGGCCAGGCCGGGACCGGTGCGGGCGCCGCCGGGCTCAGCGCGCACCAGGGTCTCCAGCACCTGCCGGGTGATGCGCAGCGACTCCGCGTCGGCGGCCAGGGCGGGGTCCAGCACGCGCGGCTCGCCCATGCCGAAGACCAGCCTGTCCTCGGTGCTCACGGCGGGCGGGCTGGGCACCGCCGAGGGCTGCGCGGGGCCCGCCCCGTCGTCGGTGCAGGCCGCCGTGGCCAGCAGGATCGCCGCCACCGCCAAACCGGTCCGGAGCCGACGCGTACCCACCGAGGCCACCCCTGTCCTGGTCGAGTGACAACCCGACGACACCGGGTCACCGCCTGCGCCGACCCTAACGGCTGTCGATGCGGCGAGGCATCGACCAACCGATGTTGATACCGAACTGGTATGGGCACAGTGGACCAGGTCAGACCCGATGCCGAGGCGACGTTGGAAAACTTCCCCGAGTGACTTGTTAAGGGCATCGGCTGTCGCGCGGCGGACAGTTTTCGGCACGTTCCCGGCGTTAGCGTCGTAGATGCCGAACGGAGTGCGAGGAGGTGAGCAGATGTCCTACGAGCCCAAGCTGGCGGCGGCGCTTTCCGGTGCCACGCTGGCGCAGCTGGCCCACTGGCGTAAGGCGAAGGACGACGACGCGGGTGCGATCCTCGTGCCCGAGCTGTCGGACCGGCGTCCCATCCTCTACTCGTTCCGCGATCTGATCGCCCTGCGCATGTGCGTCGCGCTCCGCGCCGAGTCGTCGCTCCAGCGCATCCGTCGAGCGCTCCGGACCCTGCGGTTCGACCTCGGCGAGCACGCGCACCTGTCCGCCTACCGCCTGGTCACGGAGGCGGGCACGATCCTGCTGCTCAACGAGGATGACGCGATCGACCTCGTGAAGAACCGGGCGGGTGCCGTGCTCCGTTTCGCCGACGAGCCGCTGCGGCCGTATTACTACGACGGCCGCTCCGTGCCCGACCTGTTCAGGCCGCGTCCACATCTCCGTGTCGACGCCGGGGTGCGCGGCGGAGAGCCCGTCGTCGCCGGCACCCGCGTGCCTTCGCTCCAGGTCGCGACGCTGGTCCGTGACGGCGTCCCGCCCGGCGAGATCAGCGCCTTCTACCCGGGCGTCACCGCCGAGGCCGCCCGCGACGCCGTGGACTTCGCCGACTACACCGACAGTTACGACGTCCACGCCTGGCGGGTGGCGGCGTGAAGGTGCTCCTCGACGAGAACGTCGCCCGTCCGCTGTCCGACGTGCTGAAGTCCTTCCTTGAGCGCAAGGGTCACCGAATCGACCATGTGCACGACCTCGACTGGTCGGGCACCAAGGACGTCGAGCTGTACCAGCGGGCCACGGCCGAGGGTTACCACGTCATCCTGACCAGTGACGAGAAGCAGCTGAAGCGTGCGCCCGAGGTGGCGGTCATCGCCGCCTCCGGCATCCACCGGATCCAGTACTCCCATCCGTCCCGCGGCGGGCTCGTCGGAATCGGCGTCGCGATCGGCACGGTGACCGCGGGGCTGGCCGTGGCTCTGGACGAACTCGCCGAAGCACCATCTCAGCTGCTCATCAAGCTGCGCGGCATCGACCCGTCGCGGAGCAGCCGCATCCTGGTCACGGACCCGGCACAGGATCCGCCGCCGCACTGGCCGGCGCGAGCCGTCGCTGCCGTGCCGGCGCAGGCCGGCGAACCCGCCCCGGAAGTCGTCGAGATCTCGCACCACGTGCCCCACCAGGCTTGATCCTCCCCAGCTACGACGGGCGGCGGGCGGCTCGAAGCCGCGACAGCCCTGTGGTCGGACCCGCGCGGTACGGTAGCCTGCGACGTTCCTAGGAGGTGTACGCCCGTGGCGCTGGCGCTGTACCGCAAGTACCGGCCTCGCACCTTCGCCGAGGTCATCGGCCAGGAGCACGTCACCGAGCCGCTCATTCAGGCGCTCAAGAGCGGCCGGCTCAACCACGCCTACCTGTTCTCGGGCCCGCGCGGCTGCGGCAAGACGTCCAGCGCCCGCATCCTGGCCCGCTCGCTGAACTGCGTCGAGGGCCCCACCCCGGAGCCGTGCGGCGTCTGCGACTCGTGCCGGGCGCTGGCCCCGGACGGTCCCGGCTCGATCGACGTCATCGAGATCGACGCGGCCAGCCACGGCGGCGTCGACGATGCCCGCGAGCTGCGGGAGCGCGCGTTCTTCGCCCCCGCGACCAGCCGGTACAAGATCTACATCATCGACGAGGCGCACATGGTCTCGTCGGCCGGTTTCAACGCGCTGCTGAAGCTGGTCGAGGAGCCCCCGGAGTACGTCAAGTTCGTCTTCGCCACCACCGAGCCGGAGAAGGTGCTCGGCACCATCCGCTCGCGGACCCACCACTACCCGTTCCGCCTCATCGCCCCCAGCGTGCTCCGGCCGTACCTGGAGCAGCTGTGCGAGAGCGAGGGCGTGACGGTGGAGCCGCTGGCGCTGCCGCTGGTGGTGCGCGCGGGCGGCGGCTCGGCCCGGGACAGCCTCTCCGTGCTGGACCAGCTCATCGCCGGATCGGGTCCGGAGGGCGTGACCTACGCCCGCGCCGTGGCGCTGCTCGGCGTCACCGACAACGCCCTGATCGACGAGATGATCGACGCGCTGGCGGCCGGGGACGGCGCGGCGGCGTTCGCGGCGATCGACCGGGTCGCCGAGGCCGGCCACGACTCCCGCCGCTACGCCAACGACCTGCTGGAACGGCTGCGCGACCTGATCATCCTGCGGCAGGTGCCGGACGCGGCCGAGAAGGGCCTGATCGACGTCCCCGAAGAGCAGCTCGCCCGCATGCACGCGCAGGCCGGGCAGCTCGGCCCCGCGACGCTCTCGCGCTGCGCCGACATCGTGGCCAACGGCCTGGTGGAGATGCGCGGCGCGACCTCGCCGCGGCTGCTGCTGGAGCTGCTCGCGGCCCGCATGCTGCTGCCCGCCGCCGACTCGGCCGGCAACGCCCTGCTGCAGCGCCTGGAGCGGCTGGAGAGCGGCTTCGTGCCCGGCGCCGCCCGTGCGGCCGCCGACCAGCCCACCCGCCCGCAGCCCGAGTCGGGCCATGCCCTGAGCGACACCGTGACCAGCCCGGCTTCGGCCGGTTCGGGCCGTGCCGCAGCCCGGGAGGCCGCCGCATCGGCCGCCGCCCGCAGCTCGTCCTCCGCAGGCACCCGGCCCGCGCCCGCCGCGGCAGGCCGGGACGGCGACACGGCCCCACGCGGCGCCGTCCCCGCGCAGGACGGCGGTCAGGCGGCCGACGCCGGACCGGAACACGACGCCGCACGCGGTGGCAGCGAGCCCCAGCAGCCTGCCCGTACCGTCGCGCACGACTCCGGCGGTGCACACGGCGATCCGGCCGGGGCCGTTCCACGGGCCGCGGCCCCGGCGAACGGTCAGCCGACGCAGGCGGCCGCAGCCCGCGGCACTTCCGAAGCCGCCCGGCGGGCCGCAGAATCCTGGGGCGAGACCGACGCTCCTGCCGCCCGCCCGGCCGCTTCGGCGGCACCGGCCGCTCGCAGCGCTGCTCCCGCCCAGGCCGCCGCCGCACAGCCTGCGGTGTCCTCCGGCGGGGCCGACAACGCGGTGGCGGTGCGCCGGTCCTGGGACGAGATCGTGCGGATGGTCGGCCGCAGCAGCAAGAAGGCGGCCGCGTTCGCCCGCGAGGCCGTGGTCCGCGACATCGACGGCAGCACCCTCGTGCTGGTGTTCAAGCACCGCGTGCACGCGAACGGCGTGGAGAACGACCCGGCTCCACTGCTGGACGCCGTGCACCAGGTGCTCGGCGGCAACTGGCAGCTGCGCTGCGAGGTGGGCGGCGACCAGCGCCCGGCGGCGTCGCGCACCACGGCTGCCGCGCCGGCCTCGGCCCCGCCGCGTAATGCTCCGGCCCGGTCCGCCGAGCCCGCGCGCCGTCCCGCCGCGACGTCCGGCGACGACTGGCCGACCCCGGCCCGGGTCGGCGGAGCAGCTCCCGCGCAGGCCACGGCGCGCCGCGCCCAGGCCGCCGACGACGGCCCGCCCCTGGAGGAGCCGCCGTACGACCCGGAGTTCGACGGGCCGCCGCCGCCCACCATCGAGGGGTTCGATCCCGGTGACGAGCCGACCGACGAGATCGTCGACGCCGCCACCGCCCGCCAGACCACCGAGCAGGCCGCGGTCGAGTCCCTGCGCACCTCTTTCCAATTGGAAAAACTCGACTGACCAGCCCATGACTTGAAAAAACTCGCGGCCTCAGGACAGTCCTGAGGCCGCGAGTCTTGGAGAGTTGCGCCCCGAGGGGCGCGGGGTCAGCGCTTCTCGCCGTCGGCCATCGGGAAGTGGCAGGCGGCGAGATGGCCGGGGGTGTCGGTGCCGTGCAGGACCAGGGGCGGCGGCGTGGTCGCGCAGATGTCCTGCGCCTTCCAGCAACGGGTGCGGAAGCGGCAGCCCGACGGCGGGTTGATCGGGCTGGGCACGTCGCCGGTGAGCAGGATGCGCTCCCGCTGGCCGCCGTCGCGCCGGCGCGGGTCGGGCACGGGCACCGCCGACAGCAGCGCGGCGGTGTACGGGTGCCGCGGCTGCAGGTACAGCGAGTCCCGGTCGCCGATCTCGACGATCTTGCCGAGGTACATGACCGCGACCCGGTCGGAGATGTGCCGCACCACGGACAGGTCGTGCGCGATCACGACGTAGGTCAGGCCCAGCTCCTCCTGGAGGTCCTCCAGCAGGTTGACGACCTGCGCCTGGATCGACACGTCCAGCGCCGACACCGGCTCGTCCGCGATGATCATCTTGGGCTTCAGGGCCAGCGTACGGGCGATGCCGATGCGCTGGCGCTGGCCGCCGGAGAACTCGTGCGGGTAGCGGTTGTAGTGCTCGGGGTTGAGGCCCACGAGCTCCAGCAGCCGCTGCACCTCCTTCTTCACACCCTGCTCGGTCTTGACGCCCTGGATCCGGAACGGCGCGCCGACGATGGCGCCGACGGTGTGCCGGGGGTTCAGCGACGAGTACGGGTCCTGGAAGATCATCTGCAGGTCCCGGCGCAGCGGGCGGAGCTTCCCCTGCGACAGGTGCGTGATGTCGTGGCCCTCGAACGTGATGTTGCCGCCGGTCGGCTCGATGAGCCGGGTCAGCAGGCGCCCGGTGGTCGTCTTGCCGCAGCCGGACTCGCCGACCAGGCCGAGCGTCTCGCCCGGCAGGACGTCGAAGTCCAGGCCGTCCACCGCCTGCACCGCGCCGACCTTGCGCTTGAGCAGGCCCTTGGTGATCGGGAAGTGCTTCTGCAGGCCACGGACCGACAGCAGGGCGTTGTTCGGGGTGCTCATGCCACGCCCTCCAGGTTCGGCTTGATCTCGTTGCGCCAGATCTCCTGCCGCGTGTGCGCCGGCAGGTGGCAGCGCACCCGGTGCCCGCTGGTGCCGGTGAGCTGCAGCTCGGGCACCACGGTGCGGTCCAGGCCGCCGGTCTGCTCGGCGTAGGCGCAGCGCGGGTGGAAGGCGCAGCCCGGCGGCACGTTGATCAGCGACGGCGGGGTGCCCTTGATGGGCAGCAGCCGCTCGGTGACGGCCTGGTCCAGGCGCGGCATCGAGCCGAGCAGACCCCAGGTGTACGGGTGCTCGGGGTTCTCGAAGATCTCCGTGGCGGTGCCGTACTCGATGCACTTGCCGCCGTACATCACCAGCACGTCGTCGGCCAGCTCGGCGGTGACGCCCAGGTCGTGCGTGATGATGATCAGCGCGGAGTTGAACTCCCGCTGCAGGTCACGCATGAGGTCCAGGATCTGCGCCTGCACGGTCACGTCGAGCGCGGTGGTCGGCTCGTCCGCGATCAGCAGCTCCGGGTCGCAGGACAGCGCCATGGCGATCATCGCGCGCTGGCGCATGCCGCCGGAGAACTGGTGCGGGTAGTCGTCCACGCGCTTGTCCGGCTGCGGGATGCCGACCCGGGCCAGCAGGTCGATCGCGTGCTTGCGGGCGACCTTCTTGGACACCTTGTTGTGCACCCGGTAGGCCTCGATGATCTGCGCGCCCACCGTGTAGTACGGGTGCATCGCCGACAGCGGGTCCTGGAAGATCATCGCCATCCGCTTGCCGCGCAGCCCGCGCACGGTGTCCTGGGAGGCGCTGACCAGCTCCTGGCCGTCCAGCCAGATCTCGCCGGACATCGTCGCGTTGCGGCGGTGGTAGATGCCGAGGATGCCCAGGCTGGACACCGACTTGCCGGAGCCGGACTCGCCCACGATGCCCAGCGTCTTGCCGCGCTCCAGCGAGAACGACAGGCCGTCCACGGACTTGACCAGGCCGTCGTCGGTCGGGAAGTGGATCTTCAGGTCGCGCAGCTCCAGGAACGGAGTCTTGGTCGGGTCCTGACGAGGAGAGATCACCGTGTTCATGACAGCCTCACTCGCGGGTCGACCACCGCGTAGAGCAGATCGACGATCAGGTTGGCGACGACGACGAAGAACGCCGCGAACATCGTCACGCCCATGATCTGGGGGAAGTCCTGCTTGCCGATGGCGTCGATGGCGAAGTAGCCCAGACCCTTCAGCGAGAAGGTGCTCTCGGTCAGGATCGCGCCGCCCAGCAGCAGGCCGACGTCCATACCGAAGATGGTGATGATGGGGGTCAGCGCCGCGCGCAGGCCGTGCTTGGTGACGACCACACCCTCGGTGAGGCCCTTGGCCCGCGCGGTGCGGACGAAGTCCTCACCCATCGTGTCGAGCATGCCGGCGCGGGTGAACCGCGCGTAGGCGGCGGCGTTCAGCAGCGCCAGCGTGATCCAGGGCAGGATCAGGTTGTACGCCCACTCGGCCGGATCGTCCGCGAACGGGGTGTAGCTGGCGCCGGGCGCGGTGACGCCCATCTTGTAGCTGAAGAAGTAGAGGAACATCAGACCGGTGAAGTACGGCGGTAGTGACACGCCTGCCAGGGCACCGGTCATGGCTGCTCGGTCGAAGAAACTGCCCCGTCTCAGCGCGCTCAGCACGCCGACGGCGACGCCGGTAAGCAACCAGATGATCGAGGCGCCCAGCGCCAGCGACCCGGTGACCGGCAGCCGGTCCAGCAGGTCCTCCCAGACCGGCTGGTTGGTGCGGAAGGAGTAGCCGAAGCAGGGAGCCTCGCACTGCTCGACGCCCGTGCCGTAGTCGTACTCGGTGCCGGTGAAGACGGCGCCGATCCACCGGCCGTACTGCTCGTAGAGCGGGTCGTAGAAGCCCAGCTTCTCGGCGTACATCTGCTGGGTCTGCGCGTCGGCGGTCTTGCCCACGTACCGGGCGGCGAACGTCTCCGGCGTCGCGCCGGCGAGCCGGGGCAGCCCGAAGAAGATCAGGAACGTCGCCAGGCTGACCACGAACAGGATCAGCAGCGCGCCGAGCGTACGGCGAATGATGTATGTGACCACGATTTTCGGCCCGGGGCGCCGGTCCGGCCGGGCTTCTCAGCCCGGCCGGACCGGCCCCCCATGTGCCTTCACCTACCTTTGGTGTGTTGCCAGGTGGGTTGGAGCAGGTTCGCTTGCCGCGCGAATTACTGCGCGACGCCCATGGAGAGGTAGTCGTACTGACCGAACGCCTCGTTGACGAAGACGTTGGTCACGCCCTTGCCACGCAGGGTCAGGGCCTTCGACCAGACACCCGGCAGGATGACGGCCTCCTCCATGACGCGCTTGTCGATCTGCGCCCACAGAGCTTCACGCTTCTTGACGTCCGTCTCGGCCAGGGCCTGGTCGATCAGCTGGTCGACCTCGGGGATCATGACGGAGAGGTTGGACGAGCCACCCGAGTCACGGATGACGCGGCTGTCCACGATCTGCGACAGGAAGCCGTAGCCGTCGTTCCAGTCGGCGCCCCAGCCGTTGGTCATCAGACCCAGGCCGGTGGTCGGGCTGTTGCGGTAGGACGGCTTGCCCGCGTAGAGCGAGAAGTAGTCGCCGACCGGGAAGCCCTTGATGGTGACCTTGATGCCGACCTTGGCCAGCGCCTGCTGGAACGCCTCGGCGGTCGCCTTCTCCTTGGGCCGCTCGGCCCGGAAGCCCATGGTGACCTCGAAGCCGTCCGGCTTGCCGCAAGCGGTCAGCGCGGCCTTGGCCTTCTCCACGTCACCCTTGTTGTCCGCGCCCGCCGGGAAGACGTTGGTCGGCGCGTAGCCCGGGATCTGGGGCGGCATGATGCTGGTGGCGATCTGGCCACCGGCGAACTCGCCACCGAACGCGGCCTGGTACGAGGTGCGGTCCATCGCGTACATCACGGCCTTGCGGCACTCGATGTTGTCGAGCGGAGCGACCTTCGGGTTGATCGAGGTGTACCAGAGGCGGGCGACGGCCGGGTTGTCGGCGTACGCCTTGAGCGCCGGGTCCTGCAGGACCTTCGGCAGCGCGGCCGGCTGCACGCCGGTGCCCGCGATGTCGACGTGCAGGTCGCCGGAGATCAGCTGGTTGTCGATGTCGTCGGCGTTCAGGCCGATCTTGACGTCGTACGCGTCCGGCAGCGCCTTGCGGTTCGGGTCGGTCGCCGGGTCCCAGTTCGGGTTGCGCTTGAGGGTGAAGCCCTTGCCCGCCTCGTACTTGTCGAACATGTACGGGCCGGAGGCGACGACGTGCTCCTTGTACTTCACACCGGTGTCAGCCTTCGCGGGCACCGGCACGGTCGCCGGCAGCATCGCGAAGTAGTCGAAGCCGCCGAAGGCCTGCTTCAGGTGGAAGACGATGGTCTGGTCGTCCGGGGTCTCGATCGCCTTGGTGTCGGCGGCCTTGTCCTTGAACGGGCCCTTGTAGGTGGCCTCGAGGTCCAGGAAGTCGTTGAAGTAGGTGTAGCCGTTGACCAGCACCTCCTTGTCCATGGACCGCATGACCGCGTACTTCACGTCCTTCGACGTGATCGGCGTGCCGTCCTCGAACTTCACGCCCGCACGGAGCTTGTAGGTCCAGGTCTTGCCGCCGTCGCTGGGCACGCCCAGGCTCTCGGCGAGGTCCGGGACGAGCTCCGAGCTGGCCGAACCGGCCGCCGGCTTGAACATGACCAGCGAACGGCCGTAGAGGCGCAGCAGGTTCCAGGAGAGGCCGTAGTAGGTGTCGCCGGGGTCGACCGAGTCCCAGTCCGACGAGATGGCCATCTTGAGCGTGCCACCCTTCTTGTCAGAAGGGTTGAAGACCGCGGTGAGCGCGGCGTTGAACTCCGGCTTCACCTCCGTGGGCTTCGGAGTGTCGTCACCGGTGCCGCAGGCCGCGGTCACCGCGAGTGCGAAGACGGCCGTGGTCGCCGCCAGCACCCTTCCCTTGTTTCTCACTAACTTCCTCCCTGGGGGAACGGTCCGTGTCTCGAACCGCGCTTGGGTGGTAATGCCTGGCTGGGTCCGTCAGCGCTTGCTCTTGGGATCGAGCGCGTCGCGAAGGCCGTCGCCGAACAGGTTGAAGGCCAGCACGGTGATGAAGATCGCCATACCGGGGAAGAACATGAAGTGCGGCACCGTGTAGTTGCGAGCCGCGTCGGCGAGCAGGCCGCCCCAGGTCACGCCGGGCTCGCCGACGACCTGGCGCTGCACGCCCACGCCGAGGAAGGACAGCGCCGCCTCGAACAGCACGTTCGTCGGGATCAGCAGCGTGGCGTACACCAGGATCGGCGCCACCAGGTTGGGCAGCATCTCCTTGACGATGATGTACGGCCCGCGGGCGCCCAGGCTGCGGGCGGCGTCGACGAACTCGCGCTCGCGCAGCGACAGGGTCTGGCCGCGCACGATACGCGCCATGTACGGCCAGTTGAAGAAGCCGATGATGAAGATGAGCAGGGCGATGCGCAGCGAGTTGCCGGACAGCCCGAACGCCCGGTCCGGCAGCACGCCGACCAGCGCGATGGCGAACAGCAGCAGCGGGAACGCCAGGAAGATGTCCATCAGGCGGCTGATCACGGTGTCGACGAAGCCGCCGAAGAAGCCGGCGATCACGCCGAGCGTCGAGCCGATCACCACGGACACCAGCGTCGCCAGGAAGGCGATCAGCAGGGAGACCCGAGCGCCGTAGACGATCTCGCTGAACAGGTCGCGGCCGTTCTGCGGCTCCAGGCCGAACAGGAAGTCGCCGCTGATGCCGCTGTTCTCGAAGAACAGGAAGTCGCCGCGGGGCAGGCCGCCCAGCTCCGGCGCGAGCAGGGTGTTGTCCTGGTGGAACTCGTTCGGCGGGTGCCCGAGCCAGCCGACGATCAGCGGGGCGAACACCGCCATGAGGATGAGCAGGATCACGACGACGCCACCGGTCATGGCCGCCTTGTCGCGCTTGAGGCGCGTCCAGGCGATGCGGCCGAGAGAGCGCCCTTCGATCGCCTTGACTGGCGCCTGGGTCGCCTCGGGGGCCGAGGTATCGGTTGACGTGGCCATGGACGGGCTGCCTCCCCCGCGGAGGCCCACGGTGCACCACTGTCTCGCCCCTGCTGGGCGGGACCGGTGCGCCGCGCGCGACATCCGCTCGGTTGTTACCTGCGTGATTCGCGCCGCCCGACCCTCTCTCCACCGTGGGGGCGGTCGGATGACAGGGCGACCGCGGTGGAGTGTGGTGCACGCCACCGCATGATCAGAGCATTCTTCGCGACCAAACGTTGCGTCAAGTTTGCGCAGTGCCTGTAACCAAGTTCAGGCCGGGCCGTGATGGTGGCGTTATAAAAATCGGACGCCGTGCTAATGAAAAATCGCAGGTAACAGCCGCAGATACATCGGCCTATGCGAATTTCTGCCGGTTCCGGCAGACGTTGTCAGAGGCCGTGTTACAGGGTGCGCCGCCCCTCGAAGGCGCGACCGAGAGTGATCTCATCGGCGTACTCCAGGTCGCCGCCCACCGGCAGGCCGCTCGCCAGCCGGGACACCGTGATCCCCATCGGCTTGACCATGAGCGCCAGATAGGTCGCGGTGGCCTCGCCCTCGGTGTTCGGGTCGGTGGCCAGGATCAGCTCGCCGACCGCGCCGGAGCTGAGCCGCGCCATCAGCTCGCGGATGCGCAGGTGGTCGGGGCCGATGCCCTCCAGCGGATTGATCGCGCCGCCGAGCACGTGGTAGCGCCCGCGGAACTCGTTGGTCCGCTCGATCGCGACCACGTCCTTCGGCTCCTCGACCACGCACAGCGCGTCGTCGCGGCGCCGCGGGTCACGGCAGATGCGGCACTGCTCCTCCTCGGCGACGTTGAAGCAGAGCACGCAGAAGCGCACCTGCTCCTTCACCCGGGTGAGCGCGGCGGCCAGCCGCTTGATGTCCGTCGGATCGGCCGACAGCACGTGGAACGCGATGCGCTGGGCGCTCTTCGGCCCCACCCCGGGGAGCCGGCCGAGCTCGTCGATCAGGTCCTGGATCGCGCCTTCGTACACGGCGGGCCGGGCCTAGAAGGGAAGGCCCATGCCGCCGAGACCGGCGGAGAGCGGACCCATCTTCTGCTCGGTGAGCTTGCGCACCTCGTCGGCGGCGTTCGTGATCGCGGCCGCGACCAGGTCCTCCAGCGTCTCGACGTCCTCCGGGTCGACCGCCTTCGGGTCGATGGAGATCTTGCGGAACTCACCGGAGCCGCTCATCGTGACGGTGACCAGGCCACCCCCGGACGTGCCGGTCACCTCGGCCTCGGCCAGCGCCGCCTGCGCCGACGCCAGCTGCTGCTGCATCTTCTGCGCCTGCTTCATCAGCTGCTGCATGTTCGGCTGTCCACCCGGCCGCATCGCCGCACTCCCCTGCCCACGGACGTTCACTGTCGCCCTCAGCCTAGACCCAGGGACCGTCAGTGCCGCATCCCGCGCGGGGCCGGACGTGAAAGGGCCCCCGTGCACCCGGTATTGCCTGCTTATCCTTGCTGCCTTCCGGCCCTGGGGAGGTTCGCAGGGTGCCGCCGCACGGGGGCTGCTTCACTGTACCCGGCGGGGGTGAGCGCAATGCGCTGGACCCCGCATGTATTCTTCTCCGCGGAGGATTCGCCTAGAGGCCTAGGGCGCACGCTTGGAAAGCGTGTTGGGATAAAACCCTCACGAGTTCGAATCTCGTATCCTCCGCCACCAGCGCAGACGCGCTCACGGCAGGCCCCGTTCCCACCCGGAGCGGGGCCTGTTCCGTCCCCGGCCCCGCATCCCGCGCCCGGCCCCGACCGTTGTTCCCATGGCCGGACCGGCCGCGTCCGGGACGGCCGGCTCCGCGCACCGGCCTTCGCCATGATCGCGGCTTCGTGTCAAGATCTGCGGTCTCACCGCACCTTGTGACACGAAATCCCGATCATCGCAAGCTACCCCAGCCAAGATCGCGTCGATCTTGCGACTCGTGAGGGCAGTTTGTACCGGTTCAGGCGAGTCATAACCACAGTTCGCGCAAGATCGGCGCGGGAGTGGGAAGGACGACAGGGGGCGGTACACAGAAATCTTGGGCGGGTTGTTTCACCCGATCTGGGGCATTCTTGCTCACTGAACACGCATAAAACAGCCTCAAACTGGATAAATATGGGCCAGCTGGAACTTGAGAAAGGCTCAGCGTGAAGTGGCCATCACGGAAAGTAGTCGTATAGTCGAGTGCACGACCTCACCCCCGGTGAGTGTCAACTCACAGGCCGTGTCTACCAGGAGGACAGTCATGCGCGGAGCTTTCGCCCTCGCGACCGTCATGATGCTGAGCGGCGTCGCGTGCGCCGCCCAGTCGACACAGGCCCGGACCACCCCCGCCCAGGGAGTGGTCGCCAGCGCCACCGAAGTCGCTCAGGGCCCCGACATCGTTCACTTCCAGGGCGTGCGTGACGTGCGCTTCGGCGCCAGCCGCGCCGAGCTCGGCAGCCGCCTGGACACCTCCCGCGCCGGCTGCAGCTCGCAGGTCTCCGGCATGCCGCAGGGCAACCTCGTCTTCGCCGCCGACGACCGCCTGGTGATGATGTGGTTCGACGCCCCGCTGCACACCCCCGAGGGCGTCAGCACCGGCAGCACCCTGCAGGACGTGCGGGCGGCGTACCCCGGCGCGCAGGTGCTGACCGCACCGGCGGGCAGCCACCGCTTCGACGGCCTGCTGATCACCCAGGGCGACCGCGGCTACCTGTTCCTCCACGACGGAGTCACCGTGCAGAAGGCCGTAGCCGGCTACGGCGACTACCTGACCCGGCTGTTCAATACCGGTTTCGGTTCCTGCTGAACCCTCGTGTAGAGTCTGCGGCGGTGGTGTGTCCGAGTGGCCTAAGGAGCACGCCTCGAAAGCGTGTGAGGGTTTACGCCCTCCGCGGGTTCAAATCCCGCCGCCACCGCCAAGACAGAACGCCCGGCAGTCCCTCAGGATTGCCGGGCGTTCTTCGTCCAGCCGTGACCGTGCGGACACACGGTCGCCTCACCTGTGCCTAGGATGCGCGTCACCTTCAACCTGAGGAAGTGCCGTGGTCCTGCCCGACCCTGCCCCGAGTCGTCTCCCCCGGATGCGCCCGCACCAGATCCTGCTCGTCGTGCTCGGCGGGCTGCTGAGCATCGGTGGGGCCGCGACCGTCGTCGCGTTCTCGCTGCTGCTTTCCGTCCTGGCCGACGTCGGCCGGCAGGTGCTCCCGCCGCAGGACCGGACGGTGACGGCCCCGGACACGCTGGGCGGGCGGCCCCGGCTGAGCGGAGCGGAGGAGCTCATCACTCGTGCGATGCGGGGCCAGCCCGACTACGGCACCTACGCCGATCTCGCCGCCGTGTACGGCTCCGGCCAGGCCGAGGTGATGCTGCACGTGGTCGGCGGCGATTTCGGCCACTGGGGACCGGGCGAGGTGGAGTACCTCTTCTTCGACCTGCGCACCGCGGAGATCCCCGTGTTCGACGTGACCGAGGTGCCCGCGGGCCCGCTCGGCGGCGTGACGGCGTGCGGCACCGTGCGCGCCGGGCACGACGCCACGATCGTGTGCGGCTGGGCCGACCGTTACAGCATCGGCACGCTCACCTGGTACGGCGCCTCCCTGGAGGAGGCTCGGGCCGAGTTCGGCACGCTGCGCGCCGAGGTCGAGGTCGAGTCTTGAGCGAGGCCGCGTACAGCGCCGGTGATCTGGTGACCGCCTCCGCCGGCCCCGTGGGATGATCGGCGCATGAGTACGCACATCGGCGCCAAGCCCGGAGAGATCGCGGACCGGGTCCTCATGCCGGGCGACCCGCTGCGGGCGAAATGGATCGCGGAGACCTACCTCGAGGACGCCAAGTGCTACTCGACGGTGCGCAACATGTTCGGTTTCACCGGCACCTACCAGGGCACCCGGGTCTCCGTGCAGGGTTCGGGCATGGGCATGCCCTCGGCGTCCATCTACGCCCACGAGCTGATCAACGAGTACGGCGTGAAGACCCTGATCCGGGTCGGTTCGTGCGGGGCGCTCGCCGACTCGCTCAACCTGCGCGACGTGGTGGCCGCCATCGGCTCCAGCACCGACTCGAACATGAACCGGATGCGGTTCGACGGTCTCATCGACTACGCCCCGGTGGCGAACTTCGAGCTGCTGCGCACGGCGGTCGACGTGGCGCGGCAGCGCGGCATCAGCATGCGCGTGGGCCCGATCCTGGCCGCGGACGCCTTCTACACCGACCGCCCCGACCTCTACGACACGCTCGCCGACTACGGCGTGCTCGCGGTGGAGATGGAGTCGGCGGCGCTGTACACGATCGCGGCCCGCTACGACGCGCGGGCGCTGACCCTGCTCACCGTCAGCGACCACATCAAGCGGGGCGAGGCCACCACGGCCCAGGAGCGGGAGCAGACCTTCTCCCAGATGGTCGAGATCGCCCTGGACACGGTCGTCGCGTCCTGACGGCGTACCAGACACCGGAGGCCCCCCGCCCGCGAATCCGCGGCCGGGGGGCCTCCTCGTTTCGTGCCTGATCAGGCCTTGATCGTCTTGACCAGCATGTCGGGCGCGGTCAGCGACGGCGCGTCGACGTACACCAGGTCGATGACCGGGTCGGTGAAGAAGACCAGGGGCGGGGTGAGCAGCGGCGGCTCGTCGGGCGTGTAGTCCACCGGCAGCACACCGAGGGCGTTGCCCCGGAAACGGCTGGTGTAGAAGAACACCCGCGTGTCGTCACGGTCCGCCACGGTCAGGGCCGGCGTCGTGATCTCGGTGGTCCACCCGTTCACGGCGCACGGCACGAGCTTGAAGTCGCGGGTGACCGACTTGGTCATGGAGAACCGCAGGGTCCGGATGGTGCCCTGCTTGGTCGGCAGCTCCACGATGCCGTCGAAGGTCAGCCCCTCCATCGACACCCGGCTGCCGGTCATCCGGGAGGGGCACGCGGCGACCTCCTTCTGGTTCCGGGCCGCCCGCAGGGTCTTCACCGGCTTCTCGGTCGGCCGGCCGGGCTTCACGGAGGGGACCGGCCGGCTGAGCGTGGGCTTGGGCTTGGCCGTCGGCTTCGGCCCGCCCGTCGGCTCCGGGCTGGGCTCCTGCGTCGGGCAGGGCTCCGGCGACGGGGACGGGCTGGGCGACGCGGTGTCACCGCCGCCCAGCAGGCCGCCGATGGTGTCGACGACGCCGTTGAGGAAGTCCTGCACCGGGTGGTCCGACGTGGCGGCCGGCTTGCAGTCGGCCGCGCTGGCGGGCTGCTGCGTGACGAGCAGGCCGAGCGCGGTGGTCGCCAGCGTCGCCACGGTGATCACCATGGCGGCGTGGCGGGGTCCGTTGCGCCGCTCGTCCGCGACGGTCTCCTCGCCGGACGGCTGCCGCGGGCCGGGCACGCCGTCGCGCAGCGGGTTGACCGCGGGCGGCGGGGTGTCCGTCATCGGGCCGTCCAGCAGGCCGTCCATGTCGGCCTGCTGATCCCCGTCGTCACCGGACTCGGGCTCGCCGGGCTCCGCCCCGTCGCCGGCCGGCTCCACCGGGTTCCAGGCGAAGATCAGGCCGCCGCCGATGATGCCGAGCAGCGTGCCCACGAACCAGCCGCCGAGGTTCACGGCGATCAGCGAGTAGATCGCCACGAACACCGCGACCAGGCCGTAGAACATCCGCTGGGCCGGGGTGAACCAGGCCAGCAGGCCGCACACCACCAGCACGAACGGGATGAGCAGGGACTGGAAACCGGTGAGACCCACGCTGATGGTGGCCCCGTGCAGGGTCATCTTGGTCGTGGCGATGATCTCCACACCGGCGAGGATGGTCAGCAGACCACCCCAGAACGGGCGGCGGCGTCCCCACCAGGTGCGAGACAGCTGCCTCAGGATCACGGTGCCTCCAAGGATTCAGCGGGCCGGAGGCGCACCGGGAGCGGCGCGCCTCCAGCCGGGGCGCTCAGTTGATGGCGGAGTTCGGGAAACAGCCGGTGCTGTCCTGGGCGATGGACAGCGACAGCCCGGTCAGCGCGAACGTGCCGGCCTGCGTGCTGCGGGCGATCTGCTTGAGATCGGTGATGACGGCACGGTCGGCCTCCTGGCCGAACAGGCCGGCGTCGCCGTGGTTCGGGCCGCCCTTGGTCAGCTCCGACGCGTCCACACCGATGTCGATGTTGGTGAAGGTCGCGTCACCGCCGAGCTTGTCCATGCCGATGAGCAGGTTGGACGCCGTCACCGGCGCGCCCTCGGAACGGCCCGCCCGGATGTAGAGGGTGAAGTTGCCCAGGCCCGGGATCGGGGTGGTCACCGACTGGCACAGGTTCTCCAGCTCGGCGCTCTTGATGGCCGACATCGCCACGACGTGCGGGGTGCCGTTCTTCTCCATCAGCACGCCGCCGTACTGGGCGAAGCCCTTGCCGTCGAGCTTGTCGGCCGAGATCTTCGCGGTCTGCCCGGAGACGTGGAAGGTGACCGACACCGCGCCGTTGGCCACGCCGGCCATCAGGCCGGTCACGGCGATGGTCGCCGGGATCACCAGGGCGGCGAAGCGCCGCCATCTGGTACGCCCCAGTACCAGATTGCCTTGCGAGTCCTTCACAGGGACCTCCTCGCGATGGGGTTCAACCCGCGGCGCACCGCCTGCGGGGTCTGTCTTCGCCGCGCGCAGGATGCACCGCGCCCGGGGGTGGGCAAGATGTTTCACCCTTATGACGCGGACCACAAGAGGCAAGCTACTGGCCAGTAACAGTGGGTGGTCTGCATTTCCGGCGATCATCACGTTGCGTGATCGCTCGGGTCGGAGATCGGGTCGATTGCCCGCTTTGGGTATGGCGTCGGTCACCGACGGTGGAGGTTTACCGATCAGTAACGGTTTGGTAACGAGACCGTGCCCCGTAGGCCGAACGGCCGGGCCGGGACGCCATACGGATCTCCTGCGTATGCGCTGGATGGGCGCGGCGGCTCACGGCACACAGGTAGGAGCGGCCACCGCGCCCGGCACACCGTCTACGCGTCCCTCGCAGCAGCCGGCACACCCTCGGTCTCCGTCCCGTGGGGTGCGAGCCATGGGAAAGAGACCGTCATCACCATAAACGAGCTAGTTGACTATGTCTAGGTATCTCGCCCGGTGAGTTGATTCCGGACAAGTGACGGTGATCTACTACTGGGGCGAGCCATGGGAGATGGTATGACCGCAAAGTACGAGCGGCTGGCCAACGCCATCCGCGACAAGATCCGCTCGGGAGAGCTGAAGCCGGGCGACAAACTGCCCTCCATCAGCCAGATCCGCGAGGAGTACCAGATCAGCTACGGCTCGGTCCGCGGCGCCATGCTGGTGCTCAAGGCCGAGGGGCTGATCGAGGGACGGCAGGGGGACGGGGTCTTCGTCAAAGACCCGAACCGCCAGGACTGACCTGCTCCTCGTCACGCCACGCCCGCGCTGCCCTCCGGCGGTGCGGGCGCGATGGCGCGTACGCGAGCTCACCGCAGGCATCTGCCCGGGACATGAAAACGCCCCCCTGAACTGCTGTTCAGGGGGGCCTATGTGCGCCCGAAGGGACTCGAACCCCTAACCTTCTGATCCGTAGTCAGATGCTCTATCCGTTGAGCTACGGGCGCTTGCGTGCTGGATCAGCATACACGGCCGGTTTCCCGACCGCTCAGGTGGTCCTGCGCGGAGGCTCCGGGATTCGAACCCGGGAGGGGCTTTAAGACCCCAACCGCATTAGCAGTGCGGCGCCATAGACCGAACTAGGCGAAGCCTCCATGGTGGTCCCCAGGCTGCCCTGATGACCACCGACGCAGAAGAATACCGTGCCCCCACGGGAGAGAGCAAAGCGGATACCGTGTCGCGCTCCCTGGCTCGCGATGTGGCCTGCGCCACGCACCGCCCACAACCGGGCGGCGGCCCGGGCACCGGACATCTCGGCATGGTCCGCCCGACGGCGCAGCCGCGACACGAGACCGCCCGAAAGTACCTCACGTCACGTTGCCTCGATCCACTATCGTGCATCCGAACGGGGCCTCTTAACCCCGGTCCAAGCGCACATCCCTTCCCACCCTTGAGGAAACATGCGCAGATCACCTCTGCGCCGGGTCGGGCTGATGCTGCTGGCCGTGGTCGTCACAACTCTGGGCATGACCACGCCCGCACATGCAGCCGACACCGGCACGATCTCGGGCAAGATCACCTACAAGAACCAGCCGGTCGCGGACGTGTTCGTGTACGCCTTCGCCGAATCCGGCGCGAGCGGCTACGCCACCACCGACGCCAACGGCAACTACCAGATCGCCGACCTCCAGCCCGACCTGTATCGGGTCCAGGTCAGCGCGCAGGGCCACCCCACGCAGTACGCACCGGCCACCATCA
Source organism: Catellatospora bangladeshensis (assembly GCF_016862575.1). GTDB lineage: Bacteria > Actinomycetota > Actinomycetes > Mycobacteriales > Micromonosporaceae > Catellatospora > Catellatospora bangladeshensis. The sequence continues at coordinate 149,646 of NZ_BONF01000012.1, read as the reverse complement.
GCTACTTCGACGCGGCGATGCACGCGGTCTCCACCGGCGTGAACACCGTGGTCAACGACGCGCTGGTGCCCATCGGCACGATCGCCGGACGGCTGGTGAACAGCTCCGGCGGCGGCATGGCCAACGCCATGATCGCCACGCACGACCCGGAGACCGAGGAGCCGACCGGCGGCTCGGCGTCCACCGACGCGCAGGGCTACTACAGCATGGTCGTGCCCGTGGGCACGCACGTCGTCTCCTTCACGATCGGCAGCTCCCGGCAGTACGTGCCGGGTGCGCGGGACTTCACCGACGCGCAGGCCGTCGCCGTCGCCGCGGACCAGACCGTCACCGTGAACGAGACGGCGCTGCCGAACGGCTCGGCCGCCGGCACCGTCCTCGACGCGGCCGGCCAGCGGGTCGGCTACGGCCTGGAGGTCATCTTCGCCAGCACCGAGGACCACCCGGAGTACGTGTACGCCAGCGCGTACACCGACGAGAACGGCGACTACCGGCTCGACGGCCTGCCGCCCGGCCCGTACCGGGTCATGTTCCGCCTCGCCAGCGGATCGATCATGCTGTACCCGCACACGATGGTCGAGTCCGCGGCGCAGACGGTGACCGTCGCCGAGAACGCGGTGACCGACGTCGACGACCAGCTCCTGGGCACCGGCACGGTCAAGGGCCGGTTCACCGTCGGCACCGAGGGCGCGGCCGGCGTGGAGGTCATCGCCCGCCCGGCCGGCGGCTACGGCGCGGCCTGGACGAACGCCGACGACGACGGCTACTACGAGATCGACGACGTCTTCGCGGGCTCCTACACGGTCGACTTCCGCGACCCGGACGGCGCGTTCGAGCAGTGGGCGACCGGCAAGCTGACCGAGGAGACCGCGAACATCTTCGCGGTGACCGCGGGCGGCACCACGACCGTGAACGACAGCCTGCTGCCGACGGGCACGGTCAAGCTGACGGCCAAGGACCTGACCTCGGGCGCCGCGGTCAAGGGTTTCACCGCGTCCGTGTTCACCGGCTACGGCCAGGCCGCCACCGACTCGCTGACGCTCACCGGCATCCCGATCGGCACGCACCCGATCTCGCTCAGCGCCGCCGGGTACGACTCGATCGACGGCGAGGTCAGCGTGACGGTCCAGGCCGGCAAGACGGTCACCGTGCAGGTGCCGCTGACCCGGATCCGGGCCCTGGCGGGCACCATCGTCGACCGGGCGACCGGCGCCGGGGTGCGCGGCGTCTGCGTGATGGCGGTCTCGGTGCCCCGGTTCGTGCTGCCCGACGGCTGCGGTGACAGCACCGACGAGAACGGCAACTACCGCATCACTTACCTGCCCGAGTCCGGCCCGGTCAAGATCTTCGTCGCGCCGTACGAGGAATCCCTGCACGGTGCGCAGTGGGTCGGCGCCACCGGCGGCACGGGTGACCAGCGGCAGGCGGTGACGGTCACCCCCGGCGCGCAGGGCTGGACCACCGGTCCCGCGATCAAGATGGACAAGCGAGCACTGCTCAAGGGCACCGTGACCAGTGAGACCGGGCAGCCGGTCGAGTGGGGCTCGGTCGGCATGTACGTTCCGCACCCGGGCGTCGGCGGCGGCTTCGGCGACGTGCAGGTCGACGAGGACGGCCGGTACAGCTCAAACTTCTTCGGGCCGTACAGCTGGCCGCTGGTCTTCGGCGCGACCGGCCACGCCGTGCAGTGGAGCGGCGGCAAGCCCGACCGCTTCAGCGCGATCCCGGTGAAGCTCACGGCGGGCACCACGACCACCTACAACTACAAGCTGAAGGTGGGCCAGGCGGTCAGCGGCAGGATCACGCTGCCCGAAACCGTCGACAAGCCGGGTGGGGACCGCCTCATCGCCAGCAACGTGACGACGAAGGACTACACCGCCGTCGGCGAGGTGCTGGCGGACGGCAGCTACACGATGCGGGTGCTGGGCCCGGTGCAGATGACGATCGAGTACGAAGGTCCGTGGCCGACCTACCAGTCGGTCCAGTTCACCGGCAAGCTCACCGTCGGTCGCCGGGACCAGCTGGTGAACTTCTGCGTGACCTCGCCCACCACGATGGTGATCTGCGGCAGCAAGGCCGCGATCGACGTGCCGCTGCAGCCCACACCGCCGGCCAGGCCGGTGCCGGGCACGATGCCGGCGCAGCCGGTGCTGCCGGGCGGCGGCGGGCCGCAGCCCCGGTGATCGCACCGCGGTGAAGCCGTACGGAGGGGGTGGCGTCACGCCGCCCCCTCCCGCCGTCTCAGATCCAGTCCAGGTGCTTGGCGAGCAGGGCGTACCCGACGAACGCCACGACGTCGAGCAGGGTGTGCGCGACGATCAGCGGCCCGGTGCGCTTGTAGCGCAGGAAGAACAGCGCGAACACCACGCCCATCACGGCGTTGCCGACGAACGCCCCGAAGCCCTGGTAGAGGTGGTACGAGCCGCGCAGCAGCGCGCTGGCGACGATGGCGGCGGGCGCCTGCCAGGACAGCTGGCGCAGCCGTGTGATCAGGTAGCCGACCACGACGACCTCCTCCAGCACCGCGTTCTGGACGGCGGCCAGTAGCAGCACGGGCACCGCCCACCAGACGCCGCCCAGGCCCTCGGCGACGACCGTGGCGTTGAGACCGAGTTCGCGCGCCCCCACGTAGAGGGCCAGGCCCGGGATGCCGATCAGGGCGGCCAGCAGCGCGCCCGCACCGGCGTCGAAGCCCTTGCGGGTGCCGTCGATCCCGAGCAGCCCGCGGGCGCCGAAGCGGCCGTCCCAGCCCGGCCCCCGGTTCAGCAGGTGCACCGCGAACAGGGCCGGGACCAGGGCGAAGAAGATGCGGGTGAGCTGGATCGCGAGGTCCAGCCAGGGGCGGTCGGGGGTGACCGCGGTGTTCAGCTCGGCCGCCTGCTGGTCCAGCGGGCCGGGCGCGGTGAGCTTCTCGATCAGCGACAGCACCGACAGCACGGCGGAGTGCCCGAGCGAGACCCCCAGCAGCAACCAGACCTCGTTGCGCAGCACCGTACGGGAGGGGGTGGAGATCCCCCGGACGAGCTCTTCAGCAGCCATGACATAAGAGGGTCGCACAGTCTGTGCGACGCGAGTACGCAGCGCGTTGACATCGTTACGAACGTGAGTGACCTTCAGCGGCTGTTGAAAGAGAGCTGGACCCTTGTCGAGGAGCAACAGGACAAGGTGGCCGGCTACTTCTACGCGCGGATCTTCCTCAACAACCCGGGGATCCGTGACATGTTCCCGGTGACGATGGACGTGCAGCGAGCCAGACTGCTGGGGGCGATCGTCACCGCGGTGCAATCGGTCGACGACCCGGACCGCTTCGACGAGTACCTCCGCTCGCTCGGCCGCGACCACCGGAAGTTCCAGGTGGTGCCGGAGCACTACGAGGTGATCGGCGCCGCGCTGCTGGAGGCGATCCGGACGTTCGCCGGGCCGGAGTGGAGCCACGAGTACGAGCAGGCCTGGCGTGACGCGTACGACGTGATCGCCCGCAAGATGCTGTCCGGCGCCACCGCCGACAGCAACCCGGCCTGGTGGCACGCCGAGGTGGTGGCGCACGAGCGCCGTTCCCGCGACATCGCGGTGCTCACCGTGCGGCCGTTCCAGCAGCTGGAGTACCGGGCCGGGCAGTACCTGTCGGTCGAGGTGCCGAAGTTCCACCCGCGGGTGTGGCGCACCTATTCGGTGGCGAACGCGCCGCGCACCGACAACACCATGGACCTGCACGTGCGGGCGCTGGGCGCGGGCTGGGTGTCCGGCGCGCTGGTGCGCCGGGTGCAGGCCGGGGACCTGCTGCGGCTGGCCGCGCCGATGGGCACCATGGTGCTGGACCGGCGTTCCACCCGCGACATCGTCTTCGTGGCCGGCGGCACCGGGCTGTCACCGATCAAGGCGCTGCTGGAGGACCTGACCACGTTCAACCGCACCCGCTGGGTGCACGTCTTCTTCGGCGCCCGCGACCGGGACGACCTATACGACCTCGGCTCGCTGCAGGCCCTGGCGGCGGCGTACCCGTGGCTGTCCATCGTGCCGGTGTGCAGCGACGACCCGGGCTGGGGCGGCGAGGAGGGCACCGTGACCGACGCGCTCAACCGCTTCGGGCCGTGGATGGAGCACGACTTCTTCGTGTCCGGCTCGCCGAACATGGTCCGCTCGACGCTGCGCTGCCTGACGCAGCTCAAGGTGCCCCAGACGCGCGTCCGGTACGACGCGTTCAGCGACCACTGACCGGCCCGTACGACGAACGAGGCCCGCCTTCCGGCGGGCCTCGTCTTTCGTTGTCAACGTGCGGGCACCGGCGGAGCCGACGTCACCGCCCGGAACCGCCATTGCAGCTGGAACCGCGCGTTCAGCGACGGGTCCTCCGTGCGCCAGGTGAACACCGCCTGCTCGGACTCCAGCTCGCGCACGATGGGCGTACGCAGCGGCGCCTCCTCGGCGGCCATGGACGTCTCCACCCCCCACACCTGGGGGTCCAGGAACGCCGGGAAGCGCATCTGCACCACGAGCCGCCGCGTGGGCAGCCGCACCGCCCGCTCGAACCAGGTGCCCCACTTCAGCTCGGGCACGCGGTAGCGATACTCGACCGTGGTCCGCTCGCCGGGGTAGAGCGGAAACCGGCCGTCGGTGTTCTCGAACAGCAGCCAGATCTCCTTGAACGCGTCCCGGTCCTGCTTCGCCCGCCACACCATCGGCTCGGCCGCCCCGGGGTCTCCGCAGTACGCCACCAGGCTCAGCTCCTCCAGCGCCAGCGGGTGGGCCCGGTGGTGGTCGTTGGAGCGCTGCGGCTGGCCCGGGTAGCGGTCCACCGCGACCCGGATGAGGTAACGCGTCACCGGCTCGTTCCCGGCGTTGTAGAGCGCCCGCCGCACGATGACCTGGTAGTCGCCGCCGACGTAGGTCAGCTGCGCCTCCTCCAGCTCGACCACCAGGCCGGTGCCCGGCGGCAGCCACTGGGCCGGCACCGCCGGCTCGCGGGTGAGCAGGGTCGCCGGGCCGCGGGCCTGCCTCGCCTCCTCGTACTCCTGGAAGCGGCGCCAGATGGCGCCGCCGGCGTTGAGCACCGCCTCAGCCCGCCGCGCGAAGTCCTCCGTGGGCCGATGTCTTCGGCCCTCTATGTGGCTGATGTACGAGGGATCAAAGCCCATCCTGCTGGCGAGCTGCTTCTTCGTCATGCCGCGGTCGATGCGCCATCGGCCGAGTTCCGTAGCGAAGGCCTCAACGGCACGCTCCACCGGCGAAACGCTCATGACCCGATCCCGCTCCGCTCGGTCATGCCACACCTCGCCCCCTCCTCCGCTTGTCGTGAATCCTCATTCTTCGCGGCCGGAGCATCAGCTGAGGAGAACTGCTGATTACCTGACATATGCCTTGACAAGCTGACAAGCGGCCAGCCGGTGCGGCAGCATCCGGAACCATGCCAGACGTGACACTCGGTGAGCTAAGTGGCGTAAACTGGTCTTGGTCTGGTTAGGCTAGCCTTATCGGGGTACAGTGAGCGCCTACCCCGCGTAACCGCGTGTCTGGGCTGGAAGGGAACGGTGAGGACCGGGTGCGTACGCTGACGCCACTGCTCCTGACCGACGCCCTGCGCCCCCTCAACGTCACGCTCAGTGCAGTGCGCCGTCGCAGCGGGTTCAACGCGGTCCACGGCCTCGCCGATCCGCTCGTGATCTCGGACACCCGGGGCTGGACCCCGGCCGGCGCCCTGCTCGACGGTTCCGCGCTGCCGGCCTTCTTCGACACCGCCGTCCAGCGCTGGGGCGCCGCCCCGCATGCCGCGGCGACGCTGGCCTGGAAGTCGTACAGCTACTGGCTCGCCATGCCCGCCGTGCTGAGCTGGGCGGTGGCCCGCCGGGTCCCGCTGGTCGACGCCGACCGCGTCGCGGTGCGCTTCGGCGGCGCGCCCGGCACCGCCCTGGTCCAGCTCGGCCTGCACCACCCGCAGGTCGCGGTGCTCCCCGACGACCCGCTGGCGCACGTGAACGTGCCCGGCATCACCGTCGTCCCGGACGAGACCGTGCTGCTCAAGACGCTGCGCACGAGCCTGCTCGAGGGCCACCTCGACCCGCTGTCCGAGCGCATCCGCGCCGGGGTCAAGGTCGGCCGGCGCACCCTGCTCGGCTCGGTCGCCTCCGGCATCGCGTACGCGGTGCTGCGCAGCGGCCACGCCCTGCACGGCCCCGCTCCCGAGATCGCGGGCACGCTGCTCGACGCGCTAGAGCTGAGCGACCTGGTGGACATCGGCTCGGACGAGGCCGGCCTGCCCACCGTGCACCGGCGCACCTGCTGCCTGGCGTTCACCCTGCCGCAGCCCAAGGTCTGCTCCGGCTGCTGCCTCCGCTGACCCGCCACCCTCCGGCGATCTTCACGCTATCGGGGACATCTCGGCGTCTCGGAAGATGAGACCGAGCTTCGCTCATATCGATCATGAATGGTCAGCGCCGGGCCACTCGGCGGTGGCCAGGCCACCATCCACATTCGATGAACAGAATGAGTCCGGCAGCTCGCCCCACCAGCGAGCATTCATTCGCCGCCGAAGGGGTGGTTCCCCACTACCGCCGATCCGCGCTCGTCGATAGGTTCCCAGGTACCTATCACTCCTAGTTATGGAGGTGTGACGATGCGCAACCGTAGCGGCATCGCCAAGCGGATCGCGGTCATCGGAGCGGCGGTCGTGGCATTCGCCGGGGCTTCCGCGATCGCGGCCACCCCGGCCCACGCCACGCCGGGCGACTGCAGCGCGTACCTGGCCGCGCAGGGCTTCGGCGGGCTGGAGCACGGCCTCGCCTGCACCCTGGGCGACATCTCGTACACGCTGTGCACCACGCAGCTCACCCTGCTCGCCGTGCCGCCGGCCACGGCGGACGTCGCCTGCCGACTGGCCGCGGCCTGATCCGGCACTGAACGGGTGCGGCCCTCGAACATCCTGGGTCCGAGGGCCGCACCCCCTCAATGTAAGGCCACGCGCGAGCGCGCAGGAGTGTCCAGTCCTCCGCCCGGCCGCCCCACCGGTCACACCGTCCGGCCAGGCGGCCTTCTCCGGTCACCGTGAGCCCGACGGGCCGTTACGACCCCGTCCGCGGCTCCGCCGTCAGGACCAGGAGAACCACCCTTGCAGAACAGGCTGACCGGGCTTGCCGCCGCTCTCAGCGGCGCGGCCGCCCACGTGTGGAACAACACCGGCGACACCGCGTACCAGCGCAACGCCGCCGGCACCACGATCGACACCTGCTCCTGGGGCAGCAGCGGCAGCCACACCTACTGCTGACGACCGGCCGGGCCCGGCGGGGAGGGAAGTCCCCCGCCGGACCCGGCAGGGGGCCTCCGCACCCGCGGCGGCATGCCCGCTCATCGGACCGCGGGAATCAGCGCGGTGATGCTGTCCGCGACCGACACGGCCGGTTCGGCCACCTCCGCGGCCAGCCGCAGCAGCGCCACCGCGCCGCGCTCGTCACCGCCGGCCGACACCTCCCGCGCCCGCCGCAGGAACGAGACGACCGGCACGTACGCCTCAGCCTCGGCCGCCTGCCCCGACCGGCGGAGCAGCCCGTCGATGCCGGCCGTCAGCCCGCCGCGCGTGCCGTGTCCCCACCCGGCCGCCGCGCCCCACTCCTGCTCGTACGTCGTCATGTCACCGGCCCCCTCGAACCGCCGAGCCACCGTCGCTCCCCCGAAAGTGCGTCTCCATACCCGCTCCCCTGTCCCGCACCACCCGGCCGCCCGCACCGCCGGCTCTGATGGCGCACTGATCGGAATAGCGATCCGCCGCCCCCGGTGGGGCCGCGAATCGCTCACCATCGACTCTCGGCCACGGCCGGGCAGGCTTCCAGAGCCCATGACACAGTTGGACACGAATGGCCACGCTCGGTCGTCATCCGGCATCGGCGGAGACAGCGGCGGACAAAGCTGATTCCGGAAGCCGCTCTTCGGTGACATGACAGTGCAGACACGGACACCGGAGAAGGCCCGGACGCCGCCGGCCGGCCGCCGTTGTGCCAATCCGTGACAGCGGTGACCAATCCCGCATGGTCACGTAATCCCTGGTCCAGACCTCGTTACCGCGCACGGGAACACCGCTGGACGGCCGCGTGACATTTCGTGACAGCGCGCAACGCATCTAGGATGACGTCTTCACGCATCGACATGCCTGGCGACTGACCAATCTGGAGCGGGGACGACATGGCCGAGTCGCTGACGGAACCGGCACGGGCACTTCTGCTCGCACTCGAGGAGCTGTACATAGCCGCCGACGAGCCGAGCTGCCGCACCATCGCCGACCGGATCAGCCGCCGGGTCAGAGAGCTGCCACCCGGATCCGGCGAACGGGTGACGCTGTCGCACAACACCGTGAACAAGGTCCTGCGCGCCCCGCATCTCGGGTCGCAGCAGCATCTGCTCGCGGTCGTCGCCTGCCTGCACGGCGCCGAGGTCGCCCGGTTCCAGGAGCTGTGGATCGCGGCCCGCAAGGCCGAGCCGAAGAACACCCGCCAGGCGGCGCAGACGGGCCGGGCGGCCGCCGCCGCGGCGCAGTCCACGGCCGAGGGCGACGGCCGGCTCGGGCTGGCCGAGGAGTTCTTCCTCGTCAACCACGACCGGGACGGCGACGCCTACATCGGCGAGAGCTCCCTGGGGCTGGGTGTGGCGGGCGCGATTCTCATCGAGCTGGCTCAGGCCGGGCTGATCACGGTGGGCGAGCGGGTCGTGGTCGACGACTCCGCCGACCGCACCGGCCACCCGTACGCCGTCTTCGCCGACCTCATCGCCACGGCCGACCCCGAGCGGCGGGACCAGCAGCTCTGGCGCTGGGTACGCGACCTGCAGGCGGAGGCGCTACGCCAGGTCAGCCAGCGGCTGGAGGACGCCGGGCTGGTCACGCCGGAGGACAGCCGTTCGCCCCTGCGCTGGCTCGGCCGCAAGCTGCGCTACCGGCCGAGTGCGGATCCGGCCGCCGGAGCGCCCGCGAGCAGCCTGCGCCGCGTGCTGACCAGGGTCGAAGCCGAGGACGTGCCGACGGTGATCCTGGCGGCGCTGGTCGACGTCACCGAGGGGCACGAGTGCATCCTGGTGAAGCTGCCCAGGGCGCAGATGAGGCAGCGCATCGAGGGCCTGGCCGCAACGCTGCCGCCGTGGACCCGCGAGGTGGTCGCTGCCGTGGACCGGGCGATCGCGGAACGCGCCATCAAGCCGCTGCCCTGAGCCGCTCGGCTGCCCGTCAGTGCAGCGTGGTCGTGCCCACTCCGGCGATGAACGCCGCACCGACGTAGTTGCGCCGGTCCTGGGCCGCCATCGAGATCCCCATCGAGTCGCGATGGTCACCGACGTTCACCTCTTGGGCGAGCACCCGGAACTCCCGCTTCGCCCCATCCAGCTTCATGCTGCGTCCCTGGTCCAGCCCCAAGAAGTGCCCGATCTCGAACGACCCGCGCTGGATAATCGCGCCCCCGCCGGTGATGGGCGTCCAAGCCTCGGCGCTCATGACCTCGGCGACGTCAGGCGGGGGCGGCGCGGCGAACCGGACATCGAACAGGTAGGCCTTGCCCTCCTCCGAACTCGGTGCGGTGCCGCGCAATATGACTGAATCCAGCGTTCCGCTCGGCAGCCGCCCGAAATCAAGCGGCCCCACGACCCAGCCCTTGCGGACCGGTGCGGTCCTCCACCCAGCGAGATCGAGATGCATGTCCGTCCCCCGTCGACGACCGTCCGATGTGCCGCGGGCGCCAGTACCGGCCGCGACGTATCCTGCGCCCAGGCTACCGGCCGTGACCTGCGCAGATGGTCGGTTTCGCTGGTCACCGCGCGCCATCGCGGGCGCAGGACACCCCCACGAACCAGGGGCTGACGGAGAGATCTCTCCCCGTCAGCCCCTGGCTGCGTCTGTACTGCTCCTCGGCGGAGGGTAAGGGATTCGAACCCTTGAAGACATCGCTGCCTTAGTGGTTTTCAAGACCACCGCCATCGGCCACTAGGCGAACCCTCCCGGCACATCGCCGACGACCAGTGTGCCAGACGCGCCGCGCTCATGCCCGTGCCGGTTCTGGGAGAAGATGGTCGGGTGCGCGCGATGACGATCCCCACCAAGGGCGAACTGGCCTGGTCAGAGGTGCCGGACCCGGTGCCGGGCCCGGATGAGGTCCTGATCCGGACAGCGGCCACCGCCGTGAACCGCGCCGACCTGCTCCAGGTGGCCGGCTTCTACCCGCCCCCGCCCGGCGCACCGGAGTATCCCGGCCTGGAGTGCTCCGGCACCGTCGTGCACGCCGCCGGTGGCTGGCGCGACGGCGCCGAGGTGTGCGCCCTGCTGGGCGGCGGCGGCTACGCCGAGCTGGTGGCCGTGCCCGCCGCGCACGTGCTGCCGGTGCCGTCCGGGATCGACGTGGTGACCGCGGGCGGTCTGCCCGAGGTGGCGTGCACGGTCTGGTCGAACCTGACCATGGTGGCGGGCCTGCAAGCCGGGGAGACCGTGCTGATCCACGGCGGCGGGAGCGGCATCGGCACGTTCGCGATCCAGTACGCCAAGGCGCTGGGTGCGCGGGTGGTGACGACGGCGCGGGCGGTCAAGCACGAGCGGCTGCGGGAGCTGGGCGCGGACGTGTGCCTGGACTACACCGTCGACGATTTCACCGAGGTCGGCGCGGATGTGGTGCTCGACATCATGGGCGCGTCGTACCTGGAGCGCAACGTGCGGGCGCTGGCGACCGGCGGGCGGCTCGTGGTGATCGGGCTGCAGGGCGGCACGAAGGCGGAGCTGAACCTGGGCGCCCTGCTGGCGAAGCGGGCGAGCGTGGCGGCGACCGCGCTGCGCGCCCGCCCGGCGGCGGAGAAGGCCGAGATCGTCGCCGGGGTACGCAGGGACGTGTGGCCGCTGCTGGAGTCCGGCGCGATCCGGCCGGTGGTCGATCGCACCCTGCCGCTGGCCGAGGCGGCCGCCGCGCAGGCGGTCGTGGCCGCCGGCGCGCACGTCGGCAAGGTGCTGCTGGTGGCCGGTTAGGCGCCGGTGCGCTGCTTCGGCACGGGGCGGAAGCGCTCGCGGGTGAGGATGAGCAGCGCCTCGATCCCGTCCATCGCGGTGATCTTCTTGCCCTCTTCGCGGGTGCGCGCGGTGTAGCTGATCGGCACCTCGTACGGCCGGATCTTGCGGCGCAGCAGCTTGCCGGTGGCCTCGGCCTCCATGCCGAAGCCCTTGGACTTGATGTTCAGCGAGCGGTAGAGCTCCAGCGGCATCAGCTTGAAGCAGGTCTCCAGGTCGCCGATGTACGAGTTGAACATGATGTTGGCGAACAGGGTGACGCCCTTGTTGCCCATCACGTACCAGAACGAGAACGCCGCGTGGCCGCCGAAGCTGCGGTTTCCGTAGACGACCTTGGCTCGGCCGTCGAGCACGGGCTCCAGCAGCTTCGGGATGTCCTTGGGGTCGTACTCCAGGTCGGCGTCCAGGATGACCATGTAGTCACCGGTCGCGGACTCCACGGCGGTGCGGATGGCCGCGCCCTTGCCGGCGTTCTTGGCGTGGTGGAACGCCTGCAGCCGGGGGTCGTCGCAGCTGTTCAGGATGTCGGCGGTGCCGTCGGAGCTGCCGTCGTTGACCACGACCAGCTCGGTCTCGCACGGGTAGTCGACCGCCAGCGCCTGCTTGAGCGCTTCACCAAGCCGGGCCTCTTCGTTGTAGACCGGCATGAGAATCGATAGCTTCACGGGGCTCTCCGCTGCTGGAGCTGGCTGGAACCCGCTGAGTCTAGCCGCTGTGGAGGGGGCATGCACATTCGGCGAGGTCAGCCCCTCTTGACAGAAAGGAAGGGCACCTTATTAACCATATTCGTTAAGAAGGTGCCCTTCCTTGCCCGGCTACTTCGTGAGGGGGATCACGATCAGCCGGGCGGTGGGGGTGTCGCCCTGCTTCGGGCCGGCCAGGGCCACGGTCGCGCCGGGCTTCAGCTCGGTGGGCTGGATGGTGGCGCGCTTCTCGACGACCCGCAGCTTCTCGGCGTACTTCCAGGTCAGGGTGAAGCCGTCGGCGGACTTCACGGTGATCGAGTCGCCGTCGATCGCGGTGACCGTGCCGCGCTGCACCAGCACGGTGACCGGGCCCTGCTTCGTCTCGACGACGGCCTCGCCGTGCAGGGTGCCGCGGCGCAGGGCCACCCGCAGCGCGTGCCGCTTGCGCCAGTTGCGCAGCCCCTCCTCGCCGGGCTCGCCCTTCTCCGGGGACGGTGAGGCGGTGAGGGCCAGCGTGGTCTCGGCGGGCACCAGGTCCGCGGGCTCGACGCCCATCGCGGCGAGCGCCTCCGCCTCGACCGAGGCGACCAGTTCGGTGGCGACCCCGGGCACGTCCGTGGGGCCGCAGGCGGTCAGGCCGAGCAGCGCGGCCAGGCCGAGGGCGACGGTGAGGCTCAGTCTCTTCATGAGGACAGGCTGACCGGGCGCGGGCAGCGCGCGGTCAGGCCGATGTACGGGGCAGGTAAACCGTGAACCGGGCGCCGCCCTCGGGCGCGTGACCGGCCTCGATGGTGCCGCCGAGGCGGCGGGCCAGCCTGGCCGCGAGCGCCAGGCCCAGGCCGCTGCCGGTCTGCCGGATGCCCTGGTAGCGCTGGTGCAGCGCGCCGCGCTGGAATGCGACGGCGAGGTCGTCGTCGGTGAGCCCGGGGCCGCCGTCGCGCACCTCGACCCCGGTGCGGTCGGGCAGCGGGTGTACGGCGAGCACGAGCGGGCAGCCCGCGGGCAGCACCCGCAGCGCGTTCTCGACCAGGCCGTCCACGATCTGGCGCAGCCGGACCGGGTCGGTGTGGGTCCACACCTCGTGCGCGGGCACCTCGGCGCGCAGGCCGACCCCGGCGCGCTCGGCGCGGGGCGCGAACGCGCGTTCGGCGGCGCGTACCAGCGAGACCAGCTCGACGTCGGCGGGCTGGATGGCGAAGTCGGCGGCGTCCAGCCGGGCCAGTGACAGCAGGTCGGCGACGAGCCGGTCCAGCCGTTCGGCCTCGGCGAGCACGGTCTGCCCGACGTCCTGCGCGGCGTCGGCGCCGACCACGCCGTCGGACAGCGCCTCGGCGTACCCCCGGATGGTGGTCAGCGGGGTGCGCAGCTCGTGGGAGATGGAGAGCAGGAACTCGCGCTGGCGGCCCTCGCTGACGGCCAGCGCCTCGGCCAGCTCGTTGATCGACTGGGCGAGGCGCTCCACCTCCTCGGGCGGCTCGGCGGCCAGCCGGACCGTACGGTCGCCGGAGCTGAGCCGGGCCGCGGCCGTCGCCGCGTTGCGGATGGGGCGGGCCAGGCGGCGGCCGAGCAGGACTCCGGCCAGCACGCCCGCGCCGAGCCCGGCGAGCAGCGGCAGCCACAGGTTGCGCAGCACCTGGCGGGTGATGCCGGTGGCGGCGGGCCGCGCGAGCACGACGCCGTCGCCGTTGCCGAGCACCCGTCCCTCGACCATGGAGAGGCGGCCGCCGACCATGGCGAGGCGCTCGCTGACCGCCTCCCCGCCCGCGATCCGGGCGACCAGCCGGTCGGGCAGCCCCGGCCGGTCCGGCTGCCCAGCGGTGATCAGGTACGCGTCCGCGCCGTCATCGATCTTGCGGAGTTGGTCCATCAGGCGGGCGTCGGCGGCCGCGGCCCGGCGGGTGCGCAGCACCTGCGCCACCACCTCGGTCTGTGCAGCCAGGCCCTCGCGGGCGGCCTGCTCGGCGGCGCGGGCGGCCAGCGGCACCGCGACCAGCGCGGTCACCAGCACCGAGATCAGCGCGACGATCACCCCGGCCAGCACGGCGCGGGTGGTCAAGGTGGTGGTGCTGCGCGTGGGCCGGGGCGGCGCCGCCAGCACCCGGATCGGCACGGTCAGATCGGCACGGCGGTCAGGCATCGGCGGTGTACCCCACGCCCCGGACCGTGCGCACGATGCCCGCGGCGTCGCCGAGCTTGGCCCGGACCTGCGCCACGTGCACGTCCACGGTCCGCGTGCCGCCGTGCGCGGCGTACCCCCAGACGGTGCTGAGCAGCTCGTCGCGGGTGTAGACCCGCCCCGGCCGGCTCATCAGGTGCGCCAGCAGGTCGAACTCGGTGCTGGTCAGCTGCACGGCCGCCCCGCCGACGGTGACCTCGCGCCGCGCCGGGTCCAGCCGCACCGCCCCCACGCTGCGCGTGCGATCCGGCTCCGGCGTCCCGCCCGCCCGCCGCAGCACCGCCTTCAGCCGCGCCACCAGCTCCCGCGGACTGAACGGCTTGGTCAGGTAGTCGTCGGCCCCCAGCTCCAGCCCGACGATCCGGTCCACCTCGTCGTCCCGCGCGGTGAGAAAGATGATCGGCACCCACACGTCCTCGGCCCGCAGCCGCCGGCAGATCTCGGTCCCGTCCATCGACGGCAGCGCGATGTCCAGCACACACGCGACCGGCCGCACCCGCCGCGCCGCCGCCAGCCCCGCCGCCCCGTCACTCTCGACCTGGACCCCATACCCCTCACGCTGCAGATAAAGCCGGATCAGATCAGCGATAGGCCGCTCGTCCTCCACGACGAGCACCAGCCCCTTCTCACCCACGCCGCCCATCATCTCGGCCTCATGTACGAGCCACGTAAGCCCCAGCCCCCAAAAGTGCGACGATCTTGCGCGGACTGTGGGTGCGACACGCACAAAGCGGTCATATCCCTAACAGTTCACGCAAGATCGTCGCGATCTTGCAGCACCCCGGGGAGTGGGGTGGGTCAGGCGCCGACGAGGTGGTCGGCGAAGGAGGTGTAGGGGGTGGGGTTCAGGCCGGCGGTGCGCTGGGCTACGAGCTTCGGTTTGAAGACGTGGCTGAAGAGGGCGTCCAGGTGCCAGACCTGCTTGGGGTGGCCGGCGTGGATCCAGAAGCGCTCGCGGATGCCGTCGACGGCGGTCGCGGCGAACTCGATCGCGGACAGGCGCGGGTCGGGGTGCCAGGTGACGTTCGCCAGGTGGCGCAGGTCGGTGTTGAGGTGCAGCCGCAGCCGGCGCAGGATGCGGCTCTCCTGGGTGATCACCAGGCGGCGGTAGGTCAGCAGCAGCAGGAACTCACGGCCGAGCGGGCGCTCGGGGCGCAGCGCGCGCGCGACGAGGACGGTGGCGTCACCGGCCTCGACGCAGCGGCGGAAGATCGGCATGTGCCGGCTGACCGTGGCCATGGGGATCCCGGCCTCGCCGGTGGCGGGGAGGAACGTACGCGAGAAGACGTCCATGTAAGGAGCAACGAGCGCGCGTGACCAACGTCACGCGAGTCACTCATGCGATCCATTATTGACATATCTCGACGTAACCAGCGTCAGCGCGTGAAGCTCAGCGCGAACGTCGCCAGCAGCAGCACGGTCAGCATGCCGCCGAGCACTCCGGCCTGCACCACGGTGCGGTTCTGGCGTGGCGCGTACGCCAGGCCGAAGCCGCAGATCGCCCCGGTGACCAGGCCGCCGAGGTGCCCCTGCCACGAGATGCCCGGGATGGAGAAGCTCAGGATCACGTTGATCACGATGATCGGGACCACCGACATGGCGTCCCGGCCCAGCCGCCGCAGCACGAAGAAGTACGCCGCGAACAGGCCGTAGACCGCCGTCGACGCGCCGGCCGACAGCGCGCCGGGGCTGAGCACGTAGCACGCGACGTTGCCGCCCAGGCCGCAGATCAGGTAGAGCGCGCCGAACCGGATCGGGCCGAGCGCCGCCTCCAGCGAGCGCCCCAGCACCCACAGCGCCCACATGTTCAGCGCCAGGTGGATGATCCCGTAGTGGATGAACATGGCGGTGAACAGGCGGTAGTAGGCACCGTTGTCGATGCCGGTGTACGCCTCGTAGCACATCCCGGTGTCCGGGTTGCCCAGCCCGCAGAAGTCCGGGCCGATCACGCCGCCCAGGAACTGGATCTTCGTGGCGCCGGTGAACAGGCCGCCGTCGAAGCCCGCCGCGGCACCCGCCAGCACCAGGCCGAGCAGGAACACCGCCACGTTGATCCCGATCAGGGCCTTGGTGACGTACCCGTGCATGCCCACCTGGGAGCCGCCGAAGTGGGTGAGGGCCGGACGCTGGGTGCGCCGGCCCTCCGCCACGCACTCGGGGCACTGGTGCCCGACCGACGCCGAGATCATGCAATCCGGGCAGATCGGCCGCGAGCACCGCGTACAACTGAGATAGGTCTCCCGACCCGGGTGGCGGTAACACGTCGGAACGGGCGGCTGGCCACCCAGGGGTGCGGGAGACGTCATGGGTGCGAGACTAGCGCTCAATCTCGATTCGCTCGATGACGATCGCGTCCCGCGGGCGGTCGGCGGCGTCGACCGGCGTGCTGGAGATGGCGTCCACGACCTTCTGCGAGTCCGCGTCGGCGACCTTGCCGAAGATCGTGTGCTTGAAGTTCAGCCAGCTCGTCGCCGCGGTGGTGATGAAGAACTGCGAGCCGTTGGTCTTCGGGCCGGCGTTGGCCATGGCCAGCAGGTACGGCGCGTTGAAGCTGAGCTCCGGGTGGAACTCGTCGTCGAAGGTGTAACCGGGGCCGCCCCGGCCGGTGCCGGTCGGGTCACCGGTCTGGATCATGAAGCCGTCGATCACGCGGTGGAACGGGGTGCCGTCGTAGTACGGCCCCGTGATCGGCTGACCGGTCCGCGGGTCTTTCGCACCCTCCTTGGTGCCCTCCGCCAGCTCCACGAAGTTCTGCACGGTCTTCGGGGCGTGGTTCGGGTAGAGCTCCAGGCGGATGGGACCGGCGCTGGTGTGCAGGACGGCGTAATTGGCCTGAGCCTTCACGGCTGACTCCTGAATATCCGATGGTCAGTTACCGACAGATTCTCCCATGTGCCCGTTCCGGGTGTGCGAAGGCGTCCGGCGAGGCAGTATGGCACTCGGGGACATGAACGAGGCGCGCTTTCGTGCTGACGGCGCGCCTTGCGATACCACCGCACGGGCGCGGGGGCGTCCGGCGGAAACGGCTGGACGGTGCGGGGGCGCCGTCCAGGAAGGGCGGGGGAAGATGCTCGGATTCAGACAGAAGACGCGCGGGGAGCTCATGCGCGACGAAATGGGGCAGAGCTGGGAGCATTTCCTGCAGGCGGCGACACACGCCGCCGGCGGGGTCGGCGCCTCCTTCGGCCCGACCACCGGACGCATGCGCCGCGCCACGTCTCGCGGCATGGACTCGACGATGACCACGCTGGCGCCGCTCGTCGCGGCATACCGGGAGGGCGCGGCGGACGCCATGAAGTCCTCGCAGAAGGCGTACGCGAAGGCGGCCAAGAAGAAGAAGGGGGCCCACGTGTCTCGTGGTGGCAACACGGGGATGCTGATCGGCCTGCTGGCCGCCGGCGCCGCCGTCGGAATCGCCGGTGCGCTCGTCATGAAGCGCCGCCGTCAGCAGCAGTGGTCGGAGTACGACCCGAGCCAGGCGCTGGAGTCGATGCGCTCGGAGACCAGGTCCATGACGGACAAGGTGAGCGGCAAGGCCGAGAACGTGATCGACAAGGCGACGCAGCACACCACCAAGGCCATGGACAAGACCGCGGACAAGCTCCAGTCGGCGTCCTCGTCGCTCAAGAGCGGCCGGGACAACATGAAGGCGCGGGTCAACGAGACGGCCGAGGCCGCCAACGACGCCACCGACAGCTACCTGTCGAAGTACGAGTCGACGACCGGCTCGAAGAACAGCCGCATGTGACGCCGAGGGTTGAGAAGGGCACCTTCTTCTACGCCGACGGAGGTGCCCTTCCTTTTCATAGCCAGCCGGAGCGGCGGAGGATGCGGTAGATGGCGAACGAGATCAGCACCATCACCGTCAGGATCGCGGGGTAGCCGTAGCGCCACTCCAGCTCGGGCATGAAGCGGAAGTTCATGCCGTAGATGCCGGCGAAGGCGGTCCAGACGGCGGCGATACTCGCCCAGGCGGCGACCTTGCGCATGTCGTTGTTCTGGTCGACGGTCACCTGGGCCAGCCGTGCCTGCATGATCGAGATCAGCAGGTCGTCGAACGAGGTGACCTGGTCCACGACGCGGGCCAGGTGGTCCTGCACGTCGCGGAAGTACTTGCGCAGCTCCTTGGTGACCTCGGGGGTGTCGCCGATCAGCAGCTGCAGCGGGCGCTGCAACGGCAGCACCGCGCGCTTGAACTCGACCAGCTCCCGCTTGAGCTGGTAGATGCGCTGCATGCGGCCGCTGCCCGTGGTGTCGCGGGCGAAGACGCTCTCCTCGATCAGGTCCACGTCCAGGCTGATGCCCTCGGCCGCCTCCAGGTAGAGGTCGACCACGTGGTCGAGCACGCCGTACGCCACCGCCCAGGGGCCGATCTTGAGCAGCTCCGGGCGCTGCTCCAGGTGCTCGCGCACCGGCTTGAGCCGGCAGGCCGTGCCGTGCCGGACGGAGACCACGAAGTCCGGGCCGATGAACAGCATGATCTGGCCGGTCTCGACCACCTCGGAGTGCTCGGTCAGCTCCTTGTGCTCCACGTAGCGGGCGGTCCGCACGACCAGGAAGTGCACGTCGCCGAACTGCTCCAGCTTCGGCCGCTGGCCCGCGCTGACCACGTCCTCCACGGCCAGCTCGTGCAGGCCGAACGCGTCGGCGATGCCCGCCATCTGGGTCGCGTCGGGCGCGTGCAGGCCCAGCCAGACGAACGAGCCCCGCTGCCGACGGGCGGCGGCCAGGGTCTGCCGGTAGTCGCCCACCGCGGGCTGCCGGACGCCGTCGAGGTAGAGGGCGCAGTCCACGATCGCGTCGCGCTGCCCGGCCTGCGCCGGCACGGGCGCCTCGTCGTCCCCGGCCAGCCCGGACACCAGCCTGGTCATCGCCCGCGCCGGGGCGGTGATGGCTCTGGTCAGCCGGTCCCCGTTGGAGGATCGCCGGCCGTTGTCGTCCCGGACGTCGTCAACCACGGCTCGCCTCCTCCACCCCGGGGCACCCCGCTCGGGGATTCCGGAGACAGGCTACTTGCCCGGGATCTCGGCGCGGTGACGCCGATCGGCGCGCGGCCCCCGGCGCGTTGCGGGCGGGTGCTACCAAAATGGCGCCGGGTGGACCCAGGTGAGCCGCGGTCGGGGGGAGTGCGGCTCGGGTCCACCCGGCGCCTGGAACGACACCCGGGGTGGGGGGTGGGTGACGCTCCTCTTTATTGGGGGCGGGGGCAATGCGTGTCAGGGCTCCCGTGCACCGTGCGCGAACGTGGCCACCGTGGTGGCCGCATGTCCGGCGGTCAACCGGCGACGTGCGCCCGACGCATTGTGATCCACGTAACCTGGCCAAGGGAACCCCGCAGCGCCCCGCACTAACTGTCAGAAATACGACAGAACTCGGTCAGATATCCGAATTGGCGAATCAACCGCGAACCGCGTCGATCGCCTCGGCGAGGCGGCGTACGCCCTCGTCGATCTGATCCACGGTGACCGCGCTGAATGCCAGGCGCAGCGCATTCTGCCCGCCCTCCAGCAGGAAGTCGGAGCCCTTGACCACGGCCACGCCGCGCTCGGCCGCGGCCGGCAGCAGCTTGTCCACGTGCACGTCCGCGGGCAGCTCGATCCAGAGGAAGTAGCCGCCGTCGGGCTCGGTGAACGAAACGCCGTCGATCCGCTTGCGCAGCGACTCCGCCAGCACGGAGGCGCGCTCGGCCAGCGCCGCGCTCACCGTGGCCACCGAGCGGTCGATGTCGCCGGAGGCGCAGAACTCGTACACGATGCCCTGCGCGACCTGGCCCGCCGAGATGTACAGGTTGGTGGCCCTGCCCGCGATCGCGTCGATCAGGCCCTTCGAGCCGACCAGGTAGCCGACCCGGACGCCGGGGCAGACGGTCTTCGTGAACGAGCTGGCGTGCACGACCACGTCGCCGCTGTCCATCGAGAGCATCGTCGGCAGCGCGTCGCCGCGGAACCGGATGTCGACGTACGGGTCGTCCTCGAAGATCGTGAAGCCGTACTCGGCGGCCAGCGCGAGCAGCTCCCGGCGCTTGTCCAGGGAGAGCGTCACGCCCGCCGGGTTCTGGTAGTTCGGGATGATGTGCGCCAGCTTCGGGCGCACGCCCGACTCCAGCAGGGCACGCAGCTCGGCGGTGTCGATGCCGTCCGGGTGCAGCGTGACCTGGTGCACGACCGCGCCGAGGTTCTTCAGGTTCAGCAGCGTCCGGTCGTACGTCGGCTTCTCCACCACGACGTGGTCACCGGGCTGGACGAGGTGGTTGAAGAGGAAGGCGTCGGCCTGCAGGGAGCCGTTGGTGATCAGCACCTGGTCGACGGCGACCCCGTGCTTGGCCGCGATCCACTTGCGCAGGGGCGCGTAGCCGTAGGAGTTGCCGTACGCGGTGAGCCCGGCCGGGTCGTTGGCGAAGGCGCGGACAGCCGCGGCGCTGAGCCCCTCGACATCGACGATGTCCAGGCTCGGGGCGCCCCGGGCGAACGAGATGAGCTGCTCGGCGGTCATGGGAACAGGTTAGTGCGCCCGAAATGCGAGAACGCCCCACCCGCCCGCGCCGCACCGCAGGTCATCCCTCCGCGCAGGATCTCAACGAGCCCACGCGGAGGGAAGACCTTTTGTCCATTGGTATCCGTATCGCCAGGGCGCTCCGCGCGAAATCTTCCGGAGGCCGGGCGCGCCCGCTCAGACCGACGCGGCGGCCTCGGCGCGGCGCAGTGCCCATACGCGCATCAGATCGCGGACCGAGATGATCCCGAGCACCTCGTCGCCGTCGAGCACGACCAGGTGCCGGAAGCCGCCGCGGGCCATCGCCATCGCCGCCTCCTCCAGGCTCCAGTCGGGCGCGGCGTAGACGACGTCCCAGGTGATGTGGTTCGCGCAGAGTTCGACGTCGGGGTCCAGCCCGGCGCCGACCGCGTTGAGGACGTCTCGCTCGGTCATGATGCCGAGCCCTTCGCCGTCCGGATCTATCACGATCGCCGAGCCGACCCGGCGCATCGCCATCAGCTGGGCCGCCTGGCGCAACGTGTGCTGCGGGCCGACCATGAGGACGGGCTTGCTCATTGCCTCACGAACGTGCATCGCGTGCGCCTGTGCAGCGTTAGCCATATGCAATCACCCCTTCGGAACGCAACCCCATTGAAACGCACCGTACGGACATCTTGGGCGAGGTTCCGGTCAACTCACAAGACTTGTTATGCCCCGGCGTCTGTGCTGGGCGTCGCCTCCCGCGCTGAGTGCAGTAGCCTTCACCAGCGACGCAACACCCTCTTCCCCCTCTCGAAGGAGCCACCATGATCGGTATGGTGCTGGCCGCGGGCGCCGGGCGCCGGCTGCGCCCCTACACCGACACGCTGCCCAAGGCCCTGGTGCCGGTGGACGGCGAAACGACGATCTTCGACATCGCGCTGCGCAATCTGGCGAAGGTCGGGCTCACCGAGGTCGTGGTCGTGGTCGGCTACCGGGCCGAGGCCGTGGAGGTCCGCAAGGCCGCCCTGGAGGAGAAGTACGGCGTCACCCTCACCCTCGTGCACAACGACAAGGCCGAGGAGTGGAACAACGCGTACTCGCTGTGGCTGGCCCGCGAGCACTTCGCCCGGGGCGCGCTGCTCGTCAACGGCGACACCGTGCACCCGGTCTCCGTCGAGCAGACCCTGCTCGCCGCCGCGCAGGACGAGAAGTACGCCGACGCGGGCATCATCCTGGCCCTCGACGACCAGAAGAAGCTGGCCGACGAGGAGATGAAGGCGATCTTCACCGAGGACGGCCTGCTCCAGAAGATCACCAAGCTGATGGACCCGGAGACCGCGCACGGCGAGTACATCGGCGCCACGCTGATCCGCCCCGAGGCCGCCGAGGCGCTGGCCGACGCGCTGAAGACCACCTTCGAGAGCGACCCCAACCGCTTCTACGAGGACGGCTACCAGGTGCTGGCCGACCGCGGGGGCGTCATCCGCGGCGCGTCCATCGGGAACGTCTCCTGGGTCGAGGTCGACAACCACGACGACCTCGCCCGTGCGCGGGAGATCGCATGCCACTACTGACCCGTTCGGTGCAGACCCCGCTGAGCATCGACGTCCGGCGGGGGGCGGTGGCCGGGCTCGCCTCGCTGCTCGCCGACCGCCGCATCTCCGCCGGCGGCGACGTCGCGGTGGTGGTCGGCCCCGGCCAGGGTCAGCGGATCGTGGACATGATCGGCCCAACCCTCCAGCGGGCCGAGTTCATCAACATCGAGGGCGGCACCCTGGAGTCCGCCCTCGACCTGGGCCAGCGGCTGCGCGGGCGCAACTACGACGCGATCGTGGGCATCGGCGGCGGCAAGACCATCGACACCACGAAGTACGCCGCGACCCGGGCCGGCATCCCGATGGTCAGCGTGGCCACCACGCTGGCCAACGACGGCATCGCCTCCCCCGTGGCCAGCCTCGACCACGACGGCGCCCGCCCCTCCTACGGCGTGCACATCCCGCTGGCCGTGGTCGTCGACCTGGACTTCGTCGAGTCGGGGCCGGACCGGTCCACCCGGGCCGGCATCGCCGAGACGCTGAGCAACATCAGCGCCATCGCCGACTGGGAGCTGGCCCATCAGACCCGCGGCGAGCCGGTCGACGGCCTCGCCGTGGCCATGGCCCGCTCCGGCGCCGAGGCGGTGATCAACCACCCCGGCGACATCAGCGACGACGGCTTCGTGACGCTGCTGGCCGAGGCGCTGATCACCAGCGGCCTCGCGATGGCCATCTGCGGCACGTCCCGGCCGTCGAGCGGCGGCTGCCACGAGATCTCGCACGCGCTCGACATCCTCTACCCCGGCACCGCCGGGCACGGCGAGCAGTGCGGCGTCGGCGCGCTGTTCTGCACGTACCTGCGCGCCTCGCTGGACAAGGTGCACGAGGCGCGGTTCGCGCAGATCAGCGCCTGCCTGAAGCGGCACGGGCTGCCGCGTACGCCGGCCGACCTCGGGCTGACCGACGAGCAGTTCGTCGACGCGGTCGAGTTCGCGCCCCGGACCCGGCCCGACCGGTACACGATCCTGGAGCACCTCGACCTCAGCCGCGACGAGCTGGGCGAGCGGGTGGCAGACTACGCGGATGCCGTCCACTGACACGCTGACCCCGCACCGCCCCGGTGTCGCCGACTTCTACGCGGTGAACCGGGGCGGCGGGCTGTTCTCCGAGGCCCTCAGCCAGCGCATCGGCGCGGTGATCGCCCTGGTCGCTTCGCGCACCGGCACGAAGCCGACCACGCTCACCCTGATCAACCTGTTGCTCGGCATCGCGGTGTCGACGGTCTTGGTGCTGCGCGCGCAGGACGGCACGGATGCGATCACGCCCGCGTATGGGCTGCTCGCGCTGCTGGGCTGGCAGTTTGCCTACGCCCTCGACTGCGCGGACGGGCAGCTCGCCCGGGTGACCGGGCAGGGCAGCCTGGCCGGAGCCCGCATCGACATCCTGTGCGACGTGGCCTCGCAGATCCTGCTGGTCACCGCGCTGGTGGCGATCGGCCGCCCGCCGCTGTGGCTGGGCGCGCTGTTCGCCGGCTCGTGGATGGTCAACCTCGTCACCAGCGTCCTGGCCACCAGCGACAAGGCCGCCTCGATGGTCACCTCGACCTCGCTGCCGGTCCGCCTGGTCAAGCTGGTCCGCGACTACGGCGCGGTCATCTTCGTGGCAGGACTGGTGCTCACCCTCGCGCCCGCCCTGACGATCTGGTTCATCGCCGCCTTCACCGTCGTGAACTTCGGCTTCCTCCTGGCCAGCATCGCCTTCACCGCGCGCACCGCCTACCGCTCCTGACGGCCGTGCCCGCGCTGCTGTGGGCGCAGTTTCAGAGAAACTGCGGCTTCGCGCGCTCCCTAGAGCGCACTTTCCCCGAAACTGCGGGGCTGCGCACCGGTGCCGGTTCGTTAGAGGCGTAGTTCTTAGAGGTGTAGTTCTAAGAACTATAGTTCTACGTATGCTTGCCAAGCCTGAAGCCGTGTTCGATCGCCATGCCGAGTGGGAGGCGCTCGCGAGGTTCGCGACGTCCCCCGCGGCCAGTGCGAGGTTCGGGGTGGTCAGCGGGCGACGCCGCCAGGGGAAGACCTTCCTGCTGGATGCGCTGGCCCGAGCCACCGACGGCTTCTACTTCGCGGCTACCGAGGACACCGAGCTGGAGTCGCTGCGCCGTTTCGGGCGGGCGCTGGCAGCCCGCGCCGGCACCGGCGGCGCGTTCGAGCTGCACAGCTGGGAGGAGGCGCTGCGACGGCTGTACGCGGTGGTGCCGGATGGGCTGATCATCATCGACGAGCTTCCCTACCTGCTGTCGGCCAGCCCCTCTCTCGCCTCCCAGCTCCAGCACGTGCTCGACCCCGGCGGAGTGGCCCGAGAGACGTCATCCAAGCTGCTGGTCTGCGGCTCGGCCATGGCCGTGATGGGCAACCTGCTGGCGGGCAACGCCCCACTACGAGGGCGTGCCAGCCTGGAACTGGTCGTGCCGCCCATGGACTACCGCACGGCCGCCGAGTTCTGGGGGGTGGCCGACCAGCCTGAGCTGGCGGTTCTCCTGCACAGCATCGTCGGCGGCACCCCGGCCTACCGTCACGAGTTCGTCCACTCCGACGCTCCGGCGGGCCTCGGCGATTTCGACTCCTGGGTGATCCGCACCGTGCTGAACCCGGCGGTCCCGCTGTTCCGGGAGGCGCGATACCTGCTCGCGGAGGAGACCGGAGCCCGGGACACCCCGCTGTATCACGGGGTGCTCGGCGCCATCGCGCTCGGCCACAACACCCGTGGCGGCATCGCGGGTTACCTGGAGCGGCCCTCCACGAACATCGGGCACCCGCTGACCGTGCTGGAGGACTGCGGCCTGGTCGCCAAGGAGCCGGACGCATTCCGGACCGGCAGATCCACCTACCGGATCGCCGAGCCGTTGATCACGTTCTACTCGGCGGTCATGCGCCGCAACTGGAGTTTCCTGGAGCGCGGAATGGCCGAGCAGGCCTGGCAGGCCGGGCAGGAGACCTTCCGGGCCCAGGTGGTCGGACCCCACTTCGAGCAGCTGTGCCGGGAGTTCGCGCTGCGCAACGCGTACACCCTGTTCGGCGAGCCACCGAGCACGGTCGCGGCGGGCACCGTCGCCGACCAGGCCGCACGTACCCAGATCCAGATCGACGTCGCGGTGCTCGGCACCGATGGAGCGGTGCTGTCACTGGGCGAGGCGAAGTGGCGGCAGACGATGGGCATCGCACACCTGGACCGGCTCCGCCGCGCACGCGATCTGCTCGCCGCCAAGGGGCACCGTGTCGCCCGCACCCGGCTCGCCTGCTACAGCGGCGCCGGCTTCACCGACGAGCTACGTAAGGTCGCGAACGCCGAAGGCGTCCTCCTGGTCGATCTCCCGGCGCTGTACGCCGACCCTTCTTGATCGTTCGACTTGCCAGGCAGATGGGCGAATGGCGGGTCAAGATACGCCCAGGTGCCTGGCAAGTCCGACGATCAAGCGGGGCGGCGGCGGAGGGAGTCGTAGACGGCGAGGAGTTTTGACGTGACGACGTCGGGGTGGAAGGTCTGTTCGTAGCGGCGGCGGGCCGTGTCGGAGAGGGTGGGGGCCGCCTTGAGGGCGTCGGGGAGGGCGGCGGCCCAGTCCTCGGCGGTGGGCGGGACGGCGAAACCGGCGGTGTCGATCAGGTACGGGATGCCGCCCAGCGTGGTGCCGATGACGGGACGGCCGGACGCCAGCGCCTCGATGATCACCGTGGGCAGCACGTCGTGCCAGGTCGACGGGGCGGCGAACAGGGCCGAGGCGCGGAACGCGGCGCGTACCCCCGCCCGGTCCTGCGGGCCCAGGAACTCCACGTCCCGGCGCTCGGCCGCGGCCTGCTCGGCCAGCGGGCGCAGCTCGCCGTCGCCGACGATGCGCAGCGTGCCGAGCGAGCCGTCGGGGTGCCGCCGCCAGGCGTCGAGCAGCAGGCCGAGACCCTTCTCGGGAGACAGGCGGCCGACGAACAGCAGGCCCTCGCCCGGCTGGGCGGGCTGGCCGGGGTCGTCGACGCCGTTGGGCTTGACCACGATGCGCTCGTCGGGGATGCCGAAGTCGCGCAGGTGGTCGGCGATGGCGCCGGTCAGCGCGATGTACCGGTCGACCGAGCGCCACGTGCCGCGGTGCACGGCCAGCGTGGTCGCCATGATCGCGCTCTGCGCGGTGGAGCCGCGGTAGCACTTGTGCTTGATCGCCGGGAGCGCGAACGCCTTCCCGCGGCACTCGTGGCAGGCGTGGCCGTCGCGGAAGTACAGGCCGGGCGCGCAGACCTGCCGGTAGTTGTGCACGGTCTGCACCACCGGCACCCCGTGGGCGTGCGCGGTCCGCACCACCCAGGGCGACAGCAGCGGGTACGGGTTGTGCAGGTGCAGCACGTCCGGGCGCTCCCGCTTCAGCAGCGCGGTGAGGTCGCGCTGCGCGGCCGGGGCCCAGATCGGGGAGATCGGCAGCAGCACCTTCTGCGCGGCCGACAGCGACGGGATGTCGTCGGAGTTGCGCAGGAACGGCAGCACGGTGACCCCGGCCGCCGCGAGCTGCGCCATCTCCTGGTCGACGATGACGTTCTCACCCGAGGGCAGCTCGGAGCGGTACCGGTTGTGGGCGACGACGACCTTCAACTGCTGCTCCCTGCTGTGTTGTCGATAGAACGGTAGCGTTAGCGCCGTGCCAGAGTTGCCCGAGGTGGAGGCGCTCGCCGCGTACCTGCGTGAGCGAGCCGTCGGCCAGCGCGTCGAGCGGGTCGACGTGTCGGCGATCAGCGCCCTCAAGACGTTCGACCCGCCCCTGACGGCCCTGCACGGCCGCACGATCACCGGCGCGGGCCGGCACGGCAAGTTCCTCGACGTCGAGCTGGACGACCTGCACCTGGTGATCCACCTGTCCCGGGCGGGCTGGCTGCACTACCGCGACGCGCTGCCGGACACGCTGCTCAAGCCGGGCAAGGGGCCGATCGCGCTGCGGGTGCGGCTGGGCGACGGGTCGGGCTTCGACCTGACCGAGGCGGGTACGCAGAAACGCCTGGCGGCCTACCTGGTGACCGACGTGGGGCAGGTGCCCGGGATCGCGCGGCTCGGGCCGGACGCGCTCAGCCTGGACTTGGCCGCCTTCACCGAGCTGATGCGCGGCCGCAACGCCCAGATCAAGGGCGTGCTGCGTGACCAGCAGGTGCTCGCGGGCATCGGCAACGCGTACTCCGACGAGATCCTGCACACCGCGCGGGTGTCGCCGTACGCGCGGGCGGACCGGCTGACACCTGAACAGCTGGAGAACCTGCACACGGCGATGGTGCAGGTGCTCACCGAGGCGGTGACCAGGTCCGCCGGGCAGAAGGCGGCCACGCTCAAGGCCGAGAAGCGCGCGGGCCTGCGGGTGCACGGGCGGGCTGGGCAGCCGTGTCCGGTCTGCGGCGATACGGTGCGTGAGGTGTCGTTCGCCGATTCGAGCCTGCAGTACTGCCCGACGTGCCAAACAGGGGGTAAACCGCTCGCAGATCGTCGACTTTCCAAACTCCTGCGCTAGTGTCGCCCACGGCCCAGTTCGTATAGTGTCCCGGTCCTGGGGTCTTCGGATGACACGGTCGCAAACGGTGTCTCCCGCCGACCTCGGACAAACCATGCGAGACTGAACGTCGTGGGCGACACCCGTCCTGCCGCACGTTCCGATCGCAGGGCTGCAGCACTGACCGGCACCACCGGGCAGGAACGTGACGCACGGGAGGACCCAGGTGAGGTGACGACGAGCCTGAAGCACCCGACCACCGTGCCCAAGCGGTCGAATGTCCCGGACTACGTAGCCGATCGATACGAGCTGCCCCCCGTGCCGAAGACCAACGGCGTGGCACGCAACGCGTTCGCCCGCCCCACCGCGCGCCGGGCCCGCTGGCACCGGCCGTACCTGCTCTGCCTGATCATCTCGGACCTGCTGTGCGTGATGGCGGCGAGCTGGACCGTGATCTCCCAGCTGGAGATCAACCGGGTCACCTCGGGTTTCGAGGGGATCGTCGAGTTCCAGGTCGCCGCGTACGCCTTCATGCCGCTGCTGTGGCTGCTGCTGCTGTGGGGCAACGGCGCCTACGACCGGCGCGTCATCGGCCTGGGCACCGACGAGTTCAAGCGGGTCTTCCGGGCCACCATCGCGGTCGCCGCGACGGTCTCGTTCATCGCCTTCGGTTTCCAGAAGGCCGGTGGCGAGGGCCTGTCCCGCGGCACGGTCGCCTTCGTGATCCTGGCGGCGATGACGTACATCATCGCGGCGCGGCTGCTCGCCCGGCGCGTGCTCTACGTGGTGCGCCGCCGCGGGCGCATGGCGACGTACCGGATGCTGCTCATCGGCTCGCTGCCGGAGACGCTGTTCGTGTACAAGGTCGTCGCCCGCAACCCGAAGGCCGGTCTGGTCCCCGTCGCGATCCACCTGTCCGAGCACGTGCCCGCCTCCCGGCGCTCCCAGGCGCCGGTGCCGGTGTACTACGGCCGCGACCTCGTCGACCTGGTGCGCGAGCTGCGCGCCGACACCATCGCGGTGTGCGGCTCGGCCGGCGCGGAACCCGACGAGCTGCGCCGCCTGGCCTGGCAGCTGGAGGGCACGGGCATCGACCTGGTGGTCGCGCCGCAGCTCACCGACATCGCCGGGCCCCGCGTGCACATCCGCCCGATCGAGGGCCTGCCGCTGCTGCACGTCGAGGAGCCGAAGCTCTCCGGCGTCGCCTGGCTGGCCAAGAACACGCTGGACCGGGTCGCGGCCGCCATCGGCCTGATCCTGCTCGCGCCGCTGTTCCTGCTGATCTCGCTCGCCATCTCGCTGACCGACCGGGGCCCGGCGTTCTTCCGCCAGCTGCGCGTCGGCCACGAGGGTCAGCTGTTCAAGGTGTGGAAGTTCCGCACCATGTACACCGACGCGGAGGAGCGCAAGAGCAAGCTGGAGGCGCAGAACGAGACCGACGGCATGCTCTTCAAGATCCGTGACGATCCGCGGGTCACGCCGGTCGGCCGGTTCCTGCGCGCCAGCTCGATCGACGAGCTGCCCCAGCTGATCAACGTGCTCAAGGGCGAGATGTCCCTGGTCGGGCCGCGTCCGCTGCCCGCCGAGGACGGCGACTACCTGGGCGACGTACGCCGCCGCCTGCTGGTCCGGCCCGGCATGACCGGTCTGTGGCAGGTCTCCGGCCGCTCCGACCTGAACTGGGACGAGTCGGTCCGGCTGGACCTGTACTACGTCGACAACTGGTCGCTCGCATACGACCTGAGCATTCTTTGGCGGACCGTCGGTGTCGTGCTGCGCCGCAAGGGTGCCTACTAGGAGGAGCCGACGGGGCATGCCGCTGACTTAAGATCCGGTGGCCAACGCCGATCTTGAACTCGGAGCGGACATGCCCCGCCTCTTCCGCCGCGGCGCTCTCGCGCTCGCGTGCGCGCTGCTCATCCCCCTCGTGGCCGTGCCCGCCCAGGCCGCGGGAACGACTGTCACGTTCAGCGGCCTGGTGCGGGACTACTCGACCCGGTCCCCGCTGGCCGGTGCGTGCGTCAGCGTGCTGCCCTGGGGCACCGCCCAGCCCGTCGGCTCCGCCTGCACCGACGCCGAGGGGTACTACCGGATGGAGATCGCCTGCTGCACCAGCAGCGGCGACACCTGGTACGCCCTGAAGGCGACGGCCGTGGGTTACCCCGAGTTCTGGTGGAACGAGCTGGCCGGGTGGAACAGCATGCGACCCCAGGCCGTGCGATCGGGCGACCGCAGGTCCGCGAGCTTCGACCTGCTGCACCAGGCGCCGCGGGTCCACGGCCGGATCACCGACGAGCACGGCGACCCGGCGCTGGGCGCCGTCACCCTGATGACCGAACTCCACCCCGGCGGGTACGCGCGAGCCTTCTCCTACGGCGGGCAGTACACCATCGAGAACGCCCCGCCGGGACGCTTCAAGATCGCGGTGACCGGTGAGAACCTCCCTCTCCAGTACGTGCCCGGCAAGACGACCTACGAGGAAGGCACGTGGTTCGAAGTCGGGGACGGCAGTGACCTCACGGTCGACGAGCAGCTCCTGCCACCGGGAGGGATCGAGCTCGTCGCGGTCGACGACGTGACCGGCGCGCCGGCGCAGCTGTGCGGCGCACTCAGGCAGCTGAACAGCGGCACGACGATCACCAGGTGCACGGCAACAGACGGCAGCCCGGCAGCCTGGACGGGCACCTTCGGCGAGTACGACCTCGTCCTCACCCCGCGTCAGCGCACCCACTGGTCACCGGAGGCCCGCACCGTCGTCATCGAACCGGGCCGGACCACCCGCGTGGAGATCCGCCTGAAGCGGGCGTACGCGCTGCGTACCCGGGTGGCCATGCGGGCGGACCCGGGCCTGCACCCGCGCACCTGCGTCGCTGCGGTGCCTGCCGAGCCCGACGGCGTCGTGCTCACCTCCTCCGACCGCGGCGCGCGGGTGGCGGGCACGTTCTGCTCCGACGCGGACGGGCGCCTGGAGATCGCGCCGCTGGACGCCTCCCGGGTCCGGCTGTTCGCGCTGCCCGATCAGCCGACCAGCTTGGGCTACCCCCAACCGGCCATGCAGTGGGTCAGCGTGACCGGCGGCACCGGCGATGCGGCGAAAGCCGCGGTGTACCAGCTCGCCGAGGGCGCCTTCATCGACGCCCCCGACATCAGGCTCGATCACGGCGGCACAGTCATGGGCCACGTGTCCACGACCGCGGCGCCGACCGACGCGCGGATCTGCGTGCAGCCCTTCGCACCGCGCCCGAACCTGGCCGTCCTGATGGAGCATCTCGGCTGCGCCGGGAGCGACGGCGCCTACTGGATCAATCGGATCGGCCCGTACGCCTGGCCGCTGCGCATCGCCGAACGGGAGCCGGTGGAGAGCGCGGTCACCTGGTCCGGCGGCGCATCCAGCCGCCTGCTGGCCGCCCCGTTGCGCATCCTGCCCGGCAAGATCAGCTATTACGACGTCACGCTGCCGCTCGGCGGACTCCTGTACGGCACCGTCGCCGGCGCCACGGGCGGAACGGTCAGCGTGCACGACGCGTACACCGGCGACCTGATCAATGCGGGTTCCCTGACCGACGGGCAGTTCAACCTCCTCGGGCTCAACAGCGGCCCGGTGCTGGTGCGGCTGGACACCGGCACCGGCGGCTGCTGGCTGCGGCTGCCGCTCGACGCCACGAACCAGCGCGCCGTGCAGACCAGGGCCGGGGCCGAGACCGACGTCGCGTTGAGCGTGCAGGGCTGCACTTCGCAGCCGACCCTCTACCGGATCCCGGTGCCCCGCAAGCCCGGCACGATGACGGCACCGACCCGGCCGCAGGGTCTCGGCCGGTAGCCCGTCCCCAGACCGATCAGGGCTCCCCGCTCGGCGTGCGGGGAGCCCTGATCGTCTCCAGAGTCAGGCGAAGATCGCGGCCAGGTCGATCTCGTAGGAGAACGGCCTGTCGTTGCGCAGCGAGCCTGTGTGCTTCTCCTCGGTCAGGTATCCCGTCGGCGACGGGTCGGTCAGCACCAGCACCTCCTGCGTGCGTACATCGACGATCCAGTACTCGGCCACACCGACCAGGGCGTATCCGTGACGTTTGAGAACCAGATCGTTGCTGGGATTGCTGGGCGAGACGACCTCGACGATCAGCTGTGCCGCCGACGGGGGCAGCGCGGGCAGTGTCGTGCCCAACAGGGTGGCGTCGAAGAGGACCAGGTCGGGGACGAAATACGAGGTGCCGTCTTCGCGCAGCACGCCGATCGCTTCGCACACGGCCAGAGTCTCGGGTGCCTGCCGTTCGAGGGCCCGGCGCAGCCGGTAGACCAGGTTCGCGTGTGGCATCGGGGGTGGTGGGGTCACGAGGAGGCTCCCGTCGAAGATCTCGTACCGGTAGCCGTCGTCGGGCGAGTCGAGGAGGTCCTCGAACCGCCAGGCGCGCAGGGGCTCAGCCCGGAGCAGTGGATGGGCCATGGTGGTCACCCGTCCTTCCTAGCGATGCGCGTCCGGCGTTTCCAGCCTGCCTCAGCCGTACCCCGATAGGAAGTTTCCCTAGGTCGGGAATAAGTCGGGTCGTCGTGGCCCAGCACAGGTTCTTCACAACTGGTACTGATGGTCACCACAGGTGACCGCTACAGTCCCAGGTCATGAGTGAACGTCGCGTCCTGGTGGTGGAGGACGACCCCACCATCGCCGGGTCGGTGATCGCCCGGCTGCGGGCCGAGGGCTTCGCCGTCGCGCACGCCGGGACGGGGCCGGCCGCTGTGGACGCCGCCGAGCGCCTCAAGCCCGACCTGGTCGTGCTCGACCTGATGCTGCCCGGCTTCGACGGGCTGGAGGTGTGCCGCCAGATCCACCGGCAGCAGTGGCAGGCCGGACGGCCGGTGCCGGTGCTCATGCTCACCGCCCGCGACGACGAGAACGACCTGCTGGTCGGGCTCGCGGTGGGCGCCGACGACTACCTCACCAAGCCGTTCTCGCTGCGGGTGCTGGCCGCCCGGGTGCACGCGCTGCTGCGCCGGGCGGAGCGGACCACCTCGCCGGAGGCGTCGATCAAGCTCGGCCCGCTGGAGATCATCCGCTCGGAGCGCCGGGTGCGCCGCGACGGCGCCGAGGCGCACCTGACCCCGACCGAGTACGACCTGCTGGTGTACCTCGCCGAGCGGCACCGGTCGGTGCTGCCGCGGGAGCGGCTGCTGGCCGAGATCTGGGGCTGGGCCGAGGGCTACGGCACCCGCACCGTCGACTCGCACATCAAGGCGCTGCGCCGCAAGCTGGGTGCGGACCTGATCCGCACCGTGCACGGCGTCGGCTACGCGCTGGAGGCCGAGCCGGCGTGATCGAGCGCGTCCTCGACTGGCTGAGCATCCCCATGTACCGCGTGCTGGGGCCGCTCATCGTGCTCTCGAACAACGTGCTGGACCGGCTGCCGCGCCCGCTGGACCCGTTCCGCTCGATCAAGCTGAAGCTGGCCATCCTGCTCGGCATCTCCGGCGCGACCGGCCTGCTGGTCTTCTGGGGCCGGCTCGGGTTCGTCAACTGGCCGGTGGCCATCTCCGCCGCGCTGGTCGGCCTGATCACGCTGCAGGTGCTGGCGCACGGCATGACCCGGCCGCTGCGCCAGATGACCGCGGCGGCGCGGGCCATGGCGCGCGGTGACTACAGCCGCCGGGTACGCGCCACCAGCCGCGACGAGGTGGGCACGCTGGCCCGCGCGTTCAACCTGATGGCGGCCGACCTCGCCGCCAGCGACCAGCAGCGCCGCGAGCTGATCGCGAACGTGTCGCACGAGCTGCGTACGCCGATCACCGCGCTGCACGGGGTGCTGGAGAACATGGTCGACGGCGTGAGCGCGCCCGACCCGGCGACGCTGCGCACCGCGCTGGCGCAGACAGAGCGGCTGGGCCGCCTGGTCACCGAGCTGCTCGACCTGTCGAAGGTCGACGCGGGCGCGGCGGCGCTGCACCGGGTGCCGGTGCAGGTGGCCGAGTTCCTGGCCGCCGTCGTCGACGAGGCCGGGCTGAACGCCCCGGCGACCCGGTTCCGGCTGGACGGCGTCGTCGCGCACACCATCCACGCCGACCCGGCCCGGCTGCACCAGGTCTTCGCGAACCTGCTGGAGAACGCGGCACGGCACAGCCCGCCCGGCGGCCTGGTCACCGTGAGCGCCCGCCCGTCGGGCCACAACACCGTCTTCGAGGTGCTCGATCAGGGGGTGGGCATCGCGCCCGCCCTCCGGGAGCGGGTCTTCGAGCGTTTCACCCGGGGCAAGAACGCGCAGTCGCAGGACGGCGGCACGGGCCTCGGACTCGCCATCGCCCGCTGGGCGGTGGAACTGCACCACGGCACCATCGCGATCGTCGATCCCCCGGGCGGGACCGGCTGCCGCATCCGCATCACGCTCCCCCAGAAGCCGATCCCTCATCAGTCGCCCGCAGAAGTCGGAGGCAATGATGTCCCACACCTCTCCGGAAGGCACGCCCCCGCCTGAGCCGTCGCCACCCGCGTCGGCCGAGGTCCCGGCGGCTGCCCCGGCTTCCGCCGACCCGGCACCGGCGGCTCCCGCCGAGGCCCCGGCAGCGGAGTCGGTGACCGCCGGGTCCCCTGCCGCCGACGCGCCCGCAGCGCCGGACGCGGTCGGCGACCCGGCTGCCGCCGCGGCGAAGGCGCCCGGTGGGTTCGCGGCGCCGGTCGCCCCTGCGACCGAGCCGCCCGCCCCGGCCAAGCTGCCCGCGCAGCCGTACCCGGCGGAAGCGGCCCGGTTCGCCCCGCTGCCGCCGCCCCCGCCGGGCTTCCTCGCCACCCGCTGGCAGGGGCCTGACTACGCGGGCGGTCCGGCGGCCTGGACCGCCGCGCTCATCGGCGGCCTGGCCACGGCCATCGCGCTGCCGCTGAGCCGGCCCGCCGTCGGCTGGCTGCTGGTCGGCCTGGTCATGGCCGGGGCGATCTGGCACGCGGCCCGGTTCGGCCCGAAGCCGGACACCCGCAGCGAGCGACTGATCCGGATCGGCTGGGCGGTGCTCGCGCTGGCCCTGCTGGCGGTCGGCACCTTCCGCGACGCGGGCTGGCTGTACGTGTTCTGCGTGCTGGGCGCGGTGGCCTGCGGCTCGCTGGCGGTGGCCGGCGGCCACTCGGTGCGCGCCGTGATCGTCGGCGCGCTGGCGCTGCCGCTGGCCGCGTTCCGGGCGATCCCGTGGCTGGGCCGGGGCGCGAGCGCCTGGCAGAAGTCCCGGGAGAAGGGCGGCACCGCTGGCCGCATCGTGCTGTCGCTGGTCGTGACGGTGATCCTGCTGATCGTCTTCGGCGCGCTGCTGGCCTCGGCCGACGCCGCATTCGCCACGCTGCTCGGCGACATCCTGCCTGAGATCAACATGCGTACGTTCATGCGGTTGCTGATCTACACGGTTATCGGCGGCCTGATCACGGCGGGCGCGATCTTCACGGTGCTGGCCCCGCCGGACCTGTCGGGGCTGGAGCGCCCGTCCTCGCGGCGCATCGGCCGCATCGAGGTGGCGCTGCCGCTGGGCGGCCTGGTGCTGCTGTTCGCCGCGTTCGTCGCGGTGCAGCTGCGCTTCTTCTTCGGCGACAAGGCGTACATCCAGAAGACCAGCGGCCTGACCTACTCCGAGTACGCGGTGCAGGGCTTCGGCCAGCTGCTCGTGGTGACCCTGCTGACGCTGGTCGTGATCGGCCTGGTGTCGCGCTGGGCGGTCAAGGAGACGGTGCAGGACCGGGTGCTGCTGCGCTCGCTGCTCGGCGCGCTGGTGCTGCTCAGCATGGTCATCGTCGGCTCGGCGGTGTGGCGCATGTGGCTCTACCAGAACACCTACGGCTGGACCCGGGAGCGGCTGTTCTTCGGCTCGGTCGAGCTCTACCTCGGCGGCGTGTTCGTGCTGATCGCGCTGGCCGGGTGGAAGCTGCGGGCGGGCTGGTTCCCGCGGGCGGCGGTGGCGGGCTTCGCCGGCCTGCTGCTCTTCCTCGGCGCGGCCAACCCCGAGCACTTCATCGCGGAGCAGAACGTCGAGCGGTTCCAGAAGATCGACTTCTGGTACCTGCGGGCGCTCGGCCCGGACGCGGCCCCGGAGCTGGTCAAGCTGCCCGAGCCGTACCGCAGCTGCGCGCTCAGCTGGATGGTCCGCGACCTGCGCGACAACCCGGACCAGTGGTACGCCTGGAACCTCAGCCGCGACCACGCCCGGGACCTGATCGCCGAGATCAAGAGCGAGCTGCGCCCGGCGCAGGGCTCCTGCATCGCGGCCGAGCGGGAGAACGCCAACCGGCGCTGACCGCCACGGCTCCCCCGCCCCCGCTGTTCGGGGCGGGGGAGCCGGGCGCGGCCGGTCTAGAGTCGGACCGTGACCGTGGACAGCGCCTTCGCCCTTCAGGGGCTCGTCAAGACCTTCGATGGCAAGGTCGCCGTGGACGGCGTCGACCTGGCCGTGCCGGCCGGCTCGTTCTTCGGCCTGCTCGGGCCCAACGGGGCCGGCAAGACCACCACCCTGTCCATGGCGGTCGGGCTGCTGCGCCCGGACGCCGGGCGGGCCCTGGTGCTCGGCCACGACGTGTGGCACGACCCGGTCCGCGCGAAGTCGCTGATCGGCGTGATGCCCGACGGCGTACGCCTCTTCGACCGGCTCGACGGCACCGAGCTGCTCACCTACCAGGGCCTGCTGCGCGGGATGGCGCCCGAGGTCATCGACGCCCGCGTCACCGAGCTGCTGGACGTGCTGGCGCTGACCGACGCCGGGCGCACCCTGGTCGTCGACTACTCGGCCGGCATGAAGAAGAAGATCGCGCTGGCCTGCGCGCTGCTGCACGCGCCGCGGCTGCTGGTGCTCGACGAGCCGTTCGAGGCCGTGGACCCGGTCAGCGGCGCGACCATCCGCGACATCCTCACCCGCTACGTCGCCGGGGGCGGCACGGTCATCTTCTCCAGCCA
Source organism: Catellatospora bangladeshensis (assembly GCF_016862575.1). Classification (GTDB taxonomy): domain Bacteria; phylum Actinomycetota; class Actinomycetes; order Mycobacteriales; family Micromonosporaceae; genus Catellatospora; species Catellatospora bangladeshensis. The sequence goes on along the minus strand of NZ_BONF01000012.1, from coordinate 113,361 downwards.
CGTGCTGGAGGTGGTGGAGCGGCTGTGCAGCCACGTGGCGATCATGGCGGCGGGCCGCATCCGCACCGTCGGCACCCTGGACGAGGTACGCGGGCAGCGCACCCTCGAAGAGGCGTTCGTCGAGGTGGTCGGCGGCCGCACGGCCACCGGGGCGGAGCTGTCGTGGCTCTGACGTTCGCCCGGCTGAAGCTGCGCGTGCTGCGCAACGGCTTCCGCGGCCGCTCCACGAAGGTCGTCATGTTCGTGCTCGGCCTGGTCGGCGCGGTGGTCTACGGCGGCTTCGCCGCCCTGGCCGCCGCCGCGGCGGTGGCCTCGGACAGCCCGGCGGCGGCCGCGCTGGTGCCCGCCTTCGGCGGTGCGGCGCTGGTGCTGGGCTGGCTGTTCCTGCCGCTGGTCTGGTTCGGGGTGGACGAGACGCTGGAGCCGGGCCGGTTCGCCCTGCTCCCGCTCCCCCGGCGCGACCTGGTCCGCGGCCTGCTGGTCGCGGCCCTGCTCGGGGTGCCCGCCGCCGCGACCCTGCTGGCCTCGTCCGGCCTGGCGATCGGCGCGGCGCTGCGTGGCGGCCCGCTGCCGGGGCTGGTCGCCGCGCTCGGGGTGCTGCTCGGCCTGCTGCTGTGCGTCGTGCTCAGCCGCGCGGTGACCAGCGCGTTCTCCCGGGCGCTGCGGGCCCGGCGCACCCGCGACCTGGCCGCGGTGCTGCTCGCCGTGCTGGCCGCCTCGCTCGGCCCGATCCAGCTGATGATCACCAACAGCGCGCAGCATGTCGGCACCGGCCGGCTCGTCGCGGTGGCCGACGTGCTCGGCTGGACGCCGCTGGCCGCCCCGTACGTGGTCGGTGTCGACGCGCTGGACGGCCGCTGGGCGGCGGCCGGGGCCCGGCTCGCGCTCACCGTGCTGACGATACTGCTGCTCATGTGGTGGTGGGCGGGCTCGCTGGAGTCGGCGATGCTGGCCGCCCCGGGCGGCGGGGGCGCGGTGCGGACGCGGGCCGCCTCCGGCACGCCGGTCGCCCGGTTCCTCGGCGCGCGCCGGCCCCGCACCCAGTACGGCGCGCTGGTCGCGCGGGAGCTGAAGTACTGGGGCCGCGACGTGCGCCGCCGCGCCAGCCTGATCACGTTCGCGGTGATCGCCGTGTTCCTGCCGGTGGTGACGAACCTCGGGTCGCAGGGCGGGCAGGGCGCCGTCGCGCAGAACGTGCACGGATTCTCGATGGTGATCGTCGGAGCGCTGGCCGGGCTCGGCATCGCGAACCAGTTCGGCTACGACGGCACGGCGTACGCCGCGCACGTGGTGACCGGGGTGCCCGGCCGGATCGAGCTGCGCGCCCGGGTGGTCGCGTACTCCTGGATCATCGTGCCGATCCTGGCTGCGCTGGCCGTGCTCAACGCCGTGCTCCGCGAGGACCTGTCCCTGCTGCCGGTCATGGCGGGCACCCTGTTCGCCGCGTACGGCACCGGCCTGGCCTGCGCCACGCACGTCTCGGTGTGGGCCGCCTACGCGCTGCCGGAGAACCAGAACCCGTTCGCCGTCAACACCGGCTCCGGCATGGTCAAGAGCCTGCTCGCCATGGCCGCGTGGCTGGCCGGGATGGTGCTGGCGCTGCCGGTGCTGCTGCTGGTGCTGTTCGGCGGGGCGGTCGGCGCGGCGCTCGCGCTGCCGGCGGGCCTGGCGTACGCGGTGGCCGCGGTGTGGCTCGGCGTCGTCACGGCCGGTGACGTGCTCGATCACCGGCAGCCCGAGCTGCTCGCCGCGATCACGCCCCGAAACTGAGCCTCACCTACGAATCTTAGGCTGGTGTCTCAGCTCACCTAATAATCGTTGGCGAAGATGGGGGCTCGTACGATCTAATACTCGGCATGAGCATCATGAAGAAGATGCGGACGCGGAGCCGCAGCGCCGAGCAGATCCACCTGGAGCGCCCCCACGCCGAGCGCGCGCAGCGCCGCCGCGCCGCTGAGCTGGGCGACCCGATGGCAGCCGTGTTCGTCCGGTTGCACTGAGACGTTTTCTCCTCCTCCAAAAGCGTTGTGGCCCCTGTCCAGCCGTACGGCCGGGCGGGGGCCACAATGCTGAGCGGCCGTCAGCGGGCCACTCCCGGGTACCGGTCGCGCGCCGGGACCGGTACGGTGGGCACGGCCGCCACCCCTCGGCTTCTGACCCCTGCGCACCTTCCGCTCGGCGTCGCCTGGGATGGCGATAGAGAAGGAGGCGTGCGCGTATGACGTCCGAGGCACCGCAGCAGCCCGGCTGGCCGCCGGCTGACGCAGCCGACCGCAAGGGTGGCTTCGGCCTGTTCGAGGCGCCCCCGGCGCCCGAGGAGTTTCCGGTCTTCACCCCGTACGGCAGCGCCCCGGAGGCGGACTTCCCGCCGGACTCCGTGGACGGCCAGCCCTCCGCCAGCACCTTCGGCGGCTTCCCGGCCGAACCCGCCCCCGCCGCCCCGTCGGGCGACGACGCGCCGTACGTCCCGGCGCCCGCGGTGGTGCCGATCCCCGGCGTACGCCACGAGATGTCGTCGTCCTTCGCCGCGCACGAGCCGTTCGTGCCGCCCGCCGCCCCGGCCGCGCCCCCCGTCGAGCCGGACTGGGCCGCGCAGCAGGACTGGTCGACGCCCGCCGCCGACCCGTCCTGGGCGACGCCGCCCGCGCAGCCGGAGTGGACCCCCGCCGCAGACCAGTGGTCCGCGCCGCAGACCACGCCCGCCGCGGACTCCTGGCAGCAGGAGCAGTCGTGGGACGCGCCCAAGACGGAAGCCGCCCCGGCCTGGCCCGACTACTCGGACCTGGAGTCCGGTTTCGCCAAGGCCGAGGAGCCGCCGGCCCCGGCCGCCGCGCCCGAGAACACCGGCGGTTCGGCCTCCTGGGCCGCCTTCGCCGCCGGCGACAGCCCCAAGCCGAGCGCCCCGACCGGCCCGTGGACCCCGCCGCCCGCAGTGGCCGCGCTGATGGACCCCGAGCCGGAGCCGGCGGCCTACGAGCCGCTGCCGACGCGCGAAGCCGCGCCGTCGTACGAGCCCCTGCCGACCCGTGAGCCCGCGTCGCCCTACGACCCGGCGGCATACGAGCCGGCGCCGTCGTACGACTCCGCCCCGTCTTACGAGCCGGCTCCGTCGTATGAGCCCGCGCCGTCGTATGAGCCCGCGTCGTCGTATGACTCCGCTCCGCCTTACGAGCCCGCGTCCTCGCACGAGCCCGCGCCGTCCTACGAGCCCGCGCCCTCATACGAGCCCGCGCCGTCCTACGAGCCCGCAGCTTCGTACGAGCCCGTTCGCGAGCCCGCGCCGTCCTACGAGCCCGCAGCTTCGTACGAGCCCGTTCGCGAGGCCGCGCCGTCCTACGAGCCGGCCCCGTCCTACGAGCCCGCCGTCTACCAGGCAGCGCCGTCCTTCGAGCCGGCCGCGCCTGCCTACGAGCCGCTGCCCAAGCGGGAGCCGGCGTCGTTCGAGTCGATGCCGTTCGAGCCCGAGCCGGCCGCCCCGGCGCCGTTCGCCGCCGCGGCGTCGGTGCCGGTCAGCACGCCGCCGGTCGCGTCGGCCCCGGTCAGCACGCCGCCCGTCACCGACCCGGCCGCGCCGGTGAGCACGCCGCCCGCGATCCCGGTGACCCCGCCACCGTCCGTCGCCCGCGCGTCGGTCGGTGTCGCCACCGCCTCGGTCCCGGCCGCCAGCCGGCTGACGCCCGGCGAGGACGCCCCGGCCGCCATGCCGAAGCCGCAGCCGCGCGTCTACGGCTCGGCCGCGGTGAGCGCCCCGGCGGACGCTCCGGTGTCGCCGCCCCCGCCCGCTCCCGTGCCGGCCGCCGCTCCGGCGACCGCCCCGGTCCAGGCCGCGGCGCAGGTCCCCGCGGCCGGTGCGGCGCGCGCGAGCGCCCGGGTCACCGTGCCCAGCCCGCAGCCCGCCGCGGCCGCCGAGCCGCAGCCGGCCCCGCCGATCGCCCGCTCGTCCACGGTGTACGGCGCGCCCCGCCCCGCGGACGAGCCCGTCGCTGCCCCGGAGCAGCCCGCCGCGCCCGCCCAGCGGCAGACGCGCGGGCACGCGTTCGGCGACCTGCTGCAGCCCGCGGCCGCACCGCAGGCCGCAACGGCACCCCCGGCCGCGCCGCACATGCCGCCGCCCGCGGCCCCGCACATGCCCCCGCCTGCCGCGCCGCACATGCCGCCGCCGACCCAGGCGGCGCCGCCGCACATGCCACCGCCTGCCATGGCGCCCGGCCGTCCGGTGGGCCCGCCGCCTGCCGGACCCGGCCTGGTGCCCGGCCAGCGTCCGCCGGTCGACTCGCCGCCGCCCGGCGGTGCCGACCAGAACCGGTTCGACAAGTTCAAGCCCGAGGAGACCGGGGCGACCGAGATCAAGCCGGTCCGCAGCGGCCGCCTGATCATCGGGGTCGTGGTCGGCTGCGCGCTGCTGCTGGCACTGGCCTTCGGGCTGCTGATCGGCGTGGACAAGCTGATGGGCGGCGGCGAGGCCGAGCCGTCCTTCGGCGTCGGGGACTGCCTCAAGCAGTCCGGCAGCGCCGCGGTCAAGGCCGACTGCGGCGACGGCGGCGCGTTCAAGGTCGTGTCGGTCGGCGACACCCTGGAGCAGTGCCCCGACAAGCAGCAGCCGCACGTCACCGTCGGCAGCAAGGTGCTGTGCCTGGCCCCGGCCACCGCGACCACCGGCGGCGACCCGTCGGCGGAGCCCACGCCCACCCCGTGACCCGGTGAACGAGTAAGCAGCGGACGGCCCTGTGGTCATGACCACAGGGCCGTCTTATTCGGTCGCGTGACGTCGGACCCCGCCACCAGACTGGGCGCATGTTGCGCGACGCCCTGCCCACGCGGCCCGAAGCACGCCGGATGCTGATCGGCACCGCCTTCTCCTCGCTGGGCCGAGGGCTCACGCTGCCGTTCCTCTACATCTACCTGACCGAGGTGCGGCACCTGCCGGGCAGCACGGTCGGCCTCCTGATCGGCTGGTTCGGCCTGCTCACCCTGGTCGTCTCGCCGATCGGCGGCACCCTGATCGACCGGTACGGCGCACGCCGCGTGGTGCTGCCCGCGCTGCTGCTGGAGGCGGCGGGCATGGGCCTGCTGGCGCTGGTCGACAACACCTGGCTGGCCTGGACGGCGCTGACCCTGGGCGGCCTGGGCGCCTCGTGCATCTGGGCGGGCCAGACCACGATCTTCAGCTCCCTCACCGGCGAGGGGGAGCGGCAGCGCGTCTTCGGGTTGCAGTTCGCCCTGCTCAATCTCGGCATCGGCGTCGGCTCGGCGATCTCCGGCACCGTCGTCGACACCGCCCGGCCGGGCACCTTCCAGCTGATCTACGTGCTCGACATGCTCTGCTACGCGGGCCCGTTCGTCATCCTGGCCTCGATGCCGCAGGTCGGCCGCCGCCTCGTCGCCGACGCGGCGCAGCAGACCGGCGGGCCCGCCGGCAAGGGGTACGCCGAGGTCGTGCGGCACCGGCCGTTCCGCCGCCTGCTGATCTTCAGCGTGCTGCTGACCGCGTCGGGATACGCCCAGCTCGAAGTGGGTTTCGCGGGCTTCGCCACCACGGTGGCCGGGGTGACGCCGCAGGTCGTCGGCTACGCCTTCACCGCCAACACCGTCGTCATCGTGCTGGCGCAGCTCGTCGTGATCAAGAAACTGCAGGGCCGCAGCCGGACCCGGGCGCTGGCCGTGGTCGGCGCCGTCTTCGCCACGGCCTGGCTCGTGCTCGGCCTCGCCGGGCTCGTCGACGGCAGGAACGCGCTGCTCAGCGCCGCCTGCGTGATCGTCTTCGGGGCGGTCTTCGCCACCGGCGAGACGCTGCTCTCGCCGATCAGCCCGGCGCTGGTCAACGCGCTCGCCACCGACGAGCTGCGCGGCCGGTACAACGCGCTGTCGGGCATGGTGTGGGGCCTGTCCGCCGTCATCGCGCCGATCACCGCCGGTCCGCTGCTCGGCGCCGGGCTGGGCGCGGTCTGGATCGGGCTGGTCATCGTCGGCACGCTGTCGGCGTCGCTGGTGGCGCTGTCGCTGCGCGGCCTGATCACCGACGAGCAGGACGGGCTCGCGGCACCCGCCGCGCCGGCCGTGCTCGCGACGGCGTCCGCCTGATCAGGCGGACTTGTCGATCACGCAGAACAGGTTGCCGTCCGGGTCGGCGAGCACGACGAAGTCGGCGTCCTCGGGGTAGGTCCAGTCCTCGACGACCCGGGCGCCCAGCGACACCAGCCGCGCGACCTCGGCCCGCTGCTCGGCCGCGTCCTCCGCCCACAGGTCCAGGTGCATCCGGTCTCCGGTGTCCAGGTGCAGGCGGGGGCCGGTGCCGCGCGGGTCGGCCAGGAAGTCGGGGTTGTCCGGGGTGGCCTCGTAGCCGAGGGCGCCGCGCCAGAACTCGCGTGCCCTGCCGAGGTCGGACACCTGCCATACGATCGCACCGATACGCACCATGCCCGGAGTATCCCCCGGCCTGCGCCGATCATGCCGGGCGACGGCGCCCGTCTCGGAGATCACAGCCGCCGCGCTCGACCGCGCTGATCACCTCGATAGGCTTGCCCCATGGCGACGACCGCGCGTGTCCGCGCTCCTGAACTCCGCGGCCGCGGCTGGCTCAACACCGGCGGGCGCAACCTCTCGCTGGCGGACCTGCGCGGACGCGTCGTAATTCTCGACTTTTGGACCTTCTGCTGCATCAACTGCCTGCACGTGCTCGACGAGCTGCGGCCGCTGGAGGAGAAGTACGGCGACGTCCTGGTCGTCATCGGGGTGCACTCGCCCAAGTTCGAACACGAGCGCGACGCCGACGCGCTCGCCGCCGCGGTGGAGCGCTACGGCGTGGCGCACCCGGTGCTGGACGACCCCGAGATGCTCATGTGGCAGCAGTACGCGGCCAAGGCATGGCCGACCCTGTCGGTCGTGGACCCCGAGGGTTACGTGGTGGCGTCCATGGCGGGCGAGGGCCACGCCGAGGGCCTGCGCCGGCTGCTCGACCAGCTGATCGCCGAGCACGAGGCGAAGGGCACGCTGCGCCGCGGGAGCGGGCCGTTCGTGCCGCCGCCGCCGAGCGACACCCTGCTGCGCTTCCCGGGCAAGGCGCTGCCGCTGCCCGACGGCACCATGCTGGTGTCCGACTCGGCCCGGCACAGCCTGGCCCTGCTCGACGCGGACCTGGGCACGGTCGTCACCCGCATCGGCTCCGGCGCGCGCGGGCGCGCCGACGGCCCCGCCGGGCAGGCGAGCTTCTCCGAACCCCAGGGCCTGTGCGCGCTGCCCCCGGAGGTCGCCGCCCGCGTCGGGTACGACGTGGTCGTCGCCGACACGGTGAACCACCTGCTGCGCGGCGTGAAGCTGGCCGACCTGACCGTGACCACGCTCGCCGGGACGGGCCGGCAGTGGCGGTCGAGCCTGGACGCGCACGCGCACGACGCGCGGGCCATGGACCTGTCCTCGCCGTGGGACGTGGCCTGGTTCGACGGCAGGGTCGTCGTCGCGATGGCGGGCACGCACACCCTCTGGTGGTTCGACCCGGTCAAGCGCACGGTCGGCCTGTACGCGGGCACCACCGTCGAGGCGCTGCGCGACGGCGCGCTGGACCAGGCGTGGCTGGCGCAGCCGTCCGGCCTGTCCGCCTCGCCCGACGGGCGGCGGCTGTGGCTGGCCGACTCGGAGACCAGCGCGCTGCGCTGGATCGAGGACGGCGAGCTGCACACCGCGGTCGGTCAGGGCCTGTTCGACTTCGGGCATGTCGACGGACCGGCGGACCAGGCGCTGCTGCAGCACCCGCTCGGGGTGTGCGCGCTGCCGGACGGCTCGGTGCTGATCGCGGACACGTACAACGGCGCGGTCCGGCGCTGGCAGGACGGCGTGGTGTCCACGGTCGACAGCGGCTTCGCCGAGCCCAGCGACGTGGTGCTGGACGCGGACGGCAATGCGGTCGTGGTCGAGTCGGCGGCGCACCGGCTGGTCCGGCTCGCCCCGGCGGCGACGGCCGGGCAGGTCGACGGGGGCAGGCACAAGGTCGAGCGCCCGCCGTCGCGGCTCGCCCCGGGCACGGTCGACCTGGACGTGATCTTCACGCCGGCGCCCGGCCAGAAGCTGGACCGCAGCTTCGGCGACCCGACCCGGCTGGAGGTGTCCGCCTCACCCGCCGAGCTGCTGCTCGAAGGCGCCGGGGTGACCACCGACCTGTCGCGCAAGCTGGTGCTCAACCCCGCCGTGCCGCGCGGGGTGCTCCAGGTGGTGGCCCAGGCCGCGACCTGCGACGCCGACGCCGAGCACGCCGCCTGCCACCTCACCCGCCAGGACTGGGGCGTCCCGATCGAGGTCACCCCCGACGGCACGGACCGCCTCCCGCTCATCCTCCGCGGCCTCGACACCTGACCGCCCCGACCCGGACGGGTCAGGGCAGGAAGGGGCGCAGGGGAACGTCGGCCTGGGCGAGGGCCTCGCGTACGGCGCGGGCCAGCGTGACCGCGCCGGGCGTGTCGCCGTGCAGGCAGATGGAGTCGACGGCGTGCGGGAGCACGGTGCCGTCGAGGGCGATGACGCGCTGGTCGACCGCCATCAGCAGGGCGCGGGCCACCACCTCCTCCTGGTCGGTGATGACGGCGCCCGGCTTGCCGCGCGGCAGCAGCGTGCCGTCGGCCCGGTACGCCCGGTCGGCGAAGCCCTCGGCGTAGACCGGCACGACCGCGTCCCCGGCGGCGGTGGCCAGCGGCGAGCCCGGCGCGCAGAGCACGGGCAGCCCGGTGGCGCGGGCCGCGTCGACGATCGCGTCGACGTGCGCGACGGCGTGGTAGAGCGCGCCGTGCGGTTTGAGGTACCGCACGCGGGTGCCCTCGGCCGCGGCCAGCGCCTGCAGCGCCCCGACCTGATAGATGATCTCGTCGCGGAGCTGGGGCAGCTCGTACTCGATGAAGCGGCGGCCGAACCCGGCGAGATCGCGGTAGCCCACCTGCGCACCCACCGCGACACCCTGGCTCGCGGCCAGCGCGCAGGTGCGGCGCATGGTGGCCGCGTCCCCGGCATGGAAGCCGCAGGCGACGTTGGCGCTGGTCACCACGTCGAGCAGGGCCTCGTCGTCCCCGAGTTCCCAGCGGCCGAAGCCCTCGCCGAGATCAGCGTTGAGATCCATGGAAGACCACCCTAGTGCCCGGCCGCGCCTGGGCGAGCAGCCCGAGATCGGCGGGGTGCACGACCGCGATCACCGGGTATCCGCCGGTGGTCGGGTGATCGGCGAGGAACACCAGCGGCCGCCCGTCCCCCGGCACCTGCACCGCCCCCGCGACCAGCCCTTCACTGGGCAGCTCCCCCGCGATCGCGCGGGCCAGCGGCGGCCCGTCCAGCCGCACCCCGATCCGGTCCCCCTGCCCCACCGTGTACACCCGCCGCAGCAACTCCCCCGGCTCCGCGAACCACCCCTCCCGCGGCCCGAACCGCACCCTCACCCGGATCTCCGCCCCGGGCGCGCTCCACGGCACGAAGTCCACCGCGCCGATCTTGCGCGAAGTGTTGCCGTTCTGCCCGGTAGGCGCGTGTCGTCCCCACAGCTCACGCAAGATCGGCGCGGGAGGGGTGGCGGTGGGGAGGGTGGTGCCGGGGGAAAGGGGTGGGGGGCCGAGGGTGGAGAGGGTGTCGGTGCTGCGGGAGCCGAGGACGGGTGGGATGGGGAGGCCGCCGGCGAGGGCCAGGTAGCTGCGGATGCCGTGGGTGGGGGTGCCGATGGTGAGGAGGGCGCCGGTGGGGAGGGCGAAGGGGGCGCCGTAGGGGGCGGGGTGGCCGTCGACGGTGAGGGGGGCGGGGGCGCCGGTGAGGGCGCACCAGAGGGGGGCGTGGGCGCGCAGCACGGTGCCGCCGTAGGTGAGTTCGAGGGCGGCGTCGGTTTCGGGGTTGCCGACGAGGCGGTTGGCCAGGCGCAGGGCGGCGGGGTCGAGGGCGCCGGAGCGGGAGACGCCGAGCTGGGCGTAGCCGAAGCGGCCCAGGTCCTGGACGGTGGCCAGCGGGCCGGGGGCGATCACCTCAAGCATCGGTGAACCTCACCAGGGTGCCGGGGGTGAGCAGGGCCGGTGGGTCGCGGTCCAGGACGAACAGGTCCAGGCCGGTGCGGCCGACGAGCTGCCATCCCCCGGGGGAGCTGCGGGGATAGATACCGGCGTACGGCCCCGCGAGCGCGACCGAGCCGGCGGGCACCCGGGTGCGCGGGCTGGCCAGCCGGGGCAGCCACCGCTGCTCGGGCAGCCCGGTGAGGTAGCCGAAGCCGGGCGCGAAGCCGCAGAACGCGACCGTGAATCCGGTTCCTTTGAGGACGTCGGCGGGCTCGGCGCGCCAGGCCGCCGCCACGGCCGCGTAGTCAGGCCCGTCCCAGTGCACGGGCACGTCCAGCCGCCGGGCGGTCGCGGCCTCGCCCGCGGCGGGCGTCCAGTCCTGCCAGCACGGTCGTCCTTGGACACCGCGCAGCAGCACCGTCCGGGCGGCGGGCACGATCTCCTCGCACACCAGCTCGCCGCGCTCCCGGGCGGCCCACAGTGCGCGAAACCACGCCGCCGGGTCGTCGACCTCCAGCAGCACCCCGTCCCAGCCGTACGGCCTGACCAGCACGACGCAGATGTTACCGGCCTCACCCCGGTCACTTACGGATGAGTAACCTACGGTGTCGTAACCTGAGGGCATGAACGGCACCGCCACCCGTCTGCGCCCCGTCGACATCGGCAAGCCGCGAATGCGCGGCTGGCTGCACGCGTACGCCTTCTTCGTCGCCCTGGTCTGCGGCATCGTGCTCGTCTCGATCGCCGCGTTCCGGCCCGGCACCACACCCGTGCTCAGCGTCGCCGTCTACAGCCTCACCGTGTGCGGGCTGTTCGGCGTCAGCGGGCTCTACCACCGGCGGGTGTGGAGCGAGCGCGGCTACCAGCTCATGCGGCGGCTCGACCACGCCATGATCTTCATCTTCATCGCGGGCACGTACACCCCGTTCTGCCTGCTCCTGCTGCCCTCGGGCAAGGCCGCGCTGCTGCTGGCGCTCGTGTGGGCGGGCGCGGTCGGCGGAGCGGCCATGTCGCTGATCTGGCCGCACGCGCCGCGCTGGGTGTCCGCCCCGCTGTACCTGGCACTGGGCTGGGTCGCGGTCGCCGTGCTGCCCGACATCCTGCGCAACGGCGGCGTCACCGCGCTGGTCCTGCTTCTGGTCGGCGGCGCGGCGTACAGCGTCGGCGCGGTCTTCTACGCGCTGCGGCGCCCCAACCCGTGGCCCGAGGTCTTCGGCCACCACGAGTTCTTCCACGCCTGCACCCTCGTCGCCGCGCTCTGCCACCACATCGCCATCTACTTCGCCCTCTTCGCCTAACCCACCCGCCCCGCCCGGCCCGGCTCCGCCTCGCCCCCCGGCGCCAAGATCGCTCGACTTGCCAGGCAGATGGGCGAATGCGCGGTCAAGATACGCCCGTTTGCCAGGCAAGTCGGATGATCGCGGCGCGGCGCGGCGGGGCCGGGTCGGGTCGGGAGAGGCGGGTCAGGCGCGGGGGGTGTGGGTGGTGATGAGTTTGGCGGTCTCGGTGGCGGACCAGTCGGTGTCGGTCTGGTGCACGGCGATGCCGCAGGTCCGCAGGCCGTCGGAGTCCACCCCGCCGCTGCCCGCGCTGAGCTGCTCGGTGAGCTGCGAGATGGCCGGGTTGTGGCCGATCAGCAGGACGGTGCGGTGTTCGGGCGGCGCCTCGTGGATGACCTGGAGCAGGTCCTCGGGCGAGCCCTCGTACAGCGGGCGCTCGTAGTGGACCACCGGTGAGCCGGCGCCCGCGAGCGCGAGCGCGACGGCGTGCCAGGTCTGCCGGGTGCGCCGGGAGGGCGAGCAGAGCACGAGATCAGGGACGTAACCCTGGTTGACCAGCCAGGCGCCCGCGGCGGCGGCGTCGGCGTGGCCGCGGTCGGTCAGCGGCCGGTCGGCGTCGGGCACCCCCGCCGGGCGGTCGGCCTTGGCGTGACGCAGCAGTACGAGGGTGCGTGGGCGCGTATCGGCGCCCGACAGCGGAGCCATGAGCCCAGCTTGCCGCAGACGCGGCCCTCGCGCATCCCAACTTCGGTGATAGCGGGCCGGGCGGGCGGCTGATCCAGCGGAAAGGGGAACGGCGCCCCCCGCACGAAGCGTGGCGAGGGGGCGCCGTTCACCTGTTGGTGGGATGGGTGTCGGTCTCTTAGAAGGCGTCCTCGGCGAGGTCCATCGCGTCGAGCGTGCCCAGCTCGACGATGCGCCGGTCGGCGGCCAGCCGCGGCAGCACCTCGCGCGAGAAGAACCGCGCGGAGGTCACCACGCCGTTGTAGAAGTGCTGGTCTGCGGCGGACGGCTCGCCGGTCAGGGCCTTGAGGGCCACGTCGGCGCGGCGCAGCAGCAGCCAGCCGACGACCAGGTCGCCCAGCGCCAGCAGCAGGCGGCGGGAGTGCAGGCCGACCTTGTACAGGGCGCGCGGGTCGTCGCCCTGCGACTCGGCCAGCCAGCCGGTCAGGGTGCCGAGCATGCCCTGCACGTCGCCCAGCGCGGCGGCGAGCGCGGCGCGCTCCTCCTTGAGCTGGCCGTTGCCGGTCTCGTTGGTGAGGAACTCCTGGATCTCCCCGGCGACCGACATCAGCGAGCGGCCGTTGTCCCGCACGATCTTCCGGAACAGCAGGTCCAAGCTCTGGATCGCGGTGGTGCCTTCGTACAGCGAGTCGATCTTCGCGTCGCGGACGTACTGCTCCAGCGGGTAGTCCTGCAGGAAGCCGGAGCCGCCGAAGGTCTGCAGCGCCTCGCTGCCGAGCAGCTCGAACGCGCGCTCCGAGCCGCAGCCCTTGACCAGCGGCAGCAGCAGGTCGTTGATCTTCGAGGCGCGCTTGGCGGCCTTCTCGTCGCCCGCGGCGACGGCCACGGTGACCCGGTCCTGCCAGTACGCCGTGTACGCGACCAGGGCGCGCAGGCCCTCGGCGTACGACTTCTGCAGCAGCAGCGAGCGGCGCACGTCGGGGTGGTGCGTGATGGTGACGCGCGGGGCGGCCTTGTCGGTCATCTGCAGCAGGTCCGCGCCCTGCACCCGCTCCTTGGCGTAGGACAGCGCGTTCAGGTAGCCGGTGGACAGGGTGGCGATGGCCTTGGTGCCGACCATCATCCGGGCGTTCTCGATGATCAGGAACATCTGCCGGATGCCCTCGTGCACCTCGCCGACGAGCCAGCCCTTGGCCGGTACGCCGTGCCCGCCGAAGGTGGTCTCGCAGGTCGTGGAGACCTTGAGGCCCATCTTGTGCTCGACGTTGGTGATGAACACGCCGTTGCGCTCGCCCAGCTCACCGGTCTGCGGGTCGAAGTGGAACTTCGGCACGACGAACAGCGACAGGCCCTTGGTGCCGCCCGCGTGGCCCTCGGGGCGGGCCAGCACGTAGTGGATGATGTTCTCCGACATGTCGTGCTCGGCCGAGGTGATGAAGCGCTTCACGCCCTCGATGTGCCAGGAGCCGTCCTCCTGCTTGATCGCCTTGGTGCGGCCGGCGCCCACGTCCGAGCCGGCGTCCGGCTCGGTGAGCACCATGGTGGAGCCCCACTTCTTCTCGACGAAGAGCTTGGCCCACTCCTGCTGCTCCGGGGTGCCCTCGACGTGCAGCACGTGCGCGAAGGACGGGCCGGAGCCGTACATCCAGATGGGGGCGTTGGAGCCCAGCACCAGCTCGGCCCAGGCCCAGGTCAGGGTGCGCGGCGAGTTGCTGCCGCCGAGGGCGGACGGCAGGTCCAGGCGCCAGAACTCGGCGTCCATCCAGGTCTTGAAGGACTGCTTGAAGCTGTCGGGCATGGCCACGGTGTAGGTCGCCGGGTCGTACACCGGCGGGTTGCGGTCGCCGTCGACGTAGCTCGCGGCCAGGTCGACGCGCGCCATGCGGTCGATCTCGCCCAGCACGCTGCGCGCGGTGTCCGTGTCGACCTCGGCGAACGGTCCCTCACCGAAGGGCGTTTCGAACACCTCGAACAGGTTGAACTCAAGATCCCGCAGGTTGCTCAGGTAGTGGCTCATCTTCCCGCCCTCAGCGCACTCGTTACCGGCCAGTAAGGTCGACTGTATTACTCACCAGTAACCATCGGCAAGCGAACTGCCGAGAAGTTCACATCACAGCGTGATGACGTTTGCTCGCGAGGTCATGCGAAAGCGTAGGTAGATATGCCTCATTCCGGACATAAGCAAGCCGCCACGCCGGGACGCGCAACCTTTCTCCATCGACGTCGTTCTTCCGAGTGACGTGGGCACCCTCGGCCCGCCGCACACTGGGGAGGAATCATGATCGACAAGCTGCACCGGCTGCTGTTCGAGCCGCGCTACCCGGTCCGCTACGTCGGCCGCCACCGCGCGCCGCACACGCTGCCGATGATCAGCATCTCGGTGCGCCGCAGCCGGTCGGCCACGGTCGCCTGACCAGGCGTCAGTTGGTCGCGCCCAGCTCCCAGCTGGGCACCGGCATGGGCGTGGGCTGGGACGGCCCCGCGTACTCCATCAGGATCAGCGCGATGTCGTCGTCGAGCCGGTTGTGCACCCATTCCAGCAGCGCGGACTCCACGGAGGCCAGGCCGTCGGCGACGGTGCCGTGGCCGAGCAGCTTCCAGGCCCGCTGGTTGATGGGGAAGAACTCGCCGTCGCGGCGCGCCTCGGCCAGGCCGTCGGTGAGCAGCAGCAGCCGGTCGCCGGGTTCGAGCCGCTCCACGCGGCTGCGCACCACCGGCATGAAGCCCAGCGGCGGCGCCGGCGAGGGCGGATCAAGGGTGATCACCTCGCCGCGCCGGATCAGGATCGGCGCGGGGTGGCCGCAGTTGACGATGGTCAGCGTGCCGCCGCGCTCCTCGACCAGGCAGGCGGTGACGAAGTCCTCGTCGCCGACGCTGCGGGCGACCGCCCGGTCCAGGTCGGCCACGATGGCGCGCAGATCGGCCCGCTCGAAGGCGACATGGCGGTACGAGCCCAGCACGATGCTCGCCGTACGCACCGCGTCCAGGCCCTTGCCGCGCACGTCACCGATGATCATGCGAACGCCGTACGGCGTGTCGAGCGCCTCATAGAGGTCGCCGCCGATGTCGGCGGCCGCGGTGGCGGAGATGTAGCGCCCGGCCACGGCCAGCGTGCCCACCTTCGGCCCGAGCGGCCGCAGCACCGCCTGCTGGGCGATGGTGGCCAGCTTCGCCAGCTCGGCGATGCGCTCGGCCTGCCGCTGCCGCACCACGGCCACCAGCGCCGCGATGCCGGTGGCCAGGCCGATGCCGATCACGTTGATGAAGGACGACAGGTCGGACTGCTGCTGTTGCTGGGCAACCTGATCGCCGGTCATCCCGAACACCGCGAAGACCGTGCCCGCCGCGGTCGCCGCGCCGCCCGCGATCAGCACCGCCTGCCACGGCGCGAACACCGCGGCCAGGAACGGGACCGTTGCCAGCAGGCCCACGAAGCGCGCCTCGCGGCCGTCGGCCAGCTCCACCGCGCAGATCAAAAAGAGCAGCACGAAGGCCGCGCCGAGTCCGGCGCGGAAACCAGGGCTTAGCGGGCGTCCGCCCGGCAGGGCAATAGGCATGCGTACGGCAACTAGCATGACTGATCAACTCCGTCATGCCGCTCAGATTGTCCCGTCGGCGGAGCGTAATCTGTCCGGTCGGATGAGACTACGTTTCACGATTTTTCAGAAACTGTTCTACTCGTTTCCGAAACTCGTGCTTCGCAGAAGGAAACGCCCAGCTCAGGCCGTCGGCCAGGTGCGCCAGTTCAGGTACGAGCGCGACGCCGTCGGACCGCGTTGCCCCTGGTAGCGCGAGCCGTTCACAGACGAGCCGTAAGGGTGCTCCGCCTCCGAGGACAGCCGCAGCACGCAGAGCTGGCCGATCTTCATCCCCGGCCAGAGCCGGATCGGCAGCGTGGCGACGTTCGACAGCTCCAGCGTCACGTGACCGGAGAAGCCGGGGTCGATGAAGCCCGCGGTCGAGTGCGTCAGCAGCCCCAGCCGGCCCAGGCTCGACTTGCCCTCCAGCCGCGCCGCCAGCCCGTGGCCCAGCGTCACCACCTCGAGCGTCGACGCCAGCACGAACTCGCCCGGGTGCAGCACGAACGGCTGCCCGTCGTCGACCTCGACAAGCGTGGTCAGCTCGTCCTGCTGCTCGGCCGGGTCGATGTGGGTGTACAGGTGGTTGTTGAACACCCGGAACAGCCGGTCCAGCCGTACGTCGATGCTCGACGGCTGCACCAGGCTCGGCTCGAACGGCTCCAGCTGGAGCTGCCCCGCCTTGATCTCCGCCACCAGATCCCGGTCAGATAGCAACACGCTGCGCAGCCTACCCCTTAAGGAAGGGCACCTTCTTAACGCAATGCGTTGTAGAAGGTGCCCTTCTTAACCCGGGCTCACCCGTTGGTGGACGCACCCGCGTGTCTCGGTGCGTCTCGAACACGTGTTCGATAAAGTCGAACCATGGCAACCTGGACCGCATTCGCCGCCGCCGCACCGGGGCTGGCCTCGTCGATCCGCGCCCTGCTGCACCAGTACGGCGCCGGCATGGGCTATCTGGCGACCGTACGCGCCGACGGCGGGCCGCGGGTGCACCCCGTCTCCCCCATCGTCGCCGACGACGGGCTCTACCTGTTCGTGGTCGACTCGCCGAAGCGGCGCGACCTCGAACGCGACGGCCGCTACGCGCTGCACGCCTTCCCCGCCGAGGACACCGACGCCGAGGCGTACGTCAGCGGCCGCGCCCACCCCGTCACCAGCCTCACCGTCGTCGATCGGCTGGTCCGGCAGCACCGGGCCGCCCCGACCGTGGACTGGCGGCTCTACGAACTCACCGTCGAGGCGGCGCTGCTGCACCGCCACGAGCCGGGGGCGTACCCGATCACCTGGCGCGACCCGGCGAACAGGCGCGAGCCGGCGAGCAGCCGGCCGCGCCAGCCGTTTCTCCAGCTCGTAGCGGCATGACACGCGACGGGGGCGAACTGCGGCGCTTACCTACGTGCACGCGCGCGGGAACGTCAGGTACAGTGGTGCCGCTCGCGGGTGTAGTTCAATGGCAGAACATCAGCTTCCCAAGCTGACAGTGCGGGTTCGATTCCCGTCACCCGCTCCACAAGAAGAAGCCTGGTCGGACTCGCGTCCTACCAGGCTTTCTCGTTCTCCCGCGGAGGCGGTCAGCTCACGTAGGTCATCGAGTACCCACGGTGCACATTGCCTTCGACGTCCGCGATCGCGCCGATGACCAGCCGGTATGGCGTCCGTCCCGTGATTACCCTATCCCGTGCTGCCATGTTGCGGCCCAGACCGCCGCGCGGCCGCACCAGCGTCACGGTGATCGTGCCCGTGCTCGCGTCGTAGCTGACGTGAGTCGCGTAAGCCCTTGCCGTCACGCCGCTGAGCAGCCGGATCGTCTGGCTGTTCACGGTGGCGGGGTCGAGCTTCCGAGCCGCCTTGACGGTCAGCCGGACGGTCTGCGGTGCGGTCGACAGGTCGGCCACGCTGACATCGCGGATCCACCACTGCTCGGCGACAGGCCGGACCGGGAGGACGTTGTACGCCGCCACGAGCCCGTCCCAGGGGTCGATGATCCCGGCGATGTCGGTGTAGCCGTCGCTGTTGAGGTCTCCCAGCGCCGTACTGTTCGGCCCGGCGTTTCGCGACACCGACAGGCCGCCCGAGATGGGGGTGGCGTAACCACCTGCTTGCTGACGCACCACGACGACACTGCCGTTCTCGTGCGAGGTGACGATGTCCAGCAGGCCGTCGCGGTCCCAGTCGGCAACCTCGACCGTCCGGGGACGTTCCGGCACCGTGACCGCCGCGGGCGCGGCGAAGGCGCCCCCAGCTACCTGTCGGAGCAGGTCCAGGCGGTCGGCTCCCAATACGAGCAGGTCGGCGAGACCGTCACCGGTGACGTCGGCTACCTCGACTGCTCCGGCGTTGGCGGTGCCGGTGTAGACGACATGCGGCACGGCGGTCCAGCCCCCGGTCCCGGCCAGGTACGAGGTGACGCCACCGGGGCTCGGAACGGTCACGTCAAGCCGGCTGTCGTTGTTCACGTCGCCGATCTCCAGCTCACCGCCGGAGCTGGACCCGGAGCCGATCGTGGTCGCCGCGAAGACGCCCGCCGGCTCCTGCGTGAGCATCAGCACCACGGCGCCAGAGCCGTCCGTGTTCACGACCAGGTCCTGATCGCCGTCACCGTCGAGGTCGCCGGCGGCCAGGTGGCGGACCCGGGTGTCGCTGTACACGAGTGCCCCGGCTTCGAGCGTGCCCGCCCCGTTCTGCCGGAGGACCTCCACACCGGCCGAGGTGATCAGCGCGACGTCCTGGCGCCCGTCGTGGTCGGCGTCCACCACGACGACGTCCGGATCGATCGAGTCCGAGTGGCGCACCGGGTACTTGACCGGCTCGCCCAGGGCACCGTCGGGGAGCTGCGGGTACACGACGAGCTTGCTCTCGTTGGTCCAGCCGCCCCGCCAGCCGGGCGCCAGCAGCGCGTCGACGCGGCCGTCGCCCGTCACGTCACCGAGTGCGAGCGTCCTGCCGTAGGTGTCGTCCTGCCGCAGCGCCTTGACGTTCGTGAACGCGGGGAAGAACCCGGACGACGCGATGGTCACGTGCACGGACAGCTGGTATGGACGCGGATCGGCCACACCGTTGGCAGTGCGCACCTTGATGTACGCGGTCCCGGCGCGCACCGGTACGGTGAGCGTCTCGCCCGCGTCGGGGCCGTAGGGGTCGTCGCCCTCTCCCGCCAGCCGCAGCTCGGCGTCGTATACCGCGATGACCGGATCCATGATCCGGGGTTCGCGGTCCGGACCAGGCGGGATCATCTGCACCATCACCTGGCCGTCGACGGGCATCTGGAAGCGGAACCAGTCGACGTCGCCCTCGACGGCGATGCTCCCGGTCATGGTCGCCGCCGGCCCGTTCTGGCTGACGGGTGAGGTGAACGCCACCGCTCGGGCCGGCACGTCGTTGGGTTCGCCCGCCCCCAGCAACTGCAGCGGGAAAGGCGTCGTGGCGGGGCCGCCGAGCGCGCGGTAGGCGTCGAGGACCCCGTGGCCGTAGTAGGGGTCGATGCCCCGCGGCCCCGCGTCGCGGGCGGTGGACTTCAGCTTGTCCATCACCTGCGCCGGGGTGAGGCTCGGATACTTCGCCCGGACCAGCGCCGCGACACCGGCGACCAGCGGGGACGAGAACGACGTGCCCGCGCCGATGCCGTACGCGAAGTTGTAGCCGAGCGGGGTGGCGCGGGAGTGGGTGGAGATGATGTCGAAGCCCGGCGCGGCGAGGTCGACGTGGTCGCCCCACGAGCTGAAGTCGGTGAGGGCGGCCGCGTGGTCGGTCGCCCCGACCGTCAGCACCTCGGGGTACATCGCCGGGTAGTGCGGCGAGTCGTCGCCCGTGTTGCCCGCCGCGACCACCACCAGCACGCCCTTGCCCACGGCGTACTTGATCGCCTCGTGCAGCACCGGGGTCTGCCCGGCCCCGCCCAGCGACATGTTCACGATCTTCGCGCCGTGGTCGACGGCCCAGATCACGCCCTCGGCGATGTCGGAGTCGTACGCGTACTCACCGCTGAACACCATGATCGGCATGATCCGGCCGTTGTACGCCGCACCGGCCACGCCGTAGGTGTTGTTGGTGTTCGCGGCGGCGATGCCCGCGACCATCGTGCCGTGACCATCGTAGTCCGCGGTCTGGTTGTTGTTCGCCACCGAGTTGTAGCCGGGGACGAGCTTGCCGGCCAGGTCGGGATGCCCGCCGTCCACGCCGGTGTCGACGATGGCGATGGTCACGCCGGTGGCGGCGGACTGCAGGTCCCACGCCTGCGGCAGCCGCACCGTGGACAGGTACTTCTGGTACTGCGCGTAGTAGTAGTCGTTGGGCACCTTCGACTTGGTGCGCCCGTAGTCCAGCGCCACGTCCGTGA
The DNA here is from genome assembly GCF_016862575.1 of Catellatospora bangladeshensis. Taxonomy (GTDB): domain Bacteria; phylum Actinomycetota; class Actinomycetes; order Mycobacteriales; family Micromonosporaceae; genus Catellatospora; species Catellatospora bangladeshensis. The sequence goes on along the minus strand of NZ_BONF01000012.1, from coordinate 93,470 downwards.
CGGCGGCGTCGGCACGCAGAGCTGCGACGGCCTCGGCGGCCGGCCCGCTGGTCGTGATCTTCACATAGCCGACGGCCGTCGCGCCGGTGGAGACCTTGCCGCCGATCCGGCCTGCGACCCGCCCGCGCACCGATGCGGACGTGCCGGTCTTGAACCTGACCAGGACGGTGTGCGGCTCGTACTGCGGCTCGGCGGTCCTGCCCTTGTCGTCCGGCCCGGCCAGACGCCGGACGCCGTCCACGGTGGCGGCCGCTGATCGGTCCGTGCGGGCGGTGCTCGCGGCGAGGGCCTGCGCGGCGGTCGGCTCGGCTCGGTGGCTGTCGGCTTCGGCGGGCGGCTGCGGGCCGGCGCTGGACGGCGCCGCCGCGAGCAGGATGGCCAGGCCGAGGACAGCCGTCATCGTTCGACGGACGTTCAAGAGGGTCCTCCCCGTGCGGTGCGCAAGATCGCGCGGGCGCATCGTCCCAGGTGAGGCAGCATGGAAACAACCGACCGCGTGGCCACTTCACTGATCAGCCGGTCAGCCGACCGACCGGCGAATCCGGCGGACGGACCATTCTCCCGCTTGACGGATCTTGTTACGGTGTGCGGACGCTCGGGTCGGTCTCGTGGCCGTCGTCGCGGGTGAACCCGGCTCGCCGCCCGATACGGCGGGCAGCCGATTCAAGGGTCGCGACCAGTGCCTCGCCGGATCTCTCATCGAGGCTTTCGGCTACTGACCGCCACCGAGGCCACGGCCGTTACTCGGCCGTGTGTGAGCACCTCCGACATGGGGAGAAGTCTGTGTCAAACGGGGACACGCCTCGACCGCCCAAAGGACGTCGGCTGGCCGGTGCGCTGGCCGGTCTCGTGCTGGGCGGTGCGGCGTTCGTACTGCCCTCGGGCGTCGCCAACGCGGCGTCTGACGGCCCGCCGCCGCTCCCGGCCAACGCCGGGGACATCGCCCTCACGCCCGACGAGATTCCGGCCGGGGCGGTGCGTGCCACGCACCCCATGCCCAAGCCCGGATCCTCCGGGTCGGCCTTCAGCGGCAGGGCCACCCTCAAGCCGGGCGACTCGCGGATCATCGGCGGCGAGCTGGTCGCTCCGGCCGCGCACCCAAGCGTGGTGGCCGTCATGTCGTACTTCGTCGCGTGGGACGACCAGGCCGACGAGTACGCCTGGTTCCTCCGCACCTGCACCGGCACTGTACTCAGCCCCGAGAAGGTGCTGACCGCCGCCCAGTGCTCGGTGGATCTGCCGTTCGGGGCCACGTTCGTGGTCGCGGGCCGCGCCGACGTCAGGCAGGGCGTCGCCGGCTCCGGCGGTCAGGTCGCCCGGGTGGCCAGCACCTGGACCCACCAGGGCTACAACCACGCCGAGCAGGAGAAGGTCTGGACGTCACCATCGTCGGGCAACCCCTATCCGCACGACAACGTCACGGTGCTCACCCTGAAGGACGCGCTGGACGGCGCCTACACGCCGGTCACACTACCGGCGCAGGGTGCCGACATCCCGCCCGCGGACACCGCCGCGACGATCGTCGGTTACGGGGTCGACGACGGCGTCAACAACACGGGTGTCGGCCTGCTGCGGGCGACCACGGTGCCGATGATCGCCGACAGCACCTGCTCGTCGGCGTACGACTTCTTCAAGTTCAACGCCTACAGCATGCTCTGTGCGGGCGTGCCCTACTCGAACGGCGCATGCCACGGCGACTCCGGTGGCCCCCTGTTCGTGGACGGTGTCCAGTACGGCATCATCTCCACCCGGTTCAAGGGCTACTGCCCCGCGGACCACGGCATCTACATGCGGGTGCCCACCTTCCACGACCTGATCACCGAGGACATGGCCCGCAGTGGACTGGTCAATCCGGACTGGACCGGTGACGGCCACAGTGACTTCATGGTCCGCTGCAAGACCTCGGGCACCTCGACCGATGTCTGCAGCAAGTCCGGCGAGGTCATCATGTTCGGCGGATCCGGGCTCTACAAGGACGGCTACTACGGCTTCAACGCCGCCATGTCGCTGGGCTACGGCTGGAACACGTACACGAAGATCATGCGGGTGACCAGCTGGAACGGTGACGGCGAGCCGTCGATCATCGCCCGGGACGGCTCGGGCGGGCTGTGGCAGTACACGATCGGCGGCGACGGCAACCTGCTGCCCCGCATCAAGATCGGCTCCGGCTGGAACATGTTCAACGACATCATGGTCACCAACAACTGGATGGGCGACGGCATGCCCAACCTGATGGGCCGCAAGCCCAACGGTGAGCTGTGGATCTACACCAGTGACGGCGCGGGCGGCTGGAAGAATCCTTCCGGCACCCGGATCGGCACCGGCTGGGGCATGTTCAACACCATCCTCACCCCCGGCTCGTGGCAGGGCGACGGCTTCCAGACCCTGCTGGGCCGCAAGCCCGACGGCAAGCTGTACATGTACAACAGCAACGGCTCCGGCGGCTGGCAGAACCCGTCCGGCACCCAGATCGGCTCCGGCTGGCAGACGTTCACCACCTTCATGTCGCCCGGCGACTGGAACGGCGACAACATGATCGACCTGGTGGGCGTCAAGTCCACCGGCGAGGTCCGGCTCTACACCACCAACGGCAAGGGCCAGTGGATCAACGCCACCGGCGCGGTCATCGCCAAGGGGTGGCAGATCTTCGACCGGGTCTTCTGATGCGCTAGGACCCCCGACGGAGACGGCCCGCAGGCGACTGCGGGCCGTCTCCGTCTGTCACGGCGGCTACGACTCGGAGTCGGTGCAGCCGTACGGGATGTACCCGGCGTCGCGCAGCGCCTTCTCGTCCGCCTCGCCCTCGACCTCGCCGAATTCCGCTGCCCGGACGGTCACGAAGCCGCCCGGCCGGGCCACCTCGCCGAGCAGTGCGGGCACCGTGATCCGGGTCCAGTCGACGGTCACCGTGGTGACCTCTTCGAGGTCGCCGATGAGAAACTGCTCGGACAGGCTGCCCTCGTCGGTCTCGTCGTCGGCCTCGAAGTCGTGCCCGAGCGGCCGCCCCGGCCCGGTGAACGTGATGTCCGGATACCCCTCGACGGCGATCGTCACGTAAGGGTGCAGGTCTATCGACTCGGTGCGGATCCCGTGCTGGTAGACGTCCAGCGACAGCGTCGCGCCGTACCAGCACAGCAGGTACAGGTTCAGGCCCTGCGCGAGCTCGGCGGCCAGATCCGCCTTGATCTCGGCGATGGTGCCGCGGATGTGGTGGGCGTCCTTGCGCGCCCCGCCGGGCAGGACACCGAAGTGCAGGTCGTAGAAGCTCGCACGGCGCACGGCGGACAGCCTAACCCCGGCTTCGAGACAGCCGCGGGAAACGGTGGAGCCCCGGCAGGCGACCTGCCGGGGCTCCACCGTTCACGTGGCTGATCAGCCGAGGTACCACACCGTGTAGCCGGTGAGGGTGTTGCCGGCGGTGTCCTCGACGCCGTCGAGCACGAGGCGATACCCCGTGATGTCCGGCAGGACCGGGTCGGCTCCCGGGCGCGTGCCCGGCCGGACCGCCTCACGCCGGAGCGTGACGGTGATGGTGCCGGTCGCCGGGTCGTAGCTGACCGGCAGACCGGCGACCGCCCGGCCGGTGCGGCCGCTGACCAGCCGCACGGTCTGGCCGTTGACCGTGGCCGGGTCCAGCGGGCGCCGCATCGTCAGCGTGAGCGTGGGCGTGCGGCCCAGCTTGGCGTACGGCTTGACGCTGGTGTTCCAGACCCACTCCCCGGCGCCGAACGGCGACGCGCCGTTGACGTTGTAGCCGATCCAGATGCCGTTGTTGTAGTTCGTGGCGGTGGCGACGTCCGGGTAGCCGTCGCTGTTCAGGTCCCCGGTGGAGATCGCGTTCGGGTGGGAGTGCTGCGCGATGTCCGCGCCGCCGACGCGGGCCGCCTCCAGCGTGCCGTCGGTGCGCTGGCGGTACATGCTCACCCTGCCCCAGCCGCCGTGCGCCACGAACAGGTCGAGCCGCCCGTCCTTGTCCCAGTCGCCCGACTCGACGCCGTCCGGGCTGGTGAACACGGTCAGGTTCTGCGACGCGGACATGGTGCCGTCGGCCTGCTGGCGGAAGACGACCAGGTACGTGTCGCCGGAGTCGACGGTGGCGGCGATGTCGGCCCGGCCGTCACCGCTGATGTCGGAGACCTCGACGGCGAACGTGTTGCCACCCCCGCCGTAGCTGTACGCCTTCGTGGTCCAGCCGGCGGCGCCGGCCAGGTGCACCGCCACGCCGCCGATGGCGGTCGTCGCGACGTCGAGGCGGCCGTCGGAGTTCAGGTCGCCGATCTCCACCTCGCGGGACATCGTGTCAGCGGCGATCGCCGACTTGGTGAACGTGCCGCCCGCCGAGGTGAGCAGGAAGACGCCCCCTGCGGAGTAGACCAGGTCGGCGTCGCCGTCGGCGTCCATGTCCGCCGCGGCGATGAAGGCCGCGCCTTCGGTGTCGGGCACGAGCACGCCCGCGGCCAGAGTGCCGTCCTGCTGCTGGAGGAAGATCTCGACGCCGGTGCCCGCGCCGAGCGCGACGTCGTTGCGCCCGTCCCCGTTGAGGTCGCCGATCGCGATCGGGGCCTCGTCGAAGTGCGAGATGCGGGTGTCGTACTTCCTGCCGGGCGACAGCGTGCCGTCGGCGTTCTGGGCGAACACGAACAGCTTGTAGCCGTTGTCCGCGTCGCTGGAGTACTCCGTGGTGAGCAGGGCGTCCGGCCGGCCGTCTCCCGTGACGTCGCCGATCGCGGTCGCCGCCGGGGAGGACTCGCCGGTGTTGAAGTAGACCCCGTTGCCGAACGGCGGGAAGTCCAGGTACTCCGGCGTGGCCGTCCGCGCGCGCAGCTCGTAGAAGCCGGCGCCCGGCGCTCCGTTGAAGTTGCGGACCTTGACGTAGTAGGTGCCGCGGCGCAGCGGCCGGGTGATGACCTCTTCGTGGTCGGTGCCCTCGGCGCTGTCCACCTCCTGGATCAGGCGGAGGTCGGCGTCGTAGAGGGCGAGCACCCCGTCGAAGTTCTGCGCGTAGTCGCCGTTGTAGGGCGGCGGGGTGAGGGTGAAGGTGACGCGGTAGTCGGCCGGCACGGCGAACTTGTACCAGTCGACGTCGCCCTCGATCCCGGTCGTGGCGGACAGGGCGGTCGAGGGGATCACCTCGGCCTGCGCGGGCAGGTCGTTGCCGTCCGCGGCCAGCATCGAGAAGTCGCTGGTCGCGGCTCCACCCAGGGCGCGGTACGCGTCGAGCACACCGGAGCCGTAGTACGGGTCGATGCCGCGGGGTCCCGCGTCCCGCGCGGTCGACTTCAGCTTCTCGATGACCTGGGCCACGGTGAGGCTCGGGTACTTCGCCCGGACCAGTGCCGCGACACCGGCGACCAGCGGGGACGAGTAGGACGTGCCCCCACCGATCCCGTAGGTGAACGACGGGCCGTACTCGGTGGTCCGGGAGTGGGTGGAGATGATGTCGAACCCGGGCGCGGCGATGTCGACGTGGTCGCCCCACGAGCTGAAGTCGGTCAGCCGGCCCACATGGTCGGTCGCGCCGACGGTGAGCACCTCCGGGTACATGGCCGGGTAGTGCGGGCCGTTGCCGCCGGTGTTGCCGGCCGCGGCGACCACGAGCACGCCCTTGCCGACGGCGTACTTGATGGCGTCGTGCAGCACCGGGGTCTGCCCGCTGCCGCCCAGCGACATGTTCACGATCTTCGCGCCGTGGTCGACGGCCCAGATCACGCCCTCGGCGATGTCGGAGTCGTAGGCGTACTGGCCGCTGAACACCATGATCGGCATGATCCGGCCGTTGTACGCCGCACCGGCCACACCCCACGTGTTGTTGGTGTTGGCGGCGGCGATGCCCGCGACCATCGTGCCGTGGCCGCGCGAGTCGGTGACGTTGCTGTTGTTGGCGACGGCGTTGTAGCCCGCGACGGTCCGCCCGGCGAGGTCCGGGTGGCCGGTGTCCACTCCGGTGTCCACGATCGCGATGGTCACTCCGGTGGCGGAGGACTGCACGTCCCACGCCTGCGGCACCCGGATGGTGGACAGGTAGCTCTTCTGGTAGGCGGCGTAGTAGTAGTCGTTGGGCACCTTCGACTCGGTGCGCCGGTAGTCCAGCGACACCTCCGCGACGGCGGCGTCCGTGCGCAGTGCCGCCGCTGCCTTCGCGGCCGGGCCGGTGGTCGTGATCTTCACGTAGCCGGCGGTGGCGGCGTCGGTGGAGAGCTTGCCGCTGACCCGCCCGGCCACCCGGCCACGTGCGGAGGCGGACGTGCCCGCCTTGAACTTGACCAGGACGGTGTGCGGCGCATACTCCGCCTCGGCGACCTTGCCCTTGACCGGCGGAGCGGTCAGGCGGCGGACGCCGTCGGGAGTGGCGGTGGTGATGGCTTCACCCGTGCGGGCGGTGCTCGCGGCGACGGCCTGGGCGGCGGTCGGCTCGGTACGGTGGCTGTCGGCTTCGGCGGACGGCTGCGGGCTGGCGCTGGAGGGCGCCGCCGCGAGCAGAATGGCCAGACCGAGGACAGCCGTCATCGTTCGACGGACGTTCAAAAGGGTCCTCCCCGTGAGGTGCGCAAGATCGCGCGGGCGCATCGTCCCAGGTACGGCAAGGCCGGGGCAACCGGCCAGGAGTCCCTTTAACTGATCAGCCGGTCAGCCGATCTCTCTTGCCGCGTAAGGCGGACAGACCGCCCTCAGTCGAGGACGCAGTGCCAGGTGCCGGTCACCCCGGGCGGGTTGAGCCCGGCCGAGGCGCCGACGGCGAAGGAGGCGGCCAGCGCCACCGCGCCGAGCAGCACCCCCACCGCGAACGACCTGGTCCGGCTGGTGCGCAAGGTGGTAAGCGCGGCCGTGAAGACGACGAACCACGGGAAGCCGCCGAAGATCCCGGCGTACAGGTACCAGTCCTCCACGCAGCGGCCGCCCTGATCACCGCTGGGCAGGACGAGCAGCATCGCCATCGGCGACGCGCCCACGACGGCGCCGCACAGTCCCCTGAACCAGATCAGCCCCCGCATCGGCCGAGGCTACCGCCGCGGACCCGTCAGGCGGGGCCCCGGCAGAACGGCTGCCGAGGTCCCCGCGTTCAGGTCAGGCGACGTACCACACCGTGTAACCGGTCAGCAGCTCGCCGCCGGTGTCCGCGACGCCGTCCAGCACGAGGCGGTACGACCGGTCGGGCAGCAGGACCGGGGCGGCCGGCCGCACCGCTCCCGGTCGCCGGGCCTCGCGGACCAGCGTGACGGTGATGGTTCGGGTGGCCGGGTCGTAGCTGACGGGCAGGTCGACGGCCTTGCCGGTGCGGCCGTCGAGCAGCCGCACGGTCCGGCCGTTGACCGTGGCCGGGTCGAGTTCGCGCTGCATGCTGACGGTCAGCCGAGGCGTGCGGCCCAGGCTGCCGAAGGCGGGCACGCCGGTGCCCCGCACCCACAGCTGCGGGCCGAGCTGCGCGGGGATGCCGTTGACGTTGTACGCCGTCCAGAGGCCGTCGGCGTAGCCGGCTGCGGCGGCGATGTCCGGGTAGCCGTCGCCGTCGAGGTCCCCGACTGCCATCACGTTCGGCCACACGTCGTCCTGGAAGTTCGCCTCGCCGATCTGGGGCACGGCGAGGGTCCCGGCCGGCAGCTGCCGGTACATGGCCACGGTGCTGAGACCGCCCTCGCCGTGCGCGACGAACAGGTCGGTCCGCCCGTCGTGGTCCCAGTCCCCGGCCTCGACGGCGCCCGGTTCGGCATGCGAGAACTGCAGCGGGGCCGCGCGGAGGGTGCCGTCGGGCTGCTGGTGGAAGACCTGCAGCCAGGTGTCCGGTGCGGGGAGGGTCGCGGCGATGTCGGCGCGGCCGTCGCCGTTCAGGTCGGCGACCTCGATGCCGCGCGGCACCAGCGTGCCGGCGCTTCCGTGGGCCTGCTTGACGGTCGTCCAGCCGCCCGGCCCGGCCAGGTGTGCGTTGACCCCGCCCTCCACAGGTGACGCCACGTCGAGGCGGCCGTCGCCGTTCAGGTCGCCGATCTCGACCTCGCGGGCCGTGCCGCCGCTCGCGATCAGGGACCTCGTGAACGTCCCGCCGCCGCTCTGGGTCAGCAGGTACACCGCACCGGCCGAGTACACCAGGTCGGTGTCGCCGTCGCCGTCCATGTCGCCCGCCGCGATGTGCTGGGAGCCCGCGGTGTCCGGCACGAGCACGCCCGGCTGCAGCGTGCCGTCGCCAGCCTGCGCGAACAGCTCGACCCCGTTGCCGGTGGCGAGGGCGACGTCGTCGCGTCCGTCGCCGTTCACGTCGAGGATCGCGATCGGAGCCCAGTTGGTGCGCACGTTGTCGTGGAAGATCCGGGTGTCGTACCGGCGCGGCGGGTCGAACGAACCGTCGGGCCGCTGCGGGAACACGAACAGCTTGCAGTCGTTCTGCGGATCGGCGTAGTTGTCGGTGGTGAGCAGCACGTCCGGCCGCCCGTCGCCGGTGACGTCGCCGATCGCCGTCGCATGGGCGTAGGCCCGCCCGACGGCCCGCTCGACGCCTGCCGCGAACGGCGGGAAGTCCCCGTCCACGGTCGGGGAGCGCGAGCCGTGGAGCGTGTAGCTGCGGTCGTCGGTGCTCGCATTGCGACTGTGGACCTTGATGTAGTAGGTGCCCGCACCCCACACGCCGCCCACGCCCTCGGTGGCCACGTGCCCGGCGGCGCTGGTGACCAGGCGCAGGTCGGTGTCGTACACCCACATCATCGGCTCGAAGTTGTGCGCCCGGTACTCGTCGATGATCGGTGCGGTGAGCCGGACGAAGACGCGGGAGGCGGCCGGCACCTCGTACCGGTACCAGTCGACGTCGCCTTCGAGGCCGACCCATCCGGTGAGCTGCGTCGTCAGCGGCCTGGCCTGCGTGGGCGCGTCGTCGCCGTCCACCGGGCTCATGGCGAAGGCGGTGGTCGGCGCTCCGCCGAGGGCCGCGTAGGCGTCGACGATCCCATGGCCGTAGTAGGGGTCGATGCCGCGCGGCCCGGCGTCGCGGGCGGTCGCCTTCAGCCGCTCGATGACCTGCGCCGGGGTCAGGCTCGGATACTTCGCCCGGGTCAGCGCCGCGACCCCCGCGACCAGCGGCGCCGAGAACGAGGTGCCCGCGCCGCTCGCGTACGTGTAGGCGCCGCCCGAGGCGGTCCGCGAGTACGTCGACATGATCTTGTAGCCCGGTGCGGCGAGGTCGACGTGCTCACCCCACGAGCTGAAATCGGTGATGGAGGCGGCCACGTCGGTCGCCCCGACCGTGAGCACCTCGGGATACATGGCCGGGTAGTGCGGCGAGTCGTCGCCGGTGTTGCCCGCCGACACGACCACCAGCACGCCCTTGCCGACCGCGTACTTGATCGCGTCGTGCAGCACCGGCGTCTCCCCGGCCCCGCCCAGCGACATGTTGACCACCTTGGCGCCGTGGTCGACCGCCCAGATCACGCCCTCGGCGATGTCCGAGTCGTAGGCGTACTCCCCGGAGAACACCATGATGGGCATGATCCGGCCCTGGTACGCCGCGCCGGCCACGCCCAGGCCGTTGTTGGTGTTGGCCGCGGCGATCCCGGCGACCATCGTGCCGTGCCCGCGCCGGTCGGTGACGTCGCTGTTGTTCGCCACCGCGTTGTAGCCGGGCACGGTGCGGCCGGCCAGATCGGGGTGCCCGGTGTCCACGCCGGTGTCGACGACGGCGATGGTCACCGTGGTGGCGGTGGACAGCACGTCCCAGGCCTGCGGAAGCCGGATCGTGGCCAGGTACTTCTGGTAGTCCGGGAAGAAGGGGTCGTTGGGCGTCTTCGACACGGTGCGCCGGTGGTCCAGGGAGGCCTGCACGACGGCCGCGTCCGCGCGGAGCACCTCGAGCGCGTCAGCCGCCGGCCCCGCCGTAGTGATCTTCACATACCCGGCGACGGGCGCCTGGCCGGACACCTTGCCGCGCACCCGGCTCGCGACCTGACCCCGCGCCGACGCCGACGTGCCGGCCTTGAACCTGACCAGGACTGTGTGCGGTTCGAAGCCCGGATCGGCGGTGGCGCGCACGGGACCGCCGAGGTCGCGAACACCCGCCGGGCTGCTCGGCGGCGCGGCCGGACGGACCGGTTTCAGGTTCGCCGCTGCCGCCGCGGCGACGGGCTCGGCCCGGTCGGCGGAACGGGCGGGTGACGGCGGGCTCGCGCTGGACGGCGCGGCCGCGAGCAGCAGCGCGGCTCCGAGCACGGCCGACACCGAACGACGGATGTTCAAGAGACCCTCCCCCGCGAGGCGCGCAAGATCACGCTGCGGGATCGTCCCATGCATCGCCTACCCGGACATCCACCTACCTGCCACACCATGGATCATCCGCACGGCCGATCGGTCCCGGTGTCCGACGAGCCGCTCAGGCCGCGAGCACTTCGGACAGTGGCGCCGGGCGCAGGCCACGCTCGGCGAGTCCCTTCAGGATGTGCGGTAGCGCCTCGTCGGTGAACCGGGCGTTCGCCTCGGTGACGTGCAGGATGACGACCGAGCCGGGCTTGACCTTGCTGAGCACGGCCTTGACGATCGGCCGCCAGTCGGTGGCGAACGGGTCACCGCTGACCACGTCGCCGTCGACCACGGTCAGCCCGAGCGGGGACAGCGCACGCAGGGCGGCGCGGTCGTGGCACAGCCCCGGGAAGCGGAAGTAGCGGGTCTGGCGTCCGCCGTACCCCTCGATGATTCGGAAGGTCTTCGCCACGTCCTCGGTCATCCCGGCCGGGGGGATGCGCGGCAGGTTGTAGCAGCCCGGGGTGAATGCCTGGTGGCCGAAGGTGTGGTTGGCCAGCTCGAACCGCTGGTTGCCGGCGATCCGCCGGGTCAGCTCGGGATAGCGCTGCACCCACTTGCCGGTGAGGAAGAAGGTCGCCGGGACCTTGCCCCGCTCCAGCAGCTCGATGATGCGCACGTTGGCGTACGACTCGACCTTGCCGCTGCGGAGCCGGGCGAGCATGTCGTCGGTCATGTCGGCGTCGAAGGTGAGCGCGACCAGGCCGCCGGCGCGCGGCCCGTGGTTCACGACCGGCGGCAGCAGCCCTGGCTTGGTCTGGCCGGGCAGCCTCGGCCGGCCCGTCGGCGTCGCGACGGCGCTCGGCGACGGCAGGCCGGAAGTGCTCGGGGAGGCGGCGGCTGCGGCCGGTGTCGCGGTGGCCGGGCCGCCGACGAACGCGGGCACGTCCGGCTCCGCGCCGCACGCGGTGGCGGCGAGCAGCACGGCGGCCGCGGTGAGCAGCGCGGGAACGGCCTTGGGCAGACGCACCCGCTGATGATGCCAGCCGGACCGGCTTCCCGCGTCCCCGCCGTGACGGAGCGGTCAGCGCATGAGCTTGGCGGCGATGGCACGGCCCTGGTCGGTCCAGGGGGTGGGGCGGCCGGTCCGGTCCATCTTGATCATGACGCGGCGGCCGTCGGCGAAGACGGTCGCGCCGTCCTCGGACAGGAAGCGGAAGCCGTAGACGGCGCTGGAGCCGCCCATGCTGTCCAGCCAGAACTGCACCTGGATCGGGCCCGTGCCGCGCACCGGCACGTGGTACGTGATCGCGAACTCGCGCACCGCGGCGATCATGTCGGGGCTGCTCGGGACGCCGCCGTGGAAGTGGTAGCCGTGCTCGGCCCAGAACTCCGCCATGGCCCGCTCCAGGACCAGCGCGTACCGGGCGTTGTGCATGATGCCGACGATGTCCAGGTCGTCGAGGTGGATGACGACCGGCCGGGTGGTGCCGACGGTGCTGTCCAGGGTGGCGGTGCTCATCTCGGGCCTTTCATTCGTACGGCAACAGGCCGGGGTCGGTGGCGAGGCCGCGCAGCCGGGCCAGCACGGCCTGGCGCGCGTCGTCGGCGCTGCGCGCCAGCAGGCTCGAATGCAGCAGCGCGGCGACGCCCGCGGCGTCGATCTCGAACGCCAGCCGCCGCGGCACCACGTCGGCGGGCAGCTCGCCCAGCTCGACGGCCTCGGTGACCAGCCGCTCCAGCAGCGTGATCCACTCGCCGAGCACGACGGCGAGCCGGTCCGGCACCGCACCGGCGCGGCCGGTCGACTCGAACTCGGCGCTGGCGAAGAAGCAGCCGCCGGGCAGCACCCGGTCGGAGTAGAAGGCCAGGCGCGACTCGTGCAGCGCGAACAGGCGGCGGATGCCGCGGGGGTGCTCCAGGGCGGGCGCCACCACCCGGCGGGCCCACTGCTCGCGGGCGTGCTCGATCGCAGCGAGCTGCAGCTCCTCTTTGGAGGACCAGTGCGCGAACAGCCCGGACTTGCTCACGTGCAGGAGGTCGGCGAGCTGGCCCAGCGACAGGCCGTCCAGCCCGGCCCGGCTGGCCAGCGCCACCGCCGCGTCGAGCACGGCGGCGCGCGTACGCTCACCGCGCGCCAGCCGCCCGTCAGTCCCGGTCATAGCCGTACTCTACAAATGACGACCGACCGGTCGTAAATCTTTGTGAGAGTGTTCACCCGACCACGAGGCTGAGCCGGCGGGTGCCCGCCGCGACGCTGACCCGCTGACCCCAGGCCAGCACGAGGTGGTCGGTCTCCACCCCGTCGGCGAACACCACCAGCCGCTCGCTCTCGCTGGTCAGCGTCAGCCGCTGCCCGGCGCCCACCCGGCCCGCGGTCAGCCGCGCCCCCGTCGCGGGCGACGGCCAGGCCTCGCGTACGAACCAGCACAGCTCGTCGGCGTCGGGGCCGGGCAGGACGTCCGCCAGGTCCCGGCTGAGCGCGATGGAGGCGCACCAGCCCGTGGCGCCGGTGCCCGTGCCGACGAGCACCCCCGAGGACGACTGCCGCTCCTGCTCGCCCTGCGGCGTGGTGAGCACGTAGCGGGCGGACTGGTGCGTCTGGTGCCCGATGTAGATCTCGTTGAGCCCGGCGAGCTGCTGCCCGTCGTCGAGGGTGGCCACGGCCATCGCCCGCTGCTGCGTCGCCGCCCGCCCGGCGAGCACCGCGGGCAGCAGCTTCCCCAGCGCGCGGGCGTCGAAGCGGGCCAGCACGCCGGGATTGCGGCCCGGCTCCGGGTTCACGCCGATCACCGGCTGCCCGGCCAGGTACTTGGCCACGTTCGCGACCAGGCCGTCCTGGCCGACGGTCACCACGATGTCCTCCGGCGCGAACAGGAAGCGCGACAGGTCGTCGCGGTGCACCCGCCCGCGCCGCCAGTCCGCCGGCAGGGCGGCGCCGACCGAGGCCAGCGCCGCCTCCTGCGCGGCGTGCCGCTCCTCCACCTCGCCGATCTCCCTCCCCCGTTCCTTGAGGAAGTACGCCGCGGCGGCGCGGGTGCCGTGGCGGCCCAGCAGCTCGTCGAGCTCACTGCGCCGGGACACCACGACCACCCGTGGCGCGAGCGTCGCCATCACGCCTCCTCGCCGCGCGCGCCGTCACGGCCCGCACCGGGCCGCCGGTGCCGCTCGCCCATCAGCGGTCCGCGCTGCCCGCGCCGAAGCGCGCCAGCAGGCCGGTGAGCACGTCGGGCGTGACGGTCAGCTGGCCGATCTCGGGCAGCTGACCGGCCAGCTCGCGCAGCGCCAAGCCCTGCAGCACCTCGGCGGGCAGGTCGCGGTATGCCGCGAGCTTGGCCGCCTCGGCCTCCCCCGCCGCGACGCCGAGCGCCCGGACACCGGCCGCCTTGGCCTCGGCCAGCGCGCGCTCCTTCTCCGCCTCGGCCGCGGTGAGCAGCCGGTCGCGCTCGGCCCGGCCCTGCGCGTCGGCGAGCTGCGCCGCGGCGTCCAGTTCGGCCTTGCGGCGGGCGTTGGCGCCGTGCTGCTCGACGAGCTGCTGCTCGCGGCGGGCCAGCTCGATCTTGTTCTTCAGCTCGTTCTCCGCGATGCCGCGCTCCTGCTCGACGGCCTGCGCCCGGCGCGCGAAGGTGGCCCGGTCCGCCTCGACCTGCACCGCCTCGCGGGTCGGCGTCTGCAGGGCGCGCTCCAGCTCGGGCTCCGGCCGGATCGCCACCACGCGGGCGCTGACCACCTGCACGCCGAGGTCGGACAGGCGCGCCTCGCTGCCCAGCGCGGCCGAGACCGCCTCGCGCACCGCCGCCACCTCGGTCAGCGCCTCGGCCAGGGGCAGCCGGCTGAGCAGGTCGAGCGCGGGCTGCTGGGCCAGCTCGGCGAGCAGCGTGGCGATCTGGTCCAGCGGGCGGCCGCGCGCCGTGCCCTGGTACGGGTCGATCGAGAAGTCGAGCCGGCTGACCGCGACGGCCGGCTCGGCAACCCGGTAGGTCACCGTGGCCTGCACGGTGACGTCGGTGAAGTCGCTGGTCCGCGCGTGGAACAGCAGCGGCAGCTCGCGGTCGTCGACCGGCACCTCGCTCAGCACGGCGGTGAGCGGCCGATACCAGAACGCCAGCCCCACGCCGGAGCGCTTGGCCCGGCCGCGGACGCTGTGGCTCACCCAGCTCGTGGGGGTGCTGCGCAGGTGCCGCAGGAAGAGGCGCCTGGATACGTCGGCCATGGTGGATCGTTCTCCTTCGGAAGTCCCCGGGTCCCTTTTTCGTCACCATGACGATAAGCGCCGTGCTAGATTCTCGTCAAGGTGGTGATAAATCAGATGGCCGACTATCCGGAGTTCTCCGTCACGACGGATCTGGTGGTGCTGACCGTCCGCGGCGCCGCGCTGCAGGTGCTGCTGGTCCGCCGCGGCATCGAGCCGTTCCGCGGCGCGTGGGCGCTGCCGGGCGGCTTCGTGCTGGCCGGCGAGGACCTCGACACGGCGGCGGTGCGCGAGCTGCGTGAGGAGACCGGGCTGACCGCGCCCGGCGGGCACCTGGAGCAGCTCGCGACCTACGGCGAGCCGGGCCGCGACCCGCGCGGCCGGGTGGTGACCGTGGCCTACCTGGCGCTGCTGCCGGACCTGCCCACCCCGGTGGCGGGCAGCGACGCGGCGAGCGCGGACTGGGTCACCCTGCCCGCCGGGGAGCTGGCCTTCGACCACGCCCGCATCCTGGCCGACGGGGTGGAGCGGGCGCGGGCGAAGCTCGAGTACACCCCGCTGGCGACGGCGTTCTGCCCGCCCGAGTTCACCATCAGCGAGCTGCGCGAGGTGTACGAGACGGTGTGGGGGGCCACGCTGGACCCGCGCAACTTCCACCGCAAGGTGACCTCGACGCCCGGCTTCGTCGAGCCGGTGGGGCGCAGCGTCGCGGCGGAGCGGGGGCGCCCGGCGCAGCTGTTCCGCCGGGGCCCCACCCGCCTGCTCCACCCGCCGATGCTCCGGCCGGCCTCCTGACGGGGCGCTAGGCCGGGCGGCCGTAGCTGTGGATGTTGCCGTCGTCCATCTTGCGCATCCGGATGGGCAGGCCCGAACGTGACGCGTGCACGATCCAGCCGTTGCCCGCGTACATGCCGACGTGGTGCAGGTCGCTGTAGTAGAAGACCAGGTCGCCGGGTCTCAGCTCGGACCGGCTGACCGACTTCACCTCGGCCCGCTGCGCCTTGGCGTTGTGCGGCAGGGACACCCCGGCCGCGCGCCACGCGGCCATGGTGAGGCCGGAGCAGTCGAAGTGGTCCGGGCCGGACGCGCCCCAGACGTAGATCTTGCCGATCTGCTTGCAGGCGAACTTGACCGCCTGCGCGCCCGCGCCGCCCGGATACGACGTCGGGCAGGGCACCGGGGCGAGCTCGCCGATGCCGGACTGGCTGCCGTACGCGTCCAGCCGCAGCTTGTTCAGCTTCTTGATCTCGGCTTCGATCGCCTTGGCCCGCGCGGCCTGCTCGGCCTCGGTCTTCGTCAGCTGCGCGACCAGCTCGTCCAGCGGCCTCTTCACCTCGTCCAACGCGGACTTGGCGGAGAGCACGTCGGCGATGCGGGCCTTCTTGTCGTGCGCGAGCTGGTCGAGCACCAGCAGGCGTTCGGCCATCGCGCTCGCGTCACCGCTGCTCAGAAAGGCATTGGCCTGGGCCAGCGCGCCGCCGCGGTAGAGCTGGTCGGCCAGCACCCCGATACGCGTGCGGGTGACGAGGACCTGCTGCTCCAAGGGCGCGAGCTGTGCGTTCAGCTCGTCCGCCTTCTTCTTCTGCTTGGTCAGCTTGATCTTCGTGGCGTTGTGCTCCTCGATGACCGGCTCGAGCTTGTTCCACTGCGCGTCGATCTGCTTCTCGATCTCGGCGGGGGTGGGGTTCGCGTGCGCGGGGGCCGCGGGCGCGAGCAGGGCGAGGGTCACGGCGGCCGCCGTCAGCAGGCCGCGGCGTATTCGTGGTGCGCTGGGGAGCCCTTCCAGGGGCCGATTATGGCTGTCCACGAGGATTCACGTTAGGCAGCACCGTCGCAAGAACGCAAACCCGCTCGATGCCTCGCGTGTCAGCTGCGGCTTCATCCGATTTCGACGTACACGTCGTCGAGGGTCCCGTGGAACTGGTCGTTGTTCGTGGCCACGCCCTTGCCGCCGATGCGCAGCGGTGCGTCGTTGGTGATGTCCAGCTCGGCAGGAATCATGATCTCCGCCTCGGTCGTGCCGTCCACCTCGATGCGCAACCGGTCACCCTCGCGTACGCAGCTGAGCCGGTGCCACTGCCCGTCCGCGACGCTGCGCTTGGCCTTGGCGACGTGGATGCCGTTGACCCCGGCCACCGGCCCCGCGACGACGCAGCTCGGCAGGCCCTTGGCCCCGTCGACCTGGAGCTTGAACTGGCTGCCCGTCTGCGAGTAGCCCTTCTGCACCACATTGGAGCCGTCACTGGTCTCGTCGGCGGTCATCAGCACCGCCGCGCCCCAGTGCAGCGTGCCCGTGCCGGGGTTGAGCGAGGCGCCCGCACCGGCCTCCAGGATCGCGCGCGGGCACTGCTTGGGGTCGGCCTCCTGGCAGCGCGCCGGGAAGTGGACCGCCCACCCGCCGTCCCGCGGCACCAGCCGGACCTCGCCGCCGGTGGACCGCTCCTCGCGCACCGCCGACGGCTCGCCGGCGACCCGGGCCACGGTCAGCCCGTCACTGAAGTCGAGCAGCACCCCGTGCGCGCCCACGGCGCGCGACGGCGCCGCGCTCGGGCCGGGCGGGGCGGCCGGGGACGACGGCGCCGAGGACGGTCCCGCCGCATCCGGGACCGGCCCGTCCTGCCGCAGGACCAGCACCACGACCACCGCCGCGACGGCGACCAGGCCGAACGCCGTCGCTATCCACCATCTGCCTCGCATTCGCTCATCTTTACCAGATGTCGTGAGCAGACCGTGTCATCGCTTCGGACAGCGCGTTTGTCGGTAAAGCGGCTCATCCGATTGAAGATAAGTTTCGATTCTGAATCTGATTACGTCAACTATTGACTACCCGACCGGCCGAAGGCAGGGTGACCGCATCGGACACTCGAAGGGAGCCGAAAGTGTCACCCCGAATTCCCCTGCGCCGCCTGGCGGTGCTGACCGCGACGGGCGTGGGGCTGGCCGCCGGCCTGGTGCCGGTCGCCGCCCAGGCCGAGCCGCCACCGTCCCGCCAGGCCGACTACCAGGCCGCCGCCGAGGAGTACGGCGTACCCGTCGCGGTGCTGCTCGGTGTGTCCTACCTGGAGTCCCGCTGGGACGCCAACGCCGGGACGCCCAGCACCTCCGGCGGTTACGGCCCGATGCACCTTACCGACGCCACCTACGTGGCCGCGCTGCCCACCGCCGTCCCCGAGAACGCCGAGCCGGCCGTGCCCGAGGACGCCCGCGGTGACGACAGCCGCCCCAAGGCCGCCGGGCACCCGACGGACGCCCCGCCGCCCGCCGAGGCGGCGCTGCACACGCTGCCGGCCGCCGCGGCGCTGACCGGGCTGAGCGCCGAGGCGCTGCGCACCGACCCCGTCGCCAACATCCGGGGCGGCGCCGCGCTGCTGGCGTCGTACCAGCAGCAGCTGAACGGCCCGCGTGGCGCCGGCAGCGACCCGAACGCCTGGTACGCCGCGGTGGCCCGCTACTCCGGCGCCGACAACGAGCAGGCCGCCGCCGCGTTCGCCGACGAGGTCTACGCGACGCTGCGCGACGGCGCCGGCCGCACCACCGACGAGGGCCACGCGCTCACCCTGCCCGGCCGCGGCGTGAACCCGGTGAAGGAGTGGCTGTCCCGCCTCGGCCTGCGCCGGCTGGAGCGGCCGGACGGCATCGAGTGCCCGATCGACATCTCCTGCGAATCGCTGCCCGCGCCCTACCAGGCGTTCGGCGACGGCGACTACGGCAACCACGACCTGGGCAACCGGCCGCAGTCGCAGCGCATCGAGTACATCGTCATCCACGACACCGAGGGAAGCTGGGCCACCACCCTGCGGCTCATCTCCGACCCGACGTACGTGAGCTGGCACTACACCCTGCGCTCGGTCGACGGGCACATCGCCCAGCACGTGAAGTCGAAGAACGTCGCCTGGCACGCGGGCAACTGGTTCGTCAACGCCAAGGCGATCGGCCTGGAGCACGAGGGCTTCGCCGCGCACGGCGGCTGGTACACCGAGGCGCTCTACCGCACCTCCGCGAAGCTGGTGCGGTACCTGGCGCTGCGGCTGGGCATCCCGCTGGACCGCAACCACATCATCGGCCACGACAACGTGCCCGGCACGATCGCGTCGACGATCTCCGGCATGCACTGGGACCCGGGCCCGTACTGGGACTGGGCGCACTACTTCGAGCTGCTCAAGGCGCCGTTCCGGGGCCTGCCGGAGCCGCTGGCGGGGCACGCCGGGCTGGTCACGCTCAACCCGGACTACGCCACCAACAAGCCCGCCTTCACCGGCTGCACCGGCGCGGGGAGCAACCCGTGCCCGGCGCGCTCCAGCTCCTCGGTGATCCTGCGTACCGCGCCCGACCTGACCGCGCCGCTGGTGCGCGATCCGGGCCGGTGCGGCACCAAGGCGAGCACCATGCTGGTCAGCGACCACTGCGCGCGGGGTTCCGCCGGGCAGACGTACGCCGTCGCCGAGCGCACCGCCGAGTGGACCGCGATCTGGTACCTCGGCCAGAAGGCGTGGTTCCGCAACGCCGACGCCGGGCCGCTGTGGAACGTCGGGTTCGTCGTCGAGCCCAAGCCGGGCCTGGCGAGCATTCCCGTGTTCGGGCGCGCCTACCCGGAGGCGGCGGCCTACCCGGCGGGCGTGCCGGTGCAGGCGGTGAGCGCGTACACGCAGTACACGATCGCTGCGGGCCAGCGCTACGCGGCCGGTCCGGTGCTGGCGAGCGAGTACTACCGGGCCAGCACGTTCGACTGGTCGTCGCCCGGCGACGGCACCGTCATCCGCGGTGACACGCAGTACGTGCAGATCCAGTTCGGCCACCGCATCGCGTACGTGAAGCGCGACGACGTGGTGATCCGCCCGGCCGTCACCTACTGACCCACCGCAACGAAAGAAGGGCTCCCCGCGATTCGCGGGGAGCCCTTCTTTCGCGCTCGTGCTCAGCTCGGGCGTACGTACCCGGCGACCGGCATGTACTTGATGTAGGCCATGCGGACCACGTCACCGGTGTGCGGCGCGTGCACCATCACCCGCTCCCCGCCCACGGTGCCGACGTAGATGCCGACGTGGTGCAGGTCGCTGAAGAAGAAGACCAGGTCGCCGACCTTGGCATTCGCCGCGCTGACGCGGGTGCCCTCGCCCCACTGGTCCTTGGTGTAGTGGCTCAGGCCCACCCCGGCCTGCTTCCACGCCTGCTGGGTGAGGCCGGAGCAGTCGAAGGTGTTCGGGCCGGCGCTGCCCCACACGTACTTCTTGCTGATCTGCTTGCAGGCCCAGGCCGCCGCGATCTGGCCCTTGCCGCTGCCCATCTGGGCCGGGCAGGCGCTGCCGATCTTCAGCGAGCCGCCGGGGGCGCCCGAGCCGTAGGCCCGCGTGCGCAGCTTCTGCAGCTCCGTCATCTGCGCCTCGATGACCTTCTTCTTGGCCGCCATGTCGAGGTCCTTGGCCTTCTGCTCGGCGATCGCCTGGTCCAGCGCCGACTTCTCGACGTCGTACTTCGCCTTGGCCTCGGTCGTCGCGGCGATCTGCTGCTGCTTGTCGTGGGCCAGGTACTCCAGGATCATCAGCTGGTCGGCGAACTGCTTCGGCGAGCCGCCGGACAGCATCGCGTTCACCTGGGCGCTGCGGCCGCCCTTGTAGTACTCGGAGGCGATGACGCCGACGCGGGTGCGGGTGACCTCGACGGTCAGCCGCAGCGGCGACAGCTTCTGCTCGATCGTCGTCGCCTTCTTCTGCAGCTTCTTCAGGTCGCTGTGGACCTTGTTGTACTCCTCGATCAGCGGTTCGAGCTTCTCCCAGGTCTTGCTGATCTCAGCTTCGATCTCGGCGATCGTGTCCGGCTCGGCGTGCGCGGGCAGCGCCGGCACGAGCCCGGCGAGCAGCGCGGCGACCAGCACGAGCACGCGGGAGAGCGGGCGCGACGCGGTACGGAGGGGGGACACCGGAGCTCCTTTTCCGCCTACCGCGACGGGGCGAAGGAGGGGAGCCCGTCAGCGGTGTCCGGTGCGGGGTCGCGAGGGGTCACGGCCCGGCGTACGCACCAGACGGACACCAACCCTAGGAAACAAGGTGAGCCGGTTTCAAGCCGCCAACTGGACAACTTCGCTGAGCTGCCCGAATGTCACGCAGCGTGCCTTGCCGGAATGGTGTTCACGCAGCTGGGGCCATGATCGCGTTCAGGACGTCATCCAGCGTGACCACCCCCACCGGCACCTGGCCCTCGCTCACCAGCACGATGTGGCGGCGCTCGCGGCGCATCGACAGCAGCAGCTCGGCCAGCGAGCGGTCCGGCGGCACGATCGCCAGCGGCCGGATCAGCCCGCCGGGGATCGGCTCGCGGCGGCTCGCGCCCTCCATGCCCAGCACGTCCTTGATGTGCACGAAGCCCAGCACCCGCCGGGTCCCCCGCGACACGACCGGGAAGCGGGACCGCCCGGTGCGGGTCGCCAGCACCTCCAGCGTGGCCGGAGAGGTGTCGTCGGTGACGCTGGTGACCGACGACCACGGCCGCAGCGCGTCCGCGGCGGTGCGCTGGTTCAGGGCGAGCGCGCCCGCGATCCGGGCGTGCTGCTCCGGGTCGAGCAGGCCCTCGGTGTGCGCCTGAGCCACCAGCCCGGCCAGCTCCTCCGCGGTGAACACGGTCTTCACCGCGTCGGCCGCCTCGATCCGCCACAGCCGCAGCACCTGCCGGGCCGCCCACTTCATCGCGACCAGCAGCGGCTTGGTCGCCACGCAGAAGGCCAGCATCGGCGGGCCCAGCCACAGCACGCTCGCCTCGGGCCCGGCCAGGGTGATGTTCTTCGGCACCATCTCGCCGATCACCGTGTGCAGGAAGACCACGATGAGCAGGGCGATCACGAACGCGGTGGGGTGCAGCATGTTCTGCGGCAGCCCCAGCGCGTGGAACGGCTTCTCGATGAAGTGCGCCAGGGCCGGCTCCGCGATCGCGCCCAGCGCCAGCGAGCACAGCGTGATGCCGAGCTGCGCGCCCGCGATCATCAGCGGGATCTGGTTCATCGCGGACAGCGCCCACTTCGCGGGGCGGGAGGTCTGCGCCTTCGGCTCGATGACGGTACGCCGGGAGGCGATCAGCGCGAACTCGGCGCCGACGAAGAACGCGTTGCCGAGCAGCAGCGCCACCGTGATGAGCAGTTCATTCATCGTCGTCGCCCGCCAGCCGCACCAGCCGCACCTGCTCCACCCGGTGCCGGTCCATCTCCACCACCGTGAACTCCCAGTCGTTGGCCAGCACCGTGTCGCCGACCGCCGGGATCCGGCCCAGCTCCGACATCAGGAAGCCGCCCAGCGTCTCGTACGGGCCCTCCGGCAGCCGGAAGCCGGTCTGCTCGTCCAGCTCGTCCTCGCGCAGCATGCCGTCGACCAGCCAGGTGCGCACGCCGCCCGGCACGGTCACCTCGATCGAGCCGGACTCCTCCTCCTCAGCCGTGTCGTGCTCGTCGGCGATCTCGCCCACCAGCTCCTCGACCAGGTCCTCGATGGTCACCACGCCGTCCGTGCCGCCGTACTCGTCGACCACGATGGCGAAGTCGGACCGGCCCGCGCGCAGCGCCGCGACCACCTTGTCCAGGTCCAGCGAGCCCGGCACCAGCACCGGCTCCCGGGCCACCGCGGCGACCGTGGTCAGCGCACGCCGGGCCGGGGGCACCGCGAGCGCGTCGTTGACCGACACCACCCCGGTGACCGTGTCGAGCGTCTGCTCGTACACGGGGAACCGGCTGTGCCCGGTCTCGCGTACCGCGTCGAACAGCTCGGCGACCGTCGCCGAGCCGGCCAGCCCCACCACGTCGATGCGCGGCGTCATCGCCTCGGCCGCGTGCTTGTCGCTGAACCGCACCGTGCGCTGCAACAGCAGCGCCGTCTCCGTCGGCAGCGCGCCGGCCTGCGCCGAGATCGCCGCCAGCAGGCCCAGCTCCTCCGGCGAGCGGGCGCTGGCCAGCTCCTCCTGCGGCTCGATGCCCATCCGGCGCACCAGCCAGTTCGCCGTCTCGTTGAGCGCGTTGATCAGCAGCTTGAAGACGTTGGAGAAGACCCGCATCGGACCGGCCGTGCGCAGCGCCACCGGCATCGGCCGGGACAGCGCCGCGTTCTTCGGCACCAGCTCGCCGAACAGCATCGAGAACAGGGTCGCGATACCCAGCGAGATCGCGTGGCTCCAGCCCGCGGACAGGCCCATCGGCTCGACCAGCGGCCGCAGCGCGGGCTCGGCGAGGTAACCGGTGAGCAGCGCGGTCAGCGTGATGCCGAGCTGCGCCCCCGACAGCTGGAACGACAGCTCGCGCAGCGCCCGGCGCACCGTCCGCGCGGGACGCTCACCCCGCTCCGCCCGCGTGTCGATCTCCGCCCGGTCGACCGTGACGAGCGCGAACTCGGCCGCCACGAAGAACGCCGTGCCGAGGGTGAGCAGGACGAACAGCAGGATGTACAGGAACTCAGACAGCACGTCGATGACCAGATCACCTCAGCGCAAGATTCTGCCAGATGGGCGCACCCCGCAGCCCCGCCGGTTTGATCGTCCGACTTGCCTGGCACTTGTGCGTATCTTGGTCGCGCATTCGCCCATGTGCCAGGCAGGTCGGATGGTCTTGAGGGTCAGGCCGCGGGGGTGGGTTTCACCGAGCGGAGCAGGACGGTGGCGACGTCGATGACCTCGACGTCCTCCTGGCCCTTGGAGCGGACGCCGTCGGTGATCATCGTGGAGCAGAAGGGGCAGCCCACGGCGATCGTCTTCGCGCCGGTGGCCAGGGCCTCCTCGGTGCGCTCGACGTTGATCCGCTTGCCGATGCGCTCCTCCATCCACATGCGGGCGCCGCCCGCGCCGCAGCAGAACGAGCGCTCCTCGCGGCGGCCCATCTCCAGGATGCCGGTGCCGTCGCCCGCGGAGCTGGTGGCGCCCGCGCCGATGGCTGCGCCGAGGACCTCGCGCGGCGGCGTGAACACGCGGTTGTGGCGGCCGAGGTAGCAGGGGTCGTGGTAGGTCAGCCCGCCGTCGACCGGTGCGACCGGGGTCAGCTTGCCGGTCTTGACCAGGTGCGCGAGCAGCTCGGTGTGGTGCACGACCTCGACCTCCAGGCCGAGCTCCTTGTACTCGTTGCCGAGGGTGTTGAAGCAGTGCGGGCAGGTCGCGACGATCTTCAGAGCGCCGCTTTCCTTGATCGTCTCGACGTTCTGCTGGGCGAGCATCTGGTACACGAACTCGTTGCCGATCCGCCGCGCCGGGTCGCCCGTGCAGGTCTCGTTGTTGCCCAGGATCGCGAACTTCACCCCGGCCTCGTTGAGCAGGCTCGCCACGGCGCGGGTGGTCTTCTTGGCCTTGTCCTCGAACGCGCCGGCGCAGCCGACCCAGAACAGGTACTCGAACTCGTCGACCTCGCCGACCCGCGGCACCGGGAAGTCCAGGCCCTTGGTCCAGTCCTCGCGGGTGTTCGGCGGGGCGCCCCACGGGTTGCCCTTGTTCTCCAGGTTGCGCAGCATCGCCCCGGCCTCGGACGGGAACGACGACTCGATCATGACCTGGTAGCGGCGCATGTCGACGATGTGGTCGACATGCTCGATGTCGACCGGGCACTGCTCCACGCACGCCCCGCAGGTGGTGCACGACCACAGTGCGTCCGGGTCGATGACGCCCAGCTCGGCGGCGCCGCCGATGAGCGGACGCTCGGCCTCGGCCAGCGCGAGCACGTTGACCCCGGCGAGCTGCTCGGCGGTGCCCTTCTCCTCGCCGGTGAGGTCCTTGCCGCCACCGGCCAGCAGGTAGGGGGCCTTGGCGTAGGCGTGGTCGCGCAGCGACAGGACGATCAGCTTCGGCGACAGCGGCTTGCCGGTGTTCCAGGCGGGGCACTGCGACTGGCAGCGGCCGCACTCGGTGCAGGTCGAGAAGTCGAGCAGCCCCTTCCACCCGAAGTGCTCGACCTGGGAGACACCGAAGGTGTCCTTCTCCGGGTCGGCCTCCTCCAGGTCGATCGGGGCGCCGTTGGAGGTCATCGGCTTGAGCGCGCCGAGCGCGGGCGCGCCGTCGGCGTAACGCTTGAAGTAGATGTTGAAGAAGGCGAGGAACCGGTGCCAGGCCACACCCATGGTCGGGTTGAGGCCGATGGTGATCGCCCAGCCCATCGACACACAGATCTTGATCAGCGCGACGACCGTGATCGCGGTCAGCGAGGCGGGCAGCACCGCGCCGAGCGCGTGCGACAGCGGGGTGGCCCACGCCGGGTGGTGGAACAGCCCGGACGAGACCTTGAATCCCCGGATCAGGAAGCCCAGGACCAGGACCGTGATGATGATGTACTCGACGAAGTAGCCCTGCCACATCGTGGAGCCGGCGAAGCGCGAGTTGGACTGCTTGTTCGGGCGCTGGCGCAGCCGGATCGCGATCAGCACGAGGATCGCCGGGATGCCCAGGATGCCGATCCACTCGGTGACGAACGCGAACACGTCCCAGCCGCCGACGATCGGCAGCTCCCACGCCGGGTTGACCACCTCGAAGTAGGCGCCGGCCACGAGCGTGGACAGGATGATGAAGGAGATCATCACCAGCCAGTGCGCCGCGCCGACGACCGACCACTTGAACATCTTCGTGTGGCCGAACGTCTCGGTCAGCATGGTCTTCCAGCGCGCGCCCCGGTCGCCGGAGCGTGTCGGGTCAGGCTGGCCCAGCCGGATCACCGCGAGCATCTGCCGCACCGCCCGCACGACGAGCACCACCGCGACCGCGGTCACGGCCAGCGCGACGACCGTGCTGACGATCTGAACGACGCCCATACCCACGCCTCCCTGCGTCGGATCAGCCCTGTGTATATGTCCCTCCGGAGCTTACGCCCTAGTTACCGTTCAGTAATGTGAGGGTTCGCACAGGCTGACCATCACCCTAGGTCAGCGGGCACGCTGCCGGGGGCGGACGGTCGGGACAGCGTCGAGGTCGCGGCACCGGCCGCGACCTCGAACGCGCGCTATCGTGGACGGCTCGGAGAGGTCATCGCCACTTCGAGAGGAGACCCAGCGCGCCCACCATGGCGCCGAAGCCGACAGCCAGGTTCCAATACCCCCAACCCGCCACGGGGTAGAGCGTCTCGGACAGGTAGTACACGACGAGCCACGCGATGCCGAAAACGATCAGGGACACCGCCGTGATCGGCAGCCACATCGGGCTCGGCTTCTTCTCCGCCGCGGTGGCGTTGGGCATCACGTCGGTCGGCGGCGTGTAGATCTTCTTCTTGCGGACCTGCGACTTCGGCACGGCTGTCTCCTGGAGGGGCCCTGCCCACACCGGTCGGTGACCTCGGGCATGGGCCTGAATAATGTTCGACAGATAGCGTAGTCAGGTTGTTGCGTTTTGGCACGGAGGGGGAGTGGTGGAATACACATCCGGCACCTCGTCATGGCGTAAGGCCGTGCTCCGGGCCGGTCGCGCGTTCACCCGGCTGCCCGGCCGGCGCCGCAGCGGCTGGACGCTCGGCGTGCCCCTGATCGCGGCCGCGGCCGGCCTGCTCTTCACCATGAGCGCCACCGTCTCGGCCGGCACCTCGCTGCGCGAGGACCGGCGTGTCGCGCTCGGCGAGCTGATCAGCAAGAAGGAAGCCGAGACCCAGGACGCCCGGATGCGGGTCGACCAGCTGCGCAACGAGATCGACGGGCTGACCGACGCGCTCGCCGTCGGCGACGGCCCGGTCGCCCAGGAGCACGCCCGGGGCGAGGGTTACCTGTCCGCCGCCGGGCTCACCGCCGTACACGGGCGGGGGCTCACGGTGCGCATGGACGACGCCCCCAACAGCGCCGACGACGACCTCACCCCCGGCGCCGCGACCCAGGACGACCTGGTCGTGCACCAGCAGGACGTGCAGGCCGTGGTGAACGCGCTCTGGGCGGGCGGCGCCGAGGCGATGACCATCATGAACGTCCGTGTCATCACCACCACCGCCGTGCAGTGCGTCGGCAACACCCTGCTGCTCGACGGCAAGCGCTACTCCCCGCCGTTCGTGATCTCGGCGATCGGCGACCCGGCCCGGCTCCAGGCCGCACTGGACGCCTCCAACGGCGTCCGGGCCTTCCGTGATGCTGTACGGGACTACGGCCTGGGATATAGCGTCACCCGCGAGGCGGACATCCAGGCACCCGCCTACCAGGGGTCCGTGCTGCTGCGCCATGCCTCGGTCCCGCGTTGACAAGCCGGAGAGCAGCATGAGCAGGCACAGGGCGCTGGAGCCCGAGGACGACCAGACGACCACGTTCCCCCGGGTGACCGACGAGCCCGTGGCTGACGCCTCGATCACGAGCGTGCTGCCCGTGGTGCCCGCCGACGCGACGACCGTACTGCCCGTCATCTCCACGCCGCCGTCGCCGCGACCAGCCGCCCCCGTCAGCGCGGCCCCCGTGAGTCCCGCGCCGGTGAGCCCGGCCGCGGCGAGCGACGAGACCACGTACCTGCCGCGTATCTCGGACGAGACCACCCAGCTCCCCCGGATCGCCAAGCCCGCGCCCTCGGTGGTGACCGGCCGGGCGATCGCCACCGACGAGACCGGCTTGCTCGGCGCGATCCCGCCCGCCCCACCGCCGTCGGCGGACGAGCCCAAGCCGTCGCCCCGCCCGCGCTGGAGCGGCGAGCCGGAGCCGCCGCCGGTCAAGGCCGTGCGGGCCGGCGAGAAGAACTACCGCAGCATCCACTCCGAGTACACCCGCACCACCTTCGGGTCGGTGCTGCGCACGACGCTGCGCGGCACCGGCGAGTTGATGATCACGTTCGGCCTGGTCATCCTGCTCTTCGCGGCGTACGAGGTGTGGGGCAAGACGGCCATCGTCGAGGGCCACCAGAACGAGCTGGAACAGCAGCTGAACTGGGGCGAGCCGACCGTGGGCGGCCCGACGCCGACGCCCAGCCCGTCGGTCACCGGCAAGCCCAAGCCGCCGCCCGCCGGGCAGCCCGTCGCCAAGCTCTACATCCCCAAGCTGAACAAGCACTGGGTCGTGGTGCAGGGCGTGACGCAGAAGGACATCCGCTACGCGCCAGGCCACTACCCGAACAGCGCGATGCCCGGCCAGGAGGGCAACTTCTCGGTCGCCGGGCACCGCAACCGGGCCACCTTCTGGGACCTGGACAAGCTCCACGGCGGCGACAAGATCGTCGTCGAGACCAAGGACATGTACTACGTGTACGAGGTGGCCAAGCAGCGCATCGTGCTGCCGTCCGCGGTCGAGGTGGTGCGGCCGGTGCCGCCGACCATGACCGCCGGGAAGCTGCTCACGCTGACCACCTGCAACCCGAAGTTCGACAACTACCAGCGTCTGATCATCCACGGGACGCTCGTGCACGAGCAGCCGCGCTCCGCCGGGCCGCCCGCCGAACTGGCAGGAGCCGCCTGATGTACGCATGGATCTGGCGCAAACTGCCCTTCGGCCTGCGCGGCAAGCTGGCCGGCTCGTTCGTGCTGCTCGGCATCGTCGGCGCGCTGCTGTGGTACGTGATCTTCCCGTGGGCCGAGCCCCTGCTCCCCTTCGACGATGTCCAGGTCGGCGACCCCGACAGCGGATACTCGCAGCTGGAGGACCCGTTCGAGATCCCCGGGGCACCCTCCGGCGAGCCCGACGATCACGAAATCCCGTACGAGACCGGGGACACCCCGGAGCCGTCCAGCTCGACCGCCAGGTGAGGGCCATGCGCGTTCTTGTGATCGACAACTACGACTCGTTCGTCTACAACCTCGTGCAGTACCTCGGCCAGCTCGGGGTGGAGTGCGAGGTCCGGCGCAACGACGAGATCGGCGTCGCGGAGGTGGGCAGGCTGGGCGCGGACGGCGTGCTGCTGTCCCCCGGACCGGGCGCGCCCGAGTCGGCCGGCATCTGCCTGGACGTCATCGCCGAGTACGGCGGCAAGCTCCCGCTGTTCGGGGTGTGCCTGGGGCACCAGGCCATCGGGCAGGCGTTCGGGGCCACGGTGACCCGCGCGCCCGAGCTGCTGCACGGCAAGACGTCGCAGGTCACGCACACCGGGGCGGGTGTGCTGGCGGGCCTGCCGGACCCGTTCACGGCGACCCGCTACCACTCCCTCGCCGTCGTCGAGGACACCCTGCCCGCGGAGATCGAGGTGACGGGGCGTACCGAATCGGGGGTCGTGATGGCGATGCGGCACCGCACCCTGCCGATCGAGGGCGTGCAGTTCCACCCCGAGTCGGTGCTCACCCAGGGCGGCCACCTGATGCTGGCCAACTGGCTGGCGTCCTGCGGCCACACCGAGGCCCTCGACCGCGCCCCGGCCCTGGCCGAAGAGGTCGAGCAGCGCCGCCTCGCCGCTTTCCCCGCCTGAACCCGCACAGACTTCGCCTTCGAGGACCCGGTATCCAGGTCTCACGGGTCCCCGAGGAAGACGACAGCGGGCATCCTGGGCATTCACAGCCCACGGATGCCCGCTGCCAGCGGCATCAGATCGGCAGCTAGGCCAGCTGGATTGGTTGAGCGATCTTGGCGCAAGGCCCACCCGGCCCGCTTCCCCACCACATCGCGTCTCTGGTCTGGGGTCCGTAGCTGCCATCGATGCTGATGTCGAGATAGTCCTGAACAGCAAGAAGGGCTTCCTGGGTCTTCGTACCGAAGTCGCCGTCCATTGTCAGTGCAGGGCTAAACACATGTGCTTTCGATCCGTTTGGCCCAAAGCAGTTGTTCAACGACTGCTGAAGCCCGTACCGGACAGCATTGTTGTTGTTGTCGCCATAGCGAAGATCGCAGCTCGTAGCTGCCACCGTAGTTCCCGAGGTCGGGATCTGCTTGATCGAATTCAAGCCAGTTCCATACACGAACTCATTGGTGGTGCACTTAGGGTATGCCGCAACCGCGGGTGATGCGACCAGAGCCGAACCAAGAGCCACTGCCACACACATCGCTGCCGATAGTGCACCCAGACGCTTCATTAATCTCCCTCGAACCTTCCGTTTGACCGCGCGGCTATTGCCTGAGCTGAGCAATAGAACGGTACCAATACCACTTTTGGCGCACAAGAGAGATTTAAGTTCAAAGATGCCCGTGATATGTAGCGTCGAACGTCGCTCCCATAAGGGTAAGAATACGAACAATGATGCACAAATCTTTCCGGATCCACGCGGTAGCGAGGCGGGCAGCTCTGTTCGGCGAGCAGCGAGTAG
Organism: Catellatospora bangladeshensis; assembly: GCF_016862575.1. Taxonomy (GTDB): domain Bacteria; phylum Actinomycetota; class Actinomycetes; order Mycobacteriales; family Micromonosporaceae; genus Catellatospora; species Catellatospora bangladeshensis. The sequence continues at coordinate 63,942 of NZ_BONF01000012.1, read as the reverse complement.
GGCTGGAGCCATTGCTAACACTGGGCCGACCCACAAGGCCTCCGGTGCTCAGTTCTTTCGGTCAAAGAACCATTTACCGCAGACCTCGCCCGCCATCGATCACGGACGTTACAGAGCTTCCTCGACACCCCCGCGAAGTACCGCTCGGTGGGTCGCCCCGCCGAAATGTCTGCCCCGGGTTCAGAGCATGAGACCTTTGTCATTCGGACGGCGAAGGTGACGGTGACGGCGACTCCTCTGGAGGCGCACGGAACACCACAATGGTGATCTTGGTGCCCCTGGGCTTCAGCGCATTCGGGCCGGGGTTCTGACTGGACACATAGCCGGTCTTGCTCGGATCCGGAGCAGGCTCGCCCTGCTTCACCTCGTACTCGAAGCCGAGACCGGTCAGTTCGGCGATCGCATCAGCCTGGCTCTTGCCCACCAGAGACGGGACCTTGACGAGGCCCTTGGAGACGATGACCTGCACGGTCTCGCCCTCGGTGAGTTTCTCGCCGGCGGCCGGGATGGTCTCCAGCACCTCGCCCGCAGGCCTGTCGCTGTCCTTCTCCTTGAAATCGGCGACCAGCTTCCGAGCGGCGAGCAGGTTCTCCGCATTGACGCGGTTCGAGCCGACCAGCGGTGGCACCTCGACCAGCGGCTTGCCGTTGCAGATCTGGTAGACGACCTCGGTCTTCTCCTTGACCGCCTCGCCCTGCGACGGGTTCTGGTTGACGACCGTGTCCTTCCGGCAGTCGGAGTCCAGGATCGGCTCACCGATCTTCGGGGTCAGCCCGGCGCTGGCCAGCAGCGCCTTGGCCTCGGCCTCGGTCTTGCCCATCAGGTTGGGCACCGGGATGTCCTTGGGCTGGTTCGCCAGGATCAGGCCCGCGGTCAGCGCCACCACGGCCAGCACGCCGAGCGCGGTCAGGGTCGCGATGACCCAGCCCGACGCGCGGCGGCGGCGGGCGTCGCCCACCCGGGCCGGGGCGTTGCGGCCGGTGCCGGTGCGCGCCGGCGCTGTCATCGGGATGGTCTGCTCCTCGCGCATCACCGGGGTCGCCATGACCGGGCGGCCCGCGGCGGCGCGCAGCAGGTCGGCCCGCATCTCACCGGCCGACTGGTAGCGGTTGGCGGGGTTCTTCGACAGCGCCTTGAGCACGACCGCGTCGATGTCGGGGGTGACGTCGCGGTTGGACTCGCTGGGCGCCGGCGGCTCCTCCCGTACGTGCTGGTAGGCCACCGCCACCGGCGAGTCGCCGACGAACGGCGGGTGCCCGCAGAGCAGCTCGAAGAGCACGCAGCCGGCCGCGTAGACGTCCGAGCGCGCGTCCACGGCCTCGCCGCGCGCCTGCTCCGGGGAGAGGTACTGCGCGGTGCCGATGACGGCCGAGGTCTGGGTCATGGTGGTCGCACCGGACGCGAGCGCCCGCGCGATGCCGAAGTCCATGACCTTGACCTGGGCGTTCGGCGTGAACATGACGTTGCCGGGCTTGATGTCCCGGTGGATGATGCCGTGGCGGTGGCTGAACTCCAGCGCGGCGCAGATGTCCGCGGTGATCTCCAGGGCGCGGCGCGGCATGAGCCGGCCCTCGGCGGCGAGCACCTCCTTGAGGGTGCGCCCGGCCACGAACTCCATGACGATGTACGGCAGCACCTCGCCGGAGGGCGCGCGCTCCTCGCCGGTGTCGTAGACCGCGACGATCGCCGGGTGGTTCAGGGCGGCGGCGTTCTGCGCCTCGCGGCGGAACCGCATCTGGAAGGTGGCGTCGCGGGCGAGGTCCGTGCGCAGCATCTTGATCGCGACGTCGCGCCCGAGGCGCAGGTCGCGTCCCCGGTGCACCTCGGCCATGCCGCCGTAGCCGAGCAACTCGCCGACTTGGTACCTGCCACCCAGCAGGCGGGCCTGCGCGTTCATCGCGTACGTCGTCCTTCGGTCATCTGGTCCATGCTCACGTGGTCAGTCCCGTTCAGCCACCCGGCGGCCGAAAGTGTGACGTGTTCGGAATGTGCCGGGATCCCGAGGGACTTGCTCTGGTTCGTGGAGTTCTGCCTGGCCAGGTAGCCGAGGTAGCCGGCGCAAGCGAGCACCGCCAGCATGCCGAGGACCACCAGGATCACGGTCAGCGCCGTCCGTCCGCCGCCGCTCTCCTGTGCGGGAGCCTGCGGCCCGTACGGTACCCCGTGCACGGGGGTGAGCGGGGCAGGCGCAGCCGGGACGGCCGCAGATCCTCGCTGGTAGCCCCCGTTGGGGCGAACCGGGCCGGGCGTCGCGGGGCTCAGCGGGCGCGACGGCACCGGGGAGACCGGCGTGGCCGAGACCGGGCTCGGCGACACCGGCTGCACCGGCAGCGTCGGGCCGGTGCCGTGGGTGAGCGCCCCGGCGGCCTGCCGCGCGGCGCCGGCGAACGCGGCGGCCGACGGCCAGCGGTGCGCCGGGTTCTTGGCCATGGACCGCTCGACGATCTGGCGCACCACCGGCGGGATGTCGCTCGGCATCGGCTTCGGGGTGCCGGTGACGTGCTTCATCGCGATCTCGAGCGGGGTGTCGCCCTCGTACGGCCGGTGGCCGGTGAGGCACTGGTAGGCCACCACCCCGAGCGAGTACACGTCCGAGGCGGCCGAGGCGCCCTCACCGGAGGCCTGCTCCGGGGCCAGGTAGGAGGCGGTGCCCATGACCGCGCCGGTCGCCGTGAGCTGGCTGGCCGCGGCGGAGCGGGCGATGCCGAAGTCGGTGAGCACGAGCGTGCCGTTGGGGCGTACCAGCAGATTGCCCGGCTTCACGTCCCGGTGCACGATGCCCCTGTCGTGCGCGGCCTGCAGAGCCTCGGCGGCCTGCGCGACCAGCAGCATCGTGCGGGCCGGGGTGAGCCGCCCGACCTTGTTGAGCGTGCGCGAGAGCGGGTCGCCCTCGATCAGCTCCATGATCAGGTACGCCAGATGCGCGTCGTTGCCGAAGTCGTAGATGCGCACCACGCCCGGGTGGTTGATGCCGGCCATCGTCTTCGCCTCCGCGTGGAAGCGCTTGACGAAGCCGGCCTCCTCCAGCAGCGCGGGGAGCATGACCTTGATGGCGACGGTGCGGTCGAGCACCTCGTCGGTGCCCTTCCAGACGTCGCCCATGCCGCCGGACGCGATGCGCTCGTCGATGCGGTAGCGGCTGTTGAGCACGGTGCCAGGGGAGACCATCACTTGCCACCCTTGTCCTTGATCACGCCATGCATGACCAGACCAGCAATACGGGCGGCCTCACCGCTGCCGCCCTTCCCCGCATCATCGAGGATGACCGCAACCGCGGCGAGCGGCTTGCCATCCTTCATCGCGAAACCGATGAACCAGCCGTCGGAGCCGGTGTTGGTCTCCTCGTCGGCCGTGCCCGTGCCGGTCTTGCCGCCGACCACGTAGCCGTCGATCTGCGCCTTCCGGCCGGTGCCGTTCTCGACGACGCTGACCATCATCTCGCGCAGCTGCGCCGCGATGCTCGAGTTGCTGCAGGTGGTGCGCAGCTGCTTGGGCGCGGCGGCGTACAGGTTGGTGGTCAGATCCGGCCCGACCAGCCGCTCGACCAGGTAGGGCCGCATCTGCGAGCAGTCGTTGGCGATCGCCGCCGCGACCATCGCGTTCTGCAGCGGGGTCACCTTGACCTCGTTGAGGCCGATCGACGAGATCGCGATGGCCGGCTTGTCGTCGCCGCCCGAGCTGGTGGTCAGCGGGCCCAGCACGCTCTCCGGCACCTTGGTGCCCCGGTCCGGCGCGGACAGGTTGCCGATCCGCAGGTCGTCGTCGTAGTAGCCCCACCGGCGGACGGTGTCGTTCAGCCGCTGCGAGCCCAGCTCGACGCCGAGGCGCGCGTACGCGGTGTTGCAGGAGACGGTCAGCGCCTCCTTCAGCGTGATCTGCGACTCGGGGCAGGTGCCCGAGGTGGCGTTCTTGATCACGTGCGTGGTGCCCGGCGCCTGGTAGCCCGGGCCCGCCTGCAGCGGCGTGTCCGGGTTGTTGCCGTTCTCCAGCGCCGCCGCCGAGACCAGCACCTTGAACGTGGACGCCGGCGGGTAGGTCTCCTGCAGCGCCCGGTTCAGCAGCGGGTTGCCGGCCTGGCCGGCCACCTTGTTGTACGCCGCCGCCGCCTTGCCCGTGTCGTGGGCGACCAGCGGGTTCGGGTCGAAGCTCGGGAACGAGGTCATCGCCAGGATCGCGCCGGTGTTGGGGTCCAGCGCGATCACCGCGCCCGACTTGGCGCCCACCTTGTTGCCGGTGAGCTCCTTGTACGCCGTGTCCTGCGCCGTCTTCGACAGCGTCAGGGTGACGTTGCCGCCCGCCGTGTAGGAGCCGGTGAAGATGTCGCGCAGGCGGTCCGCGAACAGCTTGTCCGAGGTGCCGGACAGGAAGTCGTTCTCCAGCTGCTCGATGCCGGTGGCCGCGCCGTTGACCGGCTTGTACCCGATCACGTGCGCGTACGCCGCACCGTTGGGGTAGCTGCGCAGGTACTTCAGGTTGCCCTTGGTGGCCGTGGAGAGCGCGATCGGCTTGCTGCCGGGGTTGCTCACCATGATGTAGCCACGCTGGCGGTTGTACTCGTCGATCTGCACGCGGTCGTTGTACTGGCTGGTGCGGTAGTCGTTGCCCTTGTACGCCTGCACCCAGTTCAGGTTGGCGAAGAGCAGACCGAACAGCACCATGACGACGACGCCTACGCGGCGCAGCGGGGCGTTCACCGGCGGACACCTCCCGTGGACGCGGGGGTGCGCGCCGCATCAGAGATCCGCAGCAGCAGCGCCACCAGCAGCCAGTTGGCCACCAGCGACGAGCCGCCCGCGGAGAGGAACGGCGTGGTCTGGCCGGTCAGCGGGATCAGCTTGCTGATGCCGCCGATGATCACGAAAACCTGGAGGCCCAGCGTGAACGCCAGGCCGCCGGCCAGCAGCTTGCCGAACGAGTCGCGCACGGCGAGCGCCGCGCGCAGCCCGCGCGAGACCACGAGCAGGTACAGCGCCAGCAGGGCGGTGAGACCGAACAGGCCGATCTCCTCGCCCATGCCCGCGAAGATGAAGTCGTTGCGGACCTCGGGCACCTCCAGCGGGCTGCCCGCGCCCGGCCCGGTGCCGAACAGGCCGCCCGTGCCCAGGCCCAGCAGCGACTGGACGAGCTGGTACCCGCGGTCGTACGGCTCGGCGAACGGGTCCAGCCAGATGTCGACGCGCTGCCCGAAGTTGGTGAACGGGCCGCCCACGATGCCGGCCAGCACGTACGCGAGCACGGCGCCGCCGAAGAAGAGGATCAGACCGATGATCAGCCAGCTGACGCGCTCGGTGGCGACGTACAGGGTCACCACGAACATGCCGAAGTAGAGCAGCGAGGTGCCCAGGTCCTTCTCGAAGACGAGGACCAGGAGGCTCATCGCCCAGACCACGATGACCGGGCCCAGGTCGCGTCCGCGCGGGAAGTCGATGCCCAGCACCCGGCGGCTGGCCAGCGCCAGCACCTCGCGCTTGCGGACGAGGTAGTACGCGAAGAAGGCCAGCAGCATCAGCTTGGCGAACTCACCCGGCTGGATGGCGAAGAAGCTGCCGAACCGGATCCACAGCTTGGCGCCGTTGACCTCGGAGACGCTGCCGGGCAGCACGGCGGGCAGCAGCACCAGGATGATGCCGCCGAAGCCGAGCGTCCAGGCGAACTTCGAGATCTCGCGGTGGTCGCGCACCACCCACAGCAGGGCGGCCGCGCCGGTCACCGCGATCAGCGTCCAGAGCAGCTGCTTGCCGCCGTCACCGGCGAAGATGGCCAGGTCGGGACGCGCGTCGGCGTCGGCCCGGCCCAGGTCGAGGCGGCGCAGGAAGGCCACGCCGAACCCGTTGAGCAGCGCCACGACCGGGATCAGCACCGGGTCCGCGAACGGCGCGCGCAGCCGGATGACCACGTGCAGGCCGAGGAACACGGCGGTGAGCACACCGGCCGGATACCAGAAGTCCATCGTGACCGTGTCGAGCATGTTCGCCTCGACCGCCGCCAGGTATCCGGCGACCATGGCCATGCCGAGCAGCAGCAGCCACAGCTCGGTGCGGCGCACCTTGCGGGCGGCCGGGTCCAGCCGGAACGACAGCGACGGCTTCGCCGCCACGGGCGTCTCCGGGACGGCCGCGGCTGCTGCGGGAGGGGCGGTATGGGGGGTGGTCACGACGTCCTCAGGCTAATTCGACCGGCAGGGCACCGGGCTCGGCACCACCGGCTCGCTGGGCGGAGTGCTCGCCACGGCGGGCGCCGGAGTGGCGCTCGGCACGGCGGCGGGCGACGGGCTCGGCGACGGCGACGGGTCTGCCGACGGCGGGCAGCTGGGCAGCAGGTTGTGGTTGCTCGGGTCGTCCTGGATCAGGTTCTGGAGCCGGGCCAGGGCGTCGGCCTCGCTGTCGGCCTGGATGCCCTTGCGGACCTTGTCCTGGGCGACCGTGGTGAGGTCGTCCAGGGTCACGTCGCTGACCTCCTTGGCCTCCGACAGGTCGAAGCCGGCGATCTGCCCCGGCACGCCGCGGAACACCGCGACGTTGCCCGCCTCGGTCGCGCCGATGTAGAAGCGCGACTGCGAGTAGTCCCAGGCGAACCAGACCCCGGCCCCCAGCACCGCGAGCAGGCCCACCACGAGCAGGCCCGCGCGCAGCGGATGCCGCGCGCGGCGGGCCGACTGCTCGGCCGGGGCCGGGGCGGGCTCCTCCACGGCGGGACGCGGCGTGCCGGTGACCGCCGCCGCACGCGCGGCGGGGGTCGACTCGACGTGGGTCTCGCTGCTGTTGCCGCGGTCCCGGGCGGCCGCGCCGCCGACCACCGGAGCCTGCTCGACGATGTCCTCGTCGGTGGCGTCCGCGATGATCACGGTGATGTTGTCCGGGCCGCCGCCGCGCAGCGCGAGCGCGATGAGGCGCTCGACGCACGCCTGCGGGTCGACGTACTCCCGCAGGGTCTGCCCGATGGTCTCCGCGCTGACCACGCCCGACAGGCCGTCGGAGCACAGCAGGTAGCGGTCGCCGGGGTGCACGGGCCGGACCGTGTAGTCCGGCTCGATGTCCCGGCCGTCCATGGCCCGGGTCAGCAGCGAACGCTGCGGATGGCTGCTCGCCTCCTCCGCGCTGATCCGGCCTTCGTCCACCAGCATCTGGACGTACGTGTCGTCCTTGGTGATCTGGTTGAACTCGCCGTCGCGGAGCAGGTATGCGCGGGAGTCGCCGATATGGGCCATGCCCAGCTTGGAGCCGGTGAAGAGCATCGCGGTGAGTGTGGTGCCCATACCCTCCAGGTGGGGGTTGGCGTCCACGGTGTCGCGAAGCTGCTGGTTGGCGAGGTTGACGGCGGACCGCAGGGAGTCGACGATCGCGTCACCGGGGACGTCCTCGTCGAGCGGGGCCATGGCGCCGATGACGATGTTGCTGGCGACGTCACCGGCGGCCATGCCGCCCATGCCGTCGGCAACGGCGAGCAGGCGCGGCCCGGCGTAGACGGAGTCCTGGTTTCCGTCTCTGATCAGACCGCGGTCGCTGCGGGCCGCGTAGCGCAGGATGATTGTCATGGCCGTAATTCGAGGGACGTGCGGCCGATGCGAATCGGCACGCCGAGGGGTACGGGAGTAGGGCCGCCCACCTTGCTGCGGTCCAGGTACGTGCCGTTGGTCGAGCCGAGGTCCTCCACCATCCACTGCCCGTCCCGAGGGACCAGACGGGCGTGCCGGGCGGACGCGTAGTCATCCGTGATGACCAGCGTGGAGTCCTCCGCCCGGCCGATCGTGATCGGGGCCTCGCCCAGTGTGATCTTGGTGCCGGCCAGCGAACCCGCCGTGACGACGAGGGTGTGCGCGGCCCGGCCCTTCTTGACCTTGGCCGGGCGCGCATCCCCCGCCTGCGCGGCACCCGCGACCCCGCGGGGCGCGGCGACCAGCCGGCCCGTGCGCGAGCCGGCGAACAGATCCCGTCGGATGACCCCGACCACCGTGAACACGAAGATCCACAGCAGCACGAGGAACCCGAACCGGGCGGCGGTGAGAACGATCTCGGGCAAGGGCGATCAGCCGTCCACGCGGAACGTCAGGGTCGTGGTGCCGATCTGGATCATGTCGCCCGGGTTGAGGGCGACCGCCGAGACCCGCTGGCCGTTGACCATGGTGCCGTTGGTGGAGCCGAGGTCGGTCAGGACCACCTGTGCGCCGTCGAAGTCGAGGCGGGCGTGCCGCCGCGAGATGCCCACGTCGGGCAGGCGCAGGTTGGCCTGGTCGCCGCGGCCGATCGTGGTCGAGCCGATGGCCAGCGGGAAGGTCCGCCCGTCGCCCGACACCAGCCGGACGTTGCGCGCACCGCCGCCGCCGCCACCGTGCGGAGGAGCGGCCTGCTGGCCGCCGCCGTACGGCGGGTACTGCGGCGGAGCCTCGTAGCTCGCCTGCGGGGCCTGGTCGGCGGTGTAGACCTCGGCCGACACGCGGAACATGCCGGTGTCCAGCCCGTCACCGCGCTCGATCTCGACGATCACGTCGCCGTAGACGGTCCAGGCCTGCTCGCCGATGAACTCGGCCTGCGACTGCGCCAGCTCCTGAGCCAGCGCGGCCGCGTACGGCGCGAGCCGGCTGTGGTCGTAGGGCGAGAGATCGATCACATAGCGGTTCGGCACGAGCGTGCGCCCACCAACCAGGATCGCCTTGTGGGCCTCTGCCTCACGCTGCATGGCATTCAGGATCTCCACAGGGTGGACGACCCCCTTGAATACCTTCGCGAAGGCGCCCTCAACCAGGCCTTCCAGGCGTTTCTCGAAGCGTTGCAACACGCTCACCGGTCCTCCTCGGGTTCCGAGGACATGATGTTATCTGCCCTCCACTCCCGCGTCTTCGCCCAATACGTCCGCCGCTGCCGGCGCCACGCCAGCATGACGACCATCTTGCCTCCGATTTCACTGTCGGCCAGGTGGTCGTGTTAGTGTTCTCCCCGCACCGCCCGCCGGGATAACCGGTTGGCGAGGCGAAGCAGGCATAGCGTAAGCTGTGCCAGCACGCAACGGGAGGTGACTCCCGAGCGACCCGCAGGGGCTGCTAAAGTTCCTGCACACGCCGCGGGGAAGTGGCGGAATGGCAGACGCGCACGGTTCAGGTCCGTGTGCCCGAAAGGGCGTGGGGGTTCAACTCCCCCCTTCCCCACCAGCAAGAAGGCCTCCTACGGGAGGCCTTCTTCGTTTTCCGGGCCCGCACCGGTCGGCGGGGCTGAGTGTCGGCCGTTTCACACAAAGATCGCCGATTCCGGTCACTTCCTCTTCAGAGCAGCGAGTCAAGATCGCTAGTTTGTGTCCGAAAGTCGGGCCAGGCTGCACTTTCGGACATGTGATGGCGATCATGCTTTCCGGCGTCACCCACTCCAGACCCGCGACGGTTAAGAAGGGCACCTTCTTCTACGCGGAGCGTTAAGAAGGTGCCCTTCCTTTCCTCAGGGGGTGGCGAGGGCCTCGGTCGGGGAGAGGCGGGACGCGCGGACGGCCGGGTAGAGGCCGGCCAGGCCGCCGATCACAAGGGTCGCGGCCACGCCGCCGAGCATGGCCCACGCAGGGACCACCGTCGGCCAGCTCTGGTACGCCGCGTAGCCCGAGGTCACCGCGATGCCGAGCAGCACGCCGCCGACCCCGCCGAGCGCCGACAGCAGCAGCGACTCGGCGAGGAACTGCAGGCGGACCTGCCCCCGGGTCGCGCCGAGCGAGCGCCGCAGGCCGATCTCGGCCCGGCGTTCCAGCACCGAGATGACCATGGTGTTGGCCACCCCCACCCCGCCGACCAGCAGCGCGACGGCGCCCAGGCCGAGCAGCAGGCCGGTGAAGGCCTGGTTGGCGGCCTGCTTCGCGGCCAGCGCGTCCGACGGGCGGGACACGTCGACCTCGTTCGGGGCCTGCGGGTTGGCCGTCGCGGCGAGCACGCCGCGCACCGCGTCGACGGCGCTCTCCACGGCCCGGGTGTAGACGGTGGTCGGGTGCTCGTCGAAGCCGAGCCGGCCGGCCGCGGCCGGCCACCCGACCAGCACCGCCGAGTCCAGCTCGGGGGCGAGCGGCACCGGCTCCAGCACGCCCACCACGGTGAAGCGCTGGCCGCCGACCATGACCTGCGTGTCGGGCCCGGCCGCGCCGATGCCCAGCCGGGCCGCCGTGTCCGCACCGAGCACGACCGCCGGGTAGCGCTCGGTCGCCGCGTTCAGCCAGGTGCCGGAGCGCAGCCTGGCACCGACCGTGTCGAGCAGGTCCAGGCGTGCGGCGTACACGGCCAGGCCGTTGGTCTGCGCCACCGGGATCCGGTCCGAGCGGTAGACCTTCACCCCGTCCACCCGGCCGATCGCCGACACCTGGCGCACCGGCGCGATCCGATCGATCATCGCGACCGACTCGACGGGCAGCTGCGCGTCCTCGCCGAACATGGTCCGGCCCGGGGTGACCGTGAGCAGGTTGGTGCCCAGCGCCTCCAGGGTGCGGTCCAGCTCGGCCCGGGAGGACGACGAGATGCCCACCACGGCGATCATCGCGGCGATGCCGATGGCGATGCCCAGCGCGGACAGGAACGCCCGCACAGGCCGGGTGCGCAGCCCGACTCCTCCGACGCGGAGCACGTCACGGGGCCGCAGCCGGGCCGGGTGGAGCCTGGGCAGGGCGGGTGCCGTCATCGCGACCACCCCGCGACCCGCCGCTCGCCGGCCGCCGACACGGGCGTGTCGGCCGTGTCGGAGACCGCCCCCGTCAGGTGCGCGTCGGCGCCGGGCAGCCCAGTCGGACCGGTGTCGGCCGCCTGGAGGCGATCGGCCCCGGGCAGTCCAGGCGGGCCGGAGTCGGCGACCACCTTGCCGTCGCGCATGTGGATCTGCCGGGGCAGGCCGGCGGCGATCTCCCGGTCGTGGGTGATGATCACGACTGTCGTGCCGGCCGCGTGCAGCTCGTGCAGCAGGGCCATGATGCCGGCGCCGGAGGCCGAGTCGAGGTTGCCCGTCGGCTCGTCCGCCAGCAGCAGCGGCGGCTCGCCGACCACGGCCCGCGCGATGGCTACCCGCTGGCGCTCGCCGCCGGACAGCTCGTGCGGCTCGTGGTCGAGCCGGTGGCCCAGCCCGACCCGCACCAGCGCGGCCTCGGCCCGGCGGCGGCGTTCGCCCAGCGGGTGCCCGGCGTAGAGCAGGCCGTCGGCGACGTTGTCCAGGGCGCTCACCCCGGCGGCGAGGTGGAACTGCTGGAACACGAACCCGATCCGGGCCGCCCGCAGCGCCGACAGCTGGCGGTCGGACAGGGTCGCCACGTCGTACCCGGCGATGCGCACCGCGCCCGCGCTCGGCCGGTCCAGGGTGCCGACGATGTGCAGCATGGTGGACTTGCCCGAGCCGGACGGGCCGACGATCGCCGCCAGCTCCCCCGGGCCGACCTCCAGCGACACGCCGTCCAGCGCCCGTACGCCACCCGGGTAGACCTTGGTGACGCCGTCCAGGCCGATCATCGCGGGATCCCCACGGTCATGCCCTCGCTGAGCCCGCCGCCGCTGACCTCGACCCGCCCGCCGGAGAACAGCCCGGTCTCGACGGCCACGTACCGGCTCACGCCGTTCTCGACCACCTCCACGCCGTAGCCGCCCTCGCGCAGCGCGACGAGGGCCGCGACCGGCACGGTCAGCACGTCGGGCCGCTCGGCGGCGGTGAACGTGACGTCGACCGCGGCCTGGTCGAACGCCCCGGCCGCCTTCTGGTCCGCCAGCGACACGATGGCCTCGATCTTGGTCTCGGCCTCGCCCTGACCCTCACCGGCCTCGATCACGGTGTACGCCTGCGTGACCTTCCCCGCGACGTCCCCGGCGCCCGGCAGCGCCACCTGGACCGTGGCCCCCTCCTTGGCCAGCCGCTGGTCGGTGACGTCGAGCTGGACCACGACCACGCGCACCGTGCCGGTGTACTTCAGCACCGTGCCGCCCGGCTGGGCGGGCGCAGCGGCAGTGGCGTCGACGCTGTCGACGCGTACCTCGCCCGCGGCGAAGACGATCCGGCCGAACTCGACCCGCCCCGTCTCCTTCAGGCCGAGGTCCTCCTGCCACTGCTTCACCGCGCTCGCAGTGGAAGCGGTGAACTCCTTGTCCACGGTGAAACCGGTGTAGCCGAGCGCCTTGAGGTTCTGCTCCAGCTGCTTCACGTCGGCGCCCTCGTCACCGGCCTTCAGCTCGCGGTATGCCGGGACGGTGCCGTACATGAGCACCACCGGGCTGTTGTCGATCTTGTAGAGGGCCCTCCCTCGCTTCACCACGGCGCCCGCCTCGGGCAGCCAGGTCACGGTGCCGTTGAGCCGGTTCACGGCCGAGTAGGTGGGGCCGAAGCCCAGCTCGCCGTCGAGCGTCTGGGTGTCGTGCAGCGTCTGGCGGGTGACCGGGGCGGTCGCGGGCGGCAGGTTCGACGCGGCCGGCGTACCCCCGCCGCCGCCGCCGAAGCCGATCGCGGCGGCCGCGGCCGCACCACCGGCGGCCAGCGCGCCCACCACCAGCAGCGCGGTGCGGCCGCCGCGGCGGCGGCGCCGCGTGGGTGCGGCGCCGCCGTCGGTCCGGATCTCGGAGAGCTGGGCTGTGCCGGTCACGATCCCACCTTCGCCGGGCCGCCGAGACCGGGCATGAACCTGTCCTGGCACAGCTTCTGGGCCGCCTCGAAGTCCGGGTCCTCGCCGACCGAGCGGTCGATCCGGATGCCGTTGCCGTCCGGGTCGGGGAAGTTGGGCACCCCGTTGTCCCGCATGCACTGGGCGAACTTGCGCATGTTCTCTTCCATCTGCGGGTCGGGCTTACCGGGCCCGTTCTCGCCGAACGGCGAGTACTCCTTGCACGCCTCCTGCGCGGCCTGCATCTTGTCCCGGTCCATCGGGCCGCCGCTCATACGGATCCGGACAGGCCCGCCGTTGGGGTCGGGATCGTCCATCTGGATACCGTGCTCGCGCATGCACTGGGCGAACTTGATCCCGCGCTCCTGCTGGCTCAGGCTCGGCCCGGCGCTCGGCGTCGCCGCCGTGGCCGCGCCGCCCACGGTGGCGATGTCACCGCCCTGGTCCTCCGCCGCGCAGCCGGCCAGCGCCAGCGCCGCCGTCAGGGGCAGCGCGAGCGCCGCGCCCAGCAGCCGTCGCTTCATCACGTGGTCTCCTTCGTCGGGCCGCCGGCCGGTCGCCCGCGGCACGCTGCCCAGTCCACGCGGGCGCCCGTTTCCGGGCCGTTTCCGCTCGCGATAACGCCGGGGAAACAACGGCTCGGGTAACCATTGACGAGCCGGGCGGCTCCGGCGGGGAGGGGAAACCGGACATGCGGGTGCTCGTGGTCGAAGACGAGGCGCTGCTGGCCGACGCCATCGCGGAGTGGCTGCGTGACGACGCGCACGCGGTCGACGTGGTGTACGACGGCGACGCGGCGCTGGAACGACTGGCCGTGCACGACTACGACGTGGTGCTGCTGGACCGGGACCTGCCCGCGGTGCACGGCGACGAGGTGTGCCGCTCCCTGGTGGGCAGCGGCCGCGAGGCGCGGGTGCTGATGCTGACCGCCGCCGCCGACGTGCGCGACCGGGTGTCCGGCCTGACCCTGGGCGCCGACGACTATCTGACCAAGCCGTTCGCCTTCCCGGAGCTGGCCGCGCGGGTGCACGCGCTGGGCCGCCGCGCCCGTCCCGCCGCCGCGCCGACGCTGGCCCGCGCGGGGATCCGGCTCGACCCGGCCCGGCGTGAGGTGTTCCGGGACGGGCACTACGTGCCGCTGTCGCGCAAGGAGTTCGGCGTACTGGCCGAGCTGCTGCGCGCCGAGGGCGGCGTGGTGTCCGCGGAGACGCTGCTGGAGAAGGTCTGGGACGAGCACGCCGACCCGTTCACCTCGGCGGTCCGGCTGACCATCCTGAAGCTGCGCCGCAAGCTGGGCGACCCGCCCGTCATCGCCACCGTCGCCGGAGTGGGGTATCGGATCCCGTGAGACTGCCTTCCTACCGCCTGACCATCCGCGCCCGGCTCACCCTGGTCTACGGCGTGCTGTTCCTGCTGGCCGGGCTCACCCTGCTCGTCGTGACCTACTTCCTGCTGGACCGGACGGTGCTGCAGAACTTCACCTACCGTCTGCCGCTGCCGGACCCGGGCCTGGCCGAACCCGGCACGCAGGGCGCCCGCGCGACGCGGGTGCTCATCACGGGCAACCCCGCGGTCCTCAGCGAGCTGGACAAGCAGGCAGCGCAGCTGCGCGAGGCGACCCGGCTGCAGCTGCTCCAGCTCGGGGCGATCGCGCTGGTGCTGGTCAGCGCCGTCTCAGCGGGGCTGGGCTGGGTGCTCGCCGGGCGGCTGCTGTCGCCGCTGCACCGGATCACCGAGACCGCCCGGCGGATCAGCACCGCCCCGGCCGCCGACCGCGGCCTGCACGAGCGCATCGCGCTCACCGGGCCGCACGACGAGATCCGCGAGCTGGCGGACACCTTCGACGCCATGCTGGCCCGGCTCGACCACGCCTTCGACGGGCAGCGGCGCTTCGTCGCCAACGCGTCCCACGAGCTGCGTACGCCGCTGACGCTGAACCGCTCGCTGGTGGAGCTGGCCATGCACCGCAGGACGGCCAGCGACGACGTGAAGCGGCTCGGCGAGACGCTGCTCGACATCAACGGCCGCCACGAGCGCCTCATCGACGGGCTGCTGGTGCTGGCCCGCTCGGAGAACGAGGTGGTCGAGCGGCGGCCGGCGGACCTGGCCGACATCATCGACCATGTCGTCGCGCAGGGCGCCGCCGCCGCGGCCGAGGCCGGGGTGACCGTCGCCGTCGAGGCCGCGGCCGCGGAGACGACCGGGGACCCGGTGCTGCTGGAGCGGGTCGCGCAGAACCTGATCGGCAACGGCGTGCGGCACAACGCCCCCGGCGGCTGGGTGCGTGCGGTGACCCGCACCCACGGCGGCCGGGCCGAGCTGGAGGTGTCGAACACCGGGCCGGTGGTGGCCGCGTACGAGGTGGAGGCGCTGTTCGAACCGTTCCGCCGGGGCAGCGAACGCACCCGCTCCGACCAGGGGGTGGGGCTGGGGCTGTCGATCGTGCGGGCGATCACCCGCGCCCACGGCGGCGAGGTGGCGGCCCGCCCGCGCGAGGGCGGCGGCCTGACCGTGACCGTCTCCCTCCCTACTTAACGCTGCGTGTATCGAGCCACTCCCCCGCCGACGGGCAACCGCCGTATCCGGCCGCTCAGGGTAAGCTCTCCGCTGGTCGCGTCCGTCGATTGGTTACAGGGAGTATCTGGTGAGCGTTGCGCTGGTGACCGGCTCGGCCGGTCTGATCGGTTCCGAGGCGGCCCGCCACTTCGCCGGCCTGGGCATGCACGTCGTCGGCCTCGACAACGACATGCGCAAGTACTTCTTCGGCGAGGACGGCTCGACCGCGTGGAGCCTGGTCAACCTGACCAGCAAGCTCGGCGACTCCTACACCCACTACGACGTGGACATCCGCGACCGCGACGTGCTCAACAAGATCTTCGAGCGGTACGGCCGGGACATCTCCCTGGTGATCCACACCGCGGCCCAGCCCAGCCACGACTGGGCGGCCAAGGAGCCGTTCACCGACTTCGACGTCAACGCCGTCGGCACGCTCAACGTGCTGGAGTACACCCGCCAGCACTGCCCCGACGCCGCGTTCATCTTCTGCTCGACGAACAAGGTCTACGGCGACACCCCCAACCGCCTCCCGCTCATCGAGCAGGAGACGCGCTACGAGATCGACCCGTCGCACCAGTTCGCCAACGGCATCACCGAAGAGATGACGATCGACAACAGCCTGCACTCGATCTTCGGCGTCTCCAAGGTCGCCGCGGACGTGGCGGTGCAGGAGTACGGCCGCTACTTCGGCATGAAGACCGCCGCCTTCCGCGGCGGCACGCTGACCGGTCCGGCGCACTCCGCCGCCGAGCTGCACGGCTTCCTGGCGTACCTGATGCGCTGCGTGATGGAGGGCCGCACCTACAACCTGTTCGGCTACAAGGGCAAGATGGTGCGCGACGCGATCCACTCGCACGACGTGCTCACCGCGTTCGAGGCGTTCTTCCGCAACCCGCGCTCCGGCGAGGTCTACAACCTGGGCGGCGGCCGCTTCTCCAACACCTCCCACCTGGAGGCGTTCGCCGTCGCCGAGCAGATCACCGGCAAGCAGGCGCAGGTCAACTACGTGGAGCAGAACCGCGTCGGCGACCACCAGTGGTACGTCAGCGACATGGCCAAGTTCCAGGCGCACTACCCGGACTGGAAGATGACCTACGACGTCCCGGCTATCCTCAACGAAATCTACGAGGCCAACGCCGACAAGTGGATGTAGCCCCCACCTGCGCACATAGAGGTACGCGATGACGACGACGCCGACCACCGGCAGCAAGCGCAACGTGCTCGGCGTCTTCGTCGACGCCACCGACTACGCCGACGCGACCGAGCGCATCATCCGCGCCGCGACCGAAGGCCGCCCGTTCGCGGTCACCGCGCTGGCGGTGCACGGCGTGATGGAGGGCGTCGCCGACTCCCGGCTCGGCGCGCAGCTCAACAGCTTCGACCTGATCACCCCGGACGGCCAGCCGGTGCGCTGGGCGCTCAACCTGCTGCACGGCGCCGGCCTGCGCGACCGGGTGTACGGCCCCGAGCTGACGCTGCGGGTGCTGGCCCGTGCCGCCGAGGACGGCCTGCCGGTGTACCTCTACGGCTCCACCCAGCCCACGCTGGACCGGCTGATCCCGGCGCTGATCGCGAAGTTCCCCGGGCTGAAGATCGCGGGCAGCGAGCCGTCGAAGTTCCGCGGCGTGGAGCCCGGCGAGCCGGAGCAGATCGCGGCCCGCATCGCCGGCTCCGGCGCGCGCATAGTGCTGGTCGGCCTGGGCTGCCCGCGCCAGGAGAAGTTCACCTACGCCATGCGGCCGTTCCTGGACATGCCGCTGCTGGCGGTCGGCGCCGCGTTCGACTACCACGCGGGCGGGCTGCGCAAGCCGCCGGCGTGGATGCAGCGCCACGCCCTGGAGTGGCTGTGGCGCCTGGGCCTGGAGCCCAAACGCCTGTGGCGCCGCTACCTGATCCTCAACCCGAAGTACCTGGCCCGCCTGGGCGCCCAGAAGACCCGCCTCTGGCGCGCCACCCCGGCCACCCCCGCCACGGACTCCCCCGCCACCTTCGCGGTGTGACGGCCTGAAGCCCGGCCACCGCGCGGCCCGGCCGCCGGGCGCACCCGACAGGAGCGGAAGTCCGCGCAGCGGACGAGCGACCGGAGGGTAAGCCCGGCCTCTCAGGCCGGGCCGCCGCGCCCGCGGAGCGGGCGCCAGCTCAACGGTTGCGCTGGTAGATGAGGTCCAGCACGGAGCGGGTGGCCTCGAACCAGCGGTTGAGCCATTCGGCGGTGGGCTGGGAGCCGCGGGGCGGGAGTTCCAGCAGCAGGCCGCGGAGCAGCGGGTGGTCCACCAGCGAGGTGGCGGGCACGTCGAGCCAGCTCGGCGAGGCGAACGACTGCTCGCCGAAGCCCTCCAGGGCGAGCGCCTGCAGCGGTCCGGGGCCGGGCTCCAGCAGGGTGTCTCCCGGCAGCTGCGCCCGTTCCTGGTCGCGTTCACGGTCGCGGAGGATCCGGTCCCGGTTGCTGGGGCTGGCGGGCTGGCTGGGCACGTGCTCAGGCATCGTCATCTCGTCCTACCTGGTCGGCGCGTTACGCGGTGTGGTCAACCGGCGTCTGATACAACGACCGCAGCGGAGTGCAGGCGACGGTCAACCCGCGGCCGTGACTGCACGTGTTGCTTGCGTGACTAAGCGCAAGCTAACCAGTTGTGCATCACGTGCGGGGGAACCACGATGGCCGCTGAACCGGCGTCCACACCGCTGCCGTCCCAGGTGACGGCGGCACAGCTCATCGGCGAGCTCAGCCGGCTGGTCCGGCAGCTGCCGTGTCCCCACTGCGGCCAGGAGGCCGCCGATCACGGGGCCGCGTCGCCCCCGCCGTCGCAGGCGCTGGTCCCGGCCGCCCGGGAACCGTACGACGACACCCCTCCGCGCGATCCGCTGGACGAGATCGACGACGAGGAGCGCTGGCTCTGGCGGCTGGTCGAGGAGGCGGAGCGGGTCGCCGCGGCGGCGCCGGCGGGGCCGGACCCGCGGCAGCTGGCGCTGGCCGAGCAGCGCTGCCAGGAGGCGTACGAGGCCGAACAGAAGGTGCGGGCGCGCATCCAGGCGACGCAGCAGGCGCTGGCGCAGCCGTCCTCCTGGCTGCGCCCGAGGCACCGGGCCGCACTGGTGCGCCACCTGCGCGAGGATCGGGCGGCAGTGGTGCTGACCGCGATCCAGCGCGGCCGGATCGAGGAGATCCGCGGCCGGCTGCGCGGTGTCGCCGAGCGCCGCGCGGCGTACCTGACGGCGCACCGGACCACGCTGGAGGCCGGGCGCAACGCACGGGACGAGCTGACCCGGGTGCTCGACCACCTGATCGACAGCTACTCCCGGATGCCGCAGCCGCCGGCCTGGTTCCGGTTCGGCCTGGACTTCCCACCCGAGCCGGGGCGGCGCCGGGAGTGGCTCGACCAGGCGCGGGAGACGATGACGCAGCGGCGCCGCGCGTCCCTCAACCGGCCGGTCCTCTGACGGCGAAGGACCCCTTCCGGCACCGTCGGGGCGGCGCGCGGAAGGGGTCCTCGTCAGCTGTGTGCCAGAGCTGTCAGCGGGGCGACCTCACAGGTCGAACTCGCCGTCCTTCGCACCCTCCACAAACGCGTCCCACTCGTCCGGCGTGAAGATCAGTGCCGGGCCGGTGGGGTTCTTGGAGTCGCGCAGCGCGATCGCGCCACCCACGAACGCGACTTCAACGCAGTTGTCGCAGTTCGGCCCACTCCGGGTGCTCTTGTACCAACGTGCTTGACTCAGATCGACTCGAAACCCCTTGGTCTCGATTTCCATAGTGGCTCCTCCGCCAGTTGTGCGATCAGCTCGGCGGACTCCTCGGGGCTCAGCGCGGCCCTCTGGACGTTCTCGAAGATCCTGGCGTACTTCTGCAGTTCGTCGTTCTTTTCGAGGAAGAGTCCCCCGGTCGCATTCTCCGCGTAAACGACGTTGGAGTCATCCTGTTCGGCAAACTCCAGAATCGCGAAAGTACCGTCCATACCGGCATGTGAACCGCTTTCGAACGGCAACACCGAAATGGTTACGTTCTGCCACGAGGCCGCTTCAGCAAGTAGCCGCAATTGGTCTCGCATGACCTTGTCGCCGCCCACGGGCCGGCTCAGCACCGACTCATCGAGCACCACCTGAAACCTGATCGCATCGTCTTGTCGCGTGAGCAACGATTGGCGGGCCATCCGGACACGGACTCTGTTCATGACATCTTCGTCAGTCCAGTCCGGCTGGGCACCGCGGATCATCGCCTCAGCGTATTCGGCTGTCTGCAGCAGTCCCGGGACGACCTGTTGCTCGTACGCCCTGATGGAACTGGCCGCAGCTTCCAACCCGACATAGGCGCCGACCAGCACGCTGCTGTACGGGTGCCACCAGCCCTTCTGTCTCGCCTCCTTGGCGATCTCGACGAGCACGTCCACCTCCTCGGCCGGCGTACCGTAGATCGTCAGCATGTCGCGAACATCGCGACTGGTCACCGAGCTGTGCCCGGTCTCGATACGCGAGATCTTGGACTGGGAACACTCCATCCTGTCGGCGACGAACTCCAGCGTGATGCCGGCGTTCTCGCGCCGTTTCCGCAGCTCGGCGCCGAGTCTTCGGCGACGCACGGTCGGGCTCTGTCGGGTTGTCACGGCGCACCTCCGCGACGCATGTCGGCGGAGGCACGCGGTTCACGCCCCCGCCCAGCAATTGGTCTGTCGTGTTGGGAGTCTGCTCCGACGATCGGCGAATCTTCAACCGGCCGAACGCACAGACGGTGCGACACGGCATGACCGGGCGGACGGCCAACAGCATGTCATATACCGGACGAATGACACCAGACCGCATACGCAGTTTGCAACTTGCATTCAGCAAAGTCTTCCGGCACAGTGTCTGTTATGGGCCCCGGTGGTGCTGATCTTCCGTTTTCATGATCACACACAGTGGGCGGAGCTTCACCTCCAGCGTTCAACGAGCGACATCCGAAAACGTGTTGTTCCAGATCTGCGGTATGACGAGAAGCAGGAGACAAGGTGACTCCCCAAGCCGGCGACATCCTCTACGTCACTCGTGAAGCCAGCGTCCAGTTCCTGCGCCCGATGATGTTCCGGGTGATCCGTGTCCACGACTGGCCGACCTACGAGGGCTGGGTCTGGCTCGACGGCTACCAGCTCAACTCCGCGGGGGACGCGGTGGAGCGCCGCTCCATCTTCGTACAGCGCGCCGGGCTGCGAATCGTTCCGGACAACGGCGCCGCCACGCGGGCCCGCACCGCGCCGGCCCGGGCCGGCCAGCGCCCGGCGCTGAGCCGCCCCCACCTGCGCCCGGCGACCGCCGGGGTGCGCTGAGCAATTCTCGCGAATCCTGCCCGGACCGGAGCGCACCCGGCCTACGCTCGAATGACCCTAGTTGAACGACGGTAGCGACCCGCCCGGTCGGCCTGCGTCCATGCACAGGCGGCCGCGACGAGCCCCTACCGTCGGCGGAACCCGGTCGTCCAGCACGCCGCCACAGCAGTCGCGGCAGGCTGCCCGGTCGGCGTCCCGTTCCTCCGCGTGGCACGGCACCCGCTCACCCGGGAGACGGCGCCATGGACAACCGAACCATCGCTCCTGGACGCGGTTCCAGAGCGACCGTTCCACATCGGCCCCACCGGCTCGCCGCACTGTGCGGTGCGGCGCTGGCAGCGGCGTTGTTCACGCCGGTGCCGGCCACGGCCGGGGCCACCGAGGGGGCAGCCGCGACGGCCGCGGCCGCACCCGTCGCGCAGCAGGCAGCGCCGCCTGCCGTGATCTCCGAGCACACCGTGTCCAGCGAACTCATGGCACGGTCGCTCATCTCCACCGGAATGATCGGCATCGGACTCGCCCTGGGCGGGATCGTCATCGTCACCCACCGGCGCCGCCAGTGGTGACGGGAGCCGACACGGCAGGAGGCCCGTTCCGGTGTCCCGGAACGGGCCTCCTGCCGTGCTCACTCCTCCTCGGGGCTGGGACTCGGCTCCGGGCTGGGACTCGGCGAGGGCGACGGGCTGCTCGGCGCGACCGCGATCACGAGTTCGACGCTCTCTCCGGGCGCCAGCTCCGTCCCGGAGTCCGGCTTGACGTCCACGACGGTCCCCGGGTCCGCCTCGTCGGTCGGGCGCAGCGAGATGCTGGGGTTCAGGCCTACCGCGGCGAGCGCGTCGATCGCCTCCTGCTCGGTCATGCCGATCAGGTCGTCCGGCACCGCCACCAGGCTCGGGGCGGCGGACGGCGTCGGCGACGGGCTGGGCGCGGCGCTGGTCGGCGCGGCCGAGGTCACCACCGGCGACGGGGAGGCGCTCGGCTCCGGCGTGGGACCCGCACCGCGCAGGGCGAACCAGGCAGCCACCCCGAACAGCAGCAGAAGCAGCAGCGCGATCCCGGCGATGATCAGCGGCGCCCGCCAGGTCCGCTCCCCTTCGCCGTACTCGACGCCGGGCGGCGGCGCCGCCTCGCGCATCGGCCCGGCGTCCCGGCTGGGCACGCCCGCGCGACCGGTCCAGACGTCCTGGGCCGGCATCACGGAGGTGCGGTCCGCGGGCGGGGGCGGCGCGGGGGCACCGCCATAGGGCGGCAGCACCGAGGTCCGTTCGTCGTCCGGACCGCCGACGGGCGGCATGGCGGTGGTCCGGTCGTCGTCCGGGGGCACCGCGCCGTACGGCGGCAGCGCCGACGTGGGCCGGTCCCCCGGGCCGCCCGGCAGGACGGTGGTCGGCTCGTCCCCGGGCCCCCGGCCGGGCAGCACCGTGGTCGGTTCGTCGCCGGCCGGGGTACGGTCCGCGGGCTCCTCGTCCGGGCGGCCGGCGGGCAGGCGGGTGGTCTCGTCGGGCGGGGGCGGCTCGGAGCCGGGCCCGCCCGGGGCGTCCCTGTCATCGTGGGCATCGGACATGGTGCCGTCCTACCACGTCCGCCGGACGGTTACGCCTCACCCACCCTGCGTGGCGTGCCGGGGCACGCCACGCACCTGGTCAGCCGGCTGCCGGCGACGGCGACTCCGCCACGCCGCACGTGAGGTCGACCGCGTCGTTCCAGCCGACCTCCTGGTCCTTCGGGACCGAGACGGCCAGCACCGTGCCACTGCGGCCGTTGAGGTACCGCCCGATCCGCAGGCCCTGCTCCA
This sequence comes from Catellatospora bangladeshensis, assembly GCF_016862575.1. Taxonomy (GTDB): domain Bacteria; phylum Actinomycetota; class Actinomycetes; order Mycobacteriales; family Micromonosporaceae; genus Catellatospora; species Catellatospora bangladeshensis. The sequence continues at coordinate 41,706 of NZ_BONF01000012.1, read as the reverse complement.
CCAGCTTCTTCTGTGCGGCGCTGCAGGACTGGCCGACCACGTCCGGCATCGGGAAGCGCACCCGCGGCCCGGCCACCACGATCGTCACGGACGTGCCCCGCAGCACCGGCTGCCCGGCGGCGGGCACGGTGCTCAGCACCGACTCCGCGGAGGCCGTGCTCGCCTGGTCGAACTCGACCTTCACCGAGACGCCGAACTTCGCCATGATCTCCAGGCGGGCCTCGCGGAAGGGCCGGGTGAGCACGTCGGGCATGGCCTGGAAGCCGCCCCCGGTGGCCGACGGGCTGGGCTCCGGCGTAGGCGAGGGCAGCTCACTCGGCGACGGGCTCGGGCTCGGCGATGCGGCCGCCGCCGACGGGCTGGCGCTGGCCTGGGCCTGCGGCTCCGCACCGGTGCCGGCGACGTACCATCCGATCGCGAGCCCGGCGACGGCGAGCATCACCGTCGCGGTCGCCAGCAGCGCGATCGTGCCGGGGCTGAACCCGCGCGGTCGCTGTGACGACGTCATGGGCGCCGTCTCCTGCCACGGGTCGGTCATGCTGGTCTCCTCTTTCGGGGTACGCCCGGCGAACGCTACGCCGCAACGAGAGTAAACCGTTCACACGAACCGCCCTCGCATTGCTATACGCTCGCGTCATGTTCTCTCAGGGCCCGGGCCCGGGCACGCGGCTGGGGCTGGGCGCGGTCGCGGCGGCGGCCGGGATCGCGGCGGCCGCCGGAGCAGCACAGCTGGGCATCGGATACGGCCTCGGCATCTTCTCCTGGGTGCCGACCGTCGGCGCGCCGGGTGAAGCCGCCTGGCTGGCCAGTCTTGCCTGGACGGTCTGGATTTCCGCCGTCTCGGTGGTCCTCGGTGCCGTGGTGGCCGACCGGGTCGGCTCCGCGACAGTCCCGATCTCGACAGCGGTCCGCACGCTGCGCCGCACCGCTCTCGCGATCGCCGCGGCGGTCGGCGGGCTGCTCGTGGTCGCGCTGACCGCGGTGCCCGCACGGGTCGCGGAGCGCGCGGACACGTTCGCCCCGCAGGTGATCGTCGGCGGCTACGCCATCACCGGCGTGCTGCTCGGCCTGTTCGTCGCCGTCGCGGCGCTGTCCGCCCGCGCCGTCGCCGCGAACGTGCTGGCCACCGGTGGCTGGCTGTGGCTGCTCGCGGTCACCGCGACCGTGGACGGCATCGCCGCCGGCCGCGAGCCGGCCGTCGCGCAGCTCGGCGTGTGGCCGGTGACCGCCGACGGGCCGTGGTTCCGCAGCCTCTACCTGCCCGGTGCGGCCATCGCCGCGCTGTCCGCGCTGGTGATCGGCTTCCTGGCGGCGCTGCCCGCGGTGCGCCGCCGCGACGGCCAGGCGGGCGTGGTGCTGTCCGGCGCCGTCGGCCCCGCGCTGGTCGCGCTCGCCTACCTGCTGGCCGCGCCGAAACTCACCGGGGTGCAGCCGGAGCAGCTGTCCGCCCATCTCGTCGCGCCGTACGCGGTGGTCACCGGCCTGATCGGGGCGGTGCTGGCCCAGCTGCTGGCCGGGCCGCGCCGCCCGCGCCCGGTCACGGCGGTCCGGAGCACCCCGGCACCCGCGCCGGAGCCCGCGTACGCCGACCACACCACGCCCCTGGCCGGGCCCGCGCAGGCGGCACCCGCGCCGGCGGCCGCCCCGGTGAAGGCCAAGGGCACCGCCTCCGTGCCGAAGCCGGCCGCCGAGCAGACCAGCGCTGCCCCGGCCGTGCCGGATCAGGGCGAGCCCACCCCGGTGCCGGCGGGCAAGGCGGCCGCCGACAAGGCAGCCGAGCCGCCCACGCCCAGCCCCGCGCCGAAGAACGGGCCCCGCCAGGGTCGCCCCCGGAAGGGCTGAGCCCGGTCAGCGCAGCACGACCAGGCCCGCTCCGCCCGCGCCGCGCGAGCGGAGCACGCGGTAGGAGCGGGCGCCGCTGGCCCGGCAGGCGGGCTGCCGGGCCGCCGGGCAGTCCGACACCAGCAGCAGCCGGGCCGGGCCGTCGTTGAGCTGCATGAACGTCGGCAGGGCCGCGGCCTCGGTGACGGTGAACCGGCCGGGCGCGGTCTCCACGAAGGTGAAGCGGCTGATCACGCCGTCCCGGGTCTCGTTGGAGAAGCCCTGGTACGACACGTGGTTGCCCATGCCGTACGCGACCCAGCGCCCGTTGATCCGCTCGAACGGCTGCACCACGTGCGCGTGGTGGCCGAGGATGAGGTCGATCGAGCCGTCGTTCAGCAGCTGCTTCGCGACCGACACCTGCTGCGAGTTCGGCCGGTGCTCGTACTCGGTGCCCCAGTGGATGGAGACGATCACGACCTCGGCGCCGGCCGTGCGGGCCCGCCGGGCCGCCTCCCGCACCCGCTTCGGCTCCAGGTAGTTGACCAGCCACTCCCTGCCCCTGGGACGCGGGATGCCGTTGAAGGAGAAGCTGTACGACAGCAGTGCCACCCGCACCCCGCGCACCGTCATCAGCTGCGGGGTGTCCTGCTCCGCCCGGCTGCGGGCCATCCCGGCGTGCCGGATCCCGGCCGCGTCGAGCGCGTTCAGGGTGCGCCGGATGCCCGCCTCGCCGCCGTCGAGCGAGTGGTTCGAGGCGGTCGAGCAGGCGTCGTAGCCGGTCTGCTTGAGCGCGGGCACGATCTGCGGCGGCACCTTGAACGTCGGGTAGCCGGTGAACGGGCCCCCGGCCCCGCCGAGCGGCGTCTCCAGGTGGCAGATAGCCAGGTCGGCGGACTCGACCACGGACCGTACGCCGCGCAGCAGCGGCGCGAAGTCGTAACCGCGCCCGCCCGCGTCCCGCTGCGCCTGTCGCCACAGCCCGTTGTGCAGCAGCACGTCCCCGCTGCCCACCACCGTGAAGGTGCGGGGCGTGAACGCGCCGGGCGTCGACGTGGCGGGTGTCGAGGTGGCGGGTGTCGAGGTGGCGCTCGGCGCGGGCCGGGGCACCGGCACCGCGGCGGCGGGCAGCACCTCGGGCCCCTCGGGCGGTGCGCCGCCGCCGGAGAGCCACGGCGTCATCGCCACCGCCGTCATCGCGGCGAGCAGCGCCGCCATGCTCGCGGGCAGCGCCCGCTGACCGATACTCCCCCGTTGTTCGATCACGGCGAGCACACTCCCTGAGATCGACGGATCACACCATCAGCTGTTGGGTGGAGTCAGCCCACCGGCCACGTGTGCACGGGCTCGTTGCTGCGCTGCAGCTCCGCGTAGCGGCCGACCATGGCCCGCAGCGCGGCGGGCCGGGTCGCCCCGGCGCTCTCCAGCGCCCGTACGGTGTTGACCTGCCAGGTGGATCCGGTCTGCCCGGTGAGGCAGCGCTGCTCGATGATGCCGAGCAGCCGGTCGCGCTGTTCGGGGTCGACCCCGAACCGGTCCAGGCCCTCCGCCGCCCGGGGCAGCAGCACCTCCAGCACCAGGTCGGTCACCCGGATCTCGCCGATGCGCGGCCACCAGACGGGTGCGGCGATACCGCGCCGGGACGCGGCGTGGAAGTTGTCCTGCGCGACGCTGAACGGGAGCTGGGTCCAGAGCGGACGGTCGTCCTCCACCAGCGCGCGCACCAGCCCGAAGTACAGGGCGCCGTTGGCCAGCATGTCGACGACCGTCGGGCCGGCGGGCAGCACGCGGTTCTCGACCCGCAGGTGGGGGCGGCCGCCCATGATGTCGTACACGGGCCGGTTCCAGCGGTAGACCGTGCCGTTGTGCAGGCGCAGCTCGCCGAGCCGGGGCACCCCGCCGTCACGCAGCACGGCGACCGGGTCCTCCTCCTCGGCGATCGGGAGTAATGGCGGGAAGTAGCGCACGTTCTCTTCGAACAGGTCGAATATCGAGGTGACCCAGCGTTCGCCGAACCAGACGCGGGGGCGTACGCCCTGGGCCTTCAGCTCGTCCGGCCGGGTGTCGGTGGCCTGCTCGAACAGCGCGATCCGGGTCTCCGACCAGAGCTGGTGCCCGAACAGGAACGGCGAGTTCGCACCTACGGCGACCTGCACGCCCGCGATGACCTGCGAGGCGTTCCAGTACGCGGCGAAGTCGGCCGGCGAGACCTGCAGGTGGAACTGCAGGCTGGTGCAGGCGGCCTCGGGCGCGATGGAGTCGGTGCGGATGCGCAGCCGGTCGGCGCCGCGGATGTCGACGCCGATCTGCTCCCCGCGGGCGGCCAGGATCTCCTCGTTGAGCGACCGGTAGCGGCCGTTGGTGGAGAGGTTCTCGGTCACCGTGTGGTCGGTGGTGAGCGTCGGCAGGATGCCGATGGTGAGCAGTGCGGCGTCGTGCTTGCGGGCGGTGGTGTCGGCCCGGCGCAGGCTCTCGATGATCTGCTGCTCGTAGCCGGCCAGCCCGTCGCCGGAGATGAGCCGCGGCGGCACGTTCAGCTCCAGATTGAACCGTCCCAGCTCGGTCTGGAACGACGGGTCGTTGAGGTCGCGCAGCACCTCCTCGTTGACCATCGCGGGCAGGTGTTCGTTGTCGACCAGGTTCAGCTCGATCTCCAGCCCGGTCGTCGGATGGTCGTGATCGAAGCTGAAATCGTTGAGCATCAACGCGAAGACGTCGAGGCAGCGACGCACCTTCTGGCGGTAGTGCTCCCGCTCCTGGCGGGTGAACGTGTGCAGCGCAACGTCCTTGCCCATGAGCCCTCCCCGACGCACGGTGACCAAGCGAACCCTCAGAGTACGTTTCGCGGACGACAGTCGTATCAGGTGGTCGTCCTGATTGGCACACCCGCTGTCTCACCCAGTGGGATACGAAGGGCAACAAATGTGCCAACCCCCCATATACGATGCGCAAATGGAGCTACTCGACGATTCGAGGCTCACCGCCATGGGCCTGCTCTCCGAGGCGTACACCAGCCTCATCACCATCTGCGCGGAGCAGTTCGCCGCGCACGGCCTGGCACCTGTCGAGTTCGAAGTGCTGCTGCGTCTGGCCCGGTCGTCCGGACACCGGCTGCGCATGACCGACCTGTCACGACAGACGTCCATGAGCACGAGCGGGGTGACCCGCATGATCGACCGGCTGGAGCGGGAGGGCCTGGTGTCCAGGGTCCCGTGCGACACCGACCGTCGCAGCTCGTACGCCGCGATCACCCCCAAGGGCCTGGCCCGCCTGCGGGAAACCGTCCCCGGCCACCTGGAACTCCTTGACGAATGGCTCATCGGTCCCCTCACCCAGCGGCAACTGCAGGGTCTGCTTGTCGGCCTGCGGGTGGTGCGGGACGCGGTCCGCCCGGATGCCACCCTGGGCGGTGACGACGGGCCATGACGGTCGCGGCGTTCCATGATCCCCCTATTGCCCCTACAACCGTGCTGCCTGCGGCAGAACCGGCGGCAGAAGTGACGTTCTCTCCCGAGAAAGGACACTTAAAGCCGCAAATCGTATGATCCCGACTGCTAGCGTCATGGCCCTGTGGGAGGACGGCCAGGCCGGCCAAGCTCATGGGGGACCAGCACGGGGGACACGCACGGGGCAGCATCGGCGCGGGCGGAGACGGCGGGGGGACGCGGCAGGCCAACACAGGCCGCGGAAGGGACATCATCCGTCGGGGGGCCGCCCGCGCCGAACACCACGGGCACCCGTGACCGCTCAGATCCCGGCCAGCAGCTCCCGCTCCCGCACGGTGAGCACGATGCCGGTCGACTCCTGCAGCTCCCGCAACCGGGCCAGCGCCGGCGCCGGATCGTCGCTCGTCACGGCCAGCCCCACCAGCGCCTCGGCCAGATCCCGCTGATCGGTCAGCCCGTCCGTCTGCCGCGCCGCGGCGGTGTACCAGGACGCCGCGAGCGTGCGCTGGCCGCGCCGCCCGGCCAGCGTCGCCTCGATCATCGCGCAGTCCCAGTCCTCGTCCAGCTCCGCGAGCGGCAGCATCACGCCCTGCTCGTCGGGCAGCTGCGAGCGGATGTCGGCGAGCGCCTTCTCCGCCTCCTCCACCCGGCCGCCCAGCGCGTACGCCAGGCCGATCAGCCCCAGCAGCCGCCGCCGCTCGCCCGGATTGCCGATGTCGGCCAGCAGCTCCGCCGCCTGCAGGCCCACCCGCACCGACTCGTCGAACCGGCCGTCCAGCCGCAGCACCTCGGCCAGGTTGGCCCGGGCCAGCGCGCGCAGCTTGTGCTCGCCCGAGCGCGCCGACAGCCGGTCCACCGCGGCCAGCCGCCGCTGCGCCGCGGCCAGGTCGGCCACCCGGAGGTCGTGCCAGATCAGGTTGTGCTGGGCCACCGCCATGTCACGCACCCGTCCGGTCCGGGTGGCCAGCGCCAGGCTCGCCTCACCGTGCCGGCGGGCGTCCTCGTACGCGCCCGTGCCCTGCTGCACGGCCTGTAGCACGGCACGCGCCGCCAGCTCGCCCGTGACGTCACCGACCAGCAGGAACGCCGACAGCGCGGCCTCGCCGCGGGACAGCTCGGCCCGGCCCGCGCCGTGCTCGGCGGCCAGCTGGAGCACGCCCAGGTTCGCCCAGGCCCGCACCGCCGGGTCGGCGTCGTCGCTGCGCGGGTCGTCGAGCAGCCGCAGCAGCCACTGCCGGCCCTGCTGGTCCCGGCCCCGGAAGCGCCACCAGCGGGGCAGCTGCGCGGCCAGGCTCAGCGCGATGTGCGGCTCGTGCTCGGCCGAGTGCGCCAGCGCCGCCCACAGGTCACTGGCCACGTCGTCGAGCCGGGCGACCGCCGCGGCCAGGGTCGAGCCGCCCATCGCGGGCGCGTTGCGGGCGGCGAACCGCGCGAACACCATCGCGTGCTGCCGCCGCGCCGCCGCCAGCTCCCCCGCCACCTCGGCCTGCTCGGCGGCGTACTCCTTCACCACGTCCAGCAGCACGAACCGGAACGCCCCGGAGCCGCGCACCTGGACCAGGCCTAGCTCGACCAGCCGCTCCAGCACCGGCACGACGTCGACCTGCGGGCCGAGCAGCTCCTCGGCCAGCTCCACCGACCACCGGTAGCCGAACACCGACAGCCGCCGCAGCGCCTCCCGCTGCGCGGGCTCCAGCAGCCGGTAGCTCGCCGTCACCACGTCGCGCAGGGTGACCTGCGGCGGCGAGGCGGCCACGTCGGCGCTGCCCAGCTCCAGCAGGCGGTTGCCGTAGCGGGCGAGCATCTCGGCGGGGTCGAGCACCCGGCCGCGCGCCGCCGCGAGCTCGATGGCCAGGGGCAGCCCGCCGAGCCGGCGTACCAGCGTGACCAGGGCCTCCACCTCGACGTCGGCGGGCGACCGGCGCACCTGCCGCCAGCGGGCCAGGAACAGCGCGCTGGCCGGATGGCGCTCGGCCTCCGCCAGTGAGGCCACGCCGGCCGGCGGCAGCGCCAGCGGGCCCACCGGCCACACCTGCTCACCGGCCGGGCCCAGCGGCGCCCGCGCCGAGGCCAGCACGCGCAGCAGGGGCGACTGCGCCAGCAACTCGGTCAGCACGGCGGTGCACGCCTCCGGCGAGCGGTCCACCGCGTCCACCATCAGCAGCACCGGCTGCTCCAGCCGGGCGGGCAGCTCGGTGGGGCGGCTCACGCCGAGCACGGCGCAGATCACGTCCCGCAGGTCGCTCGCGCTGTCCCCGGCCGCGACGCTGATCGCGGCCGCACCTGCCGGAAAGTGCGCCTGCGCCCGGTGCGCCACGGTCAGCGCGAGCACGCTCTTGCCCACCCCGGCCAGCCCCACCAGGGTGGTCAGCCCGGGCTGGGCGGCCATGTGCGCCACCAGCGTGTCGATCTCGTCGGCCCGGCCGTACAGCTCCGGCGGCGCGGGCAGGTGGAACGCGGGCCGGGCGGGGGGCGGGGCGGGATGGGCCTGCCCGCGGGCGGCGGCGTGGAACTCGGCCAGCGCCTCCCCGACCAGCCCGAGCGCCGTGGCGAGCAGCTCCACCGTGGTGCGCTGGGGCCGGGCGGCCCGGCCGTGCTCCAGGTCCCGCACGGTGCGTACGCCCAGCCCGGCGCGGGCGGCCAGCTCCGACTGGGTCAGCCGCGCGGTGTCCCGGTGCGTGCGCAGGAGCGCGCCGAATGAGGCCGCCGACTCGTCAGCGGCCTCGGCGGGAACCGGGTGACCTGGGGCCATGGCCGCAAAGACTATCTACCCGAGTCCGAAGGTGGGAGTGCACCGTCTACTTTTTGGCGCTGTCCCCGAACATGACCGGGATCACACCTGCAACCTCACCGCGGAGCTGTTCGTGTCTGCTCTCACCTACCGACGAAAGGGGTGAGCGGTGCGCGACGCGGAGAGCTTCGACGAGTGTTACCGGGGGACCTCACGCCGCCTGCTCAGCTACGCGTACGCGCTCACCGGGGACTGGGCGCAGGCCCAGGATCTGGTGCAGGAGGCGTACATGAGGGCGTGGCGGCAATGGGGCCGCCTGTCCGAGTACGAGGACGTCGAGGCGTGGCTGCGCCTGGTGGTGTCCCGGCTGGCCACCGACGTGTGGCGGCGCCTGCGGCGCTGGCGCGGGGCCATGCGCCTGCTCGGCCCGGCTGCCGACGCCGAACCCGCGGACGAGTCCGCCGTACTGCTCCAGCGGGCGCTGCGCGGCCTGCCCGCGGTCCAGCGCCAGGCACTGGCCCTGCACTACCTGTTCGACATGCCGGTGGCCCAGATCGCGCAGGACGCGGGGGTCCCCATCGGCACGGTGAAGAGCTGGCTCTCCCGCGGGCGCACCAGCCTCGCGGCCGTACTCAACGCGACAGAGGTGAGCGGTGATGAGTGAGATCGAGGACGCGTTCGCCCAGGTGAACGCCGAGGCGCAGCGGAAGAGGCTGCCCCCGGCGGAGCAACTGCGCACCCGTGGCGACCGCCGGGCCCGGCGGCGGGCCGCGGTCGGCACGCTGGCGCTGGTCGCGGTCGGCGCCGCGGCCGCGGTGGGGCTGCTGCCACTGGCCGCCCGGCACCACCCGGACCAGATCGCGGCACCCACGGGTTCCGTCACGACCAGCCCGGCGGCACCGGCGTCCGCCCCGCCCAGCGCCTCCCCGTCCCCGGCGGCGCCGCCGACCGCGGGCTGCCCCGGCGGCTCGTACACCGTGCAGATCCCCACCAAGGCGCTGGTCAACGGCAATGCGCCGGGTATGGAGGACCACGCGCTGGCCTACCGCTGCGGCCGCGCGCCCAGCGGGGACGCGGCGCGGGCGCTGCCCCGGGTGTGCAAGAGCGGCTCGCACGTCAGCGACCGGTCGATCCTCGGCCGCCGCGGCGTCTACGCGTACCTCAAGCCGCCGCAGCCGGACTACGTGCCGAGCAGCTACTTCCACACGGTGACGCGGTACACCGCGCCGGAGGCGGCGAGCGCCTACCTCGCCGAGCTGCGGGCGGCCGTGGCCCGGTGCGGCGACGGGTACGCCGACGGGGCCGCGCGGTACGCGTACTCCCTGGTCGACGACACCGGCGCGGGCGACGAGTCGCTGATGCTGACCCTGAAGGTGACCTACGACGAGCCGATCGAGGGCGCACCGCAGGAGGCGCTCTTCTCGATCTCGGTGATCCGGGTGGGCGATCACGTCTCGGTCGTGTTCGACGTCGGCTGGGAGGGCTCCCCCACGCCGCCCAAGGACCTCGACCCGGTCCTCACGAAGGCCGTGGAGAAGCTCCTGGCGCTCTGAGCCGGACGGCGTCGGCGTGATGTTAAGAAGGGCACCTTCTACAACGCATAGCGTTAAGAAGGTGCCCTTCCTTTTAGCGGAGGCCGAGGTCGCGGGCGATGATCATCCGCTGGATCTCCGAGGTGCCCTCGCCGATCTCCAGGATCTTGCTGTCGCGCCACATGCGGGCGACGGGGAACTCGTTCATGAAGCCGTAGCCGCCGTGGATCTGGGTGGCGTCGCGGGCGTTGTCGACGGCGATCGTGCTGGCGTGCAGCTTCGCGATGGCCGCCTGGCGCTTGAAGTCCTCGCCGGCGACCAGGCGCTGGGCGGCGTCGCGCCAGGCCAGGCGGGCGGTGTGGGCGCGGGTCTCCATGTCCGCGATCATGAACTGGATCGCCTGGTAGGAGCCGATCGTCTTGCCGAACGCCTCGCGCTGCGCGGCGTACTTGAGCGACTCGTCGACGCAGCCCTGGGCCAGGCCGGTGGCCAGCGCCGCGATGGCGATCCGGCCCTCGTCGAGGATCTGCAGGAACTGGGCGAAGCCCCGGCCGCGCTCGCCGAGCAGGTTCTCCGCGGGCACCCGGACGTCGGTGAAGGTCAGCTCGTGGGTGTCCGAGGAGCACCAGCCGACCTTCGAGTAGCCGGGCGCGACGGTGAAGCCGGGCGTGCCCGACGGCACGATGATCGAGGAGATCTCGTCCGGGCCGGTGCGCGCGGTGACGGTGACCAGCGTGGTCATCGTGGTGCCGGAGTTCGTGATGAACGCCTTGCTGCCGTTGATGATCCACTCGGTGCCGTCGTCGGACAGGCGCGCGGTGGTCCGGGTGCCGCCCGCGTCGGAGCCCGCGCCGGGCTCGGTCAGCCCGAACGCGGCCAGCGCCTCGCCGCTGACCAGCTGCGGCAGCCAGCGTCGCTTCTGCTCCTCGGTGCCGAACCGGTAGATCGGCATCGCGCCGAGCGAGATCGCCGCCTCCAGCGTGATCGACAGCGACGAGTCGACCCGGGCCAGCTCCTCCAGCACGATGCACAGGGCGAGGTAGTCCCCGTCCATGCCGCCGTACTCGCTGGGGAAGGGCAGGCCGAACAGGCCCATCTCGCCCATCTGCTTCACCAGGTCGTACGGGAACTCGTGCCGCTCGTAGAGGTCGCCGATCACCGGCGCGACCTTGTCCTGCGCGAACCGGCGCACGGTGTCGCGCAGCTCCCTGTGCTCCTCGGACAGCCCGAAGTCGGTCATCTCGGCCTCTCTTAAACCGGAGTCACGCCGTGTCGGCGGCGTGAGAAGTGACGGTCCTTGCCCTGTGCGGCTCGGTACCGCTGGATGAGCTCGTCGCGGAGCCGGTCGGGCTCCACGATCGCGTCGATGACCAGCTCGCTGGCGAGCCGGACGATGTCGATGTCGGTCTCGTACTCGGCGCGCTTGGCGGCGATGAACGCCTCCCGCTCCGCCTCGTCCTCGATCGCGGCGATCTTGTTGGCATACACGGCGTTGACGGCGGCCTCGGCGCCCATGACCGCGATCTTGGCGGTGGGCAGCGCGATCGTCGCCTCGGGCATGAATCCGGGTCCCGCCATGGCGTAGAGGCCCGCGCCGTACGCCTTGCGCACCACCACGCAGATCTTCGGCACGGTCGCCTCGCTGATGGCGGAGACCATCTTGGCGCCGTGCCGGATGATGCCTTGCTTCTCCACCGCGCTGCCCACCATGAAGCCCGGCACGTCGCACAGGAACAGCAGCGGCACGTTGAACGCGTCGCACAGCTGCACGAAGCGGCTGGCCTTGTCGGCCGAGTCGACGAACAGCACGCCGCCCTTGAACATCGAGTTGTTGCCGACGACGCCGACCACCTGGCCGTCCAGCCGGCCGAAGCCGACCGTCAGCTCCTTGGCCCAGCGCGCCTGGATCTCGAAGAACTCGCCGCCGTCCAGCAGTCCCTTGACCATCTTCCGCATGTCGAACGCGCGGCGCTCGCTGTCGGGCACCAGCGCGGCCAGATCGGTCTCCGGCGCGGGCATCGGCTCCAGCGCGGGCGGCTGCTCGGTCCAGTTCGACGGCAGGAAGGACAGGTAGCGGCGGACCACGCCGAGCGCCTCGTCCTCGTCCTTGCACAGGAAGTGGCCCACACCGGACTGCTCGGTGTGCACCTTGGCGCCGCCCATCGCCTCCAGCGTGGTCTTCTCCCCCGTCACCATCTCGACCATGCGGTCCGAGCCGAGGTACATCGAGGCGTTGCCGTCGACCATGGCGACCACGTCGCAGAACGCCGGGATGTACGCGCCCCCCGCCGCGCTCGGCCCGAACAGGGCGCACACCTGCGGGATCGCGCCCGACGCCTTGACCTGCTGGTAGAAGATGTTGCCCGCGCCCCGGCGGCCGGGGAACAGGTCGACCTGGTCGGTGATCCGGGCCCCGGCCGAATCGACCAGGTACACCATCGGCACGCCCTGGCCGTACGCCCGCTCGATGATCCGGATGATCTTCTCGACGGTGCGCGCGCCCCAGCTGCCGGCCTTCACGGTGGAGTCGTTGGCCATCAGGCACACCGCCCGGCCGTCGATCGTCGCCTGACCCGTGATCACGCCGTCCGCGGGCAGCCCGTGCGCCAGCGCGTTGGCGAACATCCCGTCCTCGACGAACGAGCCCTTGTCCACCAGCCGCGCGATCCGCTCCCGCGCGAACAGCTTGCCCTTGGCGGCATTCGCCTGGTGGTACTTGGGCGCCCCGCCGGCCCCGATGCGCTCCCGCAGCTCATCCAGCCCCTCGTGCATACCGCGCCTCTCCTCCCACCACCACCGACCTAAACGATAGTTAAGCTACCACCTGGTGGGACGACCCGCCTCCTCCCGCCGCCATGGTCATTCGACTTGCCTGGCACATGGGCGAATCATGGGCGTGCATTCCCCCACGTGCCAGGCAAGTTGGAGGATCTTGGGGGTACGGCGAAGGGCCGGCGCGTCAGGCGCCGGCCCTTCGTTCGTGGTGCGGGGTTCAGCAGAAGTTCGCGGTGGAGCCGCCGACGCTGGCGGCGTTGGCGTTGCCCAGCAGGGCGCCGACGGCGACGCCGGAGATGTCGATCGGGGCCTGCACCGGCACGAACACCTGGTTGCCGCTGAGGATGCCCGAGTTGCCGAACGTGTTCCAGTTCAGCTCGCAGGTGCCCTGGGCCTTCCCGTGCTGCCACCGGCCGCGCTGGTTCATCAGCTTCTGCTTGGCGCCGATGTCGAAGCTCGCGCTGGTGTTGCCGACCGCGCTGGTCAGGCCGCTGGTCAGCCCGTTGATCGGGAGCAGGCCGGTGACCACGTCCAGCGGTGCGCTCTCCAGCGGCGGCGCCGCGGCGAGCTTGTTCTTCTTCTTGTTCTTGCCCTGGTGCGCGTGCCACGCCGGCTCGCCGCCGTAGGGCTGCGGGTACGGGTTCTCGTCGACCTCGTCCGGCTCCTCGCCGGGCAGGTTCGCCTCGGAGCCGCCCACGCACCACGCGTTCGCGTCGCCGAGCACGCCGACGCCCACGCCGCACGCGTTGATCGGCGCCTGGATCGGGGCCAGCACCTGGTTGCCGCTCAGGATGCCCGAGTTGCCGAGGCTGTTCCAGTCGGTGGGCAGCGCGTCCTCGCCGTAGTTGGCCTCGCTGCCGCCGGTGCAGCTGGCGTTCGCGTTGCCGAGGATGCCGATGGCGATGCCGCAGATGTTGATCGGGGCCTGCACCGGCAGCTTGATCTGGTTGCCGCTGCCGATGCCGGAGTTGAAGGAGGTGTTCCAGTTGTCAGCCGCGTGCGCGCCCGTGCCGCCCACCAGCAGCACGCCGGCGGAGATCACGCCGACCTTCACGGACGTCTTGGTCCACGTGCCCAGCGAAGTCGCAGTCATGTGAATCGCAGTGCCTTTCGATCTGGAATTGCCACGGTGAAGATGCAGTGTTCTGCGATGTCACGGTTACCTTCCGTAGTGGCCTATGTGCACGGTGGGGCGCGCCGGAGTACGGTCACTCCAGCTGTCGACGTGCGCCCGGTTCACCTGATTCGGCTCGTACAAATAGGGCATTTATGACATCGCTGGAGTCAACGAGCTTGCCATTGCTCGGACACGCGGTCTGACGACGATCTCCAGCCAAGGCAAATGCCGCCCGTTATACAAATTACGGCTTATGTCCGAATTGACCTGGATTCGATTGGCAATAGCAGTCAGATAAGCGACAGGGAGTGACCGATGCTCACTCCCTGTCGACGCTGCGCGATCAGGACTCGTCGAACGAGGGTGGTGACATCCGGTGCTCCCCGCTGGTGGCTGTCCTGTCAACCACATGTCACGCGTGCACCCGGCACGCGGTTGCGAGGAATCTTCCGGAAGGGACGATCAGCTCACGGTGCGGCTGCGCGGCCCGGCCCGCAGCACGCCGGAGGGCAGCTCCCGGCCCACGATCCGCTCGGCCAGGCGGGCCGCCTCGATCAGCCTCTCCAGGTCGATCCCGGTGTCGACGCCCATGTCGTGCAGCATGTGCACGACCTCCTCGGTGGCCACGTTGCCCGAGGCCCCGGGCGCGTACGGGCAGCCGCCGAGGCCGCCCACGCTGGCGTCGTACTCGGTGACGCCGAACTCCAGGGCGGTGAGGATGTTGGCCAGGCCGGTGCCGCGGGTGTTGTGGAAGTGCAGCAGCATCGGCACGTCGGGGTGCCGCTCGCGCACGATCGACAGCAGGTCGCGCACCCGGCGCGGGGTGCCCATGCCGGTGGTGTCGCCGAAGGCGATCCGGTCGGCCCCGTCCGCGACGACCCGGTCGACGATCCCGGCGACCCGGCGCGGGTCCACGTCCCCCTCGTACGGGCAGCCGAAGCTGGTCGCGATGATCACCTCGGCGGTCGAGCCGCCCTCGTGCAGCGCCGGGATGAGCTGGGCGATCTCGTCCAGGGACTCCTCGGTGGCCCGGTTGATGTTGCGGCGGTTGTGCGTGTCGCTGGCCGACACCACCACCTCGACCTCGGTGAACCCCCCGGCCAGCGCCCGCTGGGCACCGCGCAGATTGGGCACCAGAGCGCTGTAGCGCACCTTCGGGTCCCGGGCGACCGTGCTCCACACCTCGTCGGCGTCGGCCATCTGCGGAATCGCCTTGGGGTGCACATAAGAGACGGCTTCGATCCGGCCCACGCCGGTGGCGCTCAGCGCGTCGATCAGCCTGACCTTGTCACCCGTGGGCACCGGGTCCTCGTTCTGCAGCCCGTCACGCGGACCCACCTCGCGAATCGACACCCGCCCCGGCAGCACAACACCCATCCCGCCACCTTAACCCTCGTTAAACACCCCCGCCACGCCCCCCGCACCACCCCTCCCCGCCGATCTTGCACCAACTGTGGGTGCGACTCGCACTATCCGCCCAAAAGGGCAACACTTCGCGCAAGATCAACACGATCTTGACGCGCCACCTCGGCTTCCCCGGCGACCTTCAGCGGATCATGGCATTCACTCACGTCACTGCTCAACGTATCCCCCGTTCAGGGGCGTCTCTATATACGACAGTCCAACGCGGACTGATCGCTCGAACGGGGAGGATCATGCGTTTCCGCAGAAAAACCCGAACGTTCCTGGCGGTGGGGATGGCCGCCATCCTGCTCGCGGCCGCACCAGGCGCCGCCGGAGCCCAGCAGACGGCCGCGCCCGCGGCGGCCCGGACCGCACCAGCCACCGCGCAGGCCAAGTCGGTGACCCTGATCACCGGTGACCGGCTCACGGTGCACGGCGGCGGCCGGATCAGCGTGACGCCGCGCGACGGCGTGACGTACCACGGCTACCAGGCCGGGGGGCACCACTACGTCATCCCGTCCGACGCCGCGCCGCTGCTCGCCGCGGACCGGCTCGACAAGCGGCTGTTCGACGTGACGGAGCTGCTCGCGGTGCAGGCCGCGCGGCCGTCCACGCTGCCGCTGATCGTGTCCGGCGCGACGTCCGCGCCCGGCCTGACCGCGCAGCGGCGGCTCCCGGCCGTCGGCGGCTTCGCCGCGGAGGCGACGCCGGAGTCGCTGGCCTCCCGCTGGCAGGCGACCCGCACCGGCCTGAGCAAGGGCAAGATCTGGCTGGACGCCGTACGCAAGCCGACGCTGGACCAGAGCGTCCCGCTCATCGGCGCACCGGCTGCCTGGTCGGCAGGCTTCGACGGCGCCGGGGTCACCGTGGCGGTGCTCGACACGGGCATCGACGCGAGCCACCCGGACCTCACCGGCCGGATCAGCGCCCGGCAGAACTTCACCGAGGGCGAGGAGGACGACCGCGACCTGGTCGGACACGGCACGCACGTCGCGTCCACGATCGCGGGCAGCGGCGCCGCCTCCGGTGGTAAGTACAAGGGTGTCGCACCCGGGGCCGCGCTGCTCGACGGCAAGGTCTGCGTCGAGGGCGGCTGCCTGGAGTCCTGGATCGTGGCCGGTATGCAGTGGGCCGCCGAGTCCGGGGCCGACGTGGTCAACATGAGCCTCGGCGGCACGAACACGCCCGACGTCGACCCGGTCGAGCAGGCCGTGAACGACCTGACCGCGCAGCACGGCACGCTGTTCGTCATCGCGGCGGGCAACTCCGGCGCGGACGAGACCGTCAGCTCGCCCGCGACCGCCGAGGCGGCGCTGGCCGTGGCGGCGTTCACCAAGTCCGACGAGCTCGCCGAGTTCTCCAGCCGGGGCCCGAGCGCCGACGGCTGGGCGGTGAAGCCGGAGATCGCCGCGCCGGGCCAGGACATCGTCGCGGCCCGCAGCAAGGACGGTTTCCTCGGCACGCCGGGTGAGCTGTACATGCCGCTGAGCGGCACGTCGATGGCGACCCCGCACGTGGCGGGCGCCGCGGCGCTGCTCACCCAGGTGCACCCGCAGTGGACCCCGGCGCAGCGTAAGGCCGCGCTGATGGCGGCGGCCAAGCCGGTCTCCGGGATCGGGGTGTTCGCGCAGGGCGCCGGCCGGGTGGACGTGGCCCGTGCGATCACCCAGCAGGTGACCACGAGCCCCGCGTCGGTGACGTTCGGCCTGCAGGAGTGGCCGCACGACGACGACGAGGTCCGCACCAGCACCATCACGTACCAGAACGGCGGCAGCGCGGCGGTCACCCTGCAACTGGCGCTGACCACCGCCGCCCCGGCCGGGATCTTCTCGCTCAGCGCCGACACGGTCACCGTGCCGGCGGGCGGGCAGGCCTCGGTGACGCTGACCGCGGACACCCGCCAGGGCGGGGAGCTGACCGGCGGCCTCGGCGGCCAGGTCACCGCGACCGCGACCGGCGTCTCGGTGCAGACCCCGTTCGGCGTGGTCCGGGAGGAGCTGAAGCACCCGGTCAAGGTCACCGCGACCGAGCGCGACGGCGACCCGGCCGAGAACGCCTTCACCGTGATCCTGCGCAAGGACGGCTACCAGGAGTGGCTCGCCTTCGGCGCCAGCAACGACCTGCGCCTGCCGCCGGGTGAGTACTTCGCCTTCAGCTGGGTCGACGAGGTCGGGGACGGGTCGTTCGCCACCACGCAGATCATGTACCCGAAGCTCACCGTCAGCGGCCCGGCGACGGTCTCCTTCGCCGCGAAGGGCGCGGGCGGCTTCGACGTCACGATCCCCGACAAGGAGGCGACCGCCCTGCTCACCGGGTATGACGTCTTCTACGACGAGGGCGACTTCGGCGTCGGGGTGGGCATCGGCGGAGGCTCGTTCGACTCGATGTTCGCCAAGCTCATCGGTCCCAAGCCGGCGTCCGGCCTGAGCTCGCAGCTCTACGGCACGCTGGCCCGGGTCGACGAGGAGGGCAACCCGGCCAAGGCGCCGCACGTGTACAACCTGGGCTGGTACAGCCCCGACAGCATGCTGTCCGGGGTGGTCAAGCACCTGCGGCAAAGCGACTTCGCCAGCGTGAAGGCGGCGCACGCCGCGCACGTCAAGGGCTCCAACGGGGTGCGGATGAACTTCCTCGCACCGCCGGACAGCAGTGGCGGCTGGGCCGTCGGCTGGCCGGTGCCCCTGCCGTTCACCCGCACCGACTACTACGCGGGCAATGTGCCGTGGCAGGTCGAGGTGATGGAGGAGGTGCCGGCCGAGGGCGAGGACTGGCCGATCACCATCTCCGACACCGCCGGGGTCACGACGTACCGGGCCGGGCGCACCTACCAGGAGCAGTGGAACAAGGGTGTGTTCGGGCCGAGCGTGGCGCCGTTCTTCCCGGGCGACATGCCGGCGCTGCGCGAGGGCGACATCATGTACCTGAGCCCCGGGCTGCTCGGTGACGGGCAGGGCCGGGCCGGCTTCGGCAGCATCACCGCCGGGCACGGGGCGCTCTACCGCGACGGGGTGCTGGTCGCCGAGTCGACCGACGCCCCGTACGTCTTCGCCGAAGGGGTGGCCGCGGGCAAGGCGAAGTTCCGCTTCGACGCCGGCCTGGAGCGGGACACGCGGCTCACCACGAAGCTGACGGGGAGCTGGACGTTCCGTTCGGGTGCGACCGAGGAGATGACGTCACTGCCGCTGACCGCGGTCAGCTTCGCGCCGAAGCTGGACGACCACAACGTCGGCAAGGCCGGCGGCCTGGGCGTCTACCCGGTCACGGTCACCCAGACCGAGGGCTCGGGCCGGGTGACCAAGCTGGCCGTGCAGGTGTCCTACGACGACGGCAAGACCTGGAAGAAGGCTCCCCTGCTGCGGTTCGGCGGGGAGTGGATCCTGGCAGTGGTGCACCCGAAGGCGGGCGGCTTCGTGTCGCTGAAGGCGTCGGGCGCCGACTCGCACGGCAACACCTTCGACCAGACCGTCATCCGGGCGTACGAGCTGCGCTGACCATCGCATGAAGAAGGGGCCCGGCGGCGTGACCGCCGGGCCCCTTTCCGTGCCCGTCAGCGCATCCGCGAGACGATCGCGGTGTCGTAGTCGCCCGAGATGAACTCGGCGTTGTCCATCAGCTCGGCGAAGAACGGCAGGTTGTTCTTCGGGCCGGCCAGCTCGAACGCGGCGACCGCCTCCTTGGCCTTGATGATCGCCTCGGCGCGGTCGGCGCCGTACACGATGACCTTGGCCATGAGCGAGTCGTAGTTCGGGGTCACCACGTTGCCCTCGGCGTAGCCGGAGTCGACGCGTACCCCCTCGCCGGTGGGCTCGACCCAGGTCTTGATCGCACCCGGGCCGGGGAGGAAGCGCTTGGGGTCCTCCGCGTTGACCCGCAGCTCGATGGCGTGGCCCCGGGAGACCAGCGCGGCCGGGTCGAACTGCACCGGCAGCCCGGCGGCGACGCGCAGCTGCGCCTCGACCAGGTCGATGCCGAACACGGCCTCGGTCACCGGGTGCTCGACCTGTAGCCGGGTGTTCATCTCCAGGAAGAAGAAGTCGCCGGTAGCCGGGTCGAACAGGCACTCGACGGTGCCGGCGTTGCGGTAGCCCACCGCCTCGCCCGCGCGCACCGCCGCGGCCAGCAGCTTCGCCCGCTGCTCCGGGGTGAGCGCCGGGGACGGCGACTCCTCCACCAGCTTCTGGTTGCGGCGCTGCACCGAGCACTCGCGCTCGCCGAGCGCGATGACGGTGCCGTCGGCCAGCCCGAGGATCTGCACCTCGACGTGGCGCACCCGCGGGTAGTAACGCTCGATCAGCACCGAGCCGTCGCCGAACATGCGCTCGGCGAAGCCGCGCACCTTCTCGTACTGCTCGTTGAGCTGCGCGGCGTCCTCGGCCACGGCCATGCCCATGCCGCCGCCGCCCGCCGCGGCCTTGACCATGACCGGGAAGCCGATCTCCTGCGCGGCGGCCAGCGCGTCCTCCACCGTGGCGGCCGGGTCGGCGGTGCCGGGGGCGACGGGCACGCCCGCGGCGGCCATCAGGTTACGCGCGTTGATCTTGTCGCCCATCGCGGTGATCGCCTCGGGGCCGGGGCCCACCCAGATCAGGCCGTGCTCGACGACGGTGCGCGCGAAGTCGGCGTTCTCGGAGAGGAAGCCGTAGCCGGGGTGGATCGCCTGCGCGCCGGTCTGCTTGGCGGCGTCCAGGATCGCCTGCGTGTTGCGGTAGGAGTGGGCCGGGCTGGCCGGGCCGACACAGACCGCCTCGTCGGCCTCGCGCACGAACGGCAGTTCGGCGTCGGCCTCGGAGTACACCGCGATGGTGCGGATCCCGAGATCCCGGGCGGTACGGATGATCCGCCGGGCGATCTCGCCCCGGTTCGCCACCAGCAGCGATTCGATCATGTTGGGCACCCTCCTGCGCTCAGACAACCACGCCGAGGCTAATCGGTCAGCGGAACCCGCTACGAAGGGGTGTGCGTCCGTCACCTGCAGCGATGCGTGTGGATACCCGATTATTTCATCAAACGATGAAGATGTCAGCCCAGCAGTGCGGCCAGCGCCGCGGCACGCAGCAGGGTGGCCCGGCGCAGGCGGTCGACCTCGCCGCCGAGGAACGGCGTCGAGTTCATCAGGCCGAACGCGGCGTGCGCCAGCACCCGGGCCTCGCCGTCGGTGAGGTCGTCCCGCAGCCTGGTGAGCACCTGCACCCACACCTCGACGTACTGCCGCTGCAGCCGGCGGATCTCGCGGCGCGGCTCCTCCGGCAGCCGGTCCAGCTCGTGCAGGTGCAGCGCGATCACGGCCGGGTTGGCCAGCGCGAAGTCGACGTGGAAGTCGACCAGGGCCTCGACCGCGACGCGGGGGTTGCCGGGGTGCTTGCCGACCTGCTCCTGGCCGCCCGTGAGCAGGCCCTCGCTCACCGGCACCAGCGCGGCGATGAGCATGTCCTTCTTGCCGCCGAAGTGGTGGTAGAGGGCGGGCCCGGTGACGCCGGCGGCGGTGCCGATGTCGTCCATGGATACGCCGTGATAACCCCGCGCCGCGAAGAGGCCGACGGCGATCTCCAGGATCTCGTCGCGCCGCGACCTGCGGGCGGGCTTTACCGGGGGTGTTTCTACCTGCTCCACTGCCGTCACCCGAGACATGCTACTCGCCGGTCAAGCGCCGAACTTAACGTCCGTTTAGTCCAGTTCGAACCCATATTCCCCTGCCAGCCGCTGCGCCTCGTCGGCCCGATCGGACTGCAGCAACGCGTGCGCGAGCGCGTACGCCGCGCGCGGCAGCGTGGCCGAGTCGCGGGGCAGGCCGTTGAGCACCGAGCGCAGCAGCGGCTCGGCGGCCTCGGCCCGGCCCAGGGTGAGCAGCACCTCGCCCGTCGCCAGCTCGGCCAGGAACGCCTCCCCGAACGCCTCCAGCTCGCGGAACCGGTCGGGCGCCGCACGCACCCGGCTCAGCGCCGCCTCCGGATCACCGGCGGCGACCATCGCCCGCGCCCCGTCCAGCGCCAGCCAGGCCAGCTCGTAACGCGCCTCCGGCTCGACCGCCAGGCCCGGCGGAAGCGCGGCGGCGGCCGCGTCGGCCAGCTCGACCGCCTGCCGGGCCTGCTCGGGCTCCTCGGCGTACATCGCGGAGACGGCCTGGCGGCGGCGCGCCCGCAGCTCGTCCAGCGGCAGCCGGGCCACCCGGTACACCGAGGCGGCCGAGCCGAGCCGCTGCGCCGCGAGCCCGTCCCGGTCGAGGTCGAACAGCAGCTCACCGGCCTGTTCGAGGACCCGCGCCCGGGCCGCCGCGTTGTCGAACCCGTCCAGGTTCACCGCGAGCTGGTCAAGGTAGGACAGGGCCTGGTCGGTGTCGCCGACCCGCTGGTAGATCGCCGCCAGCAGGTGCCGCACCTGGTCGGCGAGGTTCTGGTTGCCGGCCCGGTCGGCGCCGTACACCGCCTCCTCGCCCACCTCGGCCGCCTCCTCCGGGCGGCCCGCGTTGAACAGCGCGACCGCGAGGTGGAACCGGGAGTGGTCCGCGTCGTCGTCGTACTCGCCGCCGGTCCGCTGCTCGGCCGTCAGCCGTGCCACCAGGGCGGCGAGGTCGTCGACCACCTCCCGGGCGCGCACCGTGCCGGCCAGCAGCACGGCCCGCCGCTCGCGCACCTCCTGCTCCAGCGGCTCGGGCAGCTCGTACGACAGCGCGCGGTCGAACGCCTGCACCGCCCCACTGCTGTCGTCGAGCATGCTCAGGCCCTGGCCGAGGAAGAACTCGCCCAGCCCGACCAGCTCGCCCTGGTCCTCCGCCGAGGCCTGGGCGATCAGCTCGCGCGCCGCGTCGGCCGACTCCCGCACCCGGCCGTCCGCGCCCAGCGCCTGCGCCCGCAGCAGCAGCACCTGCAGCCGGACCCGCGGGCCCGGGTCGGGCTCGCCGACCGCCGCGATCCGGTCCAGCTCGGCCATGGCCTCGGCCGGCTGCTGGGCGTGCAGCAGGGCCACCGCCAGCCGGCGCAGCGCACCCGCCCGGTCCTTGGCCTCACCGTGGGCCAGCAGGTGCTCGGTGGACGCGCGCACCTGGGCCAGACCCTCCTCGGGCTGGCCGTGACGGCTGCGGTGCAGGCCGAGCCGGCCCCGGATGCGCTGGGCGCGGATGTCGTCACCGGCCTTGGCGTACCACTCCAGCGCCTCGGTCCAGGCCTCCTCCGTCTCGGCCACGGCGTCGCCGTGCAGCCGCATGCCACGCAGGTCGGCCAGCCGCCCGCGCTGCAGGGCGGTCAGCCAGTGCGCGTCGAGGAACGGGCTGATCCGCTGCCACAGCGCGTCGGCGCGCGGCTCCTCGTCGCGTCGCAGCGCCTCCTCGATCAGCTCCAGCAGCTCGTCCAGCTCGGCGTCCGCGGAGACGTCCGGCAGCGGGTCGGCCGCGGGCCGGGGCCGGTCCGGGCGGCGCGGCGGGGACACGGCCGGCTGTGCGGCGAGGCTCAGCGGCAGGTGCTCGACCAGCGGCCGGGCGGCGAGCACGGCGGCGATCCGGTCCCCCTGGGCGGCGGTGCCGTTGCGGGTGTCGAAGCGCCTGCTCAGCGCGGTGGCCCGGGTGGCGAGCCGGGCGGCCAGCTCCGCCACGCTCTGCTCGGCGCCGCGGACCGCCTGGTCGCCGTGCCCGGCGTCGGCCAGCAGGCGCAGCACCAGCGCGGCCGCGGCGGCGAAATCCATCTCCACGAACGGCGAGGGCGCCTCGTCGAGCCAGGGCAGGTGCCGCTCGACCAGCTCCAGCCCGCGCACGGCGTTGCCGCTGACGGCGAGGAAGTACACATGCTCGGCGACGGTGCCGAGCTTGCTCCGGTGGTCCCGCACCGACCGGTAGGCCTGGTGGTGCGCGCGGCGCGCCTCGTCGAGCCGGCCGGTGCGCAGGTACGGCAGCAGCAGCGCGGTGAGGATCTCCTGCGGCTGCTCGACGCAGGTCAGGCGGCCGGCCAGCACCGGCGCGGTGAGCGCGATGGCCTCCTCGTCGCGCCCGCGCGCGGCCAGGTGCAGCACCTGGTCGGTGGGGTCGCAGCCGACGCAGTCGGAGTTGCCGTCGCGCGGCGCGACCTGCCAGCGCTCGTAGTGCAGGTCGGCGGCCTTGTCGTCGCCCAGGTGGAACGCGACCAGCCAGCGGTGCTTGTGGACCGTCTGCAGGCTGTGCCCGCCCTGCTGGTAGCGCTGCTGCATGTCGTCGAGCACCGCGTACGTCCGGGCCAGCGGCACGTCCGGGAACCGGGTCAGCGAGTTGACCATGTATTTGTAGTGCCAGAGCAGCAGGTATTCCTGGTCGCCGTAGCGCTCGGGACGGGCGTCGTAGCGGGCCAGGCACCAGGAGAAGGTGACGAACCCCTTGGCCGGCCGGCCGCCCCGCTGGTAGGCCTCGGTCGCCGCCATCCGGGCGTGGAAGCGCAGCAGGTCGTCGCCGAGCGCGTCGGCCTGCGCGATCGCCTCCTCGGCGAGCGCCAGCTGGGCCGCGCCCCGTTGCGCCTGCCAGCACTGCTCGATCAGCTCACGTACCCGGTCGGGGGTGGGGATGCTCATGCAGCGCGGTTCTCCTCGTCGGTGCGGGCACGTCGGGAAGCGCTTCCCCGGCCTGCCCGGCCGCCGCCGCCCAGATACAGACGCGGTACCGCCTACCAAAAGGTTGCGGCGCGGCCGTGTCGGATCGGCGGAGTCCCATGGACCGCTCCGAGCGAGCGGCCCACGTACGACACCGTACCCAGATTCGGCGACACCGGCACGCCCGTCGACGCGGGGCACCCCGTCCGGGACGCCCCGCGTGTCAGCCCGTCAGGACACGATCACTTCGGGTACGCGGCGACGGTCCGGTTGTCGTCCTTGTTCCGGTCGTAGCCGGAAGAGACGGTGCCCAGTTCGTACACCCAGAGCCGCGCGCCGTCGTTGAGGTCGAACATCGTCTCGTCCACCCGGAAGGTGACGGTCACCTCCACGGTGGCACCGGCAGCGAGGACCGGCTGCGCCTGCCCGATGCCGCTGAGCGCCTCAGCCTGGCCGCTGTCGTCGAGCAGCACCATCCACTCGCCGGAGGCCGCCGGACCCTTGTTCACGACCTTGAGCACGACGGTCGCGGTCCGGTAGGGACGCTTCGCCCCGGCGACGGTGATCTGCTTCGTCTCCGCCCAGGTGATCCCCTTAACGGAGACCGCGAGGTCGATCAGCCCGTCGTGCGCCGCGAACTCCTCCGGCCCGCCGAGCTGGGCAAAGGCGGTGCCGTTCCAGCCGTAGGTCCGGGTCTGGTGCAGCTCCATGACCTTCGGGGTGGAGCAGCAGGCCTGGAAGTCGGACACGTCGGCATCGATGCCGCCCTGCGGATTGGCGGCGATCGTCCAGATGCTCCCGCTGGCGACGATCCCCTTCATGACCGTGCGGCCGTTCTCGTCCCGGTCGAAGGCCAGCACCCGGCGCCGGCTCGCCTCGCCGGTCTTGCACGCGATCAGCGCGGCCGTCTCCAGCGCGGCATCGTCGTCGAGGTTGGTGTGCACCACCGAGAAGAGACCCACGTCCCCGGGAACGTTGAAGTACTGCACGTCCTTGATCTTCGGCAACCTCACCCGGCCGCTGACGCAGCTCTGTCCGGATCCGCCGGTCCAGGCGGGCACCTCGATCTTCGCCGAGGTCAGCTGCGACAGGGTGAACCGGCCGTCGGGGCCGGTCGGCGTCGCGGACGGGCTCGCCGACGGGCTCGGGGAGAAGGTCACCTCGGGCGAGGTCGCCACCGGCGGCGGGCCCTGGTTGCCGCGGTCCATCGAGGCGTACGCCGCGACCGGCACCGCCAGCAGCAGCGCCCCCAGCACGCTGAGCGCCACGGTGTTGCGGGTCCGGCGGCGCTTGATGGTGTGCCGTACCGCCCCGGAACCCGCGGCGCGTACCGACGGTGCGGCCGCGGCGCTGAACCCCGCGAAAGCGTCGCTGATCAGGTCGTCGTCGAAGTCGGGCATCTCAGTTCTCCTTCTTGAGCTGGGCGGCCAGCGCGGCACGGCCGCGGCTGAGCCAGGACTTGACGGTGCCCTCGGCGACGCCCTCCTGAGCGGCGATCTCGGCGACCGGCAGCTGGGCCATGTAGTGCAGGACCACCGCCCGCCGCTGCTGCGCGGGGATCTCCGCGAGCGCCCGGGTCAGCGCGACCCGGTCCGGATCGGGGCCCTCGAAGTGCTCCTCGCGCTGGCGGCGCAGGAAGTTCAGGGCCGTGCGCTTGCGGCGGAAGCTGCTGGTGGCGAGGTTCCAGGCGACCTTGCGCACCCAGGCGACCGGGTCGTCGTACCGGCTGATCCGGCTCCAGCGCGCGTACGCCCGGCAGAACGCCTCCTGCACCACGTCCTGCGCCTCGCCGAGGTCGCCCAGGTACGCGTACAGCTGGAGGCTGAGCGGCGTGAACGACGCCGCGTAGAACTCGTCGAAGTCGCGTACCCCGGCCTCGGCCGGCGGGCTCGCGACCCAGACCTCCCCATGTGGTGTGGACACGGTGGTCACACTGTTCCTCCCCGTTGGCGCCGGTGTCATCCGGCGGACGGCACCAACACGCGCTGCTCCCCGCTCCGGTTGCACGTGAGATCGTCTTGATTCCGGGCAGCGAAAAGGGCACCCCCGCAGGGGTGCCCCGAAGGTGTCAGCCGCAGCTCAGCTCGCGAACAGGCGGGCGCCGGCCAGCTCGGCCGGCTCGGCGGACTCGGCCAGCACCGTGCCGGCCGCGTCGACCAGCACCAGCTTCCGGCTGCCCGCGTCGCCGACGCGCAGCACGAACGAGCCGTCGGTCTGGAACAGCATGCCGCTGAACTTCGGCAGGGCCACCGCCTTGCCCGTGGTCGTGTCGAGCACGGTGTACGCGGTGTCGGCGCGCGACGCGTCGGTCGGCGAGTTCGCGATCGAGACGTACCGGCCGTCGATCGACACCGAGACGACCGACGGGCGGCCGCCCTCGCACTCCTTGCATGCCGTGGTGAAGGGCACCCGGCGCAGCTCCTTGCCGGTGCCGTCGGTCACCACGACCGCCTTGCCGTCGCCGTACGCGCGGAACTCGCCGCCGCGGGACTGCGCGGTGAGCTTGCCCTTGGTCACCCGGCCGGTGTTCACGTCGACGATGCCGGCGCTGGTGGCGACCGACCGGCTGTCCGCGTTCCAGCGCACGGCCCAGCCGACGTCGTACACGCCGCCGGTCACCTTGTGCTTGCCGCTGCCGGCCACCTCCGCCACGTAGAGGTCGCCCTTGCCGCCGTCCGGCGCCTGCACCCACGCGAGCAGGCTGGCGTTCGGCGCGAGGGTGAGCGAGTTAGGCACCCCGAACGTGGGCGACGGGATGGTCGCCAGCTTCTCGGCCTTGCCGTTCTCCAGGCGCAGCACGACGGTGCTCATCGCCTTCTCGTCGTACGCGTAGTAGTAGGCCGTGGGGACCGTGGGCTTCGGCTGCTCCTGGGTCTGCGGCGCGGTGCTCGGGGCGGCCTCGTCGCCGCTGGAGGAGCCGCTGCACGCGGCCAGGGCGAGGAGCAGGGAGACGCCCGCCACCGCGATGGTGCCGCGGCGGGTCAGCGTGCGGGAGAGGCGTTCGGTGTGCACAGTCAGTCCTTCGGTCTGCGGCGGCGACGGAGATCGTCTGCCGTGCGGGCAGCTTAAGGCCTCGCACCTCAACCGAACTGTAAAGAACCTTTAAGAGTAGCGGGATGCTTGCGCCCGGCGGCCCGACCGGGAAGGCTGCGGCCATGTCGCCACACGACCGCGCCGCCGCGGCCTGCCGCCACAGCCTGCACGCCCTGCTCGAACTCGGGGACCGGCTGAACGACGAGCAGTGGGCGGCGCCGACCGACTGTCCCGGCTGGAGCGTCGGCGACGTCTACGGGCACGTGGTCAGCCTGGAGCAGTGGATGGCCGACGGCGGGGCCGCGCCCGCCGGGCCGCCGCAGGAGCTGATCGACTCGGGCGTCGCGTTGTGGCGCGGCACCCCGCGCGCCGAGGTGCTCGGCGCGCTGCGGGCCCTGCTGCCGCAGCGCGAGCGCCAGCTCACCGACGAACTGCGCGCCGCCGACGCCCCCGGCTGGTGGGTGTGGTCGAACGCGACGGTGCCGTTCGTGGTGCAGCTGACCGGCCGGGCCTTCGACCTGTGGGTGCACGAGCAGGACGTGCGCCGCGCGGTCCGCCGCCCCGGCAACCTCGGCTCGGCCGGGGCGCAGGTGGCCCGCGACCTGATGCTGCAGGCGCTGCCCCGGATCGTGGCCAAGGGCGCCGGCGCGCCGCCCGGCTCGGCGGTGCGCTTCACCACCCTCGGCGAACTCCCCCAGGACTTCACCGTGTACGTGGACCAGCACGGCCGCGCCTCGGTCGCCCCCGCCGACGCCCATCCCGCCACCGCGCACGCGCTGCTCACCTGGGAGTCCTACGCCCTGCTCGGCGCGGGCCGCACCACCCGCGACCGCCAGCAGATCTGGATCACCGGCGACACCGCCCTCGCCGAGCGCGTCCTCACCCGCCTCAACATCGCCCCCTGACCGCGCCCTCTTCGCGGCTCCAGTTTCGGGGAAACCGCACCCTCGCCAGGCCCGCGGCGTGCAGTTTCGGGGAAAGTGCAGGCTCGCCGGGGTCGCGGGGTGCGGTTTCGGGGAAGTGCGGCCGGGCCGGGGGTACGGGTCAGTCCAGGGGCAGCATGTCGGGGCGCTTGGGCCGGACGTCGTCGCCGGAGGAGCGGCCGGTCAGGCGGCGCTTGATCCAGGGGGCCAGGTAGCGGCCCGCCCAGCGCGCGTCGTCGGAGCGGGCGATCAGCCAGGGCTTGACCGCCGGGCGCGGCGGCACGTCCCACCAGGACGGATCGGCCGGGACGCCGAGCACGGCGAGCACGTGCGCCGCGGTGCGCCGGTGCCCCGCCGCCGACATGTGCAGGCGGTCGATGCTCCACAGCGCCGGGTTGGCGTACTCGTGGTCGTTCCACAGGTCGACCAGCCGGGCGCCGGTGCGCTCGGCGACCTCGCCCGCGGCCTGATTGAGGAAGCGGATGCGCGGCGCCACCAGGTTGTTGCCGGGCAGCCGGGACATCACGTCGGCGAACCGGAACATCAGCACGTCGGCGCCGGTCGCCCGCATCCGCATGATCGTCGCCTCGAAGCGCTCCATCAGCGCGGGCGGGTCGCAGCGGCGGCGCAGCACGTCGTTGGCGCCCGCCGCGAAGCTGATCAGATCGGGTTTCATGGCCAGCGCGGGCTCGACCTGCTCGGTGACGATCGCGTCGTAGAGGCGGCCCCGGATGGCGAGGTTCGCATAGGCGAAGCCGGGCCCGTTCACCTCGCTCAACCGGCCGGCCACCAGGTCGGCCCAGCCCCGGAAGACCCCGTCGTCGTACGGGTCGTCCATGCCCTCGGTGAAGCTGTCCCCCAGCGCCGCATACCTGCTCCAACTCACCGCGACATCTTGCCACCGCACCGGCCGCCCACGCTCGGTGCCCTTGCGCACACCCGGAGTCCAGCGGGAACAGGCCGGGGGACAGCCGTGTTGACTGTCACCGTGCAGATCGAGATCTACTCCGACGTCGTGTGCCCGTGGTGCTGGATCGGCGAGCAGCGCCTGCTGAAGGCGCTCGACGGCTTCACCGAGCCGGTCGAGCTGACCTGGCGCGCCTTCCAGCTCGACCCGTCGGCCGAGTCCGGGCCGCTGGTGCGGTGGCTGGGCCGCCGCTACGGCGGCGAGGCGAACGTGCAGCGGATGTTCGCCCAGGTCACCGAGGTCGGCCGCGGTGAGGGCCTGACCATGAACTTCGACCGGGCGATCAACGCGAACACCTTCGACGCGCACCGGCTGATCTGGTGGGCCGGGCAGCGCGGCGACCAGCGGCCGATGGTCGAGGCGCTGCACCGTGCCCACTTCACCGACGGCGCCGACCTGGGCTCCCGGGACGCGCTCGCCGCGGTCGCGGCCGGGCTGGGCCACGACGAGCGGGGCGTACGCGAGCTGCTCGACTCGGCCGAGGGCGTCGCCGAGGTGCAGGACGAGCTGGCCACCGGCCGCGAGCTGGGCATCACCGGCGTGCCGATGTTCGTCTTCGCCGGGAAGTACGCGATCAGCGGCGCGCAGGACCCGTCCACGCTGCGCGAGGTCCTCGACGAGGTGCGCCGCCGAGAGTCCGGCTCGCCGCTGACCACGCTGCCCACGCCGCGCGGCGAGCAGTGCGACGACGACTCCTGCACGGTCTGATCGGACATAGGAAAGGGGCCATCCGCCCGGATGGCCCCTTTCGTGCTTCTTCGCGATGTTCCACGTGAAACAAGATCGTCAGTCGGCGATCCCTGTCAGCCCGCCACGTGCCGCAACGGCTCCGCGTCACCCAGCGTGTCCGGCACGGTCACCTCGGCGGTCACCTTCAGTGCGGCGTCCAGGTAGTAGAGCCGGTCCGGCTTGCCGGCCACGGTGACCACCATGGAGCCATCGGCCTGGAAGGCCACCCAGTCGACCGTGCCGACCGCGAACCTCACCTTCTTCCCGGTGGTCATGTCCAGCACCGCGGCCACCCCGAGCTGCCGGCTCGGGTCCCCGCTGCCCCTGCCCGCGGCCGCGTAACGGCCGTCGGCCGAGACGCCGACCACTACCGCGTCCAAGCCGTTCGGATCGGTGTAGCTGATCGAGCGCGGGTCCGAGCCGTCCGCCTCCGTGACGGTCAGCTTGCCGTTGCCGATCGTGCCCCGGAACCCGAGCGCGGCGGCCACCGCCTTGTCCCACTCCTTCTGCTGCTGGACGGCGTAGACGCCGGACTCCGCGCCGACCGTGCCGACCGAACCGGTCCCGTCCATCTTGCGGATGTGGATGCTCGCCGAGTCCGCGGACCAGACCAGGGCGTGGTCGCCGCCGCAGATCACGTTCGGCTCCACCTGGCGCGGGTCGCCTCCGGCCAGGTCGGAGATGATCAGGTCGCCCGCGATGCCGCTCTCGTCGCCGTTCACCCAGGCGACGTGCCGGCCGTCGGGCGAGACGACCACCGAGTTGCCGGGGCAGCTGTCACTCATCTGGCCGATCGTGCGCAGCTTCGTGGGCGTCGACGCGCACTTCAGGGGCAGGGACAGGTCGCAGTCGCCGATGTCGAGGCGGTACACCTCCACCTTCGGGGACTGGGCGCCCTTCACGAAGTAGACCGTGCCGGGCTCGAACGCGGCCGCCGGGGGCGCGCTCGGGGACGGCGCGTGCGACGGGCTCGCCGT
Organism: Catellatospora bangladeshensis; assembly: GCF_016862575.1. Taxonomy (GTDB): domain Bacteria; phylum Actinomycetota; class Actinomycetes; order Mycobacteriales; family Micromonosporaceae; genus Catellatospora; species Catellatospora bangladeshensis. The sequence continues at coordinate 11,707 of NZ_BONF01000012.1, read as the reverse complement.
CACGCTCGCCGAGGCGCCGGGCACGACCGGCCCGCTGCCGCCGCGGTCCACCACCGCGAGCGCCACCCCGGCCCCACCGGCGAGCAGGGTCACCGCCAGCGCCGAGGTGAGCGCGGCTCGCTGCGCACCGAGCCGGCGCGAGGTCTTCAGGGTCCGGTCGCGCAGGTCGACCGGCTTCACGTCCTCGGCCAGCTCGGCCAGGCCGAAACGCAGGTTGTCCATCGGGGCGTTCATCGGGCGACTCCGTTCGCGGCGTGGAGATCGGAAAGCTCGGGGGCGATCGCGCGCAGCCGGGCGAGCGCCTTGTTGGTCTGGGACTTGACGGTGCCGACCGTCACGCCGAGCACCTCGGCCGCCTCGGCCTCGGTGCGGTCCTCGAAGAAGCGCAGCACCAGCACGGCCCGCTGCTTGTCGGACAGCTGCAGCAGCGCCGCGCGCAGGCTGAGCTTGAGCGCCGAGGCGCCGGCGTGGTCCGCGCCGCGGGCCCGCCGCTCCGGCAGCTCGCCGGGCAGGACCTCGGCGACCTTGCGGCGGCGCCACCAGGCGACCTGAAGGTGGTACATGACCTTGCGGGTGTACGCCTCGGCGTTGCCGCTGTCGTGCAGCTGCCGCCAGGACCGGTGCGTGCGGGCCAGCGCCGACTGCACGAGGTCCTCGGCGAGGTGCTGGTCGCCGGTGAGCAGGTACGCCGCGCGCAGCAGCGACGGCGAGCGGTGCCTGACGAAGCTGTCGAACTCAGCCGTTAGCGAGTCGACCACTGATGCCCCCGTTGGTGGATAGGTGGTGGCAGGTGCGGTGTTCCTGCCGGAGTGACGACATGCAAGATGCGGCCGCCGGGATGAAGGTTGCCGCCCGTTCGACGATTTTTCGCGTACCCGTTGCCTGGATCACTCGCCCCTGGCCAACGGGTCGTTAGCTCGGCTAAGGTCTCGCCGTGAGCGAGGTCGCGGAGAAGCAGGTCGAGGCGGGTGCCGCCGAAGCCGCGCCCCGTCGCAGGTTCTTCATGGACACCCGGCCACTGCGGCACAAGCCGTACCGGCGGCTGTGGAGCTCCACCATCGTCACCGCGCTGGGCAGCCAGCTGACCGCGGTCGCGGTGCCCAAGCAGATCTACGACATGACCGGCTCGTCGGTCTGGGTCGGCATCGCCAGCATGGCCGGCCTGGTCCCGCTGGTCGTCTTCGCGCTGTGGGGCGGCGCGATCGCCGACACCGTGGACCGGCGCAAGATGCTGCTGTTCACCAACAGCGGCATCGCGCTGCTGCTGCTCGTGTTCTGGGCGCAGGCGGCGCTGTCGCTGGAATCCATCCCGCTGCTGCTGGTGCTCGTCGCCGTACAGCAGGCGCTGTTCGGGATGAACATGCCCGCCCGCACCGCCTCGGTGGCCCGGCTGGTCCCGGCGGCGGAGCTGCCCGCGGCCGGCGCGCTCAACTCGACCGTCATGCAGGCGGGCCAGATCGCCGGGCCGATGCTGGCCGGCGCCCTGATCCCGCTGCTCGGCCTGCCCCTGCTGTACCTGCTCGACGCGCTGGCGCTGACCGCCGCGCTGTACGCCGTGTACCGGCTGCCCTCGCTGCCCCCGCTCAACGGGGCCGCACGGCGCGCGGGGCTGCGCGACATCCTGGACGGCTTCCGCTACCTGGCCACTCACCGCCTGCTGATGGTCTCCATGGCGGCCGACGTGATCGCGATGGTGCTCGGCATGCCGCGGGCCCTGTTCCCGCAGCTGGCGGACACGGCCTACCCCGGCGTCGACGAGAACTTCGCGCTCGGCCTGCTCTACGCCGCGGTGCCGATCGGCGCCCTGCTCGGCGGCCTGCTCTCCGGCACGTTCTCGCACATCCGGCGGCACGGCCTGATGGTGGTGCTCGCCGTGTGCGCCTGGGGCGCGGCGATCGTGGGCTTCGGGCTGAGCAGCTCGATCTGGCTAGCCGTGGTGTTCCTCGGGCTGGCCGGTGTCGCCGACATGGTCTCCATGGTGTTCCGCGGCACGATCCTTCAGGCGGCCGCCACCGACGAGATGCGCGGCCGGATGCAGGGAGTGCACACCATGGTGGTCGCGGGCGGGCCGCGCCTGGCGGACCTGCTGCACGGGGTGGCGGTGCCGGTGGCCGGGGCGAGCGCCGCGGTCGCGGGCGGCGGTGTGCTGGTGATCGTCTGCATGACGGCGCTGGCGCTGGCCGTCCCGGCGTTCCTGCGCTACCGGGGACCGGCCCGCTGACGTGCGGCGCTGAACACCTACTAAGGTGATCCGACCACCCCTGCGGTGGCCGTGACACCCCCTCGGAACGGAACAGCACCATGCGCGTCTCCCGGCGTAACAAGATCCTCCTGTCGGTACTGGCGTGCCTGGTGGTCCTCCCGGCCGCTGTCGTCTTCGGCCTCAACCGGTACGTCAACGACACCGGTGTGCCGCTCACCGACAGCCTTTTCCCGGAAGACGCGCCGAAGAAGCTGCTCGCCGTCTTCGCGCACCCCGACGACGAGATCACCGTCGCCGGTTCGCTGCGCCGGATGAGCGAGGAGGCCGACGCCGAGGTCACCATCGCGTACCTCACCCGGGGCGAGGCCGCGGACGTCCCCAAGACGTCCCTGTCCGACCTCGCCGAGCGCCGCACCGTGGAGGCCGGCGAGGCCGGCCGGGTGCTGGGCGCCGACAACGTCGAGCTGTTCGACTTCCCCGACGGCGGCCTGCCCGACGCCGACGCGGCCAAGGCCCGGCAGACCATCTCCGACCTGATCGACAAGTACCGGCCCAGCGTCGTGGTGAGCTTCGACGACCGGGTCGGCTTCTACGGCCACCCCGACCACGAGCAGGTCGGCGTATGGGTCAAGGGCGTCCTCGGCGACCGGCGGCACGAGCCCGCGTTCCCGGTCAAGCACTTCTACCAGGCGACCCTGCCCGAGTCGATGATCTCGGTTGCCAAGGAGCTGTCCCCCACCTTCCGCGACATGTACCCGGCCGACCCCGCGCAGGGGCTGCCCGAGCCGACCGTCGCGATGACCATCGACAGCGTCGGCGGCGAGAAGCGCGCGGCGCTCGACGCCCACGTCAGCCAGGTGACCGTGCTCCAGGCGGTGCAGCCCGGCTACGACAGGCTGCCCTCCTGGATCTACTTCCGCATCCTCAGCCGCGAGTACTTCACCAGGGTCTTCTGAGCCCGGCTCCGTTCGCCGGGGCTCAGAGGTCGGACGGGTCGGTGTTCGCGCCGCAGGCGACGAGCACCACCCGCTCGCCGTCGCCGGGGCGGTAGGCGCCGCTGGTCAGCGCGGCGAGCGCGGCGGCCGCGCCGTGCTCCAGCACGATGCGCCGCTGCGCCCACAGCGTCCGGCGGGCCGCGATGATGTCGTCGTCGGTGACCAGCACGCTGCGCACCCCGGTCTGCACCGCGACGGCGTACCCGATGTCGCCCAGCCGCCGCGCGCCGAGCGAGTCGGCGGCGATCCCGGAGACGGCCACGTCGACCGGCCGGCCTGCGGCCAGCGCCGCGTGCAGCGTCGGCGCGTGCACCGGCTCCACGCCGACCACCCGGGCCCGTCCGGCCAGCGCGGCGGCGACGCCGGCCATCAGCCCGCCCCCGCCGACCGCGACGAGCACGGTGTCGAACCCGTCCGGCAGGTCCGCCAGCAGCTCCAGGCCGATCGTCCCGGCCCCGGCGACCATCTCCGGCTGGTCGTACGCGTGGCAGTAGACCGCGCCGGTGTCAGCGGCGCGCTTGACGGCCGCCTCGTAGGCCATGGCGTACTCGGTGCCGTGCTGCTCGACCCGCGCGCCGAGGTGGCGCAGCTTCGCGACCTTGACCGCCGGGGCGGTCTCCGGCACGAACACGGTCGCCGGGACGCCGCAGGTCCGCGCGGCGTACGCGACCGCCAGCCCGGCGTTGCCGCCCGACGCGGCCACCACGCCCACCGCCGGGTCCAGCTCGCCGGCCTGCTGCGCGGCGAGCACCCGGTTGAGCGCGCCGCGCGCCTTGAAGCTGCCGGTGTGCTGCATGTACTCGCACTTGAGCCAGGACGCCCCGAACAGGCCGCCCGGCTCGATCACGGCCAGCGGCGTACGCCGGAACCGCCCGGCGATGCGCGCCGCGGCGGAGTCGACATCCGCCCGGGTAATGGTCATGTCCGCACCCTAGAACCCACGGTGGACGGCACGAGCAGAGGCCACGCCGGGAGTCGAACCCGAGGACATCCGTTTTGCAGACGGAGCGCTCCACCCGGAACGCCGCGAGGCCGTGCGTGCGGACGGAGGGATTCGAACCCACTCAGCCGAGGGCACCCGGGTTACAGCCGGGCCCGACTCTCCAGCGTCGGCGCATCCGCATGATCATTTGTTACAGCAGCGCGGACGGGATTCGAACCCGCAGCACTCCCGCTTGAAAGGCGGGCGACTCTCCCCTTCGTCCACCGCGCCGTGGACTTTCCCTGCGTCGGGATGGCCGGACTCGAACCGACGGCCTCTGCACCCCCAGTGCAGCGCGCTACCAAGCTGCGCCACATCCCGTTCGAACGCGGCCCCCCACCGCGTCCTCGTGCCCTGAGCAGGATTCGAACCTGCAACCCCCGGCTTCGTAGACCGGTGCGCTGTCCCGTTGCGCCATCAGGGCATGGTGGACCCAGCCGGACTCGAACCGGCCACCTCCGCTTTGCAAGAGCGGCGCTCTACCAGATGAGCTATGAGCCCGAAGGGCTGCGGGCCCCGTGAGGCCCGCAGCCGTCAGCGCTTGGCCAGCATCGCCCACGAAGGCACCGCCGGGTGGTACCGCAGCGGCATCCCCGCCTCGGCGGGCGTGCGATCGCCCTTGCGCTGGTTGCAGCCGCCGCAGGCGGCCACCGTGTTGAGCCAGGTGTTACGGCCGCCCCGCGAGCTGGGCAGCACGTGATCGATGGTGTACGCGGCGCCGCCGCAGTACGCGCAGCGGTGCTGGTCGCGGACGAGCACGCCGCGCCGGGACCAGGTCGGCCCGCCGCTGAAACGCCAGCGGGTCACCACGTAGCTGACCAGGCGCACCACCTTGGGCATCGGGAAGACCCCGATGGCCTGATCAGGTTCCGCCTCGTGCACCACCGCGACCTGCCGCCACAGCATGCGCAGGGCGTGACGCAGGCTGACCCGGTGGAGCGGGCCGAGGTCGGCGTTGAGGACGAGTACTGCGTTCATCGGGTCACCTCCTTGGAATGCTGTGGTCGGGTTGGAGCGGTAGCCGGGAGTCGAACCCGGATCTCTGCCATGGCGAGGCAGCGCACTGCCGTTGTGCGACAACCGCGGGAATGTTTCGTTACGCAGCCGATGCGGGACTCGAACCCGCTTTTCCGAGTAGAGAGCTCGGGGGCCTACCCATAGCCGAATCGGCCTCGGCGCCGCCGAATGCGACGCTGTTTCTCAATGCCATCCACTGTGGAGTTCTCAAGGTCCGAACGATCCGCGTGCCGGACGTCCGGTGTTGCCGTTCCTGCTGCTCAAGTGCCTTGGACATGAAGAAGGCCGCCCGGCTCCGTGATCGGAGGCGGGCGGCCTGAAAGCCGCTTCGGCAGCGCTTCAGCAGCGCCGCCCGCCCCGTCCCGGGTCGGGTTCCCACAGATACGCGCAGCCACCTCGGACGGCGGCGGGCATGGCGTTCTCGACGCACGGCGTCAGCCGGTGCGCGGTGTACGAGAAGGCGCTCATGTCTGTCTCCGGTCCGTTCTTTCGCGGTGTAGTTCTTGGTGTGGGCATACGGTATTGGCGACGCCCTTCGGGAGGCAACCTCATTTTCCGCGGCCGATGTCCGCGCAGCTCAGCCGTTCGCCCGCCTGTGCCCAGGGCCACCGCGCGGTACAAAGAGACGGTCCTCATGGCAGGAGGTGGCGCATGGCCAGGCCGACCCGGCGGCAGCTGCTCACCCACGGCGCGACCGCGCTCGGGGCGCTCGCCCTGGGCAGCGCGGGCACCCTGGCGGTCAGCGACTGGGCTGCCGAGGGCGCGATCCCGCCCGGCCCGGCGCCCGGCGCGCTGCTCGACGACGCGAGCCGGATCAACCCGACCGCCGTACGCGGGCTGCTGTTCGCCGACCCGTCCACCGACCGCACCGCGGAGCTGATCCGCCCGCTACTGCGGCGGATCGCCGCCGGAGACGACCCGGCGCTGGCCGTCGCCGGGGTGCGCCACTCGATGGGCGGGCAGAGCATGCTGGCCGGCGGCTGGGTGCTGGACACCCGGCCGATGAACCGGATCAGCCTCGACAGCGCCGCAGGGGTCGTCCGGGTCGGGGCCGGCACCACCTGGCGCGAGCTGATCCCCGTGCTGAACGCGCACGGCTGCTCCCCCAAGGTCATGCAGTCGAACCACGACTTCTCGATCGGCGGCTCGCTGAGCGTCAACTGCCACGGCTGGCACGCGGGCCACCCGCCCATCGCCGCGACCGTGCGCGGCCTGCGCGTGCTCACCGCCTCCGGCGAGATCGTCAGCTGCGGCCCGGCCGTCAACCCCGAGCTGTTCGGCCTGGTGCTAGGCGGGTACGGGCTGTTCGGGGTGATCCTCGACGCGGACCTGGAGGTCTGGCCCAACGCGGTCTACGAGCCGCACTTCGACACCGTGGCCGCGGCGGACTACGCCGAGGCATACGCCAGGCTGCTCGCCGGCACCGACACCGAGATGGCGTACGGGCGGCTGTCGGTCGACCCGCGCGGCTTCCTCGAACAGGCGATCATCGTGCGGTTCACGCCCCAGGCCGGCACCCGGGGCGAGATCCTGCCGCTGAGCAGCCCCGAGTCGCCCGAACTGCAGCGCGCCGTGTTCCGCAACTCGGCCGGCAGCGACCTGGGCAAGGCCGTGCGCTGGGGCCTGGAACGCGAGATCGCGCCGTGGCTGGCCGGGCCGCTGAGCCGCAACAGCATCCAGAACCAGCCCGCCGCCGTGTTCGCCGACCACTCCGCCGAGACCTGCGACATCCTGCACGAGTACTTCGTCTCGCCGGAGGCGCTGGGCAAGTTCGTCGACGCCGCCCGCGAGATCATCCCGCGGTCCGGCGCGGAGCTGCTCAACGTCACCGTGCGGGAGGTCCGCCGCGACACCGTCAGCACCCTGGCGTACGCCCGGCAGGACGTCTTCGGCCTCGTCATGAACTTCCGGCAGGAACGCACCGGCGCCGCCGACACCGCGATGCGGGCGCTCACCCGGGAGCTGGTCGAGGCCGTGCTGGCCGTCGGCGGGACGTTCTACCTGCCGTACCGCCTGCACGCCACGCGCGACCAGGTGGACCGGGCCTATCCGGGCTGGCAGGCCGCGATGGCCGCCAAATCCCGGATCGACCCGTCTCCCGTCTTCCGCAACGCCCTGTTCGACGCGTACGGCGCCTAACGGCGCGGCTTGCGCAGCAGGATCCCCTTCCAGGTGACCGTGCTCGACCAGCGCGGACCTGGCGTGGTGACGGGGCTGCCGGCCACCGCGACGGCGACCCCCGGGCGCTGACCCGACGCGGCCACCGTGACCGGCTGCGACAGACTGGTCAGCACCCGGTCCAGCTGGTAGTACTCCGACCCGAAGGTCCAACCCTCGCCCATTACCGTCGTGCCGCCGCCGGTCATGAAGTCGTCCCGGTTGCGCATCGACACGACCGTCGCGCTCCACTGCTGCCAGGCGCCGGTGCACTCCCCGGACGTGCTGAAGGTGCCGTCCGCCAGGCCGCGTTCGTTGTACTGCTCGAGCTTGCCCTTGACCTCGAACCGCCCGCGGGCGCACTTCGCCGTGCCCTTCACCACGATCGACTTGCGGCTCGTGCGCTGCCGCAAAGGCGACGGGCGCATGTTCATCCACTGCACGAGGACGGCGTCAGGCTTCACCGTCACCCCGGTGTCGCCGGGGCCGGGCAGCGGCGGCATGTCCGGTATGCCGTACAGCAGGCGCCCCCGGGTCGAGCCGGTGTCACCGCCGCACTGCTGCTCGAACGTCAGGTTGAGCCGTTCGAGGGTGCCGTCGGTGACGGCGAGTTCGTGGATCGTGAAGGAACCGGTCAGCGTGTTGCAGCCCCGGCCGCTGCCGGACAGGTCCATCCCGGCGGCACCGTCCTGGTACGGGATGCGCTTGGCGCCGGTGACGGTGCCGACGGCCAGCTCCTGGCCGCCCGCCGCGCTCAGCTCCAGCGTCCACCAGTCCTGTCCCCAGGTCGCGCCGATCGGCAGGTGCGGCACGTCGCTGACCCCACGCAGGTCGACCTTCAGACCGCTCGTGTACCACTGCAGGCTCACGGTCAGGCCCGGCGTGGTGCTGGTGTAGGCGTACGACTGATTCATGCTGATGCTGTCGTCGCCGGAGAAGGTCAGCCGGGTCACCGGAATGCTCTCGGCCGCGGCCGGAACCGCGGGCGCGACGATCGCCAGCGAAACGGCGACAAGCCGGGCCAGGCGGGATTTGAGCAGCTTACGCACGTGTTTCTCCCCCGTCGGAGAAGCGAAGAGACGCCCGGCAGGGAAGATCGACCTTGCGGGCGGCGAAAGCGTATTGCCCACGACAGCGGGCAGACAATCAGCCCACCGGCCGAAAGGACTCCAGGCTGCACCGGTCGCTGTGTCACAGCCGTCGGTACAGCCTGGTTTTCCTGGTGAGCCTAGGAGAATCGAACTCCTAACCCCCGCCTTGCAAACAACCGCCCGGTCGGCACGGCGTTCCGTGCCGACCGGGCAGCCGGAGCGGTGGAGGGGCGGCTGTGCCCCCGCCACCGCACTCTCACCCCTCGGTGACCGTCAGCACCAGCGGCCCGTTCGGGACCGGGTTGCCGGCACCGTTCGGATATCCGTACTGGGCGTAGTTACCAGCCGCGTCGGTCAGGGTGAACCCGCCCGTGTACACGCCGGGCGGCGGGTTGTAGAGCCAGGCCGTGATGGTCACGGTGCCGTCCGGGTTCTCGTGGATCCCGCCCGAACCGCCGCCGCTGGACCAGCCCCGGCTGTCGTAGAACGTGAAGCTGTACTGGTGGATCGGCGCGACCGAGCGCTCCACGGTGACCGTGGCGCTGATCGCGTACAGCTCACTCGACGGCGCCGTGGTCCGGCTCAGCACGGCGCTGAGCACCACCGGAGCGGTGGTGTCGGCGACGCGGCGCACGGTCAGGCCGAGGTCCGGCCCGCCGTAGTGGCTGCCGTACAGGGCGAGGTTGCCCGCAGCGTCGTCGATCGCAATGCCGTCGATGCTGCACTTGTCGAAGATCGTCGGCATCACCAGCTCCACCGACACGGTGCCGTCCGCCTCCACCTGCGGCGTGGTGTCAGCCGACCAGCAGCGCGAGGTCAGCCGCACCGCTGTGACCGCACCCTGCGCCCCGGCGGGGCGCAGGCTCAGGCGCACGGTCTTGCTCTCGCGCCAGCTGTCCACCTCCGTGGCGCTCAGCGCGAACCCGCTCGCACTCAGCTGCTCGTTGCGGGTGACCCGCACGTCCGTGGTGGAGTCCACGGTGTACGTGCCACGGTGCCCGACGGTGTCGGTGAGCTCCACGCCGGCGACCCGCCAGACGCCCGCGGGCGCCCCGGCCGGCAGGGTGACAGCCACCTCGCACCACACCATCTGGTTGTCGTAGTTCTGGCCCTCGCCGCACATCCAGGTGTACGAGTTCGCCTTGGTGAGCTCGAACGACGCGGAAGCCTTCGCCCGGCCCGGCCCGTCCAGCTTCAGCCGGCCCTTCCAGAAGCCCGCCTGCTCGGCGACGTAGAAGTTGTACTTCAACGTCAGCGGGCCGCCGTGGTCGAACAGCTCCGACAGCTGGCCCCAGCCCCGGGTGAACGACTGCAGGTCCGGGTTCGCGGTGTCGACCAGTTCGGTGACGGCCACCGACGCGTCGTGCTGGGACAGCACCTTGTCGCTGAACTCGCGGGTGTTGCCGCGGTCATCGGACGCCGACAGGCTGGTCACCCGCCAGGTGACCTGCTCGGCCGGGCCGTACTGCGGCACGACGAACGTCAGCGTGTACGACGACTCCTGTGGCCGGGCCTGCCACCAGTCGTCGGCGAAGACGTCGGCGACGCCGTCCGGCTCCAGCGCCCAGGTGTAGGCCTTCGCCGGCCCGACGGCCTTGTCGCCGTGGAACAGCTGCAGCTTGATGCTGCCCCGGATCTTCGTCGCGGCGGTGTCGCCGTCGGTGATCGTCCACTTCACGTCGACCGCGGGGTAGCTGACCGGGTCGTTGCCGGTCGCGTCCACGTGGTCGGCCGCGAAGCCGAGCGAGGTGAGGCTGATTTTGTTCCGGTCAGCCCCGGCCGGCGCGGCCGCAGCCGGACCGGCGGCCACGAGCGTGGCCAGGGATGCGAACGCAGCCACGGCGAGCATGCGTTTGCGCAGGGGTGCCAAGGGGTCCTCCCGTGATGAAGATGCCCCGCGACGCGGGACGCCCGGCATCGTAACCATCGGCGGAAAGGTTGGCGGAACGGCTTCTCACGATGCCTCCACATCCGGCACGGCATCTCTGCTTGCCCGTCGCAATGCCTCCGTGGACCTCGGTCGGATCGACGGCAAGCGGTCGACGCAAGGTCGTCTACGCCCCGACCGAGGCCGAGGCCATCGTGAAGAGGGACGCGCTGCGCCGCCCCCTCAGCTCGGCGTGAACCTGGCCGTGTCCACGCGAACCATCAAGGAGTGGCTGACGGAGTGGCTGGCCGAGAAAGAGCGCGACGGCTCCACCAGCCGACCACGATCGCGCGCTACCGGCAGGTCGTCGACGGGCACCTGACCCCGCACCTCGGCCGGATCAAGCTCGACAAGCTCACGCCGCGCGACGTGCAACGCATGGTGGCGCAGCTGCGGGACAAGATGGCCGCCGCGTCGGTGGTGAAGGTTCACGGCGTGCTGCGGGTCGCCCTGGCCGACGCTCTCCGGCTCGACCTGGTGGAGCGCAACGCGGCGAAGGCGGCGAAGCTGCCGAGACCCGGCCGGTCGGAGCGGCGCGCGCTGACGCCGGCCGAGGCGCGAAAGCTCCTCGCCGAGGTGTCGGGCGATCGGCTGGAGGCGTTCTTCGTCCTGGCGCTGACCACCGGCCTCCGTCGAGGCGAACTGCTGGGCCTGCGCTGGATCGACGTCAGGACCGACGAGAAGGTGCTGTTCGTCCGGCAGACGCTGCAGCGGGCTTTACCGGTGGCTTTATCTGGCCGCCGGTAAAGCCCAGTTTGATCTATGTTTCCTGGTGGAGCCTAGGAGAATCGAACTCCTAACCCCCGCCTTGCAAAGGCGGTGCTCTGCCAATTGAGCTAAGGCCCCGGAGAGCGGATCTCCCGCCGGTCAGCTCAGCGGAGATCCGGCGCGGTGGTGGCCTCGTGCCACAGAGCCCGCTCGTCGTTGGCCGCCTTGAGCTTCTTGGCGACCAGCGCGACCGCTACGCCGACTCCGGCGACGATCAGGAGCTTCTTCCACATGATGAGCACCTTAACGCTCGGGAGTGGGGCTAGCTGGAATCGAACCAGCGACCTCAGAGTTATCAGCTCTGCGCTCTAACCGACTGAGCTATAGCCCCGTAAGCGACAACGAACCTTACCGCACCGATCCGGGCTCTTCCAAACCGGTATCCCCTCCCCGCGTGGCGCGCCCCGGTCCGGCTCCCACCGCAGGCCAGCCGCATCGGCGAAGATCGCTGTTTCGTGTCCAAAGGTCGGGCTGGGCCCCACGTTCCGACACGAAACGCCGATCTTGCCGCAGGGCGGAGCCGACGGGGCTGGCAGGTCGGCCCAAGATCGCTGTTTCGTGTCGAAA
>NZ_BONF01000011.1 GCF_016862575.1 Catellatospora bangladeshensis | reverse complement strand
GCCGCAGGCGGCGTTCGGCCTGCCCACGACGATCATCATCCTGCGGCAGTTCTTCCGCACGATTCCGGCCGAGGTGGAGGAGGCCGCGACGCTGGACGGGTGCACGCCGTTCGGGTTCTTCTGGCGCATCCTGCTGCCGATGGCCAAGCCCGCCCTCGCGACGGTGTCGGTGCTGGCGATCGTGGCCAGCTGGAACAACTTCATGCTGCCGCTGGTCGTGTTCACCGACCAGAGCTGGTGGACCCTGCCCGTCGGGGTCCAGGCCTTCCAGGGTCAGTACGCCGACGACACCGCCCGCGTCCTGGCCTACGTCGTGCTGTCCATGATCCCCGCACTGGGCTTCTACGCCATAGCCGAACGGCAGCTCGTCGGTGGTCTCGCCGGCAGCGTCAAAGGCTGAACTCCCGCCGGGGGGTGGGGGAGAACCGGCACGGCAGCCCGCCGAAAGGGCTGCTGTGCCGGGGACCGGCCCACCGTAGGCTCGGGCGATGACGAAAGGGCGAACCGTGGCTCCCGAGGACAACCGGAAAGTGACCATCGCGGCGATCGCGCGCCTGGCCGGGGTGTCCGTGCCCACCGTCTCGCGCGTGATCAACGGCCGCTCCGACGTCTCGCCGCAGACCCGCGAACGCGTCGAGGAGCTGCTCACCCGGCACGGCTACCGCCGCCGCCCGCCGAGCATGCGGGCCAGCTCGGGCCTGCTCGACCTCGTCTTCAACGATCTGGACAGCCCGTGGGCCGTCGAGATCATCCGCGGGGTGGAGGACGTGGCGCACGCCGCCGGGATCGGCACCGTGGTGTCGGCCATCCACCGCCGCACCTCGGCGGCCAAGCAGTGGCTGGACAACATGCGCAGCCGCTCCACCGAGGGCGTCATCTTCGTGACGTCCACCCTGGAGCCGCCGCTGCAGGCCGAGCTGCGCCGCCTCAACATCCCCGTCGTCATCGTCGACCCGGCCGGGGTGCCGCCCCAGGAGGCGCCCACCATCGGCGCCACCAACTGGGCGGGCAGCCTGCGCGCCACCGAATACCTGATCGGTCTGGGCCACCGCCGCATCGGCTTCATCGCCGGGCCGTCGCAGCTGATGTGCAGCCGGGCCCGCGTCGACGGGTATCGGGCCGCGCTGGAGGCGGCCGGGATCGCCGTCGACGACAAGCTGATCTACCCGGGCAACTTCTACCACGAGGCCGGGTTCGCCGGCGGCACCCAGCTGCTCCAGCTGGCCGAGCCGCCGACGGCGATCTTCGCGTCCAGCGACCAGATGGCGCTGGGCGTCTACGAGGCGGTGCGCCAGCGCGGCCTGCGCGTGCCCGACGACATCAGTGTCATGGGGTTCGACGACCTGCCCGAGGTGCGCTGGTGCTCGCCGCCGCTGACCACGGTCCGGCAGCCGCTGGCCGAGATGGGGCTGCTCGCGGCGCGCACCGTGCTGCGCCTGGCCCAGGGCGAGCGGATCGAGAGCCCACGGGTCGAGCTGGCCACCGAGCTCATCGTCCGGGACAGCACCGCCGCACCTCGCGCCTGACGTCGCCACGAGCCGTAACCCCTACCGGTAGTCGTGCGAAACTTTCATCACTAGGCTGTGGGTCAGGCCGCCGGAAGACCCTCCGGTGGCTCGTCGCGCAAGGAGTCGCCCGTGGCCGAGAACAAGCCGCCCAAGGTCACCATCGCCGCGATCGCGGACCTCGCCGGGGTGTCCGTGCCCACCGTGTCGCGGGTCGTCAACGGACGCTCCGATGTGGCCCTGGCCACCCGAGAGCGGGTCGAGGAACTGCTCACCCGGCACGGCTACCGCCGCCGCGCCAGCGCCGGCCGGGCCGGGTCCGGCCTGCTGGACCTCGTCTTCAACGACCTGGACAGCCCGTGGGCCGTCGAGATCATCCGGGGGGTCGAGGACGTCGCGCACGCCGCGGGCATCGGCACCGTGGTGTCCGCGATCCACCGCCGCACCGCCTCGGCCAAGCAGTGGCTGGACGGCGTACGCTCCCGCGCCACCGAGGGCGTCATCTTCGTGACCTCCATGGTCGAGCCGCCGCTGCAGGCCGAGCTGCGCCGCCTCAACATCCCGGTGGTGCTGGTCGACGCCGACGGCATCCCGCAGCAGGACGCGCCCACCATCGGCGCCACCAACTGGGCGGGCGGCCTGACCGCCACGGAGTACCTGATCCGGCTGGGCCACCGCCGCATCGGCCTGATCACCGGCCTGCCGCAGCTGATGTGCAGCCGGGCCCGGATGGACGGCTACCGGGCCGCGCTGGAGGCGGCCGGGCTGCCCGTCGACGACGCCCTCATCCACCAGGGCGACTTCTACCACGAGTCCGGGTACGCGGGCGGCACCCGGCTGCTGGGCCTGCCCGACCCGCCGACGGCGATCTTCGCCTCCTGCGACCAGATGGCGCTCGGCGTCTACGAGGCGGTGCGCCGGGCGGGCCTGCGCGTGGGCGCGGACGTCAGCGTCGTCGGCTTCGACGACCTGCCCGAGGTGCGCTGGTCGTCGCCGCCGCTGACCACGGTCCGCCAGCCGCTGGCCGAGATGGGCATGCTCGCCGCGCGCACCGTGCTGCGGCTGGCCCGGGGCGAGCACGTGGAGAGCCTGCGCGTGGAGCTGGCCACCGAGCTGGTGGTGCGGGACAGCGCGCAGCCGCCGCGGGCATAGGAGTACTCCGATACTTTTCCGGAAGTTCTTGACTCCCACGCCCGTTCAGAACCAGGATGGTGATCGCTTCCATCGATGTGTCGACGGCCGCCGGAGCACGATGCCGACTACCAGCGGCCCCGAGACCGCCCGTGACATCGCGCACAACGGCAACACCGCCACGGCGAGCGGCTTCACCCGCACCGCGCCGTGACCTGACGCGTACGGTTCTCCCTTCACCGTACGACCAGGTGGGCCGCCGCCGCCCGGACGGCGGCCCACCTGCACACACCCGCGCCACGGCTTGCAGTTTCGGGGAAACCGCACGTCCGGACGCCGGAATTCGCGCAGTTTCCCCGAAACTGCAAAGCGGGTGGGCCGGTCAGGCGACCTGGGTCCAGCCCTCGACGATGAGCCAGGCGCCGAAGAGGAGGAAGAGGGCGGCGGCGCCGTAGCGGATGGCGCGCTCGGGCAGGCTGCGGCCGAGCCAGCGGCCGACCAGGATGGCCAGCGCGTCGGCGGCGACCATGCCGACCGTCGAGCCGACCCAGGTGCCGAACCAGCCGTGCTGGGTGGCCAGGGTGATGGTGGCCAGCATCGTCTTGTCGCCCAGCTCGGCCAGGAAGAACGCGCCGCCCACGGCCCACAGCGCGGACCGGCCGCCCCGCTGGGCCTTGGACTTCTCGTCCTCGGTGAGGCTGTCGCCGCGCAGCGTCCAGGCCGCGAAGCCGAGGAACGCCACACCGGCGGCGAGGCTGATCCAGCCGGTGGGCAGCGCGGCCCCGAGGCCGACGCCGACCCCGACCGACACGAGATGCACCAGCGCGGTGGCGATGGTGATACCCGCCAGCACCGTCGTGGCGCGGTAGCGGGTGGCGAACGTCATCGCCATGAGCTGCGACTTGTCGCCCAGCTCGGCGACGAAGATGACGGCGAAACTGACCACCAGGGCGGCGGCGAAACCTTCCACGTGTGTCCTCCCGGGACTGTTCACCGGGCGGAAGGCGCGCGCGACGACCTCGGCCCGGCATGACTGCCTGAGCCGAAGGTCTCGCTCACCCCGCAGAGCGGGGCCCGATGGCCGGGACCGCCGGAGCGGACCAGTATGTCGACCACCGAATTGGGAGCTACTCCCCTTCGCGTGGACGACCCTATCCCGTGCCCGGACGTCACCGCTGCCGCGAGTGGCGGCACTCACAGCGGACGCGGGACCCGGGTCAGGCGATCTCCACCCCGGCGAGGGCGGCGCAGCGGTATGCGGCCAGCCGTTCGGCCTGCTCCGCGACCTGCTCGCGGACGGCGGCGGGCAGCCGCCCCCACGGCTCGACCGCGACGGTCAGCTTGCGGCCCGACTTGCGCGGCCGCCACACCCCGACCAGCTCGCCGTCGGCCAGCACCGCGCCGGGGCGGCCCAGCACCGGCCACAGCTGATTGGCGCGGGCGGCGTCGGGCACCAGCGTGGCACGGTCCTTGCCCTGCAGGAACAGGTCGAAGGGCGCGAGCAGCCGGACACCGGTGGCCGAAGCCGCCGCCGACAGCGCCGGTTCGTCGTCCGCGAGCAGCCAGCGCCTCTCGCCGCCGACCGTCACCTCGACGGTGTCCTGCGGCCAGCGCGCCTGTACGTCCTTGACCGGCGCGTCCAGGTAGTCGGCGACATGCTTGGGCGTGGCCGGGCCGAGCAGCCGCAGGTAGGACCGGATCAGGTCGTGGCTCTCGGCGGGCGAGGACGCTTTCCGGACACCGGCACTGCGCCGCAGCACCGGGGGAGAGGTGCCGGGCTCCAGCTCCAGCCCGGCCCGCACCGCGGCGAGCCGGAACGGCATCTCGTACAGGTGCGTCGCGTTGCACGGTCGGCAGAAGCGCAGGTACGGCTCCGGCAGCAGCTCGGCCAGGCGGCCGGACACCGTGCCCTTGACCGTGGGCTCGTGCACGATCTCGCGCATCCGGGCGGCGATCTCGTCGAGCGCGTCCAGGATCGGGATGCCCGCCGCCTTGAGCGGCTTGGCCGCGTCGTAGATGCGCTTGCCCGCGTCGGCCTCCGAGTAGGGCGTCACGGCGGCGGCGACCCGGCCCAGGTCGGCCCGGCGGTAGAGGTGCGGCGCGCCGCGTACGGTCCACAGCAGCACCAGGTCGTCGCCGGTCAGGGCGGCTGGGTCGAGGCCGCGCACCGCCAGCGCCCAGCCGGCGCCGTCGGGCCCGGTGTCCTGCACCCCGAGGTCGAGGATCGCGGTGTCGCCGAGGGCGCCCTCCACGCGGTCGAGCTGCTGGGCATGGACGCGGAAACTCATCACCTGGCGCCGGTCGATCATGAGTCCAGCCTAGCCACGCCCGCCGACAGGCCGCCCTCCCGCAGCGCCGTTTACCGCGCTCGGGCGGCGGGTATCTCCGGCCCGTTGACATCCATCGACCGCTGTCGGCGGGCAGGAGGCGAAACGATGATTCTGATCGGACTGCTGCTGGTCCTCGGCCTCTCAGGGCTGGCCCTGGCGGCTTTCATGAACAACGACGGGCTCTACACCGCGCCGGCGGGCACGGTGGAGCTGTTCGGATACAGCGTCGAGGCGACGGTGGGGCAGGTCTTCCTCACCGGTGCCGTGGCAGGCGCACTCGTCCTGATCGGCCTGTTCATCATGTTCGGCGGGGCCTGCCGCCGGGCGCGGCGCCGTATGGCGGCCCGCCGGGAGCTGGCCGAGCAGCGCGCCGAGATGCGTGACCTGCAGCGCAAGCACGACTCGATGGAGTCTGAGCTGGCCGCCAACCGGGCCCGGGAGACCGGTGCCGCCGACGCGCAGGCCGTGATGGACGCCAAGGCCGCCGCGAAGGCCCGCGAGGCCGAGAAGGCCCGCGCCGACGCCGACGCCGAGGTCGCCGCCCGCTGACCCTCGCCGGCAATTCTTGAAAGGGTCGCGCCCTCAGAGTCAGTCTGAGGGCGCGACCCTTTAAGAGTTTCGGCAGGTCACGGCAGGATCATGCCGCGGCGTGGTGGTGGCGGGACCGCAGGGCCGCCGGGGCCGCCGGGGCCGGGCGGGGTGGTGGGCTTGACCTTGCTGCCGTTGCTGACCTCGATGGTGACCATGCCGCCGCGGATGGTGCGGCCCTCGGGCGAGGTGCCCGCCGCGGTGCCCTTCGGGCAGTCCGAGTCGATCGGCTTGGTGGCGACGTCCACCTCGAAGCCGCGGGCGCGCAGGATCGAGCGGGCCTCGGCCACCGGCTTGCACTTCACGACCGGGATGCTGATCAGGGAGCCGGTGACCAGCTTCATGCTGCTGGGCTTGCTGAACTGGAGGTTCGGCTTGCCCTTCATGGCGTCGCGCATCGCGTACTGCACCGCCGGGTTGACCACCCGGTGCGACATCTTGTGCGTGCTCACCTGGGCCCAGTCCGGGTCGGTCTGGAAGCCGGAGATGGCCAGCTGCTTGGTGGTGATGGTCAGCGTCACCGACTTCGAGTCGTCGGTGGTGCCGGTCTTGCCCGCGATGTGCTTCTTGATGATGTCCTTGGAGTCGCGGGCGGTGGTGCCGCTGCAGCGGCCGTAGAGCGAGCGGTCGCCGATCGGGCAGCGGGCCGCGTCGATGGCCGCGCGGGCCACGTCCACCTGGATGTTCTGCTTGCAGCGCTTGTCGCCGACGTCGAGCTTCTCGCCCTTGTTGTTCAGGATCTTCTCGACCGGGATCGGCTCGCAGTAGAGGCCGTCGGCCGCCAGCGTCGCGAACGCGTTCGCGATCTGCAGCGGGGTGTGGTCGGACGCGCCGAGGGTGAACGGGCCCCAGCCCTCGGCGTGCGCGGCGAAGTACGCGTCGTCGATCTTCTCCTTGGGGTTGTCGTAGAAGGTCAGGCCCAGCCGCTTGGCGGTGTCGATGACGCGCTCGCCGCCCACCATCTCGAACAGCGGCACGAAGAACGTGTTCACCGAGTTGCCGAACCCGGTCCACATGTTCTGGGTGCCCCAGTTCTTGTTGCCCGAGTTGTTGGGGCACCAGTAGCCGCCGCAGTTCGGGTCGCCCGAGATCCGGATCTTCGAGACGTACGGCGCCTTGGTGGGGATCGGCGTGGCCAGCGGGTAGCCCTTCTCCAGGGCCGCGACCAGCGTGAAGATCTTCATGACCGAGCCGGCCTGGTAGCCGCCGATGTCGGGGCCGCCGCTCATCAGCGGGTTGGTGGTGTTGGGGTAGCTGCCGCGGATGCCGCGCTTGGCCAGCGCCGGGTTGGAGTGCTTGCCGTTGGCCGGCGCGGTGCGGCTGTCCAGCTTGAAGTTGCGGTTGGTGGCCAGGCCGCGCACCTTGCCGGTGCCGGGCTCGATACCGGCCAGCATGACCGCGTCGGACTTCCACTTCCACTTCTTGCCGGGCAGGTCCGGGTTGTTGGTCAGCGCCCGGGTGATGCTCTTGTCCATGGCGGCCTGGGTGGTGACGTCCAGCGAGGTGATGATGCGGAAGCCGCCGGACTTCAGGGCGCGCTCGCGGTCGAACACGGTGGCGCCGAACACCTCCTGCTGGTTCCACCAGCGCTGGAAGAAGTCGCAGAAGAAGCCCCAGCGGATGTTGGTGGTCTGCACGCAGCCGTTCGGGGTGACCTTGCCGACGACCTTGAGGGGCTCGGCCTTGTGCTTGTCGGCCTCGGCCTGGGTCAGCGCGCCGGTCTCCACCATCTCCTGCAGCACGTAGTCGCGCCGCTCGACGGCGCCCTTCTCGCCGTCGCCGGAGACCGCGTCGTACTTGCCGGGGAATTTGACCAGCGCGGCGAGGAACGCGGCCTCGGCGGCGGTGAGGTCCTTGGGCTCCTTGTCGAAGTACACCTTCGCGGCGGCGAAGATGCCGTACGCCCGGTTGCCGAAGTATGCGGTGTTCAGGTAGCCCTCGAGGATCTGGTCCTTGCTCATGCGCTGCTCGATGGCCATGGCGTAGCGCATCTCGCGGACCTTGCGCCTGGTGGTGTCCTCGGTGGCGTCCACGACCTCCTGCGCCGTGTCCGCCGAGTACGAGATCGACAGGCGCACGAACTGCATGGTCAGCGTCGAGGCGCCCTGCTCCACGGTGCCGGCCTGCTTGTTCGCGATGAACGCGCGGGCCACGCCCATCACGTCGACGCCGTTGTGCTCGTAGAACTTCTGGTCCTCGGCGGCCAGCACGGCCTGCTTGACGACCTCGGGGATGTCCGACAGCGGCATGTCGCGGCGGTTCTCGTCGTACATGGTGGCCAGCGGCGTCTTGCCGTCGGAGGCGTACAGGTAGCTGATCTGCGGCGAGCGCTTGACCGTCAGCTCGTCGGGGAGCTGGCCGAATGCCTCACCACCGGCCTTGGCGGCCAGGCCGGAAAGCGCCACGGCGGGGAAGGCGAACGCGGCGATCACCACACCGGTGAGGAACCCGCAGGTCAGCAGGGACACCAAGTTCACGAATATGTTGTGGTCCCGCTTGCGCATCGGGTCACCGCCTCGTATCTGATGGGCAGGATCAGGCCTCGCATGGCGCACAGCCCAGGACACGGGCGGCGGGCGAGTGCACACGCGCGCGCCGCCAGCATTCCGGGCATCCGTTTGATGTGCAAGACGCACAACACACCACGCGCGGTTGCGCTAAGTGATCACGAGTTGCGGACGGGTGTCACGCGCACCGTCCGATCGGCCGGGTGCCCGCCATACCAATGGAGACCGAAGTGTTGACGCACCGGTAGCACGTCGGTAACGTTGCTCCCAACGTAGTGCAAGATTTCGACAAAGCGATGTTTGGTTTTGTCTACCGCTTGTGCAAGTTCCCCAGCAGGGCCGCTCACCTGCCGGTGCTCATCCCGGTGGCCGCCTGTGCCCTCGCGACCCCGGTCGATCCGCCCCCGCACGTAGCACCACGTCGACCGCCCGGTTCCGCTCACCGTCCGCGGCACGCCCGGCCACCACGCCGGATGCACGCCACGCCGGTCGCACCCCCGCCCCGGCGCTCCGTCCCTGTGAAAAAGGACAGTGATGAGACGAAAGAATCCGATCAGGACGGTGGCGCTCGCGCTCGCCACCGCGATGATCGCCACCGCAGGATGGGCGGCGGTCGCGCAAGCGGCCGGCGGACCCAACCTCTCGCTCGGCAAGTCCGCCTCCGCCAGCTCCGTCAACGGTCCCTACGGCGCCGGCAACCTCAACGACGGCAACAAGGGCAGCTACTGGGAGAGCTCCGGCTCCCTGCCGCAGTGGGCGCAGCTCGACCTCGGCGCCGCCACGGCGATCGACCAGGTCGTGCTGAAGCTGCCGGACGGCTGGGGCACCCGCACCCAGACCCTGGCCGTGCAGGGCAGCAGCAACGGCAGCACCTTCACCGACATCGTCGCGTCGCAGGGGTACAGCTTCAACCCGTCGGTGGCCAACAACTCGGTGACCATCAACTTCCCGGCCACCTCGCCGCGGTACGTGCGGATCAGCATCTCCGCGAACACCGGCTGGGCCGCCGCGCAGCTGTCCGAGCTGGAGATCTACGGCACCGCGAGCTCGTCGACCAACCTCGCGCAGGGCCGCCCCACCACCGAGAGCGGCCACGCCGACGTATACGACTCGGGCCGCGCCGTCGACGGCAACCAGGGCACCTACTGGGAGAGCGCCAACAACTCGTTCCCCGAGTGGCTGACCGTCGACCTCGGCGCCGCCGTCGCGGTGAACCGGGTCGTGCTGAAGCTGCCGACGTCGGGCTGGGGCACCCGCTCGCAGACGCTGTCCGTGCAGGGCAGCACCAACGGCTCGACGTTCAGCGACATCGTCGCCTCGGCGTCGTACACCTTCAACCCGGCCGTGGCCGGGAACTCGGTGACGATCAACTTCAGCCAGACCACCACCCGGTACGTGCGGATCAACATCACCGCCAACTCCGCGTGGCCGGCCGGGCAGCTCTCCGAGGTCGAGGTCTACGGCCCCGGCAGCGGCACCGACACCACCGCGCCGAGCGTGCCGGGCAACCTGACCCTGACCGCCTCGGGCACCACCATCACGCTGAACTGGAACGCGTCCACCGACAACAGCGGCGGCAGCGGCCTGGCCGGCTACGACGTCTACCGCAACGGCACGCTGGCCGCGCAGGTCGGCGCCGTGACCACCTGGCAGGACACCCAGCCCACCTCGGCGACCGTGTCCTACTACGTGCGCTCGCGCGACAACGCGGGCAACGTCTCGGCCAACAGCAACACGGTGACGCGCAACGGCACCACGCCGGACACCACCCCGCCGAGCGTGCCCGGCACGCTGAGCTACACCACGTCGGGCACGACGATCACCCTGAACTGGGGCGCGTCCACCGACAACTCCGGCGGCAGCGGCATCAAGGGCTACGACGTGTTCCGCAACGGCACCTTCGTGGTGACCACGGGCAACGTCACCACCTGGAGCGACACCCAGGCCGCCTCGGCCACCGTGTCCTACTACGTGCGGGCCCGCGACAACGCCGACAACGTCTCCGGCAACAGCAACACCGTCACCCGGACCGGCGGCGACGTCACCGCGCCGAGCACGCCGGGCAATCTCACGCAGAGCACCTCGGGCACCACGATCACGCTCAACTGGACCGGGTCGACGGACAACTCCGGCGGCAGCGGTCTGGCGGGCTACAACGTGTACCGCGACGGCGGCCTGATCGCCACCATCGGCACCGCCACCACGTACCAGGACTCGCAGCCGGCCACGGCGACGGTCTCCTACTTCGTGCGGGCGCGTGACAACGCGGGCAACCTGTCCGGCAACAGCAACACCGTCACCCGGACCGGCACCCAGCCGCCCGGCTGCACCAACGTGGCGCTGGGCAAGACCATCACGGCCAACGGCTCGACGTTCACCTTCACCCCGGACAAGGCCAACGACGGGCAGGTCGCCACCTACTGGGAGGGCGCGGGCTACCCGGCCCAGCTCACCGTCGCGCTCGGTGCCAACCACAGCATCACGCAGGTCAACGTGAAGCTGAACCCGGACGCCTCGTGGGGCACCCGTACCCAGAACATCCAGGTGCTGGGCCGCGAGCAGTCGTCGAGCACGTACACCAGCCTGGTGTCGGCGGCGAACTACCAGTTCACCCAGGGCAGCAACGTGGTGAACATCCCGGTCACCGCGAACGTGGCCGACGTGCGGCTGAGCATCACCTCCAACACCGGCGCCCCGTCGGGCCAGGTCGCGGAGTTCGAGGTGTGCGGCACCCCGGCACCGAACCCGGACCTGACCGTCACCAACGTGTCGTGGACCCCCAGCTCGCCGAACGAGGCTTCGACGATCTCGCTGACCGCGACCGTGAACAACACCGGCAACCAGTCGGCCGCCGCCTCCAAGGCGGGCTTCTACGTCGACGGCGCGCTCAAGGGCACCGTGGACGTGCCGAGCCTGGCCGCGGGCGCGTCCCAGGCCGTGAGCCTGTCGATCGGCAACCTGGCCCAGGGCTCGTACGCGGTCAGCGCGCGTGCCGACAACGCGGGCACGGTCATCGAGCAGAACGAGAACAACAACACCGCCAACGCCGCGTCGAACCTGACCGTGGCCCAGGCGCCCGGCCCCGACCTCCAGGTCACCGGCATCACCACCAACCCGGCCAACCCGGCCGTGGGCGCGCCGGTCAGTTTCACGGTGACCGTCAACAACCGCGGCACCACCGCCACCGGCGTCACCACGGTGACCCGGGTGACGGTCGGCAGCACGGTGCTCAACACCAACACCGCCTCGATCGCCGCGGGCGCCACGGTCAACGTCGCCGTCACCGGCACCTGGACCGCGACCAGCGGCGGGGCGACCATCACCGCGCTGGCCGACGCCACCAACCTGGTGGCCGAGACCAACGAGACCAACAACAGCCGGACCCAGTCGATCGTGGTCGGCCGCGGCGCGGCGGTGCCGTACACCTCGTACGAGGCGGAGAGTGCCGCACACAACGGTGTCCTGCTGGAGACCGACGCGCTGCGCACCTTCGGGCACACCAACTTCGCCACCGAGTCCTCGGGCCGCAAGTCGGTGCGCCTGAACAGCCAGGGGCAGTACGTCGAGTTCACCTCGGTGAACCAGGCGAACTCGATCGTGGTCCGCAACTCGGTCCCGGACTCCGCGAGCGGCGGCGGCCAGGACTACACGATCAGCCTGTACATCAACGGCACGTTCAACCGGAAGCTCACCCTGTCCTCGGTGCACAGCTGGCTCTACGGCACCACCGACGACCCCGAGGGCCTGACCAACACCCCGCAGGCCAACGCGCGCCGGCTGTTCGACGAGTCGAACGCGTTGCTCGGCACGTCGTACCCGCCGGGCACGAAGTTCAGGCTGCAGCGTGACTCCGGCGACAACGCCTCCTTCTACATCATCGATCTCATCGATCTGGAGCAGGTGGCCGCGCCGCTGAGCAAGCCCGCCGAGTGCACCTCGATCACCAACTACGGCGCCGTGCCCAACGACGGCGTCGACGACACGGCCGCCATCCAGGCGGCGGTGACGGCCGACCAGAACGGGCAGATCAGCTGCGTGTGGATCCCCGAGGGCCAGTGGCGGCAGGAGCAGAAGATCCTGACCGACGACCCGCTGAACCGCGGCACCCACAACCAGGTCGGCATCAGCAACGTCGTGATCAAGGGCGCGGGCATGTGGCACTCCCGCCTCTACTCGCTGATCCAGCCGCAGAACGCGGGCGGCATCAACCACCCGCACGAGGGCAACTTCGGGTTCGACATCGACAAGAACACCCAGATCTCCGACCTGGCGATCTTCGGCTCCGGCCGGATCCGGGGCGGTGACGGCAACGCCGAGGGCGGCGTCGGCATCAACGGCCGGCTCGGCGTCGGCACGAAGATCACGAACGTGTGGATCGAGCACGCGAACGTGGGCGCCTGGGTGGGCCGCGACTACTCCAACATCCCCGAGCTGTGGGGTCCCGGTGACGGGCTGGAGTTCAGCGGGATGCGCATCCGCAACACGTACGCCGACGGCATCAACTTCACCAACGGCACGCGCAACTCGACCGTGTTCAACTCGTCGTTCCGCAACAACGGCGACGACGCGCTCGCGGTCTGGGCCAGCAAGTACGTGAAGGACACCTCGGTCGACATCGGCCACGACAACCGCTTCGTCAACAACACGGTGCAGCTGCCGTGGCGGGCGAACGGCATCGCGGTCTACGGCGGCTACGGCAACAAGATCGAGAACAACCTGATCTACGACACCATGAACTACCCGGGCATCATGCTGGCGACCGACCACGACCCGATCCCCTTCACGGGTCAGACGCTGATCGCCAACAACGCGCTCTACCGCACGGGTGGCGCCTTCTGGAACGAGGACCAGGAGTTCGGTGCGATCACGCTGTTCGCGGCGACGGTCGCGATCCCGGGTGTCACGATCCGCGACACCGAGATCTACGACTCGACGTACGACGGCATCCAGTTCAAGTCCGGCGAGATCCCCGGGGTGGTCATCACCAACGTGAAGATCGACGGCTCGAACAACGGCGCGGGCATCCTGGCCATGGCCCAGGCCCGCGGCAGCGCGACGCTGACCAACGTCACCATCACGAACTCGGCCGACGGCAACATCGTCACCCAGCCGGGCTCCGGCTTCACCTTCACCGGCAACTGATGAAGTGAAGGAAGGGCACCTTCTTAACGCTCCGCGTATAAGAAGGTGCCCTTCTTAACGTCTGTGCCGGGGCGTCGCCGACCAGCAGCTGCGGCGGCCCGCAGTTTCGGGGAAACTGCGGACTCGCGACGTCGGATTCGTGCAGTTTCCCCGAAACCGCGGGCCGTATGCGGCTCGGTCGCGGGTGGGTGCCGGTGCGGGTGGGCGGATGGGGGCGGTCCGGTGTCGCCGATCGGACGGTAAGAGTGGCCGTCGTGCTGCTTTGCCGCGCTCGCTCGTTCAGTAGCGTCGTCGGCCGGGGGAGTGCATCCACACCGGACAGAGGGGCCAACACGTGGTCGAGCCGACGCAGCCGCCGCAGACCGAAGGCGAGCAGGCCGCGGGTGCCGTGCGCTCCTGGTGGCGCCGCAACCCGACGCTGCGCAACTGGATCAGCGGGGTCACCTCGGCCGTCGTCGTGACGGTCATCAGCGGCGCGGTGCTCGCCTGGCTGAACCTGGACGACAAGCCGGAAGGCCCCGGCGAGCAGCCCGCGTCGCCGTCCGCGGCCGCCGACGGTCCGCCGTTCGCGGTGGATGTGCTGTACCGGGGCGGGACCTGCAGCCCCTATCTCGTCGACGCCGATCCCGGCAGTCTGACCAGCCCGCACACGGACCCCAACCGGCCGCTGCGGGAGCAGCCCACCGAGGACGAGCTGATCGCCTGGATGCACGAGGTGAAGGCCGTCCCGACCCACGGCCGGGTCGTGGTGACAGTGCTGGGCGGCTCCGGCAAGTCGGTGGTGCTGCAGGACCTGACGGTCGAGGTGGTGGAGCGCAGGCCCGCGGTCGACCAGGCGACGGTCTTCACCGCCGAGAGCGGCTGCGGGGAGGGCGCACTGCCCCGGCTGTTCGACGTCCAGCTCGGGGCGGACAGGCCGAGCCTGCGGCCCTATGCCGGGAAGGACGAGGCGGGCAACGTGATCCCGGCGGTCGCGTTCCCGTTCACCGTGTCCGAGGCCGATCCGGAGATCTTCGAGATCACCGCCGACCCCGGCGGCTGCGACTGCACCTGGCGGCTGCGGCTGCGCTGGGTCGCCGACGGGCGCAGCGGCACGCTCGTCATCGACGACAACGGCCGGCCGTTCCGCACGGCCGGCTTCGCCGAGGCGAGCGCCCGCAAGTACACCGACCGCATCTCCAGCGGCGACTGCGAGGGCACCACCTGGTGCGAGGATCCGCTGCCCTGATCGCCGGTCCCGGTCAGGGTCAGGTGGTGCGGCGGCGGGCGTGGCCGCCGTAGAGGTGTACGCGGTGGTCGGCGATCTGCTGCGGGGCGCGCTCGGTGAACAGGCCCGGCCGGGCGGGGGCGTTCGCGACGCGTACCGTCCAGTCCTCGTACCACCACCGGGTCGCACAGGTGCACCCGCAGACCCGGAAGTTGGCCCGGTAGAGCGCGACCTGACCGGCAGGCACCGTGAACAGGCGCCGGGGCTGGTCGTACGGGTAGGCGGCGTGCGTCTGGGTGGTGCGCACGGTGACGCCGCCCTCGGCGGGGGTGAGTTCGAGCGCCACGTTCGCCGCAGCGCGGTCGCCGGAGAGCACCCGCTCGGACAGCCGGTAGCCGTCGGCGGAGTCGGCGACGATCTCGTGCACGACGACCGGCCCGTCGGGCAGGGCGTCGGGGAGGTGGAGCACCTCGGGCACGCCGCGGCGCAGGTCGGCGTGGGCCGCTCCGCGCTCGTCCTGCCGCCATACGACCCTGACCCGCTGGATCACCACCACCACGCCAGGTTAAGAAGGGCACCTTCTACTACGCAAAGCGTTAAGAAGGTGCCCTTCCTTTCAGGGGGTCAGGGCGAGGTCGTTGAAGGCTTCGGCTGGTTGCTGGCCGGAGAGGTGCTGGATGGCGGCCATGATGTCGTCGGTGACCTGGCGGCGGGCGCGGCCGACGCTGATGCCGGGCGGCTGCTCGAAGCGCAGGGGTGCGCCGAAGCGGACGGTGATGCGGCCGGGGCGGGGCAGGCGCGCGCCGACGGGCTGGATGCGGTCGGTGCCGAGGACGGCGACGGGGACCACGGGCGCGCCGGAGGCCAGCGCGAGCCAGGCCACACCGGTGCGGCCGCGGTAGAGGCGGCCGTCGCGGGAGCGGCTGCCCTCGGGGTGGATGCCGAATGCGCCGCCCTGGTTGAGCACCTCCAGGGCCAGTTCCAGGGACTCCTGGGCGGTACGGTGCCCGCCGCGCTGGACCGGGATGGCGTCCAGGCCGGTGAGCAGAGAGCGGGTGAGGCGGCCCTTGAGGCCGGTGCCGGTGAAGTACTCCGCCTTGGCCAGGAACGCGACCCGGCGGGGCGTCATCAGCGGGATGATGAAGCTGTCCAGGAAGGACAGATGGTTCGCGGCCAGGATCAGCGGGCCGTCCGGCGGGATGTGCTCGCGGCCCTCGACGACGGGCCGGAACGCGACCCGCGAGATCGGGGTCAGCACCATCCGGGTGGCGGTCTGGATCGACACGGGTCCTCCGAGGTCAGGCCGGGCCCAGGTGGGCGTCGAGCGCGGCGCGCAGCAGGGGGTCGACGTCTTCGGTCTGCACGGTCATCTGCAGGCTGCCCCACTGCCAGAGCTGGGCGATGCCGTGCAGGTTGGCCCACAGCGCGCCGGCGACGACGACGGGCGGGGGAGCCGGGACGCCCGCCCGGGCGCGGCCGACCAGGCCGACCAGCACCCCGAACAGCTCGCGGCTGGCCTCGCGCAGGCCGATCTGGTTGCCGCGCAGCAGCTCGTGGCGGAACATCAGCTCGAACATGCCGCGCTGGGTGTGCGCGAAGTCGAGGTAGCGGCGGGCCAGGGCGAGCAGCGCGGCGCGGGGGTCGGCGTCGTCGCCGAGTCCGGCCAGGCGGCGGCCCAGGTCGAGGTAGCCCTCGCGGGCGATGGCGGACAGCAGCGACAGGTGCGTCGGGAAGTAACGGCGGGGGGCGCCGTGCGACACCCCGGCCCGCCGTGCGATCTCGCGCAGGGTCAGGGCGCCGGTGCCGTCACTGCTGACCAGCTCGACGCCGACCGCGACCAGGCGGTCGCGCAGCGTGGTGTCCGGGTCGGGCATAGACAGTGTCTACCAGAGCTAGGTAGACACTGTCTACTCGCCGCGACCAGCACGGGTTAAGAAGGGCACCTTCTTCTACGCATAGCGTTAAGAAGGTGCCCTTCCTTTCGTCAGGACGGGGAGGGTTTGGGGGCGGGTTGTCCGTTGAGCAGGGCGAACTGGGCGTTGTCGAGGGTGCCGGTGCCGGTGACTCGGTAGCCGGGGCCCATGGTGCCGAGGCTGAGGCGGATCTCGGCCTCGTTGCGCTCGTACCAGGCGGGCTTGCGGGTGCCGCCGCGCTCGGCGTCGCCGCCGCGCGAGGCCTGGAGCACCGCGCCGCTGCCGTTGACGTACGGCCGTCCCGGCACCAGCCGCTCGCCCGCCGTCAGCGTGACGATGGCCGAGTTCTCGCCGGTGTAGTTCCACTGCACCTCGGGGAACGAGCCGTCGTCGGTGCCGGACTGCATCTCCGTCGCGTTGAGCGTGTCGTCGGCGTACGCGGCCACCAGCCGCTTCTTCGCCTCGATGTCGTCGATGAGCAGCACGGTCAGGTCGGTGGAGTCGTACTTGCCGCGCAGGTGGATGTCCCGGGCGACCACCGAGTAGCGGTCGGCCACGCCCATGCCGGTGCGCCAGCGCTCCACGAACTGCGGCAGCGGCACGTTGCCCCAGGTGTGGTCGTGGTACGCGGTGCCGGTGAAGTCGCGCTTCTCGTCGTAGAAGACGATGTGCCCCTGCGCCTTGCCGGACGGCATGGCCGCGAACCACGCCTGGTAGTCGTCGGGCCCGCCCAGGTAGACGTGCCCGGTGCCGGGGCGGAACGGCGGCGCGAGGCTGACCAGGTCGAGGTTCAGGGTGATGTTGTCCGCCGTGCCGCGCAGCTGGTAGCCGTTGAGGTCGCCGGTCAGCCGGAACGGCCCCACCCTCACGTCGCAGCGGTCGGTGGCACTGGAGAACTCGTTCCAGTCGTACGTGCGGAACACGCTGAACTCGTTGCCCCACGGCGTGGTGATCAGCAGGTTGACCGCCGGGCGGCGGTCGGCCTCGGCGGTGAGCCCGTCACCGGGGCGGGTCTTCAGGGTGAAGGCCACCACGATGCCGTCCTCGCCGGTCAGCTCGGTGTGCCACCACTCGTACACCCGGGGATCGGCGTTGGTCGCCGCGGTGCGGAACCCGTCCTCCCAGGCCTGGCAGCTGTCCGCCTTGAGGTTGAGCAGGGCGAAGTCGTTCGGGGTGAGGCCGTAATGGTTGATCGTGGGGCCGACCCGCGAGGGTGCCGCCTCCTCCGTGCGGCTGCACCCGGCGAGGCCGGGGACGGCGGCCAGGGAGCCCGCGGCCAGCGCGCGCAGCGCGGTGCGGCGGGTGAACCTTCCGGGATTCTCGTTCATGTCGCCGTCCCATATCGCCCGAGCGCCGCATCAGGCCCCATTGCCCTGGTTTGCGTAATGTAGCTCAGGTACGGGCCGCTCGGAGCCGAGATCGTCAGCCTCCGATGGACGGCGCACGCGGTGAAAGTTTCACGGGCCACCGCGTCCGATCTGCACTCGATGGATGTAGATGTTGCGAAGGCGTTTCGTGCGGCTTAAGCTCCCGTGCTGTGGGAGCGCTCCCGGTCGTTGACCTGGCGCTTTCCTGGTCACTCTCGTTGCCCGGCGGGAGGTGCCGGGGCGTTTCCCCTCCCGATTCCCTGACGAAAGGCTCGTCATGAGACTCCTGTCGCGCGCGACCCGGCGCGGCCTCGTCGCCGCCACGGCCGCCGGTGCGCTGGCGCTCGGCCTGGCCGCGGCGCTGCCCGCGGTGAACGCGATGGCGGCGGCCGGCTGCTCGGTCACGTACACCGTGAACCAGTGGCAGGGCGGCTTCACCGCCAACATCACCATCAAGAACCTCGGCGACGCGATCAACGGCTGGACGCTGGGCTTCAACTTCACGGACTCCGGCCAGAAGGTCACCCAGGGCTGGTCGGCGACGTACGCGCAGAGCGGCGCCGCGGTCACCGCGGCCAGCATGAGCTACAACGCCGCCCTGGCCACCGGCGCGTCGGCGAGCATCGGCTTCAACGGCAGCTGGACCACCGCCAACCCGAACCCGGTCGGGTTCGCCCTCAACGGCGTCACCTGCACGGGCAGCCCCATGCCCACCACGGGCGGGCCGAGCCCGTCGACCCGGCCGTCCGGCTCCCCGTCCGCCTCGCCGCGCCCGTCCAGCTCGCCCTCGGCCAGCCCGTCCCAGCCCACCGGGCAGACCCCGGTGGCGATCAACGGGCAGCTGCGGGTGTGCGGGGTCAACCTGTGCAACCAGTACAACCGCCCGATCCAGCTGCGCGGCATGAGCACGCACGGCCTCCAGTGGTTCGCCAACTGCTACAACGACGCCTCGCTCAACGCGCTGGCCTCCGACTGGCTGGCCGACCTGCTCCGCATCTCGATGTACGTGCAGGAGCAGGGCTACGAGACGAACCCGAGTGGATTCACCAACCAGGTGAACAACCTGGTGGAGGAGGCGACCGAGCGCGGCCTGTACGCGCTGATCGACTTCCACACGCTCACCCCTGGCGACCCGATGTACAACCTGGAGCGCGCGAAGACCTTCTTCGCCGCGGTCTCGGCGCGCCACGCGAGTAAGAACAACGTCATCTACGAGATCACCAACGAGCCCAACGGCGTCAGCTGGAGCACCATCAAGAGCTACGCCGAGCAGGTCATCCCGGTGATCCGCGCGAACGACCCGGACGCGGTCGTCATCGTGGGCACCCGCGCCTGGTCCTCGCTGGGCGTGTCCGAGGGCGGCAACGCCACCGAGGTGATCAACAACAAGGTGAACGCGGCCAACGTGATGTACGCGTTCCACTTCTACGCCGCCTCGCACCAGGCCAACTACCGGTCCGAGCTGGAGCGGGCGGCGGCGTCGCTGCCGATGTTCGTCACCGAGTTCGGCACCGTCACCTACACCGGTGGCGGCGCGGTCGACCAGTCCAGCAGCACGGCCTGGTTCGACCTGATGGACCGCCTGAAGATCAGCTACGCGAACTGGACGTACTCCGACGCCAACGAGGGCAGCGCGGCGTTCCGGCCGGGCACCTGCGCCGGCGGCAACTACGCGGGGACCGCGAACCTGACCGAGTCCGGCAACTTCGTGCGCAACCGGATCCGTACCGCGGACAACTTCCCGACCAGCTGATCAGCCAAACCTGGGAACAGGGCCTCGCCACGGCGGGGCCCTGTTTCGTTTCGGTGCGTCCTGGAGACTCGTTGGGGTCTGTCGGGATGTCCGAAAGCCGGTAGGTTGTCGGGATCTCGTCGTCTTCGGGAGGGAAACCGAACATGAAAGTCTGCGTGGTCGGCACCGGTTACGTCGGCCTCACCACCGGCGTGAGCCTGGCCTACCTGGGCCACCAGGTGACCTGCATCGACCTGGACGAGGCGAAGATCGAGCAGCTGCGCGGCGGCCGCCCGCCCATCTACGAGCCGCACCTCGACGAGCTGATGGCCGAGGCCGCGCACAACCTGACCTTCACCACCTCCTACGAGGAGGGCGTGCGCGGCGCCGAGGTCGTGTTCGTCGCCGTGCAGACCCCCTCGCTGGCCAACGGCAGTCCCGACCTGCGTTTCCTGCGCTCGGCCGCGGAGAGCATCGGCCGGACCGTGGGCGGCGGCTTCACGGTGGTGGTGAACAAGTCCACGGTGCCCATCGGCAGCGGCAACTGGGTCGACGCGATCCTGCGCGACGCGTACGAGCAGCACCACGCGCGCCGGGCGGGCGGCGAGTTCGCGGTCGCGTCCAACCCGGAGTTCCTGCGGGAGGGCTCCGCGCTGCACGACACCCTCTACCCCGACCGGATCGTCATCGGCTCGGACAACCCGCGCAGCCTGGAGGTGCTGGCCCGGCTTTACCGCAACGTGCTCAACCAGTCGTTCACCCCGCCGTCGTTCCTGCCCCGGCCGGACCAGACCGACGCCGTGCCGCTGGTCTCCACCGACCTCGCCTCCGCCGAGCTGATCAAGTACGCCGCGAACGCGTTCCTGGCCCTGAAGATCAGCTACATCAACGAGATCGGGCGGCTGGCCGGCAAGGTCGGCGCCGACATCGTGCAGGTGGCCCGGGGCACCGGCCTGGACGCCCGGATCGGCTCCCGCTTCCTGCAGGCCGGGCTGGGCTGGGGCGGCTCCTGCTTCGCCAAGGACACCGCCGCCCTGATCGCCACCGCCGCCGAGTACCACCACGACATGCCGATCGTGCGGGCCGCCCGGGACGTCAACCAGCGCCAGCGCACCCTGGTCGTGGACCGGCTGATGGAGGAGCTGCGCATCCTCAAGGGCCGCCGGATCGGCCTGCTCGGGCTGGCGTTCAAGCCCAACACCGACGACCTGCGCGACTCGCCCGCGGTCGACGTGGCCCGGCTGCTGCTGGCCCGCGGCGCCCGGATCCGGCTGCACGACCCGGTAGCCGCGGAGCGCTTCCGGCGCGAGCATCCCGACCTGGCCGAGAACCTGTGCCACAGCCTCGACGAGGTGTTCGACAACAGCGACGCGGTGGTGCTGTGCACCGAGTGGGCGCAGTACCTGGAGCTGGACTGGAGCAAGTTCGTCGGGCTGATGAACAACCCGGTGCTGCTCGACGGCCGGCTGGCCCTCGACCCGGGCCGGCTGTCCCGCCTCGGCTACCGCTACCTGTCGCTCACCGGCGACTCCGGCGCGGCCTGAGCACGGCGGCTGGAGCGCGCTTGACCTGGAGCGCGCTCCAGCTCCTAGCGTGGGCCGGGTCAAGCCGTGAACAAGGGGGACCGACATGAAGAAGGTGGCGCTCGGCCGCACCGGCGAGCAGGTCAGCCAGCTGTCGCTGGGCTGCATGATCATGGGTACGACCACCGACGAGCCCACGTCGTACGCCATGCTCGACCGCTACACCGAGGCGGGCGGGGACTTCCTCGACACCGCCAACTGCTACGCGTGGTGGTCGCGCGAGGGCAGCCTGGGCGGGGAGAGCGAGGAGCTGCTCGGGCGCTGGTTCGGCCGGAGCGGCCGCCGCGACGACGTGTTCCTGGCGACCAAGGGCAGCGCCATGGTCTGGGAGCAGGACGGGCTGTGGTCCGGCGGCGAGCCCGACTGGGACCTGGCCCGCCGCCGGTTCGAGGGAGCCGGGGCGGCGACCCTGGTCAAGGCCCTCGACGACAGCCTGCGCCGGCTGCGCACCGACCACGTCGACCTCTACTACGTGCACGTCGACGACCGGCGCACCCCGCTGGAGGAGACCCTGGAGGCCCTGGCCGGGCTGGTCGCCGCCGGCAAGACCCGCTACATCGGCTGGTCGAACGTACGCACCTGGCGGCTGGAGCGCATCCGGCAGCTGTGCGAGCGCCACGGCTGGCCCGCGCCGGTCGCGCTGCAGCAGCAGCACACCTACCTGCGCCCGCGCGCCGGGCTGGACAACTCCTCCATCGTGGACCGCGAGCAGCTCGACTACCTGCGCGAGCACGACGACCTGACGCTGGTGGCGTACTCGCCCATCCTCAAGGGCGTCTACGACTCGGCGGCCAAGCGCGCCGGGCACTGGTCGATGGACGCCTACCGCGGCCCCGACGCCGAGGCGCGGCTCGCCGTGCTGGCCGAGGTCGCCGCCGAGGTCGGCGCCACGCCGAACCAGGTGGTGCTGGCCTGGCTGCTGCGCGCGCAGCCGCCGGTGATCCCGCTGATCGGGCCGCGCACCCTGGAGCAGTACGACTCGGCGTACTCGGCGCTGGACGTCGTGCTGAGCGACGAGCAGGCCGCCCGGCTCGACGCCGCGGGGGCCTGACCGGGCCGCGCCACGCGGCATGAAGACGGTCACCCTGCGTTGCCGTGGTCGCGCGGGATGCGAAAGGGTCATACTGTGTCCCGGGCCGCGTGAGCGGCCACGGCGGGTGGGGCCCGAAAGGGAACACCACCGGCACCCGTGTCGTTGCGTCACGGGAAGAAGAGTCGAACCGTGAGGAGCGGGTATGGGCGAGCGCGTGCTGCGGGGCAGCCGACTGGGCGCGGTCAGCTACGAGTCGGACCGCAACACCGAATTCGCGCCGCGGCAGACGCGGGAGTTCTCCTGCGGCAACGGCCACCGGTTCGAGGTGCCGTTCGCGATGGACGCCGAGGTGCCCTCGACGTGGGAGTGCAAGTTCGACGGCAGCGTGGCGCGGCTGGTCGACGGCTCCGAGCCGGAGCAGAAGAAGGTCAAGCCGCCGCGTACGCACTGGGACATGCTCCTGGAGCGGCGCTCGATCGAGGAGCTCGAGGAGATCCTCGAGGAGCGGCTGGCCGAGGTCCGGGCCAAGCGCGGTCGCTGACCGGGCGGGCCCCTGATGGCGACGGGTCAGCAGCAGGTCGCCGGCCGGCTGGCGCTGGTCGTGCTGCTGCTGACCCTGCTTACTTTGGGCGCGTACGTCGCGCTCATCGTGGCGCAGGGCGGCGCGCCGGTCGCCTGGTTCACCGGCGGGCTGCTGTTGGCGGCCCTGCTGGCGGGGCAGGCCTGGCGCACCACCCGGCGCCGGACGGCCGCTCTGGTCGTGACCGGGGTCCTGCTGTGCGTGCTGGGCGTGCTGGCCCTGGCCACCATCGGGCTGCCGCTGCTCGCGGCCGGGGTGATCGCCTTCCTCGCCGCCGCCCGCGCCAGCGCTGCCACCAACACCGACTGACCCGCGCCGCGGGCGTTCACCGCGCATGATCGCGGGTTCGTGTCGGAAAGTGCGGTTCTGGCACCGCATGATCGCGGTCTCGTGTCCAGAAGTCTGGTCGGCCGCGGCATGATCGCGACTTCGTGTCGAAACCTGTGGTCCAGCTGCACTTTGTGACACGAACTCCTGATCATCGCACCGGCGGTGCCGGATGCTGGACCTCACGCCATCGCGGGCGCGGACCCGCCCCGATCGCGGGCGGGGGAGCCGGGGGCGGGTGGGTGTGCCATTGTCGGTGTGCGATGTCACGGTGCGTGAGCAGGTGGCCACCTGATGGCATTGCGAGCTGCGGAAACGCGGGTCGGAGGCGGCGGGTCACCGTCTGTCGTCACGGACCGCGACGCTCGGAGGCTTTCCGGACGCGGCGCTGTCGCGGTAGTCTGCGTTCCGGCCGCGCCCAGCCCCTCCGACCCCCGGCGGCCGCCGTCGCGCATCTCCCCCTCCGCGCGGCGGGCGACGGAAGGACCCTGTACGTGCCTGCCCCGGTGCGCCGCCCGCGTTCCCGTCCCGCGTCCCTGCTGGCCGCTGTGCTCGCCGCCGTCGTGCTGATCACCGGCTTCCCGGTGTCGGCGTACGCCGAGCCGAACGAGATCCCCAACGCGAAGATCGCCCAGCTGCGCCAGAACCTGGAGAGCGTCGCCGGGCAGTACATCGAGGCCGAGGCCGCGTTCGCGAAGGCGAAGAAGGAGCAGGTCGCGCTCAACCAGCGGCTGGCCGCGGCGGAGAACCGCTACACGCGCAGCCGGTCCGGCGTGGCCAAGTACGCCGCCGAGGCGTACAAGACGGGCCGGCTCGGCGTCGTCGGGGTCATGCTCAACGCGAACTCGCCCGACGACTTCCTCGGCCGCTCGGCCGCGCTGGAGCGGATGACCGCCCGCGACGAGGCCCGCATCGGCGAGATGGTCGCGGCCCGCAAGGAGATCCAGGAGGCGAAGGCGGCCGTCGACGCCGCCGTCGCCGAGCAGGCCAAGCAGACCAAGGAGATGGCCAAGCTGCGCAAGGCCGCCGAGAAGGCGCTGTCCGCGGTCGGCGGCGAGGCCACCAAGGGCTGGGTCGAGCCGGGTTCGCCGCTGGCGATCCCCGCGCCGCGCAACGCCGACGGCACCTGGCCGAAGGAGATCTGCAGCATCAACGACCCGACCCGGCCCGCCCCGGCGTGCATCACGCCGCGCCTGCTGCACGCCTACGAGCAGGCGCGCAAGGCGAACTTCAAGCGGTACACCGCGTGCTGGCGGCCGGGCGACATGTACGAGCACCCCAAGGGCCGCGCCTGCGACTTCGCCGTCGCGTCGGGCGGCGGCTTCGGCGGCACCGCCTCGGGCGACGCGCGCACCTACGGCAACCGGCTCGCGGCGTACTTCGTGAAGAACGCGAGCAGGCTGGGCGTGATGTACGTGATCTGGTTCTGCCAGGTGTGGCTGCCCAGCTCGGGGTGGCGGAAGTACTCGCCGACCGGCTCGAAGTGCGGTGACTCGCCGTCCAGCGACCACACCGACCACGTGCACCTGTCGGTGTACTGAGCTACTGCCCGGCCGCGCCGTCGATGCTCTCGCGCAGGAGATCGAGGTGGCCGCAGTGCCGTGCGGTCTCCTCGATCATGTGGGTCAGCGCGTACCGCAGCGTGAAGTGGTTGCCCTCGCCGCGGGCCCGCTCGTCCAGCCCGGCGCCCTCGGCGACCGTGCGGGATCGCGCGCACTCGGCCTCGTACGCCGCGACGAGGCCGGCGAGCGTGTCGCCCGGTTCGAGCGGGAACCCGCCGTGCGGCTGCTCCCCGCTCCACGGCCAGGGCAGGTCCAGCCCGGCGAAGTCGATGCCGAACCAGAAGCGCTCCACCCCGGTCAGGTGCTTGACCAGGCCCGCCGGGGTCAGCGCGGAGGCGGGCACCGGCCGGGAGAACGCCTGTGCGTCGGTCAGCCCGCTCACCTTGAGCACCACCGTCGCGCGCAGGAAGTCGAGCATGCCGGTGAGCGTCTGCCGCTCGGTGCCGTCCTCGGGTGGCCGGGTGCGCACCACCGGTGCGACAGGTTCGTCGATCATCCGGGCACCGTACGGGCGGGGGCTGACATTCCCGCCTCGCGTGGACAGAAATTCTCGTGTTGGGTGTAATGACGCGGCCGGTGGCGAGACCTACTAGCGACGAACCGCTACCTCGGGAGGCAGTCATGCGGTCAGACACATCCCTGGCCAGGGCCGCCGCGGCAGGAGACCGTGAAGCCTTCGACCGGCTGTACCGCATGTACCGCCCCGGCCTGCTCGGCTTCGTGTACCGGCAGGTCGGCGACCACCACCTCGCCGAGGACCTGGTGCAGGAGACCTTCCTGATCGCCTGGCGCGACCTGGCCAAGCTGCGTGACCCGCAGGCGGTGCGGACCTGGCTGTTCTCCATCGCGTACAAGCGGTCGATGAGCGCCGTGGCGCAGACCGTGCCCGCGCCGCTGCCCGACGCCACCCTGCTGCCCGACGACGCCCCCGGCCGCCACCCCGAGCGCGCCGCCGAGCAGCGCGAGGCCGCCGAGCTGGTCTGGGCCGCCGCGCACGGCCTCCAGCCGCGCCAGCGCGCCGTGCTGGAGCTGGCCGTGCGCTGGGAGCTGTCCAGCCGGGAGATCGGCGAGGTGCTCGGCGTCGGCACCGCCCACGCCGCGGTCCTGGTGCACCGCTCCCGGACGGCCCTCGGCGGGGCGGTGCGCACCGTGCTCATCGCCCGCCGGCACGGCCGCTGCGCCGGGCTCGACGCGATCGTGCACGGCCGCCGCCGCCTCACCTCCCGCGAGCGCTCCCGCGTCGAGCGGCACGTGCGCGACTGCGGTCAGTGCCGCCGCCTCAGCGCGCACAACGGGGCGTACGCGCTGCTCGCCGCGCTGTTCGTGCTAGCCGACGGGCCGGTGCCCGGCGCCGCGCCGGTGCGGACCGGGGGGTGGTCGCTCGCGCTGCCCGCCAAGATCGCGTTCGCGTGCGCCGCCACGGCGGCCGCGGTGGCCGGGGTGTACGCGATCGGCCCGCTGCCCGGCGGCGCCGAGGTCGACGGCACGGGCCTCGCCGCGGCGGTCACCGGGCCCGTCGGGTCCACGCCGGGCGCCTCCGTCGCGCCGTCGTCGGCGTACCCGAGCGTCGCCGCCTCGCCGACGCTGTCACCGTCGGCGAAGCCCAGCCCCAGCAAGGCGCCGACCACCCTGGAAGGGCAGATGCTCGCGCTGGTCAACGACGCGCGCAGGAAGGCCGGCTGCAAGGCGCTGCGGGCCGAGCCGAAGCTGGACAAGGCGGCCCGCGGGCACAGCGCGGACATGGCCAAGCGCGACTACTTCTCCCACGAGACCCCCGAAGGCGTCACCCCGTGGGACCGCGCCCGCGCCGCCGGCTACGACACGCCCTCGGCCGAGAACATCGCCGCCGGCAACGCCACCGCCAAGGCCACCTTCCAGCAGTGGATGAACTCCAAGGGCCACAAGGCCAACATCCTCAACTGCTCGTCCAAGTCCATGGGGGTGGGCCGCGCCACCGGCGGCACCTACCGCTACTACTGGACCCAGATGTTCGGCTTCAAGTGACCCGCCCGTGATCTTCGCCGCACGGTGGGGGCGCGCGGTCGCCGCGGGCCTAGGCTGCTGGACATCTGGTACCGAGGGACCGGGTGGGCGGCGACCGGACGGCGGCGACCAGGCCCGGGGAAGGCGTGGCGCATGGACTGGACGCTCGGCCTCGGCGAGTCGCTGGTGGTGCTGGCCGCGGGCGCGGCGGCGGGTGGCATCAACGCGGTGGTCGGCTCCGGCACGCTGGTGACCTTCCCGGTGCTGCTGGCCCTGGGCTACCCGCCGGTGGTCGCCAACGTCTCCAACACCGTCGGCCTGGTGCCGGGCTCGCTGTCGGGGGCGTACGCCTACCGTAAGGACCTCGCCGGGCACGGCCCGCTGCTGCTGCGGCTGGGCACCGCCTCGGTGCTCGGCGCGATCGTGGGCGCGGTGCTGCTGCTGTGGCTGCCGCCGGGCGCGTTCAAGGCGATCGTGCCGGTGCTGATCGGCCTGGCGCTGGTGCTGGTCGTCGCGCAGCCCTGGCTGGCCCGCCGGCTGGCCGCCCGGCAGCCGGACCGCGCGCACCGGGTCGGGCCGCTGCTGCTGCTCGGCGTCTTCGGCGCGGGCGTGTACGGCGGCTACTTCGGCGCGGCCCAGGGCGTGCTGCTGCTCGGGCTGCTCGGCGTGCTGCTCTCCACCGACCTGGTCTGGGTCAACGGGATCAAGAACCTGCTGGCGGGCCTGGTGAACGGGGTCGCCGCGCTGCTGTTCATCGCGCTCGGCATGGTCGCCTGGCAGCCCGCGCTGCTGATCGCGGCCGGTTCGGTCGTCGGCGGCCTCGTCGGCGGCCGCTGGGGCCGCCGCCTGCCCCCCACCGCCCTGCGCGCCCTCATCGTCGTCATCGGCCTGGCCGCCATCACCCAACTCCTCACCTGACCCCCACCCGCCCCGCCCGCCCTCCCTGACCGTCCGCCGCGGCCCGCCGCCGCGCCTAGATCATCCAACTTGCCTGGCACTCGGGCGTATCTTGCGCGCGCATTCGCCCGATTGCCTGGCAAGTTGCGCGATCATGAGCCGGGGGCGGGTGGTCAGGGGGTGGGGCGGGCGGCGGCGGCCTTGCGGGCGCGGTAGGCGGTGACGGCGGCGCGGTTGCCGCAGCCGGTGTCGCAGAAGCGCTTCGAGCGGTTCTTGGACAGGTCGACCACGACGTTGCCGCAGCCGGGCAGCTCGCAGATGCGCAGGCGGCTCAGTTCACCGGCACGTACCACGTCGACCAGGGCCATCGCGGCCTCGACCGCCATCCGGGCGGCCAGCGGCGCGTCGGACGGGGTGGCGTGCAGGTGGTAGTCCCACTCGTCGTGCTTGACCAGCTGGGGGAGTGCGTTCGTCTCGCGCAGCAGCGCGTTGACGATCTCGACGATCCCGTCCTTGCCGGCCTCGCCCAGCTCCCAGATCCGGCGCAGCCGGGGGCGCAGCTCGTGCACCCCGCGCAGCTCGGCGGCGGTGTGCTCGCGGCGGCCGGTCCACCCGTACGTCTGGAAGAACTCGTCGAGCGCGGCCATGTCGGGCAGCTTCTCGCCGTCGGAGCCGGTGGTGTTGACCAGCGCCGCCGCCGCGACGAGCGCGACCTCGGTGTCATGGGCAAAGAGCATCTTGACTCCTGTCAACGGGCTCGGCTACTGTCATGAGCATAGCGGTGTTTTACTTATTACGCGTATGTCGGCCACGGCCGCGCCGCGTGCTCCGATCCGTGGTGAGTTCCATGCAGACCCAACGCTCCGCAGGCGTCGGCCTGGGCCTGGCCCTGCTGTCCGCGGCCACGTTCGGGACGTCCGGCACGTTCGCCCGCTCGCTGATCGAGGCGGGCTGGTCGGCCGAGGCCGCGGTCGCGGCGCGGGTGGGCATCGCCGCCCTCCTGCTCGCCGTGCCCACCGTGCTCGCGCTGCGCGGCAGGTGGCACGTGCTGCGCCGCAACCTGAGCAGCGTCGGCCTGTTCGGGCTGCTCGCCGTCGCGGGCGCGCAGGTCGGTTTCTTCAACGCCGTCCGATACCTGCCCATCGGGGTCGCTCTGCTCCTGGAATACCTCGGCATCATCCTCGTCGTGTTCTGGATGTGGGCGCGGCACGGCCAGCGTCCGCGTCGGCTGACCCTGGCCGGGTCCGCCGCGGCCATCGTGGGCCTGTTCTTCGTGCTGGACCTCACCGGGTCGGACCGCATCGACCCGGTCGGCGTGCTGTGGGGGCTGGGCGCGGCGGTCGGCCTGGCGGCGTACTTCGTGCTGTCGGCGCGGGTCGACGAGCAGCTGCCGTCGGTCGCCATGGCCAGCAGCGGCATGGCCGTCGGCGCGGTGGTGCTGCTGGCGCTGGGCGCGTTCGGCGCGCTGCCGCTGCGGGCGCACTTCGGCGAGGTGGTGTTCGCCGGGCAGACGGTGAGCTGGCTGGTGCCGATCGTGGGACTGTCCCTGGTCGCCGCGGTGATCTCGTACGTGGCCGGCATCGGCGCGGCCCGGATCCTGGGCGCCCGGCTGTCCTCGTTCGTCGGGCTGACCGAGGTGCTGTTCGCGGTGCTGTTCGCCTGGCTGTTCCTGGGCGAGCTGCCGGTGGCGGTCCAGCTGCTGGGCGGCGTCCTGATCATCGGCGGCGTGATCCTGGTCCGCATCGACGAGCTGCGCACCCCGGCCCCGGCCACGGCCACGGCGCTCCCGTCCGAGCCCGAGCCGGCACTCGCGGGCCGGCCCCGCTGACCATCCGGCCACCCCACCGGCGCCGCGCGTCCCGCCGGGCCGCGCGCCGGGCGGGCTCCAGGTAAGGAAGGGCACCTTCTTAACGCTATGCGTAGAAGAAGGTGCCCTTCTTAACCACCGGCCACCGGCACCAGGCCGGGCGGTCGCGCGTTGATCGCCGTTTTGTGTCAGAAGGTGGGTTGGGAGCCGAGGTTTGGACACGAGACCGCGATCTTGACGCGGGCGGCGGTGCGCCGGGGGAGCGCGCCGGGGGAGCCAGCCGGGGAGCCCGCCGGACGGTGGCCCGAAGCTGGGAGCGGGCTCAGCCGCCGGGGATACAGTGGTAGGCCGCTGACCTGGGGAGATCGCTCATAGGAGCGCGGAATGCAGGCCGATACCTCCGACCGGCCGCGACGACCGGAGATGGCGTTACGGCACCGGGCGCGAGCCCGCTGGCTGGCCGCGTCGTGGCCGAACCCGGCGCGGCTGCTCACGCCGCTGGCGCGGGTCGGGCCGCGGCTGACCGTGGCCTTCCTGTCGGTGGCGCTGCTGCTGCCGCTGATCGGCCTGGTCGCGGTGAACGAGCAGTACCGGGCAAGCCTGCACGCGGCGCAGATCGAGGCCGAGAATGTCGCCGAGCAGGTCGCGCACACCGTGGCCCAGCCCGCCGAACCCGGCCGCCCGGTGCTCTACCAGCAGCCCGCCCAGCTGCAGCGCTACGTCAGCGGCGTACAGCGGGACGACGGCCGCGACCTGGAGATAGTCGGCCTGGACCGGCGGATCCTGGCCGACGCGCTGCCGGACGACCAGGGCCGCCTGTTCACGCTCGACGGCGGCGGCGAGGTGGCGGCGACCATGCGGGACGGGAAGCCGCGCTCGTTCCTGGAGATCAGCCCCGACTTCCCGGACGGCATCGAGGTGATGGCGGTGCCGCTGCGCACCGCGCACGACTCGATCGTGGGCGCGGTGCTGCTGGAGTACACCCCGCTGCACCGGGAGCTGCTCGCCGCGGGCGGCGTGACCAGGCAGGTCATCGTCGCCGCGAGCCTCACCGGGATGGCCGCCGCGCTGATGCTCGGCTACCTGCTGTCCCGGGACCTGGTGCGGGACCTGCGCGGGCTGACCCGGACGGCGCACCTGCTGGCGGCCGGCGACGACGCGGCGCGGGCCCGGGTCGGCTCGCGCGGC
This sequence comes from Catellatospora bangladeshensis, assembly GCF_016862575.1. GTDB lineage: Bacteria > Actinomycetota > Actinomycetes > Mycobacteriales > Micromonosporaceae > Catellatospora > Catellatospora bangladeshensis. The sequence continues at coordinate 335,601 of NZ_BONF01000011.1, read as the reverse complement.
GAGCTGGGGGAGCTGGCGGCGGCGTTCAACGACATGGCAAGGCGGATCGCGGCGCAGAAGGCGACCTTGACCGAGCAGGCCGTACGCGATCCGCTGACCGGCCTGCACAACCGGCGCGCGTTCACCCAGCGGCTGGACGAGACGCTGGCCCGGTCGAGGCGTTCCGGCGCGCCGATGGCGCTGCTGATGCTGGACCTGGACCACTTCAAGGACGTCAACGACCGGTACGGCCACCCGGCCGGGGACCAGGCGCTGCGTACCGTGGCCGCGCTGCTGGCGCGGGAGCTGCGGGCGGTGGACGTGGCGGCGCGGCTCGGCGGGGAGGAGTTCGGGGTGCTGCTGCCGGGCAGCGATCAGGATGAGGCGGTGCTCGTCGCCGAGCGGCTGCGGCTGGCGATCGCACGCTGCCCGATCGTGTGCGCGAGCGTCACGCTCACGGTCACCACGAGCATCGGGGTGGTGTCGTACCCGCGCCACGCGCGCACCGCCGACGAGCTGTCACGGCTCGCCGATGAGGCGCTTTACCTGGCCAAACGTGGCGGAAGGGATCGGGTGTGCGGGCCGTCCGGACCGGATCAGGGGCGGTCTGGGCAGCGGTGAGCGCGGGAGCCGGTTCCGTTGGAGAATCGTGATCCGACACCGGGCCGTGGCACCACTACTATGCGAGCGTGATTCACGTTCCCCCGGTCCGGAAGCCGTACCCCCTGCTTGCCGCCGCCGTCGTCCTGCTGCTGCTCGGCGCGGGCGTGGCCTGGGGCGTCGGGGACGCGCTCGGCCTGAGCCACACCCCGGCCGCCGTGCCGCGCGAGGACCTCGCCGCCGCGCCGCCGCGCGCGGTCGCCCCGCCACCGCGGCTCACCACCATCACCGTGCCGGACGATCTCCGCACGACCAAGGCCGCCACCGCCGTCGCCGACGCGCTCGCGGCTCGCGGCCTGCCCCGCCCGGCCGTGACCCCGGTGCCCGTGCCGCGGCCCGCGACGCCCACGTCGGGCGCGACGGCGACCACCGGGTCGACCGGCGCGGCGGGCTCGACGACGGCGGGCTCCACGACGGCCACGCAGAACACCGGCGCACAGCCCGGTGCCGCACCTGACCTTTCTGCGGTACGCGGCCTGCGCGCGAGCGTGCTCCCGGCCCTCGACGCCGCGCCGGAGTCGTACCGAATCGGCGTGCGCGGGTCTGAGCTGGCCGTCGACGGGACCGACGTCGCCGGGACGGCCGCCGGGCTGTACCGGCTGGCCGACCGGATCCGCTCCGGTGCCGAGCCGCTGCCCGCCGCCGACGTCGGACGCCTGGTCACGCCCCGGCTCGGGTTGCGGCTGACCGACGCGGGGTCGGTGGGCCGCGAGCCCGATGCGGCGCGGTTCGCCGCGGGTGACGACTACAACCTGAACACCGACGTGGTGAAGGAGGCGCTGCTGCCCCGGGCGCCGTGGGTGGACGCGAACGCGGTGTCGCGCATCTCCGCGCAGTTCCGGCAGTTCGTCGACCACTCGGTGGCGCAGGGCTACAACGGCGTGGTGGTGCCCGGCTTCCTGGAGTACGTGACGTTCGCGAAGGTCGGCGACGGCCGCGCCGTCTACCCGGCCGGGGACACCCACGTCGAGCAGGCCAGGGCGATGGTCGCCGCGTTCGGCCCCGTCTTCCGGTATGCCGAGGACATGGGCGTGAAGGTCTTCATGCTCACCGACATGCTCGCGGTGTCGCCGCCGCTGGAGGCGTACCTGACGCGGACCGTCGGCGGCCTGGACGTGGCCGACCCCCGGCTGTGGGCCGTCTACCAGGCCGGGCTCTCCGAGCTTTTCGAGAGCATGCCCTTCGTGGACGGGCTGATGATCCGCATCGGCGAGGGCGGCGAGGTGTACGCCGAGGACGGCTGGGACTACTCGTCCAAGCTCGCCGTCACCACCGACGCGTCCGTGCGCGCGATGCTGCGGGCGATGCTCGACACGGCGGGCGCGGCGAACAAGGAGGTCATCTTCCGCACCTGGACCGTGGGCGTCGGCGCGGTGGGCGACCTGCACACCAACCCGGAGTCGTACGCGCAGGTGCTGGGCGGGTTCGACGACCCGCACCTGATCGTGTCCACCAAGTACACCCTCGGCGACTTCTACAGCCACCTGCCGCTGAACACGACCCTGCTGCAGGGCGAGCACCGGCGCATCGTGGAGTTCCAGGCCCGGCGCGAGTTCGAGGCGTTCGGCTCGCTGCCCAACGACCTCGGCCCGCTGCACCGGCAGGCGCTGCGCGAGTTCCTCGCCGCCAACCCGAAGGTCGAGGGCGTCTGGAACTGGACCCAGGACGGCGGCCCGCTGCGCGCCGGCCCGATGTCGCTCTACCTGCGCACCGGCTTCTGGCAGCTGTACGACCTCAACACGTACGCCGTCGCGCGTTTCGCGTGGGACCCGGACGCCGACCCGGCGCAGGTCACGGCGGACTGGGCGTACCGCACGTTCTCCGGCGACCCGGCCACGGTGGCCGCGATCGGGCAGGCCATGGCGCTGTCCCGGCAGGCGGTGACGCGGGGGCTGTACGTGGGGCCGTACGCGGACAAGACCGTGAAGGCGCTCGGCCTGGAGCCGCCGCCGATGATGTGGATCTTCGAGTGGGACATCCCGACCGGCGACTCCGCCGCGCTGGACAGCATCTACGCGGTCACCGGGGGCCGGATCGAGGCCGCTGTGGACGAGGGCGCCGAGGCCGTCACGCTGGCCCGCCGCATGCGCGACCTGGTCGCCGCGACCGACCCGGCGACCTGGCGCGACGCCGGGCTGCGCGAGCAGTTCACCAGCACTTTGGACTACCAGGTGAACCTGTTCGAGACGCTGGGCGCGTACCGGACCATGGTGCTGCGGCACGCGCAGTGGCTGGACACCGGCTCGCGCCAGGCGAAGGACGGCTGGCGGCTGGCCGAGACGGCGTACCAGGGCGCGCGCGACGTGCACCGGCAGCGCTACGGCACTGACCTGGACCTGCCGGCGTACAACTTCACCGCCGCCGACCTGGGGGCCGAGCGCGCCGACCGGGACCCGGCCATGGCGTGGGCGGCGCGGGCGCTGCTGGCGCTGCTCCTGATCGTGGTGCTGCTCGGGCTGCGCGGGCGCGGCTTCGGCGGCGCGGCCTGCCGGGCGCTGCTGCTCGGCGCGGTCCGGCCGTGGCGGGTCTCCGCGCTGCCCGCTCCTGAGCCGAAGTCGGACCGGGTGCTCGTGTGGCTGATCCCGGCCGTGGTGCTGGTGGCCTCCCGGGCGGTCTTCACCTGGTTCGCCGCCCCGGCCCACCTGCTGGTGACCCTCGGCGGATGGTTGCTGTTCGCCCTGGTGGTACGCCTGATCGTGGGCAGGCGCGACCCGTTCCACCTGTGGGCCGTGGTCGGCGGCGTCGCGCTGCTGCGCAGCGTGCTGCTGCTGGCGGCGCTCGCCGGGCGGGGGCCGGGCAAGTACTGGTTCGCGTTCTGGACCGCGCCGACCCTGCGCACGGTCTACGTCACGGTCGCGTTCGCCGGGTTCTGCTGGCTGTTCGTGGCCACCGCGCTGGTCCTGCGCGACCGGTACGGCCTGCTCCGCCGCCGCGCCGTCGGCCTGACGCTGACCGCCGCGGGCGTGCCGCTCGGCCTGCTCGCGGGCCTGGTGGCGCTGATCGGCCTGGAGAAGGCGCTGACGGTGTGGAACGACCAGCTGGCGCTGCTGCCGTGGGGCCTGTCCCGCATCCTCGGCATCACCGTCTACCTGGGCATCCCCGCCGACCTGCCGCTGTACGCCGCAGTCGCCGGGGCCGCCCTGGCGCTCCTCGGCCTGCTCCTGTCCATCGGCCGCAGCCGCCCAGCGGCTGAAGCCACAGACTGACGGCCTCCGGCGGTTAGGAAGGGCACCTTCTTATACGCATAGCGTTAAGAAGGTGCCCTTCCTTTCAGAAGTAGTCGTGGAGGGTGGGGGTGGGGCCGGCGGTGGCGGTGCGGAGGAGGTCGTCGCTCGCGGGGTCGCCGCCGGTGAGGAAGCCGGTGCGGCGGAGCTGGTCGGGGGAGGCGGCGCCCGCGTACCAGGCGGCCAGGCCGCGCGGGGTGAGGCGGATAGCGCCGGTGCCGCCGGGCTCCAGCCGGGCCTCGCCGCCGTCCACCACGAAGCGGTAGTCGCCCTGGTGCCAGGGGCAGACGTCGTCGGTGAGGGAGAGGTCGGCCGCGCCGGACAGGTGGCGGGGCCAGCCGCGTGCGGCGATCGCGGCGGGGGCGTCGACCACGCGGAGCATCCAGGGCTGGGCGGAGGCGACCTTCGCGTCCACGCGGGCCAGCAGCGACCACACCGGGTCCTCGGCGCCCAGGCGGAGCACGATGGTCGGGGCGACGCTGGCCCAGCCGCCGAGCATCGCCAGCAGCGTGCGCGTCGCCTCGGGGGTGGCGCCGATCAGGTCGTCGACGGTGAGCTTGCCGCTCGCGTCGTAGCCGGGGCCGCGGTCCCAGCTCGCGTACCCGACGAGGTCGCCCGCGCCGTCGAGCGCGACGGTGAAGCCGTGGTATTCGGCCAGCAGCTTCGCCGGGGTCGCCGCCGCGAACAGGGTCCCGGAGCGCTCCATCAGCCCGGTGCCCGCGCGCGCCACCCGGCGGTACAGCTCGTACACCGCCGGGATGTCGGCTTCGGTGGCGGGCCGCAGCGTGATCTTCGGATCGGGCCGGATCTCGGCCAGCACCCGCGCGGCCACCGTGTGGTAGGTCAGCGTGCCGATCTCCTCCCAGCCCAGCGCCCGGTACGGCAGCGGCGTGGTGTCGAACAGCGAGCTGAGCGCCGCGCCTCGCTCCCGGGCGCCGGACAGCAGGCTCGTCAGCACCAGCCGGCCCAGGCCGCGCCCGCGCTGCTCGGCCGCGACGGCCACCCCGGCGACCCCGCTGACCGGCACCACCCGGCCGCCGAACCACTGGCCCTGCTCCCGGTCCACCGCCTTGGCGACCAGCCGCCCCGCCTCGTCGAACACGCCCAGCGTGGTCCGGCCCGGCGCGCTGGCCGCCCAGCCGTCCGGGATGGCCTGCTCGTGATATCCGAACGCCAGGCTGCCCAGATCCCACGCGAGCCTGTGCTCCTCCGGCCGCACCGGCCGCACCTCATACGTCACGCGCCACATCCTGCCAGTCCGGCCACCCCCGGTCCCCTGGTTATCGGCGTCAGGAGAGCGCGTCGATCAGGCTGGTCAGGGCGGTGACCAGGCGGGGGAGTCCGTCGTGCGGGGCGCCGCCGGGTTCGGTGGCGTACACGTCGCGGCGGATCTCCACCATCAGCGCCGTCACCCGGGCGTCGGTGCCGTAGTGCTTGAGCGGGACGTAGCAGCCGGCGAAGGGGGTGTCGAGGGCGATCTCGTAGCCGGAGAACGCCTCCCGGGCGGCGGCGCGCAGGCGGGGTGGGGTGTGCGCGGTGTCGGTGCCCAGGCAGATCGGCGGCCGGGGGCCGTCGCCGTGCAGCTCGTACGGCAGCGCCTGGGACGGGTAGGAGTGCACGTCGATCACGATCGCCCGCCCGGTCGCGGCCAGCCGCTCGTCGACCAGCGCCGTCATGGCCGCCGCGTACGGGTGGAAGTGCGCGTCCAGCAGCCGCCGCTCCAGCTCCGGATCCGGGTCGCGCAGCGGCTCGCCGTGGGAGGTGCGGGTGTACACCGCGCCCATGCCGACGGCCCGCATCACCTCGCGGTCGTCGGGGAAGCGCTCCGGGTCCACGATGAGCCGCGACCACTCGTTGACGAACGACCACGGCCGCAGGCGGGCCGCATCCGCCGCGCCCTGCGCGATGAGGTCGGTGTGCGCGTCGGTAATGTGGTCCAGCTCGGCGGCCAGCGCCGAGCCGTCCAGCAGCAGGCCGGCCGCGGCCGGGTCGCCTACCCGCCGGGAGGCGTGCGGCACGTGCAGGATCACCGGCGAGGAAGCGTCGCCGGGCGCGACCCGGAACACCGGAACGGACAAGGTCACCCTCCTGAAGATCGAATCGCGGGTGACGGTAGCCAACGGGTGCGACACCGCGCGGTCAGCCCCAGGGGCGCAGCTCCGGCGCGGGCGCGCGGCCCAGCATCCAGGCGGCCAGGGCACGCTCGTCGGCGCGTCCGGCCAGGCCCGCGAGCAGCTCCGGCAGCCACCGGGCGACCAGCCCGTCCGGCCACTGCTGCCAGCCGTAGCCCAGGCCGAGGTCGGCGTGGTGCACCTCGACCTCGCGCCAGCGCGCGAACAGCAGGTACGTCGCCGGGATCAGGCGGCCGTCACCGGCCTTCACCTGCCCCTGCCACACCTCGGCCGGGGTGCGCGCGAACGCCGCCTCGACGGCCGCGTCGGCGGCGAGCACGTCGGCGATCAGCTCCGCCGCGCCGCGCCCCTGCCCGTCCTCGATCTCGGCGGCCCGTCCCGGCTGGCCGCCCTCGTACTGCTCGACCAGCTCGCCCCGGGCCGCCCCGTCGAGCCGCCGGACCACGCTGTCGGCGTTGCGGGCCAGGTGGGTGAGCACGTGGCCGACGGTCCAGCCGGGCAGCAGGCTCGGTGCGCGCACCGCCGCGTCGTCGAGACCGTCCAGGGTCTGGTGCAGCCGGGCGTGCGCCTGGGCGCAGGCCGCCAGGTCGGCGCTGATGTCGGTTTCGGACATGCCGCCCATTGTTCCAGCGCGCTGCCCGCGCCGCCCGCTCGCGCTCCGGGGCGGTGTTGAATAGCGGCATGGGGGAGCAGGCGCCGCGCTCGGCGGACGAGTTGCTGGACATCGTCGACGAGCACGACCGGGTCGTCGGGCAGGCCGTACGCGCGGAGGCGTACGCCCGCAGGCTGACCCACCGCTGCGTGTTCGTGCTGGCCCGCGACGGTGCCGGCCGGGTGTTCGTGCACCGGCGCACCGCGAACAAGCTCGTCTTCCCGTCGTACTACGACATGTGGGTGGGCGGCGTGGTCGGCGCGGGGGAGTCCTACGACGAGGCGGCGCTGCGCGAGGCGGAGGAGGAGCTGGGCGTGACCGGCCTGCCCGCACCCGTGCCCCTGTTCACGTTCCTGTACGAGACGCCCGAGCACAGCTGGTTCTCCGCGCTGTACGAGGTGCGCTGCGACCTGCCGGTCGACCCGCAGCCGGAGGAGGTCGCCTGGCACGCCTTCCTCACCGAGGACGAGATCGGGCAGCGGCTGGCCGAGGGCGGCTGGACCTGGGTGCCCGACGGCCTGGACGCCTGGCACCGGCTGCGCGCCTGGCGGCAGGCGGCCGGCTGACCATCACGGGCAGCCTGGCCGGCACGGGCAGGCTGTGTCACGGGCAGGCTGTGCCCGCGCACGCCCGCCACGCGGCCAGCGCCGCCGCGTCCCCGGCCGTGTCGGGGTCGTTGGCCGGGTCCCTGTCGCCGAGCAGGTTGACCAGCTCCCACGGGTCGGCCGCCAGGTCGTAGAACTCCCGCGGCCCGGCCGTGCCGTCCTTCTCGACGTATTCGGTGTACTGGTGGTCTCCGGGCACGTAGCGGGTGGACCAGGTCGGATAGCCGCCGTTGTGCGAGTCCTGCCAGTACTCCAGCAGCGTCGCGTCCCGCCGGTCCGGGCCGCGCAGGTCACGGCCGTCCAGCTGGTACCCGGCGGTGAGCCCGGCCGCGGCGAGCACGGTCGGCGTGACGTCCACGGTCGAGGCGAGCCGGTCGTCGACGCCCGCCGGGACGTGCCCCGGCCAGGACACGTAGAGCGGCACCCGGAACGCGGCCGCGTACGGCATGAACTTCTCGTCCAGCCCGTGCTCGCCCCAGAACTTGCTGTTGTCGGACACCAGCACGACCAGCGTGTCGTCCAGCTCGCCCCGCCGGATCAGGTGCTCGCGGACGCCGGCCAGCGCGTCGTCCACGGAGAGCAGGGTGCGCAGCTGCCCGAGGCGGATGACGTCCCCGGCGGCCTGGCCGGACTTGTGGCGGCGTACGTACGCGGGCTTGTCGGTGCGGTCCGCCTCGCCGACCGCTGGGCCCGGCTGCCAGGGGAACCCCCGGGCGGCGTAGCGGGCCTCCGGGGTGTACGGCGCGTGGGGCGCGGTGAAGCTCGCGTACACGAACCACGGCTTGCCGTCGTCCGCCTCGAAACCGTCCAGGTAGCGGTTGACCTGCTCGCCGATGAACGTCGTCGAGTACGGCACGCGCCGCTGCCTCCCGTCCACCATGAACCGGGCATTGGTGTAGCCGCCGCCGACCAGCGCCGAGTGGTCGAAGCCGGGCGGGGTCCGCTCCAGCTTCCAGCCGTTGGTGAACTTGCCGACGGCGGCCGTGGCGTAACCGGCGTCGTGCAGGGTCCGCTGCAGCGTGGCGGTGTGGTCGAGCGCGCCGATGTCGGCCTGGTGCAGCACGCCGTGGTTGTGCGCGTACCGGCCGGTCAGCAGCGTCGCCCGGCTCGGCCCGCAGCTCGGTGTCGCCGCGACCGCCTCCGGGTACGCGGTCCCGTCGGCCAGCCACTCCGTGGTGCGGGGCAGCGCCGCCATCGCCTCCGGCCGCGCGTCGTCGAGCACCACCAGCAGCACGTTGGGCCGCGCGGGCGCCGCGGCGGGGCGGGGCGGCGCGGCCTCGCCCGGACGCAGTTGCAGCCCCGCCGCCAGGGCGAGGGCGGCGGTCAGCAGCAGGGTGAGCCTCCGGCAGCGGCGCATAAGGTATCGCACCGGGACAAAACTGCCAGCAAGATCGTGCGAAGGGGGCGCGAAACGCCGGTTCACGGCTGTGAGCTGTTTGTTAACGGTCCGCGAACGCGGCGGGCGGCGCGGCGTTAGCGTCTGATCGTGACCGTGCTGCTCAGCCGCTCCGACGTCGAGCGGGCCCTGGACGTCGACGAGGCGCTGGAGCTGCTCGGCGAGGGCTTCCGCGCGCCCGCCCCGCCGTCGCCGCCGCTGCGGGCCCGCACCGACCTGCCCGGCCCCGGGACCGCGACGTGCCTCATGCCGGGGCTGCTGCCCGGCGTGCCCGCGTACACGGTGAAGGTCAATGCGAAGTTCCCCGGCGCGGAACCGGCGCTGCGCGGGGTCGTGTGCCTGCACGACCTGCAGACCGGGGAGCTGCTCGCGCTCGCCGACTCGGCGAGCGTCACCGCCTGGCGCACCGGCCTGGCCGCGGCGCTCGGCACCCACCTGCTGGCCGACCCCGGCGCGGTAACCCTCGGCTTCGTCGGCGCGGGCGCGCAGGCCCGGGTGGTGGCCGCGGGTCTGCGGCGGCTGCGTCCCTGGCGCGAGATCGTCGCGACCGACCTGGACCCGGCGCGGGTACGCACGCTCGACGCGCTGCCCTTGGAGAGCGCGGCCGCGGTGGCGCTCGCCGCCGACGTGGTGGTCCTGGCCACCTGGGCCCGCCGCCCGCTGCTGACCGCCGGGGAGGCCCGCCCGCGCCAGCACTTCACCACGCTCGGCGCGGACGAGCCCGGCAAGATCGAGCTGGCCCCCGACCTGCTGCAGAACGCCCGGGTCGTGGTCGACGACCGGGAGCTGACCGCCGCCGCGGGCGCCCTCGGCAACGCGGGCCTGCCCGCCGACGCCGCCGCCGGCACGCTCGGCGAGGTGCTGCGCGGCGAGCTGCCCGCCCACGACGGCACCGACCGCCCCACCGTGTACGCCCCCATCGGCCTGCCCTGGCAGGACCTGGCTCTGCTGTGGACGGTCTACCGCCGCGCCCGCGACACCGACCCCACCATCATCGACCTGCTGAGCTGAACTCATGATCATGAAGCTTTCTGCGGCTCGGGCGGATCGGCCCGCATGATTGGCGCCGTTCTGGTTATGTGATGGGCATGGCGGGCGCTGGACTGGGTGGGGCACTGACGCAGCTGCGGGACGCGATCACCTCGACCCGCTACCCGCTCGCCCTGCCAGGGTCGGCCGCCGCCGTCAGCCTGGCCAAGGCCACCGCCGGACAGCTCGACGACTACCTCATTCCGCGGCTGGCCCGCCTCGACGCGCCGCTGCTCGCGGTCGCCGGGGGCTCGACCGGTGCGGGCAAGTCCACGCTGATCAACAGCATGGTCCGCGCACCGGTCAGCGTCGCGGGCGCGCGCCGCCCCACCACCCGGGCTCCGGTCCTGGTCTGCCATCCGTCCGATGCGGCCTGGTTCAGCGAGGCCAACCTGCTGCCCCGGCTCGGGCGCGCGGGCAGCGCCGAGGCGGGCGGCGTCGGGCTGCTGGTGATGCCCGTGGCGGTGCTCAGCCCCGGGGTGGCGCTGCTCGACTCGCCCGACATCGACTCCGTCGAGGAGGACAACCGGGCGCTGGCCGAGCAGCTGCTGGCCGCCGCCGACCTGTGGCTGTTCGTCACCACCGCGGTCCGCTACGCCGACGCGGTGCCGTGGGAGCTGCTGCACGCCGCCCGCGACCGGGGCACCGCCGTCGCGATCATCCTCAACCGGGTCCCGCCCGGCGCCGAGGCCGAGGTCGCCCCGCACCTCGTGGAGATGCTGGAGGAGCACGGCCTGGGCGGGGTGCCGCTGTTCGTCGTCGACGAGCAGCGCCTCGACCAGCACGGGCTGCTGTCCGAACAGGCCGTGGGCCCGCTGCGCGACTGGCTGGACTCGCTGGCCCGATCCGCCGCAGCCCGCGCCGCCGTGGTCCGTCAGACGGTCGACGGCGCGGTCGCCGCGCTCGGCCCCACCACGACGCGCCTGGCCGAGGAGGCCGACGCGCAGGCCACCGCCGCCGTCGCGCTGGCCGGGTCGGCCGACAGCGCCTACCGCGAGGCCGAGCTGGCGGTCGACCACGGCGTGCGCGACGGCACGCTGTTCCGCGGCGAGGTGCTGGCCCGCTGGCAGGAGCTGGTCGGCACCGGCGAGTTCATGCGCAACCTGCAGGCCCGCGTCGGGCGGCTGCGCGACCGGATCGTGGGCGCGTTCACCGGCAAGCCGAAGCAGGCCGACGAGGTCATCGTCGCGCTGGAGTCGCACCTGGTCACGTTCGTGCACGGGGCCGCCGCCGACGCCGCCGAGCAGGCCGCCGCGGCCTGGCGTGCCCATCCCGCCGGCGGCGAGCTGCTGGCCGCGCACCCGGCGCTGGCCCGCGTCGCGCCCGACCTCGACGCCCGCGCCGACCGGATGGTCCGCGACTGGCAGCGCGGTGTGCTGGAGCTGGTCCGCGACGAGTCCGCGGGCCGCCTGTTCGCCGCCAAGTTCAGCGCGTACGCCGTCAACGCCCTTGGGCTCTGCCTGATGGTCGTGGTGTTCGCGGCCACCGCGTTCATCCCCACCGGCGCCGAGATCGCCGTCGGCGCGGGCGCCACCGTCGCCGCGCAGAAGGTGCTGGAGGCGATCTTCGGCGACGACGCGGTGCGGCGGCTGGCCGGGCAGGCCCGGCAGGACTTCCTCACTCGCGTACACGAGCTGCTCAAGGTCGAGGCCGCCCGCTTCCACGCGGTGCTGGAGGGCATCGGCGTCGAGGACGGCGGCGACCGGCTGCGGACCGCGGCCGCGGCCGTGGACGCCGCGCGCCGGGCCGACCCGATCTCCCAGCCGGGAGCGGCCGCGTGAGCGCCCCCACCGTGGTCGAGCGGATGGCCGCGCTCGAACGCTTTACCGCCGCGACGGCGACCCGCCTGCCCGAGCGCGCCCTCGCCCCGGCCACCTCCCTCATCGGGCGGGCGGGCGAGCGCCTCGCCCTGTCCCAGCTGCACACCGTCGTCGCCCTGGCGGGTGCCACCGGCACCGGCAAGTCCAGCATCTTCAACGCGCTCGCCGGCACCACCCTGTCGCAGACCGGGGTGCGCCGCCCCACCACCGGCGAGGCGCACGCCTGCGTATGGGGTGCCGAGCACGCCGAGCCGCTGCTCGACTGGCTCGGCGTCACCCGCCGCCACTTCCGCGAAGGCGGCGAGCCCGACCTGTCCGGCCTGGTCCTGCTGGACCTGCCCGACTTCGACTCGGTGCAGGTCGCGCACCGGGCCGAGGCCGACCGGCTGCTGTCGGTGGTGGACCTCATCGTCTGGGTGCTGCACCCGCAGAAGTACGCCGACAAGGTCGTGCACGCCGGCTACCTGTCCCGCTTCCACCGCCACCGCGACATCACCGTGGTCGCGCTCAACGCCGTCGACCTGCTGTCCGCGCCCGACGCCGAGGAGTGCGCGGCCGACCTGCGCCGCCTGCTCGCCGCCGACGGCCTCGGCGACCTGCCCGTGCTGGCCACCTCGACCGTCGGCCCGCCCGGCCTGGACCCGCTGCTCAAGGCGATCCGGCAGGCCGTGTTCGCGCGGCAGGCCGCGGTACGGCGGCTGGAGGCCGACCTCGCCGACGTCACCGCCACGCTCACCCCGACCGTCGCGTCCGCGCCGCCGAAGACGGCGTTCGACGCCGACACGTCACGGCAGCTCACCGACGCCCTGGCCAACGCCGCCGGGGTGCCCGTGGTGACCGCGGCCGTGGAGAACGCGTACGTGCACCGCGCCCGCAAGGCCACCGGCTGGCCGCTGCTGCGCTGGATCCGCCACGCCCGCCCCGACCCGCTGCAACGGCTGCACCTCGGCGACCACCAGGCGGCCGTGCCCGCCGCGACCTCGCTGACCCCGGCCAGCCCCGCCGCGCAGGCCGGGGTGGCCAAGGCGCTGCGGGAGGCCGCCGACCGGGCCGGGGCGCCGCTGCCCGCGCCGTGGCAGGACGCGATGCTCGCCGCCGTACGCTCCCACCGCGACGACCTGCCCGACGCGCTCGACCGGGCGGTGGCCCAGACCGACCTCGGCGTGGCGCGTAAGCGCTGGTGGTGGCGGCTGATCGGGCTCGTGCAGTGGATCGCGGTGGCGATCGCCTTCGTCGGGCTGCTGTGGCTGGGGGTACGGCTGGCGATGACGGCGCTCGCGCTGCCCCCGCTGCCCGTGCCCAAGGTGGACGGCTGGCTGCCGATGCCGACCGCGCTGCTGGCCGGGGGCCTGCTGGCGGGCCTCCTGCTGGCGATCCTGGTGCGCCCGGTGGTGCGCCTGTCCGCCCGTGCCCGCCGCAGGCGTGCCGCCAAACGCCTGCGCGCGTCGATCGCGGACGTGGTTAAGAACCTGGTCGAGGCTCCCGCGACGGCCGTCCTCACCGACTACACCACCGCCCGCACCGCCCTCCGTGAAGCCGGTGCCGCCCTCCCACCCCGCTGACCAGCCCCGGGCAGGCTGGTCCGCGTCGCCCGGGCGCTGCGCGGCTAGAACCGTGCCCAGCGACCCGCTCCACCCACCGCTCCGGTGTGAAGATCGCCGTCTCGTGTCGAAAGGTGGGGCCTGACCACAGGTTCCGACACGGAACAGCGATCTTGACCGTGCCACCGTGGGCGTGCGGCGAGCGGATGCCGCGTTGATCGCGGTCTCGTGTCGAAAGGTGGGGTGGGGCCACAGGTTCCGACACGAGACCGCGATCTCCGAGCCGCCCCCGCGGCGATCACGGGCGCGCGCGGGCGATCTTGCCAGCCGCCCCGCAGGCAGCGCCTGGTAGAAAGGGGCGCTATGACCACCGAACGTCCCGATGTGCCCCTGATCGCCGGTGAGCGTGAGCTGCTGCGCTCATTCCTCGACTACCACCGGGCCACGCTGGCCTGGAAGTGCGACGGGCTGACCGACGAGCAGCTGCGGGAGCGGTCCATGCCGCCGTCCACGCTGACCCTGCTCAGCCTGGTGCGGCACATGGCCGAGGTGGAGCGCACCTGGTTCCGCAAGGTGATCAACGGCGAGGACATCACCCTGGTCTGGTCGCCCGAGAACGACTACCAGGTGGCGTACGACCCCACCGGCGCCACCCGGTCCGAGGCCTTCGCCGCGTGGCAGGCCGAGGTCGAGCACGCGCGCCGCATCGAGCGCGAGGCCGAGTCGCTCGACGTCGTCGCGCACAACAAGCGCTGGGACCAGGACGTGTCGCTGCGCTTCGTGATGCTGCACCTGATCCACGAGTACGCCCGCCACAACGGCCACGCCGACCTCCTCCGCGAGGGCGTGGACGGCGTGACCGGCGCCTGACCTCGCGGTAAGACCGCCGAAACGGCGAACGGCCCGCGCGGACACCCGGCGCGGGCCGTTCCTCTCCGCTCGTCCGCTACGGGGCGATGGCGATCAGGGAGACCTTGTCGTTGAGGTCGCCGCCCACGAAGAGGTGGTCGCTCTTGACGAACAGCCGGCAGGTGCCGAGGTTCTGCCCGGAGTCGTTGTCGCACAGGACGGCGCGGCCGGTGCCGGGCAGGCGCAGCGAGCTGATCGCGTCGTTGCCGACCGGGCCGAGGTTGCCCGCGGTGTACAGGCCGGGGCCGAAGGAGCTGGTAGCGCCCTTGTAGTCGCGGTCGGCGTACGTGTGCAGCAGGTCGCCGGAGGCGGGACCGGCCATGACCGCGATGGTGGAGATGCCGTCGTTGAGCGGGCTGCCGCCGAGGCTGTGCTCGCCGGGGCCGAACATGCGGCAGAGCCCGAGGTCGCCCTGGCCGGAGGGGCCGGTGCTGTCGTTGCGGCAGCCGACCGCGCGCCAGCCGTCGCCGACGAGCAGCGAGGAGATGGCGTCGTTGCCGACGGTGGACAGCTGCCCGGCGAGCGCGGTGTGCACGCCGGGGTTGAAGCGCTGCAGGGCGCCCCGCTGTCCGGCGTCGGCGGTGGCGACGAGCGCGGGCGCGCCCACGGCGAGCAGGGAGATCTTCTTCTCCATGTCGCCGCCGACGCTGGTGTGCTCGCCGCCCCGGAACAGGCGGCACTTGCCGAGGTCGGCGCTGGCGGTGCCGGGCTTGGCGTCGTCGTCGCAGGCGACCACGCGCCACCCGTCGGTGATCTTCAGCGACCTGACCGAGTCGTTCATGGACAGGCTGCCGTTGACCGCGCCGAAGCCGCCCGCGCCGATGGGCAGCGCGGTGCCGCCGAACTTCGTGTCCTGGTACGCGGTGACGGAGGTGCCCCGGACCGGCTTGCCCATGACGGCGAGCAGGGAGATCTTGTCGTTCAGCTCGTTGCCGACGAAGGCGTGCAGGCCTGCGTCGTAGTAGCGGCAGGTGCCGAGGCTGCCCTCGTTGACCTTGCCGGAGGAGCCGCCGTTGTCGCAGGCCACGGCCCGGTAGCCGGAGGCCACGTAGAGGGAGGTGATGCTGTCGTTGCCGGCGGCGCCGAGCTCCTTCTTGGCCGCGTCGAAGACGCCCGCGCCGTAGGACTGGCGGGCGCCGGTGAAGTTGCGGTCGGCGTACGCGACCAGGGGTGCGCTGCCGACGCCCGGGATCACCGCCGCGTGCGCGGGCGCCGCGCTCAGTGCGGGAGGCAGCAGCGCGGTGGCCACCGCCGCTCCCGCTACCAGGGTTTTCCGAATCGACATGCCAGCCTCCCGAACCCGAATCGACCGAGCCGATCCGTAGACCTCGAACAGTGCGGTCCGGCGCGGCGGTGGGCACAGGTGTCAGGGGGAGCCGGCATCCCGGCACACCTGGGGCGCTCCCCGCCGCGCGCTGAACCAGGTACGCCCTTTGTAGCCCATTAGGTACCGAATGTCCATGATTGACTCTTTTTCCCGCGAGCGCGGATGCGGTCCGCGCGCCATCCGCGCTTGACGAGCGAAGCTAATGCCATTAGCTTAAAAGCTATGAGCATTAGCAAGGTGTACGCCGATGCCTAGGGCGGGACTGTCGACCACCGCCGTGGTCGACGCCGCCGTGCAGGTCATCGACGAGCACGGGGCCTCGCAGCTGACCCTCGCCGCCGTCGCCGCGCGCTGCGGCGTCGCCACCCCGTCGCTCTACAAGCACGTCGGCAACCTCGCCGAGCTGCGCACCCTGGTAGGGCTGCGGGTGCTGGACGAGCTGGCCGACCGCTTCACCGAGGCGGCCACCGGCCGCAGCGGCGCCGAGGCGGTCACCGCGCTGATGCACGCCTACCGCGCCTACGCCACCGCCCACCCCGCCCGCTACGCCGCCATGCCGGTCGACCCGCTGCACCAGCCCGAGCTGGCCGCCGCGGGGCTGCGCCAGCTCCAGGTCATCCAGGCCGCGCTGCGCCCCTGGCAGCTCGGCCCCTCGGCGCAGGTGCACGCCATCCGGCGGCTGCGCGTCATGGCGCACGGCTTCGCGTCGCTGGAGTCCGCCGGCGGCTTCGGCCTGCCCGAAGACCTCGACGAGACGTACCGGCAGCTCATCGACTCGTTCCTCGACACCCTCTGACCAGGAGCACACCGTGAACAAGCCCCTCGCCCGCATCCGCCTCGCCGCCGCCGCGCTCGCCGTGGCCGGCGTCCTGTTCGCCCTGTACCCCGGCCTGCGCCCGTGGCGCGACGAGACCACCCTGCAGGGTGCGCAGGAGAGCATGTCGTCCGGCTGGTGGGTGGCCACCCACCTGTTCGCGATGATCGGCTTCATCCTGGTCCCGCTGGCGCTGCTCGCCGTACGCCGCGTGCTCGACGGCACCCGCGCCGAGCCGCTCGCCCTCACCGCCGCCGTGACCACCTGGATCGGCGCCGGGCTGACCCTGCCCTACTACGGCGCCGAGGACTTCGCCCTCAACGTGCTGGCCACCCGCAGCGCCACGGGCGATCCGCTGGACCTGCTGGCCATCGCCGAGGGCGTCCGCTACCAGGGCGCCGCGGTGACCACGTTCGGCATCGGCCTGGTCCTGCTCGGCGTCGGCGCGGTGCTCGCGGCCGTCGCGATCGCCCGCTCGGGCGTGCTGCCCCGCTGGTCGGGCGTACTCTTCGCGATCGGCTTCGCCGCCTTCCTGCCGCAGTTCTTCACGCCCGCCCCGGTCCGCATCGGGCACGGCGTCCTGCTCGCCACCGGCTGCGTCTGGCTCGCGATCGCCCTCTGGCGTGCCGCCAGTCCCGCCCCGGCTCTCGCCGCCGAGCCGAGCCCGGCCCCCGCGGCCTCCGCCGCCTGACGCCGGTCCCGCATCCGATCACGCGCACCCCGCATTCGTGAGCGAAGCTCCCGCCACGCTGTTCCAGCAGCGTGGCGGGAGCTCCGTTACGGAGAAGCGGCGTCAGGCGGGTATCCGGCAGGCGGCGCTGATCGGCGTGAACGGGCGCACCCGGCGGCCCAGCGCGCCGAGCAGCGAGTCCTCCACGTGCACGTCGCGCACGCGCAGGCGGTAGCGGACCAGCTCCTCGTCGGTGGGGCAGAGGACGCGCGCGGCGATGTCGTCGTTGTCGACGTACCGGACGCCGCCGCGCTCCTGAAGGATCACCGTGCTCACGTCGTCGGTGCTGATCACGTGACCGCGCACCTCCTCCGGCACGCCCGAGGCGGTGCTGACCGTGGTGACCGTCATCGGCAGCACCGGCGTCATCACCACCGGCACCGCCGCCGCGACCAGCACGATCGCGATGCCGGGCTGGGCCAGCGCGGCCAGCGGCCGCACCAGCGGGCCGGGCAGCGGCCCGGTCACACCGAGCGCCAGCACCGGAGGCACCACCAGCATCCCGAGCGCGAACAGCTCACCGGTGCGCCAGGCCTCGGCCACCGTCGGCGCGACCAGCCAGCCGTACCCCACCAGCAGCACCGCGACCGTCGCCGCCCGGCGGGGCAGCGACCAGTCCAGGGCGGCCAGCTCCCGCTGGAACACCGCGACCGCGGCGACGGCCAGCATCGGCAGGTAGATGATCTGCCAGGTGGCCAGCGCGATGCCGAACACCGAGGCGAGGAACCAGAACGGCGCCAGGGTGAACCAGCGCGCGAACAGCGGCGGGCGGCGCGGCGTGCCGGCCGTGCTCACCGACAGCACCGCGCCCAGCGCGAACACGGTGACCAGGCCCATGGTGACCAGCCGGGTGGCGGTGGTGAACAGCGCCGCCAGCAGGTTGACCGGGCCGACGTTGGCCACCAGCAGCAGCGTGGTCTGCAGCTCGCCGCCCGCCTCGATCCACAGCCGCATCACCGAGAAGATCGCCGGCACACCGACGGCCACGGTCCAGAAGCCCTGGCCGGCCCGCCAAGGGCTGCGTTTGCGCGCCGGGCCGGGCGGCGGCGCGGCGGTCATCCCTTCGGCGCCTTCTCGTCGTAGTCCACCAGGTCCGGCGCGTCGATCGGCGGCTGCATGACGTCCTCGCCCAGCCACGGCCCGAGCGTGCGCCGGTACGCCGCCAGCCACGGGCTGGTGTCGGTCTTCTGGCCGGTGTCGAAGCTCTTGCGCAGGAAGAACGCGACGAGGTCGCGCAGCGCCGGGTCCTGCTTGGACACACCGACGCCGAGCCGCTCGTTGGCGCCGATCGGCACGTCGACGACGTGCAGGTCCTTCGGGTGCTCGGACAGGTAGCCGGCGAGGATGGTCTCGTCGGTGGAGAACGCGTTCGACTTGCCGGCCAGCAGCCGCTCCAGGCACTCGCGGTTCGTCGCGGCCGGATACACCTTCAGGCCGCGGCCGGTGAACTCGCGCTCGCCGGTCGAGCCGCCCACCACGCACGTCTCGCGGCCGGGCTGGGCCAGGTCGCTGAGGTTGCGCACGACGGCCCGGTCGGCGACCCGGATCAGCAGCTCCTGCTTGGTCACGAAGTACGGCCCGACGAAGTCGATCTCCTTCTCCCGCTCGGGCGTCATCGAGTAGCTCGCCACGACCAGGTTGACCCGGCCGGAGAGCAGGGCGTTCTCGCGGTCCTCGGTCTGCAGCGGCACGAAGTCGATGCGGCTGTCCCCGTTGAAGCCCAGCGACTCGGCCAGGTAACGCGCGATCTCGATGTCGAAGCCCTCGAACCGGCCGTCCACCAGCTTGCCCATGAGCGGCTGGTCCTCGGCCACCCCGATCCTGATCTTCGGCTTGCCGTACACGGAGGTCTGCTTGAGCACCTCGTCCACGGTCCGCGGCGCCGGGTCCTTGTCCGGCCCGCAGGCCGCGGCGGCCGCCAACGTCATCGTCAGCGTCACCGCAACGGCGGTCAGCAGCGGCCGCAGCCGCGGCCGAGCAGGGGTGTCAGTCATCGGCGGCCTCGTTCCTGGTGGGCGGCGCCGGTCCAATGTAGTCGTGCGACGCCATAACGTGACGACCGCGATTGCAACGTTTCGATGAAGCACCCGATCCGGCACGACCGCTCGTCCGCCGCCCCACCGGCACGGCGCGGGCCATGGTGCGGGCGCGGTTACGGGTGGGGGTGCAGGTGGCGCGGCGGGGCGGGCCGGAGCGCATGATCGCGATCTCGTGTCATGATCTGCGCTTCGGCCGTAGATCATGACACGAGATCGCGATCAATGCTTCCCGCTGAGCCGGTGCGGCAGCGGATCACCGGGTCCGGTGCGCGGCGGCCCGTGCGACGGCCCCGAGCAGGCGCGGGGTCAGCAGCCCGTCGCCCAGGCCGAGGGCGACCAGGCCGTCGAAGACCCGCCGGTCGCGGGCCGCCGCCCGGATGCCCGCGTCCACCAGCCACGGCCGCGCGGTCAGCCAGGCCACGGCGGCGGTGTGCCGCAGGTGCCGCCCCAGCCGCCGCCGCAGCGCCTGGGAGTACGCCGCACCGGCCGCAGCCCCGCCGGGCGTCACCGCCGCGCGCCCGGCCAGCTCGCCGGAGACCAGGGCGTAGAAGATGCCCTCGCCGGTGAACGGGTTGATCAGCGACAGCGCGTCCCCGGCCAGCAGCACCCGCCCGTGCCCCGGCGCGGGCCGCCGAGTGGACAGCGGCAGGTGGTGCGCCCGTGCCTGCGACAGCGCCGCCGGATCGGTGTCGCCGAGCAGCTCGTGCATCCGCTCCAGCAGCCGGGCGCGGCTCACCTGCCCGGTAGCGGTCAGCTCGCCGTAGCCGACGTTGCGCCGCCCGTCGCCGATGGGGAAGGACCAGGCGTAGGCCGGGCTGCTCCCGCCCGCCATGACGATCCGCTGCCCGTCGTCGCCACCCGGCCCCACCGCCGGGTGGGCCGTCCCGCTCACGGACGCCTGTAGCGGGTGCGCCTCGGCCACGGTGGAGGTCCTGTCGGGAGGTGCTCCGGCTTCGGTGGAGGTCCTGTCGGGAGGTGCCCCGGTTCCGGTGGGCATCGGCGCGTAGGCCCGGACCGCGACGGCGAGCGCCCCGGCCGGGTTGCGGGGCACCCCGAGCAGCCTGCGCACCGTCGAATTCGCACCGTCAGCGCCGACCACCACCCGCGCCGCCAGGCCGTCCCCGAGCACCACGCCGTCGGGGCGGAGCACCAGCTCGCGCACCGTATGCCGGTGCAGCTCGGCCCCCGCCGCCACGGCGGCGTCCACCAGCCGGGCGTCGAAGACCTCGCGCGGGATCACGTACGCGGGCTCCGGCAGCTCCCGCGCCACCGCCGCGCCGCCCGGACCGGCCAGCGCCAGCGAGCCGACCGGCGCGAACCCGTCGGCCAGCCCGGTCACCCCGAGCCGGGCCGCGACCGCGAGCGCCTGCGGGGCGATGCCGTCGCCGCAGGCCTTGTCGCGCGGGAACGCGGCCCGGTCCAGCAGCAGCACCCGGGCGCCGAGCCGGGCCGCGGCCAGCGCCGCCGCCGATCCGGCCGGCCCCGCGCCGACGATGGCGATGTCGTACACCCCTCCAGCATCAGGGCGAGCCGCAGGTTGCGCCACCGGGATCGATATTCCGTTGCCCGCCCACGGCGTCCGTGATGGAGTGAGCACGCCCCGGCGGGCTCATAGCGGGTGTCTGCCAGACAAAGTGCACAGGGATCCGTCATCCCGTGCTGACAGGCCTCTTTCGCCTGACATCCCGTCCTAGCCATCGGACCCGCTCCGGGGCGCCCTTTCCATCCCTTCGCACGAGGAATCAGCCATGGGCAACACTCGCGAGATCGTCATCAAGAACACCCACCGCGGCCTGCGCTACGAGGACGGCCGCCTCACCGCCGTGCTGGAGGCCGGCCGCTACGAGCTGCCCGCGGCGCGGCGCGGCTGGGGCCGCAGCGGCCCGGTGGTCGAGGTGACCCTGGTCGACATGCGTGAGCGCGAGCTGACCCTCAAGGGCCAGGAGATCCTCACCGCGGACAAGGTCGCGCTGCGGGTCAGCATCCTTACCCACTTCAAGGTGGTCGACCCGGTCGCCGCGATCGAGCGGGTGGACAGCTACACCGACCGCGTCTACAGCGACGTGCAGCTGGCCGCGCGCCGCTCCCTGGCGTCCATGACGCTGGAGGAGATCCTCACCAACCGCAACCGGCTCTCCGAGGACATCCTGCGCGACGTGCAGGGCGCCGCGGCCGGCTACGGCGTGGAGATCCTCCGGGCCGACGTGAAGGACCTCGTCTTCCCCGGCAACCTCCAGGAGGTCATGAACCGGGTGCTCACCGCGCAGCGGCTCGCCGAGGCGCAGCTCGTCGACGCGCGTACCAAGGCGGAGAAGGACGTGCTGGAGGCCCGCGCCCGCGCCGAGGCCGACCAGGTCGCCGCAGCCGCGCAGCGCGAGTCGGTCCGCCTGTCCGCCGAGGCGGCCGCTGCGGCGCACCGCATCCGCACCGACGCCGAGGTCGCGGCCCTGCACCGCCTCGCCGAGGCCGCCGCCCTCTACGCCGAGCACCCTGCCCTCCTCCGCCTCCGCGAACTCGACACCATGTCCGCTCTCGGCACCAACGCCGAAGCCCGCCTCTACATCGGCTTCGACAAGCACACCACCCCCGACCGCTGACCCTCCTCCAGCGCCGATCTTGCGTGAGGTGTGGGTACGACACGCGCAATCCGGTCATATCCCTAACAGTTCCCGCAAGATCGTCGACTTTGGTAGGCAGCGCGCGGCCGCCGGGCTGTGTCAGGCTCGGCGGCGACGGGTGCGAGCCGGGAGGGGACGTGGCGGAGCTGGGCGGGGCGACCGTGGTGCGGGTGCCGGCGGGGGAGCGGGCGCTGATCGCGCTGGGGTTCCCGGTGCTGGGGGCGGCGGTCGGGTGGGGGCTGATCGCGATGGCCGACTGGGTCGCGGGGCTGGACTGGGCGCCGTTCCAGGGGCCGTTCAAGCTGATCGCGAAGATTCCGGAGCCATGGGCGACCGGTGGGGCGGTCGCGCTCGGGCTGGTCGGCGGGGTGCTGCTGGTGCTGACCGCGATCGGCGAGCGGCTGACGGTGACCGTACGCCACGACGCCGCCCTGCTGGAGCGGCCCGACGCGGCGGCGCGCACCGTCGCCCGCCGTGACGTGGCCGCCGTGTTCACCGACGGCAAGGCGCTGGTGCTGCAGGGCGCCGACGGCGCCGAGCACGCCCGCGAGGTGTCCGACCTGCGCCGGACCGACCTGCGCGCCGCGTTCACCGCGCACGGCTTTCCGTGGCGGGAGGACGGCGACCCGTACGCCGACCGCTTCCGGCTGTGGGTGCCGGACCTGGCGGGCCTGCCCGAGGGCGCGAACGCGCTGCTCGCGGCGCGGGCCAAGGCGCTGCAGAAGAGCGACGCGGCGGAGTCCGCGCTGCTGCTCGCCGAGCTGCACCGGCTCGGCGTGGTGGTGCGGGTGGAGAAGAAGCGGCAGTACTGGCGCCCGGCGTCCCCGTCCTGACGGAACCGGAGCGGCGGCCATCACGTCGGAACGGCGTCGACCGTCTCCACGGGGGAGTGCCATGCAATCGCTGATCGTCCGAACAGGAATCCCTGCCCTGGCCGCCGCACTGCTGCTGGCCGCCTGCACCGCGACCGGGCAGCCCGGCAGCCCGCCCGGCCAGGCCGGAGCGCCGCAGGCCGCGCCGGTGACGCCCGGTGGGGCGCTGCCCCCGCCCGGCGGAGCGGTATCCCCGCCCAGCGGAGCCGCCGCCAAGCTGCTCGACCAGTGGACGGCCTTCCCGGTCTCAGGGTCACGGCGGCCGCTGGTGCTGCTCGGCGAGGATGTCAGGGCCGACGGGTACACCGGCGGCGGTGTGGCGCCGGGCGTGGCCCGGCTGGAGACCACGCTGCCCGGCGACGGCCCACGGAGGGTGCGCATCGAACTTCCCGGCGGCGGCAGCGCCGAGCTGCCCGCCATCAGCGCCCGGCAGGCGCTGGACGCGCTGATGCAGGGCGGCCTGCCGCCCGCCGACTACTTCGCCGGTCCGGTGTCGCCGCTGCGGATCACCAATGTGGTACTGGGCACGGCCTCGTTCCACACCGACCGCGGCGACCTGACCCTGCCCGCGTGGCTGTTCACGTCACCGCAGGTGCGCGGGCCCATGCCGGTGCCCGCGCCGGCCCGGGAGGCGTTCTGGCGGCCGGGGCAGCACGGCTACCGCGCCGCGGTCGCGATGCTCGACGCCGACGGCGTGACGCTGCAGGTGCGGATGCGGGCGAAGGGCCCGGGTTGTCCGGGCGAGCCGTCCACCCCGCCGTGGACGGCCGAGGTCGCCGAGTCGGCCACCGCGGTCGTGGTCAGCCTGCGCTTCCCGCCCACGCCGACCGGGCTGAAGCCGTGCATCCAGCCCGCCATCGGGTATTCCGCCTGGTACAAGGTCCGGTTGAGCGTGCCGCTGGGGGACCGGGTGGTGCTGACCGCGGAAGAGGGCCTGCACGCGGTCCGGCGCGCCTGATCGCCGGCCGAAACCGGGTCGCGCGCCCGTGCGCAGGCTGGCAGCCTGGGGCGGCGACCCGGTGGCCGGGCCGCCGGAGGAGGGGAGCGAGCGGTGACGGTACGCCCCGCGGTCGGTGACCCGCTGCGCCCCTGCCCCGCCTGCCCCTGCTGGGCGTACGCGGGCGCGCCCGCCTGCCCGCACTGCGCGGCCCTGGTCGACGCGCTCGTCGAGGAGGGCTGGCGCGAGCACGTCACGGCGTCGTTCGGCGACCTGTCGCCCGGCGAGCAGCGTGACGTCGCCCGGATGGTCGCCGACGAGCCGCACCGCCACGACTGGCGGGTGTTCGACGCCGCCCTCGACCGGCTGGCCTGCTCCGGATGCGGCGCCCGGCTCGGCCTGGGCCCGCTGGACTGCGCCCCCTGCGAGGTCGCGCACGGCAACCGCTATGCCGCGATCGAGACCGACCGCCCCGGCGTCCCGCCCGGCAACGAGCACGCGGTGCGCGTCAACGTCTCCGTCGTACGCAGACCGCACCTGACCTCGCCCCAGGAGCTGCTCGCCCGGCGCCTGCTGCTACCGCTGCTGCTGGTGGGCGAGCTGCCCTCCACCGCCGAGGCCCAGCACTTCAGCACGGCACTGAAGGCCGCCGCCGCCCGCGCGGGCGCCTCCGCCCTCACCCGCGACCCGTCGATCCTCCTCACCGACCCAGCCCTGACCGCCGTCGTCGCCGCAGGCCCATACCCCCACCTCTTCGGCCCGGCGCCCCGCTGACCGCGGGCGGGGTCCCCGACTGAAGCGCCGCAGTTTCGGGGAAAGTGCAGGCTTCCCTGCCCTGAGAGGTGCGGTTTCCCTGAAACTGCGAAGCTCCCGCCGCGCTGCGCGCAGCAGCGTGGCGGGAGCTTCGGAGAGGGTGGGTCAGGAAGGGCTGACCGAGGGCTGCGGGGTGGCCGAGGCCGAGGGAGCCGGGGTCGAGCCGAGGCCGGTCAGCTCAGGGGGGATCGGCAGGGCGCTGCCCTTGAGGAACTGGTCCCAGGTGACGCTCCACGCGGTCCAGCCGTTGGCGGGCCTGACCGTGCGCTCGGTGCCCTTGATCGTGATCGGGTCGCCGATGCGGGTCAGGTTGAACAGGTACTGCGCGTTGGCCATGGACACGTTGACGCAGCCGTGCGACACGTTGCGCTTGCCCTGGTGCTGCACCGACCACGGCGCGGCGTGGATGTACTCGCCGCCCCAGGTCAGGCGCTGGGCGTACTCGATGTCGACGCGGTAGCGGTCCACGTTGCCGGGGTCGTCGGTGGTGTCGAAGACCGTCTTGCGCAGCTTGTCCATGACGACCAGGGTGCCGGAGGAGGACGGCGTGGTCTTCTTGCCCAGGCTCACCGGCAGCGTCTTGACCAGGTTGTCATTCTTGAAGACCTGCATCTGCTTGGTGGCGTTGTCCACCTTCATCTCGATCTTCGTGGTGGAGATGTTGCCGACGCCCTTCTGGTCCTTGTCGCCGTAGCGGCCGTTGCCCATCGGCACGCCCTCCAGCGCGGCCCGCACCGTGATCTTCGTGCCGGTCTGCCAGAACTCCGGGCCGCGGTACATCACCTGCAGTGAGCTGGACCAGCTCCACACGCCGGGCTGCGGCGGGTCGGTGGTCACGAACAGCCGCCGCTCCACCCCGGCCCGCGCCGACACCGGCACCGGGCTGGTGAACTCGATGACCACCGGCATGGCCACGCCGTACTCGCGCTCGGCGAACAGGTACAGACCGGCGCCGGTCTTCTTGCTCGGGCGGCCCATGGTGGTGAACGACGTCGACTTCTCGACCGTCTGCCCGCCCGCGTCGGCCACCACGACCGTCGCCTTGTACGCCTTGCCGTACTTGAGCGGCTTGCTCGGCACCCACGACGAGCCGTCGGCGCGCATGGCCCCGGCGACCTTGCCGCCCGAGCTGTCGGTCACCGTCACCGTCTGCACCGTGCCGCCGGTGACCTTGGTGCCGATCTCGGTGCTGACCGGCTGGTTCTTGGCCGCCTCGGCGGGCGTCACGGCGAGCGTCAGCGGCTCGGCGCCGGCCTGCGGCGCGGCGGCCGCGGACGGTGTCGCGCTCACGAAGGCCGGGCCCTCGTCGTCTCCCGAACAAGCGGTCAGCGCCAGCGGCATGAGCACCGCCAGCACCATCGCGGCCGCCCCCCGGCGCGCCGTATTCCTCAGGCTCATCGCCGTCTACCCCGTTCCCCAGGTCCGTACGTCGCGAACATCCTTCCGTATCGCCAGGACGTTTCGTGAGCACTGTTCGGTTCCTTCGACGCCAGCCGGACGGCCGCCCGTGCGGGTTCCTAGGAAGGTTTGGAGGTGGTGGCCCGCCGCATACCCGGATGATGGCACCGGGCCGGGGCGGCGCGGGCGGGTTCGGCGGGGCTCAGCCGAGAGCCTGGCCCAGCCAGTACGGCACGTCGCCGGCGTGGTACGGCCACTCCGAGGGCTCGATCGCGGTCAGGAAGCCCGCGTACACCGCCGCGTTGCGCAGTGCCAGCACCGGCCCGATCAGCTCGATCGCGCGCTCCGGCGCGCAGCCGGGGGCCGCCGCCCGCCACCGGTCGCACCAGGCCCGGTGCAGCGGAGCGGGGTCGGGAAGCTGCTCGCACATGCGCAGCAGGTCGATCGCGGGGTGCCCGAGCACGGCGTCGCCCCAGTCGATGAGGTGGTGGCGGTCGGCCGTGCCGCGCACGTTCCCGGGGTGGAAGTCCCCGTGGACCAGGGTGTACGGCACCCCGCAGGCCTCGATCGCGGCCAGCCGCCCGTCCAGCCCGTCGAGCAGCGCCAGGTGCTCCGGCCCGCCGTCGGCGCGCACGACCGCCCTGATCAGCTCGGCCAGCCTCGGCGCGCGCCGGTCGGGCACGCCCAGGGCGAGCAGCTCGTCCGCCCTGGACACGGCGGCGACCTGGGCGGTGTGCAGGCGGGCCAGCATCTGCTCGCGTTCGTCCGCTTCCGCGCCGTAGCGGTCGGTGCCGGGCAGCTCCTCCAGCAGCACCCGGCCGCCGTCCGCGGCGAGCGGCACCGGGGCCGTGCCGGGGGCGTGTTCGCCCAGCCAGCGCAGCACCGCCGCCTCGTGGGCGAAGAAGCCGGGGACCTGCTTGAGCCATACCGGCCCGGCGGTGGTCTCCAGGCGCCACAGCGTGGACAGGTTCCACGAGCGCTGCTGCACGGCCGCGGTCACCGGCCGCCCGAGCGCGGCCAGCTCGGCCTCAGCCCAGTCCAGGGTGGCACGCGGGCCGCCGGGCCGTGCCCACGGCGCGCGCCGCGGGTGCGGCACCAGATCGGCAGTGGCCGGGAGCAGCGGCCCTGGATCACCTGCGACC
The DNA here is from genome assembly GCF_016862575.1 of Catellatospora bangladeshensis. Lineage (GTDB taxonomy): Bacteria > Actinomycetota > Actinomycetes > Mycobacteriales > Micromonosporaceae > Catellatospora > Catellatospora bangladeshensis. Next base: position 308,964 of record NZ_BONF01000011.1, on the reverse strand, counting down.
TCGGCGAGGTAGGTGACGTGCCCGCCGGGCGGGGCCGGCCGGTCCGCGCCGAGCAACCGCAGCACGGTGACCTCGACGCCGTGAACGTCGCGGGCGCCCGCGACGACGTCCCCGGCCTCCTGCCACCAGGGCAGCTCCAGCTCGAACTCGGGCAGCCGCCCGAGCACCTGCCCGGCAGGGTCGACCAGCACCAGCGTCACCACACGTCCCACGCCGCGGGACCATACCCCCCAGCGCAAGGAAGGGCACCTTCTTAACGCTTTCCGTAGAAGAAGGTGCCCTTCTTAACCACGCCCGGTCGGGGAGGTGCGGTCCATCGAAGCGGGCGGCCGGGATGCTTCCGCGCCGCCCTACACTGAATGTCCAATGGAGACGGCGGCGCCGCTGTGCTCGCGGGACTGTTCGACATCCGCCCCGCCCCGCCTGCGCGTGGGGCCCGGCCGGGCAGCGCCGCCGGCCATCGCACCAGGGAGCACACCATGGCACTGACCGACGAGGCCATCGAGAAGATCAAGGAGATGATCCTCTCCGGTGCGCTGCGCCCCGGCGACAAGCTGCCCAAGGAGGCCGATCTCGCCGAGCGGCTGGGGCTGTCGCGCAACTCGCTGCGCGAGGCGGTCAAGGCCCTGTCGCTGATCCGGGTGCTGGACGTGCGCCAGGGCGACGGGACGTACGTGACCAGCCTCGAACCGGGGCTGCTGCTGGAGGCGCTGACGTTCGTCGTCGACTTCCACCGCGACGACACCGTGCTGCAGTTCCTGGAGATGCGGCGCATCCTCGAACCGGCGGCGGCGGCGCTGGCCGCGCAGCGGATGAGCGAGGAGGACGTGGCCAAGCTGTACACGGTGGTCGACGCGATCGGCCCCGACGCGTCGCTGGAGGAGCTGGTCGCCAACGACCTGGAGTTCCACCGGCTGATCGCGGCCGGGACGGGCAACGCGGTGCTGTGCTCGCTGATCGACGGCATGTCCGGCCCGACGACCCGGGCCCGGATCTGGCGCGGCCTGACCCAGGAGCGGGCCGTGGAACGCACCCGCGAGCAGCACCTGGCCATCCTCGACGCGATCGCCGCCCGCCGCCCCGAGGTGGCCCGGTCCTGGTCGCTGATCCACGTCGCCGGAGTCGAGGAGTGGCTGCGCCGAGCCCTCTGACCCGTCCCGCCGCCGCGCGGGACGGGTCGGCTGTCCGGCTGATGTGGTGCCGGTCACAGGGGATGAAGAATCCTCGGCTATGGATTCAGTGCTGACCCAGGTGTTCCTGCCCGTCGCTCTCGGTATCGTGATGCTCGGCCTAGGCCTCGGGCTCACCGTCGCCGACTTCAGGCGGATCCTCGTCTTCCCGAAGGCCGTGCTGGTCGCGCTGGTGTGCCAGGTGCTGATCCTCCCCGCGGCGTGCTTCGGGCTGGTCCTGGCCTTCGACCTGCGTCCCGAGCTGGCCGTGGGCATGATGCTGCTGGCAGCCTCGCCCGGCGGCACCACGGCCAACCTGTACAGCCACCTGTTCGGCGGCAACGTCGCGCTCAACGTGACGCTGACCGCGGTCAACTCCGTGCTGGCGATCTTCACGCTGCCGGTGGTGGTGAACCTGTCGCTGGGCTACTTCATGTCCGGCACCGGCCAGATCGGGCTGCAGTTCAGCAAGACCCTGCAGGTGTTCGCGATCGTGCTGATCCCGGTCGCGATCGGCATGTTCGTGCGGCACCGCTCGGTGTCGTTCGCCGAGCGGATGCACAAGCCGGTGCGGATCCTGTCGGTGGTGGTGCTGGTCGCGGTCATCCTCGGCACGCTGCTGTCGGAGCGGGACAACGTCGCCGACTACTTCGCCAGTGCCGGGCTGGTCGCGCTGGTCTTCAACGTGGTGAGCCTCGCCGTGGGCTACTACCTGCCGCGGCTGGCGCGCATCGACCGGGCCGACTCGGTCGCCGCCGCGATGGAGATCGGCATCCACAACGGCACCCTTGCCATCTTCATCGCGACCACGCTGCTGGCCAACACACAGCTGGCGGTGCCCGCGGCGGTGTACAGCATCATCATGTTCTTCACCGCCGCCGCCTTCGGCTACCTGGTCAGCCCCGCCCGCAGCGCCCGGGTGGAGCCGGAGCCCGAGCCCGCCGCCTGAAGCGTCAGGAAGGGCACCTTCTACATCGCAAAGCGAGCTGAGCCGCTGCTCATCTCGCTGACGCGAGCTGACGAAGGTGCCCTTCCCTTTGCCTAGGGGAGCACTTCGGAGCGGACCAGGTCGACGGCGAGCTGGACCGTGCCGGGGGAGGCGGTGGGCAGGGAGCCGCCGGGGAACGGCGGCTGCGGGTCGTATTCGAGGGCGAGCTGGACGGCGCGGGCCAGCTCCTCGCCGGCCAGGTGCGCGGCCAGGCGCAGGGCCATGTCGAGGCCGGCGGAGACGCCCGCGGCGGTGATGATCCGGCCGTGCTCGACGAAGCGCTCGGGCACGTAGGTCGCGCCGTAGTGCGCCAGGTAGTCCTTGGCCGCCCAGTGGGTGGTGGCCGTCTGGCCGGACAGCAGCCCGGCCGCGCCGAGCATCAGCGCGCCGGTGCAGACGGAGGTGGTCCAGGTCGAGGTCGCGTGGGCGGTACGGGTCCAGTCGACGTACACGGGGTCGGCGGCGGCCTCGAAGGCGCCGACCAGGCCGCCGGGGATCACGAGGACGTTGGGTTCGGGCAGGTCGGCCAGGGCGGCCGCGGCGTTCATGGTGAGCAGGCCGGTGTCGGCGACGACCGGGCCGGGCTCCTTGGCGACGAACGTGACGTGGGTGTCGGGCAGCCGGGCCAGCACGTCGTACGGGCCCACCGCGTCCAGCGCCGTGAACCCCGGGTAGAGCAGGATCGCGACGGTCATCATGGACCCACTATCGCCCGCCCGGCCCGGCAGCCGGGTGGGAACGGGCCGTTCAGCGCGCGTGGCGGCGGCGGGGGCGGCGGCGGCCGGAGTTGCGTACGCCGAGCAGCCAGAACCCGGCCCCGGCTACCAGCGCGACCATCGCGCCGCCGATCAGCACCCCGCTGACCTGCTGCGTCGTGCTGAGCAGGGACACCTCGGGCGCGCCGGCCGGGGGCGGTGCGGCGGCGACGGCGGGTGTGCCGGCGGCCGCGGCCTCGGGCGTGGGGGAGGACGAGACCAGCGGTTCGGCGCTGGGCAGGGCGCTGGGCGACGGGGTGAGCGAGAGCGAGGGGCTCGGTGAGGGCTTGCCGCCGAGCGGGGACACCTCGACCCGGGCGCTGCTCGCCGAGGCGGCGCGCACGGTGATGGTGAGCTTGTTGGCCGGGTCGGTGAGCACGGTGCCGGCCGGGACGAGCAGCGGGCTGCCCGACCGCGTCGGATTGATCATGTATGCGTTGCGGTAGTCGCGGGTGTTGCCGCTGACGGGCACGGCGTAGACGCGTACCCCCGGCTTGTCGACCGCGCTGTCCACGGCGCCGCGGGCGCGCAGCTCGACGAGGTAGTGCAGGGTGCGCGAGGCCTTGACCTCGACGGCGCGCAGGCCGCTGGCGGACGCGGGCGCGTGCAGCGGGGTCAGCGTGTACGTGCCCGACCCGGCCACGTCGCGGTGCCGGTCGGCCGCCAGCCAGCCGCTGTGCAGCAGCTCGGGCGAGGAGTAGCCGCGGCCCGCGCCGCCGGAGCCCATCGGGGAGTTGCCGCTGTGGCCGTTGGCCTTGCAGGAGGAGACGATGCTGCCGGGGCAGTCGCGTTTCGTCTCGTGCGGGTAGCCGTGGTTGTGGCCGATCTCGTGCACGACCGCGGCCAGCGACGGCCGGGGCGGGAACCAGGTCACCCGGCCCGGCACCTGGCCGAGCCCGGCCCAGTCGCAGGCGCCGACGTCGAACAGGACCGCCACCGAGTCCCAGGCCACGCCAAGCCCGGCGAGGTGGTCCTGCGCGGTGACGCGGGCCTCCTCGCTGTAGCACTTCGACGTGTCACTGGCGCCCGCCGCCAGCGCGGCGTTCGGCGGGGCGAGGTAGACGCCGTCGCCCGCGGCCGTGAACCGCAGCCGCCCCTGCGTCACCGCGTCGGTCCACGAGGCGAGCGAGCCGCTGCCGCCCAGGAACAGGTTGCGCGCGTACGCCGTGTCGGCGAGCTGGGTCTGCCGCTCCTCGGTGGACCCGTTCTGGATCATCACGACGGCCAGCCGCTTCGTGGCGGGCGCGGCGACGGCCCGGACCTGGGCGGACTGGCCCGGCGCCGGAGGCGGGGCGGCCGCGGCGGCGGTGACCGGTATGAGGGTCGGCGTGATGAGCAGGACGGCGATGAGGAGTCGCATCAGGGGGTGCTCGCCTTCAGGCGGGAGCGTCATCCCCCGGAATGCTAGCCGCCGGTCGTTTCCGGAACTGTCAGCCCGGCGTCAGCAATGCGCTCCCGGAACGGCCGGCGCCGCAGCGCGCCCGCGATCTCGGTGAGCAGATCGGACAGCGGCATGGACAGCTCGGCGTCCAGCTCGCGCATCGCCGCGCTGGTCGCGGCCCACTCCGCCTCGATGACGGGCAGCAGGTCACGGGCCTGTGCGGTCAGGCTGACCACGCGCTGGCGGGCGTCGGCCCCGGGGGACAGGTCGACCAGTCCGGCGCGGTGCATCTGGGCCACGGTCTGGCTGGCCGCGGAGTGGGTGACGCCGACGCGGCGGGCCAGGTCGCGGATGGGCATCGGGCCGTCCGCGAGCAGCGCGCGGACCACGGGGGAGTGGCGGGGGCGGTAGTCGGTCAGGCCCAGCTCGGCGTACACCTTGGCCACGTCGCCGTCGAGCAGGTCCAGCACGTGGCGCAGCAGCGTGCCGACCGCCTCGCGTTCGGGCAGTGCGTTCACGCTGATAATGTAACAGCGCTGTCATATTCTCCCGGAGGTGGTTCCGTGTACCCGCTGAGCGAGCCCTACGACACCGGCATGCTCGACGTCGGCGACGGCAACCTCGTGCACTGGGAGGTCTCCGGCAACCCGCACGGCAAGCCTGCCGTCGTGCTGCACGGCGGGCCGGGGTCCGGCGCGGGGGCGGGCTGGCGGCGCTACTTCGACCCTTCGGCATACCGGGTGGTGCTGTTCGACCAGCGCGGCTGCGGGCGCAGCACGCCCAGCGTGGGCGACCCGGCCACCGACCTGTCCGTCAACACGACCCGGCACCTCGTCGCCGACATCGAGCGGCTGCGCGAGCACCTCGGCGTCGAGCGCTGGCTCGTGCTCGGCGCCTCCTGGGGCGCCACCCTGGGGCAGGCGTACGCGCAGCGCCACCCCTCGTCGGTATCGGAGATGGTGCTGTTCAGCGTCACCGCCGGGACCGCCGGGGAGATCGACTGGATCACGCGGCAGATGGGGCGGATCTTCCCGCAGGAGTGGGCCCGGTTCCGCGACGGGGTGCCCGAGGGGGAGCGGGACGGCAACCTCGCGGCGGCGTACGCGCGTCTGCTGGCCTCGCCCGATCCGGCCGTGCGGGATAAGGCCGCCCGGGACTGGTGCGACTGGGAGGACGTGCACGTGGGCACCGCGCCCGGCCACCGCCCCGACCCGCGCTACGACGACCCGGAGTTCCGGATGGTCCTCGCGCGGGCGGTCACTCACTACTGGGGCAACGACTGCTTCCTGGAGGACGGCGAGCTGCTCGCCAACGCCGGGAAGCTGGCCGGGATCCCCGGCGTGCTGGTGCACGGCCGGCTCGACGTCAGCAGCCCTTGCGACACCGCCTGGCACCTGGCCCAGGCCTGGCCCGGCGCCGAGCTGACCCTCGTCGAGCAGGCAGGGCACGGCTCCGCCAACGGCATCGGCGACGTCGTGCTCGCCGCCCTCGACCGCTTCGCCACCCGCCCCTGACCCCGCCGGCCAAGCGCCGAGCGGCCAAGATCCACCGACTTGCCTGGCACCTGGGCGTATCTTGGGCCCGCTTTCGCCCGTATGCCAGGCAAGTCGGTGGGTCTTGGCCGGGCGAGGGCCGCGGGCACTGCTGGACGGGCGCTCCCGGGGCTGTTAGCGTAACGGCTGTTACGTAACGGGTGTTACGGAAAGGGGGCAGGCGTGCCGAGGCTGGTGGATCATGACGAGCGGCGCGAGCAGCTGTCGGCCGCGGTGTGGCAGGTGGTCGGAGAGCACGGCCTGGACGGGCTCACGCTGCGCGCGGTCGCCGACGCGGCCGGCTGCACCACCGGGCGGGTCGCGCACTACTTCCGCGACAAGAACGCGCTGCTCCTGCACGCCAGGGCCGTCATGCACCGGCGCATGGCGGCGCGCATCGACGCGCTGCCCGACCCCGGCGACCCGAGGGCGCGGCTGCGGGCGGTGGCGCTGGAGGGGGTGCCGCTCGACGAGGAGCGGCGGCTCAACTCCACGATCTGGGCCACGTTCCTGATGGCGGCGCGCACCGACCCGGTGATGCTGGCCGAGCACACCGTCCGGCACGAGTCCTGGATCCGGCGGCTGACCGGCCTGCTGCGCGACGCGTACGCCGTACCCCCGCCTGATCTGGAGCTGCGCGCCCGCGGGCTGGTCGCCTTCCTGGAAGGGCTGGCGCTGTGCGGCGTGGCCACGCCCGCCCTCTACCCGCCGGACCTGCTGGTCGCGGCGGTCGACAACCAACTGGAACTGCTGCTGGGAGCACGTTGATGGGCACGGACACCACCACCATCGAGATCGCCGAGGTGGCGCCGGAGGATCCGCGGCTGGCGCCGCTGATCGCCGCGCTGCGCGCGGAGCTGGACGCCCGCTACCCCGAGGAGATCGACTTCGAGCATCCGCAGGTCAGGCAGGCTGCCCGCTTCCTGCTGGTGCTCGCCGGCGGCGCGGCGATCGGCTGCTGCGCCGTGCAGCCGCTGGACGGCGGCGAGGCCGAGCTCAAGCGGATGTACGTCGACCCGGCCTGGCGCGGCCGCGGCATCGCCCGCCGCCTCATGCCCGAGGCGGAGAAGCTGGCCGCCCGCACCGGCGCGCGCCTGTTCAAACTGGAGACCGGCGTGCGCCAGCCCGACGCGATCACCGTCTACGAGCGCGCGGGCTTCACCCGCATCCCGAACTACCCGCCCTACGACCGCTGGGACCTCTCCGTCTGCTACGCCAAACCCCTGTGACGAAAGGAAGGGCACCTTCTCATCGGATTCCGTAGTAGAAGGTGCCCTTCTTGGCGCCGGTCAGGCGGGGCAGTGGGCGGCGGAGCGTTCGTGCTCCGGCAGGCCGATGTGGGCCGCGACGACCCGCTCGGGCACGCCGTCGGCGAGGCTGTCGGACAGGGCCCGCTCGCGGACCGCCAGCAGCCGTTCCGTGTTCGTCTCCAGGACCCGGTCCAGCAGTGCGAGCTGCGCGAGCAGGCCGCTGTCGGCATCGGACGGCGGGCTGGCCTCGGCCGCGGCCAGTGCCGCGCGGATCTCGTCGGGCGTCACCGCGCCCAGTTCGGCCACGTCGGGCAGCGGCCAGCCGTGGTGGTGCACCAGGATCGCCGCGAACAGGATGCGCGAGGCCTGGTTGGCGGCCCGGTAGCCGTCGACGAAGCGCAGCCAGTGGGCGGTCTGCGCCAGCCGCTCCTGGGGGTCGTCGGGCAGGCCGGTGCCGATGCGCGCCGCGGGCAGCAGGCGCAGCGCCTTGTCGTATGCCAGGGACAGCAGCTCGCGCAGCTGCGTGGCGACGAGCTGGCGTTCGGCCAGGTCGCGTTCGGTGCCGCCGTCCGGGGTGAGGCCGGTCCAGTCGAGGATGACCGCGGCACGGGGCGCGCAGGAGCGGTGGCCGCAGATCACCTCGGCGACGTCGGCGGCGGTCCAGCGCTCGCGGGCGACCAGGGACAGGGCCGCCTGGTCGCGGGCGAGCAGGGCGCGGCGGTACTGGTGGCGCAGTTCCATGGTGAGGGTGCACACGTCGAGCGCGCCGCGGTCGACGTCCTGACGCTCCAGCTGCGCGATCTGCCGGGCGAGTTCAGGCACGCTGATATCGGCGATCGGGTTCGTCATGCCTCGACGCTAACGCCGGGTGGAGGCGGGTTCGCCTGATTCCTGATCTGCTGTGGGATTTCTGACCTTCGTCAGGTGCGGGGACTCCGGGCTGTCGCGTTCGTCCGTTTCCGCGCTGCGGCCGGGGCGCGCGGGTGAGGTGTCGCGCCGTGCGCGAGGGCTGCCGGATCGCAGGTGGGGGCTTGACAAGAAAATTTGTCGGTGGCAGGGTGTGGGCATGTTCGATGTTGCGGTGATCGACGATCCGGCCGCGGCCGAGGCGTCGCTGGACCCGATCCGGGCCCGGCTGCTGGCCGCGCTGGTGGAGCCCGGCTCGGCCACCACCCTGGCCGCGAAGATCGGCCAGCCCCGGCAGAAGGTCAACTACCACCTGCGCGAGCTGGAGCGGCACGGGCTGGTCGAGCTGGTGGAGGAGCGCCGCAAGGGCAACGTCACCGAGCGCGTGCTCCAGGCCACCGCCGCGTCCTATGTGATCTCCCCGATCGCGCTGTCCGCGGTGCAGCCCGACCCCGGCCGCGCCCCCGACCGGCTGTCCGCGCGCTGGCTGCTGGCCCTGGCCGCGCGCCTGGTCCGCGACGTGGGCGAGCTGCTCACCGGCGCGGCGCGGGCGAAGAAGCGGCTGGCCACGTTCGCGATGGACGGCACGGTCCGGTTCGCGAGCCCGGCCGACCGGGCCGCGTTCGCCGAGGAGCTGGCGTCGGCCGTCGCGGGCCTGGTCAGCAAGTATCACGACGAGCGGGCCGAGGGCGGGCGCGAGCACCGGGTGATCGTCGCCGTGCACCCGAGCGTGACCCGCCAGGCGGAGGAGGACTGAGATGGGCAGGGACTTCGAGGTCCGGCACGACCTGCCGGTCGAGGCCACCCCCGAGGAGATCTGGGCGGCGATCGCGACCGGCCCCGGCATCGACTCGTGGTTCATGGGCCGCAACGAGGTGGCGCCCGGACCGGACGGTGCGGTCAGCACCGTCTTCGGTGGGTACGCCCCGACGCTGCCGATCACGGCGTGGGAGCCCGGACGGCGGCTGGCCTACGGTGAGCCGCCCGACGCCGACGGCCGGTTCGTGGCGTACGAGTTCCTCATCGAGGCACGGGCCGGCGGCAGCGCCGTGCTGCGTACCGTGACCAGTGGTTTCCTGCCCGGCGACGACTGGGCCGACGAGTTCGAGGCGATGGGCCTGGGACTGGCCCTGTTCTACGGCACCCTCGGCGAGTATCTGACCTGGTTCCGGGGCCGCACGGCCCGGCCGGTCACCGTGTTCGGGCCGCCGGTGGCCGACTGGCCGCGGGCCTGGACGGCGCTGCACGGCGCGCTCGGCCTGGCCCACGATCCCCGGCCCGGCGACCCGGTCACGCCGACCGTGGGCGGTGCGGCGCTCACCGGCACGGTCTACCACGTCAGCGCCCACGCGCTCGGCGTGCGCACCCCGGACGCGCTGCTGCGCTTCGTGCGCGGCTTCCAGGGCTCGATGCTGGCCATGCACCACCTGTTCACCCCCACCGAACCCGATCCCGATGCGGCGTGGCGGTCCTGGCTGGACCGGACGTTCGCGGCATGACTTCGAAGGAGCACCCCATGAGCAGCGTCATCTCCGCGGACGGCACCGCGATCGCGTACACGAGGATCGGGCAGGGCCCGGCGGTCGTGCTGGTCGACGGGGCGATGTGCTTCCGGCGGATGGGCCCGGCCGGGCCGCTGGCCAGGCAGCTCGCCGACCGGTTCACGGTGTGGACGTACGACCGGCGCGGCCGTGGCGAGTCCGGCGACACCGCGCCCTACAGCGTCGAGCGCGAGGTCGAGGACCTGGACGCGTTGATCAAGGAGGCGGGCGGCGACGTCTACCTCTACGGCATCTCGTCGGGCGCGGTGCTGGCCTGCGACGCCGCCGCGCGGCTGGGCGGCATCCGCAAGTTGGCCGTGTACGAGCCGCCGTTCATCGTCGACGGCACGCACGAGCCGCGCCCGGACGACTACCTGGACAGGATGGACGCCATGATCGCGCAGGGGCGGCGCGGGGACGCGGTCGCCACGTTCATGCGCACCGTCGGCATGCCCGCCTTCCTGGTCGCGCTGTTCCGGCTGATGCCGAACTGGCCGAAGCTGAAGCGGGTCGCGCACACGCTGCCCTACGACTTCCGGGTGCTCGGCGACACCGGCGCGGGACGGCCGCTGAACGCGCAGCGCTGGGCCGGGGCGCAGCTGCCCGCGCTGGTCATGGACGGCGGCAAGAGCCCGCAGTACATGCGCAACGCCGCCAAGGCGCTGGCCGGGGCGCTGCCGCAGGCCGAGTACCGCACGCTGCCGGGGCAGACGCACCTGCTCAAGCCGGAGGCGGTCGCGCCGGTGCTCAAGGAGTGGTTCGCCTAGAGCTTCTTGACCAGCAGCTCGAATTCGAGATCGTCGCGCCGGGGCAGGCCGAAGCGCTCGTCGCCGTACGGGAACGGGCTGGTCTGCCCGGTGCGGGCGTAACCACGCCGCTCGTACCAGGCGATCAGCTCCGCGCGGACCGTGATCACGGTCATGTGCAGCTGCGGCACGCCCCACTCGGCGCTGGCGTAACGCTCGGCTTCGGCGATCACGGCCTTGCCGAGGCCGCCGCCCTGCAGGTCGGGGCGCACGGCGAACATGCCGAAGTAGGCGTAGCCGTCGTGGCGCTCCAGGTGGCAGCAGGCCAGCAGCTCCCCGTCGCGCTCGGCCAGCAGGATCACGCTGCCGGGCGCGGCCACGTGCGCGGCGACCGCCTCGGGATCGGTGCGCTGGCCGTCGAGCAGGTCCGCCTCGGTGGTCCAGCCGGCCCGGCTGCTGTCGCCGCGGTACGCCGACTCGACCAGCGCCACGACCGCCGCCACGTCGCCCGGCCCCGCCGCCCGCACCGCCACCTGCTGCACCATGCTCCCGCCTTCCACCCCGTACCCACGCGACCAGCGCCACGCTACGCCGCCGCTCCGCGGAGGTTAGGAAGGGCACCTTCTTATACGCATAGCGTTAAGAAGGTGCCCTTCCTTTCGCTAGCGGGTGTTGACGAGTTTGGGGTGGGACTTGGTCCAGGCGGCGAGGGTGTCGGCGCGCAGGGCCGCGAAGTAGGTCTTCTGCACGGCGTCGAGGCGTTCGCCCTGGTAGCCGCCGCCGGTGAAGACGCCGCCGCCGGGCATGCCGGTCAGGGTCAGGTTGGCGGGGCGGATGTTGCGCAGGGCGTAGAGGAACTCGGTGGGCTTGCGGCCGCGGCCGTCGAAGGTCAGCGTCGCGCCCAGCGCGGCCACGATGCCGTCGAACTTCGCCGGGTCGGTGAGCACGTCCCGGCTCAGCGCCTTGGTGAGCATGGCCTTCATCAGCTGCCGGTGGTGGCGCTGACGGGTGTACTCGCCGCCGGTGGTGTAGCGCTGGCGCGCGTAGTCCAGCGCCTGCCAGCCGGTCAGGTGCCGGGTGCCGACGTTGTAGGTCATGCGCGGCCCGGAGTAGCCGTGCTCGCAGCCGCGGCAGACGGCGCGGTGCACGCCGTCCGGGCGGCGGTGGATGGAGACCACCTTCTGGTCGACGTACAGGTCCACGCCGCCCAGCGCGTCGATCAGCTTCGTGTAGCCGCGGAACGTGATCACCGCGCCCGCGTCGAAGCGCTTGATGCCGGTGTACCCGCTTACCGCCTTGGCCATGAGCTGGAAGCCCTGCGCGATGTTCCAGGTGCCGCTCTTGCCCGGCACCCGCCCGCCGAAGGTCATCGCGTGGGTCAGCTTGCTGCGGCCGCCGCCGTAACGGGACGGCTTGAACGCCGGGATGTCCACCAGCAGGTCGCGGGGCAGCGAGGTGAGGTACGCGTTGCTGAGGGTCTTGTCGACGTGCAGGATCATCACCACGTCGCCGTGCGGCGGCGAGCCCTTCTGCGCCTCGCGGGTGTCGATGCCGACGATGAGGAAGTTCAGCGGGCCGGTGATGTCCGCCCCGGCCGGGGGCGTCGGGCTGGGACTGGGGCTCGGCGGCGCCGACGGCTCCGGGGAGTCGCTCGGGCCGAACAGGTCGACCTGGGGGATGGCTTCGTCCACCCGCGTCTGGGCGACCCGCACGGCGGCGTAGGCGCCGCCGCCGATCAGGGCCAGCACCACGCCGAGCAGGATGAACAGCCGAGCAGAGCGCGTCATGGGGGGCTCCGGGGGTATGGCGCCGTCGGGGCCTCGAATGCTAGCCGTAACGGCGCCGCCGCGGCAGTCCGGTGATCAGCTCGCGGGACGGGCCCGCTCGACCGCGTCGGCGGTGCGCTGGTCGCCGCCGGCGCGCAGGCCCGCGACGACGCCGTCCACATCGGCCGGTGGGCGGTTCTGGCTGAGCTTCCACTTCGCCTCGACGCGGCTGATGCGCAGCTCGACGCCGACGATGGCGCGCAGCTGGCCCGCGACGTACGCGGCGGGCGCGTCGTCGACCGACCACGGGTGGGCGCGGCCCTGCTCGTGCCGGTCGGTCAGGCGGCGCACGAGGTCGCCGGTCCAGGCCGGGTCGTCGTGCACGACCAGCTCGCCGTACGCGTGCACCACGGCGTAGTTCCAGGTCGGCACGACGCGGCCGTGCTCGGCCTTCGACGCGTACCAGGCGGGGGAGACGTAGGCGTCCGGGCCGCGCACGATCACCAGGGCCTCGCCGAGCACCGGGCGGCGCCACTGGTCGTTGTTGCGGGCCAGGTGGCCCAGCAGCGCGCCGTGCGGCCCGGCGGCCGGGTCGAACAGCAGCGGCAGCGTCGTCGCGGCCAGACCCTCGGCGGTCGCGGTGACCAGGTCCGCCGCGCCGGGCCCGGCCAGCAGCTCGCGTACGGCGGCCTCGTCGGCGGCGAAGTGGGCGGGTGTGTACATCGTCAGGCCTTCCGGGCGGCGGGGGTCAGGGCGGGACGGCGGGTGCGCTGGATCGCCGCCACGCAGGCGAGCACCACCAGCGCCGCGCCGATCGAGGCGGGGGTGACCGCCTCGCCGAGCAGCAGTGCCGACCATGCCATCGTCAGCACGGGTTGCGCGAGCTGGATCTGGCCCACCCGGGCGATGCCGCCCCGGGCCAGGCCCGCGTACCAGGCGAAGAAGCCCAGGAACATGGAGATCACGGTGACGTAGCCGAACGAGGCCCAGGCCGCCGCGTCGGCGCGCGGCGGGTGCACGGCGACCGACAGCAGCGTGATCGGCACCGTGACGGGCAGCGACACCAGCAGCGCCCAGCAGATGGTGCGCGCCCCGCCCAGCTCGCGGGCCAGCGCACCGCCCTCGGCGTAGCCGAGCCCGCACAGCACCACGGCGGCGACCAGGTACAGGTCGGCGACGGTGAGCGCGCCCCGCACCGCGCCGCCCGCGACGAGGAACGCGAGCACGGCCAGCAGCCCGGCCGCGGCGGCGGCCCAGAACAGCGGCGACGGGCGCTCCCCGGCGCGCAGCACCGCGAACACCGCGGTCATCGCGGGCAGCAGCGCGACCACGACCGCACCGTGGGCGGCGGTCTGGGTGGTCAGCGCGAGCGAGCTGAACAGCGGGAATCCGATCACGACCCCGGCGGCGACCACGGCCAGCCGCCGCCACTGGGCGCGGGTGGGGCGCGGGGCGCCGGTCCAGCGCAGGTACGCCCAGGCCAGCAGGGCGGCGCCGACTGCCCGGCCGAACGCGATGAACCACGGGTCGAGCTGCTGCACGGCGACGCGGGTGGCAGGCAGCGACATGCTGAACGCGAGCACGCCCAGCGCGCCGAGGACCAGGCCGCCGACCGGGTCGGCCGATGCCGTTACCGGATCCGGCACAGTAGCGTTACTCTTGTCTCTCATGAACAACGGTAACGCAGTGGACCGCGTTATCCAAGATCTGCGCGGGCTGGCCCTGGCGGCCGCACCGGGCACCCGGCTGCCGTCGGTGCGCGAGCTGACCGCACGGCACCAGGCGTCCCCGGTCACCGTCGCCGAGGCGATCCGGCAGCTCGCGGTCCAGGGGGTGCTCGAAGCACGGCCCGGCAAGGGCACCTTCGCCGCCGCGCCCGCGCCGGACGAGCGCCGCGTGCCGGACCTGTCCTGGCAGACGGTCGCCCTCGGCGCGGCGTTGCCCGGCGAGCAGGAGCTGCAGGCGTTACTGGCGATACCGCCCGCCGGGGCGATCGCGCTGTCCGGCGGATACCTCGACGCGGACCTGCAGCCGGCCGCCGCGCTCGGCGCCGCGCTCACCCGAGCCGCCCGCCAGCCCGCCGCCTGGCAGCGCGGACCCGTCGAGGGCCGGGCCGACCTGCGCGACTGGTTCGCCCGGGAGGCGGGGGGCGGGCTGCGCGCCGAGGACATGGTGATCTGCCCCGGCGGTCAGGCCGCGCTGTCCACCGCGCTGCGCGCGCTGGCCGCGCCCGGCGACACGCTGCTCGTCGAGTCCCCGACGTACCTCGGCGCGCTGGCCGCGGCGCGGGCCGCCGGGCTGCGGGTGGTGCCGGTGCCCGCCGACGCCGACGGGGTACGCCCGGACCAGCTCGCCGCGGCGTTCGCCCGCACCGGGGCGCGGCTGTTCTACTGCCAGCCGCTGTACGCCAACCCGCACGGCGCCACCCTGGCCGCGCACCGCCGCGCCGACGTCGCCGATGCGGGGCGCGCCGCCGGGGCGTTCCTGATCGAGGACGACTACGCCCGCGACCTGACCATCGACGGCGAGCCGCCCGCGCCGCTGGCCGCCGGCGACCCCGACGGGCACGTCGTCTACCTGCGCTCGCTCACCAAGTCGACCGCACCGGGCATGCGGGTGGCCGCGATCGGCGCGCGCGGCCCGGCCGGGGCGCGGCTGCGCGCCGCCCGGCTGCTCGACGACTTCTTCGTGTCCGGCCCGCTGCAGCAGGCGGCCCTGGAGTTCGTGACCTCCCCGGCCTGGTCCCGCCACCGCCGCACCCTGCGCACCGCCCTGCGCGACCGCCGCGAGGCACTGCTCTCGGCCCTGTCCCGCCACCTGCCCGACCTGGTCCCGGCCCGGATCCCGCGCGGCGGCCTGCACCTGTGGGCGCCCCTGCCCGGCGGCACCGACGACACCGCCCTGGCCGCCGCGGCGGCCGCATCCGGCGTCGTCGTCTTCCCCGGCCGCCCCTGGTACGCCGCCGAACCCCCGGCCCCCCACCTGCGCCTCACCTACGCCGCCACCCCACCCGCCCTCATCCCCGAAGCCGTCATCCGCCTAGCCCAAGCGATGAAAGGAAGGGCACCTTCTTAACGGTTTCGGTAGAGGAAGGGCACCTTCTTAACGCCCGCGCGCCCGCCGTCCGAGCCGCGCAAGTGCAGGGCGGGGCGCCGGGCAGGGTCGGGTCAGGGCAAGGTCAGGGGACGGGTTCGGGGTCGGTCACGTCGGACCAGGTGCCGGCGAGGCCGGACACGGAGGCGTCGGCGTCGAGCGCGACGGCGGTGCCGTGCTCGCCCGCGCCGAGGGTGATCTCCCGGCCGCGCAGCCGCTCGTCGGCGATCACCGGCCACGGCTTGCGCGAGCCGTACGGCGTGATCGTGCCGCGCTCGTACCCCGTGGCGTCCTTGGCCTCGGCGGCGTCCGGCAGGGACAGCCGCGAGACGCCCAGCAGCGCCCGCAGCTTGGGCCACGAGATCACCCGACCGCCGGGGACCAGCACGAACAGGTAGTCGTCCGCACCGCGCCGCACCACGATCGTCTTCACCACGTCGGGGATCTCCACACCGCGCGCGGCGGCGGCCTCCGCCAGGCTGCGCACCGGGCCGTGCCGGATCACGCGGTGGTCGAGACCTGCGGCGGTGAGCGCGTCAAGGGCGGCCGTCATGGTCGCACCCTACCTCGCCCCGCCGTAAACGTGACGCAGGACATAGAACGATCGTTCTCCCGACTCTTGAGCCGGCCGCGCGCGACGGTCTACCGTCAACGGCAGACAGAACGTTCGTTCTACCTTGATGAGAAGGCAGGAGCCATGACCGCCCCCGACACGATCGTGCTGATCCACGGCCTGTGGATGACCCCGCTGAGCTGGGAGCACTGGATCGACCGCTACACCCGGCAGGGCTACCGCGTGCTCGCCCCGAGCTGGCCGGGCCTGGAGGGCGGGGTCGAGGCGCTGCGGCGCGACCCGTCGCCGCTGGCCGGGCTCGGCGTCGCGCAGGTCGCCGACCACTACGAGCGGATCATCTCCGACCTGCCCACCCGGCCGATCATCATGGGCCACTCCTTCGGCGGCCTGCTCACTCAGCTCATGCTCGACCGGGGCCTGGGCGCGGCCGGCGTCGCCATCCACTCCGGACAGGTGCGCGGCGTCTACCGGCTCCCGTTCACCCAGCTCAAGGCGGCGTCGCCGGTGCTCGGCAACCCCGCCAACCGCAACCGGGCCGTGCCGTTCACGCACGAGCAGTTCCACTACGCCTTCACCAACACGCTCAGCGCGCAGCGGTCCCGGGAGGCGTACGACCGCTACCACGTGCCCGCCGCCGCGCGGATGCTGTTCCAGGGCGCGTTCGCGAACCTGGACCCGAGGTCGCCGCTGGCCGTCGACGTACGCCGCGCCGACCGCGCGCCGCTGCTGTTCGTCGCGGGCGGTGCCGACAACATCGTGCCCGCCTCGGTGAACCGGGCCAACCACCGCCTCTACCGGCACTCGCCCGCGCTCACCGAGTACCGCGAGTACCCCGGCCGCAGCCACTTCACGGTGGGCCAGGACGGCTGGGAGGAGGTCGCCGACCACGCGCTCGCCTGGGCCGCGGCACACGCCCGCTGACCGGGGTTCCTAGTCTGGGCAGGTGACCGAGATGACGGCAAAGCCCTCCGCGGCGCGCGAGCGGCTGCTCGCCGCCGCGGCCCGGACCTTCTACGCCGAGGGCATCCACGCGGTGGGGGTGGACCGGGTGATCGAGCAGGCCCAGGTCACCCGGGCCACCTTCTACCGCCACTTTCCCGGCAAGGACGACCTGGTCCGTGCTTACGTCGAGGCGGCCGACGCGGACATCCGGGCCCGGCTCGCGGCGGCGCAGGCGGTCACCGCCGATCCTTACCGGCTGCTCGGCCTGTGTGTCGAGGGCATCGGCGAGGACATCTGCGCGCCCGGGTTCCGCGGCTGCCCGTTCATCAACGCCGCGGCCGAGTTCCCGGACCCGGACCATCCGGTCCACCGCGCCGTGGTGACGCACCGCGCCTGGTTCCGCGACGCGCTGGCCGGGCTGCTGACCACCATCGGGTACGCCGACCCGCAGCTCGGCGCGGACACCCTGGTCATGCTGCGGGACGGGGCGATGGTGGCGGGTTACCTGGGCTCGCCCGACGCGGCCCGCGCCAACCTGCGCGCCGCCGCGTCCGCGATGTTCCCCCGCCCGGACGGCGGTGCTGATGTCGGCTAGGCGTCGGGCGGCTGTGCTCCGGCGACCGGCGGCCCTACCTTGCGGGGCATGAGAACTAGGCTCGCGCTCGCCGCCGTACTGGCGGCACTGGCATCCGTGCTCGCCGCCCCGGCCGCCGCGCACGCCGCGCCGGACCCCCTGGCCTGCTCGGCGATCGGCAGCTACAGCCGCTCGGGCAGCAGCGACACGTTCTGGCTGATCGGCACGGTCGACGGCTACCGCTACTGGCAGGTCGCCGACGCCTTCAACAACAACTACCGCCGCAGCTACGTCGTCAAGTGCGACGGCGCCACCATCGTCTCCTCCGCCGATCTGGCGGTGACCAGCACCAGCGGTGCCCGCTGCGGCACCGCGTCGGCCGGTGCGTACCAGTACGCCGGCACCCGGATGGCGCTCGCGCCGCTGGAGTCGTGGCCCGGCTGGGTCATCGAGACCGACTACCGCTACTGGCGCGTCAACCGCTGGGTGACCATCGGCTTCTACGGGTTCTGGATGTACGACCACTCCGAACTCGCCGCCTGCCTGGCCCCCTGACGGCGCCGGCGGCCGCTGCCGGAACGACCCGGTCAGCGGCCGCGCGTCGGTTAGGCTGCCCGGCGTGTACACCGTGCGGCAGGCCGCCCCGGACGACCTGGCCGGGGTACGCGCCGTCGCGCGGCGGTTCGGCAACCTGGCGATGTGGCCGCGCCGCCCGGACTACCTCGACCGCGAGCTGGCCAACGGGCGGCTGCTGGCGGGGTTCGCGGGGACCGAGCCGGTCGGGTTCGGCGCGACGTTCCTGCGCGGCGGGCTGACCCACCTGGCCGACCTGTTCGTGCTGCCCGAGCACCAGTCGTCGGGCCTGGGCCGGGCGCTGCTGGCCCGGCTGCTGCCCGTCACCGCGCCGCGGGTCACCTTCGCCTCGTCCGACCCGCGGGCGGTGGCGCTCTACATCCGGCAGGGGATGCGCCCGGTCTGCCCGCTGCTCTACCTGCGCGGCCCGCTCGGCGGGCTGCCCGGCCGCGAGCCCACCGCCGCTGCGGCCGACATCGCCGCCCTGGACGCCGACGCCTCCGGTGGCCGCCGCGACGCCGACCTGGCCTGGTACGCCGCCCTGCCGGGGGTGAGCGTGCACCGGACCGCCGATGGCTACGCGGTCGTGCGCGCGCTGGGCGACCGGGTGCTGGTCGGCCCGGCCGGCGGCCGCACCACGCAGGCGTGCGCGGACGCTGTGCTGGCCGCGCTGGCGGCACACCGTGCGGCGGGCACGGCGGCGCTGGCCGTGCTCGGCCCGAACCCGCTGCTGCCGCTGCTGCTGGAGGCCGGGTTCAGCATCGCCGACATGGACGTGTTCATGTCCAGCGGTGGCGACCCGATCGCCCTGGACCGCTACCTGCCCCACCCGGACTTCGGTTAGAGCAGCTTGACCGCGGCGCCCGTCATCAGGGGGACCGGCAGGTCGGCGGATCCGTGCCCGGACCGGTCGCGGCTCCCGCTCCGGGCCGGTCCGGGAGCGGACGCCGGGCGGCGGAGCCGCACGCCGGGCGCCACCCTGCGGCGCTGGTCCGGGCACTGTGCGGCGTGGTCGCCGCCGTGCGGTGGCGTCTTCGGCGGGGCGGTCGCGTGGCCGCGGGCCCGTGCGGGCGGGCGCGGGGCGGCCGTACCGTGCGGGCACTGTCGCGGATCAGCGGGAAGGAGTGGGCCATGGTGCTGTTCGTGGCCGCTGCGGTGCTCACGATCTGGGGGTTCGCGGCCGACAGCGGCGGCCTGCGCACCGCGGGCTGGATCGTGTGGGGTCTGGGCGTGCTGTGGGTCTGGGTGACCTCGGGCGGCCGGTTCGGGCTGCGCGCGACGATGGTCCGGCGGATGCTGCGCGACACCGGGCAACTGGCCCTGGCCGCCGCGCAGGGCGACCCGGTCGCGATGCGCACGCTCGGGCTCGCGTACAAGATCAATGGCGATCTGGACGCTGCCGAGCTGTGGCTGCGCCGGGCCGCCGAGGCAGGCGACGCCGAGGCGCTGTTCGACATGGGCCGCCTGGTCGAACAACACCGGGGGCTGGCGGAGTCGGAGGAGTGGTTCCGGGGCGCCGCCGAGCGCGGGCACGCGGTGGCGCGGGCGATGTTCGCCGAGGGCGGCGTGTTCCACCCGGACCGGCCGCGTGGGTGAGTCTCAGACGAGCAGCTGCGAGTCGCGTACGGCCTTCGACGCGTCGGAGCACAGGAACGCGACGGTGGTGGCGATGTCCTCCGGTGCGGTCCAGCCGCTGCGGTCGGCGTCCGGCATCGACGCGCGGTTGGCGGGGGTGTCGATGACGCCGGGCAGGATCGTGTTCACCCGCACGCCGTCCTTGGCGTACTCGGCGTGCAGCGCGCCGGCCAGGCCCAGCACGGCGGTCTTCGCGGTGAGGTAACCCGCCGCGCCCCGGAACGGCTTGCGCACGGCCTGGCTGGACACCAGCACCACGCTGCCGCCGCCCGCGGCGGCCAGGTGCGGCAGGGTCGCCTGGCACACCAGGTACGCCGGGCGCAGGTTCAGCCGCAGCTGCGCCTCGAACTCCTCGACGGGCGTCTCGTGCACCCGCCCGCCCATCGCGAACCCGCCAACCAGGTTCACCACGGCCCGCAGCGGCCGGTCCGGGTCCGCCGCGGCCTTCGCGGCCACCGCCCCGACCGCGGCCGGGTCGGTGAGATCCGCCTGCACCAGCACCAGCCCGGAGTCCCCGGAGGGCACCCGGGTCAGCTCGTCCTCGGAGTGCCACGGCACGACCACCCGCCGGCCCTCGTCGAGCAGCCGCCTGGTCACCGCCGCCCCCAGTCCGCCCGTGCCACCTGTGACCAGCACCGTCCCGCTCATACCCGTCCTCTCCACCGCCCTCCGAAAAGGAAGGGCACCCTCTTAACGCTATCCGTATAGGAAGGGCACCTTCTTAACCCTCGCCGCTCAGGTGCGCGACCACGCGGTGGGACAGTGTGTCGAGCGCGGCGATCTCCTCCTCGGTCAGCAGATCGATCATGTTGCGGCGTACCGACTCGACGTGGTGCGGTGCGGCCTCCTCGATGGCGCGCAGCCCCGCCTCGGTCAGCACGATCATCGAGCCCCGGGCGTCGCCGGGGCACTCCTCCCGGTCGACCAGGCCGCGCTGCTGCATGCGGGTGAGGTGGTGGGACAGCCGGCTCTTGGACCACAGCATGGTCGCCGCGAGCTCGGTCAGCCGCAGCCGGTGCGGCGAGACCTCCGACAGGTTGGACAGCACGTCGTAGTCGGCGTCGGACAGGCCGCTGTCGGCGGCCAGGTCGCGGGTGATCTGCAGGTCGAGCAGGGCGCGCATGCGCCGGTAGCCGCGCCAGGCGCGGGCCTGCCGCTCGTCGAGCCAGCGGGGTTCAGTCACGGGCTTCACCATACCCCCTTGTTGACATGTCACCAACCGTCTGGCTATGTTGGTGACATGTCAACAAAGGAGTACGGGATGCCACGCCTCAACGTCATCGTCGCCTCGACCCGGCCCGGCCGGATCGGTCACGTCATCGGCGACTGGTTCGCCGCCACCGCCACCGCGCACGGGGCCTTCGACGTGCACGTGGCCGACCTCGCCGAGCTGGCGCTGCCGTTCCACGACGAGCCCGGCCAGCCGGTCGACGGCGGCCCGTACACCCACGAGCACACCCGCCGCTGGAGCGAGACCACCGCGGCCGCCGACGCCTTCGTGTTCGTCATGCCGGAGTACAACCGGGGTTACAGCGCGCCGCTGAAGAACGCGCTCGACTACCTCTACCGCGAGTGGCACCACAAGCCGGCCGGCTTCGTCAGCTACGGCATGTCCTCGGCCGGCATGCGTGCGGTCGAGCAGCTCAAGCCCGTGATCGCGGCGCTGCGCATGGTGCCGGTCGCCGAGGCGGTCAACATCCACCTGCGCCAGACCGTGGACGCCGACGGCGTGCTCGCCCCGACCGCGGCCATGGGGCACGCCGCCCGGGGCATGCTGGACGAGATGCGGCTGCTGACCGGCGTGCTGTCCGGCGCGCGGGTCGCGGCGTGAGGGGAGCGGGCATGGGTGAGCAGGACGGGCTGTGGCGGATCATCGGGGACACCGGCCGCGGGGTGCTGGCCACGATCAAGCGCGACGGGCGGCCGCAGCTGTCCAACGTCGACTACCTGGTCACCGGCGGGGTGATCCGGTTCTCCAGCACGGACGGGCGGGCCAAGGTGCGCAACCTGCGCCGTGACCCCCGGGTGAGCTTCCACGTGACGGTGCCGGGTGGTGGGGCGTACGCGGTGGCGGAGGGCGTCGCCGAGCTGTCCGAGGTGGCCGCGGGGCCGGATGACGCGGCGGTGGCGGAGCTGGTCGAGGTGTACCGGGGGATCCGCGGCGAGCACCCGGACTGGGCCGAGTACCGCGCGGCGATGGTCGCCGACTCCCGCCTCGTGGTCCGCATCCACGTCGAACGCCTCTACGGCTGGCTCGGCTGACCAGGTCCACGCCCGCGCGACGGCCTGTCGGCGGCATGCCCGTCCCGCCCGTCCCGTGATCCCCGGGCGAAGGGCCCGGCGGCGTGGAACGCTGGAGACATGGACGAGAAGCAGATCCTCGATCGGATCGACGTGCTGGTCGCCGAGGAGCACCAGCTGCGTACGAAGCGCCTGCAGGGCGCCATCGACCCGGAGACGGAGTCGGCCCGCCTGCGCGACCTGGAAGAGACGCTCGACCAGTGCTGGGACCTGCTGCGCCGCCGCCGGGCGCTGCGCGACGCGGGCGAGAACCCCGACGACGCCAAGGCGGCCGACGTCTCCCAGGTCGAGGGCTACCTGCAGTGATGAGGGGTTAAGAAGGGCACCTTCTACTACGCATAGCGTGCTGAGCTGCTGCTCATCTCGCTTCGCGAGCTGACGAAGGTGCCCTTCCTTCGGGTGGGTGTGCGGGACCTGCGCACCCACCCCTTGCCGTGCCGCCGCTAGGCGACGGCTACCGGCTCCCCCTCGGAGTCGAGGTCCGCGTCGCGACGGGGCGAGCCCTCGTCGACGAAGTAGTCGCCGTGCTCGGTGGCGTCCGGCCCGTCGGCGACCCTGACGGCCCGCAGCAGCAGCGTGCCGAGCACCGCGACGAGCAGGTTGACCAGCACCGCGACGAACCCGGCGTAGATGGTCATCTTGGTGTCGAAGCCGAGCTTCTCCAGCGGGAAGGCCGAGCCGGCGAAGTGCATACGCCCCGTCGCCGGGTTGGCGATCTGGTAGAGCATCCACATGCCGAAGCCCATGCCGGCGACCCAGCCCGCGATCAGCGCGCCCTTGTGGAACCAGCGGGTGAACAGGCCCAGCGCCACCGAGGGCAGCGTCTGCAGGATGATCACACCGCCGATGAGCTGCAGGTCGATGGAGAACTGCGGGTCCAGCAGGACGATGCACAGCAGCGCGCCGACCTTCACCACCAGCGAGGAGATCTTGCTGACCTTGGCCTCCTGGGCCGGGGTCGCCGTGCGGTTCAGGTACTCCTTGTAGACGTTGCGGGTGAACAGGTTCGCCGCGGCGATCGACATGATCGCGGCGGGCACCAGCGCGCCGATGCCGATCGCGGCGAACGCGACGCCGGCGAACCAGTCCGGGAACTGCTTGTCGAACAGCACCGGCACGATGGTGTTGGTGTCCACCGAGCCTTCCTTCGCGCCGGGCAGCGGCTTGACCCCGGCCGCGATCGCGGCGAAGCCCAGCATCGCGAGCAGGCCCAGCAGCAGGGAGTACGCCGGCAGCGCGGACATGTTCCGCTTGATCACGTCCCGGTTGCGGGAGGCGAGCACCCCGGTGACCGAGTGCGGGTAGAGGAACAGCGCCAGCGCCGAGCCGAACGCCAGGGTGATGTACTGCAGCTGGTTGTTCGCGTTGAGCAGCAGCCCGTCACTGGCGGCCGGGCTGGCCTCGAACTTGTCGGCCGCCGCGCCGAAGATCGCACCCCAGCCGCCCAGCTGCGCGGGCAGCCAGAAGATCGCGACCAGGATGACGATGTAGATCAGCGTGTCCTTGACGAACGCGATCAGCGCGGGGGCGCGCAGGCCGGACTGGTAGGTGTACGCGGCCAGGATCGCGAACGCGATGATGATCGGCGCGTGCCGGGCCAGGGCCGAGTCGCCGGTGACGCCCATGGTCTTGAGCACGGCCTCGATGCCGACCAGCTGCAGCGCGATGTACGGCATAGTCGCCACGATGCCGGTGATCGCCACCAGCAGCGCCAGCGTCGGCGAGCCGAACCGGGCGCGGACGAAGTCGGCGGGGGTGACCAGGCCGTGCCGGTGCGACACCGACCAGAGCCGGACCAGCACCAGGAAGAACATCGGGTAGATGATGACGGTGTAGGGCACCGCGAAGAAGCCCATCGCGCCCGCGCCGAACACCAGGGCCGGCACCGCCACGAAGGTGTACGCCGTGTAGAGGTCGCCGCCGACGAGGAACCAGGTGATCCACGAGCCGAAGTTGCGCCCGCCCAGGCCCCACTCGTCCAGGTGCTCCATGTCGACCGGCCGCCGCCAGCGGGACGCGACGAAGCCCATCGCGCTCACGCCGACGAACAGCAGCGAGAAGATGATGATCTCGGTGAGATGGTCACGCCACATAGGTCAGCCCTCCCCGCGCCGCTTGGTCATCTGGTACACCAGCGTCGTGGTGCTGACGCCGACCAGGATGTACGCCAGCTGCTGCCAGTAGAAACGCGGGAAGCCCAGCAGGTCCGGGCTCTCGGCGTTGAAGAAGACGGTGATCAGCGGCAGGACGATGGGGATCAGCAGCAGCCAGTTCCAGGGACTGCGATCGCCGGGCCGCGGTGGGGGCGTCGGATCCGCCATGGCGCGTGCCTCCTCGCATGAAGGGATGGATCAACGGTGCGGGGAGGATACGCAGCTCGCGCCGCACGGCTTGCCCATTCGTCTCCAGACACGCGCCGAGCGGCCGCTGCGGTGCGCCGAACGGTTGGCACGGGTCGCCTGAAGGGGTTGCCAGATCCAGATCACACTCCGGTTCCCGGGGGTGTGTAAGCGCATACGTGTTCGGTACCGTCCTCGGATGCCCGTTGTGCCGCCGCACGTACTCGCTGACCGATACCGGCTCCGTGAACCCCTGGGTCAGGGCGGGATGGGCATGGTCTGGCTCGCCACCGACGAGAGCCTCAAGCGCGACGTCGCGGTGAAGGAGGTCGTGCCCCCGGCCGGGCTGACCACCGAGGAACGCGACGAGATGTACGCCCGCTCGATGCGCGAGGCCCGTGCCATCGCCCGGGTCAGCCACCCCAACGTGGTGCGCATCTTCGACGTGGTCAACGTGGACGGCCGGCCCTGGATCGTGATGGAGCGCCTCACCGGCCGCTCGCTGGCGGCGGTCATGGCCGAGGAGGGCCCGCTGGCGCCCGAGCGCGTCGCCGACATCGGGCTCGGCGTGCTGGCCGCGCTGCGCGCCGCGCACAACGCGGGCATGCTGCACCGCGACGTCAAACCCGCCAACGTGATGGTGGGCGACGACGGCCGCGTCGTGCTCACCGACTTCGGCCTGGCCACGCTGCCCGGCGACCCCGCCGTGACGCGCACCGGCTTCATCCTCGGCTCGCCGTCCTACATCGCCCCGGAACGCGTCGACGGCGGCGACGTCGGTCCCGCCGCGGACCTGTGGTCGCTGGGCGCGACGCTGTACGCGGCCGTGGAGGGGCAGGGGCCGTACCACCGCCCGAACGCCATGGCGACGCTGGCCGCGCTGGCCACCGAGGAGCCCACCCCGCCACGGCTGGCGGGGCCCCTCAAGCCGCTGCTGTCCGGCCTGCTGCGCAAGGACCCTTCCGTGCGGATGAAGGCCGCCGAGGCCGAGCAGACCCTGCTGCGCGTCGCCGTCGGCCGCCGCGGTGGCGCGGCCTTCCCGGGGGTACGCGCCAAAACCGTGCCCGCCCAGCGGCAGCCCGCCTACGTGCCCCGCAGCAAGCGCGCCGAACTCGCCGACGCGGCGGCGAACGAGCCCACGCCGCAGCAGGGCACTGACCGGCCCGCCGACCAGGGCCAGGCGGCCGCGGCCGTCGCGGGCGCTGCGATCACCTCGTCCGAGACGCCCGCGTCCGGCAAGCGTGAGGCGCGGGCGACGGTACCCGGCCCGGCCGAGCCGGCGGCGGCTCCGGCAGCGGCCGGCGATCGTGGCGGCTCCGGCACGGGCTCGGGTGAGGCCGTGTCCGCCGCGGACGGTGTCGCGCCTGCGCGGCCGGGCCGGGTGCGTCTGGCCGCGCTGGTCGCGGCCGGGCTGGCGGTGCTGGTCGTGGGCGCGGTGTTCCTGCTGCCCCGGCTCGGGGACAAGCCGCGCGAGCAGGGCGCCCCCGCCGCCCCCAGCACTTCCGCGGCCGGCCCGAGCGCTGCCCCGTCGCCGAGCGCGTCGCCGTCGCCCGCCGCGCTGGTGCTTCCTGCGGGCTGGCACATGTACAAGGACCGCACGGGCTTCTCGGTCGCCGTGCCCAAGAACTGGCGGGTGACCCGGGAGGGCTCCATCGTGCGGTTCAAGGAGCCCAGCGGCGGGCGGCTGCTGCTGGTGGACCAGTCCGACTTCCCGAAGAAGGATCCCGTCGCCGACTGGAAGCGGCAGGAGGCGCGGCGGGTCGCGGCCGGCGACTGGAACGACTACCGCCGGGTGCGCATCGAGAAGGTCGACTACTTCCTGGCCTGCGCCGACTGGGAGTTCACCTACCAGGGCCGGGGCGGGCGCAACCACGTCATCAACCGCGGCTTCGTCACCGGCCCGAAGCAGGCCCACGCCATCTACTGGTCCACTCCGGAGTCGAAGTGGCAGGACAACCTCGACGAGTTCGCCCTGATCACCGCCAGCTTCATACCCAACCCCAAGTAGCCCCCCGGCCGCTCAGGCGTTGATCGCGGTCTCGTGTCACAACCTGTGGCTACAGCGCACTTTCTGACACTAGATCGCGATCATGGCGGTACCTCGGGGCGCGGGCGAGTGTCGTACCGGCGGGGCAGGATGCGGTGTCGGTCGCGGCGGGGGAGGCGTCATGGATGTCCAGGTGGCCAGCAGGCGGCGGAGCGCGGCGTCGCTGGCGGCGGCGTTTCCGGGAGCCGCGGTCGTGGACGTGACGTCGCGCGGGCCGGAGCCGTGGGTGCGGCTGAGCCCGTTCTATCCGCACGGCGGGATCCCGGTGCCGTTCACGCCGGGGGTGACCAGCCAGTCCGTCGAGGGCGTTTGGCAGGCGCTGAAGGTGTTCGCGCACGCCGACGTGGACGAGTCGAAGCTGCGCGTCACCGCCATGCGCGGGCTCAAGCGCACGGCCTCGGCGTACGGGCCGCCGCTGGGCCACCGCCGCGGCCTGCACGGCACCGAGCTGCTCGGCTACCAGCGGGCGCGGCGGGAGATCTACCTGCCGACGTTCCGGCACGTGCTCGAAGGCCCGGCCGCAGCGCAGGTCGCCGAGCTGCGTGCGCTGGCGGCGACCGGTCCGCTGGTGCTGCTGGACTACACCCTCAACGGCGACCCGGCGGACGTGCGCACCCCGCTGTCGCACGCGGCGCTGATCCGCCGCCACCTGCTGGGGGACTGGCCGCCGGAGCAGGCGGAGTGATCGACGGTCAGGGCAGGCTGGACGGCTGCGGCCGGTCGTCGGCGGAGGGCCGGGGAGCCGCGTGCAGCTCGCCGAGGCGGCTCTCCTGGTGGAACTGGTGCGCCGCGGGGCGGTAGAGCTGGTCGATCGGCCCCATGAGCGGCGTCCCGACCCCGCTGCGGCGCACCTTCGCCGCCAGCCACCGGAAGCCGGCCAGCGTTGCGGCGACGGCGGCGGCGAGTCCGAGCAGGACGAGGAGGTCGGTCACCGTGCGAGCGTAGCCCGCCGGGCGGCCGCCCTCCAGGTCTGCGAACACAGTGTAGTCGTATCACGACGATGCGTAACCATCTCGCACTCGGCCAGTTGGACGGACCAGGTGTAGCAGGCCCGGTCCGGGCTCGAGGAGGAACGCATGCGTCACTGGGTACGGAGGGCGGCCCTGCCTGCCCTGGTCGGCATGTCGGCGTCGCTGGCGGGGCCGGTCCTGCCGTCGGCCGCCGCGGCGGTCTCACCCGACATCGTCATCAACCAGGTGCACGAGGGTGCGCCGAATCCGCGCAACAGCGGGTCCGTTGTCGAGGCCGACCTCGCGGTGGACAAGGGCGACTCGGACGACCCCGTGCTCCCGGGCGGGAACCTGACCTACACGATCACGGTCACCAACAACGGTCCGGACGTGGCCGAGGACGCCGAGCTGACCGATACCCTCCCGGCGGGGACCACGTTCGTCTCGCTCAGCTCGCCCGCGGGCTGGACCGCGACGACACCGCCGGTCGGCACCACCGGCACCGTCAGCGCGACCGCCGACAGCCTCGCCGTCGGCACGGCCACATTCACGCTGGTCGTGGCCGTCGACGCCGCCGCCACCGGGCAGCTGTCGAACACCGCCAAGGTCGCCTCGGCCACCGCCGACCCGGACCCAGACAGCAACACCTCCACCGAGACCACCCAGATCGGGCAGCCCTCGGCGAACCTCGCCATCCGCAAGACGGACGCGCCGGACCCGGTGACGGCCGGCGGCCTGCTGACGTACACGATCGAGGTGGGCAACAGCGGGCCGAACGCCGCGCAGAACGTCGTGTTCACCGACGACATCCCAGCGAACACCACGTTCGTCTCGTTCAGCTCGCCCGCGGGCTGGACGGCGAGCACGCCGCCGGTCGGCGGCACCGGCACGGTAACCGCGACCAGGAGCAGCCTGGCCACCGGCACGGCCACGTTCACGCTGGTCGTCACGGTGAACCCGGCCGCGACCGGCATGATCACCAACAGCAGCGGCATCACCAGCGCCACGCACGACCCGAACACGGCCGACAACGCCGACAGCGAGGACACCCGGATCGCGCCGGCCGGACCGGTCTGCACGATCACCGGCACCCAGCGCAGCGACGTGCTCAACGGCACGCCCGGCAACGACGTCATCTGCGGCCTGGGCGGCAGCGACATCATCAACGGCCTCGGCGGCGACGACACGATCTACGGCGGTCCCGGCCGCGACTTCGTCAGCGGCGGCAACGGATCCGACACGGTGTACGGCGAGGACGGCGACGACATCCTCTCCGTCGGCGACCGGGTGCGCGGCAACGACACCGTCGACGGCGGCCCCGGCTTCGACCTGTGCGGCGCCGACCCGCTCGACGGCGTTCTCAGCTGCCCCTGACCCACGCGAGCGCACCGGCCCGCCCACGCCACCTCGGCGGGGCGGGCCGCCTGCGTTCCGGACGCGGATGGGGGCGTTCGCGCCAGATCGGCGTGCGGGAAGCCGCAGGATGAGGGCATGGGTGGGGCGCTGGCGGGGGTGGTGCCGTACGCGCTGGGGGTGGCGGCGAGCCCGCTGCCGATCATCGCGGCGATCCTGGTGCTGTTCTCCCGGCGCGCCCGGGTGGCGGGACCGGCGTTCCTGGCCGGGGCGCTGGCCGGCGTGATCGCGGTCAGCTCGGCCGTGTACCTGCTCGCCGGGCAGGGCTACCGGGTCGGGATGGACGGCGGATCGGGCACCGCCGCCGGGGTGCTGCGGGTCGTGTTCGGCGTCGGGCTGCTCGCGGCGGCGTACCTGCACGTGGTGCGGCACCGGCGCAGCAACGGGCAGCACGCGATGCCGAAGTGGATGGCGAGCGCCGACCGGTGGTCACCGGTCAAGGCCGCCGTGCTGGCGCTGCTGATGTACGGCGTGGACCCGAAGAACCTGGCCCTGTGCGCGGGCGCCGCACACGGCCTGGCCGGCGATCCGACCGCCGTCGCGGTGCTGGCCCTGAGCGTGTTCTCGCTGATCTCATGCCTGCCGGTGATCGTGCTGGTCGGGCTGTACCTGGCCGGCGGGGAGCGGGCCGCGACCCACCTCGACCGGTGCAAGACCTGGCTGTCCCGCCATCACCTGCTGGTCATGGCGGGCCTGCTGCTCGTCTTCGGGGTGCTGCTGATCAGCCACGGCGCGCGCACCCTGCTCGGGCACTGACCAGCGGGCCGGTCAGCCGTAGGCGGCGGCGCGGGCGGCGAGCGCCTGATACCGCTCGTACCGGAAGCCGGGCCGGAAGCCCTCGGTCCACGGCTTGCGCGGACCGGCGAAGTGCATGACGCGGGTGTCGTGCGGGGTGTCCGGGGTCTGCTCCAGCAGGAAGCTGCGCATGTTGTTCCAGCGGTGCGGCAGCCGCAGCCAGCGGCCGTAGGCGATCAGGTTCAGCGCGTCCTGGTCGGGAAAGCGCAGCCGGTCGGCGTACGCGGCGAGGTAGGTCAGGCACTGGGCGCTGATCCGGTCGCGCCGCCACACCGGCAGGTTCATCAGCAGCACGCCGGAGTTGAAGTACGGCGCGTCCGGGTCGTGCTCCGGCCCGGCCCCGGGCACGCCGCCGTGGGTGGCGAACGTGGCCGTGAACGCGTCGCGCACGGCGGCCAGCGGGGCGTCGCCGAGGTCGAGCTGCCACAGCGGCGTCAGGTCGCCGCTGACCTGCACGTCCACGTCGAGGTAGAGCAGCCGGGTGACGTCCGGGCCGACCAGAGCGGGCAGCAGCAGCCGCAGGTACATGCCGGCGGAGACGTAGGACAGCCACTCCTCGCCGACGACGGGCAGGGCGCGGAACTCGTCGCCGGTGGTGAGCAGGCGCAGGCGGCCCCGGCCCGCGAGCTGGCGGCGCAGCGCGGGCTCCCGCTCCTTGGCCACCGCCTCCGTGGTGAGCAGCCAGAACGTCAGGCCGGGGGAGCCGGGATGGCAGTCGAGCACCGACTCCACCGCGACCTGCACGTGCTCGGCGTATGCCTCGTCGAACGCGAAGGCGATGTCCATGCACGACTGTCTATCACAGAGCTTGCATGATTACCATCGCGTTCTTGCTGGATATCTGTCTACAACTTGCAATGGTCAGCGGATGCCCGCCGACGCCGCCGCATATGAAGCGGCGGGTTGTGCGTTGCTCCCCCACAGCGTGGTGAGCAGGAGGGCGCAGCCCAGCACGCTGGCGATCAGGAGGATCGCGCCGGCGACACCGAGCAGCAGCGCGCGCCGGGCCGAGGGCCGGGCGGGAGGTTCCGACTCGTGCGACATGTGCCCATCATGGACGCCGGCCGCCGTCTCAGCTGTCCCCCGACAGCAGATCGACCAGCTGGGCCGCGTTGCGCTGGGCATAGTCGGAGTAGCAGTTGTTCATCAGCACGTGCGTGCGCTCGGCGTCGCCGGCCAGCTCGCGCAGCTTCGGCGCCCAGTCCTTCAGCTCGCGCGGCTTGTACAGGTAGCCGAACTTCTCGTGGATGTCCTTGCTGGTCCACCTGTCGCTGTGCCCGTGGAAGCGCACCGCGGCCAGGTCGGCGGTCGCCGCGAGCACCGGTGGCACCGAGTTCTTGTGCCCCTGCGGCATGTCCACGCACACGTACGGCAGCTCGTGCTTTCGCAGGAACTCGAGCGTCTCGGCCGCGTTGTCGCCCTTGAACCACGACTCGTGGCGCAACTCGATGCCCACCCGCAGCGGCGCGCAGCGCTTCGCCACCTCCAGCAGGTACTGCTTGTTGTCGCGGCGGATGGTGAACCACGGCGGGAACTGGAACAGCAGCATCCCCAGCTTGCCCGCCTCGACCAGCGGGTCCAGCGCGGACAGGAAGCGGCTCCACACGTCCTCGTACGCCTGCCGGTCCAGCCCGTCCGGGTACACGTTGCGCTTGTCGGTCTCCGGGCGCAGGTCCTTGGGCAGCGCGCTCACCTTCGTCGGGTGCCCGGTGAGCATGCTGAACGCCTTGATGTTGAAGGTGAAGTCCTTCGGCGTACGCGCCGCCCACAGCTCGACCGTGCTCTCCCCTGGCACGGCGTAGTAGGTCGCGTCGACCTCGACCAGCGGGAACCGCGTCGCGTAGTACTTCAGCCGCCGCTCCGGCGTGTTCGCCGACTCCGGGTACCAGCCCGACGCGAGCAGGGTGCTGTCGGTCCACGACGCCGTGCCCACCAGGATCTCGCCCATACCTGGGCGTTTACCCCGAACAAGCCGGTTGCACGCCATACGCTGCTTGCCATGGGCGAGGTGATCGGGGAACTGCTGCCACTGGCGCTCGGGGTGGCGATCAGCCCGATCCCGATCATCGCGGTCATCATCATGCTGCTCGCCCCGCGCGCCGGTGCCGCCGCGGCGGGCTTCCTGCTCGGCTGGGTCATCGGCATCATGGTCGCCGTCGTCGTCTTCATCGCGCTGGCCGGGCGCACCAGTATCGGCTCCGGCGGCGAGCCGACGACCATCGCGTCGGTGATCAAGCTGGTGCTGGGCCTGCTGCTGCTCGGCCTCGCCGTCTGGCAGTGGCGGAGCCGGCCCAAGCCCGGCGAGCAGCCGAAGATGCCGATGTGGCTCGCGGCAGTCGACAAGATCACCACTGGTAAGGCGATCGGGCTCGGCCTCCTGCTCTCCGCCGGCAACGTGAAGAACCTGCCCCTGCTGGCGGCCGCCGGGCTCGTCGTCGGCACGGCC
Organism: Catellatospora bangladeshensis; assembly: GCF_016862575.1. Lineage (GTDB taxonomy): Bacteria > Actinomycetota > Actinomycetes > Mycobacteriales > Micromonosporaceae > Catellatospora > Catellatospora bangladeshensis. The sequence goes on along the minus strand of NZ_BONF01000011.1, from coordinate 277,248 downwards.
GGGCTGAGCGCGGGCGGGGCCGCGCTCGCGGTGCTCATCTTCGCGGTGATCGCGGTAAGCACGGTCGCCATCCCGGTCATCGGCTACGAGTTCGCCCGCGACCGGATGGGCCCGTGGCTCAAGCGCCTCCACGCGTGGCTCGCCGAGCACAACGCCGCCGTCATGACCGTCCTGCTCGCCGTCATCGGCGCCGTCCTGTTCGGCAAGGGCCTCGGCGGCCTCTGGCACTGACCCCACCGACCCGCCTGCCCCGGCCCGCCGGGCGCGGCCGGCCCGGCCGGTCCATGATCGCTGCCTCGTGTCCAAACCTGCGGTCCAGCCACACTTTCTGACACGAGACGCCGATCATGGGGCCGACCGTTCCCCGGGGCGCTGGTCGTGACGACCGATGATCGGCGTCTCGTGTCACAACCTGTGGTCTGGCTGCACTTTGTGACACGAGACGGCGATCTTCGCGCCGCGGCGGCCGGCGCCGGCCGGGGTGGGGTGGGTCAGGAGTCGGTGAGGCGGGGGAACAGGGGAGCGGGCGGGGGCAGGGTGCCGTCGGGGCCGGGTGTGCACTGGGCGGTGACCAGGGCGGAGGCGCCGGGCAGGAACGGGGCCAGCAGGTCGCCCACCGCTCGGCAGGCGGTCAGCAGGGCGGCCAGCGCGCCGTCGAGGCGTACCCCGGCGTCGGGGTCGCCGGACCGTTCCGCCTTCGCCAGCTCCCACGGCCGCGTCTGCTCGACGAACCGGTTGGCCTCCTCGACCACCGCCCACACCGCCGCCGCGGCCCGCCGGAAGTCGAAGTCGTCCAGCCCGGCCGCGATCGTCCACGGCGCCTCCGCGACGGCCTCCACCAGCTCCTTCGCCTCGGGCACCGGAACGGCGTCGGCCGGGACCAGCCCGGCCCGGTAGCGGTGGACCATGGTGACCACCCGGTTGACCAGGTTGCCCGCGCCCCCGGCCAGGTCCGCGTCGGCGCGCTCGACGAGCCGGTCGACGGTGAAGTCGGCGTCGCCGACCCGGGGCACCTCGCGCAGCAGCCAGCACCGCACCGCGTCGGTGCCGTAGCGCCCGGCGAGCGCGACGGGGTCCACCGGCGTACCCGATGATTTGCTGATCTTCTGCCCGCCGGCGGTGAGGTAGTCGTGGATCAGGATGTCGGTGGGCAGCGGCAGCCCGGCCGACAGCAGGATCGCGGGCCAGTACACGGCATGGAAGCGCAGCACGCCCTTGCCGATCACGTGCACGCGCCGGTCGGCCTGCTCCCACCAGGTGCGGTAGGCGTCGCCGTCCGACCCGTACCCGAGGGCGGTGAGGTAGTTGCCCAGGGCGTCCCACCACACGTAGATCACCTGGCCGGGGTCGTCCGGCACGGTGATGCCCCAGCCCCGGGCGCGGGCCTGCGAACGGGAGACGGAGAAGTCGCGCAGCCCGGCGTCGATGAAGGCGAGCACCTCGTTGCGGCGCGACTCGGGTTCGATGCGCAGCCGACCGCCGGTGATCGCCTCCCGCAGCGGCGCGGCGTAGCGGGACAGCCGGAAGAACCAGTTCTGCTCGGTGATGCGCTGCGGCGGGGTGCGGTGCTCGGGACAGTGCCCGGATCCGTCCAGTTCGTCGGGGGTGAGGTAGTGCTCGCAGCCGACGCAGTACAGGCCCTCGTAGGTGTCCTGGTAGAGGTCGTGCGCGCAGGCGCGCCAGAGCGCCTCGACACCGGGGCGGTGGCGCGGGTCGCGGCTGGTGCGGATGAAGTCGTCGTACGACAATGCGAGCGGCTCGCGCAGCGCGGCGAAGCGGGCCGCGTTGGAGTCGACGAAGTCCTGCACGGGCAGCCCGGCCTGCTCGGCGGCGAGCACGTTCTTCAGCGAGTTGTCGTCGGTGCCGGTGAGCAGCCTGACCTGGTGCCCGCGGGCGCGGTGGTGCCGGGCGAGCACGTCGGCCTGCACCGCCTCCAGCGCGAAGCCGAGGTGCGGGGCGGCGTTGACGTACGGGATGGTGGTGGTGAGGTAGACGCGGGTCATGGGTGCCTCCTGCTCGAATCCAAGCCGGAGCGTCGACCCGTCGCCGAGGCCCCGGACGCGGGGCCTGGCGTGTGTACGCGCGTGTCAGCAGCCCCGGAAGCGGGGCATCATCACCTGGCACGACGAGTAGATCACGCGCTCACGGTAGCACCGGCCGCCGCGCACGGACGAGGCGTTTGCAGCGGCGGCGGGTCGGGTCGATGACAGCGGCGGGTGCGGACAGGCGCCGACCTGCCCATTCGCAGCATTTTCGAAAATCGACGTGTTCCACTGGATGGGCAGCGCTTGAAAGCGCTCTCCGGAGCTTTCAGGATCGGGCGGTAGTCCATGGACGCGGCCCCGCCGCTGGAACGGAGGGCCATGTCCCCGCGCCTGAGCGTGCTCATCCCGACCTTCGGCGACGCGCACACGCTCGCGCTGACCCTCGCCGCGCTGCGCCGGCAGACCCTCGACCCGGCGCTGTTCGAGGTCGTGGTGGTCAACGACGGCTCCGATCCGGCGCCGTACGCAGAGCTGACCGGCGCGGTGTACCCGTTCGCGTTCCGGTTCGACAGCCTGCCGGAGAACCGGGGCCGGGCCGCCGCGCGCAACCGGGCCGTGGCGCTGGCCGCGGGCGAGCTGCTCTGCTTCCTCGACAGCGACGTGCTTGCCGAGCCCCGGCTGCTGGAACGGCACCTCGCCTTCCACGACAGGCGCGACGGGCCCGCGGTGCTGATCGGCAAGCGGTACGAGGGGGACTGGGCCGTGCTGGCCGCCGCGCTGGAAGGTGCGCCGCTCACGCACGAGCTGGCCGGGCCGCGGCACGAGGACTTCCGGTTCCGGGTGCCGGGGCGCGACGAGTCGCCGCAGGAGTGGCTGGCGGGCGCGCCGTGGGTGTTCGCGCTGACCAACAACGTGTCGCTGCCCCGGCAGGCGGTGCTGGACGCGGGCGGGTTCGACGAGGCGTACGGCACGCGCTGGGGCTTCGAGGACACCGACCTGGCGCTGCGGGTGCACCGGGTGCTCGGCGACGCGGCGTTCGGGTACGACCCGCTCGCGGCCGGGTTCCACGTGCCGGCCGTACGCGACCTGGCCAACCTGCAGCAGGACTACGGGGTCAACCTGGAGCTGTTCCGGGACCGGCACCGGTGCCTGGACGCGGAGCTGGTTGACCTGCCCGCGCCGACCGAGGTCACCCGCAAGATCCGGCACTACCGGCAGGCGCTGGCCGCCTGCGCCGAGCACGGGGTGGGGCGGCTGGCCGAGGTGTGGCCGGTGCTCGGCGCCGAGTTCGGCGGCCGGGCGGTGCTGTGGCAGGCGTTCGGCACCGACGAGGTGCCGCTGGGGGAGCGGGCGGTCACCCACGACCACGGGCGACCGCGCTCCGATAGCAACCTGCACCTGCTGGGCACGTGGTCGCCGTACCCCGACGGCGCGTTCGAGGCGGTGGTGAGCGTGGACGTGTGGCGGCTGTACGAGCAGCGCGAGCTGTCCCGGCTGCTGCGGGTGGGGCTGCGCCAGGCGGGCGAGGTGGTGCTCGTGTACACGCACGGACCGGCGGTCAAGGCGCTGCCCGCGGACCTGCCCGTGCTGACCGGCCCGGAGTTCTTCGCCTCGCTGCTGCGCCGCCGCTACCCGCAGACCCGCACCGAGCACTTCGGAGAGATCACGTTGTTCCGGATCACAGCGGCTTGACCTCAAGCACGCTTGAACCGGCAAGATCGTGTTCATGACCGAGAGCAGCGAATACGCATACCTGAGCACCATCGGCCGGGTCACCGGCAAGTGGCACACCATCGAGATCTGGTACGTGGCACACGGCGGCGTCATGTACCTGATGGCAGGCGACCCCGCGACCTCCGACTGGGTGCGCAACATCCTGGCCAACCCACAGGTCTTATGGCGCCTCGGCGGCACCCGTGACCTCACCACCGACGGCGCCGTCCCCGCCGAGGCCCGCCCCCTGACCGACGCCCCCTTCACCGAGGACGCCGTCCGCCGCCTCATGGCCGCCCGCTACGAGGGCTGGCACGAGGACGCCGCCCTCTCCGACTGGGCCCGCACCGCCCAGGTCATCGCCATCCACCCCACCCACTAAAAGGAAGGGCACCTTCTTAACGCTATGCGTAGTAGAAGGTGCCCTTTTTAACCCTGGCGGATGATGCCGCCGTGAATGCCGTCAGCCGGTTCCGGCGGTCTCACCGCCTGTACGAGTTCCCACATTGTCTCGACCGGTAGGGCGGCGTTGGCGCAGGCGGCATGGATGACATCACGCTCGGTGTCGCCCAGGGCGAGCCCCGCCAGGGTCGTTGGTGGAGTGTTCCGGTTCTCGGCGATGGCGATCCGGGTGGCGTGGTCGGCGTCCACGAGCAGGCGGGCCAGCAGCGAGCCGGAGGCGTTGCGGTGCCGGGCGAGCCGGAGCGGCTTGGCCGGCAGCCCTTCCAGCACGTCCGCCGGGGTGTAGCCGTTGTCGGCCAGCGCCTCGCCGACTCCCTCGTCCGGCGCTTCGGCGAGACGGATGAGGATCTCCTTGTCCCGGCAGTGCCGGGCGAGCCAGCGGCGGACCATGGGATCACGGTCGCTCACCAGCTGTGCGGCGGTCTCCGCCGGCAGCCACCAGTCGGCCGCGGCCATGGCGCGCAGGCGGGCATCCGGTGACACCGCGCACCGGGCCATGAGCGCCTGCCGGAGGTCCGGCGCCTCTTCGACCGGCCAGGGACGCGGGCCGGGTTCGCAGCCGGACTTGACCGTGGCGCCGAGCAGGTCCCGGAGCTGCTTGACGGAGAGCCGCCCGGCGCTCGCCGCCAACCGCTCGAAGGCTGGCAGCGGGCGGTGCCGCTTGCCGGAGATCGCGGTGACGGCCGTCCTCGCGACCTCCTCGTCCGGGTCCATGGCCAGGGCCTGCAGGCTCTCCGGTGGGGTGGCACCGTGCAGCGCGACCCTCCGGCGGACCTCCTGGTCGGCGTCGTCGGCGAGTGTCGCGAGCACTGGTCCCGGCGTGTATCCCGACAAGCCCACCGCCTGGCGTACTGCCGGCACCGGATCGCCGGCCAGCACCCACCTCGTCTCGAGGGACAGCGGCTCCGTGCCCGCTGCCCACACGCGGACATCGGGATCGGGGTGTCGGGCCATCTCTTCGGCGACCTCTCCGGTCAACCCGCCGTCGGTCGCATCCAGCACGTTCGCGCGGATCTCGACATCCTCGTCCCGGGCGAGGATGTCGCGCGCCTCGGCCGGAAGCGCGTCGCGCTGGCTGACCGCGTCCCGCACCGCCCGGTCCGGATCACGGGCGAGCACGATCTGGATCTCCGGGCTCAGCTGGTCCACCCAGACCGTGTTGCGCCGCACCTCGGGATGGGGATCGGCGGCGAGCGCCGCCATCGTCTCCGGTGGGCAGCCCGTTATCCAGGGCACCGCGGCCCGTACCCGGTAGTCGGGCGAGACGGCCAGCGCCGCGATCGCGTCGGGTGGGAACGCGGCCACGAGCTTGAGCCGCTCCAGCAGGTGCGGGTCGCCGGTCTCCGTCGTCACCGTCACCAGCGCTGCGGCCACCTCCGGACGCTCCTCGCACAGCCATGTGTGGTAGCGGAAATGCTCGGCCAGCACCAGCCGGGGCAGCCGCCCGCCCGCCCTGACCAGCGCGACCAGGACGTCGTCGGGCGCGGACGGGTTCAGGGCCAGGCCGGCCAGCCGGACCTGGCCGCGGTCGCTGCTGGGTCCGGGCAGCCGGAGGCGCCACCGCGATCCCTCGCAGCAGCCGGTATGGACCATCTGCGGCTCGGGCCAGTCTCCGGTTTCAGGCATCGGGACAACCTAGCGGTATGCGGCGAACCTTGCGCACCGGTTTCGAGGACTCGGGCTGCTGTCGGGTAGGCGCTGGTCGGGTGCTCCGGGCCCCGGGTGGTCCTACCTTGAGGCCCCGCGGCCGCAGCAGGCCGCCCGAGTGGTTCGCGAGGTGCGCCATGTCCCTCAACCGAAGCTCGAAACTTCTGGCCGGGGTCGCCGCCGTGCTGCTGGGCGCGGCCGCGTCCCTGGTCACGGCGGCTCCGGCCCAGGCGGTGACCGGCCTGATCGTCACCATCGACTGGAGCGACCTGACCGGTTCGGAGTCGTTCAAGACCGCCAACGCGGTATGCCCGGCCGGCAAGGTGCTGCTCGGCGGCGGCGCCGACATCGTCGACGGCGGCGCCCTGGTGCACCTCAGCTCGATGATCCCGGCCGCGGCCGGCTACCCGACCCACTCCTACTACGCCGTGGCGCGGGAGTCCGCCGCCTTCGCCGGCAACTGGACCATGTACTCCTGGGCGATCTGCGGCTCGGGTGTGACCGGCTGGCAGGTCGTCTCCGGCTCGTACACGGCGAGTTCCGGCACGAACGTGGTCGGGGTGCACCTGTCCTGCCCGTCCGGCAAGAAGGTGATCGGCACCGGGGCGGCCGCGGTCGGCGGCGGCCACTTCCTCATCCGGAGCATCGTGCCGTCGGCGGACCTCACCGAGCTGTCCGTGGAGGTCGGCGGGGACGAGGTGGCGTCGGGGGCGTACTCGGCGTACGCGTACGCGATCTGCGTGAACCCGGTGGCCGGGCAGCAGCGGGTGTCGGCGACGACGGCCGCGAACTCGATCAGCAAGGGCATCAGCGTGGCGTGTCCCGTGGGCAAGAAGCTGCACGGCACGGGTGGCGATCACACGGCCGGCGGCGAGGCGCACTTCGACCGGATCGGGCTGTGGGGGCCGGGTGCGGTGTCCGGGTCGGACGTCGCGGTGATCGAGGACGCGACCGGGTTCGCCGAGAACTGGACGGCGACGGCGTACGCGATCTGCGCCACCTGATCCCGGACGTTAAGAAGGGCACCTTCTACAACGCATAGCGTTAAGAAGGTGCCCTTCCTTTCATTCGTTACGGGGCGTAGACCTCGAATTCGAAGAGGGAGTAGCCCCAGGCGGTGGCGCGGGTGGTGCCGTTGACGCGGACGTAGCGGCCGCTGCCGGTCAGGCCGGTGAGGTCGTCGACGCCGCCGTCACCGCCGGTGACCGAGCGGATGGTGGTCCAGGTGTTGCCGTCGGGCGACGTCTGGATCTGGTACGCCGAGCCGTAGGCGGCCTCCCAGACCAGCCGCACGCGGCTGATCGAGTAGGTCTGGCCGAGGTCGACGCGCAGCCACTGCGGGTCGCTGAACGTGCTGGACCAGCGGGTGGTGGTCGTGTTGCCGTCCACCGCCGCCGAGCCGGGGTAGGTCGCGCTCTCGGTGCTGGAGGTCAGCGTCGGCTTGTTGAGGGCCACGTTGACCGAGGGCTGGGTGGTGGTGCCGGTGTACGGCAGCACCACGCGGGACTGGTTGCCGATGCCTAGCGTGGTGGCCGTGCTGCCGATGGCGCTCCAGATCTCGACCCGCACCGAGCCGTTCGCCAGGTTCGCGAACGCCCCGCTGGTGGTCTTGCTCCCGAACGCCTGGGTGTAGTGCTCGTACCCGGCTACCGGGTCGGTCGGGAAGTAGTTGTACGTCTCCAGCCGGTCCCAGCTGCCGTTGCCGGTGAAGTCGTACGACACCCGGACCTGCGTGGCGTTGCCGACGCCGGTGCCCGCGTCCACGAACATGTCGAAGTTCGTGGCGCCGCCGTTGTGGTTGGCGGAAAGGCCGGTGGCGGTGAACGTCTGCGGGTTGTGCGGATTGCCGTCCCAGTTGCCGCCGGCCGCGCTGATCGTGACCGAGCCGGCCGCGCCCGCGGTGCCGGGCAGGCCGCCACCGGAGACGAGGTAGCGCGTCGCGGCGAAGTTGCCGGGCGGGTTCGGCGAGGTCGACGGGCTCGGCGACGGCGGGGCCGACGGCGACGGGCTCGGCGAGGCCGGCGGCGAGGACGGCGGGTTCGACGGCGACGGGTTGGTGCCGCCGCAGGCGCCGCCGCCGCTCCAGGTGAACGCGCCCGAGGTGACCGTCTTGCAGGCGGGCACGTTGAGCACGGTGCCGTTGGAGAAGGTCACCGTGATCGCGCTGCTGCCGATGTTGGACGCGACGTAGGTGCGTACGCCCGACTTGGTGAAGACCTTGGCCAGCGGGTGGTTCGCGGTCACCGTGGTGTCCACGTTGCCGAGCGCGGCCAGGTTGCGGATCCAGTGGTACGTGTGCGCCTTGCTCTCGCCCTCCTCCGAGGTGAACCCGGAGTTGGCGTTGAAGTTGTTCAGCGCGGTCTGGCCGTTGCCCAGGGCGAGGAACTCCCACAGGATGTCCTGCCAGACCGTCGGCGCGCCGCCGTTGTTGGTGACCAGCTCGTTGTAGTTGGTCTGCACGTAGGCGGGGTTGTCGCCGAGGTAGAAGTGGCCGCCGGTGATCGGCAGCATGTTGATGCCCTGGATCATCTCCGGCTCGCCGGAGAACCAGGTCGCGTACGCGCCGCCGTCGCCCCAGACCATGCCGACCGTGTTGTGCCCGAAGGCGGCCGGGAAGTTCTGGTTGCGCACGTCGAACCAGTACTCGGCGATCGCCGCGGACTGGGTGGTGTAGATGAAGATGCCCGCGTCGCGCACGGTGGTGTTGCCGGTCGCCTGGCCCCACTGGATCAGGGCGTTGGCGAAGTTCATGCCCTCGGAGGAGGACTCCTGGTTGTTGCCCGCGCCGAACGCGCCGTGCCCGGCCGCCCAGTCGTGACCGGCGTAGATGTCGAAGTCACGCAGGAACGGGAAGCGGGTGTCGTTGCGGTCGTAGTTGTTGGCGTCGCGGATCAGCAGGTCCACCATGCCGCCGTACTGCGCGTTGGTCGCCCAGGTCGGGTCGAACTTGGCCAGCGTCGCCGCCGCCGCCACGAAGTAGCCGTAGTGGAAGTGGTGGTCGTTGAGCTCCTGGTCCGAGCCGTACGACGCCGGGTAGCCGATGAGGGTGCCCCAGGTGGCGTTGTAGTAGAAGACGCGGGTGGTCTTGCCTGACGAGGCGGTGAACCAGTCGTTGAGCCGGGTCCGGATCGTGGACAGCGCGGTGTCCCGGATCGAGGTCAGGCCGAGCTGGTCGGCGATCTCCGCGATGCGGGCGGCGCGGCCCAGGCCCTTGCCGGTCCAGTAGGTGTCGTCGCCGCGGAAGTCGGCCGGGTTGGCCGCGACCGCGTTCAGGTAGTTGGTGATCGTGGTCAGGTCCGCGCCGGAGCTGTCGGCGACCGCGGGGATCTCCGGCAGCACGCCGGTGTACTTCATCGAGGTCGTGAACGAGCTGATCCCGGTGAGGATCTTCATCTGGCCGCGGGCCGAGGTGTAGGTGTTCGCCAGCGGGCTCGCCCCGGTGAGGCTGTTCCACTGGTGCGGGTAGAGCGCGGCGACCGTGGCGGTCTGCGTGCCCTGGCGCGGCGTGGTGAGGTACGTGTACGTCGTGTTCAGCGTGCTCGCGGCCTGGTTGTAGCTGTAGGACACGCGGGTGCCGGTGACGTGCGCGTGGGCGTACTGGCCGTAGGTGCTCGCGAGCGCGGCCCGGTCGGCGCCGGCGGGCAGCACGGCGACGGAGAAGAAGCCCTGGCCGTTCAGCGTCGAGCTGATCGAGGTGCCGCTGACCGTCCAGGTCGAGCCGCTCGGCGCGTACGCGACGTAGTCACGGCCGTTGACCGTGAAGCCGAGCTGGCCGCCGGTGTTCGACCACACGGTCGGCGTGCCGGCTGCGGTGATCTGCGCGTTGCCGCCGGTGATCTGGAAGTACGCGAACGGCAGGCCGTGGCCGATGGTGGCCTTCATGGTCCGCGCGCCGTCGCTCCAGTACGGCGTGACGGTCCAGTCGCTCCACCCGTCGACCTTGCTGTCGGGCGAGTTCAGGCCCGCCACGCCGACGAGGATGTCCTGCACGTACGGGTAGTGGAACTCGCCGGGGCCGGTCGCGGAGCCGCTGATCGCGGCGGTGGTGTTGTAGGAGAACCCGAGACCGCCCGCGAGGGTGTCGTAGGAGATCGGGTGCGCGTGCAGCGGCTCGCTGTAGGAGCAGTCGAACTTCTTGAACAGCAGCGACGACCACCAGTCGTTGGTGGGCACGCCGCCGGCGGGGGCGTTGGCGGTGACCCACTGCCGGGGGTTGTTGGTCAGGTTGCCGCAGCCCACGGGCAGGGCGCGGCCGGCGGGCAGGGTGTCGGCGTAGCTGCCGGCGCCGACGGTGCCGGCCTCGGCGGTCTGCGCGATGGCGAGCCCGAACGTGGCGGCGGCCAGCACGGAGACCGCGCCGAGGATGAGGGCGCGTCGGTGCGCCCAGGTGCGGCGGTGCTGACCCGGTTGGCGGGACAGGCCGCCCGGGGTCGTTGATCGGATCGTCATTTCCATGTGCCTGGCCTCCGGGGCTGGGGGGCTGCATGCAGGGAGAACGGAGGAGCGATGGAGCGCGTAGCCGAGCGCACGTGAGAGCGCTCTCTGAGCGCAGAAGTTATCGGGAAGCGTTCGATACGTCAATGTTTCGCGGCGATGGCTAGAGAGTTAATCCTTGAGCGGCTTACCTTAAGTGGCCACGGCCGGGTGTCCGTGGGCCCTCCGTCTCTTCGTGAGAGCGCTCTCACGCACCCGCGGACGCGGGCCCGGGCGATGATCGCGGTCTCGTGTCAGAATCTGCGGCTCCGCTGCACTTTCCGACACGAACGAGCGATCTTCGAGGTGCCGGCCCCGCCGCGGTGCGTGGGAGCTCGGAGGTTTGGCGACTTCTGTCCGGTTTCGGTGGGGGGATTGGGCGTGGTGGCGGATGTTTCGGGGGTGCGGGTGACAGAGGGTGGGAGATGCGAGGGCGAGCGTGGCCGCCGGGCTGACGTCCTCGTGGCGTTCCGCAACGGGACGTCCCCGAGGAGGAATAACGTGTCCGTCATATCTGATCTTGCGCTGTGCGCGGTGGACCAGGCGTCCGCCGAGCGTACGGACGACTCCGACAAGGTCTGGCGATCGGCGATCCGTGAGGCCATCGCGTCGAACGTGCCGATCGAACACGTCGCCAGCCGGGCGAACGTGTCCGTCGAGGAGATCCTGTCGATCATGTGTGAGGTCCCTGCCGCCGCCTGACGCGGGCGTGCACTCGTAAGGCCCTGGCAGCGACGCCGGGGCCTTCTTCGTGCCCTGGCTCGTTAGCCCCTGCGAACCGGACAGGGAGGGCGACAGGTGAACGAGGTACTGCTCGAGGAGCGGGTGGCGGCCGCCGCACCCACGGGGACGGACGGGTCCCGGGTGCCCCGGCTGGTGGCGTGGCCGGTGCTGGCCGGCGCCGGGCTGACCGTGCTGGTCGTGGTGGCGATGCTGCTGCGCCTGCTGCCGACGGGCTCGCGCGAGGGAGGCTGGACCTACCCGTACGACCGGCTGGCGGGGCAGTGGCACGTGCTGTGGCCGGCCGCGGTCGCGGTGCCGGTGGTGCTCGGGCTGCTGTGGCTGTCGCGGCGGGCGCCCGCCCGGTTCGACGCGGCCGTGGCGGTGGGCTGGTTCGCCGCCGCGGTGCCGGTGCAGCTGCTGCTGCGGGTGTACGCGCTGCCGTCGCTCGGCCAGGTCGTGGCCAGCGACCGGGCCAACTCGTTCTACTCGCCGTCGCAGCGCTGGGGCTTCACCGAGTTCCTCGGGAACTACATGGGCCTGGTCGAGCAGCTGCCCCCGCACGCGCGCACCAACATGCCCGGCAAGACGCTGCTGTACTTCGGCCTCGACGCGCTCGGCCTGAGCCCGGCGGGCATGGGCGTGGCGATCGTGGTGCTGGCGAACCTGTCCGCGGTGCTGCTGTGGCTGATCGTGCGCGAGCTGACCGGCGACCGCACGCTCGCGCTGTACACGCTGGTGCTGGGCCTGTTCGTGCCGGGCACGCTGTACTTCACGCCGGTGCTGAACGCGCTCTCCCCGGTGCCGATCCTGCTGGCGCTGTGGCTGCACGTGCGCTTCCTGCGGACCCGCCGCCTCGGCTGGGCGCTGGGGCTGGGCGCGGCGCTCTACCTGGTCGTGTTCTTCGAGGCGCTGCCGCTCGTCCTGGGGCTGGTGTTCGCGGCGCTGCTCGGGGTGGCGCTGTGGCGGCGCAGCCTGGCCTGGCGGGACGTGCTGCGCCTGGTCGGGTGGGCGGTGGCCGGGTTCGCCGCCTGCTACGCCGCGCTGCGGCTGAGCTTCGGCTACGACCTGTTCGACAACTTCGGGTACGTGCTCGCCGACGCGAACGACTTCAACGAGCGGCACCGGCCGTACGGGATGTGGCTGAGCCGCAACCTGTGGTACCTGGCGATGGCGGCCGGGTTCGCGTCCTGCCTGCTGCTGGCCGTCGCGGCGGTGGACGCGGTGCGCCGCCGCTCCGCGCACCCCGTCGCGGTGCTGGTCCTGTCCGGGCTCGCCGTGCTGGCGGTGCTCGACCTGTGGGGCATCAACCGCGGCGAGACCGTCCGGCTGTGGATCTTCATGGCCGTGTTCCTTCAAGTCGGGGCGGCGTGGCTGTGTACGCGGACCGCACGCTTCTGGCCCGCCGCGATCGTCGTCGCCGCCTCGATCGCCCAGGCCGCCGCGGGTCTCGCGATGATCGGCTTCGTCCGCATCTGACCGCCGCGGGCGCCATGATCGCCCGACTTGCCTGGCACCTGGGCTTATCCGCGCCCAAGATACGCCCGCCTGCCAGGCAAGTCGGGCGATCTTCGTCTACACGCGACCGGGTGATCAAAATTATTGCTGGGGTTGGGAGGGTGGGGGCGTCAAAATTTTTGACGTGAGGGATTGACACTGTGGACGGTGGATCGTAATTTTCTTCATCAACGGATCGTGGTGAAGGGGAATTCACGTGCAGGGTGTCATCGGTCGTATGCGGATGGAGCTGCCGAACCTGCCTGACGCGCTGCAGCGGGTGGCGGAGCAGATCCTGGAGGACCCGGCGCTGGCGGCGCAGGCGTCCATCGTGGACCTCGCCGAGCGCGCGGGGACCTCCACCGCCACGGTGACGCGGTTCTGCCGGGTGCTGGGCTTCCGGGGGTACGCGGCGCTGCGGGTGGCGATCGCGACCGAGAGCGGGCGCGAGGCGCAGGCGCGCTGGGAGACCGACATCGACCGCGAGATCGAGCCGGGCGACCCGATGGACCGCGTGCTCGGCGTGATCGCCAGCGCCGACGCGCGCGCCATCCAGGAGACCGCGGCCCGGCTGGACCTCACCCAGGTGGCGCGGGTCGCCGACGCGATCGCGGGCGCGCAGCGGGTGGAGCTGTTCGGGCTGGGCAGCTCCGGCACCACGGCGCAGGAGATGCAGTTCCGGCTGGAGCGCATCCGGGTGCCCTGCTGGCACCGTCTGGACGCGCACAAGGCGCTGACCAACGCGGCGCTGCTCGGCCCCGGCGACGTCGCGATCGGCTTCTCACACAGCGGCCGCACCCGTGAGGTGATCGAGGTGCTGGCGGAGGCGGCCGAGCAGGGCGCGCTGACCGTCGCGGTGACCTCGTTCGACAAGTCGCCGCTGGCCGAGGCCGCCGACGTGGTGCTGACCACGGCGGTGCACGAGACGACGTTCCGGCTGGCGGCGCTGTCGGCGCTGCACGGGCAGCTGGTCGCCGTCGATCTGATCTACGTCGCGGTGGCGCAGCGGACGTACGCGCGGACCACCGAGGCGTTCGAGGTCACCGCGCGGGCGGTGGAGGCACACCGGCTGCACGACGAGCCGACCTCGCACCGGCGCCGCCACGCGCGGCGCGGTGACGCAGCCGAGTGAGCGACCGCGCGGCCAACCCACGAGCAACACGAGGAGCGAGATGAACGCGCAGACGTACCTGGAAGCCATCACCGAGCTGGTGGGCAAGGTGGGCACCGGGCAGGCCGCCAACGTGCAGCGGGCCGCCGACCTGATCACGGAGAGCCTGAACGCGGGCGGCGTGGTGCAGGCGTTCGGCAGCGGGCACTCCGAGGCGCTCGCGATGGAGATCGCGGGCCGGGCCGGGGGCCTGGTGCCGACGAACCGCATCGCGCTGCGCGACATCGTGCTGTGGGGCGGCGAGCCGCGCGAGGTGCTGGAGGACCAGCTGCTGGAGCGGCGCACCGAGGTGGCGCACCGGCTCTACGAGCTGGCCCCGATCCAGCCCGCGGACGTGTTCGTGCTGGCCTCCAACTCCGGCATCAACGGGGTGGTGGTCGAGCTGGCCCTGCTCATCAAGGAGAAGGGCCACCAGTTGATCGCGGTGACGTCGCTGGCGCACACCGCGCAGTCGCAGCCGCGCCACCCGTCCGGGAAGCGGCTGTCCGAGATCGCCGACGTGGTGCTGGACAACGGCGCCCCGTACGGCGACGTGATCATGCCCAACCAGTCCGGCGCCGTGTCGTCGGTGACCGCGGCCGTGCTGGCCCAGATGGTGGTCACCGAGGTCGTGCGGCGCCTGGAGGAGGCGGGTCAGACCCCGCCGATCTACCTGTCCGCCAACATCGCCGGCGGCTATGAGCACAACCAGCAGTTGGAAGCGCGATACGCCGGGCGCATCCGGCGTATCGCCTAACCCATCAACCCCTGTGTGCATGAAGGGCGACATCATGAACCTTACAAGACGCGGCGCGCTGCTCAGCGCGGCTGCCGCAGCGGCGAGCACCACGCTGGCCGCCTGCGCCACCGGTGGTGGCGGCGATAACGAGGGCGCGGGCAAGGGCGACGTCAGCGCGGAGAACCCGCTGGGCGTGCCGGCCGACGCCGGCCTGGAAGTGGTGATCTTCAAGGGTGGGTACGGCGACCAGTACGCGATCGACGCCGGGACCCGGCTGAAGGAGAAGCACCCGAAGGTCGCCATCGACCACAAGGGCATCCAGGGCGTGGGCGAGGTGCTGCAGCCGCGGTTCGTGGCCGACAGCCCGCCGGACGTGGTCGACAACAGCGGCGCGGGCCGCCTCGACCTGGCCACCCTGGTTTCGGCGGGCAAGCTGAAGGACCTGACCGAGCTGCTGGACGCCCCGGCCGTGGACGACCCGGGCAAGAAGGTACGCGACACGCTCATGCCGGGCGTGATCGAGGACGGCACGTTCGACGGCAAGCCGCTGGTGCTCAACTACTCGTCGGTGCTGTGGGGCGTCTGGTACTCCAAGTCGCTGTTCGCCAAGCACGGGTGGACCTTCCCCAAGACGTGGGAGGAGATGCTCACCCTCAACGACGAGATCAAGAAGGCCGGTCTGGCCCCCTGGACCTGGCAGGGCAAGTACCCGGAGTACCTGAACGACCCGCTGCTGTCGATGGCCGCCAAGGCCGGCGGCGTCGAGGCGGTCAAGGCGATCGACAACCTGGAGGCCGGGGCGTGGCAGCAGCCCGCCGTCGTGGCCGCCGCGGAGGCGATCCACCAGCTCGCGGTACGCGGGCACATCCTGCCCGGCTCGGAGGGCCTGTCCCACACCGAGGCGCAGAACGCGTGGTGCAAGGGCCAGGTGGCGTTCATCCCGTGCGGCTCCTGGCTGGAGGGCGAGCAGCAGCAGGTCACCCCGGCCGGGTTCGACATGGTCATGGCGACCGTGCCCGCGCTGACCAGCTCGGACAAGCTGCCCAACGGCGCGGTGATGGCCGCCAGCAGCGAGTCGTTCCTGGTGCCCGCGAAGGCCAAGAACCCGCAGGGCGGTCTGGAGTTCCTGCGCTACCTGTTCTCCAAGCAGGTCGCGCGCGGCTTCGCCGAGAGCGCCAAGGCGCTGCCGGTGGTCACCGGCGCCACCGACGGGCTCACCCTGACCAGCGGCCTGGGCTCGGTGGCCGAGGCGGTCAAGGCGGCCGGCCCGAACGTGTTCAGCTACAAGTTCCGCACCTGGTACGCGCCGCTGTCGAAGGCGGTCGACGACGCGACGGGCGAGCTGGCCACCAAGCGCATCAACCCGCAGCAGTGGGCCGAGCGCGTGCAGAAGGCCGCCGACGCGGTCGCCAAGGACAGCTCCATCGTCAAGCACAAGCGGTGAGGGGCCATGCGGCACGGCAAGTACCGGTTCCTGGTGGGGGCGCTGATCGTGCCCCTGGCGCTGTACGGCGTGTTCGTCCTGTCGCCGTACCTGCAGGCGTTCCAGCTCGCGTTCACGAACTGGAACGGCGTGGACAGCGCCCCGGAGTTCACCGGGCTGGACAACTTCGGCAGGCTGTGGAGTGACCCGCTGTTCCTGGCGGGGCTGCGCCACAACGGGCTGATGCTGCTTGTCGTGCCGCTGGCCGTCATCGCGATCGCGCTGGCGCTGGCCGCCGCGACCAAGGGCACCAGGGTGTACCGGGTGGTGTACTTCTTCCCGCAGCTGCTCAGCGTCGCGATCATCGCGGTGCTCTGGCAGTTCGTGTACACCCCCAACAGCGGCCTGCTCAACGGGGCGCTGTCGGCGGTGGGCCTGGACTCGTGGCGGCGCTCGTGGCTGGCCGAGCCGGACCTGGCGCTGTGGTGCGTGATGATCGTGCTGATCTGGTCGTCGGTCGGCTTCTACGTGGTGCTGTTCTCGGCTGCGATGGAGTCGGTGCCGGAGGACATCGTCGAGGCCGCGGCCATCGACGGGGCCGGGCCGGTGACCGTGTTCCGGCGGATCACGCTCCCGCTGATCTGGGAGAGCGTGCAGGTCGGCTGGATCTACCTGGGCATCGCGGCGCTGGACGGGTTCGCCCTGGTCCAGATCATGACGGTCGGGCCGGGCGGCCCGGACAACAGCACCGAGGTGATGGGGCTGGGCCTCTACCGGACCGCGTTCGCCTTCGGGAAGTTCGGCTACGCCTCGGCCATGGGGGTGGCGATCTTCTTCCTCACCCTGTCCATCGCGGTGCTGCTGCTGCGGGTCACCAAGCGGGAGCGGGTGGAGCTGGCATGAGGATCAAGCACGCCGTGCTGACGCTGTGGGCCGCGCTGGTGACGCTGCCGCTGCTGTGGGCCTTCATGTCGTCGTTCAAGACCGACGCGGAGATCTTCGACAGCCCGTGGACGCCGCCGGCCGAGCTCCGGTTCGACAACTGGTCCCGCGCCTGGGACCAGGCCTCGATCGGGCAGTACCTGCTCAACACGCTGATCGTGGTGGGCGGCGCGCTCGCGCTGACCATGCTGCTCGGCGCGCTGACGGCGTACTGCCTGGCCCGCTACGAGTTCCCGGGCAACCGGTTCATCTACTACCTGCTGGTGGCGGGGATGCTGTTCCCGGTGTTCCTCGCGCTGGTGCCGCTGTTCTTCGTGGTGGACAACCTCGGTTTGCTCGGCACGTACCACGGGCTGATCCTCGTGTACGCCGCGTACGCCCTGCCGTTCACCGTGTTCTTCCTGCACGGGTTCTTCCGCTCGCTGCCGGGCGCGGTCGCCGAGGCCGCGTTCATCGACGGCGCCTCGCACGCCGGGGTGTTCTTCAAGGTCATGCTGCCGATGGCCCGGCCGGGCATGGTCAGCGTGGGCATCTTCAACTTCCTCGGCCTGTGGAACCAGTACCTGCTGCCGAAGGTGCTCAACCCGGACCCGGACCACTACGTCCTGGCTCAGGGCCTCGCCGAGCTGGCAGTGAGCCAGGGCTACCGCAGCGACTGGAGCGGCCTGTTCGCCGGGCTGGTCATCGCGATCCTGCCGGTGCTGCTCGCGTACGTCTTCTTCCAGCGGCAGATCCGCGCCGGGCTGACCTCCGGCGCCCTCAAGTAACACCACACCACAGACCGCACGGGCGGGCGCAGACGCCGAACTCGGGGAGAACGTGCTTCTCGGCGTGCTCGACCGTGCCCGCAAGAAGGCACCTCCCGCACCAACGGACCCACGGGGCACCAGGCCCCGGGTGCGCCGCCTCTCACGCGGCGCACCCGGGGGTGCCACCCACCGTAGTCCGCCACCCCGAAAGGAGAAACAAGTGTCCCTCCGACGTCCCATCGTCGCCGCGCTCGGCGCCACCGCACTGGCGCTCACCGCCGGCACGCTGGTCGCGCTCACCGCGGGCACCACCGCGTCCGCCGCGGCGGCCACCTGCAACGCCCTGTTCGACGATTTCAGCTACAGCGGGCCGAGCGATCCGCTGATCCAGCAGCGCGGCTGGACGGTGCGCACCTACTCCGGCGGCCCCGGCATCCCCGGTGCCTCCTGGCCGACCAGCAACGTCTCGTTCCCGACCGTGGACGGCGCCAAGTCCCTGCAGCTGCAGGCGTCCACCGACGGCACGGCCGGCGGCACCAGCCAGGCGGAGCTGTACCACCAGCAGAAGTTCTTCGAGGGCACCTACGCCGCGCGGGTCAAGTTCACCGACGCGCCGGTCTCCGGCAACGACGGCGACCACCTGGTGGAGACGTTCTTCACCATCACCCCGCTGGCCGCCCCGATGGACCCGAACTACGGCGAGATCGACTTCGAGTACCTGCCCAACGGCGGGTGGGGCGAGCCGTCGAACATCATGTACGAGACCACGTGGGAGACCTACCGCCCCGACCCGTGGGAGGCCGTCAACGCCCACGGCGAGCAGCGGCAGTCGTTCGCGGGCTGGCACGACCTCGTGTTCACGGTCTCGGCCGGGCACGTGAAGTACTACATCGACGGGAACCTGGTCGCCGACCACAGCGGCATCTACTACCCCGAGACGAACATGTCGATCAACTTCAACCTGTGGTTCATCGACGCGGCCGCGCACACCGGCGGCATGTCGACCTACCGCCAGCAGGTCGACTACGTGCTGTACTCGCAGAACGAGGTGCTCACCCCGGCGCAGGTCAACACCCGTGTCGGCTCGTACCGGGCGCAGAACGTGGCGCACACCGACACCGTCGGCACCGGCGGCGGCACCTGCCCCACCGCCTCGCCGTCTACCGGCCCGAGCACCCCGCCCTCGTCGTCGCCCTCGGCCCCGCCGAGCAGCTCGCCGTCCCCGTCGGCCCCGCCGACCGGCGGCACCGGCTGCGCCAACGCGGCGACCTGGACGATCAGCGGCGTCTACACCACCGGCCAGCAGGTCAAGTGGGAGCGCAGCGCCAACGGCAACCCCAGCGGCCCGAAGTCCGGCGACGGCGTGCACCTGTGGCGCGCCAAGTGGTGGACTCAGGGCAGCGAGCCCGGCTGGACCGTGCAGTGGGAGGACCTGGGCCGCTGCTGACGCAGTCGACCCGGTCCCGATGAAGTGAAAGGATCAGCGCCCGTGACCCTCGTCCTCGGCCTCGACGTCGGCGGCACGTCGTCACGGGCGCTGATCACCACGCTCGACGGCGCCCGCGCCGGCTTCGGCCGCGCGGGCGCCGGCAACCCGGTCTCGGTGCCGCTGCCCGAGGCCGTGGCCGCGGTGTCGGACGCCGTCCGGGCGGCCCTGACCGGCCTCGACCCTGCTGAGGTGCGCTGTGCGGTGATGGGCATCGCGGGGACCGGCCGGTTCACCGACCCCGCCGTTGCGTCCGCCTATGAGACCGCCTTTGCGGAGCTGGGGCTTCTGGTGCCGGTGCGGCCGGTCGGTGATGTCGAGGTGGCGTACGCCGCCGGCACGCCCGAGCCGCGCGGCACGGTGCTGATCTCCGGCACCGGGGCGATCGCGGCGCGCATCGAGCACGGGGTGATGACGGCGAGCGCGGACGGCATCGGCTGGCTGCTCGGCGATCTGGGCTCCGGGTTCTGGCTGGGCCGCGAGGCGGCCGCGCTGACTGCCCGTGAGCTGTACTCCCGCGTCCCCGAGGGGCACCTGACCCGCGCCGTCGCGACGGCCGTGCTCGGCGTGCTGCCTGCCGCCGCGTCCCGGCAGGCCGCCGACGACCTGATCGGCGCGCTGCACGACCAGGAGCCGCGCCACCTGTCCCGGCTCGCGCCCCTGGTCACCGAGGCCGCCGAGGCCGGCGACCCGCAGGCCGCCGCGCTTGTCGAACGCTGTGCCGCGCACCTGGTGGACACCGTCGTGGAGGTGCACGCGGACGGCCCGGTGGTGCTGGCGGGCAGCGTGCTGGGCGGCTCCCGCCCGGTGCGCGAGGCGGTGATCCGGCTGCTGGCCCACCACCTGCCCGGCACCGCCACGGTCACCGCGGGCCCGGGCGAGGTGGGCGCCGCCCGTATCGCCGCCGCCCGGTCCGGCACCTGACGCCGTCACATCGCCCGTTGCCCGACGCCAAGATCGTCCGTCTCGTGTCGCAAGCCAAGATCGTCCAACTTGCGTGGCCCGCCCAAGATCGTCCAACTTGCCTGGCAAGTGGGCGAAAGCGCGCTCAAGATACGCCCAGGTGCCAGGCAAGTCGGATGATCTTGGGCGGGCGGCGGGCGGGCGGGCGGGCGGCGGGGCGGCCTGTGGGCTCACTCGCCGGTGTAGGTGCCGAAGCTCCAGAGGATGCCCTGGGGGTCGCGGACGGTGAAGCCGCGCGAGCCGTAGTCCTCGTCGCGCAGCTCGCGGACCACCGTCGCACCGGCCGCGACGGCGCGGGCGAAGAGGGCGTCGGGCTTGTCGGTGACGACGTAGACCAGGCCCTGCCCGGCCGGGATGTCGTGCACGTTGTCCGGCCGGGGGCTGCCCAGCATGACGCCGCCGCCGAGCGGCCAGCGCAGCTCGGCGTGCGCGACGGTGTCGCCGGTGCCGTGCACGGCGGTGGCGGTGAACCCGAACGCCTCCTCCAGGAACGTGATGGCGGCGCCGGCGTCGGGGTAGGTCAGGCAGGGCCAGACCATGGTTTCGCGATCGGTCATGGCTCCAGGGTCGCGGCAGCGGAGCCGTCCTGGCTTGTACTTATGGGAAGCTCCTCGGCGGCCAGCCAGCGCGACGGCGCGACCCCGGCGAACTCGCGCCACTCCCGGGCCAGATGCGCCTGGTCGTGGTAGCCGCAGGCAGCGGCGACCTCGGCCAGCGCCGGCCGGTCGATCCGCTGCACGAGCCGCCGCGAGCGGCCGAACCGGGCCAGGCGCAGCGCGTCCTTGGGGCCGACGCCGTACTCGGCGGTGAAGCGGGAGCACAGGGTGCGGCGGCTCCAGCCGGTCTCGGCGGCCAGCTCGCCGACCCGCAGGTCACCGCCGGAGCGTTGCACCCGCTGCCAGGCGTACACCAGCTCGGGTGCGGCGTCGGCCGGGCGCAGGCGGGCGGTGAGCGCGGCGTCGAGCAGCGTGAACCGTTCCGGCCAGGACGCGGTGCGCAGCCGGTCGGTCAGGGGTTCGAGGTCCAGCGGCAGCACGGCGGCGGCCAGTGCCGCGGCGGGCACGCCGAACAGGGCGCGGGCGCCCGCCGGGGTGAGGTCCAGCTGCACGCCGTACTGGGCGCCGTCGTGGTGGATGAAGGCGGGGGCCAGGGACAGGCCGCTGGCCAGGGCGGCATACCCGGTCGGCGGCTCGCCGGGGGACAGCGCCACGAGCGTGGGCTCGTCGAAGCTGATCACGACGGTCAGCGCGGAGGACGGCAGGCCCAGATGCACTCCCGGGGCGAAGCCGCGGTAGTGGTAGCCGGAGTACCGGCGCACGTACGGCCGCAGCGCGGGCGCGGGCCGCGCCTCGACGTGCTCGGCGACGTTCATGTCGATCCATGCTGCCACGGGGTCGGGCGGAGCGCCGCACATCGACGCGGCGATGCGCGCCGCCACCCGCTGCCCTTCTCAGCCCCGCAGTGCGGCGATGACCGGCGCGAACGCCTCCAGGTACGGATCATGCACGGTCAGGTAGCTGAAGCCCCAGCGCTCGCGCTGCCGGCTCAACTGCGCCGCCATCTCGTCCGCCGTGCCGAACAGCAGGAACGGGCACTCCAGCACCTCCGCCGCGGGCATGCCCACCCGAGCGGACAGCTCCTCCGCCTTCGCCGCGCGGTCGTCTGTCTCGACCACCAGCTGGATCAGCGTGTGCCATTCGATCCCAGCGGCCCGTGGCCCGGCCAGCGCCCGGGTGAACGCCACCCGCTCGTCCGTCTCCGCGGCCGTGCCCAGCCGGAAGGTGCCCGGGTCGGCGTTCTTGACCTGGTACGCCCCCGCGATCGAGACGATGTCGGCATGCTCGGCGGCGATACGCAGCACCCGGTCTCCGGTGCCGCCGACGATCAGCGGCGGCCCGTACCCCCCGAAGCCCTTCTTCTGCACCGGAAGCGGGGGCGCGCCGCCAGGCAGCGGTCTGGTGTCTTCGGCCCGGAACCAGCGGCCCAGCTCGGTGATCGTCTCGGCGAGCCGGGCGGTGCGGGCGCCGAACCGCTCGAACGGGATGCCCGCCGCGTCGAACTCCCACTTCATGTGGCCCGCGCCGAGACCGACCTCCAGCCGCCCGCCGGTGAGCAGGTCCGCCGTGGCGATCTCCCGGGCCAGCAGCGCCGGATTCCAGAACGGCACGTTCAGCACCAACGTGCCCACCCGCAGCCGTTCGGTGGCTGCGGCAGCCGCGACCAGCACCGGGAACGGCGCGGGCGCGCCGAGATGGTCGGCGGCGAACACGGTGTCGTATCCGAGCCGCTCGGCCAGCCGGCACCGGTCCGTGAAGGCGTTCGCGGACGGGACGGCGAACACGTTCGAGGACAACCGGAAGGCGCTCATCCACCGACCCTAGACCGCTTGCGTTGATCGTTCATATTGGCGCCATGACCTTCGTGCCTCCGCCGCCGCCGGCGAAGAAGAGCAACACCAAGCGCATCCTGATCATCGTCGCCATCGTCCTGGTGCTGTGCTGCGGTGGCGGCATCACCGGCGCGGTGCTGCTGTTCCGCGGCGTGCAGGAGGCGACCGGCCCGGCCCGCGACGTCGCGGTCGCCTACGTCGAGGACATCATGGCCGGGGACTACCACGGCGCGTACGGGCGGCTGTGCGACAGGGTCCAGGCGAGCACCTCCGAGGCCGACTACACCCGGGTGCAGACGGCTCAGCTGAAGATCAGCAAGTACGAGGTGACCGGCACCAGCATCAAGCAGATGAACTCCACCACCACCGCGGTCATCACGATGCGCCTCACCCAGGCCGAGACGGGAGCCGTCATGACGCAGGGCTTCCCGCTGCTGAAGGAGGACGGCGAGTGGCGGGTGTGCGGCTGACACCTCCCGCACCGGGCCGCTCCGGGAGCGTATGCCCCGCCCGTGGCCTGCGGTGACGTAAGGCGGCCGCCGCGGACGATGCTGCGGCGGCCGTAGCTTCCCCGGGTCGGTGAACACGAGGGCCGGGGAGGCGCCATGTGGAGAGTGTCGTACGCCGTGGGAGTGCTGCTCATCGGGTTGGGGCTGTTCCTGGCGGTGGGCAGCGCGTACGGCTACACGCAGCTCGCCGACCAGCTGCCCCGGGCCGAGCAGCGGCTGGCCGAGGCGGAAGGCGAGCAGGAGCTGCGCTGGCGCCAGGTGGACGTGGCCGACATCGAGGACGACATGAGCACCAACATCGTGACCGCGCTCGTCGGCACGGCGCTCGCCGCGGGCGGCGTGGGACTGATCGTCCTCACCCGCCGGCGCCGCCTTCGCGCGGGTTGAGCGCTTCCGCTCCGGGACCATGATGAAGCTCCCGCCACGCTGCGTTGACAGCGTGGCGGGAGCTTTGGCAATGCCGGTCAGGGGAAGTTCAGCGGAGCTTGTCGAGGCCCGCCCGGCGCAGGGCGTCGGCCATGGCGCTGTTGGCGACGGGTGCCTCGTTGCGCTGGCGGGGCTGCCCGCCGCCACCGCGCTGGCCGCCCTGGCCGCCGCGCTGACCACCCTGGCCGCCGCGCTGGCCGCGGTCACCGCCGCCGCCGCGCTGCCCGCGGTCGCCGCCGGCCGGAGCCGCTTCGTCCTCCAGGCGCAGGGTCAGCGAGATGCGCTTGCGCGGGATGTCCACGTCGAGCACCTTCACCTTGACCACGTCGCCGGACTTGACCACGTCGCGCGGGTCGCTGACGAAGTTGCGCGACATCGCCGAGACGTGGACCAGGCCGTCCTGGTGCACGCCGATGTCGACGAACGCGCCGAACGCGGCCACGTTCGTGACCACGCCCTCCAGCAGCATGCCGGGCTGCAGGTCGCCGATCTTCTCGACGCCGTCCTTGAAGGACGCGGTCTTGAAGGCCGGGCGGGGGTCGCGGCCGGGCTTCTCCAGCTCCTTGATGATGTCGGTGACGGTCGGCAGGCCGAACACGTCGTCGGCGTACTCCGCCGGCTTGAGGGTGCGCAGCAGCGAGCCGTTGCCGATGAGCTTGGCCATCTCGACGCCGTTGTTCTTCAGGATGCGCTGCACCACCGGGTACGCCTCGGGGTGCACGCTGGACGCGTCGAGCGGGTTGTCGCCGTTGGGGATGCGCAGGAAGCCCGCGCACTGCTCGAACGCCTTCGGCCCGAGGCGCGGCACCTCCTTGAGCGCGGTGCGCGAGCGGAACGGGCCGTTGGCGTCGCGGTGCAGCACGATGTTCTCGGCCAGCCCGGCGCTGATGCCGGACACCCGGGCCAGCAGCGGCGCGGACGCGGTGTTCACGTCGACGCCGACGCCGTTCACGCAGTCCTCGACCACCGCGTCCAGCGAGCGGGACAGCTTCACCTCGGACAGGTCGTGCTGGTACTGCCCGACGCCGATGGACTTCGGGTCGATCTTCACCAGCTCGGCGAGCGGGTCCTGCAGGCGGCGGGCGATGGACACCGCGCCGCGCAGCGACACGTCGAGGCTGGGCAGCTCCTGCGAGGCGTACGCGGAGGCGGAGTACACCGACGCGCCCGCCTCGGAGACGACGATCTTCGTCAGGTTGAGGTGCGGCGCGAGCTTGATCAGGTCGATGGCGAGCTTGTCGGTCTCGCGGGAGGCGGTGCCGTTGCCGATGGCGATCAGCTCGACCTTGTGCGCCGCGCACAGCTTGGCGAGGCTGGCCAGGGACTCGTTCCAGCGGTTGTGCGGCACGTGCGGGTAGATCGTGTCGGTGGCGACGACCTTGCCGGTGGCGTCGACGACGGCGACCTTGACGCCGGTGCGGTAGCCCGGGTCCAGGCCCATCGTGGCGCGGGTGCCCGCCGGGGCGGCCAGCAGCAGGTCGCGCAGGTTCATCGCGAAGACCCGGACGGCCTCCTCCTCGGCGGCCTGCCAGAGCCGGTTGCGCAGGTCCAGGCCCAGGTGCACCAGGATGCGGGTGCGCCAGGCCCAGCGCACGGTGTCGTTCAGCCACTTGTCGGCCGGGCGGCCGCGGTCGCTGATGCCGAACGCGGCGGCGATCCGTCCCTCGAACACGGTCGGGCCGGCGGGCGCGCCCTCGGGCTGCGGCTCGTCCGGCTCCATGACCAGGTCCAGCACCTCCTCCTTCTCGCCCCGGAACATGGCGAGGATGCGGTGGCTGGGCAGCTTGGCGTACGGCTCGGAGAAGTCGAAGTAGTCGGAGAACTTCGCGCCCTCCTCGGCCTTGCCGTCGCGCATCTTGGAGACGATCCGGCCGCGGGTCCACATCAGCTCGCGCAGCGCGCCGATGAGGTCGGCGTTCTCGCCGAAGCGCTCGACCAGGATGGCGCGGGCGCCCTCCAGCGCGGCGCCGGTGTCGGCCACGCCCTTGTCCGCGTCGACGTACGCCGCGGCGGCGGTCTGCGGGTCGTGCGACGGGTCGCCGAGCAGCAGGTCCGCGAGCGGCTCCAGGCCCGCCTCGCGGGCGATCATCGCCTTGGTACGCCGCTTCGGCTTGTACGGCAGGTAGATGTCCTCCAGCCGCGCCTTCGCGTCGGCGGCCATGATCTGCGCCAGCAGCGCGTCGTCGAGCTTGCCCTGCGACCGGATCGACTCGATGATCGTGGTCCGGCGCTCCTCCAGCTCGCGCAGGTAGCGCAGCCGCTCTTCGAGGTTGCGCAGCTGCTCGTCGTCCAGCGCGCCGGTGACCTCCTTGCGGTAGCGGGCGATGAACGGGACGGTGGCCCCGCCGTCGAGCAGCTCGACCGCCGCGGTCACCTGGTTGTTCCGTACGCCGAGCTCCTCGGCGATGCGCTGGTTAATGGACGTCGTCACGCCGCCATTCTGCCCGCTCGCAGGCCGCGGCGGTTCACAGGGGCACCGTGGCGGGGAAGCCCTCCCGGCGGCCGTACAGCACGCCACCGATGCCGGCGGTGGTCAGCACCGCCGCGACGAGCGGCAGCGAGGCCGCGCCCCAGCCGCTGAGCGCCAGGCCGCCGAGCAGCGCGCCGCCGCCGATGCCCAGGTTGAAGGCCGAGGCGTTGAGCGCGGCGGCGGTGTCGGCGGCGCCCGCCGGGGCGGCCCGCAGGATCGCCGCCTGCACCAGCGTGGCCAGGGCGTTGAGCGCGAGACCGGCCAGCGCGGCGGCGGCCACCGCCAGCGCGGGGGTCGTCCCGGCCAGGGCGAGCACGACCAGCGCGCCGGTCAGGAGGACGACCCCGCCCAGCATGGCCAGCCGGGGCCGCTTGTCCACGAGCAGCCCGGCGGCGAGCAGGCCGACCGCGCCGGCCGCGCCGTAGCCGAGCAGCGCGGGGCTCAGCGCCTCCTCGCTCAGGCCGGTGGCCTGCAGGAACGGCGAGATGTAGGTGTAGAAGCTGAAGTAGCCGAGCATGGTGACCGCGGTGGTGACCACCACGATCGCCACGGACGGTGTGCGCAGCACACGCAGCAGGCTCATCCCGTTGCCGGCGGCCTCGCCGGGGAAGTCGGGCAGCAGCCGCCAGCCGACCAGCGCCAGCACCACGCCGACCCCGGCCAGCACCGCGAACGCGGCCCGCCAGCCGATCGCGACGCCGAGCGCGGTCCCTGCGGGAACGCCGAGCAGGATCGCCACCGTGCCCCCGGCGAACACCAGGGTCACCGCACGGCCGACCCGGTCGGGGGTGACCATGCGGGCGACGTATCCGGCGCACATGGCCCAGAACGCGCCGTGCGTGAGGCCGCCCAGCAGCCGGGCGGCCGCGGCCAGCGGATACACGGTGCTCACGGCCATCAGCACGTTGCTCGCGGAGTACGCCAGCAGCGTGCAGACCAGCAGGCCGCGGCGCGGGAACCGGGCGGTCAGCCGCCCCAGGGGCGCCGCGAACAGCGCCACCATCAGGGCGTACCCGGTGACGAGCAGACCGACGGTGGGCTCGCTGACGCCGAGGTCCCGGCTGATCGAGCTGAGCAGGCCCATCGGCACCATCTCGGTGGTCACCGACAGGAACGTGCCCGCGGCCACCAGCAGCAGGCCCGCCAGCGGCCAGGGCTCGTGGCGGGCGGTGGCGGGGAGGGGCGCGGCGGTCACCGTACGACCGTAAACGCTCTACCGGGAGATCCCGTCAGGGTTCCCCCGGTGAACTCGCTCACGACCGGGGGGAATCCCCTGGCCTGTCCCGGGTATCCCGGTCTATCCCTCGACGTGCCCGATCGGCGCCCGGCACCCTGTCTGCGCTTCACAGGACCCGGGGAAGGGAGTTGGTCAGGGTGCGCCTCAGGAGGGTGCTGGCGGTGCTGGGCATCGTGGTCGCGCTGCTGTGCACGGTGTGTGCGGGGGCCGGTGTCTGGATCTGGAACAGCCAGACGGTCGACACGACCGACGCGGTCGACTTCACACGGCCGCTGGCGGTGCCGCCGCTCGCGCCGTCGCGGCTGGAGGGCGGCCGCCGCGTGTTCGACCTCCGGGCGCAGGCGGGCACGCACGACTTCGGCCGGGGCACGACGCCGACCTGGGGGTTCAACGGCGACGTGCTCGGCCCGACGCTGCGCGCCACGCGCGGCGAGCAGGTCGTGGTCAACGTGACCAACGGCCTCGACCAGACGACCACGGTGCACTGGCACGGCATGCACCTGCCGCCCGAGATGGACGGCGGCCCGCACCAGCTCGTGGCACCCGGCAGGACCTGGTCGCCGGCCTGGAAGATCGAGCAGCCCGCCGCGTCGCTCTGGTATCACCCGCACCTGCACGGCGAGACCGCCAAGCACGTGTACCAGGGCCTGGCCGGCATGTTCATCGTCGACGACCCGGCCACCTCGGTCGCGGCGCTGCCGCACGAGTACGGCGTCGACGACATCCCGGTGATCGTGCAGGACCGCAAGTTCGACGCGAAGGGCAAGCTCGACGACGCCCCGGGGATCTTCAGCGGGGTCGGCGTCCTCGGCGACACCATCGCCGTCAACGGCACCGTCGGGCCGTACCTGGAGGTGAAGACGCAGCGGGTGCGGCTGCGGCTGCTGAACGGGTCCAACGCGCGCGTCTACGACTTCGGGTTCGCCGACGGGCGTCAGTTCGACCTGGTGGGTACGGACGGCGGGCTGCTGGAGGCGGCGCACCGGACGGACCGGCTCATGCTGTCGCCGGGTGAGCGGGCCGAGATCGTGGTGACGGTCAAGGCGGGGGAGCGGACGGTGCTGCGCAGCTACCCGCCGGACCTGGGCACGGGCGTGTTCGGGCGGTTCACCGGCGGGGCGGACTCGTTCGACGTGCTGCAACTGCGGGCCTCGGGGACGCTTTCCGCGAGCCCGGAGGTGCCGCAGCGGCTGGTCGCCACACCGCGGCTCGACCGCGCTGACGCCGCGCAGCAGCGGGAGTTCAAGTTCAGCGGGCACAGCATCAACAGCAGGCAGATGGACATGACCCGGGTCGACTTCGCGCCCGAGCAGGACACCACGGAGGTGTGGCGGGTCGTCAACAACGACGGGCAGCCGCACAACTTCCACGTGCACGACGTGCAGTTCCAGGTGCTCACCGTCAGCGGGGCCGCGCCGCCGCCGCGGCTGTCGGGCTGGAAGGACACCGTCTACCTGCACCCGGACGAGACGTATGAGCTGATCATGCGGTTCACCGACTACGCGGACGCGGACACGCCGTACATGTTCCACTGCCACGTGCTGTTCCACGAGGACGCCGGGATGATGGGCCAGTTCGTGGTGGTGCCGCCGGGCGGCAGGCCGGGGGTGATCGACCACGGCTCGCACCTGGCCCACGCCGGGCACTGACCGGGGGGAGGCCGCCGGCGGGGGCTCAGGGGGCTCCCGCCGGCGGCGTGCTCACCGCAGGAACCACTCGTCGCGGGCGAAGTCGGTGCGGCCGTCGGCGGCGGTGAAGTCGGTGTTGCTCCAGATCCGCAGGTAGGTGCGGCCGTACCAGGCCTCGGTGCGGGCCCAGACGTCGACGGTCGCCCAGCTGTACACGTACTGCGTGCGCTGCCAGCCGTCGCTCATGGCGGTCATGTTCCGCCAGCCCCAGTCGCAGGCGGTGGGCACGCACGCCCCGAACGGGCGGATGCGGTAGTACGACGGGGGCCGGGTGCAGATGCCGGTGTCCGCGTCGCAGGTGACGACGTCGCTGCAGAAGAACTGGATGTCGGCGCGGACGATGTGGTTGGTCGCCGGGTCGATGTTCGACCAGTTGCCCACCAGGGCGGGCGTCACGCAGAGGGCCTGCGCGGGGGTGGCGGTGGCGACGTTCCCGGCGACGGACAGGCCCACGGCGAGAAGGGCCGCGGTGAGCAGCGTGGACACCGCGCGCAGGAGGCCGCGGCGCTTCGGGGACGGGCTTTCGGTTCGGGTCATGGCGGTCACCGATCGTGAGAGTCATGGACGTGGATGCGCGCGCGTGCTCACGGTAGGTAGCCGGTGGCGCAGCGTGCCCGTCTCTGTCGTCAACCCATCACGCGGCGGGGCCGTGCCGCCGGCCCCGCCCCGGACCCGCTACAGCTTGCGGAAGGACTGTTCGGTGGCTGGCCGCGGATCAGACCTGTTTGCACTGGTCCGTCGCGGTGGCGATCACGACGTCGACGGTGGACCCGGCGGCGACGACCGTTCCGCCCGCCGGTGACTGCTCCAGGACGTGGCACTGGTCGGGCGTGGCCCGGTAGGTGATGGTCCCGATCAGGCCGAGGCGTTTCAGCTCGGCGACCACCTCGACCTCGCGCCAGCCGTACATGCCGGGCACGGTCCGGGTGGTCGTGGCCGGGCTCTGCGGTGCGGCGGGGCTGCTCGGCGCGGCCGGGCTCGGGTGCGCACCCGACGGCCGCGGCAGGGGACGGCTGGACGCCGTCACCGTGGCCCGGGGCGTCGGGGCGGTGCTGCCGGAGGGGCCGGTGCCCGGCGGCGCGGCGGGGTCCGTCCCGGTGCTCGCGGAGGGAGCAGTGCCCGGGTCCTGCCCGGACGGATCGGCGCCGGCGCTCGGCGTGAGCGCGTAGGCGAGGGCTGCCACCAGCAGCAACAGGACCCCGGCGGCTCCGGCGAGCAGGCGGCGGTCGCGGAACGGCCCCGCGTTCAGCGGCCGGCGGTGACCGGGCGGCATCGCGTCGGCCAGGCTGCGCTCGCCCGCCGGGACCGGCGCTGCGCGGCCGGCCGGCGCGACCGCCCGCGACGGCCGGCTGGCCGCGGAACCGGAGGGTGCTGCCGCCGCACGCTTGTGCGGCGGCCGGTCCGCGGCCGCGGTGTTCTCCGTGCTGGGAGAGACAGCGGATGCGGCGGCGGCCCGCGCCGCCGTCCGGGTGGCGTGCGCCGCCGAGCGGGACGCCTGGGCGAGCGCGGCGGCGGAGGGCCAGCGCTCGTCGGGCTCCTTGGCCAGCGCGCGCATGATGAGCGCCCGGACCGGCCGGGGCACGTCCGCGGGCAGTGCGGGCGGGTCGTCGTTGACGTGCTGGAGCGCGACCGCGAGCGGGGTGTCGGCGTTGAACGGCCGGTCTCCGGTGACCAGCTCGTACGCGACCACACCGAGCGCGTACACGTCGGTGGCGGGCCCGATCTCGGCACCGGTGACCTGCTCGGGAGCCAGATAGGACGAGGTGCCCAGGATCTCGTCGGCGGCGGTGAGGCGGTCGCCGGCGACCATGCGCGCGATGCCGAAGTCGGTGAGCGCGAGCCGCCCGTCCGGGCGCAGCAGCAGGTTCGACGGTTTCACGTCGCGGTGCACGATGCCCTGCCGGTGTGCGGCGTGGATCGCGTCGGCGGCCTGCGCGAGCAGCCCCATCGCCAGGTGCGGGTCCACCGCGCCGTCCCGGTCGACCAGCGCGCGCAGCGACTCGCCCTCGACGAACTGCATCACCAGGTACGCCACGCCGTCGGCGTGGCCGTAGTCGTAGATCTCGACGATGCCGGGATGGGACAGCGCCGCCATGGCGCGCGCCTCGGCCCGGAACCGGGCGGTGAACCCGGCCTCCCCGGCCAGGGCGGGCAGCAGCGCCTTCACCGCCACGCGGCGGCCGAGCACCAGGTCGTCGGCGCGCCACACCTCGCCCATCCCACCGCGGGCGATCAGGTCCAAGAGCTCGTAACGCCCGCCGAGCGTCACCCCCGGGTCAAGCACGGGAGAATCCTTCGCGATCGATCGCTGCCCCGTCAAGCCGGTGTCCGATCCCGAACAGATGGCTCAGCCCGCATCGACGTGGTACGCCTTCGCGCCGGGCGCCGCGAACGCCAGCATCCGGTGCGCCTCCTCGGTCAGCGCGGTCCGCTGCGCGTCGGTGAGCTGCACGAACGGCTCCACGCGCAGCGTTGCGGCGTCCCGGCCGCGCTCGATGCGCCACGTCCCGGCGACGAAGCCGTCGGCCAGCACCGTCGCCTTGATGATGCCGTTGACGGTGAACACTCGCTTGCGGTGCTCGTCGGAGATGATCCGGGTGCGGTCGGCGTGCGAGAGCAGCACCGAGTCGAACTCGCCGAGCAGCCGCAGCGGCGCCGGTTCGGCGGCGTCGGGCCGGGGCGCGTCCGGCAGGTCGTACAGCTCCACGCCGCGCTCGTCGCGGAAGGTCACCAGCCGCGGCCGCAGTCCCGCCACGACCTCCTTCAGCCGGGTCAGGCCCGACCAGGCCTGCACGTCCGGCACGCTCGCCGGGCCGTACGCGGCCAGGTAGCGCAGCACCATCCGTGCCGGGTCCGGGGCGCTCGGCTCCGCCGACAGCCACGTCTCGGCCGAGGTGTGCGCGGCCTGCCCGCTAGACCCCCACAGCCCGCGCGGCGGCACCTGCACCAGCGGCACCCGTGTGCGCACCACCGGTGCGAGCGCGTCGGCGTCGTAGCCGGGGAAACGCTCGGCGAGCAGCGCGCCCAGCTCGGCGAACGTGCGCGGTCGCGCCTCGACCAGCTCGCGGCCGTGCACGGCGACCGTGTCGAGGTCGAGCCCGGTCAGCCGCTTGCCGTAGGTGACGGCGAAGCCGCGGTCGTGCGCCGGTTGCAGCACCGGGCGCAGGGCGAGGCAGTCCTCGGCGGTGACCAGGTGGATCGTCGAGCGCATCAGCGCGATGCGCACCGCACGCCGGTCCGTGATCAGCTGCGACAGCTCCTCCGGGGCGAAGTCGTCCAGCCGGTTCCACAGCGCCAGGTAGGGCGGGTTCGGTGCCTGGGCCTGCAGGCCGTACAGGTGCGCGACGGCGTCGTACACCGGCATCTGCGCACGTCGGAGCAGGAACTGACGCGCCAGCAGCGCCCGGTTGAGCGTTTGGCGGCTGAGCACTGCGGTCATAAGGTCCTAAGCTACGTGGTGCGCCCGCACTCCCCGGCCGGGCGCTCGTGGTAGGAGTGTGCGATGACGGACCTCGCGGCCCCCGGCCCCTACGTGCCCTGGGTGACGGCCATCCCGCCGCGCCCCGAGACGGACGGGCCGCTGCGCGGCATACGGCTGGCCGTCAAGGACCTGTTCGATGTGGCCGGACTGCCCACCGGCGCGGGCAACCCGACCTGGCTGGCCACCCACCCGGTCGCGAAACGCGACGCCGCCGCGGTCGCGGTGCTGACCGGCGCGGGCGCGGCCATCGTCGGCAAGACGCACACCGACGA
Organism: Catellatospora bangladeshensis; assembly: GCF_016862575.1. Lineage (GTDB taxonomy): Bacteria > Actinomycetota > Actinomycetes > Mycobacteriales > Micromonosporaceae > Catellatospora > Catellatospora bangladeshensis. The sequence goes on along the minus strand of NZ_BONF01000011.1, from coordinate 244,827 downwards.
GATGGCCTACAGCCTGTTCGGCACGAACGAGCACTACGGCGCCCCGGACAACCCGGCCGCGCCCGGCCACATCACCGGCGGCTCGTCCAACGGCACCGCCGCCGCGGTCGCCGAAGGCTCCGCCGACCTGGGCCTGGGCACCGACACCGGCGGCTCGGTGCGCATCCCCGCCGGCTGGTGCGGCCTGTACGGCCTGCGCCCCAGCCACAACCGGGTCAGCCGGGCCGGGGTGGTGCCGCTGTGCGGCTCGTTCGACGTGCCGGGCCTGCTCACCCGGGACCTGGCGCTGCTGCGTACCGCGACGGGGGTGCTGCTGAGCAGCCGCCCCGGGACCAGCCCGGTCCGCGCCGTGCACGCCCCCGCCGACCTGTGGGAGCTGGCCGAGCCCGCCGTCCGCGACGCGCTGCAGCCCCTGCTGGACCGGCTCGCGGGCGTGCTGCCCGTCGAGGAGAAGCCGCTGTGGGGCGCCGGGCCCGCACCCGACTACCGGCTGGCCTACGCGGTGCGCACCGGCTGGGAGTTCTGGCAGCGCCACGGCGAGTGGGTACGCGCCGAGCACCCGCACTTCGGCCCCGGCGTCACCGAGCGGGTGCGCGCCGCGTCCGGCCGCACCCTCGACGAGCTGGGCACGGCCGACCGCGAGATCAACCAGGTGAAGTCCACGATGGCCCGGGTGCTCGACGGCGCGGTGCTGGCCATCCCGACCGCGCCCAGCCCCGCCCCCGCGCGTGGCGCCGACACCGGCCCGCTGCGCGCCCCGATCCTCGGCCTGACCGGCATCGCCAGCGTCGCCGGGCTGCCCGCGCTCACCGTGCCGGGCGCTCAGGTGAACGGCCTGCCCGTCGGGTTGTGCCTGATCGGCGCGGCCGGCGCCGACGAGTCCCTGCTGGAGCTTGCGGAGGTGTTGCGTTGACGACGGAGCCCGGAGCGATCGTCCCGACCGGGGTCGAGCTGGACACGCGGGAGGCCCCGCCGCCCGGCCTGTGGCAGCAGATGCGGGCCGACCCGCAGTACGCGCCCGAGCACCTGGCGCTGGAGGCGGTGCGCCGCATCGGCCCGCAGGCCGCCGCCTGGGTCACCCGGATGCGCATGCTGTATCCGCACATGCACCCGGACGGCATGGCCCAGGTGGCGATCCGGCGGTTCCGGCGGCACGCCCGGCTCAGCGGGGCGGTGTCCGGCTCGATCGGCCTGCCCGGCGCGGTCGCCGACGTGGCCACGCTCGCCTGGACCCAGTCCCGCCTGGTGCTGCACCTGGCCGCCGTGTACGGCGTCGACCCGACCCACCCGGACCGGGCCACCGAGCTGCTCGTCCTGCAGCGCGTGCACAAGGCGACCGAGGCGGCCCGGCTGGCGCTCGGCGTCGCCCAGGGCCGCGAGGGCATCGCCGGCGCGATCGCCAAGGGCGTCGGCACCACCGCGAGCCGGGCTCCCGTCGGCCGTGCCCTGGGCCTGCTGAGCTGGAAGCTCGCCCGGATGGCCGGCATGCGCGCGGTCCGCAAGCTCGCCGCCAAGGCGATCCCGTTCGCCTCCATCGTCTTCGGCGCCTGGGCCAACTCCGCCACCGTCAACGACCTGGCCCGCCGCGCCCTCGCCCAATACCGCCCCACCGCCCTCCCCACCGTCCCCCACCCCCGCCCTCCCCAGGACCACCCCCTCCCACCCCGTTGATCATGAACTTATGGCACGGCTCGACGGCGTGTCCCGTCCACAGCCTCCTGATCAACACGGCTGTTCGGGCGGGAGGGGTGGAGGGATCGCGTTCTCGGGTCGGCTGCGGTGGGTTGGACCCCGCTTTGTGACACGAGACGGCGATCTTGGCTGGTCTGGGCTGGATGATCGCGAGTTCGTGTCAAGATCTGCGGTCTGGCCAGAGGTTTCGACACGAGACGGCGATCTTCGCGGGCGACGAACGGGTCAGGGCTCCGGGGGGCGGTTGTAGCGGTCCATGGCGGCCTTGTTGGTGGAGGCCTCCTGGAAGACGAGCTCCCATGGGCCGGTGTTGACGTCCATCTCCATGCCGAAACCGACCCATTTGCCCGCCATGCGCCGACCCGTCGGCTCCACCAGCAGCTGGATCGCTCCGTGGTAGCGCGCGCCGCGGTAGTAGCCGTCGGCCGCGGTCTGCTCCACCCAGGTGCCCGTGACGACGTTGCCGTCCACGGTGAGGTCCATGGTCAGCGGCGAGTCCGACGAACCGGGCAGGCTGCGGACGGTGAGCCGGTCGCTGTGCTGCAGCACCACGACGTAATGCAGGCCGGTGAACACGGCGTCCCGGCCGCTGGACCGGTACTCGTAGCGGCTCAGCCAGATGCCCGAGTGGTTCGGGGCTGACGCGGCGGCTGTGCGCGGCAGCACTGGTGGCACCGTGACCTGAAGCGATGCTGAATCGTGCGCCTCGGCGGGGGTGGCGTGGGGCACCGCGACGGTGAAGCCCAGCGAGCTGATGGGCAGGCCGGTCACGACCTCCAGGGCTCGGGCGTACACCGGCCGGGGCGTGACGATCAGGCCGGCCTCCCAGCGCTGGACCAGGCGCTTGCTCGCGTCATTGGGGACCCCGGCGCGTTGCCCGGCGTCGCGGATGGCGCGGGCGAAGTCGTCCTGGCTCATGAGCATGCCCATGCGGATCGCACGTAGTGTCGCGTTTGGAGCTGTCATGCGGACAGCGTACGCCCAATGACGCCGAAATGACGCCTCCGATGTCGCCGCACGGACGCCACTTCGGACGCCGCGCCGCCACGTCTAGGCCGCCTAGGTTCGCGTCATGGACATGCCGATGGCAGAACCGGAGTTCCTGAGGTACGCCGACGCGCAGGCCGCGTACGGCCGCCACCTGCTGGCCGAGCATCAACGGGACGGCACCGGCTGCTGCCGGTCGTGCGGCCGGGCGCATCCCTGCGAGCAGCGCGCGCACGGCGGACGGCTCGTCGTGCATTACGCGGACTGGGACGGCGGCGAGCCTGCCCTCGTGCGCCCGTACCTGCGTACCGCCGGATGAGACGTGGGCGCGTGCGGAGCCATGGCTCGCACCCCGACCCGCACGCGCCCACCCCGTCGCTACCGCTTACCGCACCGGTGGTTGATCGCGATCTCGTGTCAAGATCTGCGGTCTGACCAGAGGTTTCGACACGAGACGGCGATCTTTCCAGCGGGCGGCGTGACGTACCGGCTCAGAAGTCGCCGCCGAAGTCTCCGAAGTCGCCGGAGTCGAAGCCGCCCGCGTCGTAGCCGCCGGTGTCCCAGCCTCCGGCGTCGTAGCCACCGTCCTGGTAGCCGCCGCTGTCCTGGTACGCCTGGTCGTAGCCGGTGTCGGCGACGGCGGCGCCTTCCGCGTCGGCCGGTTGGGCGTCGGCGGTTGCCGCGTCCGAGCCGACCGGATCCGGGCCGTTGGCGGCGTCCGACCCCGCCGCGCCGGTGCCCACATTGTCCGCGGCGGGCGTATCGGCGGTGCCTGCGGCGTCGGCGGCGCTTGCGGCGTCGGGGGTGAGGGCGTCGTGGATCATGTCGCTGACGACCATGCCGCCGAGGAAGCCCAGCGCCGCGCCGCCCAGCCCGGCGCCGATCATGGAGCCGGTGCCGCGGTACCCGCCGTACCGGTAGCCGCCGAACCCGTGCCCGGGGTACGCGTACGGCCTGCTCGGATGCCCCGAGTGGTGCGGCGGCCCGGGCGCGTGCACCGGCGGGCGCATGAACGCGCCGGGGTCCTGCGCGGGCAGGCTCGACAGCCGCTCCAGCGCCTTGCGCACCCAGCCGTCGACCAGCTCGATCCAGCGCGCCGGATCGGCCGACAGCTCCCGCGCCTGCTCGGCGCTCACCCGGTGCGCGTCGCCCTGGCCGGGCCGCCCGGCGAGCTCGGCGGTGACGGTCGCACCCTGCGGGTCGGCCGCGAGCAGGAACACCAGCTGCGGGATCTGCGGTCCGGGCGCCTGCCCCTGCGGCACCGGCGCGTAGAACGTGACCGCCTGGACGGGCGGCTGGCCGGGCCGCAGGTCGCTGCGTACGAAGCGGCACCCGATCGTGCCGAGCGCGTCCAGCACGTGCTGGTGGATCTCGGCGGGCTCGACGCCGATCGGGTCGAAGTCCGTCTTCGCGCTGCCCGAGGCGACGCTGACCTGCGTACGCACCCCGACGGTGACCCCGGGCATCGGGCGCCCGTAGACCAGGGTGATCGGCGCGGTGTACGGCGCCGCGAGGTGGAATCCGACGGCGTGCCCGGTGCCCCCGCGCAGCGTGAACCGGTCGGCGACCGGGTAGCGGCCGAGTTCGGTCTCGGCGCCGTTCGCGTTCGCGACCAGCAGCAGCTGCACCGCGGTGATTTCGACGTCGCCTCTGGCGTGCAGCCGGACCTGGCCGGTGAACGCGCCGCCGGGCCGCACGGCGGGAGTGGCCAGCACCGTGTCGACGTCGACCCCGCCGAAGCCGAGGCTGCTCAGGATGCGCCGCAGGACCATGCACCCATCATCCCCGCGTACGCCGACGCGTTGCCCGCGAACCGGCGACGCGGGGCAGGGCTCAGCGGCGGACCTGGAGGGTGGCGAGCAGCTCGGCGGTCGCGGCGGTGACGGCCGCGACGGCACGGTCGAAGGCTTCGGCGTTGTGCGCCGCGGGGGTGCGGAAACCCGAGATCTTGCGGACGTACTGCAGGGCGGCGGCGCGCATGTCCTCCTCGGTGACGAGCTCCTGGAACGGCGGGCGAAGGGTCTTGATGCTCCGGCACATGGTTGCCATTGTGCTCCGTGGGCATGATTGACGGGTGTCCGCCGCCGCCCCGACGCCCGAGCCCCGGCCCTTCGCCGTACACGCGCTGACGGCGCTGCTGGCGGTGACCGCGCTGGCCACGGCTGCCGTCGAGTGGCTGAACTGGTACTACGCCGTGGACGGCGGGTACGCCCTGTTCGTGCGGACGGGCTGGGCGCTGCTGCGGTCGCTGCTGTTCCTGGTGCTGATCTTCCACCTGTGGCGGGGGCGTCAGGGCGCGGCGCCGTTCGGGCTGATCCTGGCGGTGACGACGATCTTCTCGGTGGCCCGGCTGGTGGTGCCGAAGCAGGGGTATCCGGCGCTGCCCGGCATCGCCGGGTTCGCGGTGGTGGCCGTGCTGTGCCTGGGCGTGGTGCTGCTGCTGTACCGGTCGGCGAGCGTGCGGGAGTACCTGGCGCGACCGCGTACCCGCTGGTGGATCGGGCGCGACGGGATCCAGCGGCGGCCGGTGGAGCCGAGGCCGCACGTGCCCGGGTGGGTGCTGACGACACGGGTGGCGGTGTTCAGCTACAGCGCGCTGATGCTGGTGGCGTGCGTGGTGTCGGTCGGGCTGCTGTTCGACGGGCGCCCGGCGCTGCTGCCGCTGATCGTGGTGTGGTTCGTGTTCGCGCTGGTGGTCAGCTACGTGGCGCTGTTCCTGAGCATCTTCCTGGTCAAGGGCAGGCGCTGGGCGCGGGTGCTGCTGGTGGGGCTGACCCTGGTCGTGCTGCTGGTGCACCTGCCGCTGTGCGCGGCCCTTCTCGGCGCGGACGGCCTGGTCCGCGACGGCGGCCCGCTCCTGGTCGCGGCCCTGCTGGCCCTCTGGGGTCTGTGGCGCGCGGGCCGCAACGGCCACTTCACCCAGGCACCCACCCGCCCGGCCCGCGAACCCTCCAACGCCTGACCTTCGCCGCCCCCTGCCGTCCCTCGCACCCCTGCGGGCGATGCCGGGAGCGGCCATCGGCGGCGGGGCGTCAGGCGGGGGTGCGGAAGGTGCGGCGGTAGCTGAGGGGGGCGGTGCCGACCGCGGCGCGCAGGTGCTGGCGGAGGGAGACGGCGGTGCCGAAGCCGGCCCGGCCGGCGATCTGGTCGATGGACAGGTCGGTGCTCTCCAGCAGGTGACGGGCGTGCTCGACGCGCTGCCGGGTGAGCCAGCGGCCGGGGGACAGGCCGGTCTCCTCGCGGAACCGGCGGGTGAACGTGCGCACGCTCATCCGCGCGTGCCGGGCGAGCTGGTCGAGGTCGAGGGGCTCGCCGAGGCGGGCCAGGGCCCAGTCGCGGGTGGCGGCGGTGGAGGCGTCGCCGACGGCGGGCAGGGGGCGCTCGATGAACTGGGCCTGGCCGCCGTCGCGCCAGGGGGCGACGACGCAGCGGCGGGCGGCGCGGTTGGCGACCTCGCTGCCGTGGTCGCGGCGTACGACGTGCAGGCACAGGTCGAGCCCGGCGGCGACGCCGGCCGAGGTGAGCACGTCGCCGTCGTCGATGAACAGCACCTCGGCGTCGAGCTTGATCTGCGGATAACGGGCCCGGAAGTCGTCGGCGTAGGCCCAGTGGGTGGCGGCGGGGCGGCCGTCGAGCAGCCCGGCGGCGGCGAGCGCGAACGCCCCGGTGCAGATGGACATGATCCGCTTGCCGGCGGTATGGGCGGCGCGCAGCGCGGCCATGGCGGGACCGGCGGCGAAGGTGCCCAGGTGCTCGCGGTGGATGCCGGGCACGATCACGGTGTCGGCCCAGCCGAGCAGGTCGAGGCCGTGGTCGGGCTGCACGGCGAAGCCGGCGCTGCACCGGATCGGGCCGCCGTCGGGGGTGCAGATCCGGGTCTCGTAGAGCCGGTGCCCGGCGCTGTCGGTGGCGCAGCCGAACACCTGGCTGGGGATGCCGAGATCCAGGGCCATGACGCCGTCGAGGGCGAGCACGGCGACGCGGTGGCGAACGGTCATGGCTGGATTCTTTCACATAGTGGCGTTCAGGCCACTGTCCGCGCGGCGTGGTTTCTCGCACCATGGCCTGGTGACGTTGCTTGAAGACAGGGTCAGGCCGACCCGCAGCCGCCATCTGGCCTGGGCCGCCGCCGCGGTGGCCCTGGTCGCCATCGTGGGCGCGGCCGGGTTCCGGGCCACCCCGGGGGTGCTGATCGACCCCCTGCAGCAGGAGTTCGGCTGGTCGCGGGGCACCATCTCGCTGGCGGTATCGGTCAACCTGGTGCTCTACGGGCTCACCTCGCCCTTCGCCGCCGCGCTGATGGAGCGCTTCGGGATGCGCCGGGTCGTGTCCGGTGCGCTGCTGCTCGTCGCGGCGGGCAGCGGGCTGACCGTGTTCATGAGCGCGAGCTGGCAGCTGGTGCTGTGCTGGGGCCTGCTGGTGGGCCTGGGCACCGGCTCGATGGCGCTGGCGTTCGTGGCCACGTTCACCAGCCGGTGGTTCGTGCGGCACCGGGGACTGGTGACCGGGGTGCTGACGGCGGGCGGCGCGGCGGGGCAGCTGGTGTTCCTGCCGCTGCTGGCCGCGCTGGTGCAGTCCTACGACTGGCGGGTCGCGGCGCTGACCGTGGCCGGTTCGGCGCTGCTGGTGGTGCCGCTGGTGCTGTGGCTGCTGCGGGACAGCCCGGCCGACATCGGCATCACGGCGTACGGCGCGGACCCGGACGAGCCCGTCGCGGCGCCGCCGGTGCAGACGGGTGCGGCGCGGCGGGCCCTGGGCGCGCTGCGCGACGCGGCGCGTACCCGGACGTTCTGGCTGCTCGCGGGAGGTTTCGCGATCTGCGGCGCGACCACCAACGGCCTGGTGGGCACGCACTTCATCCCGGCCGCGCACGACCACGGCATGCCGACCACGACCGCGGCGGGGCTGCTGGCGCTGGTCGGGATCTTCGACATCGTCGGCACCATCCTGTCCGGCTGGCTGACCGACCGCTTCGACCCGCGCTGGCTGCTGGGGATCTACTACGCGCTGCGCGGGCTGTCGCTGATGATCCTGCCGGGGCTGTTCGCGGCCGACCCGCACCCGAGCATGCTGGTGTTCATCCTCTTCTACGGGCTGGACTGGGTGGCCACCGTGCCGCCGACGATCGCGCTGTGCCGCCGGCACTTCGGCGAGTCCGGGCCGATCGTGTTCGGCTGGGTGTTCGCCGCGCACCAGTTCGGCGCGGCGGGCATCGCGCTGGTCGCGGGCCTGGTCCGGGACAGCTCGGGCTCGTACTCGGCTGCGTTCTACGGTGCGGGGCTGCTGTCGCTGGCGGCCACGGCGATGTCCCTGGCGATCGTCCGGCCGGGTGTGGTGCGCCGCTGGCGGCTGACCCCGGCGCGGTCCTGAGGCCGACCGCACCATGATCGAAGCTCCCGCCGTGCGGGCAGCACGCCGCGGCGGGAGCTTCGATCACCCGTCCGTGGGGGCGGGGCAGGCATGAAATGCCGCCATAAGGGGTATTCCCGTACCCGTGATAACCACGCTGGTGAAGGGCGGCACCCCGCCCGAACATCTCGCCAGGGTGCAGAGCACCCTGCCCGCCAACGGCCACGCACCGCTGAAGATCGCGATGGTGGCCCCGCCCTACTTCGACATTCCGCCACAGGCGTACGGCGGCATCGAGGCGGTCATCGCCGATCTCGCGAACGCGCTGGTCGACCTAGGTCACCAGGTGACGGTGATCGGGGCCGGCCGCGACGGCACGCGCGCACGGTTCTGGCAGGTGTGGGAGCAGGCGGTCCCGGAGCGGCTGGGCGAGCCCGGTCCCGAGATCATCTACGCGACGCTGACGCGGCGGGTGGTGGAGAACCTGCACGCGGCCGGTGAGGTGGACGTCGTGCACGACCACACGTTCGCCGGGCCGCTCAACGCGCCCGCGTACGACGCCATGGGCCTGCCCACCGTCGTCACCGTGCACGGGCCGGTCGACTCGGAGCTGCGCGGCTACTACCGGACCCTGGACCGCGACCTGTCGCTGGTGGCGATCAGCCACCGCCAGCGCGCGCTGGCTCCGGAGCTGAACTGGGTCGGCGCCGTGCACAACGGGCTGCGCCCGCAGGACTGGCCGTTCCAGCGGGAGAAGAAGGACTACGCGCTGTTCCTGGGCCGGTTCAGCCCGGACAAAGGCGCCCACACCGCGGTACGGGTCGCGCACGAGGCCGGGCTGCCGCTGATCCTGGCCGGCAAGTGCGCCGAGCCGGCCGAGAAGAAGTACTTCGCCGAGCACGTCGAGCCGCTGCTCGGGCCGCACGACGACATGATCGGCATCGCCGACGCGACACTCAAGCGCGAGTTGCTGGCAAACGCCCGCTGCCTGCTGTTTCCTGTGCAGTGGGAGGAACCTTTCGGCATGGTGATGATCGAGGCGATGGTGTGCGGCACGCCCGTGGTGGCACTGCGTGCCGGTGCGGTGCCCGAGGTCGTGGAGGACGGCGTGAGCGGGTTCATCTGCGACGACCCGGGGCAGCTGCCCGCGGCGCTGCGTGCCGCGGTGGAGCTGGATCCGGCGGAGTGCCGCGAACAGGTGGTGCGGCGGTTCAGCGACGAGCGGATGGCGATGGGCTACGTGCAGGCGTACCGGGCCGCGCTGGCGGAACGGCGCCAGCCGCGCGCCTCGCGCGGCGCGCGGCTGGCGGTGCGGTCCGGACGGCTGACCTCGGCAGGTGACCGGTGACGTCTCCCGCCCCCTTGAACGCAGGCGACCCCGCGCCGCACGGGCAGGGTCAGGTCACCATCGTCGAAGGCACCACGTTCAGCATCTGCGCGCCCAGCGGGGACATGGAGCCCGGGGGCGCGCAGGGGCTGTTCTTCCGGGACACCCGGATCATCTCGCGCTGGCAGCTGCGGGTGGACGGGCAGGCGCCGCAGCCGCTGTCGGTGGTGGACGCCGACGCGTACGCCGCCCGGTTCATGCTGCGCCGCCAGCCCGCCGCCGGGCACGCCGACAGCACGCTGCTGGTGGTGCGCGAGCGCTGCGTCGGCGAGGGCATGCGCGAGTTCGTCACGCTGACCAACGTCGGCCGCGAGGCCACCCTGGTGCACCTGGAGCTGCACGTCGACTCCGACTTCGCGGACCTGTTCGCGGTGAAGGAGGGGCATGCGGGCGGCTCGGCCACGCACTCCACCGCCAGCGGGGTGAACCTGGTGTTCAGCCGTCCCGACGGCTCGCGCGGCCTGCTGGTGCACGCCACCGGCGAGCCGACGAGCACCCACAACGGTCTGAGCTGGCAGGTGGTGATCCCGGCGCGGGACGAGTGGCGCACCGAGATCGTGGTGCACCCGGTGGTGGAGAGCCGCCGCATCGAGCCGCGCTTTCGCGACCACATGGCTCCCGAGGAGGCTGAGGCGCACACCTGGCGCCGCAACGTCACCTCGATCCGGGCGCAGCACCAGGACCTCAACCTGGTGCTGCGGCGCAGCGTGCGCGACCTGGACGCGCTGCGCATCTCGACCGGCGAGGAGCCGGGGCAGACCTTCGTCGCGGCCGGTGCGCCCTGGTTCATGACCCTGTTCGGCCGGGACAGCCTGCTCACCTCGTGGATGACGCTGCCGCTGGACCCGAAGCTGGCGGTGGGCACCCTGCACACGCTGGCCGCGCTGCAGGGCCGCGGGGTGGACCCGCGCACCGAGGAGGAGCCCGGCCGGATCCTGCACGAGCTGCGGCTCGGCCCGCAGAGCGCGTCGGCGCTGGGCGGCACCCACTACTACGGCACCATCGACGCCAGCCCGCTGTTCGTCGCCCTGCTGGGCGAGGCCTGGCGGTGGGGCGCGGCCGAGTCGGACGTGCGCGCGCTGCTGCCGGCCGCCGACGCGGTGCTGGCCTGGCTCGACGGCTACGGCGACCGCGACGGCGACGGGTTCGTGGAGTACCAGCGGGCCACCGACCGGGGCCTGTTCAACCAGGGCTGGAAGGACAGCTGGGACGGCGTCAACGACGCGGCGGGGCAGCTCGCCGAGCCGCCGGTGGCGCTCGCCGAGGTGCAGGCGTACGCGTACGCGGCCTGGCTGGCCCGCGCCGACCTGGCCGACGCGTTCGGCGAGCCGGCCGTTGCCGACAACTGCCGCCAGCGCGCCGAGAAGCTGCGCGCCCGCTTCGCCGAGGCGTTCTGGCTGCACGACGAGGGCTTCTTCGCGATCGCGCTGGACGGCCGCAAGCGGCAGATGGACGCGATGAGCAGCAACGTGGGCCACTGCCTGTGGACCGGCATCGTCACCGACGAGCACGCCGAGCGGCTGGTCGCCCGGCTGTCCCAACCGGACATGGACAGCGGGTTCGGCCTGCGTACGCTGTCGGACCGGTCGGGGGCGTACAACCCGATGAGCTACCACAACGGGTCAGTGTGGCCGCACGACACCGCGCTGTGCGTGGCGGGCCTGATGCGCTACGCCCACATCCCCGGCGCGGTCGAGCTGGCCCACCGGCTCACCGCCGGGCTGCTGCGCGCCGCGACGGCGTTCGGCGGCCGGCTGCCCGAGCTGTTCTGCGGGTTCGCCGCCGACCAGTTCCACCCGCCGGTGCCGTATCCGACCTCGTGCTCGCCGCAGGCCTGGGCCAGCGCCGCACCGCTGCTGATCGTGCGGGCCTTCCTCGGCCTGGACATGAACGTGCCGCGCGGCGAGCTGGTGCTGCGGCCGCGGCTGCCGCAGGAGTGGGGCACCGTCACGCTGGACCGGCTGCCGTTCAACGGCTCGCTGCTGAAGATCACCGCGTCGGGCACCGAGGCGGAGGTGCAGGGCCTGCCGGAACCCCCGAACGTCAGCGGCTGACTCACAGCTGATCGGCCAGGGCCTGGCGCAGCTGCTGCAGGCACCGTGCCAGCAGCCGCGACACGTGCATCTGGGACAGCCCCAGCCGCTGCGCGATCTCGGCCTGGGTGAGGTCGCCGCAGAAGCGCAGGGCCAGGATCTGCTGGTCGCGCGGGGTGAGCGTGGCCACGGCCGCCTGGATGGCCTGCCGGTCGGGCAGCGACTCCAGGCGGCGGTCCTGCTCGCCGAGCAGCTCGCCGAGTTCGGCGAAGCCGCTGCCGCTGCGTACCACGCTGTTGAGCGAGCTGACGGCGTACGCGTGTGCGCACTCCAGGCCGTCGCGGATGTCGTTCTCCGTGCGGCCGAGGTGCCCTGCCAGGTCGCGCACGTCCGGGGTGCGCTGCAGGGCCTGGCACAGCTGCGGCACCGCGCGGCTGATCTCCAGGTGCAGCTCCTGCAGCCGCCGGTGCACCCGCAGCGCCCAGCCGCGGTCGCGGAAGTGCCGGCGCAGCTCGCCGAGCATGGTGGGCGCGGCGAAGTGCTCGAACCGGACGCCGTGGCTGGCGTCGTACCGGTCCACGGATTTGATCAGGCCCAGCAGCGCGACCTGCACGAGGTCGTCGGGATCCTCGCCGCGGCAGCTGAACCGCCGGGCCAGCCGCCGGGCCAGCGGCATCCCGGCGTGGATGACCGCGTCCCGGGCCCGCTCGCGGGCCGGGTCGCCCGGCGGTATGCGGCGCAGCCGCTCCAGCGCCACCGAGACCCTGCGGTCGCGCTCGGCTGTCCACGCCTCGGTGAGCGGTTCCGGGGAACCGCGCTCCGGGTCCGGTTCGATCGTCAACGTGTCGGCACGGGTGCTCATCGCCGCCATCCGCTGGTCACGCCGTCGCGCCGCCGCTGCGGCGGCTGTCGTCGGCCCTCAGCAGCTCTATGCGGATTTTAGCGACATATCGGCAGCCGGCGCGGAGGTTGCCGGCTTTCTAGGGCGGGGGAGCGCGGCCACCTCCGCGTGCACCGCCGTGCCGTAGGCGCAGATCTCCACCCACGACTCGGTGACCTGGCGGTTGTCGAAGCGCATCGCGAGCACCGCGTTGGCGCCCATGCGCCGGGCGACGCGCGCCATGCGGTCGACGGCCTCCAGCCGGCACTCCGTCAGCATGTGGATGCGTACGTCCATGCTGACGCCGGTGCCGTCGTTGACGTTCTTGAAGCCCTCGGTGTACGGGCTGAGCGTCCGCGCCGACAGGCCGAGCACCTCGCCGAAGACCATCCTGACCGTGTAGCCGGGCAGTTGGTCCGTCGTGACGACCAGCACGCCCCCGCGGTTGACCGCATCCCTCATGACACCACCTCCTGGTTAGTCCGATAAAGGTGTTATGTCCATCGTGAATGAGAAAGGCATCATCTGGTACTCATTTACCAGTCTTTTGTGTTAATGGGGTGAATGGGGCAGCGCTCGTGAGCTGTGCGAACATGCCGTCATGCCGCTGACGCCGATCATCGCCACCCTCGCCTACGTGCTGTCCCCGGACGGCGGCAGCGTGCTGCTGCTGCACCGCGACAAGCGGCCCGACGACATCCACTACGGCAAGCACGTCGGGCTCGGCGGCCGGGTCGAACGCGACGAGGACGTGCTCACCGGCGTCAAGCGCGAGGTGCAGGAGGAGTCCGGCCTGATCGCGCGGGAGCTGTCGCTGCGCGGCACGGTGTCCTGGCCCGGCTTCGGCAAGGGCGGCGCGGACTGGTTCGGCTTCGTGTTCCGCGTCGACGCGTTCGACGGCATTGCGCACGAGGGCAACCACGAGGGCACGCTGACCTGGGTGCCGCGCGAGCGGCTGTTCGAGGTGCCCATGTGGGCCAGCGACCGGGAGTGGCTGCCCATGGTGTTCGACGACGACCCGCGCCCGTTCCACGGCGTCATGCCCTACCGCGACGGCGAGATGCTCAGCTGGAGCTACCTGCGCTGAGCGGTTTCGTCAGTCGGTGCGCAGCGCGACGACCGGGTCCAGCTTCCCGGCCCGCTGCGCCGGAGCCACCCCGAACACGATGCCGACCGCGCACGAGACGCCGAACGCCAGCGCGATCGACCACCAGGTCAGCGCCGCGGGCACCGGGCTCAGCGCGGCCACCCCCAGCGAGACGCCCACCCCCAGCGCGATCCCGAGCAGCCCCCCGGACGTGGTCAGCAGCACCGCCTCCAGCAGGAACTGCGTGCCGATGTCGCGGGGCCGGGCACCGAGCGCCTTACGCAGCCCGATCTCGCGGGTGCGCTCGCGTACGGATACCAGCATGATGTTGGAAACGCCGACGCCGCCGACCAGCAGCGAGATGCCCGCGATCGCGGCCAGCACGGCGGTGAGCACGCCCAGGATGTCGCCCAGCGCGCCCAGGATCTGCTCCTGCGTCACGGCGCTGAACTGCTCGTCCGGGTGGCGGCGGGTCAGCTCCGCGACGATGTCGTCGCCGAGCGAGTCGATGGTCGCGGCGTCGGGCGCCTTGACCGCGAACGCGTCCACCCGCTTGGTGGCCAGCAGCCGCTGCGCCGTGCTCAGCGGGATGTGCACCTCGTTGTCGCGGTCCACGCCCAGGCTCTGCCCCAGCGGCGCGAACACCCCGATCACCCGGAACCGCACGCCCGCGATCGTCACCTGCTGCCCGACCGGGTCGCGCTCGCCGAACAGGACCCGCGCCACCGAGTTGCCCAGCACCGCCACCCGGCGGCCGGTGTCCACATCGGTGCGGGTCAGATAGGTGCCGGTGCGCAGGTCGCGCAGGAACACCTTCGGCGTCGTCTCCAGCACGCCCAGCACACTGGTGAACGCGGACTCCTTGCCGGCGCGTACGCTCTCGCCCGAGGTCAGCGACACCGCCACCCGGTCCCGGGAGCCGACCACCCGGATTACCGCGTCCAGATCGGACTGGTCCAGCCGCGACACGGCGGGCGCGGCGTTGAGGCTCACCTGGCCGGGCACCACGATCAGCAGGTTCGAGCCGAGCCCCTCGACCTGGGCCTGCACCTCGTTCTTGGTGCCGGTGCCCAGCGCCACCAGGATCACCACCGCCGCGACGCCGATCACCATGCCCAGCATGGTCAGGCCGCTGCGCAGCCGGTTGGCCCGCAGCGCGTCCAGCGCGACCCGCCACGCCTCCGCCAGCCTCACCGGGCCGCCTCCCCGCCGTCGTCGCCCGGCTGCTCACCCGGGCCGGAGTTGCGCTGCTGCGGGATGACCGGCCCCGGCGCGGCGCTGTCGGAGACCACGACGCCGTCGCGCATCGTGATCTGCCGCCGCGCCCGCGCGGCCACCTCCCGGTCGTGCGTCACCAGCACCACGGCCACCCCCTCGGCCGTGTTGAGCCGCTCCAGCAGCTCCAGCACGGCCGCGCCGGTGGCCTGGTCCAGGTTGCCGGTGGGCTCGTCGGCCAGCAGCACCGCCGGCTCGGTGACCAGCGCCCGCGCGATCGCCACGCGCTGCTGCTCGCCGCCGGACATCTGGTTGGGCCTGTGGTCCAGCCGGTGTCCGAGGCCGACCCGCTCCAGCATCACCGCCGCGCGGGCCCGGCGTTCCTTCGCGCCCAGGCCGCGGTACACCAGCGGCAGCGCCACGTTGTCCAGCGCGCTGGTGCGCGCCAGCAGGTGGAACGCCTGGAACACGAAGCCGATGGTGGCGTTGCGCAGGTGCGCCATCTCCGCCGGGCTCAGCCCCGCCACGTCGCGGCCGCCGATGCGCAGCTCACCCGAGGTCGGCTGATCCAGACCGCCCAGCAGGTGCATCAGCGTCGACTTGCCCGAACCGGACGGGCCGACGATCGCCACGTGCTCGCCGTGCTCGATGGTGAGGGTCACCCCGCGCAGCGCGGCCACGCTCACCCCGTCCATGGCGTACGTGCGGGCCACGCCGATCGCCTCGATGGCGGGCCCGGTCACGGCAGCTCGTCGCCTTCGGCGACCCGGTCCACGCCGCGCACCACGACCCGCTCGCCCTCCTGCAGACCGCCGGTGACCTGGAGGGTGTCCGCGCCGGACGCGCCGATCTCCACGGCGCGGCGCTGGGCGCGGCCGTCGGTGCCGCGTACCCACACGCAGTCCTTGCCGTCGCAGGTGAACACGGCCGCGGCGGGCACCGCCAGCGCGTCGGCGGCCTCGCGCACCCGCAGCCGCGCCACCGCGCTCATGCCCGGCCGCGGGGCGGGCGCGTCCGCCGGGACCTCCAGCGTCAGGTGCACCCGGTATGCCACCGCGCCGCGGCTGTTCGGCGTCGGGAGCACGTCGATCGCGCTCACCCGCGCCGGGTAGGAGACGCCGGGTGCGGCGTCCAGCTCCACGTCGGCGGCGACACCGGTCTGGACCAGCAGGATGTCGGTCTCGTCGACCTCGGCGACGACGCCCAGCTCGCTGGTGTCCACGATGGTCAGCACGGCCGTGCCGGTGCTGATCGGGGCGCCCACGGCGGGTGCCGAGGCGACCCCGGCCGGGGCCGCCGCGACCGGGCCGGACACGCCGCTGGGCAGGCCGGCGCCCATCCCGCCGAGCAGGCTGCTCAGATCGGGGGCGGCCGCGGCCGAGGACGTGCCGCCGAGCTGCACCACCCCGGCGATCGGGGCGCGCAGGCTCAGCGCGTTCACCGTGGACCTGGCCAGGTCGTACGCCTGCTGCGCCTGCAGCCGCTGCGCCGAGCCGAGCGCCTGCATCGCCGAGCCGAGCGAGGCCACGCCCCGCTGCACCGCGTCGGCGGCCGAGGCGACACCCGCCGAGGCCTGCCGGTAGCCGGTCTCGGCGGCGACGATGTGGGCCAGCAGCGCGTCGCGTACCGCCGGGTCGGCGATCTGCGCGGCGGCCTTGCGGGCCTCGTCGAACGCGTCCCGGGCGGCCTTGTCCAGCTTGCGCCGGGCCGCGCTGAGGTCCACCCTTGGCCCGCCGCCGCCGGAGCGCTTCGCCGCGTCCAGCGCCTGCTTGGCCTGGCGCAGCCGGGTCTGCGACGCCGGTGAGCTGATCACGGCGAGCAGCTGGCCCTTGGCGACCTGCTGGCCGGGCGTGACGGCGAGGCGGGCCAGGGTCCCGTCGGCGGGCGCGGTGAGCGTGACGGCGGCGCGGGCGGTGACCGAGGCGGGGGCGTCGACCAGCTCGCTGACGGTGGACCGGCCGACGTCGGCCAGGCCGACGTCCGGAGTGTCCTCACAGGACGCCGCGGTCAGCGCGACGAGCAGGACGATCGCGCCGATAGCGAGCGCGGGGCGGGTGGTGCGGTGCAGGAGTGGTCGCACTCAGGCGAGCCTACGCAGCCGCGGCAACCGTGACCAGACGCAGGGTGACGCCGGGACAGTGGTATGTGGCACGCTCTTCCCCGGAGGTGCCCGATGAAGGATGAGGCTCAGGCGGAGACGAACCCGCAGGCGGAGACGGTCACGCCCGTGCCCGCGCAGCGTCAGGCCGTGGTCGACCCGAACTCGCCCGACGCCCGCACCGCCCGGCGCAACCGGCACGTGTTCACCGTCGGCTTCCTCGGCGGCCTCGGGCTGGTGTGCGCGTTCCTGCTGGCGTGGGCGGTGCGCGAGACGCTGTCCGTGCTGCTGCTCATGCTCGCCGCGCTCTTCCTCGCGATCGGACTGCACCCGGCCGTGGCCTGGCTGCACCGGCGCGGCCTGCCGCGCGGCCTCGCCGTGACCCTGGTCGCGCTCGCCTGCGTGCTGGTGTCCTGCGGCGGCCTGGTCGCGCTCGCCCCGCCGCTGTTCAACCAGACCGCCGACCTGATCGCCAACCTCCCCGGCTACCTCGACGAGCTCAACCGCAACCCGCAGGTCGCCGAGTTCTCCCAGCGCTACGACGTGATCGAGCGGCTCAAGTCCGCCGCCACGAACGAGAACATCACCAAGGCGCTCGGCGGCGCGCTGGGCGGCGTGCAGGCCGTGTTCGGCGTCATCTTCAACGTGCTCACCGTGTTCGTGCTGACGATCTACTTCCTGGCCGCCTGGACGCGGCTCAAGGAGGGCTTCTACAAGCTGTTCCCGGCCTCGCGGCGGAACACCGCGCGCGAGATCGGCGACGAGATCTTCGAGAAGATCGGGGCGTACCTGCTCGGCTCGCTGGCCATCGCCCTGGTCGCCGGGGTCAGCACGTTCGTGTTCCTGCTGATCCTCGGGGTCTCCTACGCGTTCGCGCTGGCCATGGTCGTGGCCGTGTGCGACCTGATCCCGCAGATCGGCGCCACGCTCGGCGCGGTCGTCGTGGTAATCGCCGGGTTCGCGGACTCGACCACGGCCGGCATCGCCTGCGTCGTCTTCTTCATCGTGTACCAGCAGCTGGAGAACTGGGTCATCGCGCCGCGGGTGCTGCGGCGCTCGGTCGACGTGTCCGACCTGGCGGTGATCCTGTCGGCGCTGATCGGCGCGGTGCTGCTGGGCGCGCTCGGCGCGCTGATCGCGATCCCCGTCGTCGCCGGTGTCCAGCTGACGATGCGGAAGATCGCGATGCCCCACCTCGACCGCATCTGAGGCGGGCGGCGACAGGAGTCCGACATTCCACCGCGGCCTGGTTTGCGGTATGACTGTCGGCATGTTTCCCGACGCCACCCTCCCCGCCGCACCGTCCACTGCCGACGGCGCGGACCCGGCGGCCAGGCTGTCCGAGTCCGCGCGCGGCTGGCACGGCATCCAGCTCGGCGTGCTCGGCTTCATCGGCTTCTGCGGCGTACTGAAGATGGGCGCCGAGGCGCCGGGCCCGGACTGGCTGCAGTGGACGGCCACGGCCAGCACCGTGGGCGCGTTCGTCATGGCGCTGTGGTCGATCATGCAGGTCGGCAAGGTCGCGTGGCCCGTCGAGGACCCGAGCGGCGCCCCGGACACGGCGGCGATGAGCGGGCAGCTGCGCTCGGGCATCCGTACCACCATCGTCTCGGTGGCGCTGATGGCGCTGGCAGGGCTGTCCGCGTGGTGGCCCAGCGAGAGCGCGGCGTCGGTGGAGGTCAGCGACGGCAACGGGGTCACCGCATGCGGCGTGGTCACCGAGGGCGCGCCGCAGGGCACCCTCTGGCTCACCACCGCCGACGGCCAGACCCTGCCCATCCGCCTCGCCGCCGTCGCCAGCGTCCGCCCCGTCACCTCCTGCTGACCCGGCGGCCACCCTCCAAGATCCACCGATTTGCCTGGCACATGGGCGAAAGCGCGCCCAAGATACGCCCAGGTGCCAGGCAAATCGGTGGATCATGCGAGGTCGGGCGGGGTCAGACCTGCCAGACGTCGACGCAGGTGGTGTCGGCGGTGCGCCAGCGGGCCAGCAGGTGGTGGCCGTCGGCGCTGAAGGCGGTGCGGACCGAGCTGGCCTCGCCGATGTCGGTGCGGAACACCTCCTCGTCCGTGCCGGCCTCGTGCAGCCAGACCGCGCTGCCCGCGACGCCGGCCCGCAGCCGCCCGTCGGGGCTGTCGCACTGCGGCGCGAACCCGTCGTGCGGGCTGCGGTCGATGAAACCGGCGTAGCGGCGGAACAGGTCCTCGCCGACCATCTCCTCGACCACGGTGCCGCTGCTCAGGTCCCACAGCGTCGCGACGTCGCGCACGTACCGCCCGACGTGGACCTTGCGGTCGGCCTCGGCGATGAGCCGCCACTGGCCCTCGTGCACCAGCACCTTGACCGGCCGGTTGTTCGCCGCCGCCTTGAAACTGCTGGTCAGCTCGCCGCTGGCGACGTCCCACACGGAGAAGTGGCCGTCCGGCGTCCAGGAGACCAGTGCGAGCCGGTCGCCCGGGGCGACGAACACCCGGCCCTGGCTCTCCTCCGCCCGCTGCCGGGGGCGGATCTCGTTGACCACCGCGCCGTTGCCGATGGCACGCGTGCGCACGTACGCGCCGGTGCGCTCGCACTCGACGAGCAGCTCGTGGTCGGGGGTGAGCAGCCAGTCCCCGGCGACCTGCATGCGGTGCCGCCGGGCGGCCCGGTCGCCGCCGAGCAGCTTCGCCGACCGGCTCATCGCCGCGACCGTGTCCGAGGTCAGGTACGCGCCGGCCACGGCGCGCTGCTCCATGAGGATGCCGTCGCGCTGCGCGGTCAGGTCGTAGACGCGGTCGTCGGCGGTGCGCACCTGCGCCAGCGTCGCCCCGGCGGTGTACTGGCCGCCCGGCTCGACCAGCCACCGCACCAGCCGGGCCCGGCCGTCGGGCAGATCCCAGCTCAGCGGCTCCATCCGCCACGTCGCGGTGTTGGCGGGCACCTGGCGTTGGGTGCGCCGGCCGGCCCAGCGGGCGGCACCGCGGATCACGGCGTGCTCCGGCTCGGTCGGGTGCCGCACCGGCCGGCCCAGCTCGGCGCGCAGCACCGCGCGGGCCGCAGGCAGCCGGGACGCGCCGCCGACCAGCAGCACCCCGGTCACGTCCGGCAGGCTGAACCCGGCGCGGGCCACCACGGCCCGGCAGCTCGCGGCCAGCCAGCGCAGCGCCGGTTCGGCGAGCCGGTCCAGCCCGGCCCGGTCCAGCCGGTACGGCGGGGCGGTCGGAGTGATCCGGTCGACGACCTCCGAGGACTCCGCCAGCCGGTGCTTGACCGAGCGTACGAAGTCACCCGCGGCGTAGCGGGCGAGCAGGCCCGTGTCGCCGCCCGCCTGCAGCGCCGGGGTCAGCCAGCCGTGCAGCGCGGCCCGCAGGTCGTTGACGAGCAGCAGGTCGAAGTCCTGGCCGCTGCCGGAGGTCTCGTGGGCGAGGACCTCGACGCGCTCGCCGTGCACCCGGGCCAGGGACACCGTCCAGGCCGCGCCCAGGTCGCAGACCAGCACCAGCGCGCCGTCGGGCAGGTCGCCGTGGGTGTACGGGTCCAGCACCGCCGCCGCCGCGTCGCCGACCAGCTCGGCGTCGGGGAACCCGGCCTCCGTCGCGACCGCGAGCAGCGCCTCGCGGCGGCGGTCCTGCGGTTCGTAGAACGCGGGCACGGTCAGCGCGAGCCGCTCGACGGGCACGCCGAAGCGGTGCTCGGATTCCAGCCGCAGCACGTGCAGGTACGCCGCGAGCACCTCCTCGGCGGAGTGCTGCCGGTCGCCGAGCCGGACGAGCTCGCCGGTGTCGAGGGCCTGCCGGGGGCCGGTGGCGAACCAGCGGGGCAGGGTGTCCCGGCGGCGTACGGCGGCGGTGCCGACGAGCAGGCTCTCGCCGTCGAGGCAGACCGCCGAGGGGCGGCTGAGGGCCCCGGTCACCGGGCAGGGGACGGGGTGGACCTGGGTGTCGGCGACGAACGCCGCGGTGGTCTGGTGTGTGCCGAAGTCGACCACGAGGAGGTGCTGTGCCATAGCGGGCTCCCGATCTGCAGATGCGACCCGTGATGACGCCGTCGTCCGTCGCGTCGATGGTCGCCGATGCTAACGACCGGCTGTTGCATGCGGGTTAACCGTTCGCGTGTCCGCATTAACCGTCCGTGGGCTGTCCGTGCTCAGCGCCGCGCCGGTCTCGCGGCCCGCTAGGCCAAGATCGCTAGTTCGTGTCCAGATCTTCGGTTCTACCGCACCTTTCGACACGAACCAGCGATCATCACCCGCGAGCCGCGAGCCGCGAGCCGCGAGCCGCGAGCCGCGAGCCGCGAGCCGCGAGCCGGGAGGCCGGAGCCGGGAGCCGGAGTCGGGCGGGTCAGTGCGGTGTGACCGTGACGGTCGCGCCGGCGGCGCGCAGGCGGCGGGCGAGTTCGTCGGCGTCGGGCTGGGCGACGTCGCGTATCACCGTGGCGGGCTTGTGCCGGATCAGGTCGAACGCCTGGTCGAGGGGGATGTCCAGGGAGGAGCGGATCTCCGCGAGGACCTTGACGTCGCGTTCGGGGGCGCTGAGCACGACCCGGTGCACGCCGGGCGTGAACGCGATCGGCGGGCCGAACCGGTTCGCGGGCCGTGGCCGCAGGTTCGGGAACAGCCGGGTGACCACGGCGCCGACGACCAGGCCGACGGCGAGCGTCAGCGGCACCCGGGCCCAGGGCTGGGGCAGCAGCAGACCCAGCCCGGCCAGCGCGGCGGCCACGATCATCCGGAGAAGCACCGGTGCAGGCTACGGCATCCGCCCGCCGCCAGGCGACCCGTCCACCGCGCCGCCGCCAGGCGAGCCGTCCATCGCGGCCGCCGTGACCCGCACGCCTCGCCGCCGCCGCGACCCGCCCGCCTGGCCTGCCGTCCCGGCATCACCGCGCCGGGGCGTCCGGCCCCGAAGATCGTCGTACTTGCCAGGCACTTGGGCGAAAGGCGCTTCAAGATACGCCCAGGTGCCTGGCAAGTCGGGTGATCTAGAAGGGGGCGCGGGTCTTGCCCCAGGGTTTGTAGATGGAGAGGACGGTGGCGGTGGTGAGGACGATGACGGAGGCGATCGAGCCGTCGAGGACGCGGCCGTCGGGGACGGTGAGCAGGCCCGCGCGGGCGGTGTCGACGGCGTCGAGCAGGGCCGGGTGGCGGGTCAGCATCGGCACGACCAGCACGGCCACGTTCAGGACCAGCTTGACCGCGACCCACCAGTGGCGCAGCACGCCCCAGTGCGTGCCCAGGCCCAGGATCACGCCGGTGACCAGCGCGGCCAGGCCCAGCGGCAGCATCGCGGCGGTGTCGAGGGACAGCATCAGGGAGTACGTCGCCGCGCGGGCACCAGCGTCGTCGGCGGCCTGCGCGGTGAGCGCCATGACCAGCAGCGCGTACGCGACGCCGAGCCAGCCGACGGACGTGACGACGTGCGCGGTGAGCAGGAACCGGCGCGCGTTGCGGGGCAGCCGCGGCGCCTGCGGGCGGGCGGGCCGCGTGGGGCGGGCCGGGGCGGTGGCGGTGGCGGGCATGGTCACTCTCCTGTCCAGCCGGGCCGGACCAGGCCCGACTCGTACGCCTCGACGACCAGGTGGGCCCGGTCGCGCACGCCGAGCTTCACCATCGCGCGGCTGACGTGGGTCTTGGCGGTGGCGGGGCTGACGAACAGCCGCTCGCCGATCTCGTCGTTGGACAGCCCGGCCGCGACCAGGGCCATCACCTCGCGCTCGCGGTCGGTGAGCGCGTCCAGCGCCGCGGCGCGGGTGTTGTCCCGGGGGCGCCGCGAGCGCTGGGCGTACTCGGCGATGAGCCGCCGGGTGACCCCGGGGGACAGCAGCGCGTCGCCCCGGGCGACGACCCGCACGGCCTGGATCAGGTCGGCGGGCTCGGTGTCCTTGACCAGGAAGCCGCTGGCCCCGTCGCGCAGCGCGTCGAAGACGTACTCGTCGAGGTCGAAGGTGGTCAGGATGACGACCTTGACGTCGGCGAGCGCCGGGTCGGCGGCGATGCGCCGGGTGGCCTCGATGCCGTCCAGGCGCGGCATGCGGATGTCCATGAGGACCACGTCGGGGTGCAGCGCGGCGGTCTGGCGTACTCCCTCCTCGCCGTCGGGGGCCTCGCCCACCACGGTGATGTCGTCCTGCGCGGACAGCAGGGCCCGGAAACCGGCCCTGACCAGGGCCTGGTCGTCCACGAGCAGCACCTTGATCACGAGTCGCCTCCGGTGGGCAGGACGGCGCAGACGGTGAACCCGCCCTCGGGCCGGGGGCCGACCGCGACCGTGCCGCCGAGGGAGGCGGCGCGTTCGCGGATGCCGGACAGGCCGTTGCCCTCGGCGGCGTCGCCGCCGCGGCCCCGGTCGGTGATGTCCAGGACGATCTCGTCGGTGTCGTAGCCGACGGTGACCTCGGCGCTGTCCACCCCGGCGTGCCGGTGCACGTTGGTCAGCGACTCCTGCACGATGCGGTACGCGGCGAGGTCGACGGCGGTCGGCAGCGGCCGGGGTCGCCCGGTGACGTGGACGTCGACGCGCAGCCCGGCGGTGGCGAAGCGCTCGACCAGCTCGTCGAGCCGGTCGAGGCTGGGCGCGGGGCTGCGGGGGGCCTGCTCGTCGACGCCGCGCAGCACGCCGAGGGTCTGCCGCAGCTCGCGCAGGGTGTCCCGGCTGGCCTGCTTGATCGCGGCGAGCGCGGTGCGGGCCTGCTCGGGGTCGTCGTCGAGCAGGTGCAGCGCCACCCCGGCCTGCACGTTGATCAGGGAGATGTGGTGGGCGACGACGTCGTGCACCTCGCGGGCCATGCGCAGCCGCTCGTCGCCGGCCCGGCGGCGGCGCTGCTCCACGATCCGGTCCCGGTTGGCCCGTACGACCTGCGCGAACAGCAGCACCCCGACGATGACCACGGCGGCCACGAGGCTGTGCCAGGACAGGGGGTCGATGCCGCGGCGTGCGGTGAGCCAGACGAACAGGGCGTACCCGGCGGCGGCGGTGAGCGCGGCGGACAGCTGCCGTCCCAGCACCACGGCCAGGATCAGCATGAACAGGAACGCGAGGAAGAACGGGCCCCACGGGTAGCCGAGCGCGAGGTAGGTCGCGGTGAGCGCGGTGACCACTCCCAGCGCCAGCTCGACGCGGACGTGGACCAGCCACATCGCCAGCGCGGAGCCGGCCAGCAGCGCGTACGCGAGCAGGTCCAGCGAACGCGGTGTGGCGGGCGCCTGGTTCGCGGGGAAGTGGCTGGCGAAGGTCACGCCGATCATCTGGATGGCGGCGACGAGCAGCGGGATGAGCCGCTTGCGCCCTCGCCGCCGGTACGGGTGGTCCCAGGTCATGGTGAACACGCTAGGTCGGGGGAGGTGGCGCCGTCGTCGTACGGCGGGAGACGGTACGCGTACTCCCCGCGGAGTAGCGCCGGGCCGGGGTGTAACGCGGGCGGGGTTGGCGGACATGTGCTCGGCGTAGACCGATGCGGATGGCGGGACGGGGCATGGTGGCGGCTGGAGAGACGACCCGGGCGGGCGCGGCGCGGCGCCGTGCCGTCTTCGAGGATGCCTATGCGGCGAACTACCAGCTGATCCTGGCCTACGCGCTGCGGCGCGCGCCGACGCCCGACGACGCGGCCGACGTGGTGGCCGAGACGTTCCTGACCGCGTGGCGGCGGCTCGACGACGTCCCCGAGGGGCCCGCGGCGAGGCTGTGGCTGTACGGCGTCGCGCGGCTGGTGCTGGCCAACCAGCAGCGGGCGCGGCGGCGCCGGGAGCGGCTCGGCGAGCGGCTGCAGTCGGCCGCGGCCCGTGCCGAGGCGGTGCGTCCGCCCGACGACGCGGCCGTGCCGGATGCGGTGCGGGCGGCGTTCCGGCGGCTGCGCCCCGACGATCAGGAGATCTTGACGCTGGTGGCGGTCGAGGGTCTGACGGCGGCCGAGGTCGGGCAGGTGCTGGGCTGCAGCGGGGTGGCGGTGCGGGTGCGCCTGCACCGGGCGCGATCGCGGTTCGCCCGCGAGCTGGCGTCGGCGGGGGTGACCGGGTGACGGCCCGAACGGATCTGGACAGGCTGCGGCGCAGCGGTGACGGCGGGAGGAGACGGTGACGATGAGTGCGAAGGACGACCGGCTGGACGGATACGTCGAGGACGCCTGCCGGCTCGACGCGGAGCGCCTGGCGGTGCTCGGCGACCGTGCCGCGCAGGACGCCCTGTTGCAGCGGATCACTGCGGTGGACGTGTCGGTGGCGGCGGCTCCGTCGGTGCGCCGTGGGCGTCGGCCGGTGCTGGTGGCCGCCGGGGCGGCCGCCGTCGCGCTCGCGGCCTCCGGCCTGGTGCTGCCGGGCCTGCTGCGCCCGGCGGATCCTACCGGTGCGCAGCCGGG
Source organism: Catellatospora bangladeshensis (assembly GCF_016862575.1). Taxonomy (GTDB): domain Bacteria; phylum Actinomycetota; class Actinomycetes; order Mycobacteriales; family Micromonosporaceae; genus Catellatospora; species Catellatospora bangladeshensis. The sequence goes on along the minus strand of NZ_BONF01000011.1, from coordinate 219,770 downwards.
GGTGCCGTCTGCGTCGGTCGCGGGTCCGGGTTCGCCCGCGGCCGAGCCGTCCGTGACGCCGTCTGCTCCGCGGGGCGACGTGTTCGGCGGTTCCGGCCTGATGAGCTGCATCGAGGAGTACAACGTGCCGAACCTGGCGCGGCGGCGTTTCGCGTTCGACGGCGAGGTTGTGCGCTTCGGGAAGGGGCCGGTCCGCAAGGATCCGTTCCACCTGTACGCGCCGGTCACCTTCCGGGTGAACCGGTGGTACCGGGGCGGGACGGGGGAGCGGGTGACCGTGGCGATGCTGTACCGGAGTTCGCCCAGTGTGGACAACCCGACCTTCGGCGTCGGCTCCCGGCTGCTGGTCTCCGGTGAGGAGCGCTGGGGTGGCGAGGCGCTCGACGATCCGATCGCGTGGCCGTGCGGGTTCACCCGCTGGCACAGCGAGGCCGACGCGGCGGACTGGGCGCGGGCGTTCGGCTGAGCCGCCGCCCGGTCAGGCGCGGACCGGCTGGCTCCCGGTGGACAGGGCGGCCAGCACGGTCATCGCGCGGTCGGCGTCGGCGCAGCGTACGAACAGGTGGTCGTGGAAGTAGCCGGCGACCACGTTGCAGCTCATGCCGATGTCGGCCAGCGCGCCGGAGACGGCGGCGGTCAGCCCGACCGCGTCCAGCGCCGAGTGCACGCGCAGGGTGATCCAGGTGGCCACGAAGTCGTACGGCAGCCCGGCCGCGTCCGCCTCGGCGCGCATCACGACGAGTGTGGTGCCCTCGGGTTCGGCGACGGTCACCACGGGGTGCACGCCCGGCGGGACGGCGCCGGTGACGGTGGTGAAGACGTACTCGTACGGGTGCCGCTGCGGCTGCAGCCCGCGCAGCAGCAGCGCCAGATCGTGTTCTCCGGTCACGACAGACATGCTCCCATCCGGTGGCACGGGCCGGGGCTGATGACGGGCCTGCGCGCCGTGAATGAGGCGGCCCGCGGCGAGAGGGATTAAGAAGGGCACCTTCTTCTACGTATAACGATAAGAAGGTGCCCTTCCTTCGGCTGTCAGGACGGGGGCATGAGGACGCCGTCGATGAGGTAGACGGTGCCGTTCTTGGTCGGGATGTTGCCGCAGACGATGGTCGCGGTGTCGTTGACCTTGAAGTCCTGGCCGCTGCCGGTGACGGTGATGTCCTGGCCCTCCAGGGTCTGGAAGGTGGCAGCGAGCTTGGCCGGGTCGATCTTCTGGCCCACCACGTGGTAGGTCAGGATCTTCTTGAGCTGCTCCGGGTTCGCCAGCACCTGGTCCAGCTGCTCCTTCGGGATCTTGGCGAAGGCCTCGTTGACCGGCGCGAAGATGGTGACCGCCTCGGCGCTGTTGAGCTGGTCGGCCAGGCCCGCCTGCTGGACCGCCGCGGTCAGCGTGGCCAGCTGCGGGTTGCCGGCCGCGGCCGTGGCGATCGGCTGCTGGGCCATCATCTGCGGGCTGCCGGGGTTGGCCGGGTCCTTGGGCAGCGTGCCGCAGCCCGCGCCGAACATGCCGCCCATGCCGGGCGAGGTCGTCCCCGACGGCATCGTGGTCGGCACCGCGGTCGGCATCGAGGTGGGCACGCCCGTCGGCTGCGCGGCCGGGGTGTTCATGGTCTCGCTCCCGCAGGCCGCGAGGGCCAGCGAGAGCGAGAACGCGGCGACGGCGAAGACCGTCGTGAGCTTCCTCTTCCCGTACATGACGGTGGGTCCTTTCTTACCGGTGAAAACCTCCACCGGTGATTCGACACTGAACCCGCCATACTTTGGTGCGATTGGCTCAAATTTTGTCTGATTTTTTCTATTTCATGGGGATCTGGGCGATGATAGGCAGTGTCGGGCTGGCCGAACCGCCCTCCGGCTCGACCGTCACGCCCAGGGCGTCGGCCGCACCGACGCCGTCGACCAGGTGCGTGGCACTGCCCTGACCGGCCGCCAGCACCCCGGCCGAGCGCGGCGTGCCGCCGTCCATCAGCCACAGCTGGTACGCCTTCTGCGCGCCCGGCGAGTGGGTGGCCAGCAGCACCACGGCCGCGTCCCGGCTCGGCGCGGCCACCACGGTGACCTTGCCGCCGCCTGCCACGTCCGCCGTGCGCACCGTCGCGTCCGGCGCGGTCAGCACCGCCTGGGTGCGCGCCAGTTCCTGCTGCGCGGCCAGCGTCGCGGCCCGCTCCTCACGCAGCCGCTGCTCCTGCACCCCGTAGACGCCGCCGACCAGCGCCGCGACCAGCAGGCATGCCGCCGCCGTCAGCGCCGCGGGGTGCCGCCACCAGCGCACCGGCGCCCGGCGCGGCTCGCGCACCGGCCGGGGCGGCGGCAGCTGGCGGGTCCGCCGCACCGCCGCCAGCACCTGCTCGCGCATCGCCGGGGGCGGCACCGACCAGGTGTCCTCGGCCAGCCTGGCGGCGGTCTCGTTCAGCTCCGCCACTTCGGCCGCGCACGCCACGCACCCGCGCAGGTGCTGCACGAACGTCTCCCGCTCGGCCTCCTCCAGGGCGTGCAGCACGTACGCCCCCGCCAGCGAGTGGATCTCCTCTGGTTGCGTCATGCCGCCACCTCCACGCCGAGGCAGTCGCGCAGCCGGATCAGGCCGTCGCGCATGCGGGTCTTGACCGTGGGCAGCCCGGCCCCGAGCAGCTGCGCCACCTGCTGGTAGGTGTAGCCGCCGTAGTAGGCCAGGGTGATCGCCTCCCGTTGCAGCTCGGTCAGCGTCCTGAGGCAGCGGCGCACCGCCTGCCGCTGCAGGTGCGCGGTGGCCTGCTCGACCACCTCGTCGGCCGGGGTCTGCGTCGCCTCCGGCGCCAGCCGCTGCACCCGGTCCAGCGCCGCCTGCTCCGAGCGCACCCGGTCGACGGCCCGCCGGTGCGTGATGGTGAAGATCCACGCGGTCGCCGAGCCGCGCGCGGAGTCGAAGCGGCTGGCGGTGCGCCACACCTCCAGCAGCGCCTCCTGGGCGACCTCCTCGGCCTGCGCCGGGTCACGCAGCACGCGCCGGGCCAGGCCGTACACGCGCGGCGCGACCAGGTCGTACAGCCTGGTGAACGCGGCCTCGTCGCCGCGGGCCACCGCCCGCAGCAGCGACTCGGCGTCGGCGGGCGCGGGCGCGCCGGGCACCGCCGTCAGATGCTCGGGCCGTTGGTACGGCTGCTCGTCACCGTTCACTGTCCCGCCCTTCCGGGGCCGAGGTGTTCCACCCGTCACTTGGGTACCACACCTGATTCGGCGCCGCCGCGCGCTCGGATGGGTCCGTTCACACCGATGAGAAACGGCGTTGATCAATCGGGTGATCCCGCTCTCAGGGGAGCGCGCGCAGCCGTCCTACCTGCGTATGGTCAATTCGGAACGGTCTCGTTCCGCATCTCCCACCCGGACGCACCCGCCTGGCACGGCGGGCGCCGACGGGTGCCCCCGGCCAGCCCCGCTCGACGAGGAGCACCTGGCCCCGGGCCGGCGACGGCCCGACCGAGCCACCCCCGTCGAAAGGCAGCACCATGACCGCCACGGTCGACCGTACCCAGACGCCGGAGCCCGCCGCCCCGGCTCTGCACCCCCGGCGCTGGCTGGCGCTGACCATCATCGCGATCGCGCAGCTCATGGTCGTGCTCGACGCGACCATCGTGAACATCGCGCTGCCCGAGATGCAGCACGCGCTGGAGATCAGCGACTCCCAGCGGCAGTGGGTACTCACCGCGTACACGCTGACCTTCGGCGGCCTGCTGCTGCTCGGCGGCCGCATCGCCGACTACTGGGGCCGCAAGCGGACCTTCATCGCCGGCGCGATCGGCTTCGCGCTCGCCTCCGCCCTGGGCGGTCTGGCCTGGGACGGCACCAGCCTGTTCGCGGCCCGCGGCCTGCAGGGCGCGTTCGGCGCGCTGCTCGCCCCGGCCGGCCTGGCGCTGCTGACGGTGCTGTTCACCGACGCCAAGGAGCGCGCGAAGGCGTTCGCCGTGTACGGCGCCATCGCCGGCGGCGGCGCGGCGCTGGGCCTGCTGCTGGGCGGCGTGCTCACCGAGTACGCCGACTGGCGCTGGTGCCTGCTGGTCAACATCCCGATCGCGGCGATCGCGATCTTCGCGGCGGTGCCGATCGTGCCGGAGAGCAAGGCCCACGGCGACACCCGCTACGACATCCCGGGCGCCATCGCCGTCACCCTCGGCCTCATCTCCCTGGTGTACGGCCTGACCAAGGCCGCCGAGCCGGAGTACGGCTGGGAGTCCGGCCAGACGCTGGGCTTCCTGGGCGCGGGCGCGGCCCTGCTGATCGTCTTCCTGGTGATCCAGCGGTTCTCGAAGAACCCGCTGCTGCCGCTGCGCATCCTGCTCGACCGCAACCGCGGCGGGGCGTACCTGTCCAGCACGCTGACCGGTGCGGGCCTGATGGGCGCGTTCTTCTTCCTGACGTTCTACTTCCAGGGCACCCTCGGCTACACCCCGGTCGAGGCCGGCCTGGCCTCGCTGCCGGTGTCGGCGGGCGTGTTCATCTCCGCCGGTGTGGCCAGCCAGCTGCTGCCCAAGCTCGGCGCCAAGCCGCTGATGGTCGCCGGTGCGGTGCTCGCCGCGGGCGCGATGCTGTTCCTGACCCGGATCGGCGTGGACACGGCGTACACCACGCACGTGCTGCCCGGCGCGATCGTGCTCGGCCTCGGCCTCGGCTTCACCTTCGTGCCGCTGTCCAGCCTGGCCCTGGTCGGCGTGCCGCAGCACGACGCGGGCGCGGCCAGCGCCACGCTGAACGCCACCCAGCAGGTCGGCGGCTCGCTCGGCGCGGCCCTGCTGAGCACGTTCGCGCTCAACGCGACCACGGCGTACGCCGAGTCGCACCTGAGCCCGACCGCCGACCCGCGCGTGGTCATGGGCGAGGCGGCCGTGCACGGGTACACCGTCGCGTTCGCCTGGGGCGGCGGCCTGCTGGTCGTCTCCGCGCTGATCATCACGTTCCTGATCAAGGTCCGCAGGTCGGACCTGCCCACCGAGGGCGCCGTCCACGTCGGCTGATCCCCCTGCGAAGGAAGGGCACCTTCTTAACGGACGTCCGTTAAGAAGGTGCCCTTCCTTTCGTTTCCGGTCAGGCACCCGGGGGTGGGGTGGTGGTGCAGCCGTGCTCGGCCTGCCAGGTGGTGACCTCGGCGACCGGGGACTTCGCGCCGCCCTTGCGCCAGGAGTCGAGGTAGCGCCAGGGCCAGACCACCCCGCGGCGGATCCACCAGTCGCCGGTGCTCGCGCAGGACGGTGAGATGCCGAAGTGCAGGTGGCAGGCGCTGGCCAGGCCGGTGCGGCCCACCTTGCCCAGCTGCTGCCCGGCGGTGACCCGGACGCCGGGGCGGATCAGGCCGTCGATCGCGGCGAAGTGCGAGCCGTAGTAGCGCACCCCGTCGTCGCCGAGCAGGGACACCGACAGCCCGCCGCGGTCGGCGCCGTCGTCGGTCTTCGGGTCCCACTTGTCGACGCGGGAGACCTCCAGCACGGTCCCGCCGGTGGCCGCCACGACGGTCGCGCCGCACGGTGCCATCACGTCGGTGGCGTGGTAGTCGTGGTGGGTGCGCCCGTACGAGGTCTTGCCCAGCACCGGGAACACGTACCGCACGGCGGGCGCGGACGGCGAGGCGGACGCGGAGGGGGACGCCGGGGCCGAGGGGGATGCCGACGGGGTGGCCACGGGCGCGGCGGCAGGGGCGAAGACGGGTCCGGACACGGGGGAGGAGCAGGCGGCGAGCGCGAGAGCGGTCAGCAGCCCGGCCGGTACGAGGCGGGAACGCACCCGCCGACCCTACTCCTGCCGTCGGCGCCGGGGCCGGGTCCAATGTGACCAGGCAACGGCTCAATTGCGGCGGTCGACGTAGCGGACGACCGTGCCGAACAGGCGGTCGTGCCAGGCGCGGCGGCGGTCGTCGGTGAGCACGCCGACCAGGCCGACCAGCCACAGCACGGGCACGGCGAGCCCGACGACGGCGCGCAGCAGGGCGCGCAGGAGGCCGACGTGGCGGCCGTCGGCGCGGCGTACGACGGTGCCGAACAGCAGGGCGCCGAGGGTCTGCCCGGTCATCCACCAGCAGGCGGTGAAGTACGCGGCGGGCAGCACCACGGCGATCAGGCCGGCGGTGGCCTTGAGCCAGCCGGGCGGCTCGCCGTCGAGGGCCGCCCACAGGGCGGGCACACCCCCGGCGGCAAGCGTCGACGCCACCGCGAGCAGGGTGGCGTCGATCGCTAGCCCGGCCAGCCGGGACACAAGGCCTGCGTACGGCGGGTGACGGCTGGGAGCCGTCACCGTTCACCGTTGGTGTGGTGCAGGTGGAACATCCTCCGGAACGACGTCTCGATCTTGTCGTCGGCGGTGGCGGAGGTCTCGCGCAGTTCGTCGGTGGCGTTGGCCAGCACGCCGCGGCTCTGCTCGGTGATCAGCTCCTGCAGCCGCGGGTCGCGGGTGAGGTCGCCGATCACGACCGGGATGACCTTGTTCCGGATCTCGGGGATGGCGCCCTCGACCAGCCGGGGCACCACGCTGTCGATCAGGTACGGCATCAGGTCGTCGACCATGCGGGGCACGACGGACTTCTCGATCCAGCCGAGGCCGTCGTCGACGGTGCTGCGCAGCGCGACGAGCGCGGCCGAGCGGCTGGCGATGAGGGTGTCGCGGCCGCGCACCCCGGCGGCGGTGACCGTGTCGCGGGCCGTGTCGATGGGTGAGGTGGCGGGCAGCTTGGCCCGGGTGGTGTCGGCGAGCTTGCGGGCCTGTTCCCGGGTGGCCTCGGCGACCTGGGCACCGGTGCGCAGGGCGAGGCCGACTCCCTGCTGGGTGAGGTCGACGGCATGCTGGGTGAGCCCGACGGCGACCGCCATCGGTGAGCGCGCGTCGGCCGGTGCGGGCTCGACGCCGCTGGTGAGCAGATCCTGGACTTCTTCGTCGGCGCGTCCGCCGCGGCCGATCCGCCGCAGGCGTTCGGCGACCAGCACCGCGGTGCCGAGGGCCACTCCAGCGAGCCCGGCAGGCGCCTGCACTTGATCGGACATACTACCAAAGTACGTCAGATTCATGATCTATCGGGCCGTTTCGCCAGCTCTGGTAGTCCGTCCGGTAAGGGGCGGGCCGTTTCCGGGCGCGGGCCGGTTTACAGCGGTGAAGCGGGCCGGACGGGCCCGCCCGAACTGCTGGAGGCCGCACTTGTCCCGGTTCTTCGACGGCGTCTGGTCGTGGCTGGTCGCCGCGGCCGCGGAGACGTCGTGGCGCGAGCTGATGCCGCTCGGCCTGGCCGGTGTCTTCGTATGGGGCCTGTGGTGCTACCGCGTGCTGCTGTCACGCCTGGACCGGCCGGTCGTCAACGACTTCCGCACCACGGTGTCGGTGGTGGTGCCGTCCTACCGCGAGGACCCCGACATCCTGCTGGACTGCCTGCACACCTGGCTGGCGCAGGACCCGGCCGAGGTGATCATCGTGCCCGACGTGGGCGACACCGAGGTGCTGCGGCGGCTGTCCCAGGTCGGCGACCCGCGGCTGAGGGTGCTGCCGTTCACGCACCGGGGCAAGCGCTCGGCGCTGGGCGTGGGCATCCGGGCCGCCCGCGGCGAGCTGGTCGTGCTGGTCGACTCGGACACCCGCTGGCAGCGCGGGCTGCTCGCCGCCGTGCAGATGCCGTTCGTCGACCCGGAGGTGGGCGGCGTCGGCACCCAGCAGAACGTGTACCAGCGCACCAGCAGCGTATGGCGGCGCATCGCGGACTGGCTGGTCAACCTGCGCTACTACGACTACGTGCCGGCCATGGGCCGGGCCGGGGCGGTGGCCTGCCTGTCCGGGCGCACCGCGGCCTACCGGCGCAGCGCCGTCATGCCGGTGCTGGAGCACCTGGAGAACGAGTTCTTCCTGGGGCGGCGCTGCGTCGCGGGCGACGACGGGCGGCTGACCTGGCTGGTGCTGGCCTCGGGCTACCGCACCGTGCACCAGTCGTCGGCCCGCGCGCTGTCGATGTTCCCATCGTCGCTGCGCGCCTTCGTCAAGCAGCGGGTGCGCTGGAGCCGCAACTCCTACCGCTGCTACCTGACCGCCCTGTGGAAGGGCTGGCTGTGGCGCACCCCGCTGGTCACCAAGATCACGGTGCTGCAGATCCTGCTCACCCCGGTCACCATGGGCATGGCGATGGGCTACCTGCTGCTCAGCCGCCTCGAACTCACCGCCCGGGGCGGCATCGTGGTGCTGTTCTGGCTGCTCGCCGGCCGCGCCATCCGGGGCTGGTCGCACCTGCGGCGGCACCCCCGGGACGTGCTGATCCTGCCGCTGCTCGCCGCGGTGGTCATCCTGATCTCGCTGCCGATCAAGCTCTTCGCCTTCCTCACCATGAACAGGCAGGGCTGGCTCACCCGGGCCGGCGACCGCATCGGCGGGGAGGGCCAGCACGCCGGCACCCTCGCCCCCGCGGCCCGGCGGGGCGCGGGCACCCTGACGGAGGTGGCCTAGTGCGCTGCCGCTTTCATGCCGTCCCGCCGGCCGTCCTGCTCACCGGGCTGCTGGCCGGCGGGACCGCGCTTGCCACACCCGCCGCGGCCGCGCCCGGCACCGCATCCGCCGTCGCCGCGCGTCCCGGCGCCCTGGCGCCCGGCGCCGCCCCCGCCCGCGCCACGGCGGCCGGAGCAGGGCTCGGCCACCGCGCCGCAGCCGGACCCGTACGAGCCGGTGCCGTGGCCGCGCCGGCCGCGGCCCCCGCACTGGCCGGTCCGGCCACCCGGGCCCCGTCCCTGGTCGCCGCGGCCGCGGCGCGGGCCGACGAGGAGCGCCAGGCGGCGCTGGTCGCCGGGCAGGACACCTGGCTGGACCAGGTTCGCGCGGTGACCGCGGTGGCCCCGCTGCGCGAGCTGCTCAACCGCCCGCCCGGCACCACCCCGGACATGCAGAAGTGGAACAAGCCCTACCGGCTGGACACCGCGGGCGGCTACACGCTGGTGCTGACCCCGCGGGTGCAGCCCTACACCGTCGACGACCTGCTGAAACTCTCCCCGCAGACGTTCGTGCGGCAGTCGCAGGGGGCGTACCTGCTCACCGAGAACCTCTACGTCGTATCCGGGGCCAAGCTGAAGCTGTCCCACCCCGGTGGGCTCGAACTGCGGCTGGCCAGCCGCAGCAGCGGGTTCGTCGCGATCGTGTCGTTCGGCGGCGAGCTGGAACTGGCCGGCACCAAGCAGGCGCCGCTGCGCATCACGAGCTGGGATCCGCGCGCAGGCAAGGCGGACACGCAGGTCGGCGACGGGCGGGCGTACCTGCGGGCCATCGGCGGGCGGTTCGCGATGAGCCATACCAAGGTGTCCCAGCTGGGCTTCTGGAGCGGCCGCACCGGCGGGGTGAGCCTCACCGGCACCGACCGGCCCGACACCGGCGCGGTGTCCGGACCCGACCCCGGCGGGAACGGCCGGCTGCTGCCCGGGGAGGTGCGCATCCTCCGCAACGGCCGGGTGAGCACGCCCGACAGCCGGTTCACGGTGCCCGGCCAGTCGTACGTGTCCGGGCGGATCACCGACAGCACCTTCACCGGCAACGCGTACGGGCTGTTCATCTCCAGCGCCGACGGGATCAACGTGGCCGACACGACCGTGCGCGACAGCCTCCAGCACGGTCTGGTGCTGCACCGCTTCGCCAGCAACGCGGTCATCGAGCGGACCGTCTCCCAGCGCAACGGCGGCGACGGCTTCCTGCTCTCGCGCGCCACGCAGCAGGTGCGCATCACCAGCGCCACCGCCGAGGGCAACGGCGGCAACGGGTTCACCCTCAGCGGCCGCCCCCTGGCCGACGGGCCGTCGGCCTCCGGGCAGCCGGTCGTCAGCTACGGCAACAACACCCTGTCGCACAGCATCGCCCGGGGCAACGGCCACTACGGCGTCGAGATCCTCGGCGGGCACGGCGTCAGCATTCAGGAGAACCAGGTCGACGGCGGCGACATGGGCATCGTGGCCCGGCAGGGCGTACACGACCTCACCGTCACCGCCAACAAGCTCACCAACCAGGAACGGCAGGCCGTCGCGCTGCGCGAGGGCGTGACCAAGGCCCGGATCACCGGCAACGTCATCGAGACCACCACGACCGGGGTGTACGTGCGCGACTCCGTCGCCGAGGTCCGCGGCAACACCATCCACGACGCCGACAGCCACGGCATCACCTTCGTCGGGGCGGTCGGCGGATCCAGCGCCACCGGCAACGCGATCGAGGGCATCGGCCCCAGCGCCGTCGACACCGGGCGGGCAGAAGGAAAGATCACTGTGCGTGACAATCAGACCGGGGCCTGGCTCGACACCAGCACCCTGTGGGCGCGGGTACGCCACTACGCGAGCCCGATGACCCTGCTGTGGACCGCGATCCTGCTGCTGATCGTGGCGCTCGGCATCCGCCGCACCAGCCGGCCAGTGGTGCACGGGCACCCGTACGACGCCACCAAGCCGCTGTTCACGCCCGGCGCCGCCCGGCATACGGCAGCCGGGCAAGGGCCACCCCAGCCGCGCGAGGTCGCCCGCGGCCGTGCCCGGGTCCCGGTGATGGCGAAATGATCCGCCGCGACCGGACCGGCCTTCGTGAGCCGATGAACCGCCGTGACCAGATGACCCGCGGCGACCTGGTGAGCCACGGCGACCTGCGGCGCCCGCGCGGGCGTGGCATCCACCGCGCCCCGTCCGCCGCCGCGCGGCTGCTGCAGCTGACCTGCGTCGTGCCGGTGCTGCGCCTGGCACAGGCAACCGCGCCGCCTCCGCTGCGCCGCGCGGGGGTATGGCCGGACCGCCCCAGCGCCGCCCGGGTGATGCGCCCCGCCCGGGGCGCGGCGGCCGTCGCCGTGGTCTGCGCGCTGCTCGCGGTCCCGGCCGCGTGCGGCGGTCCCGAAGCCGCCCCGGCCCGGCAGGCAGCGGCTCCCACCGTTGACGCGTCGCCCGCGGCCGCGCTGCCCTGGCCGTGGTCGGCCGCGAGCGCGACCGCCTGCCCGCAGCCCACCATCACCGTCGGCGACGCGGACGAGCTGGCTGACGCGCTGGACGACGCGAAGCCCGGCGACAGCATCCGGCTGCGCGACGGCGTGTACCGGGGCCGTTTCACCGCCGAGGAGCCCGGCACGAAGGACCGGCCGATCCACCTGTGCGGCGGGCCGGGGGCGGTGCTCGACGGCGGCGGCACGAGCAAGGGGTACGCGCTGCACCTCGACGGGGCCGACCACTGGCGGCTGACCGGGTTCACCGTGCGCAACGCGCAGAAGGGCGTCATGCTCGACGACACCAGCCACGCGGTGCTCACCGAGCTGACCGTCGAGCACATCGGCGACGAGGCGATCCACCTGCGCCGCTTCAGCTCCGACAACCTGGTGCAGACCAGCACGATACGCGACACCGGCCTGCGCAAGCCCTCCTACGGCGAGGGCGTCTACATCGGCACGGCGAAGTCGAACTGGTGCGACTACACCGGCTGCAAGCCCGACCGCAGCGACCGCAACGTGATCCGCGGCAACCGGATCAGCGGCACCACCGCCGAGCCGGTCGACATCAAGGAGGGCACCACCGGCGGGCAGCTGACCGGCAACACCTTCGACGGCGCCGCGATGACCGGCTCGTACGCCGACTCCTGGGTCGACGTGAAGGGCAACGGCTGGCTCATCAAGGGCAACACCGGGCGGCACTCGCGCGGCGACGGCTTCCAGACGCACCAGGCCGCCGACGGCTGGGGCGACGACAACGTGTTCACCGCCAACACCGCCGCCGTCGACGGGCCGGGCTGGGGCTTCCACCTCACCCCGGTCGCGAACAACGTCGTGGCCTGCGACAACACCGTCACCGGGGCGGCGAAGGGAGTGGCCAACACGGCCTGCCGCAGCGCCTGGTGAGCCTGCCGGTCCCGGCGCGGGACCACCGGACAGTCCATACCGGACTAGGCTGCCGTTGCGGTGCGCCGGTCGCTGTGCGGCCCGCGCACCGGAACGGACCTGGTCAGTGTGGCGTTCGGGCGCGGGGGTGGGCCATGACGCAGGAGGTCATCGAGCTGGGCGAGGCGGGCGCGGAGCCGAGCACCGGCCGCGACCTTCCGCCGCCGGGCCGCTGGGCAAGGTGGTTCGCCGCCGCCGTCGCGGTGGTGCTCGCCGCGCTGCCGACTGCCTCGGCGCCGCAGCGCCCGCTGGTGACGCAGGCCCGCGCCGTGGCGATCGACCCGGCCGGCGGTCCCATGACGATCATGCAGGTGGGCGAGCTGCTGCTGGTGGGTGACGCCCGCGAGATCTCGGCGTACGAGCTGGCGGACGGCTCGCGGCGCTGGCGCCGCCCGGCGGCGGGCCCCGGCCTGCACCTGGCCGAGGTGCCGGCGGGCGTGCCGGGAGTACTGCTCCTCTACGAGGGCGACTACTTCGGCGAAGGCCGCACCATGACGACCGTGACGGATGTGGCGACGGGAAGCACACTCTGGAGTTCCCGGGGGATGGTCCACGCCATCGGCGAGCTGGCCCTGGCGTATCCGGCGCGCGAAGAGCCCGACGGCGATGCGGACCGGCCGGCGCTGTCGCCCACGGAGGCGCGGATCCGCGAACTGCGGACCGGGCGGATCCGGTGGACCCTGCGCGGAACGCCCTACGCCGGCGCCGACGCCACCACGGGTGAGGCGTGGTCGATCTCGCAGCAGGGCCGGTTCACCGTGTACGGCCTGCCCGACGGCAGGGTGCTGCGGACCGGCACGGTCGCGTTCCCGCCCGGCACGCCCGAGAACGCGCAGGTCTACGACGGGATGCTGCTGGTCTCGGCTGAGGACGGCGGCGTGCGGCGGGAGATCCGGTACGACAACCGGACGCTGCGCGAGATCGGCGGACCGGAGGACACGCTGCGCTATCCGTGCGGGCCGTACCTCTGCGAGATCGACGGCGAGCGGCGGCCGGTCGCGGTGCTGGACCCGGACACCCGTGCGGTGCGCTACCGGCTCGGCGCGCTGGAGCAGCTCGTGGTCACGGGGACCGGGGCGGTCACCCTCCGCTATGACGAGCCGACCGAGCTCGGCGTGGACCAGCAGGTCGCCCACGTCCCGACCGCCGGGCGGCTGATCGACCCGGCCGACGGGCGTACGCTGCGGGACCTCGACGGCTGGGGGGTGCTGATGGACTCCGACGGCTCCGAGCTGCTGCTGGTGCGCCGTGTTCCCGGCGCGCTGCAGCTCGCGCGGGTCGAGGACGGGCAGGTCAGGGTGCTCGGCGCGGTGCGCTCGGACCCGGCCGGCTGCTGGTTCGCACGGCAGCGGCTGGCCTGCAGGTACGACGACCAGCTGGTGATCTGGCGTATCACGTGGTGAGGCCCGGGGGAATGTCCATCCCCCGGGCCTCGCTGTGCCACCGAATTGCACACGCCGGCACGTTTAACCGCACAGGTCAGTCGTCATCTCTCCCGCGTCCTGCCTATTGGACTACCGCCCCGTGGAGAGGAGCGGGCCGGACTTGAACCGGCAACTCGGGAGCCCTTTCGCCCGTACGTGGTCGATCCGGCGATCGGCGGCGAATGCTGAGCTTCGAGCGAGAGTCTGAGTTTGATACGCGGCTGCCTCTGCCAGGCTTGGGCTACCTCCGCAGGTGGTGCAGAGGGCGGGATTCGAACCCGCACTGGGACCGCGTTCGTCAGCTTCGGCTTCAGCTTCAGCTTGCGCTCCTCGCGCACCCCCGCCCTCCGGCGGGGGAGTCTGGGTCAGGCGAACAGGTAGCCGAAGACGCGGTCGCCGACGCGCTGGTCGACCGCCTCGGCGTTGTTGGCCTCCTCGCGGGCGAACTTGACCGCCTGTTGCAGCTTCTCCACCCGCTCCAGCAGCGTCGACACCCGCTTGGCCGGCAGCGCGCCGGAGAACTTCACCGTGGTCCAGTAGCCCACCGCGATGTCCTCGTAGTACACCTCGACCTGGGCCGGGTGCTTCTCGGTCGCCTCGGCCTTGACGTGGTTGCGGGGCACCTTCTTGGTACGGATGGTGCGCACCGGCTCGGTCGACCAGCAGTCGGCCGACTCGCTGAACACCCACGACTCGGCGGCGTCGAGCACCGGCAGCTTCTTGACGAAGGTGTGCAGGTCGGTGAGCTGCTTCTCCAGGAACAGCAGGTACGTCACCGGCACGTCGGACAGCAGCACCCGGTCGTCGACCTTCACGTCGGCCTTGGCCACGCAGTTCGTCGAGTCCTTGGTCGCGGTGACGTCGAACAGCCGGGTCAGCGTGGTGCCGATCTGGCGCAGCACGTCCTCGGCGCGGGTCTGGACCTTGGTCGACTCGGGCGGCAGCTGCTCGCCCTCCTCGTCCTTGGCCTGGTACGTCCGCGAGATGCCGGACAGCAGCGCCTGCTTCTGCACGGCGTGGTGGGCCTCGGTCAGGTCCTGGAACGAGCGGGACTTGACGCCCTTCTCCACCGCGATGATCTGGTTCAGCTTCGCCATCTGTGTTCCTCCCGACCGGTGACGTTAAGGGATCACCCGCTGGAGCGGCAATCAGGATTCACGCCGTCACTCCCTAGTTGATCAAGTACGGTGAATTCCTGGTGCAGGTCGGAGGTGGTCGGCGGTGGCGTTCGGTTTCGCGATGCTGGCCACCGGGTTCGTCTTCGTCTGCGGCGCCAACGACGGCGCGGCCCTGCTCGCGTTCGGGCTGCGCCAGCGGGAGCTGCCCCTCTACGCCGTGCTGGCGGTGCTGCTGGCCGCGATCGTGGCCGGACCGGCGCTGTTCGGGCTGGCCGTGGCGCACACCTTCACCGACCGGCTGGTCGCCGCGGGCAACCGCGGGCCGCTGGTGGTGCTCGCCGGGGTCGGCGTGGCGCTGGCCCTGGTGCTGGTGCTGACCTGGCGCGGCGTGCCCACCAGCGTCACCCTGGCGGTGCTCGGCGGGCTGGCCGGGGTCGGCGCCGGGCTCGGGGTGCCGCCGCACTGGGCGACGCTGGCCGTGGTGCTGGCCGTCGCGGCGGTCGCGCCGCTGATCGGCGGCGGCCTCGGCTACCTCATCGGGCTGGCCGCCCGGCGGCTGCCCAGCACCTCCCGGCTGCCCGGGGCGCTGCGCCTGGCGCACGTGACCACGTTCGCCGGGCAGAGCCTGGCGTATGCCGCCAACGACGGCCAGAAGATGTTCGCCGTGGTCGGCGTGGCCGTCGGGGTCGCGCACCGGGCGCCGGGCATGCAGGCTCCGCCGCTGCTGCTGCTGTGCGGGACGGCGCTGGTGTTCGCCGCCGGGGCGGTGGCGAGCCTGCGGCGCATGGCGCTCGGCGCGGCCGGCGGCCTGACCCCGCCGCGCTCGTGGACCACGGTGTCGGCCGGGATCGCCGCGTCCACCGCGGTGCTCGGCGGGGCGGGCATCGGCGTACCGGTCAGCATGACCCAGTCCGCCACGGCCGGGCTGGTCGGCGCCGGAGCCAGCACCGGGCTGCGCCGGGTGCGCTGGCAGTTCGCCATGCCGGTGCTCACCGCCTGGCTGATCACGCTGCCGGCGTCGCTGGCGCTTGGCTGCGCGGCCGGGCTGGCGCTGCGGGGGGTCGGATGATCAGGCTGCGGCGGGTGTTCGACGACCTCGCGGGCCGTGCCCCCAAACGGGTGCTGGCGATCGTGGTGGCGCAGGTCGACGCGGCGCTGGAGGGCGTGGCGCTGGCCGTCGCGGTGACCATCGGGGAGGTGGAGCCGCCGCTGGCGCGGCTGCGCATCGCCGAGATCGAGCACGACGGCGACGCCCACCGCGGGCGGCTGGTCGCCGAGCTGGCGGCGACGCTGGCCACCCCGATCGACCGGGAGGACCTGTTCCGGGTGTCCCGGTCCGTCGACGACGTGCTGGACTACCTGCGCGACTACGTACGCGAGACCGACCTCTACGGCGTACGCCCCGGTCACGGCGCGGTGGCGATGCTGGAGCAGGTCGCCATCGGGCTGCGCGACCTGCGCCGGGCCCTGGACCGGCTGGTCGACCGCCCGGCCGAGGCCGCCGAGGCGGCGCTGGCCGCGCACAAGCGCTCGGGCCGGGTGCGCCACCTCTACGCCCAGGGGCTGGCCGAGGTGCTCAGCGGCGAGATCACCGCCGGGGTGCTCAAGCAGCGGGAGCTGCTGCGGCGGCTGGACGTGGTGGGGCTGCGCCTGGCCGAGTGCGCCGACGCGCTCGCCGACGCGATGCTCAAGCGCAGCCTCTGACTCACTTGTCGGTGCTGCCGGGCCCGACCCAGCGCCCCAGCGGCCGGTCGGTGGCGTGCTCCTCGTCGTCCTTCTTCGGCTTGTCCAGCGCGGCGAGCAGCCCGGCCAGCCCGCCGCTGCCGATGCCGCTCTTGGAGATGCGCTGGTCCAGCTCGGTCGGGCCGCCGGAGCCGGCGTCGGTGAGCGCCAGCATCTGGGCGGCCTCGGCTGGGCTCAGCCCGTACTCGGCGGTGACCTCGTCGGGGTGGGCGCGTGCGTGGGCGGCGAACTCGGGTTCGGTCGCCATCCGCTCGATGACCTCAGGGAACCGGGACATGATCAAGGTCCTTTCGCTGGGTGGTCCATTGTGCGGCGTGGGTGCGACCTCGTCCACATCCGGCAGGGATGACGACAATCACGTGACAATGCCCACTCAGCGCTGCGGCCTACCAGGAGCGGTAGGGATGGTTCTGGAGGTAGGAGTTCGCGTACCGGTCGTCCTCGGTCACGTCGGTGCCCGCCCAGGACGGCGCCGGGGGTGCCTCCACCCCCTCGGGCAGCTCGACCTCGGCCAGCACCAGGCCCTCGTTGTCGCCGCCGAAGACGTCGACCGTCCAGTCGCCCGGCGTGCGGCCGAGCGTGTGACGCTCCTTCTCGATCAGCGGCCGCAGGCACAGGTGGTCGAGCAGGAACGCGGCGTCGGCGGCCGGGATGTCGTACTCGTACTCGGGCCGGGCGTCGCCGACCCGCTTCCCCTTGATCGTCAGGTAACCGGTCCGGCCGTCCACGAGCCGCACCCGCACCGTGCGCTCCGGCTCCGTGGACAGGTAACCCTGGCGCAGCGAGCTGGACCCGGTCACCTCCGCACGCCAGCCGTCGTCGCGGACCAGGTACTTGCGTTCGATCTCGACGGGCATCCGCGTCTCCTCAGTCCATCTTCGCGAGCCAGGCCTGGGCGGCGTCCCCGAACGGCTCGCGCTTGTCCCGCACCGCGGCCAGCAGTTCCTCCGCGGTGCGCAGCGCACCGGCGACGACCTCGTCGGGGTATCCGTAGGCGACGGTGTGCTCGGCGAACTCGTCCTCGTCGAGCAGCAGCACCTCGCCGTCCGCGCGGCGGCGTACCACGTCGAGGTCCAGGTCCACCGAGACGACCTCGGCGGTGCCGTGCCAGACGGGGCGGTCGGAGACGTCGATGTACAGCTCGGTGCGGTGCGGGGCGGCGTTGAACGCGGCCACCCACTCACCCTCGTACGGGATCAGCACCACGTGCGTGGCCGGGATGAACACGGCCGGCTCGGTGCCGCGCCGCCACGGCGTGTGCCGCGTCGCGCCCAGCCACACCCCGTGCCGGTCCTCGCCGAGCCGTCGCATGACCGCGTGCCAGTGCAGCCGCCCGTCGAACTTGCGGGCCACCACGCGCACGTCGCCGGGCTGCGGCCCGAGGTCCTTCTCCAGCCAGTGCCGGGCGTACGGGTTGCCGTTGTAGTCGCCGACCTCGCGGTAGCCGCCGGTCAGGTACAGCCGCACCGCCTCCGGCTGCCGGTCGCCGGTGTCCAGCCGCATACGCCGGTAGCCGCGCACCCGGGCCAGGTCCTCCAGCTCGGCCATCAGCGCGCGGGCCAGGTTGCGCCCGCGCCCGGCCGGGCGTACGAACACCCGCTTGACCTCGGCGGTGTGGTCGTCGAGGCGGCGCATCCCGGCGCAGCCGACCGGCTCGTCGCCGTCGTAGGCGACCAGCCACGCCCCGCTCGGCGCGCGAAGCTCGGCCACGTCCATGGGCGGAGCGCCGGAGGTGCGCGTGTTCGAGACGGGGTAGCGCACGGCGATGTCGGCCAGGTACTCCTCGATCAGCTCCCGGGACACCGCGTCGTCCGGGTCCTGTACGACGATCCGCAGTCCCACACCGGGCTCCCCTCGCTCGGATCACAGTTCACACCGAGGATGTCTTACTCGCCCGCAGCACCGGCCACCGGCCCCGCTTGGGCGCGGCGGGCATCGTGCTCCTCCAGGCGCTCTCGCATCCGGTCTGTCCCCGCCTGGTCGAGCTGGTAGCCCGCGTCCTGGAGCATGCGCTTGGTAGCGGCAAGACGCTCCTCATGGCGGATCCGGTCCCAGGCGCTGATGTCCTTCTCCAGCCGATGGGGGACGGGCAGGCCGTCGTCGATCGGGACGTAGCCCGCGCTGGTGTAGAGGCCGAGGGCTTCGGGCTGGCGGTCGCCGGTGCTCAGCCGCACGTGCGTGTACCCGAGCTCCCGCGCCGCGTCCTCGAGCGCGGCGAGCAGCAGCCGTCCTGCCCCGCGCCCGCGCACGGACTCCTTCAGATACACCCACTTGATCTCGCCGGTCCGCTCGTCGAGCCCTTTCAGCCCGCCACACCCGACCGCCTCGTCCCCGTCGTAGACGACGAGCCACACCGCGCCCGGCGCATCGAGAACGGGCAGCTCGTCGGTCACGGCGTCGGCGGAGAAGTCCTGCTCCGGATACCTGCGCGCCAACTCGCCCACGAACTCCCGCCGCAGCTCCCGCGACGCCGCCCCGCTGGTGTGCTCCCGCTCGATCCGCACCGTCGCGCTCCTCTCCATCGGCGATCCTGCGCGGGCGGCCCGGGTCATCGGGACACCCGCGCAAGAGCGGCGCTCAGTTCTCCGTGGCGCGGAGCGTATGGGTGGTGTGGGCCACGGCGCGGGCCAGGGGGATCTTCTCCGTCTGGCCGGTGGCGCGGTCGGTGAACTCGACGGTGCCCTCGGCCAGGCCGCGAGCGGCGACGGTGATGCGGTACGGGATGCCGACCAGCTCGATGTCGCTGAACTTCACCCCGGGGCGCTCGGCCCGGTCGTCGAGCAGCACGTCCACGCGCTGGGCGCGCAGCGCGGCATACAAGGTCTGCGCCTCGGCCACGACCTCGTCGGACGTGCCGAGCACGGCGATGGCGACCTCGAACGGCGCGACCGCGACCGGCCAGACGATGCCCCGGTCGTCGTGGTGCGTCTCGACGATCGCGGCCAGGGCCCGCTCCACGCCGATGCCGTAGCTGCCCATGATCGGGGTGACCCGCTCGCCGTCGGCGCCGAGCACGCTGACGCCGAGGGTCTCGGTGTAGCGGCGGCCGAGCTTGAAGATGTGCCCGATCTCGACGGTGCGCAGCACTTCGAGGGGCTGCTCGCAGCGGGGGCAGGGCTCACCGGCGGTGACCTCGCGCAGGTCGGCCCAGCGGCCCACGGCGAGGTCCCGGGCGACGTCGACGCCGCGCAGGTGTACGCCGTCGCGGTTGGCGCCGGTGGTCATGTCGCGCCGGTCGCGCAGCGCCAGGTCGGCCAGGATCGGCAGCTCGGTGACGCCGACGCCGCCGAGGCTGCCGGGCAGCGCGCCGAGCGCCTCGGAGATCTCGTCCGGGTGGGCGGGGCGGATCGCGACGGCGGCGAGGGTGTCGATGAGCTTCTGCTCGACCAGGGCGTGGTCGCCGCGCATGAGCACCAGGGTGAGCTGGCCGTCGACGACGTACACGAGCGTCTTGATCTGCCGGTCGGCGGTGACGCCGTAGTCGCGGACCAGGTCCTCGATGGTCCTGGCGTCGGGGGTGTCGAACGGCTCGGGCGCGTCGAGGCCGGCCCCGTCGGTGGCCGGGGCCAGGTGGGAGGTGGCCTTCTCCACGTTGGCGGCGTAGCCGCAGGCGCAGTGCACGACGAGGTCCTCGCCGGCGCTGGTGGGGCACATGAACTCGACCGAGTCGCTGCCGCCCATGATCCCGCTGGAGGCCTCGACGGCGATCGCGGGGATGCCCAGGCGGGCGAAGATGCGCACGTACGCGTCGTGGTGCTTGTCGAAGGAGCGGTCGAGCCCGGCCTCGTCGGTGTCGAAGCTGTAGGAGTCCTTCATGGTGAACTCGCGCACCCGGATCAGGCCGCTCTTGGGGCGCGGCTCGTCGCGGAACTTGGTCTGGAACTGGTACCACAGCTGGGGCAGGTCGCGGTAGGAGCGCAGCTCCTGGGCCACGGTCGCGAAGATCTCCTCGTGGGTCATGCCGAGCGCGACGTCGGCGCCCTTGCGGTCGGTGAGCCGGAACATCTCCGCGCCGATCTTGTCCCAGCGTCCGCTCTTCTGCCACACCTCGGCCGGTTGCATCGTGGGCAGCAGGAACTCCTGCGCGCCGATGCGTGACATCTCCTCGCGGATCACCTCGATGATCTTCGCGCGGACCCGGACGGCGAGCGGCAGCAGCGAGTAGTGGCCCGCCATGAGCTGGCGGATGTATCCGGCGCGCAGCAGCAGCCGGTGGCTGACCGCGTCGGCGCCCGCCGGGTCCTGGCGGAGGGTCGGGACGTAGAGCTCTGACCAGCGCATTACACGTACACCTGCACTCTCTGCCATCGGCCCGGCGGCGTCTGCGCCGGTGGATCCGCCGATCCTATGGGCAGGCCGGGGCGGCGGCGACGGGTTTAGGCCGTGGCGCGGTCCTGCATCTCCCATACGTGGTCCATCACGTGCCAGGCGATGCGGCGGGCGGCGTACGCCACCGGCCAGCAGCCCACCGGCGGCGGGGCACCGGTGGTCGGGGTGGCGACCACCTGCTCGATGTCGGCCCGCAGCGCCGTGATCGCGGCGGTGTCGTCGAAGGCGGGGGCCTTGTGCCGGACGCCGATGCGGCGGGCGTAGGAGGCCTCGGCGCCGACCACGTGCTCGATCATCCGGTCCCGGTCGCGCCCGCCGCCGCGCGGGCCTTTGCGCAGCTCGGCGGGGCTGGCCGCGGCGACGTCGGTGAACAGGTCCCACGTGGCGCGCAGCAGCGCGGCCTGCCGCCGGGCGGTCTGCTCGTCGCGGGGGCGGGAGTCGGCGGCGGCGGGCTGCTCGGGTGCGCCGAAGTCGGTGGTGCTGCCGCCCCGGACCCGCTCGACGACGCGCAGATCACCGGGCTCGAACGGGATCCGCGCGCGCTCGGCCACGGGCGCGTAGCGCGCGGCGTAGGCGGTCAGGGCCGCCAGCGCCGACTCCGCGTCGCGGCCGGAGCGGCACCAGCCGGGCCACTCCAGCGCGCACGCGAAGATCCGTTTCGTGCCGAGTTCGAGATAGACAGATGTCACATAGACATGCTGTCATGTCTTGGGCGGCTATTTGAGGATTTCGTAGCGGACAGTTGTCACACCCGAGGACAGCTTCGCGATCTCGGCGAACGCGGCCCGGGACAGGTCGAGGCAGCGTCCGGAGATGTACGGGCCGCGGTCGTTGATGCGTACCACGACGGACTTGCCGTTGGCGGTGTTGGTGACGCGGACCCGGGTGTCGAACTTCAGCGACTTGTGCGCCGCGGTGAGCGCGTCCGGGTCGAAGGTCTCGCCGTTGGCGGTGCCCTGCGGCTCGTCGTAGTAGGACGCCTTGCAGGTGCCGGAGCCGAGCACGGAGGCCGTCTCGGTGGGGCTGGGGCTGGCGGCGGTGCGCTTGGCGGCGCGGGAGGGCCGCTGCGGCTCGCTCCGGGATGCGGTGACGCTGGGTGAGGGTGACGGTCGCGCTGCCGTCTGCTGCTGTGCGGCGGCGGGATCGGTGCCGGTGTTCTCCGCGGCGACTTCTGCGGCGAGGAGACCGCCTCCGGCCAGGATGGCCGTGGCGACGGTGGCGGTGGCGAGCGGGGCGACGGATCGACGGGGCTTACGGGGAAGCGAATGTCGGCCGGGCAAGGTGCTGACCTTCCGTAGGCAACAGGACGGGCGCCGGCCGCCGTTGCGGGCGGACCGGGGCCGAACCCGACCGTATCGAGGCGTGCGCATGGCATGTCAAAACGATCGTGCATATTAGGCTGATTTGCCCCGAGATTTTCGCCCGATCGAACGACCCCCGCGACAGAAGGAAGGGCACCTTCTTATCGCTATCCGTAGTAGAAGGTGCCCTTCCTAACTCTTCGGTGTGCCGCGGCGTTCCCGGGCGCGGGCGGCGATCTGGCGGGAGAGCACCGACAGCCCCGCGGCGATGATGACGGTGTTGAAGAGCATCTGCACGATGACCAGGCCGCGGGCGACCTGGCCCTGGGCGTGCACGTCGCCGAAGCCGACCGTGGCCAGTGTCGACAGGGCGAAGTAGAGGGCGTCGACGCGGGTCTGCAGGTCGGCGAACTCGCCGGGGAAGCCGACGGCGATCAGGTAGTCGGCGAGGGCGAAGAACAGCACCCCGGCGACCAGGGCCGTGAGCAGGCCGGTGAGCGGTGTGGTCTCGTCGTCGAGCTGGCGGTTGATCTGACGAAGGATCAGGTAGATCGCGAGGCCGAGCCCGGCGAGGGTGCCCAGGGCGCGCAGCAGCAGCTGCCAGGTCTCATTGTCGGCGCCGACGGGCACGATGAAGTACACGGCTGTCAGCAGCGTGCTGTTGAGCAGTGCCTGCCCGAGCGGGTGCCGCAGGAACGACATGCCGGTATTGTCCCTGATGTCGGGGCATACCGTGGCTCAGTCGGCGGCCACCCGGAAGCCGATGTTGCCCGCGGAGCTGTCCGGGGTGTTCGACGAGCGCGCCGCGACCCGGTAGCGGTTGCAGTAGGAGTGGTGGCACATGTGCGAGCCGCCGCGCATCACCCGCGACGTGCCCTGCGGCGGTCCGGCCGGGTCCGTGCGGGGGCCGGTGACGTGGAAGTCGGCGCTGAACCAGTCCGCGCACCACTCCCACACGTTGCCCGCCACGTTGTAGAGGCCGTAGCCGTTGGGCCGGAACGCCTTGACCGGAGCCGTGGCCAGGTGGCCGTCCGCGCCGGTGTTGCGGGCCGGGAACTCGCCCTGCCAGATGTTGCACTGGTGCCGCCCGCCGGGCGTCAGCTCGTCGCCCCACGGGTAGCGAGCCTGCGCCAGCCCGCCCCGCGCGGCGAACTCCCACTCGGCCTCGGTGGGCAGCCGGGTGCCGGACCAGTCGCAGTACGCCTGCGCGTCGTGCCAGGACACGTGCACCACGGGATGGTTCTGCAGCGCGCCGACGTCGGACTCGGGCCCGTACGGGTGGCGCCAGTCCGCGCCGGGCACCACCACCCACCACGGGGTCGCCTGCACCCGCTGCGCCGAGCGGGCCAGCGCGGGTGGCGTGAACTGCTCGAACACGAACGAGAACCCGAACCGCTCGGCGTCGGTGACATACCCCGTGGCCTTGGCGAACGTGGCGAACTGGGCGTTGGTCACCGCCGTCGGGTCGATCCGGAACGGGCGCAGCGTGATCTCGCGCACCGGCCCCTCGCCGTCGGCGGGGAAGCCCTCGGCGTCGTCCGTACCCATCAGGAACCGCCCACCGGGCAGCGGGATCGTGCGGGCGACGGCCCGGGACCGGGGCGGGTGGTGACCCGGCGCGGCGTGGACGCCGGTCGCGCCCGGCCGCGTGCCGACGGTCAGCAGCGCCGGGGCGGCGCTGCTCGAGGAGGGTGCGCAGCAGGCCGGTGGGTGCTCGGTCACGGGTGCTCCTTCGAGGGGTGCCCGGCGGCGGGGACACTCCGCCGCCGGGCGGGCGGTGGCGGTCAGGGTGCGGTGCTGCCTGAGCTGACCCGGTCGGCGGACAGCTGCGCGGCCAGCGCCGGGATGCCCAGCGCCTGCTCCTGCGCCGGAGTCGCCTGGTACAGCTTGTTGGTCAGCTGGTGCGGGTCGTTGGCCAGGTCGTAGTACTCCCGGAACAGCACCGCGCCGGTGCCGGTCGGCAGCCCGTTGGCATCGGTGTGCAGCTGGTAGTACTCGGTGTACTGCCGGTTCGCCCCGATGTACGAGGCCCAGGTCTGCGGCCCGCCCTCGCCCGTGCCGTGCTTGAAGAACTCGGTCAGGATGTGATCGCGCCGGTACGAGCCCAGCAGCGAGCGCCCGTCGATCGGGTACTGCGTGCTCGGGGTGATCCCGGCCGCGTCGAGGATGGTCGGCGCGATGTCGATGTTGCCGGTCAGGCGGCTGTCGTTGGTGCCGGTGTCGAGCCCGCCCGCGGGCCACGAGACGAAGAACGGCACCTCGACGACCGGGGTGTAGGGCACCGACTTCTTGGTCCAGCCGTGGTCGCCCCAGGCGAAGCCGTTGTCGGCGATGAAGAACACCAGCGTGTTCTCCAGCTGGCCCAGCGCCTCCAGCTTGTCGTGCACGGCCTGCACGGCGTCGTCGACCGACAGCAGGGTGCGCAGCTGGTTGGTGCGGATCGCCTTCCCGTCGGCCAGGGTGCCGGTAGCGTTCTTGATGAAGCCGGGCTTGTCCGAGCGGTCCGCCTCGGGCACCGAGGGGCGGCCGTTCCAGGCCGGGACCTCGGTGTCGGCGTACTTGCCCTCGGGGGTGTTCGGGCCGTGCGAGGCGTACGGGGCCAGGTAGAGGAACCACGGCCGGGTGTCGTTCACGCTGCGGTCGAGGAAGCTCAGCGCCCGGTTCTTCACCACGGTCGTGGTGTAGTTGTTGATGGTCTGCACCGTGCCGTCGACGTTCCAGGTGCCGTTGTTGAACGTCGGCGGCGCCAGCACCGCGAACTCGTCGAAGTACGGCGGGTTGTCGTCGACGTCCCAGCCGTTGAGGTACTTGCCGTACAGGCCCGTGCGGTAGCCGGCCTGCTGCAGGTAGCGCTGCACCGTCGAGTGGTGGTTCAGGTTGGCGGCGTGCTGGTTGCCGCGTACGCCGTGGTTGTGCGCGTACTGGCCGGTGAAGATCGACGAGCGGCCCGGCGCGCACAGCGGCGTGGTGGCGTGCCCGCGGGTGAACTCGACACCCTGCCCGGTGAGCCAGGCCCGGGTCTTGGGCAGCGCCCACGCGGTCTGCTTCGGATGGTCGTCGGTGACGATGACCAGGATGTTCGGCCTGGGGTCGGCGGCCTGAGCGCTCGCCGCGGGCCAGCCTGCCGCCGCGCTCGCGCCTGCCGCGGCCGAGGCCGCCAGGAACGTGCGCCGCTTCAGCGAGGGGGTGTCGTCGGACATGACCTTCCTTTCGTACGCGCACGGCATCGCCTGCCGGGCACGGATCGGGGGACCGGCGTCACGCCGGTGAGGTGGGATTCGCTCGGCCGGGGCGCCGCCCCACAGCCGGAAGATCAGCGCCGCCGCCGAAACGGCGCGTTCAGCGCAGACAGAGGGCGCTCGCCTGCCGCCGCAGATCGACGTGCCGGCGGGCCGTGAACAGAACCCTGCGCCGCATACCCCCGAGCCTAGAAACCACCCTCGACGATCTCAAGAAACTCAATATTTCGTCTTCACGAACCGTATGAACAAAGGCAAGGAAGGGCACCTTCTTAACGCTATGCGTAGAGGAAGGGCACCTTCTTAACCTTCGCTGCGGTCTGGCGGCGGATCCGTACCATGCCGCCCATGACCCCGACCAAGGCCCGGCGCGACGCGCTGTGGTTCCTCGCCCTCTCCTTGATCGCGGCGGCGTGCGCAGCTGCCGCAGCGGTGTGGGGCGAGCGGTGGCCGGTGCTGCTCGTGCTGCAATTCGTGCCTCTGGCCGTGTTCTGGGGGCTGCTCTACCTGGCCCGGCGGGGGCGTGTGCCCATCGACAGGCGGTTCTCCGCGTCGTACGGCGGATTCACCACGGGCATGACCGATCGCCGTGTGGTGGCGGCCGGTTCTGTGATGGCCACGTCGTCGCTGATCGACAACGCACTGGAGGCGAGGCAGGCCTTCTTTCGGATCTTCTTGCCGGTGGTGCTGGTGGCGGCGGTCGGCTTGTGGGCGTGGCTGATCTGGCGCGGGCATCCGCGGCTCCAGTTGCGCCCGGACGGCATCCTCGTGTGGTCCGCCCCGCGGCGCCGATTCGTCCCGTGGGAGGCGCTGCCCGTCGGGCGGCTCCCGATCTGGGCGAGGCGGCAGCCGAAGCAGTCGCCCGTGCTGCACGTGCCGGAGCCCGAGCTGATCGACCCGCCGTCGTACGAGCCCCGCGTGATCCTCGGCGACTGGGACGTCGAGGAGGACCTGCTGGTGTACGCGATCGACTGGTACGCCACCCACCCCGAGGACCGCCCGCTCATCGGCACCCAGGAGGAACTCGACCGCCTCAACGCCCGATACGACGCGACAGCGCAGCCCTCTAAAGGAAGGGCACCTTCTTAACGCTATGCGTAGAGGAAGGGCACCTTCTTAACCCTCCGCGTGGCTGGTGCCGGCTCCGTACCATGCCCGCCATGACGGTGTACCAGGTCGCCAGGCGCGAAGCGCTGCTCTTCCTCGTGATCGGACTGACCGCCGTCGTGTGCAACGTGGCCGCGACGATGGTGTCGGCGCGCTGGCACTGGCCCGCGGCGGTGCTCGCGTTCGGCTGGCTGCCCATCGCGTCGATCCTGTCCGGGGCGCGCAACGCGCCAGGCTGTGCGGGGTTCACCGTCGGGTACGGCGGGTTCACCACCGGTTCGTTGCGGAGCCGGGTGAGCCCCGTGGGCTGGCTGGCAGTGGGCCAGGTGGCTCTCGCCGGCATCGTACGCAGCTCACACGTGCATGTTCAGATCACGGCGCTGGTACTGCTGGTGGTCGCTATCGCTCTGGTCACCATGCTGATCTGGCAAGGGTTCCCACGCCTGGAGCTGCGGCCGGAGGGCATCGTCCGGCGTACGCCGTGGCGCACGTTCATCCCGTGGGACGCGCTGGAGGCCGGGCCGCAGTTGTGGGCGAACGGCCGGCGGCTCACGGTGCGCCTCGCCGAGCCCGAGTTCGTCGAACCGCTGCCGGCGCACGATCACCTGTCCCTCGGTGCGTGGGACGTGCCCGACGATCGCCTGGCGCACGCGATCGGTTGGTATGCGGAGCACGTCGACGACCGGTCGGCCATCGGCACCCCTGTCGAGCTCGACCGGTTGACCTTGCGATACGACGCTGCGGCGTACGGCCTGGACGCGGAGGCTTCGGCCCGCGGCTGATCACCTCCGGCATCCGGGCATGCGCACCCGGAGGACTGCACCTTGCCCGTCGTGTGCTGCGGCGTTGCCTGCGGCGCGTTAAGAAGGTGCCCTTCCTCTACGCATAGCGTTAAGAAGGTGCCCTTCCTTTCGTCAAGGCGGTGAGGAGGAGGTCGAGGGCGGCGTCGAGGGTGTGGCGGGTGTGGGCGACGGGGTCGTACGTGGACGGGGCGTCGGCCGGGGGCGGGGCGGCGGACAGGGCGGCCGAGTGGGGGAAGCGGGTCGCGAAGTCGGGGACGAGGGTGGCGAGCTGGGTGGAGCGCTCGGTCCACCACTGCTCGTCGGAGGTGCCGGTGGCGGTGGCCGCGGCGCGGGATTCGGCGGCGGTCTGGGCCGCGCCGCGGATGAGGTGGAACAGCGCGCTGACGGTGGGGCGTACGGCGGGCGCGGGCACGCCGGTGCCGTGCAGGATGCCGAGCAGCGACTCCAGGACGGACTGCTCGTGCGGGCCGAGCACCGGGCGGGCGAAGGAGACCTGCAGCAGCCACGGGTGGGCCAG
The DNA here is from genome assembly GCF_016862575.1 of Catellatospora bangladeshensis. Classification (GTDB taxonomy): domain Bacteria; phylum Actinomycetota; class Actinomycetes; order Mycobacteriales; family Micromonosporaceae; genus Catellatospora; species Catellatospora bangladeshensis. Next base: position 192,320 of record NZ_BONF01000011.1, on the reverse strand, counting down.
GTAGCGGGTCCACAGGTCGCCGGTCCAGGCGTGCACGGCGGCGTCCCGGCCTCCGGCCAGGTCGTAGGAGTGCGGCAGGCCGGCGTGGGCCTGGTCGTACATGAGGTCGACGAGTTCGCGCTTGCTGGGCACGTACGTGTAGAGCGCCATGGCGGAGGTGCCGAGGCGTTCGCCGACGGCGCGCATGGACAGCTTCTCCATGCCGTCGGCGTCGGCGAGCGCGATCGCGGCCTCGATGATCGCGTCGACGGTGAGGCCCTGTTTGGGGCCGGGCGCCGCGCGCCGTTTCGGGCCGGTGGCCTCGGCGGCGGGGGAGTGGGCGCGCCACAGCAGGGCCATGGTGCGGGCGGGGTCGCCCTGGCCGCCGTAGACCGTCATGTGACAACTCCGTACGTCGTAAGCTAATGTCGGCGAGAGGATCGGCTTACAGCATACGGAGATGTTTGTGGAGAGCGTGCGGCTGCCCGGCGGCCAGATGATCGAGTTCGAGGTGCACGGGGACGGGCCCGCGTTGCTGCTGGCCGTGGACCCGCGGCCGGTCGAGGGCGAGCAGGCCGCGTCGATGCGCGCGTGGGGCGCCGATCCGGCGCTGGGACGGTCCCTGATCGACGGCCTGCGCGACCGGTTCCGCGTCGTCGCCGTCGGCTACGAGGCGCACGTGATGGCCGCGCCCCGGCCGGGCACGCTCACCCCGGACGCCGTCGCGCGGGACCTGCTGGCCGTCGCCGACGCGGCCGGGGCCGACCGGTTCGCCTACTACGGCTACTCCTGGCTCGGCCTGGCCGGGCTCCAGCTCGCCCTGCGCACCGACCGGCTGTCGGCGCTGGTGATGGGCGGCTACCCGCCGATCGACGGCCCGTACGCGCAGATGCTGAAGGTGACCGCCACCGCGCACGACATGGCCCGCGCCGCCGCGCTCGACCCGCCGCGGCCCACCGGCCCGCCCGAGCCCGGTGACTGGTCGAACGCGCAGGTGACCACGTCCGAGGCGCAGACCGGCCAGTTCGTCACGCTGTACGAGTCGCTGCGCGGCTTCGACGACCGGGCCGCGCTGCCCCCGCTCACCTGCCCCCGGCTGTGCGTGGTGGGCGGCGCCGACGTGATCGAGTACCCGGAGCAGTGGGGCGGCACGGTCGTCGACATCGCCGGGCCCGTCGTTCGCAACCTCGCCGAGCTGTCCGCGCTGGGCTGGGACGTCGCGGTGCTCGACGGCCTCGACCACATGCAGGCCATGCAGGCCGCCGCCGTCCTCCCCGTCCTGCGCCCCTGGCTGGAGTCCCACCTCGACCCGGCCGCCCCGCCGGTCCCGCCGCGCTGATCGTCGGACTTGCCAGGCATACGGGCGAAAGCGCGCTCAAGATACGCCCAGGTGCCTGGCAAGTCGGACGATCAAGCGGGCCCGGACCGCGGGCGGCGGGACGAGGCGGGTCAGGCGGTCTTCGGGCGGCGGGGGCGGCCTGCCAGGAAGCACAGCAGGGCGGTGGCCAGGTACAGGACCAGCAGCGCGAGCCAGCTCTGGCGGTGCTCGGCGACCTCGGCGGGCAGCATCGGATGGGCCAGGCCGTCCGGCTCCTCCACCACGGTCAGCGACTCGCCCACCTGGTACGCCTGCTCGTCCAGGCTCAGCTCGCCGCCGATGGCGCGGCCGGACAGCGCCGTCACGGTGTAGTGGTAGCGGTCGGCCGGGCCGTCGCTCTCGCGCAGGCCCATCGTCTGCGCCTCGACCTGGCCGCCGCGCAGCTGCAGCAGGCTGGGGCCGGTCTCCTGCAGCACGCTCACCACGAACAGGAAGCCGAGCACCGCCGCCACGGCCGTCCACACCGGGCGGAACCCCGACAGCCAGAACCACCCCGCGACCAGACCCGCCGCCAGCACGAGCCCGATCACCAGGCCACGGTGCTCGGCCGGCAGCAGCGCGCTGCCGGCCAGCGCGGCGATCAGCGCGCCGACGGTGATGATCAGGAACAGGCGTACACCCCGGAATTGGCGGGGGTGCAGCGCGCGGAGGGGGTTGGGCATGGCAGAGAGGGTAAGGCCCGCCCGCGGCGGCCGTCGTCCACCCGCACGGACAGAAAAGGAGGGCTCCCCGGCCGGGAAGCCCTCCTTTCGGTATGCCTTACGGTCAGGCGCTCAGCTCACGCCGCCGCCGGACCGCGAGCAGCAGGACCGCGCCGGTGGCGATCAGCGCGACACCCGCGACGGCGATCGCGGTGACCGCGGTGCCGGTGCGCGGCAGCTCGGCGCCGGCGCTCGGGCTGACCGACGCCGACGGCGTGTCACCGGCCGACGGGCTGGTGGACGTGCTCGCCGACGGCGAGGCGCTGGCCGAGGTGCTCGGCTCGGGCGAGTTGCTGGGCTCCGGCGAGTTGCTCGGCTCGGGCGAGTTGCTGGGCTCCGGGGAGTCGCTGGGCTCGGGCGAGTCGCTCGGCTCCGGGGAGTCGCTCGGCTCGGGCGAGACGCTGGTCTCCGGCGAGGGGGTGACCTCCGGGGACGGCGAGGTGCTGGTCTCGGGCGACGGGGAGACCGACTCCGACGGCGACGGGCCGGGCGTCGGGGACTGGCTCACCTCGGGCGACGGCGAGGCGGACGGCGACGGGCTGGGCGACGGCGCCGGCTTGCCGGGGCAGGTGTGCGTGACGACCAGCTTGAGGTCGTTCTTCGCGTTCTTCTGGTCGATCTTCGCCTGGGCGGTGAGCAGCTTCCAGCCCTGCGGCACGACGACCCAGGCCAGGTGCGGGTTGCTCGCGTTGGCGAAACCGTGCGGGTACGCGTCGTTGTCGCCCGTCTTGATGTACGTGGTGACGGTGCCGTCGCCGGTGTCGAACTTCGCCCACATGCCGACGGCCTTGTCGAACTCGTTCGACGGGGCGTTGAACACCCAGCCGTCCTTGGTGTCGCCGATGTTGCCGACCTCGCTGCAGTCCTTGCTGTACGCCTTGGCGTAGGTGCCCTGGTGGGGCTCGTGCAGGACGGTGTTGTACGGCGCGTCCGGGGTCTCGTCGGCCAGTGCCGGGATGGCGGCGAAGCCGACGGTGCCGGTAGCGAGCACCGCGCCCGCGACGATCGCGATGCGCCAGCGCTTGTCCATGTTCTCTCCGAGGGTGCGTGAGGTCAGCAGAGTGCACGGTCATCCTGCCGGTCCCGCCCCCTCTTTTGATCATGTCGACGGCCTGTCATGCCGGGCCGGGAGGCCACCTGACCTGGCCGAACGGTCAGGCCGTGACGTGCACTCGTCGTCCGGCGGCGACAGGTCGTCAGCCGATCGGCGACACATTCCACCGGAGCGTGCCTGATCCGGTGTGAGGACTGTCTCGCGCCGCGGACGCGCCCGCGGCGCGGCATGGCCGGTTTTCGCCGGGGCGGCCCGGGTATGACCAGCGGCATGACGCAGACAGTGCAGACCCGAGGTGACGGGCACGACGAGATCCTCGCCCTGGACACGACCGGTGACGGCAAGCCCGACCTGTGGGCCATCGACACCGACGGCGACGGCACCGCCGACCTGTTCCAGTCGGACACCGACGGTGACGGCAAGCCGGACGTGACGATGGTCGACCTCACCCAGGACGGCACGATGGACGTCATCGTCGACGGCGACGGCGGCCACCCGCCGGTGGCCTGACCCGCGCTCTTTCGCGAACGTGGATGCGACAGGCCGTCGCGGACCGTCCACAGTGTTCACCCGCAGGTCACGACGGCGGGTGGACCGGATATTGACCGGCCAGTAGGGTCATCCTCCTAACCCCGGGAGGATTCGATGCGTCGCACTATGCGCGCCGCCGTTGTACTGGCCGTGTTGGCAGGCTTCACGGCGGTGGGACCCGCCGCCGTGGCCGCGCCCACCGACCTGCTCATCTCCGAGTACGTCGAGGGCAGCTCCAACAACAAGGCACTGGAGTTCTACAACGGCACCGGCTCGGCCGTGGACCTGGCCGCCGGACAGTACGTCGTGCAGTTCTACTTCAACGGCGCCACCACCGCCGGCGGGACCGTCGCGCTGACCGGCACGGTCGCCGACGGCGACGTGTACGTGCTGGCCCACGCCAGCGCCGTCGCCGCGGTCCTGGCCCAGGCCGACCAGACCAGCTCGGCCAGCTTCTACAACGGCGACGACGCGATCGTGCTGCGCAAGGGCGGCCCGGCCGGGACCGTCGTGGACTCGATCGGGCAGATCGGCACCGACCCCGGCACCGAGTGGGGCACCGGCCTGAACAGCACCGCCGACAACACCATCCGCCGCGACGCGGCCGTCACCGCGGGCGACACCGATCCCGGCGACGCGTTCGACCCGGCCACCGGCTGGACCGGCTACGCCGTGGACACCTTCGACGGCCTCGGCGCGCACAGCACCGGCGGCGGCCCCGTCGACACCCCGGCGACGCTGACCTGCGGCGGCGCCCTGACCGTGTCGCAGGGCCAGGCCGGCACCCGCACGGTCACCGCCACGGACCCCGACGACACGATCGTCGACCTGGCCGTCACCGCCGTCAGCCCGGCCCCCGCCGCGGGCACCATCTCCCGCACCGCGCTCACCCCGGCCGGCGCGCCCGGCGGCACCGCCTCCGCGACGATCACCGCCGACGCGGACCTGCCCTTCGGCGCGTACGCGGTCACCGTGACCGCCACCGACACCGACGGCACCACCGCCACCTGCGGCTTCACCGTCAACGTGAACCGGGTGCTGGCCGTCGGCGAGGTCCAGGGCGCCACCACCGACGCCGAGAACGGCGTGCAGGACCGCTCGCCGCTGGCCCCGGCCACCGGCACGGGCACCAGCAGCGCGCTGTACGACGTGCGCGGCGTGATCACCCAGCGCACCCTGGCCAAGACCTCGGCCGGCGCCGCGCAGTACGGCTTCTACCTCCAGTCGCGCAACGGCGCCACGGACGGCGACCCGAACAGCTCCGACGGCATCTTCGTGTTCATGGGCGCGTTCAGCTCGCTCATCGGCGGCTACGTGCCGCAGGTCGGCGACGAGGTCGTGCTGCGGGCGCGGGTCTCGGAATACTTCTTCATGACCCAGCTGTCGTCCGCCTCGCTGGTCCGCGTCATCGAGTCCGGCGTCACCGACTACGCCGTCACGAACGCCACCCCGCCGCAGGAGCTGGCCGCCGCCAACCGGTTCTGGGAGCGCCACGAGGGCGAGCAGCTGCGCGTACGCGCCGGCAGCGTCGCCGCCAGCGGCCGCGACGTGTTCGGCTCCACCGCCGACTCCGAGATCTATGTGCTCGACGTCGACGACCCGCTGCTGGACCGCACGGACCCGCTGACCCGCCGCGTCTACCGCGACGCGCACCCGATGGACAACGACACCGCGCACGTCTTCGACGACGGCAACGGCACCCGCATCATGCTCGGCACCACCGGCGTGAAGTGGACCGCCCAGAGCGTGGACACGCTGCTGCCGCCCGCGCACACGTTCGACGTGCTGTCGGCCGACGCCGTGGGTGGTCTGAACTTCTCCTTCGACAAGTACGGCATCCAGGTCGCCGCCGCCGACTTCGGCGCGGGCGCCGACCCGTCGGCGAACAACCCGCCCGCCCCGGCGCAGCGCGACCGGGAGCTGGCCGTGGCCACGTACAACGTGGAGAACCTCTACGACTTCCGCGACGACCCGTTCGACGGCTGCGACTTCCTGGGCAACTCCGGCTGTCCCGGCGTCTCCCCGCCGTTCGACTACGTGCCGGCCAACGCGGAGGACTACCAGGCGCACCTGGGCGCGCTCGCCGCGCAGATCGCCGGTGACCTGCACGCCCCCGACCTGCTGCTGGTGCAGGAGGCCGAGGACCAGGACATCTGCACCGTCACCGCCGGTGCGCTGACCTGCGGCGACGTCAACAACGCCGACGGCAAGCCGGACACGCTGCAGGAGCTGGCGCTGGCCGTGGCGGCCGCGGGCGGGCCGGCGTACGACGCCGCGTACGACCGCGACGGCGCGGACGCCCGGGGCATCGTCGCCGGGTTCCTCTACCGCACCGACCGGCTGTCGCTGGCGGCCCCGGCCTCGGTGCTGACCGCGGAGCCGGGTGTCGTGTACCGCGGCGAGGGCCTGGCCTACAACACCCACGTGCAGAACCCGAAGGTGCTCAACGCCGACCTGCCCTCGGACGTCGACACCTCCACCGGCGTGGACGGGTCGAACGTGTTCACCCGCGCCCCGCAGGTGGCCCGGTTCACCGTCGCCGCCGCGCCCGGCGGCACGGAGTCCTACGAGCTGTGGGCGGTCTCCAACCACTACTCGTCGACCCCGCAGGCGCGCGTCGGCCAGCGCACCGAGCAGGCCGCGTACGGTGCGGCGATCGTCGCCGCGATCGAATCCGCCCGGCCGCACGCCCGGGTGGTGTACGGCGGTGACCTGAACGTGTTCCCGCGCCCGGACGACCCGATCGCGATGACCGACAGCGACACCCCGTCGGACCAGCTCAAGCCGCTGTACGACCTGGGCCTGCACAACCTGTGGCAGGACCTGGCCGCGCAGGTGCCCGGCAGCGCGTACTCGTACGTGTTCCAGGGCCAGGCGCAGACGCTGGACCACCTGTTCGTCAACGACGAGCTGTACGGCGACCTGGTGAAGATCCGGGCCGCGCACATCAACGCGGACTGGCCGGCCGAGCACGACGGCGACGGCGCGCGCGGCGCCAGCGACCACGACCCGCAGGTCGCGCTGTTCCGCAGCCGGGCCCGCCTGTCGGTCTCGGACGCCACGGCCGCCGAGGGGCAGCCGCTGCCGTTCACGGTCACCCTGTCCCGTCCGCTGTCGCAGGACCTGACCGTGTGCGCGGCCACCGTGCCGGACAGCGCGAAGGTGAACGCGGACTTCACGCCGTACCTGGGCTGCAAGACCATCCCGGCCGGCGAGGTGTCCGTGGCGTTCCCGGTGGAGACGAAGCTGGACCGGCACGCCGAGCCGGCTGAGCGGCTGTACCTGGCCGCGGTGGCCGACCCGCGCGTGGTCGACCTGGCCGACCTCTCCGGCACCGGCACCATCACGAACTAGCGGTGGGGCACGTGGGGCCGGGGCGCTGACGCGCCCCGGCCCCACTGTCGTTCCGCCCCTTGATCGTTCGACTTGCCTGGCAGGTGGGCGTATCTTGGCCTCCCTTTCGCCCGTGTGCCTGGCAAGTCGGGCGATCTTGACGCGATCGGGTCAGGTGGCCGTGATCGTGGCGCTGTTGGTGATGAAGTCCTTGCCGCCGGAGGACGAGGTGATCTCGTAGCCGAGCTGGACGTTGCCGATGGTGACGTCGCCGAACCAGCCGCGGTTCTTGACCCAGTTCACGATCGCCTTGATGTCGACCGTGCCGGAGCTGGTGTTGGACGTGCGCACGAACGAGTAGACGTGGTTGCCGCCGTTGTGGCCCCGGTAGATCTGCCAGCTGTGACCGCCGACCGAGGCGCTGGTCTGCAGCGTGCCGAGCGGCCCGACCGCGCCGTACTTGTTCATCCACAGCATGATCTCGTGCTGGTTGTCGCTGGACCACACGTCGTACACGGTGGTGAAGGCGACGCCGCTGGTGGGCACGGTGACGTTGAACGTGCTGCTGAGCGTGCCCAGGGCGCTGATCTTCTTGCCGGACCACCTGGTCTGGTTCGGGTAGGACTTGATGCCGCCCGTGTTGGGGTGGTTGGCCCAGACGCCCCAGTTGGTGGCGGAGTTGGCCCAGATGGTCTGCGGGCCGTAGCCGCTGCCCCAGATGTTGTTGTAGAGCGTGTACCCGCCGCTGGACCAGGTGCCCCAGCGGTCCGACGACCACCACACCGCCGCCTGCGCCGGGGTGGCCGTGGCGACGGCCATACCCACGGTGAGCAGCAGTGCGGTGAGGACGCGCCGCACGGTTCGAGACATGGTTGATTCACTGCCTTTCGCGTCGTATGCACGAGTCGTCGAAACGCTTCGACAGCTCGCGCGTGCTCTGGCCATGTCCGAACGTCCGGTACCTCGACGTTAGCCATGAGATCCATCGAAATCAATGCCAATTTCGATGGTCGGCAAACTATTTCGAGGCAGCTCATCGCGTAGGAACCGGCTCGGGATCGACCTGGCCGAACGGCTGATCTTGACGGTATGCCGGGTGGTCGATACCGTCTGCCGGATTCTGATCACGGAACGGGGACGGCGATGGACGACCAGCCGCGGCAGCCGATGGCTCCGGCACTGCGCAACACGTTGATCGGGCTGGTCGCGCTGGCTGTCGTCGGCGCGGCCGGCGCATACGCCCTCTCCCGGCGGAGCGGCCCGGAGACTGCCCCCGCGGCGGTGCTCGTCAGTTCGCCGTCGGCCACGGCGAGCGCGTCGCCGAGTCCCGCCCCGTCGCTGAGTGCTGCTCCGTCGCCGAGCGCCAGTCCCGCCGCCGCACCGAAGCCGTCGCCCACGAAGGCGCCGACGCGCAAGCCGAGCCCGTCGCCCGCCGCGAAGCTGAAGCTGCGTGCGCTCAGCGTGCAGTCGACCATGGACGGCAGCAGGTACATCGTGAACATCACCGCGACGGTGTCCGGCAGCGGCAGCGTGAAGCTGTGGGTCACCGTCAGCTACGGCGGGGGCAAGGACATGAGCAAGACGATCACCCTGACCGGCAGCACCGGGCAGCTCACCCGCACCGTGACCTTCGACCGGAAGACGTTGTGCCCGTCGGCCGAGCACGGCGTCACGCTCGTCGTGCAGCCGTACCCCGGCGGCGACCCGGCCGCGTTCGACCAGGCGAGCTGCTGACCAGCAGGCCACTCGGTGCGTTGCGGCGGCTGGAAGCGCACCGGCCGGACGTCGCGCCGGATCAGCGCGCCAGGCCCGGCCGGTGGCCGGGCTCCCGGCCTTCCGTGCTGGCGGGAGCCTTGATCCGGCAAGGGGAGGGGACGCGGTTCAGCTCGGGTCGGTCAGGGCGGCTTCCACGCCGGCCTTCGTGGCGCCGGCCTCGGTGAGCAGGGCGACCACGTCGCCCTCGCCGAGTTCGAGGACGCCGAGCACGAGGTGCTCCGTGCCGATGTGCTCGTGGCCGAGGCGCAGCGACTCGCGGTGGGCGAGTTCGAGGGCCTTCTTGCCCTGCGCGGAGAACGGCACCGGCCCCGCCGACGGCGTGCCGGTCGACGGGAAGCGCTTGGTCAGCCCGGCGACGACTGCCTCGTAGGGTGCGACGGCGGTGAGGGCCGCCGAGCCCCTGCTCGTGTCGCTCAGCATGGTGAGGATCAGGTGCTCGGGGCCGATGTGGTCGTGCCCCGCCTGCATGGCCAGCTGCTGCGCGCCGACGAGGGTCTTGCGGGCGGCGTCGTCGTAGCGGGCGAACATCTTCATGTCCGCCTCGGACGGGGTGCCCTGGTCCTTGGGCACGAAGCGCTTCTGTGCGGCCTGCTTGGTGACGCCCATGCTCTGGCCGATCTCGGTCCAGGAGGCGCCGGAGTGGCGGGCGCGGTCGACGAAGTGGCCGATGAGGTGGTCGGCGAGCTCGCCGAGGTGCTGGCCGAGCGTGACCGCGTCGCTGAGCTGCTCCAGCGGGTCGCCGTCCGGGTGGCGCTGCTTGATGACGTCGATGAGGTCGTCGAGTCGAGGCGTTCCAGTCATGCGTCAACCTTAGGTTGACGACAACCTTGCGTCAACCTTGGGTTGACGAACTTCGGGCACTCTGGTCTTCATGTCCCGCTCCCCGACTGAGTGCGAACTCCAGCTGCTCGACCGCCATGCGGACGCCGGCGTCGAGGGCGATCTCGTACTCGGCGCCCGCGGAGTCTGCGCTGAAGTCGCCGGGGCGGTGGCCGAGCAGGGTCAGGTGCAGCGGTCCCACCCGGTCCTCGTGCCGTTCGACGGCGAGGTGTGCCGCGGCGAGCGCGACCTGCTCCGCGCGCGCCAGGACATCGGCAGGGTACAGGCGGTTGGCTGCGCTCGCGGCGAAGCCGGCGCCCATGACGACGGTGCACTGCGGCGCGGGCGCCACTTCGATCGTCACCTGGGTGTCGCGGCCGCCGTACCGCCCTTGCGCGCGAACAGGATTGGTCAGCCGGACCACGGGTCCGTCGGGTGTGAAGGTGACCCATTCGGCCACCATGCGGTGGGGAAGCAGCTCGATGGCCTGGCGCACCGCCCGTGCGGCGGCCCCGCGCACCGTGGCGTAGCCGGTGTCCACCGGGTGCAGGTGATGCTGCACCAGCACGACCTTCAACGGGCCGGTGCGGTATTCGTACTTGATGAGGGCGTCCAGCACACCTTCGATCGCGGCTTCGGTCAGCTCGGCCACGTACGCATCGTCGGCCAGCTCGGCGGCGTAGTCCGCGGTGAGGCCGGGCGGCACCGTGATGAAGTCCGCGGCGACGGTGATGCTGCGTTCCGCAGCCGGTTCGACGTCGACGAGGACCAGCGCGGCTCCACCACATGCGGCGAGCGGCCTGCTTCTGACCCGGACCATGACCGCGAGGCTAGCAATACCCTGAGGTACCGGTAGCCGCGTCGTCTCCCGGCGGGCGGGTGTACGGCGGGCCGGTCAGGACGGTTCGGCGGCCAGGATGCGGGCGATCGTGCGGCGGCCCATGAGGCTCATCGCCGGGTTGGTGTCCGCGTAGTACCAGGCCGCGCCGATCGCCTGCTGGAACGCCCATGCTTTGCCGCGTTCCCAGGTCGCGGCGTCGCAGCCGAGCGCTTCGCGCAGCGTCTGGCGGGGTCCGGCTTCGAGCAGGTGCCAGGCGCTGACCAGGTCGAGTGCGGGGTCGGCCGGGCCGAGGCCGCCCACGTCGAGAAGGCCGGCCAGACGGCCACCGGACACGAGCACGTTGCCGGGGATGAGGTCGCCGTGGTTCATCACGTCCGGGTCGTCGCCGCGCGGCAGCTCCCGCCACCGCGCCCACAGCTCGCGCAGCCGGGGCACGTCGAAGAGCGGCTCGCTGCGGTCGAGGCAGGTCTGCACCCAGCCGTCGTGTGTACGCAGCTCCCCGCCCCGGCCGCGCCCGTTGAAGCGGCGGCCACGGGTGTCGATGGCGCGTACCTCGGTGATGAACGCGGCCAGGTCGTGGGCGAACGCGGTCGAGTCCGCGGGATCGTCGTCGGTGGCGGTGACACCGGGCACCCAGGTCTGCACCGACCAGGGCATCGGGTATCCGGCGCCGGGCTCGCCGATCGCGACGGGTTCGGGCACGGCGTAGCGGGTGTGGGCGGCCAGCTCGCGGGCCGCTTCGGCTTCGGCCTCCAGGTGGCGGCGTGCTTCCGCGGCCTCGCCTGGCTGGAGCGGGAAGCGGGCGGTGATGCGCTCGCCGATCCGGAAGATCGCGTTGACGGTGCCCTGCGTGCGCAGCGCGGTGACGGTCAGGCCGTCCCACTGCGGGAACTGCGCCACGACCAGGGCACCGACCGCCGCCGGTGTCACGGTTAGCTGGTCGGCATGCATCTGCACCCGGGGAGCATTCCGCACCGCGTACCGGCGAGGCAAACCGCTTTCCGTGGTCAGCTGGCCCAAGGCATGGTCTCGACCCCGTGGAGATCGCTGTCTCGTGTCGAAACCTGCGCTCCTACCGCAGGTTTCGACACGAGACAGCGATCTTGGACAGCGCGACGGCGCGACGGCGCGACGGCGCGACGGCGCGAGGGTGCGGCGCGACGGCGCGGCGCTGGGCGCTCGGCGCAGGTCCCGGCCTGCGGTGGCCGGGACCGGCCTGCGGTGGGCGGGTCAGCCGCGGCGGCGCCAGCGCAGCGGGCCGGGGTGCAGGGTCCAGATGAGGCGGCGCCACCAGGAGCGGCGGGCCTTCAGCTCGCCGATGTAGGCCACCGCCCGCGACCGGGCCGCCTCCGCATCGGTCTCCCGCGCCGTGCCCGCGCCGAACACCGTCGCGTTGACCGACTCGGCCAGCTCGTCCAGCGCGGGCGCGCTCAGCCGCACCACGTGCTTTCCGCGCACCGGCGCGGCCGCGTCAGCCGCGTGCGCGGCCACCTCGGCAGCGCTGAGGTGTTCGGGCGCGGGCCGCCCGGCCAGCCGCAACGCGTCGCCGACCTCCAGCCAGGCCCCTTCGATGCGCTGCTCGGGGCTGCCCTCCTCCAGCCGCCTGCGCCGCAGCGCGGCCCTCCCCAGCAGCACGAACACGACGAATGCGGCCAGCAGCAGCACGGCCAGCCCGCCACCGCCCGCCCCGGCGACCAGGGCGACGTTCACGCCGCCGCCGGTCGCGCCGGTGTCCCCGGCGCCGGGACCGGCGCTTGCCTCGGTCGGCGGCAGCGTCGGGATGGGCGCCTCGGACTCCGGGGGCTCGGACTTCTCCGGCTCCGGCTTGTACTCGTCCTCCAGGGGCTTGGCCTCCTGGTTGGGCTGCGGCAGCGGGTGGAACGGCACCCAGCCCAGGTCGGTGAAGTACACCTCCGGCCAGGCGAGCGCGTCCCCGGCGGTGACCGGGTGGCTGCCCGCGCGGGCTGTGAAGCCGACCACGACCCGGCTGGGCAGGTTCAGCAGCCGCGCCAGCACCGCGAACGAGGCCGAGAACTGCTCGGAGGTGCCCTTGCGCCCGCCGCCGTTGGCCGGGCCGAACAGGAAGAAGTTCAGGTTGGGGTACGCGTGCCCGCTGGGCGCCTGCGGGTCGAGCCGGTAGTGCTCGGCGAGGAACTGCTCGATCGCCAGCGCCCGCTGGTAGGGGGCGCCGTTGTCGGCGCCGAGCTGCTGCGCGAGCCGGCTGATGTTCTCCGGCACGTTCGGGCCGAGCGCGAGGTAGCGGGACATGGCGCTGCCGGCGGGCACGTCGGCGCCGGGCAGCAGGTTCACGTCGGGCTCGGCGTGCTGCGAGGTGACGGTGTAGGCCATGCCCTCGGTGAGCCCGTCGGGCCGGATCACGGTGCCGGTGGCCTGGTCGTACGCGACGCGTACGCCGTCGACGCGGCTGGGGGTGGATACGGCGGGCAGCAGCTTGCCGGTGAGCCCGGCGACGACGAAGCGCTGCTGGACGGTCTCGGTGGCGACTTCGCCCGGCGGCCGGGGCAGGCTGCGCCCGGCGGGGCGGTAGGTGGCGCCGACCTTCCAGGTGACGCCGTCGTAGTCGGACAGCACGGCGAGCCGGATCCGGCTGTCGGCGGCCAGCTCCGCGTCGAGCAGCTTCTCCTGCGGCTGCAGGGCCCAGCCGGACAGCCGGATCAGCGGGTTCTCGTCGAGGGCGTCGAGGTCGGGCGGGTCGATGAGGCTGCGCGGGTCGAGCGGCACGGTGCCGACCTGCTGCGCGACGGGCGGGGCGGCGACGGCGACCAGCACCAGGATCAGCGCGAAGCCGGTGCCGCCCGCGATCGCGGCGCGGAAACGCAGCGCCCGGCGGGTGACCGGGTCGATGCCGGTGTCGGGGGTGCGGACCCGCCCGGTGAACGCCAGCGCCGCGATGGCCAGGCCCGCGAAGGCCAGGGCATACCAGGGTGTACGCGGCGCGGACGGCCCGACCAGCCACAGCGCCCCGGCGAACAGCGCCACCGGCGGGGTGAGCCCGACCAGGGTGCGCCGGGTGCGGGTGGTCAGCTCCACGGCGGCGAGCCCGGCCAGCCAGGTGAGGACGATCGGCAGGGCGACGGTGTCGGGCTGCGGTTCGACGGGCACGAGCGCGGCCAGCAGCCGGGGGATGCCGTCGCGCAGCGACTCGGCGGCGATGGTCAGCAGGTCACCGGGCACGTCGGCGCGCTGCGCGGACAGGTTCAGCGCGAAGGCGAGGTACGCGGCGAGCGCGAGCACGGACAGCGGCGCGACGGCCCAGGCCCGCAGGCGGGTGCAGGCCACGCTGATCAGCACGGAGCCCGCGGCGGCCCCGGCCAGCAGCTGTGCGAGCAGCATCCCGGAGTAGACCCGGTCGGCGACGAGCCCGCTGAGCACCAGCATCGCCGTGATCAGCACCGGGGAGACCAGCGCACGGAACAGGCGGGTCACCATCGGGCGGCTCCACGTCGGGTGGCGGTGCCGTCACGGTGCAGGGCATGGGTCACCATCGGGCGACTCCGTCCCAGACGGCGGCGAAGTCGGCGCCGTCCTCGGCGCGCAGCAGCAGGACCCCGGCGGGTTGCGGTTCGTCGGCGGTGCGGGGGCCGAGCACGCCGAGCGCGACCGACGGGAACGAGCCCTTGAGGCCGCTGACGAGGGCGAGGTCGCCGAGCCCGGCGGTGCCGGTGAGGTAGATGAGGGTGTCGCCGGGGCGGTGCTGGCGCAGCCGGTTGGTGGCGGTGACCAGCGGCTCGTCCGGGGTGCGGCCGTCGGCGTCGGTGGTGCTCGCGGGGGCGTCGCGCAGCTCGGCTTCGGCGAGCAGGTCCAGCAGGTCGCGGGAGGCGCCGCGGATGCGGCTGCCCCCGGCGGCGGGGCCGCTGACCAGGTGCAGGGTGATGGGCAGGTCCTCGCGGGTGGCGGCGGAGACGATGGAGGCGGCGGCCTCGCAGGCGCTCTCGAACGCGGCCGACCCGTCCGGGCCGCGGTCGGCCCAGGACGCGGCGCGGTCGTCGAGCAGCACCACCAGCCGCGGCAGGCTGGTGTCGAGGTGTTCGCGCACCATCAGCTCGCCGACCTTGGCGCTGGTGCGCCAGTGCACGTGGCGCAGTTCGTCGCCGATGACGTACTCGCGCAGCGTGTCGAAGGTGATTGCGCCGTGCGGGACGCGGTCGAGGCGGCCGTCGAGGCTGCGGGAGATGCCGGCGGGCACGGCCCGCATGAGGTGGCTGCGCGGGTACACCCAGATCCGGGCGGTGTCGCCGTGGCTGCGTGAGACGGAGACCAGGCCGAGCGGGTCGCGGCGGGTGACCTGGAGCGGGCCGACCTCGACCACGCCGCGCCGGTCGGTGGGCACGGGGTAGGACACGTCGGTGTCGCGGCCGGGGCGCAGCCGCAGCAGCGGCACGGGCACGGCGGCGGGCCGGTGGGCGGGCCCGCAGCGGTCGTGGGCGACGAGCGTGGCGGCGCCGAAGCGGCCGGTGTTGCGTACGGTCAGCGTCACCGTGCTGCCCTCGCCGCGGGCGACCCGGTCCGGGTCGACGGCGCGGGTGACCGACAGGCGCGGGCGCAGCGCCGCGTACGCGAGCGCGTGCAGCTGGGCGAGCACGGCGGTGGCGCCCAGGATCGCGAGTTCGGGGTAGCCGAAGGTGAAGCCGGTGGCCAGCAGCGCGACCCCGCCGGTGGTCAGGCCCACCCCCCGCAGCGTGACGATCATGTCAGGCGTGCCGGCCGGTGGGCGCGGGCTCGTGGTGCTGGCCGGGCAGCGGCACCGGCACGGCTTCGACGGCCTCGCGCAGCACCTCGATGGCGGTGACGCCGCGCAGCTGCGCGTCGGGGGTGAGCAGCACCCGGTGCGCGAACACCGGCTCCAGCAGCGCCTTGAGGTCCTCGGGCAGCACGTAGCCGCGGCCCTCGGTGAGGGCGTACGCGCTGGCGGCGCGGGTGAGCGCGATGACGCCACGCGGGCTGACGCCGACGCGCACGTGCTTGTGCTCGCGGGTGGCGGCGGCCAGCCGCACGGCGTAGGCGTACAGCGGGTCGGCGATGTGCACGCGGTGGGCCAGCGCGACGGCCTCGCCGATGGTCTTGGTGTCGGTGACGGGGGTGATCGCGTCGGGGGAGCGCAGCGTCGCGCCGCGCAGCACCTCGATCTCGACGGCCTCGTCGGGGTAGCCGACGGACAGCTTCATCAGGAACCGGTCGAGCTGCGCCTCGGGCAGCCGGTAGGTGCCGTCCATCTCGACCGGGTTCTGCGTCGCGACGACGAGGAACGGGCGCGGCACCGCGTGGCGTACGCCGTCGACGGTGACGTAGCGCTCCTCCATGACCTCCAGCAGCGCCGACTGGGTCTTGGGCGAGGCCCGGTTGATCTCGTCGGCGATGACGATGTTGGCGAAGATCGGGCCGGGGTGGAACTCGAAGCCCCTGCTGGCCTGGTTGAAGATGGTCACGCCGGACACGTCGGAGGGCAGCAGGTCCGGCGTGAACTGGATGCGGCGCCAGGCGCCCTGCACCGATGCGGCGATGGCGCGCGCCAGCGTGGTCTTGCCGGTGCCCGGCACGTCCTCCAGCAGGATGTGGCCCTGCGCGAACATGGCGACCAGCCCGAGCCGGACCACCTCCGGCTTGCCGAGCACGACGGTGGAGATCGCGCCGGCGAGCTTCTCGGTCAGGTCGGCGAACGCGCGGACCTGGCCGGCGGAAAGTGGTGGCAGGGGCTGGCTCATGACGGGTGTGTCCTTTTAGCTCGAAAGGTGGGTGGAGACGGTGCTTCCCCGGCGCGCCGCCCTGGGACGGGCACGCCGGGGAAGCGGGTGGTTCAGCATTCGGGCAGGTTACCCAGGCTGTCGCCGTCATCGAGGTTGAACCAGATGAACGGGATGTAGCGCTGGTTGCCCCGGAAGGTGATCTGCACCCACTTGTCGCTGCGCTTGTTGTTGTTGTACTGGGCCGCGTACAGCTCGGCGCTGCCCTGCTGGTTGCCCTTGGTGCCCTGCTTCCAGCAGAACGCCTTGTACGTGGTGCCGTTGTACGCGTCGCCGACCGCCTCGCTGGACTGCTGGCGCGAGTTGGAGTACACGCCGACGCCGCTGGAGCAGTCGATGTACGAGTCGCCGTTGACGCAGCGCACCGTGCCGTTGAGCTGCCTGGTCGTCACCGCCACCGCGGGCGACACCGCCGCCGCGCCGGTCGCGTTGGTCACCGTCACCGTGAACTGGTAGCGGGTGTCGGTGGCCACCTCGTTGACGACGTAGCCGCCCGCGCCGGTGTTGCAGCCGATGTTGCGGGCCGCGCCGTTGATGGTCAGCGTGCAGGTGGCCGTGCCGCCGCCGTCGTCGTAGGCGAACTTCACGGTGAAGTTCTTGTAGCCCACGGCGCTGCCGGTGACGCCGGAGACCTTCGCGTCGGCGATGGTCTTGGCGCTGGTGGTGTCCTTCGGCCCGGCCCCGGCCTCGTTCACCGCGGCCACGTCCACCGACACGATCTCGCCGTCGCCGAAGCCGTCGAGGGTGGCCCCGGTGCCGTTGACCGTCTGCGTCTTGCCCTTGGCGGTCACCTCGTACCCGGTGATCGGGCGGCCGTTGTCGGCCGGGGCGGCCCAGTCGACCTTGATGCTGCCCTTGGCGCCGGCGACGGTGCTCGCCGACAGGCTGCGCACCTGCGCCGGCTTCGTGAACGGCACCACCGTGCCCGACGGCTGCGACACCTCCGAGCCTGCGCCCTTGTCGTTGACCGCGACCACCGTGAACGCGTACTGGGTGCCGTACTCCAGGTCGCCTGCCTTGATGACCAGCTTCGTGGTCGCCGTGGTGCCCGCGAGCGCGCCGCTGCCCGCGTTGACCGCGGTCACCTCGTACCGGCTGATCTTGCGGCCCTGGCCGTTGGCGGCGGTCCAGCTGACCTCGACCGTGCCGTCCGGCTTCTCGACGGCCTTCACCCCGGTCGGGGCGTCGGGCACCTCGCCGGTCGGCATCACCGGGTTGCTCTTGCGGCTCGGGCCCGCGCCCTTGCCGTTGACCGCGTGCACCTCGAACGTGTACGTCTTGCCGTTGACCAGCTTGTCGATGACCAGCGAACGCTGGCGCGCACCGACCGTCCAGGTGCGGCCGTCGCCCTCCACCACGTACTTGGTGATCTTCGAACCGTTCTCCGGCGCCTTGCCCCAGCTCAGCCGCACCTGCGTGTCACCCGAGGCGGCGGTCACGTTGCGCGGGGCGCCCGGCTTGCCGATCGTCGGCGCGGGCGGGGGCGGCGGCGGCAGCTCCGGCGGCGGCTCGCTGCCCGTCACGTCCTTGGCGAACTTGTCCACCACCTTGACCCGGTGCTTGTCGTCGACCACCCGCGCGGTCGCCGAGCCCGGCGCGTTGATGAACAGGTGGTTCTCCCGCACCTCCAGCTCCAGCGCCCCACCCGGGCTCCGGAACTCGATCGTGTCGACCAGCGCGCCCTCACGGTCCAGCGCGTACACCTTGCCGCTGTCGTCGTCGGCGATGTAGAACCGGCCCGCCCAGGCCACCGCCGGGCGCAGCCGCGAACCGCTGCCGGGCACGGTGAACTCGCCGACCTTCTCGCCGTCGATGACGTACACGTGCCGGCCCTCGGTCACCGTGATCGGGATCTCCGCGCCGCTGGACCGGGTCGGCAGCTCGCCGCCCGCGGCCTGGGTCACGTCGACCTTCTTCAGCTCCTTGCCGCGCAGCGTGGTGAGCGTGCCGTTGGTCTGGTCCAGCACCGCGACGCCGTCGTCCAATGCCGACAGCGCCAGGTCGTGGAACGCCTCGGCCACCGGCTCGGTGCGCACCAGGGACGGCCCGTTGCCGCCGCCCGTGCCGCCCGACGCCGCCGCGGGCTTGGCCGGCGTGATCGCCGACACGGTGCCCTGGCTGGGCACGGCGATCCAGAGCCGCCCGGTGCCGTCGAAGTAGCCGCCGGTGATGCCCGGCGGGTAGCGCAGCGGCTCGCCGATCGGCTGCAGCGTCGCCGCGTCGAGCTGGCGCACCACGCCCTGCACCGGGTCCACGATGAACGCGGTGTCGTTGTGCAGCGCGACCTGCACGCCCAGGCCCGCCTGCGAGTCCTGGGCCGCGGTGACCTGCAGCGTGGCCGGGTCCAGCGCGCTGATGCGGCCGGTGTTCTGGTCCCGCAGGATCAGGAACCGGTCGGACTGGCTGACCTGCATGTAGTGGCCCTGCGAGGCCGCGAGGGCCTGCGAGCGGGTGTCCACCTTGCCGGTCACGCCGTTGACCCGGGCCAGCTCGCCGCGGGTGAGGCTCCACAGCCACGAGCTGCTGTCGTATCCGGCGGAGACGTGGTCGCCCGCGCTGAGCCCGAACCAGGTCAGGCCCATGGCTGTGACCATCGCCAGCACCGTGACGATGGTGACGACGCCGCCCTTGGTCCTTGCTTTGCGTGTGATGGCACCGGGTGACAGATCCGCCATGAATCCAGTCCCTCCCCATGAGGCGGGGCGGTGAGGTCACCCCGCTCGTCGACTGGCGTCCTTGCTCAAACCGTCGTCATCCTAAGGGCTGCTGGTCAGCGGTGAAAGTCGAGTGAGGACGCTCATCGTGTGACGCTCGGCGAGGGGGTCCCCTGCCTACCGCGTTCGGTGCACTTCTCCTCCGACTTCAGCGCCTGCGACTGCGAGTAGAAGAGCACGACCTGGAAGCAGTAGTCCCAGTTGCGGTTGAGCCCGTGCACCGTGAACTGGCGCTCCCCGTTGGCGGGGCTGCCCATCCGCGTCAGCTGCTCGCCTGTTCGGCCCCCCACCACCATCTGTGCGGCTATACCTTCCGACGGGTCGTACCAGCTGATCGTCACGTCGCCGTTGGGTTCGCTGGTCAGCTGCAGGTCACTGGCCGGTTTCGGGTCGGCCACCGTCGGCGGCTCCTGGTCGTTCTTGGGCAGCACGACCAGCAGCAGCGTCGTCACGGCGGCGAGCACGGCGACGATGGCCGCGGCGGTGGCGGCGACGACCGCGCCCCGGCCGCGGCGGGCCGGTGGTGGCGGGGGCGCGGGCTGGGTGAACACGGTCGGCGCCGGGAACGACGGCGGCGGCTGCTCGGGCACGTGGCGCGGTGCGGTCTGCGGCGGCGCGGGCACGGGGATGACCGCGGGCCCCGTCTGCTGCTGCGGCCTCGGGTGCGCCTGCGGCGGGGTGTGGGTGTACGGCGCGGGCGACACCGGCGGCACGGACGTGACCGGGGGTGCCGTGTGCGCGTGCGGCGCGGGCGACACCGGCGGCGCGGAGTAGGTGTGCGGACCCGGGGACACCGGCGGCGCGGTGTGCGCCTGCGGCGGCAGGTGGGGCGTGGTCGGCTGAGGTGCCGGGGCCGGGTCGGCGGGCGGGGCCGGGGGCGTCTGCGGGCCGACGCCGACGGTGGGCCGGTCCACCCGGATCACCGGCAGGACCTGCGTCGCCGCCTTGTCGGGCTTGGCGGGCGGCGTCTGCGGCGGCGGGGGCGTCTGCCGCTGGATCGGCTGGGTGGGCGGCTCCGGGTCGGCCGGGCGCGGCGCGGGTGCCTGCTGCGGGTACAGCGCCTGGGTCGGCGGCTCCGGGTCGGCGGGGCGCGGTGCGGGCGGCTGCTGGGGATACAGGGCCTGGGTCGGCGGCTCCGGCTGGGCGACCGGCTGCGGGTACATCACCTGCGTGGGCGGCTCCACCGGCGCGACGGGCGCAGTCTGCGGCAGCGGTGGGGCGTCGGGGCCGAGCCAGGCGCGCGCGGCCGCGATCTGCTGCGGGTCGAACCCCGGCACCTGCGGGCCGTACTTGGCGACCTTCGTGTACTGCCGCCGGGCCTCGTGCCGGTTGCCGAGCTCGTCGGCGATCTCGGCGAGGTCGAACGACATCGACAGCATCAGGGGGTCTTCGTCGCCGAAGCGGTGGCCGCCGGCGTAGAGGGCGTTCTCCAGCACCCGGCGCGCCTGGGAGAAGTCACCGGCCTGCCGGTGCAGGGTGGCGAGCAGGTGCCCGGTGGTCAGGACCTCGGGGTGATCCTCACCGGCTGCCATGGTCGCCGCTTCGAGCGACTGTTCCAGCAGCGTACGGGCACTGTGGAGGTCGCCGCGCTCGCGGCGGGCGAGGGCTTCGGCGCGGATGTCGGACAGCGAGGTCGGTTGCGGCACGCGCTACATGCTGCCTTTTCTGCACCCGTTCCCGCCACCGCGGGTCCCATGATCCAGACGATCTTGCGCGAACTGTTGCCCATTTGCCCGAAAGGAGTGTGTCGTACCCACACCCCGCGCAAGATCAGCGCCTACTTGCGGCCGGGTTTGGTGTGGCGGAAGTGGACGAAGAGGCGGCCGAAGTTCTTCGAGTCCTTCTCGACGCGGTGGTACATCTCCTTGATGTCCTTGCGCTCGAGGAAGCGGAGCACGGTCTTCTTCAGGGCGCCCGAGCCCTTGCCGGGGATGATCTCGATCATGGGGGCCTTCTTGGCGACGGCTTCGGCCATGATGTCGTTGAGAGCCCGCTCGATGTCGCGGCCCTTGTTGAAGATCTCGTGGAGGTCCAGCACCAGTTTCATCGGTTCCGAGCATACCCGCTGGTCGGCGCGGGCGGGCGAGGTGGCGGGGGCGTCGGGCGCGGTGGCGGTTGGCCAATGTGGAGCGGATTCGGTAGACACGCGGGGTGACTCACGGCGACTCCGGGACCGTGTCGGCGCTGGCGCGGCTCAAGCAGGAGATCAGGCAGTTCCGTGGCCGGCGCAGTCTGGGCCAGCTGACGAATGCCTACGGCGTCCCCCGCTCCACGCTGTCGGACTGGGAGAACAGCGGTGCGCTGCCCAAGAAGGAGGCGTTCCAGGCGTTCTGCGCCGCGGTCGGCGGCCATGACGGCCAGCGCCTGTGGGCGCTCTGGCGGGAGGCGGCGGCCGAAGTGTCCAGGGTCGCGGGGGCGGGCCCCGATGCGGCCGGTCCGCCGATGGCCGCGGCCCCGGCACCGGGAGCAGGGCAGGCCTATCCTCAGGGCGGCGTGCGCGGGGCTCGGGGGCGCAGGCCGGCGTGGGTGCGGCCGGCGGCCGCTCTCCTGGTCGCCGCGCTCGCCGGTGCGGCCGTCACCTACCTGGTGGTCGGTGGGGGCGGGCAGGATCCCGGTGCCGGTGCCCGGCCCGACGGGGGGTTCGCGACCGTGCCCGGTGCCGCGGCCGGGATGGTGTCGGGCAGCCCCACCCCCGGCGTCTCGGTGAGTGGCACCCCCGGTCCGGGCGCCACGGTCGCAGCGTCCCGCTCGGGCGGGCGGACGCCCGCCGCCTCGGCGCGGCCCACGGCCGTCGCGACCGGTGGCGCTGCCGCGCCGCGGCCGCCCGCGCAGGAGGGGCCGTGCACGGTCGACCCGATGGCGAACGCGGGCGAGATCCTGCGCAAGTGCACCCTGTCGCTGGGCTTCGGGTATGCGGTCGACCTGGACGGCATGGAGCCGGCGTGGAACCTGACCAGCGCCGAGCTGGGCGATCCCTGGGATCTGCGGCTCAGCTCGATCCAGCTGCTCACGCAGCCGGGCACGGACGCCTCGATCGTCGCGGTCGGGGAGCTGAACTACGAGATCTGCCGGACCAGCGTCGGCAATGAGGTGATCGAGCTGGCACGGCTGCGGCCGGGCAGCCAGTGGTGCGCCTTCAGCAACGACGACCGGCCCACCGGGCTCCAGGTGATGGAGGTGCTGACGGACGGCCGGCAGATCGTCGGCGTGAAGTTCATGGTGACGGTGTGGGGACGGGTCGGCAGCTGACCGGGCGGCGGGCCGGGAAAGTGTCCGGCCGGACTGTCCGGCGTCCGGTTGCCCTGTCCGACAGCTTGTGACCTGGGAATTGTGAGAGCGGACATGCCGCCGGGCCGTATCCGGGCCCGGCACTCTCATACTCCCGAGGAGCGTTGTGAACACCTCATCCACGGATCCGACGACCACCGCCGCCGCGGTCTGGCGACTGGTGCCCGGGGGCACCGCGATCACCGGCGGGCTACTGGCGCTGTGCTCGCTGCCGCTGCCCTGGCTCAGCTTCGACGCGTACATCGTGCGGATGGCCATGTCGCCCTTCGACCTGTGGAACCTGGAGGAGCGGTTCGGCGTGCCGCGGGGCCAGGCGGCCGGGCACGGGCTCGCGATCCTGCTGGCCGTGGCGCTCTGCGTGGCGGTGGGGGTGACGTGCGGGACGGTCATGGCGGTCGAGTCCCGGCCCCCGCGGCCGGTGGCGCCGGGCCTGGCTGTCGTCGCCGGGGCGGTGCTGCTGCTGGTGTGCGGCCGGATAGGCCTGCTCGTGCTGTCCGCCGACAGCGAGGCGCTGCTGGGCAGCGTGTCGCCCGGGCCGGGCCTGATCGTGGGAACGGGTGCGGGGCTCGCGGTGCTCGGTGGCGGGCTGCTCGCGCTGCTGCGCCCGTTCCTGGAGGGCTTGCTCGGCGGGCGGGTCCCGGTGCGGGCGGCAGATCCCGCCATCCGCTGACCCGCGGCCCGGGCATCCCAAGTCGCCACCCACGCGGCGTTATGGCTGCCGTCGTCGCTGCTCACACGGCGGCGGCGGCAGAAACGCCTGCGACCTGCTTGCACGTACAACTAGAAAGATCGACATATATTGCAATGACCATGGATCTGATGGTCTGCTGTGAGCCTCCTCGAACCCCTAATTGGAGGCAAAGATGCGGAGACGGTTGTCCGTCCTCGTAGTGACAGCGGCGGTCGCCGGCGCCATGGTCCTGACCGGGCCGGCCGACGGCGCGCCGGTCGGACCGGAGATCATCAGCTCGTCCGGCCAGTACTCGGTGCTCAACGTCAAGACGCTCGACCAGCGCAACGCGATCGCGAAGACCGGTGCCGCGATCGACGGCTTCGACCACGGCGTGCTCGACATCACCGCGACCAAGGCCGAGATCAAGGCGATCCAGGCGCTCGGGTTCACCATCGAGCAGCACCTGGCGCCGAGCAAGGTCGCGGGGCCGGAGCTGGCGTTCCCGCCGGCCGACTCGAACTACCACGACTACAACGAGATGATGGCGGTGATCAACTCACTGGCGTCGTCCTATCCTTCGATCTTCCGTGTGACGACCATCGGCAACTCGTACGAGGGGCGCAACATGCCCCTGATCAAGATCTCGGACAACGTCGCCACCGACGAGAACGAGGTCGAGATCCTGTTCAACCACCACCAGCACGCCCGTGAGCACCTCACGGTGGAGATGGCCATCTACCTGATGAACATGTTCACCAGCGGGTACGGCAGCGACAGCCGGGTCACGAACATCGTGAACAGCCGCGAGATCTGGATCGTGCCGGACATGAACCCCGACGGCGGCGAGTACGACATCGCCACCGGCAGCTACCGCTCGTGGCGCAAGAACCGCCAGCCCAACAGCGGTTCGAGCAACGTCGGCACGGACCTGAACCGCAACTGGTCCTACCAGTGGGGCTGCTGCGGCGGCTCCAGCGGCACCACCAGCAGCGAGACGTACCGCGGGCCGTCGGCGTTCTCCGCGCCGGAGACGGTGAACCTGCGCAACTTCGTCAACAGCCGGGTGATCGGCGGCGTCCAGCAGATCAAGGCCAACATCGACTTCCACACGTACTCGCAGCTCATCCTGTGGCCGTTCGGCTACACGACGGCCAACAACCCCTCGGGCATGAGCGCCGACGAGTACAACACGTTCGCCACGCTGGGCCAGAACATGGCCGCGACGAACCAGTACACCCCGGAGCAGTCCAGCGACCTCTACATCGCCGACGGCACGTCGATCGACTGGATGTGGGGCACGCACCGGATCTGGGCGTACACCTTCGAGATGTACCCGGGCAGCTCCGGCAGCGGCGGCGGCTTCTACCCGCCCGACGAGGTGATCCCGGCGCAGACCTCGCGCAACCGCGAGGCGGTGCTGATGTTCGCCGAGACCGCCGACTGCCCGTACCGGGTGATCGGCAAGGAGTCGACCTACTGCGGCACCGGTGGCGGCGGCACCACGGTCTGGTCCGACACGTTCGAGACGAACCTCGGCTGGACGGCCAACCCGAGCGGCACCGACACCGCGACGCTGGGCCAGTGGGCGCGCGGCGCGGCGCAGGCGACCAACTCCAGCGGCGCCAAGCAGCTGACCCCGTTCGCGGGCAGCAACGACCTGGCGACGGGGCTGTCGGCGGGC
Organism: Catellatospora bangladeshensis; assembly: GCF_016862575.1. Taxonomy (GTDB): domain Bacteria; phylum Actinomycetota; class Actinomycetes; order Mycobacteriales; family Micromonosporaceae; genus Catellatospora; species Catellatospora bangladeshensis. Next base: position 167,790 of record NZ_BONF01000011.1, on the reverse strand, counting down.
ACGGCGGCGGGTGACTTCGACCTCGACGGCGGCGTCAGCTCGATCCGCTCGCCCGCGGTCACCCTGCCGGCCACCGGCACGCTGAACGCGACCTGGCAGTGGTACCTGGCGCACGGGTCGAACTCGTCCAGCGCCGACTACCTCCGGATCTCGATCGTGCACAGCGGCGGCACGACGGTGCTGTCGACGATCACCGGTGCGGCGGCCAACCGCAACGGCGCCTGGGGCGGGGGATCGGCGAACCTGACCGCGTACGCGGGCCAGAGCGTGCGATTCCTGATCGAGGCGGCGGACGCGAGCACGGCGAGCCTGGTCGAGGCCGGGTTCGACAACATCGCGGTCACTCAGTCGTAACGGCATTTCCATCAGCGGGGCGTCCGATGTCCGCATCGGACGCCCTCCTTATTGACATGGAAGCGTTAACAGCTCGTGGCCGACGGTGACAGGGCGTAGATCCATTCTGTAGGGTGCCTCCGTGCCGATTGCCGACGAGTTCTACTTCATGACGCATGACGATGTCAGCGGAGACTCCCGGCTGCACGCCAAAGCCGTCGGATTCGGGCTCGCAGCCGCGCTGCTGGCCGAGCTGTGCCTGCTGGACCTGGTGCGCCCACTGCCGGAGGGGGTGGCGGTGCGTCAGGCGCCGCCGCCGCCCGACGCGCTGATCGCCCGGGTCCACGGCCAGCTGCTGGCCGAGCCGCAGCTGCACCCGGTCCGGGACTGGCTGGCCTACCTCGGGCGTTCCGCCGAGGCCGACATCGCCGTCAGATTGACCGCCACGGGGGCGCTCCAACTGGTCGAGACGCGCCGACTGCTGGGCGTGCAGCGAAGATTCATGCCGGTATCCGTCAACGACGCCGCCTGGCCGGCGGCGCGGATCATCGGGCGCCTGCGCCGCCAGGAGGACCTGGTCCTGGAGGACCGGATCCTCGCCGGGCTGGTCTTCGCGACCGGTCTCAGCAACACCTTCATGTGGGACGACGTCCGGGGGCGTCAGCTCTCCCACATCATCGCCGTACTCGACGAACCGCTCCGGCTGCTCATCGCCGAGACCGAGCTGGCCGTCAGCAAGGCCGTGGCGACCCTCACCTGAACCACACCCCCTCACCCCCTCACCCCCCTGTAAGGAGCAACCCCGTGTCCGCACCCCCTAGCTCCGCGCTGTCGTCGGCGCTGGCCGCCGACCGGCTCGGCTCGGCCTCCGTGGCGTCGTTCGCGCTGACCGCGGCCGCCCCGCTGATGGTCATCGGCGGCGTCATCGTCGCCGGCTGGGCGAACGTCCAGGTCATCGGCTTCCCGCTGGGCATCCTGCTCATCGGCGCCGCGCTGGCGCTGTTCACCTTCGGCTACGTGGCCATGTCCCGGCACATCCGCAACGCCGGCGCGTTCTACTCGTACATCTCGCAGGGCATCGGCCGCCCGGCCGGCGTCGCCGCCGCGCTCGGCGCGGTGCTGGCGTACAACCTGCTGCAGGTCGGCCTCTACGGCATCTTCGGCGCGGCCGGCTCCGGCCTGCTGGCGATGATGTTCAACGTCGAGGTGTCCTGGTGGATCCTCGCGCTGGTCGCGTGGCTGGCCACCACGGTCCTGGGCCTGTCCCGCGTCGAGATCAACAGCAAGCTGCTGCTGGTGGTGCTCGTCGCCGAGCTGGCCATCGTGCTGCTGTACGACGTCGTGTTCATCGCCAACCCGGCCGACGGCGTCAGCTTCGCCGCGTTCTCGCCGGACAACCTGTTCGTCGGCGGCGCGCTGGGCGCGGTGCTGACGGTGACCGTGACCGCGTTCGTCGGGTTCGAGGCCCCGCCGGTGTTCGCCGAGGAGTCGCGCGACTCCAAGCGCACCATCGCCCTGGCCTCCTTCGGCGGCCTGGCCGTCATGGTGTTCGTGTACGCGCTGACCGCGTGGGCGCTGACCGTGGCCACCGGCCCGGACAACATCGTCGCCCAGGCGCAGGAGCACGCCGCGCAGGCCGACCTGATGTTCGTGCTGGCCGGCGAGCACCTGGGCTCGTTCTTCGCCGACGCCGGCAACGTGCTGCTGGTGACCAGCGCCTTCGCGGCGATGCTGTCCTACCACAACACCGTGGCCCGCTACACGTTCTCGCTGGCGCGCGAGGGCGTGCTGCCGCGCTCGCTGGCCCGCACCGGTGCCCGCTCGGGCGCGCCGGTGGCCGCGTCGATCCTGCAGAGCGTCATCGGCCTGACCGTGATCGCCGTGTACGCGATCTTCGAGCTGGACCCGTTCACCCACCTGTTCTTCTGGCTGGGCATGACCGGCGGCTTCGGCGTGCTGCTGCTGCTCGCGGGCACCAGCGTCGCGGTGGTGTTCTACTTCGCCAAGAACAAGCGCGGCGAGAGCCTGTGGACCCGGGTCATCGCCCCGGTCCTGTCGGCGCTGTTCCTGATCTGGGCGGTGCAGCAGACGGTGCGCGACTACGGCACCATGCTCGCCGTCGAGGAGGGCGACCCCGCCGCGTGGATCCTGCCGGGCCTGTACCTGCTGCTCGCGGTCGTCGGCGTGATCTGGGCGCTGGTGCTGCGCAGCAGCAAGCCGGCCCTGTACGAGGCGATCGGCAAGGGTGTCGAGGGCGGCCGGACCGAGGTGTCGGCCCCGGCCGGCGAACGGGTGCCGGTATGACGAGCGACCAGGCGGCGGGGACGTCGGCTGTCGACGTCGTCGCCGCCGGGGCGCTGATCGCCGCGGCGTTCGCCGACCTGCCGACCGCGCAGTGGCTGGTGGCCGACCGTGACCTGCGGGTGCGCCTGCTGGGCGAGCAGTTCAGCTGGTTCGCCGAGCACGGCCTCAAGCACGGCGTGGTGCACACGATCGGCGACGAGGCGGTGGCGGTGTGGTTCGACAACACCGCCGACGCCCCGTGGATCGACCGGTACGACGAGCGGCTGGACGCGCTGGTGGGGGACCGCCACCCGCGGTTCGCCATGCTGGACGCGACGTTCGCCGAGCACCACCCGCACGGGCCGCACTTCCACCTCGCGCTGCTGGCCACCCGGCCGGATCGACAGGGCACGGGGCTGGGCGCGCGGCTGCTGGAGCGCCAGCTGGCCAGGCTGGACGAGGCGGGTGTCGCCGGGTACCTGGAGGCGGCCGAGCCGCGTTCGGCGGCGCTGTACGCCCGGTACGGGTTCGAGCCGCTGGGTGAGCCGTTCCATCTGCCCGAGGACGGCCCGCCGATGTTCCCGATGTGGCGCGAGCCCCGCTGACGCGCGGCTGACGCAGCGAAGCCCCGTTCCCGCTCCCGGGAGCGGGGCTTCGTTCATGACGCGTGCAGGTTCTTCGCGGTGGGCGAGACCGGGACGGCCGCCGGGTCGGGGCAGGTGCCCAGGAGGCGGTCGGCGGTGCCGCTGGTGGTGACCGTGAACCAGTAGTGCTCGTTGCGGTAGTGGTGCAGCCGGTGGTTGCGCCAGACCGCCTTGTAGAGGCGGCTGCGGGGCCGGTGGTCGCTGTGGACGAGGTAGTGGGTCCACTCGTAGACCAGCCCGGCCGCGGCGACGGCCGCGATGAACGTGAGCGCCTGGCCGAGCCGCGGGAAGGCGAGCAGCGCGGCGGTCGTGTACCCGGCGATGACGGCCAGCAGCGAGCGCCACGGGATGAACACCAGCGGGATGTCGCGCGGGTCGGCGTGGTGGCGGCGGTGGTCGCGGGCGAGTTCGGTGTCCAGCGTCAGCCTGCCGACGCGGCGTGGGCGCCAGTGCAGGACGAACACGTGGATCACCCATTCGAGCAGCGGGAACAGGGCGACGAGGACGGCGGGCGCCCACAGGTCGGCGGCCTGCCAGCCGCCCTCGGCCAGCCGCCAGGCGACCGCGGCGGCCAACACGGTGAGGATGAGCCAGGGGCTGGGGTGCCGCCAGAACCGGCCGAAGACCTGCGACAGGGGTACGGCGGTGCGGCGTGCTCCGGTGTCGGCCTCGTCGGCGGCCAGGCGGCGGCGTGCGGCGTGCTCGGCGGCCCGGCGGTCGCCGGGGGTCACGGCCGGTCTCCGTCCAGGGTGTCGATGGCGTGCAGCAGCTCGCGGGTGGCGTTGCCGAGCAGGTCGTGGGCCAGGCGGTGGGCGTCGTCCGGGCGGGCGGCGACGACGGCGGCGGTGAGGGCGCGGTAGTCGCCGATCCGGTCGACCTCGGCGGCCATGACGGTGGCCAGGGCGGGCAGCGCGGGCTCGTACGCGGCGCGCAGGCTGTTGAACATGAGCCGGAACGCGATCGAGTCGGCGGCCTCGACGACGTGCTCCCAGAACACGAGTGCGCGCCGCTGCCGCCCGACCGGGTCGGTGTCGGCGGCCAGCTCGGCGACGGCCCGGTCGAGCACGTCGGCGGCGGTGGGGCCGCCTCGGGTGGCGGCGAGTTCGGCGACCTTCGGGCCGATCGCGAGGCGGGCCTCCAGGATGCTGCGGGCCACGGCCAGGTCGATGCCGCCGCCGGGCAGCAGCAGGTGGGGGAGCAGGTCGAGGCCGCCGGAGCGGCGGAAGTCGGTGACGGTGGTGGCGCCGCCCTGGCGTACGTCGACCAGGCCGGCGTGGGACATGCGCTGCAGCGCCTCGCGTACGGCGGGGCGGCTGACGCCGAGGGCCTCGGCGAGGCGGCGTTCGCTGGGCAGCGGCTGCCCGGCGGGGTAGCCGCCGTCGACGAGTTCGCGCAGGAGCTGGTCGTAGACCTCGCCGGGCAAAGAGCGTCGCTGAATGCGTTCCAGGGCCATGCGTCCACGGTGCGACACCTTGGTCAGGTGGTCAAGTGGTCAGACCAGTTATGGCACGAACATGAATGCGATTGCATGAATACATGCATGGACTCGTGCAACGGGTTGCTGTTTACTGTCTGCGGTTTCCGCCGCATGGGGGGCGCGGTATACGGTACGTCCTTTGTGGACACACGGCCCCTCGGAGGCGGGTCTTGACCGAGCTATCTACCGGCCGCGAGCAGGCGGCCGCGGCACGTGACTTCGCGACGCAGCTGCGGTGGTGGCGCAGCATGCGCGGGTATTCGCAGGGCAGGCTGGCGCAGCGGATGCCGCACAGCGAGGCGACCATCGCGAAGGTGGAGTCCGGCGAGCGCTGGCCCACCGAGGACCTGGCCCGCCGCTGCGACGAGGTGCTGCAGACGGGCGGCGCGCTGGCCGTGCTGTGGCCAGCGGTGCGCGCCGAGCAGCAGGCCAGCGACGGGCGCCGGCGGCGGCGCCGGGACGACGACGGCGGCTCCGTGGCCGATGCGCGGCGCCTGTTGTCGATGGTGCTCGCCGACACGAACCTGTCGGCGACCCATCCGTTCGTCCGGGAGGCGCTGGCCGCATTGGACGGCGCGGACAACTAGCCGTCGCCTGCATCTGTCCGGGCAGGACACCTTTCCGGGAAGCCATCAGTGGTCGCCAATGGGAGGCCGGGCGTGTGCGACACGCCACTCTCGGTTGAACATCGGACGACTTCTGGAGGATCGGCAATGTCCGTGCTAACGCCTGCCACGGCGGCCACGGGGGACGCGGCCACCCCGGCCGGTGATCCCGATCTCAGCAAGTTCGGGTACACCCCGCAGCTGCGCCGTTCGCTGAGCTTCACCGACCTGCTGTTCTACGGCCTGATCTACATGGTGCCGATCGCCCCGTTCGCGATCTTCGGCTCGGTGTACCAGGCGTCGTCGGGCATGGTGGCGCTCGCGTACGTGGCGGGCCTGGTCGTCATGCTGTTCACCGCGTCGTCGTACGCCCAGATGGTGCGCGCGTTCCCGATCGCCGGCTCGGTGTACAACTACGCCGGGCGCGGCATCCACCCGGCGGTCGGCTTCGTCGCCGGGTGGGCGATCATGCTCGACTACTTCCTGGTGCCCGGCCTGCTGTACCTGGTCGCGTCGGTGACCATCAACGGTGCGGTGCCCGGCGTGCACGCGGGGATCTGGCTGGTCGGCTTCGTCGTCATCAACGCCGTCATCAACTACTTCGGCATCCGGCTCACCGCCGTCGCCATCAACATCATGATCGCGGCGGAGCTGGCCGTGCTCGGCATCTTCCTCGTCATGGGCGTCATCGGGCTGGCCGAGGGCCGCGGCAACGGCGACTGGACCACCGCGTTCTTCAGCTCCGACAACTTCAGCTTCGGCCTGGTGCTGGGCGCGGTGTCGGTCGCGGCGCTGAGCTTCCTCGGCTTCGACGGCATCTCGATGCTGGCCGAGGAGAGCAAGGGCGGCGCCCGCCAGGTCGGCCGGGCCATGTCGGTCGTGCTGCTGCTGGCCGGTCTCATCTTCATCGCCCAGACCTGGGTGGCGTCGCTGTTCGTCACCGACGGCGCCGCGCTGATCGCCAGCGCGGACCCCGCCGAGGTCGGCAACGCCTTCTACGCCGCCGCCGAGGCCGCCGCGGGCGCGCCGTGGCTGGCCACGCTGTGCCTGGTCGCCACCGCGATCGCGTGGGGCCTGCCCGACTCGATGGTGGCCCAGACCGCGCTGTCGCGCCTGCTGTTCGCCATGGCCCGCGACAAGCAGCTGCCCGGCTTCCTGGCCAAGGTGTCCAGCCGCCACGCCTCCCCGGTCAACGCGGTGCTGTTCACCGCCGTGATCTCCCTGGCGATCTCCGGCAGCGCGCTGTACTTCCTGCTGGAGAAGGGCGAGGACACCATCACCCTGATCGCCACCATGGTGAACTTCGGCGCCATGGTCGCCTGGCTGATGCTGCACGCCGCCGTCATCTGGCACTACGTGGTGCGCAACGGCAGCCGCAACTGGTTCCTGCACCTGATCGTGCCGCTGGTCGGCGCCGGCCTGCTCATCGCGGTGCTCGTGCACATGCAGCTGCACTCGCAGATCACCGGCCTGATCTGGGTCGGCCTCGGCCTAGTCGTGCTCGGCGTGCTCTACGCGATCGGGCGCCGTCCCAAGCTGTCCGGCATGGGCGGCGAGTAGCTCGTGGGGGAGTTCATCGAGTTCGACCCGACGCCGGAGCAGCTGGCCTACACGTTCGGCGGCAACCCGCCGGTCGCCAAGGTCCGCCCCGGGGACGTGCTGAAGATCCGCACCGAGGACTGCTTCGGCGGCGTGGTACGCGGCTTCGGCGACCTGCCCTCGCAGGTGTGCCGCTTCCCGTACCTCAACCCGGTCACCGGCCCCTTCTACGTGGAGGGGGCCGAGCCGGGCGACACCCTGGCCCTGCACTTCGTGTCCATCACCCCGGCCCGAGACTGGGCCGTGTCCAGCACCTTCCCGCACTTCGGGGCGCTGACCTCCACGTCGCACACCGCGACGCTGCAGCCGCCGCTGGAGGAGCGGGTCTGGGTGTACGACCTCGACCTGGCCGCGGGCACCGCCCGCTACTCGGCCCGCAACTCCGAGTTCGTCGTGGACCTGCCGCTGGACCCGATGCACGGCACGGTCGGCGTCGCGCCGGGCGCGTTCGAGGCCCGGATGACGATCACCCCGGACGCGCACGGCGGCAACATGGACACCCCCGAGCTGCGCGCGGGCGTGACCGCGTACTTCGGCGTCAACGTCGAGGGGGCGCTGTTCGCCGTCGGCGACGGTCACGCCCGGCAGGGCCACGGCGAGGTGTCCGGCGTCGCGGTCGAGGCGGCCATGGACACCGTGCTCGTCGTCGACCTGATCAAGGGCGTGTCCACGCCGTGGCCGCGGCTGGAGTCCGACACGCACCTGATGGCCACCGGCTCGGCCCGGCCGCTGGAGGACGCGTACCGGATCAGCCAGCACGACCTGGTCACCTGGGTGTCCGAGCTGACCGGCCTCGACCTGCTCGACGCGCTGCAGCTGGTCAGCCAGGCCGGTGAGGCGCCGGTCGGCAACGTCTGCGACACCAACTACACGATGGTCGCGAAGGTGGCGAAGTCGTACCTGCGCGCGAGCGGGTACGACGGCGTGCACGCGCGGCTGCGGGCGGCCGGTGCGGCGTACCGCTGAGGGTTTTCACAGTGATGTGGCCGGGGCGATGGCCCCGGCCACATCGCGTTTCCGGGGTCCATTGGGGGGAATCGATGGCAGAGCTCGCGCTGGCCGATGAGCTGTTCCACATGGCACATGACGAGTACAGCGGCAAGGTGCGCATCAGCGGCGACATGCTCGGCTGCGGCCTGGCCGCCGCCGCGCTGGGGGAGCTGCTGCTGGCGGGCACGCTCACGGTCACCGACGGCAAGCTGGCCGGGTGGACCGCGGGGCAGACCGGCGACCCGGTCAACGACCAGGTCGTCGTGCAGCTGCAACGGGTCGGCGCGGGCCACGCGCTGCACCACTGGATCGCCCACCTGCGCGCCGACATCGTCGAGCTGGTCGCCTACCGGATGACGGCCCGGGGCCTGATCCGGCGCGAGACCTCGCGCACCTTCACCGGCCGTACGCAGACCCGCTACCCGGCCGCGGACGCGATGGCGGCCACGCGCCCCGCGGTCCGGCTCGGCTTCCTGCTAGGCCGACCGACGGACTTCGACCCGCACTCGACCCTGCTCGCCGCCCTGGCCACCGCCGTGGGCCTCGACATCGTCGCGCCGTCCCTGTCCGCCGCCCAGGTCCGCGACCGCCTGACCCAGCTGCAACGCGCCCTGCCGCCCGGCCACCGCGACCTGGCAAAGTCCCTGGACACGGCCGTCGCCGCGGTCGCCCTCCAGTCCCACGCCTGACCGCCTGGCCCGCCTGCCGGCCGCCCGGACCCCGCCCGCCTGGCGAAGATCGCCGGTTCGTGTCGAAACCTGTGGTCAGACCGCAGGTTTCGACACGAACCGGCGATCTTCACGGCTGTGGCGGGGTCCGGTGTGCCCGGCCGGAGGACAGGTGCGCAGCTTCCGGCTAGGACGTCGAAGATGCAGGTCAGCGGCCCGGCCTTTAGCATGGCGGCGTGAGCCGAGAGGCCGAGGAACTGAACCGGCGCCTGCTGCGCGCCCGTGACGCGATGGACCGCGCCTACGCCCAGCCGCTCGACGTCCGTGCCGTCGCGGCGGTCGCCCACCTGTCCCCGGCGCACTTCAGCCGCTGCTTTCGCGACGTGTTCGGCGAGACGCCGCACCGCTACCTGCAGCGGCGGCGGGTGGAGCGCTCGATGTTCCTGCTGCGGGAGACCGGCCGCAGCGTCACCGAGATCTGCTTCGACGTCGGCTTCGCCAGTCTCGGCACGTTCAGCCGGACGTTCCGCGAGATCGTCGGGCAGGCACCGTCGGCCTACCGCGGCGGCCCCAGACCCGTGGGCGTGCCCAACTGCGCTCTGATGGCCCACACCCGGCCGCGGACGGCAGCCGCCGCGCCCGCCGCCTGATCGAGCAGTTCCGGATAAGCCGCGGCTCGGGCAACTCGCCTAGCCTGGCGAAACGTCGATCACCGCGCACCGAGGAGAACCTGATGATCACCAAACTGAACGTCGCGTCGATCTACGTCCTCGACAAGGACGAGGCGCTGGACTTCTACGTCGGCAAGCTCGGGCTGGAGAAGGGCAACGACGTCCAGCAGGGCTCCTACCGCTGGCTGACGGTCCGCGCGCCCGGCGGCGGCACCGAGATCTCCCTGGAGCAGCCGGGCGCGCCGCTGCACGACGACGCGACGGCCGAGCAGCTCCGCGAGCTGGTCACCAAGGGCGCGCTGACGGGGCTGGTCCTGATCAGCGACGACGTCCGGGGCCTGTACGAGTCACTGAAGGCGGGCGGCTTCACCGACTTCACGCAGGAACCCACCGACCACTTCTACGGCACCGACATGGGCATCCGCGACCCGTTCGGCAATCCCGTCCGGATCCTGCAGCAGGGCAGCCCTTCCTGAGACCGGTGCTTCGCGGCGGGTCACGTGGCGGCTGAACTCATGCTGCCCGCCACCGTCGAGGTCGCGGGCAGCGCCGTGTCCCGTCCACGGCCGCCGTGCCGGGTCACCGGGCGCCGCGCTCTGCCGGGGCGGCCGCGGCTAGCGCCGTGTCGATGAGCGCGAGCAGCGGGCGGCCGGGGTGGTCGATCCAGTGCTGGATGGCCACGCGGAGGCTGGTCATGAAGGTGGCGGCGAGCAGGCGGGCGCGCAGCGGCAGGTCGGGGCCGGTGAGGCGCTGGGCGATCTGGTCGGCGAGTTCGCGTTCGATGGCGGTGTACGCGGCGATCTGCTGGGCGGCCAGCGACGGGTGGCGGCGCAGCTCGCGGCGCTGGGCGAGCCAGCCTGGGTCGGTGTCGGCGAAGGTCTCGGCGGTGAGCTGCCGGGCGGCGGCGGTGAGCGCGTCCCACGGCGCGGTGCGGGGGTCCTGCTCGTTCAGGATCTGGACGAGGCGGCGCAGCCGGACGGTGTCGCCGTAGGCGATGGCCTCCTCCTTGCTGGAGAAGTGGTTGGAGAAGGTGCGCCGGGAGACCTCGGCGGCGTCGGCGATGGCCTCGACGGTGACGTGGTCGAGTCCGTGCTCGGCGGCCAGGCGCAGGGCGGCGTGGTGCAGGGCGAGGCGGGTGGCCTCCTTCTTGCGTTCGCGCAGCCCCGTGGGTGTGGTCACGACCACAGATTAGCGGTCCGGGCCTGGTTTCCCATTGGGAAAACTTGCGCAATGGGAAACGATTCTGGATGCTGGGGCGTGCGGGCCCCGTGCGCGCACCGGCACCGCCTTGCCGACCCGCGCGCGGGGCCCGCAGCCCAACCCCCGGAACCACCTTGGAGGCGTGCGCATGAGCGCACCACAAGCCGTCGACGCGTCCGCCGCGGCACCGAAGACCACCCGGCAGACGATCGAGGCCCTCAGCGGCCTGCTGCTCGTGCTGTTCGTGGCGATGCTGTCCGGCACCGTCGTGTCGATCGCCCTGCCGAAGATCATCGGCGCGCTCGAGGGCACCCAGACCCAGTACACCTGGGTCGTGACCGCGACCCTGCTCACCGCCACGGCAGCGACGCCGGTGTGGGGCAAGCTCGCCGACCTGTTCAACAAGAAGCTGCTCATCCAGGTCGCCATCGGCATCTTCGTGGTCGGCTCGGTGGTCAGCGGCTTCGCCCAGGACGCCGGCCAGCTCATCGCCGCCCGCGCCTTCCAGGGCCTGGGCGTCGGCGGCCTGCAGGCGCTCGTGCAGGTCGCGATCGCCGCGATGATCCCGCCGCGCGAGCGCGGCCGCTACAACGGCTACCTGGGCGCGGTGATGGCGCTGGCCACCGTCGGCGGCCCGCTGCTGGGCGGCCTGATCGCCGACACGTCCTGGCTGGGCTGGCGCTGGTGCTTCTTCATCGGCGTCCCGATCGCCGTGATCGCGATGCTGGTCCTGCAGTTCACCCTGCACCTGCCCACGGTCAAGCGCGACAACGTGAAGATCGACTACCTGGGCATCACGCTGATCAGCTCCGGCGTCAGCCTGCTGCTCATCTGGATCTCGTTCGTGGACCACTCGTTCGCCTGGCTGTCCTGGCAGACCGCCGCCATGGCCGGCGGCTCGGTGCTGCTGCTGGCGCTGGCCACCCTCGTCGAGGCGCGCGCGGCCGAGCCGGTCGTGCCGCTGCACATCGTCACCAAGCGCGGCACCGCCCTGGCCATCCTGGCCAGCCTCGCCGTGGGCATGGCCATGTTCGGCGGCGCGGTGTTCCTGGGCCAGTACTTCCAGATCGGCCGCGGCTACACCCCGACCGAGTCCGGGCTGCTCACCATCCCGATGATGGCCGGCGTGCTGACCTCGTCGATCGTGTCCGGCCGGATGATCACCCGCAGCGGCAGGGTCAAGCCCTACATCGTGACCGGCGCGATCGTCCTGGTCGGCGGCTTCGCGATGCTCGGCACCATCGACCACCTCACCCCGCTGTGGTTCGTCGGGATCGCCATGTTCGCCGTCGGCGCGGGCGTCGGCATGAGCATGCAGAACCTGGTCCTGGCAGTGCAGAACTCGGTCGCGCTCAAGGACATGGGCGCGGCCAGCTCCTCCGTGGCGTTCTTCCGCTCGCTGGGCGGCACCATCGGCGTCTCGGTGCTCGGCGCGATCCTCGCCAACCGGGTCACCGACCAGATCACCCACGACCTGGCCGCGGCGGGCATCCCCACCGGCGGCGGCTCGGCCGGGGGCGGCAGCCTCAACATCGCCGCGCTGCCCGAGCCGATCCGGCACATCGTCACCGCCGCGTACGGCGACGCCACCGGGCACATCTTCATCGTGTCCGCGTGCATCGCCGTGGTCGGCGTCATCGCGGCGCTGCTGCTCAAGCCGGTCACCCTGCGCTCCAGCATCGACCTGCCCGACGCCGCCCGCACCGCCGCGGTGGCCGCCGACGCGATCGACGGCGCCCCCGCCTTCGACCAGGTCGAACTCCAGCCCGACGGCGCCGGGGACAACCGCCCCGTCACGGCGCGCACGTGAGCGAGCACGCCTGACACTCAGGGCCGCCGCGGACCTCCGCGGCGGCCCTGAACTTACGCCCACCCGGCACCCGGTCCGGAAGGATCGCAGACCCCGCCCGGCCCCACGACCCGAGGAAGGAGACGAGCATGACGCAGCCCGACGCCGGCGGCGGCGCGCGACGCGGGGACACCCGGGCTCGCGCGCTCGCCGTCGCGCTGCGGATGTTCGCCGAGCGCGGCTACGCCAACACCTCGCTGCGCGAGATCGCCGACCGGCTCGGCGTCACGAAGGCGGCGCTGTACTTCCACTACCGCAGCAAGGACGACCTGCTGGCCGCGATCCTGCGCGAGTACGTCGACGACCTCGGCGACCTGCTCGACGACGCCGCGCACCGGCCCGCCAGCCCGGCCACCTGCGAGTGGCTGCTGTGCGAGCTCGCGCAGCAGCGCGGCCGGTGGGGCTCGGACCTGCTCCGGCTGATCCGGCAGAACTACGCCGAGATCAGCCGCCTGCCGGTGGTGGCCGACATGCGCCAGGCCCACCGGCGCCTGCTGCTGGCCCTGTCCGGGCCCGGCGCGGACCTCGCGGGGCGGGTGCGGGCCCAGGCGGCGCTCGTGGCGCTCGAAGGCCCCGTGCTGCTGCCCGGCGATGACGACGACGAGCAGGCGACGCGTGCGGCGGCGCTCGCGGTCGCGCTGGAGATCGTGCGCGCCCGCCCCTGACCGGCGTCAGCTCACGTCGGCCGCCGGTTCCCGGGGCGGGTGCCGCCTGGTACGCGGACCGTGCAGCCACCAGCGGGCGAAGTACCGGGCGGACAGGCCGTGGACCAGGATGCTGAGGCTGATGACGACCACGACGACGTCGGCGACCCAGTCGGCGTCCAGGCCGGACAGCTGCTCCAGGGCGATGATGCCGAGCACCATGCTGTCCAGGCCGCGCGGCCCCCAGAAGCCCAGCGCCCAGCGCTCGCGCCACGGCAGGTGCGTGCCGAGCAGCGACAGCGCGACCGGGAGCATGCGGATCAGGGTGAGGCTGAGGAACGCGTACACGAAGACCCGCCACTCCAGGCCGTCCATGAACGCGGGCACGATCAGCGAGCCGAACACGAACCACACCGCCGCCGACAGCACCGTCGAGAAGTCCTCGACGGTCTGCAGCGAGCTGCGCGGCATGCCCGGGGCGGTGGCCCGGGTGGCGATGCCGGCGACGAACGCGGCGACGAAGCCGTTGCCGTGCAGCACCTCGGCCGCCGAGAACGCGGTGATCGCCAGGGCGAGCACGCCGACGCGTTCGGCTTCGACGGTGCTCCAGCGCAGGTGGCGGGCCATGGTGATGAGCTTGGCGCCGCCGACGCCGACGACGACGCCCGCGATGAGGGCGATGAGCAGCTCGATGAGGACGCTCTGCACGTCGACGGTGGCCAGCGCCCCGGCGAGCATGAGCAGGACCAGGGGGGCGGCCAGGCCGTCGTCGAGGCCGCTGACCACGGTGATGGTGTGCCGGGTGCCGGCGGGCAGCCGGTCGTCGTGCAGCATCGGCAGGATCGGGGTGGAGTCGGTGGCGGCGAGGACGGCGCCGATGATGGCGCAGACCCACCAGCCGGCGCCGGGCAGCAGCGGCACCCCGGCCAGGAAGCCGAGCAGCACGGTGAGGGGAAAGGCGATGAGCAGCATGCGGATGGGTACGCCGCGCTGCTCCTTGAGCCAGCGCATGCTGATGTCGGTGGCGTCGGTGAACAGGACGAACGCGAGGGTCAGCTCGACGAGATGGCGCACGACGGGCCCGGTGACCTCGACGTCGACCAGCGGGTGGCTGCCGCTGGTGAGGATGAGGCCGGAGGCGGCCATGGCGATGGGGACGGTGACGCTGTAGCGCTGGGCCCGGCGTGAGACGACGGCCCACGCGACGAGCACCACGCCCAGCATCAGTACGGCGAGCACCGGCTACCCCACATCCCCCTATTGTGGGCGATTTCGCCTGGTTCGCGGATCGTTCTCGGAGAGTTGCGGTCCGGGTGGTTTAACGGCCGCGGCGGCGGGCATGGGTTGCTGCGCTCGATCGGTCGGCGTAACCGAACGGTACTCACGACCCGGTGTACCGCTGCGGTGATCTTTCGCTTATCTTGATGCCGCAGGGCCCCTGACCGGCTCGGCGCCAGTTCCGGACGGGACGCACCGTGCCGTGGCACGACTTCAGGGGAGGCAGTAGTGGCGCAGCCACAGTCCGAGCAGGTGGAACACGCCCGCGTTCTGATCACCGAGCTGGGACGGCTGCTGTCCGACATCACCGGCGGGCATGACGCCGCACAGGTGCACGGGCGGCTGCTGGACCTGTTCGACGCCGCGGAGCACGACAGCCGCGTCGACGCGATGGAGGTCGGGCGGCAGGAGTTCACCGCGATCTGGGACGCGATCCGGCGGGGCGCCGCGCTGCCGGGGACGGCCTGGGAGCAGGTCGTCCTGCCGACCGTGGTGGCCTTCAGCAGCCCCCAGCAGGAGAAGATCCGGCTGGAGCGGGCGACGTCGGCGTGGCTGGCCGCGCGAGCCGCCGTGGACGCGGTGCCGGACTATCCCGCCGCCGTGACCGCCGCCGCCGCTGCTGCCGCTGCCGCCGCCGCGGCGCAGGCCGCCGAGCCCGCAGCCGCGCCGGCCGCCGTGACCGCCGCGGAGCGCTCCTTGCCGGAGACGCCGCTGCGGGCGCCAGCCGAGCAGGCGGCCGTGCCCGCGCCGGACCCGGACGCGCCGCGCCGTTCCGGCCCCGGGTCACGACGGGCCAGTTCGGGTCCCGACCGGCGGGTGCTGGTGGCCGTGTCGGTCGCCGTGCTGGCCACGGTCGCCGTCATGGTGGTGCTGCTCAACAGGGGCGGCGGGGAGCGGCCGATGTCGATGCAGGGCGGGGTCCCGTCGCCGGGGCTGTCGTCCGGCGTGGCCACCGGCGAGAGCGGTGCCGTCACCCTGCCGACCGCGCCGCCCACGTCGAGCGCGGCGCCGCTGCCGATGAAGACCGGCGAGCCGACGCCGGTGCCCACCTGGACGCCGCCCGCCCCGACGGCGGGGGCGACACCGCGCCCGCCGCAGCCGCCGAGCGCGCCGCGTAACCTGGCCGCCGTCGCCTCCGACGAGCACAACGTGTGGCTGTCCTGGTCGCCGCCGGCCGACGGCGGCTCGGGCGGGATCTCCTACTACCGGATCGTGCGCAGCGGCGTGCAGATCGGCTGGACCAGCTCCACCAGCGTCACCGTCGGCAAGCTGACCCCGGGCACCAGGTACACGTTCTGGGTCGTCGCCTACAACGGGGCGGGGCTGTTGTCGCCCGCGAGCAACCTGGTCACGGTGACCACGGCGTCGCCGCCCAGCACGCCGCCGTCCGCGCCGCCGACCTCGCCGTCGCCGGTCGAGCCCTCGCCGTCGCCGTCCCCGGAGCCGTCCACGGCCGCGCCGTCGCCGTCGCCGAGCGAGCCGCCCTCGCCGTCCCCGGCGGAGTCCTCGCCCGACCCGGAGCCGGGCGACCCCGGCGACGTGTAGGGCAACTCTGAAGGACGTTCCGAGCGCGCGACCGGCTGCCGGTCGCGCGCTCGGCTGTTCGCGCCCCCCATCGCGTGCGGGAGCCGTCTACGCTGCCGCGCGTGAGCGAACCAGTGAACCCGCAGCCGGACGAGCAGAGCCGGAAGATCCTCACAGTGGCGGTCGTGGTGACCGTCGTGCTGTGCGTGCTGACCCTGTGTGCCGTGGTGGTGGTGTGTGTGGGGCCGTTCGCGCTGTTCGCCTGGTTCGCCGATCGGCAGATGGACTGGTTCGAGGAGCAGTCGGGGACGCCTTTCCCCTACGACGACTGGTCGTCGCGGCTGTCCGGAGCCCTGAGCTACTTACGGTGACGAATGCCGCCTGGTGAACATGGGTCTTCCCAACTGAGTGGTCAGTCAGTCAGACTCGTGGCGTGACGCATGACGTGATCATCATCGGTGGCGGGCACAACGGGCTCGTCGCGGCCGCCTACCTGGCGCGCGCCGGGCGCCGGGTGGTGGTGCTGGAACGACGGCACACCGTGGGCGGCGCCGCCGTGTCCGAGCGCCCCTTCGGGCCCGACTTCCTGGTGACCTCCCTGTCATACGTGGTCAGCCTGCTGCCGCCCGACATGGTCGCCGACCTGCGCCTGGCCGAGCACGGCTACCACGTCTACCCGCAGGGCCCCTACTTCGCGCCCCGCCGCGACGGCCGCCACCTGTTCCTGGCCGGCGACCCGCAGCGGCGCCACGACGAGATCGCCAAGTTCTCCAAGGCCGACGCGGGCGCCTACGAGCGCTGGGAGTCCTGGCTGGGCGGCCTCGGCGCCAAGGTCGGCCCGCTGCTGGACGCGATCCCGCCCAAGCTCGGCTCCAAGCACCCCGGCGACCTGCTAGCCCAGGCCGGGCTGCTCAAGACGCTGCGCAAGGTCGACGTGCGGGCCGCGTTCGACCTGACCCGGCTGTTCACCGCCAGCGTCGCCGACCTGGTCGAGGAGCGGTTCGAGTCCGACGCGATGCGCGGCCTGCTGTCGGTGTCGGGCGTCATCGGCACCTGGGGCGGCCCGCGCAGCGCCGGGACGGCGTTCGTCACCCTGCACCACCACCTCGACCAGACCGGCGGGCAGTCCGCGGCCTGGGGCTTCCCGCGCGGCGGCATGGGCGGCGTCACCACGGCCCTGGCCGCCTCTGCCCGCTCCTTCGGCGCCGAGATCCGCACCCAGGCGCCGGTGGCCCGCATCGACACCCGCGCCGGGCGCGTCACCGGCGTCACGCTGGAGTCCGGCGAGCAGCTCACCGCCCCGGTCGTCATCACCACCGCGCACCCGAAGATCTCGTTCCTGCGGCTCATGGACCGCGAGGAGCTGCCCGGGGACTTCGTGGCCGACATCCAGTCGTGGCAGACCCGCTCCGGCACCGTGAAGGTCAACTTCGCGGTGGACCGGCTGCCGGTGTTCAGCAGCCATCCTGACTTCGACCCGGACGTGTACGGCGGCACGATCGTGCTGTCGGAGTCGCTCGACGACGTGGAGACCGCGTTCCAGGAGGCCGCCGCCGGGCGGGCCGCCACGCTGCCGTTCGCCGACGTGTGCATCCCGTCGGTGCTCGACCCGACCCTCGCGCCCGAGGGGAAGCACGTGGTCAGCATGTTCACCCAGTGGGTGCCGCACACCTGGGCGCAGCGGCCCGACCCGGCCGGGCTGGAGGCGTACGCCGACCGGCTCGTGGCGCGGATGGAGCAGGTCGCGCCCGGGTTCGCCGCCTCGGTCAGCGGGCGGCAGGTCATCGGCCCGCACGAGATGGAGACCGAGTACGGCCTGATCGGCGGCAACATCTTCCACGGCGAGCTGACCCCGGGGCAGATGTTCCACTGCCGCCCCGCGGCCGGGTACGCCGACCTGCGTACCCCGATCAAAGGCCTCTACCAGGCAGGGTCCGCCACACACGGGGGTGGCGGGGTCACCGGGATCCCGGGCCGCAACGTGGTGCGCCAGGTCGTGCGCGACACCCGCCGGGGGCGGCGATGACCGCCGCGCCGCTCCCGGCCGACGGCCTGGACGCCGCGCTGCGCCCGTTCGGGTACTCCCGGATGCTGCCGGTGGCCGCCTACACCGACCCGGCGGTGTTCGCGTGGGAGCGGCGGCACCTGTTCGCGGGCTCGTGGACCTGTGTCGGGCGGCGGGCGCAGCTGGCCGCCGAGGGCAACCAGCATGCGCTGACGGCCGGTGACGTCTCGGTGGTGGTGACGCTGACCGGCGAGGGGGTACGGGCGTTCGCCAACGCCTGCCGGCACCGGGGCCATGAGCTGCTGCCCAGCGGCGGCACGTGCGAGCGGCGGGCGCTGGTGTGCCCGTACCACGGCTGGGCCTACGACCTCGACGGGACGCTGCGCACCGCGCCGCGGATGGGCGAGGAGTTCGACCCGAAGCGGTTCGGGCTCGTGGAGCTGCCGGCGGTGGACTGGCACGGGTGGGTGTTCGTCAACGCGACCGGCACCGCGCTGCCGTTCGCCGAGCACCTGGGCACGCTCGACCGGCTCGTGGCCCCGTACGCGCCGGAGAGGCTCGCGGCCAAGGCCGTGCACCGGTACGAGGTCGCCGCGAACTGGAAGGTCATCGCCGAGAACTACCACGAGTGCTACCACTGCCCGCTGATCCACCCGGAGCTGTGCGCGGTCACCCCGCCGAACTCCGGCGACAACTGGCACGAGCCCGGCCACTGGCTCGGCGGGTCGATGGAGCTGCGCGAGCACGCGCAGACGATGTCGCTGGACGGCAGCTCGCACGGGGTGATGCTCGACGGCGCCGACCCGCGCACCGTGCGCTATCTCGGGCTGTTCCCGAACGTGCTGCTGTCGCTGCACCCGGACTACGTGATGGCGCACCGGATGACGCCGCTGGCGGTGGACCGGACGGTGGTGGAGTGCGTGTGGCTGTTCGACGAGGCGGTCACGGACCCGTCGTACGCGGTGGGCTTCTGGGACGTGACGAACCGGCAGGACTGGGCCGCGTGCGAGTCGGTGCAGCGAGGGCTGTCGTCGCCGCACTTCACGCCGGGGCCGCTCGCGCCGAACGAGAACGCGATCTACGACTGGGTGACGCTGCTGGCGCGCGCGTACCGGGATCCGCTCGCGGTGCTGGGGAGAACGGCATCCGGTGTGATGGCGGATTGACGACAGCGGCCGAGACGACCGGCCATTGAAATGCGTTCACGGCTGCCGCTAGTTTGCGTGCTGCGGCACGACGATCACGTGCCATCGGCCGGCGCAGATCGGACTCCGTGATGAAGCGACACTCGGCCCGCGTGTTCGGCGCGGCGCTGCTCCTGCTCAGCCTGGCCTGCGGGATACGCGGCCGCGAGGCTGAGCCCCAGCCGCCGGGCCCGGAACCCTCCCAGCGGCAGAACCAGGCCGGGGAGCAGCCCGACGTCACCGAGTTCGGCTTCCGCGGGCTGCTGGTCGGAGAGGTGCCCTCGGGAGCGGTCGAGCGGGACACCGGGCTGCTGCTGGATCTGCGCCCGCAGGACGACCGGTGCAGCTACGCCTACGACGGCGACGACGGCGTCGGTGTGGTCACCGACGCGGACACCCTCGTCCTGGCCTTCATGATCAACAGTCCGGCGTATGCCACCTACGGCGGCGTGCGGGTCGGCAGCAGCATCGACACGGTCACCAGCGTGTTCGGCGCCAACGCCACCGTGCTCCAGGTGCGCTCGGCCGACGGCGGCCCGCTGGTGCAGGTCGCGCCCAAGGAGCGGATCACCGGAAACTCCCGGGGCATCTACTTCCGCACCGATACCGCTGGCCGGGTCACCGAGATCCGGGTCGGCATGTGGCCGTGGGTCGAGTACGAGCAGTACTGCTCCCTGTCCGCCGCACAGCAGGGCGGCTGAGCGCGCCACCGGCGCCGCTGCCGTGTCACGATGGCGGGATGAGCGTGGACCTGTTCGCCGGTGTCCCCGTCCGGGACTACGCCACGGCCGTGGCCTGGTACGGGCGGCTGCTCGGCGGGCCGCCGACGTTCCTGCCGAACGACACCGAGGCGGTGTGGGAGCTGGGCGAGCACCGCTACCTGTACATCGACGTGCGGCCGGAGCAGGCGGGCGGCGCGATGCACACGCTGTTCCTCGGCGACTTCGACGACCGGCTCGCGCAGATCGCCGCCCGTGGCCTGCAGCCCGACGAGGTGGAGACCTACGGCAACGGCGTGCGCAAGGCGATCTTCCACGACCCGGACGGCAACGAGATCGGCTTCGGCGGCGGCCCCGCCTAGGCCTCGGCCTCGGCCGGCGGAGCGCGATTCCGCTGCGGTCACCGAGGGTGATGATTCGTTGGTACAGTGCCGCGCATGATCCAACCCGGCACGCCCCCACAACCGCATGTCACCCCGGTCGGGCGCCCGCGTCGGCGGCGCTGGCCGTGGGTGCTCGGCGTGCTGATGGTGCTGAGCCTGGGTTGCTGCGGTCTACTCACCGTGGTCACCGAGCCGATCCGGGACCAGTGGCCGGTGCGGGCCGTGCTCGACACGGAGATCGCCGGCCTGCACAAGGACCCTGACCCGGAATTGCAGGCGCTGGAGCGGGAACTGGTCGAAGACGTCCGTGCCCAGAACGAGCATGCGTCCGCGATCGGCGCCAAGCTGGACGACCCGAAGGCCAAGGGCAAGTGGCTCCTGCTCGTGGTGATCACCAAGCTGATCCTTGACCCGAGCGGCAAACTGGATCGGCACATGGCCCTGGTGGGCGACGGCACGCTCAGGAACGTGCAGGACTTCGACGCGGGCCCCCGCGGCGGTCACTTCAGATGTGCCGAAACCGACGACAAGGCGGGCAACAAGGTGGTCGTCTGCGGATGGATCGACCACGGCAGTGTCGGCGTCGCGGTATTCTACGGCGGCAGGCCGATAGCCGACAGCGCACGCCTGATGCAGGAGATCAGAACGGAAATCCTGGTCAAGGCGTGACCGGCTGGGCCGCCACAGTCGAGGACGTTGCCCGGCGGTCCGGTGCACGGGTGCCGTTCTGCTCCGCTGCACGGATCGGTGCCCGGCGCGCTGCTACCGTGCTGGGCTCATGACACGACGATTCGGTGACCGGGCGACCTTCGCCGTGGAGGTGGGAGAGGTTCAGCCCACGGACCTTCGTACCGTCGACCTGTGGGCCGCCGGCAAATGGCTGACGACCGACGACAACACGGCCCTCGTCCCGTCCCTCTGCCTCTACATGCGGTCCACCGCTGCGCAGGTGCGTCGGCGCGAGATCCCGCCCTGCCCCTTTCCGGGGCGCTCGCCGGAGGAGATCTTCCGGCGATTGCAAGCCGACGAAACGGAGTTCCGGGAGCGTTACCGGTTCATGTGCTGGAGCGAGATCGTCGACAACGTGTCCCGCTACGCCTATCTGGATGACGACCTGGTGATCGTCTTCGCGTTCTGGCGGGAGACGCATCCCTACCCGGAGGACCTGGGCAATGTGTTCGTCGCCAGGATCCCGCCGGATGAGTTCGCGGCCACCGTCGAGCAGGCGGCAGACCTGATGATCCGTAAGGCGTCCCGCTAGGCGATCAGCGCCGACCTGCGCCAAGACACCGCGCTTCGGCCCTGAAGGGAGCGGCACGGCGCAGTGCGGACGCCGGCCGCTGACGGCGATCGGGTTCATCGGGTCGCCGTCAGCGGCCGCCGGCGCTCACAGGTTGATGTAGACCGCCTGGACCTGCACGTTCTTGACGACCTGCGTGGGCGACGGCACCGGAGAACTGATCTTGACCGAGGTGTTGTAGCCGTAGATCGGGACGCCGGACAGGTGGACGGCGGCCGGCCAGTGCGACTCCACCCGCACCGCGACGTGAGCCGGGAAGTTGGTCACGTTCTCGGCGCACGAGCGGATCAGGATGACGCTCGGCTTCGCGGTCAGGTGGGTGGCGAGCATCCGGGCCAGCTTCTTGAACGTCCAGCCCCAGTCCTTGGCGCCGGCCGCCGCGTCGCCGATCTCCTCGTCGTTGCCGTGCGCGCGGATGCACAGCGCCTCGCCCGCCTGCACGCCCGCCAGGTACTTGCCCAGCTGCTCGTCGGCCTCGGCCTGGGTCAGGCCGGCGTCGATGGGCAGGATGGCGCCCCACGCGTCCGCACCCGACTCGGGCGCCTCGGACCAGGCGCGCGTGCGCGGGTCCTGCGTCGCCACGATGAACATGTCGTCCTCCTCCGTCTGCTTACCGCCCTGTCTGGACGGTCGCGAAACAGAGCGGGGCGGCGGCGGGAAAGATACGACCTGTCGCCTATGCGGCTCGGCGAGTGGACCGGCGGGCGAGGCGTCGGCGCTGCCCACTGCGGACCGGGTTCAGGCGTGATGGCGATCAGCTCGGCGGCGGGCCCGCCTGGCGTCGCGTACTGGCCGCGAAGTGCGACCGCCCGCGGCCGGTTGGGCCGGTGGCGTCGGACCCGGCGCATATCCTCGGGACATGACGATCAAGCGCATGGACAACGTCGCCATCGTCGTGGACGACCTCGACGTGGCCGTCGCCTTCTTCACCGCACTCGGCATGGAACTGGAAGGCAGGATGCCGATCGAAGGAAGCTGGGCGGGCAGGGTCGTCGGGCTCGACGACGTGCGGTCCGAGATCGCGATGATGCGTGTCCCCGGTGCTCCGGGTCGGCTCGAACTGACGACGTACCACCACCCGGAGGCGATCACGGCCGAGCCGGAGGTCAGCCCGCCGAACACGCTCGGCCTGCACCGCGTCATGTTCGCCGTCGACGACATCGAGGACACCCTCGCCCGGCTGCGCCCGCACGGCGCCGAGCTCGTCGGCGAGGTGGTGCGTTACGAGGACAGCTACCTGCTCTGCTACCTGCGCGGGCCGAGCGGGATCATCCTCGCGCTGGCCCAGCAGCTGGGCTAGCGCCGTCGCTCTCACCCGGTTCAAGATCCCAGTAGGTCGAGGCCGAATCCGATGACGAAGAGCAGCAAGCCCAGCCAGCGCAGGATGTGGCCCGGGTTGGCTTTGTCGAGCAGCGCCGCCGGTGCGCCGAGTACGAGCTGCGCCAGTAGCCAGCCGATTCCTATCAGCGGAAACCTGGCGCCGGCGGTCTGCTCCGGCCGTCCCCGGGCAAGGAAGATCAGCAGCGCGATCGGCGCTACGACGAACGGGCCGATGGAGACCGGGGTCGAGGTGACCTTCGACCAATCCATGAGGAGCAGGTTCAGCAGGAGAAGATTGATCCCGAACAGGAAGATGCCGGCGGCGAAGTGTACGGCGCCGTTGTGCGTCCGTTCGGGTTCGGCACGTAATGCGGATAGTTGAGCGACGACCGCCCTCAACCGGGTGGTCATCCGCTGCCCGCCGCGCCGCAGCCGTTCCGGCCCGATGAGGTCGAGGATCACGACCAGCCCAGCCGCGAACTGCAGGATCTTTCCGGCTCGAGCCCACCAGAGGACGGTCTCGCCCCATAGCGGCTCACCCGATGCCGAACGTCCATCGAGCCAGATCCGGCAGGCACGCATGAACTCGGTGTCGCCGTCACCGATGAGCAAGCCATACGTCCCCACCGCGAACAAAGCGATGGTGAAGGTGAGGAAGGCTTGATCGAACCTCCACGCGCGCCCAGGTTCGTTCGATGACGGTGCTCTGCCGGGGGTGGCTTCCGACACCCTCGGGCGTGGGACATCGGCGGGCGAATCCCTCTTGGCATCGGGATCTCGCGGCGGGGTGCCCGAACTCCTGCCTGTGTGGCGGGCCGGCTTGGGAACGGACCGTCGTCCGGGCATCGGTGGTTCTCCTGAGGTGGGAGCCGTTGCGCGCAGGATAACGCGTATCGTCCACATGACATGTCGTGCCGGTACGCAGATCAAGGCGACCGCAGTCATGCTGGACACGGCGCGGCCTGGCCGAGAGACGACGTGCACAGCGCATGTCCGAGCTGCTGCGTGACCGCCGCTGCCGGTCTCAGATCCTTGAAGGTCGGGGTGATCCTAGCGCTCGCCGGGGCGGACCAGGCCGGTCTCGTACGCGATGACGACGAGCTGGGCGCGGTCGCGGGCGTCGAGCTTGGTGAGCAGGCGGCTGACGTAGGTTCGGGCGGTGTCGGGGCTCAGGTGGAGGACCGCGCCGATCTCGGCGTTGGTCAGCCCGCCCCCGACCTGCGCCAGCACGTCGCGCTCGCGGTCGGTCAGCCCCGCCAGCCGGGCGGTGTCCCGCACCGGGGCGTGGGCGGCGGCAGCCAGGACGCGGCGGGTGACGGCGGGGGACAGCAGCGCGTCACCGCCCGCGACGGTGCGCACGGCCTCGCGCAGCGCCTCCGGAGTGGTGTCCTTGAGCAGGAACCCGGCCGCGCCCGCGCGGATCGCGTCGAACAGGTACTCGTCGTCGTCGAACGTGGTCAGCATAACGACCTGCACTCGGGCCAGGCGCGGGTCGGCCAGGATACGGCGGGTGGCCTCGATGCCGTCGACGCCCGGCATCCGCACGTCCATGAGCACCACGTCGGGCTGCTCAGCTCGCACCACGTCCACGGCGGACGCGCCGTCACCCGCTTCGCCGACGACGTCGATGTCGGGCGCGCGGTCGAACACGGCCCGCAGGCCGGTGCGGATGAGGTGCTGGTCGTCGACGAGCACGACGCGCAGCGGGCTCATCGGGTGCCTGCCGGCAGGGGCAGCTCGGCGTGGACCCGGAAGCCGCCCGCGTCGGCCGGGCCGACGTCGACGGTGCCGCCGAGCAGGGTGACGCGTTCGGTCATGCCGCGCAGGCCGTAGCCGTGCTCGTCCTGGCGGGCGTGGGGGTCGGGGCCGTGGCCGTCGTCGAGGACGTCGAGGCGCAGCCGGGCGCCGGTGGCGTCGACGTTCACCGAGGCGTGGCTGGCGCGGGCGTGGCGCAGGACGTTGGTCAGGGCCTCCTGGACGACCCGGTACGCGGTCGTGCCGACGACCGTGGGCAGTGCCTGCAGGTCGCCTTCCAGGTGCAGGTCCACGGGCAGGCCGCTGCGGCGTACCCCGTCGAGCAGGGCGGGCAGGTCGCCGATGCCAGGGTCGGGGTGGCGGGGGCCGGTGTCGCGGCGCAGCGTGCCGAGCGTGGCGCGCAGCTCGGACATGGCGCCGCTGCCGGCGGCGTGGATCGCGGCCAGGGCCGCTCGCGCGTCGTCGGGTGCGCCTTCGGCCAGGGCCTCCTGGGCGACGGCCGACTGGAGGGTGACCACGGAGACGGCGTGGCCGAGGGTGTCGTGCACCTCGCGGGCGATGCGCAGCCGTTCGGCCTCGACCTGCCGGGCGGCTTCGGCGCGGCGCTCCTCGGCGGCGGCGGTCGCCTGCCGAGCGAGCTCGGCCCGTAGCGCCCGCCTGCTGCGTACGGCGTCGCCGAGGGCGATCACGGCGACCATCAGCGCGGCCTGGGAGCCGAGGTCGACGCCGAGCACGATCGAGGGGTCGTCGCCCTCGGCCAGCCGCGCGGCGATCGAGGAGGCC
Source organism: Catellatospora bangladeshensis (assembly GCF_016862575.1). Classification (GTDB taxonomy): domain Bacteria; phylum Actinomycetota; class Actinomycetes; order Mycobacteriales; family Micromonosporaceae; genus Catellatospora; species Catellatospora bangladeshensis. Next base: position 142,576 of record NZ_BONF01000011.1, on the reverse strand, counting down.
AGCAGAGCTCCGGCGACCAGCGCGGCGGCGCGTGCCCGGCCCTGGTCGGCGGCGACGTAGAGCACGGCGGCGGTGTGCACGGCCAACCCGACGGGTGCGAGGTCGAGCATGTAATAGGTGATGACGCCGGCCGCGGCGGCCAGCAGCGCGGGCACCGGGTGGCGGCGGGCCAGCAGGGGCAGCGCGCCGAACCCGGCGGCGAAGCAGTAGCCGGTGATCAGCTGGGCGGGAGTGCCGCCGTGGGTGGCGACGGCGGCCGCCACGGCGAGGAAGGTGCCGGCGGCCAGCAGGGTGTCGATGCGGGTGGGTCGGTGGCCTGGCACGTTTCGAGCGTAGAGCGCCGTGGGCTGGTCCGCTGTCGTCACAGAGCGACATCTTCGCGGGTGGGCGTACGCCTGGAAGCGACCCCGGCCTAAGGACTGCGGCCTGTCGAGCGCCCCGCGGCACGCTCCGGCCCGAGCCGGACGGACAGGTCCGGGGAGGGCGGGCAGGTCGTCGGGTACGCCCGGAAGAGACCTCAGGTCGCGCTCGCAGGCGGCAGACGGGGCAGGTGAGGCGGCCTAAAGTTCTCGGCGACCTCGACCGACGTGCCCGGACGGCACGGCGGACCCCGGAAGGAACCCGCATGCTGAAGTACAGGCTGACCTGGATCGCGCTCATCGTCCTGGTGTGGACGTCGATGCTGTCGTTCGGCGGTGTCGCCGCCGAGACGGTGATGCTCTATCCGAACATCTTCGTCGACCCGCCCGAGTCGCTGGTACGGGCGCGCGAGTTCATCATCGCGGGCGGGCCGAGCGACTACTTCCCGCCGCTGGGCGCGAGCGTGGTCCTCAGCAGCGTCGTGACAGTGCTGCTGACCTGGCGCAACCGGCGACTGCGCTGGTGGACGGCGGGCGCGGCGGTGACGTTCCTGCTGTGCGAGTTCGTGTTCTCGGCGGTGTTCTTCTGGCCCCGCAACGAGATCATGTTCGTGGACCCAGTCGGCACGCACAGCGCCGAGTACCTGCGGCAGGTCGCCGCCGAGTTCGTCGCCGGGCACTGGGTGCGGGTCGCCGGCGGTGCGGTCACCGCGGTCCTGGCGTTCACGACGCTGATCCGCTGGGCGCGTACGTCGGCTGCATCGCCGGCGGCGTCGGCCGGGGTCCAGGCGGAGGCGGGTCGATGAGCGCCGGATCGCGTGCGCTGGGGTTCAGCTGGCCGGTGCTCGTCGGGCTGGCCGCGCTCGCGGCGCCGAGGGTCGTGCTGCACGACCTCGACCTTGTGCAGGAGGGCACGTTCGTCAACGCGCTGCTGGTGTTCGTGCCGCTGGCGTGCTGGATCGGGGCGGTGCTGTGGCGGCGCCCGCCGCGGCCGTTCCTGACCATGGTGGTCGTCGGCGCGATCTACGGCGTGTTCCTCTCCGCCGGGCATCAGCTGCTGTGGTCGGCCTCGTTCGACGGCGCCGGTCCACGGCTCGGCGGAAAACTCGCCGACGTCGACCCGGCTGTACAGGAGGTGGTGATGCGTACCGCCGCCGTGATGTCGAGTCTCGTCACCGGGGTCGTCGTCGGTGCCGTGACCGGCGCGTTCGCGGCGCTGCTGTGCCGGGTCGTGCCGCAGCGCCGCTGACAGCCGGACGGGACGGGATCCGCCGGAGGGCGAGGACTTTCGGCTCCGGCCGAAGACGTTGAACTCCGATCGGATCCCGTGCCAGGGTCTTGGCAACATCGACCACCATCAAACGGGGGACTGGATGAGAGCTGTCCTGGCACGTCTGGCCGTGCTCGCCGTCGCCGTCACCGCATCGGTCTTCGCGACCGCTGCACCGGCGTCCGCGGGTACCTGTCTGTACTTCGATCCATGGTGCAATCTCGACAACGTCTCGGCGCGCTCCATCAATGTCGTGAATGGCTGGTGTAACGACGCCGACGACACGCCCGTGCGGTCCAACACGTGGCCGACAGGTTGCAAGGGCACCGTGACCACCGTCGCGGGCAACGGCGGGGTCGGATACGACCAGGACGCCTACCGGGCCGAAGCGGGCTGCGTCACCAAGGGGCGCAAGTTCACCTACCGCCTATGGGGCGAGGACTTGGTCGAGCCGTTCACCCACGACCTGACGTGGGACACCGTGGGCCTGTGGCACAGGTTCCACGATTATCAGCGCATCGTGATCGACTCGATCAACTGTTACACGCCCTCACCGAGTCCGGCGCCGATCGTCGCTCCCCGCAACCTGCGGGTCGCCGCCGTGACGCCGACCTCGGTCTCGCTGGCCTGGGACACCTCCACCGGGCTCTACTACCGGATTCTGCGCAACGGCTCGCTGCTGGCGGTCGTCGGCACCGGAAGCTACACCGACACCGGGCTGAAGCCGTCGACCACGTACCCGTACATGGTGAAGGCCTGCGGGGACGACGGCGGGGACGAGCGGTGCATCACCGCGTACATCAATGCCACGACCTCCACCGGCAGCAGCGGCGGCGGTGGAGGCGGCGGCGGTGGCGGCGGCACGTGGCCCGGCTCCCGTAACGACCTCAACAGCGACGGCAAGGCAGACCTGCTGGCCGTCTACACCGACACCACCCTGGTCTGGTACCCGGGCAAGGGCGACGGCGGCTTCTGGTCGGCCCGCACCCTGAGCAACGCCAACTTCCGCCTGATGGCCAAGGCGGACCTCAACAACGACGGCAAGAAGGACATGCTGGCGGTGTACGAGGACAACACCCTCGCCTGGTATCCCGGCAAGGGCGACGGCGGCTTCTGGTCGGCACGTGTCCTGAGCACGGCGAACTTCCGCAGCATGGCGCTGGCCGACCTCGACCGCGACGGCAAGGTCGACCTGCTCGCGGTGCTCGACGACTACACGCTCGTGTGGTATCCGGGCAAGGGCGACGGCGGCTTCTGGTCGTCGCGCGTCCTGAGCACGGCCAACTTCCGCACCATGGCGCTGGCCGACCTCGACGGCGACTCGATCCCGGACATGCTGGCGCTGTACAACGACTACACGCTCGCGTGGTACCCGGGTAAGGGCGACGGCACCTTCTGGTCGGCCCGCATCATCGGCCCGGCCGGGTTCAGCCACATGTCGCTCGGCGACCTCGACGGCGACAGCAAGGCGGACCTGCTCGCCGTGTACACCGACGGCACCTTCGCCTGGTATCCGGGCAAGGGTGACGGCGGCTTCTGGTCGGCCAGGGTTCTCGGCTCCGCCAACGGATTCAAGCTGATGGCGCTCTAGCCGCGTGCTGAAGCACCAGGACGCCGACGGCTCGCGGATCGTGCCACGACGCGCGAGCCGTCGGCGCTGGTTTCCGCGCGGGCGGGCCAGTGCTGCCCGGCCGTGCGCCGCAGCCGGGCCGCGACGCCTTCGAGCAGCGGCTTACGCGATGGAGCCGCGCTTCCACTCCTCGATGAGGAGTCCCAGCACCACGTCGTCGAGGAACTCGCCCATCACCCAGGCCGAGGAGCGCAGCACGCCCTCGCGGACGAAGCCGTTGCGCTCGGCCGAGCGCAGCATCGCGGTGTTGTCCGCCAGGGTCTCGATCTGTAGCCGGTGCAGGCTGCGGACGACGAAGGCGTAGTGGCACAGCACTGCGACCACATCGGTGCCGTAGCCCTTGCCTCGCGCGGACGGCCGCAGCCCCATCCCGATGTGCGCGGACCGGTGGTGCGTGTCGATGCCCCACAGCGCCGCGATCCCGACGAGTGTGCCGCCCTCCAGCTCCACCACGGAGAAGGGGACGTTCGCCGGGTCCGTGTCGTCCCCCATGAGGCGCGGGTCCTTCGACCCGGGCGGGAGCGGCCGCCACGGCCTGCTGTCGGCGCGCGCGGAGCCGACCACGTCGTTGTACAGCTCGGTCCGCAGGATCGGGATGTCGTCCTCGTGCCGGGCCCTCAGCCCGACCTTTCTGCCCCTAAGCATGCAAGATTCCTATCCGACCGGCCTGCCGGCGGCAAACCGATAAGACCGGTCACCGGCTGCCCGGACGGTGCGCCGGAAGGGGCTTCGACGGGCGTCGGTCAGGAGACGGGTCGGCCGATGCTGCCGCGCACCATGTCCGACCAGGCGGCATCGGTCTCGATCTCGGCCATGCGCGGCTCGGTGAGGATGACGACATTGCCGTCCGGGTCGGTCAGGGTGAGATCGGTGCTGCGCCACGGTGTCGGCGCGGGGCCTTCGACCGTGCCACCCTGTGCCGCGGCCAGGTCCGCCGCGCGCTGCGCCAGGTCGTCGCCACCAGCGGCCATGACCACCCGCAGCCCGCCGGTCGCCGTCCCGCGTGCGGGGACCACGAGGATGTCCTGGTATCGCCGGCGCCGCAGGTGGACGAGCACGGTCGCGCCGTCCGGGCCGGGCATCGCGGCCAGCACGACGAACCCGGCCGCCTCATACCAGCGGGTGGTGGCGTGCAGGTCGGCCGCCTCGAACTTCACGAACGCGGGCATCGGGTAGATGTCGCGGTCGATGCCTGGGGCGGGGCGGGGTGTCGACTCGGTCATGGGACTTCTCCTTGCTCGGGTGTGTTTCCCGGGCAAGGTTGGTGCCTCCCGTCGGGTGAGGGTCAAGCCGCTTGCGGCGCGCTAGGCGGCCGCCTCCCAGACGTGAAGGTCGAGCTTGACGTCACCGGACTTGGCGTTCACTGAGGTGATCTTCACCCATGCCCACCGGCCCTGGTCGGTCTTCACGCAGAACGCGGTGCCGGAGCGGGTCTTCTCCTGCTCGATGCCGCGCTGCAGGGCGGTTGCGGTCACGCAGGTGTCGTGCGTCGGCTCCCCGCTGACGTAGGTGAGGTCGCGGAACGAGGCGATGCCGTAGGGGCCGACGCCCACGGCGGCGCGGATGTCCCAGCCGTCGACCGAGCCGCGGACCACGCTCCAGTTGGGCGTGTCCGCGTCGAGGTCGAGGGAGTAGTAGGTGGGCAGGGTGATGCCCTGGGCGGCACGCTTGACGGCGGGTTCCCCCGGCGCGCCGGTGGCCTGAGGCGAGGCCGTGGTGGAGGGCGATGCCGGAGCGCTCGCCGACGGCAGGCCGGTCGGGCTCGGGTCCGCTGCAGGTGACAGCGTCGTTGCCGACGGCCCGGCGCTGGGACCGGCGGTCGTCACGGCCGGCTCGGGGCGCAGCAGGCGGTCGCCGGCCGCGCCGACGGCGGCGGAGGCGGCGATGACGCCGAGCACGAGGAAGGCGGCGGGGACGGCCTGCCGGTTGATCCAGGTGCGGGCCAGGCCCCAGATGGCGAAGGCGAGTGCGGTCGCGCCGAGCAGGACGACGGCGAGGGCGCCGAGGTCGGTGAGGAATTCCAGCAGTGCGACGACCGTGCTGACGGCGGTGGCGATCGCGGAGAGGGCGTTGCTGCGCGAGCCCGGCGTGGGGCGCGTCTGCTCGACCACGGGTGTCCTACCTTCACCAAGACGGGTAGGCGCTCTCCACACCAGAGCGCCTGAGATCGGCCGAAGCCGGGAAGCCGATCCGGACTGTAGCCGGGCCGGCACGCTCTGGGGTTCGGTTGTCCTCGATCCGACCCCTCGATGGGCCGGTGGTCGAGTGTGTGTGGCGGTTCCGCCCTGCGCGGGCGACGTCCTGGATCGATCACTCCACGAACGGCCTCCCGGTCTCCTCGTACGGCGCCTGCCACGGTATGGGTTGACGCTGCGTCAACGTCAACCGTGCGGCGGGGTCGCGCGTACGGCTGACGGTGGTGCGTCCTACGGGTGACGACCGCTGGCCGGGCCGTCGTCGACCGGCCTAATGTGCCGATATACCCCCGAAAGCCCCCACGGGTGTCACGGTTCAGGAGGCTGGATCATGTCCGGACCGGCGCTTACGTCCCGCCACATCGTCTCCTTCGGCGCAGCGGCCGCCGTCCTGGCCGCGATGCTCGCCGTGCCCGCGGCCGCGTCGGCCGATCCCGTCGAGGGTCCGGCGGCGACCGTGGTGCGCGACGACGAGCCGTGCCCGCCGCCGGCCGAGTTCCGGCCGGGGCGGTTCGAGGACTCGACCGACCTGGACAGCCGCTACCAGCCGCTGCCAGCCGGGACGGAGCTGACCTGGCAGGTGTACGCGAACGACGGCGGGCAGGCGCTGCCGCGTACCGTCGTGCTGACCGCCACCGACCTGGTCAAGCGGATCGACGGGGTGTGGGCGCGGGTGCTGTGGCAGCGCAGGCTCGCCGAAGGCGTGGCGACCGAGTCGGCGCTGGTGTTCCAGGCCCAGGACGACGACCGCGGCGTGTGGCAGGTCGGGGCGTATCCGGAGCTGCTCACGGACGGTGCGGTCACGGGTTCGCCGGAGGCGTGGATCGCGGGAGTGGCCGGGGCGCGGGCCGGGGTCGTCGTGCCGGGTGACCCGGAGGAGGACGAGCGGCCCTACCTGCGGGCCGAGGCGCCCGGGATCGGGCTGCTGCGCTGCGGCTTCGTGGTGGACAGGTCGGCGCGGGAAGTGTGTGCGCCGTCGATCTGCTACGACGGGGTGCTGGTCGTGGAGGAGTTCAGCCCGCTGCTGGCGCCGCCGGTGCGGCACTCGTACCTGCCGGGGGTCGGCATGATCGCGGCGGCGCAGGTCAACACCGACGGGGAGACCCAGTTCCTGACCGGCAGGCGACGGCTGTCGGTCGACGACCGGCTGGCGGCGGCCGAGGCGGCGCTCGGGCTGGAACAGCGGGCGTACGCGGGCAGCGAGGTCTACGCGGGGACGGAGGCGATGCGGCTGCTCGCGGCCGACGAGGATGCGCGGGCCGTGCAGCGGGCGTTGAGGGACCGTGCCCAGTGAGCTTTACCCCAAGCAGCGGCGCCGACGGGGGTGGTCGGCGCCGCTGCGCTGCCCGGACCGGGACGGCACGCTCCGGCGGCAGGCGGGAGCGTGCTCGCGGAGCGGACGGACCGGTTCGGCGGCGGGGCGGCTGTGCACGGCGCCCCGGGTTACCCTCGGCCGATCGCCCGGTCATGGCGGCAGGGCGGGCCGGCCGGTGGGGGACGCGAAATGGATGCGCTCGGGCTGCTGCGTGCGGAGTTCGGCTGGGGCCTGCTGGTTCTCGCCGACCGCGACTCGGACCGTAAGGTGCCGGGCCCTGGGCTGCCTGCCCAGCTTGTCCTGCCCGGTGCCGATGCGGCCGTGGTGAAGGTGCGGCACGCGCAGACCGGAGAAACTGTCGTCCGGATCTGGGCAGAGGGCACGGATCGGGGCTCGCTCCAGCCCGTTGAACTCGGCGGCTGCAGTATCCAGATCCCCAGCGGCGTACTGGTGGTGAGCGACGTCGAGGGAGCCGACAGCGCGACCGTCCCGCTGGAACCAGGTATGTACGCACTCACTGTTCTCGGTGACGCCGTCGTCGAGGCTGCGCTCGTCGACGTGCTCCTGGAGAGGGCATAGCGCGGCTTCGTGGAGTGCGCGTTGCTCGTTGACATCTGGTGAATCGTGTTGGAATCTGTCGCGGTGCGATACCTGCTCTCCACGACCGGGCATGGGGCACTCGCCCCGCGCGCCCACCTGGCCACCGACGCGGCCCGGCTCTGTCTCAACGGCACCTGGCGGTTCCGGTTGTCGCCCGTCGCGGACCTGCCCGAGGACTTCGCCGAGGACGGGTATGACGACAGCGGCTGGGACGAGATCGCGGTGCCGTCGCACTGGCCGCTCGCCCGGCGCGACGACGCCTGGGGCAACCCGATCTACACGAACGTGCGGTATCCGATCCCGGTGGATCCGCCGTACGTGCCGACCGAGAACCCCACGGGCGATCATCGGCTCGTGTTCGACCTGCCCGAGGGCTGGCCGGGCGGGGACGCGGTGCTGCGGTTCGACGGGGTCGACTCGTGCGGGCGGATCTGGCTCAACGGCGTCGAGCTGGGGGTCACCGCCGGTAGCCGGCTGCCCAGCGAGTACGCCGTCGGGCAGCTGCTGCGGGAGGGCCACAACGTGCTCGCGGTGCGGGTGCACCAGTGGTCGGCCGGGACGTACGTCGAGGACCAGGACATGTGGTGGCTGCCGGGGATCTTCCGGGACGTCACGCTGCTCGCCCGTCCGGTGGGCGGGCTGGGCGACGTGCGGGTCGAGGCCGGGTACGACCACCGGACCGGGCTGGGCAGGCTGCGGGTGGACACGGCCGCCGGTGCGGTGCTCACGTGTGCCGAGCTGGGACTGGAGCGCGTACCCGCTGATGGGTTCTATGAGTTTGAGGTGGCGCCGTGGACCGCGGAGACGCCGCGGCTGTATCGGGTCGAGGTGGCCACGGGCGCGGAGCGGGCCGTGGTGGCGGTCGGGTTCCGGAGCGTGGCTATCGAGGACGGGCTGATCAAGGTCAACGGGCGGGCGGTGCTGTTCCGGGGGGTGAACCGGCACGAGTTCGATCCCGATCACGGGCGGGTGGTCGGCGAGGAGCTGATGCGGGCCGATCTGGTGCTGATGAAGCAGCACAACATCAACGCGGTGCGGACCAGCCACTACCCGCCGCATCCCCGGTTCCTGGAGCTGTGCGACGAGCTGGGGTTCTGGGTGATCGACGAGTGTGACCTGGAGACGCACGGGTTTCAGGAGAACGGGTGGCGGCGGAATCCGACCGGTGATCCGGCGTGGCGGGAGGCGCTGGTCGGGCGGGCCGAGCGGATGGTCGCGCGGGACCGCAACCACCCGTCGGTGATCATGTGGTCGCTGGGGAACGAGGCGGGGGTCGGGGAGAACCTCGGGCACATGGCGGCGGCGATCCGGGCCCTGGACTCCTCGCGGCCGCTGCACTACGAAGGGGACCGCAGCTGCCGGTACACCGACGTGTACAGCCGGATGTACGCCTCCCACGCCGAGGTCGAGGCCATCGGGCGGGGCGAGGAGGAGGCGCTCGACGATCCGGCGCTCGACGCGCGGCGGCGGGCGATGCCGTTCATCCAGTGCGAGTACGGGCACGCCATGGGCAACGGGCCGGGCGGTCTGGCGGAGTACCAGGCGCTGTTCGAGCGGTACGAGCGGCTGCAGGGTGGGTTCATCTGGGAGTGGATCGACCACGGTATCCGCAGCCGGACCGCCGACGGGCGCGAGTTCTACGCGTACGGCGGGGACTTCGGGGAGGAGTTGCACGACGGCAACTTCATCTGCGACGGGCTCGTCTTCCCCGATCGGACTCCCTCGCCGGGGCTGCTCGAATACAAGAAGGTCATCGAGCCCATCCGTCTTCGTGATGCCGGGTCGGGCGCCTTCACCGTCGAGAACCGGTACGACTTCGCCGAGCTAAGCGAGCTGGTGCTGCGGTGGGCGTATGAGGTCGAGGGGGTCGAGCAGGCGGGCGGGGAGCTGCCGTGCCCGGGGCTCGCGGCCGGCAAGAGCGAGTCCGTCGCGCTGCCCGCGCTCGACCTTCCGGTCCTGCCCGGTGAGGCGTGGTGGACGGTGCGGGCTGTGCTGGCTGCCGACACCGCCTGGGCTTCTGCGGGTCATGAGGTCGCCTGGGGGCAGTGGCCCGCGGGCGTGCCCGGTGGCGGCTCAGCTTCGGCGGCAGGACAGCCGGTGGGTGCCAGGGGCACGGCAGATGCGCCCGCTCTAGTGCAGGGCGTGATCGAAGGCTTGCCGGTCGACACGACAGGGCCAGGTGAGGGGACGGCAGAGGGCTGGGCGGCGGCTCGGCAGGCGCGGTTCGACGAGCGGGGGAGGCTGGTCGAGTTCGCGGGGATCGGGCTCGTCGCGCCACGGGTGGACCTGTGGCGGGCGCCGACCGACAACGACGCGCACGCGCTCGCGGCGAAGTGGCGGTGGGCCGGGCTGCACCGGGTGCACGAGCGCACCGTGTCCGTGGAGCGGGACGAGCGGGCGCTGACGGTGCAGACGCGGGTAGCGCCGGCCGCGGTCGATTTCGGGCTGCACGTCACCTACCGGTGGAGTGAGGCCGGCGGGGTGCTGCGGCTGGACCTCGCGGTCAGCGCCGACGGGGTGTGGAACGTGCCACTGCCCCGGCTCGGGCTGCGACTGGCCCTGCCCGGCGGGTACGACCGAGTCGAGTGGTTCGGGCTCGGGCCCGGTGAGGCGTACCCGGACACGCGGCTCGCCGCCCGGGTCGGGCGCTACCGCAGCACGGTCGACGCCATGCAGACGCAGTACGTGTTCCCGCAGGAGAACGGGTCTCGCCTCGACGTGCGCTGGGCCGAGCTGACCGACGCGTCCGGGCGCGGGCTGCGCATCGAGGGTGACCCGGTGTTCCAGCTCACGGCACGCCGCTGGACGTCAGAGCAGCTCGATGCCGCCCGCCACCAGACCGACCTGATCCCGAGCGAGCACATCTGGCTCAACGTCGACCTCGCCCAGCACGGCATCGGCAGCAACTCCTGCGGCCCCGGGGTCCTGCCTCAACACGAACTCCACGCTGGCGACCACACCTTCGCACTCCGGTTCACCCCACTGCACTGACCAGCCCGCGGCGGCCGGCGGGGCCCGCCACCCGTCGCCGATCTTGCGTGAACTGTGGGGACGACACGCCCAAGGCGGGCGAATGGGCAACAGTTCGCGCAAGATCGATCAGGCGAGGTGCGGGCCGGCGGGGGTCGCGGTGTCAGTGGCGGGGGAGGAGGAGCTTGACCTGGAGTTCCAGGGAGGTCGCGCCGGTGCGGTTGTCGATGGGGAGGTGCGGGACAGGGGGTTCGACACCGGCGCGGATCGACTCGGTGAAGGCGTCGAAGTTCGCCAGCTTCTGGCCGTCGCGGGGGAGGGCGCGGGCGGTCAGGCGGGTGCGCAGGGTCTGCGGGTCGGTGCGTACCCAGATCAGGTGGACCGGGTCGCCGCCGAGTTCATGGACCCAGGCTGCCCAGCGAGCCTGGTCGTGGATCTGGCCGGTGAACGGGGCGTCCAGGAGGACGGGGCAGCCGAACGAGCGGATCTGGCGGGCCGCGGCGGTCATGCCGGCGTACTCGTGGATCTTGATGTGCTCGTCGTACCAGGGGCCTTCGCGCTCGCCGTGGGGGCGGTCGGCGGCGGCGAGGGTGGCGGCGACGAAACCGCCGTAGAGAACGTCCTTGTCGAGCAGGGCCGGGACCGGGTCCAGGGCCTGGAGGAGGAGCCTGCTCACGGTCGACTTGCCGGCGCCGGGAGGGCCGGCGACCACCCATACTGGTGCCTTCACGCTCGGAGACTACCGACACCGGTAACCCGATGTGCGTGATCAAGGGGGACCGTGTATCGTTGTGGCTCGTGCGGCTGACGCCGGACACCAGCGAGGATGTGTCTTCGGGGGTGTGGCGGAGGTCGGACACCACCGGTCCGGGTGGCGGAATGGCAGACGCGCTAGCTTGAGGTGCTAGTGCCCGTATAGGGCGTGGGGGTTCAAGTCCCCCCTCGGACACCAACCAAATCCCAACGGTGTTCGCCAAGATCGATCTTGGCGAACACCGTTTGTGTTTCTGCGGAGTACGTCAGCTTCAGGCGCAGGCTCCGGTACAGGTCGAGCTTGTCCTCGGGTTCGGCCTCCTTCAGCGCCACAGCGATGTCGCCCAGCTCGGCGACTAGCGAGGCGATGTCCTCGGCGGTCATCGAGTCGATGGCGTCGGACTCGCGGGCAGCGGGACGGCTTGCCAGCGCCTTATCGCGCTGCTGTTCGGCCTCTGCGATCCAGCCCGCCACGACCGCCGGGCTGGCTCCCTCGTCGAGAGCCTGCCTGTAGCGGGCGATCTTCTTGTCGAACTCGGCGGCGATGTCACCATCGGTCCGTTGCCTTGGAATCGCCGGTCGGACCTGGGCGCTGAGCTGGCGAGCCAACAGCTCGATCGTCTGATCGCGGCGTGTGGGGTCGAAGGCGGAGGTGATCCAGCGGTCGATGGGGCCGATGACCTGGTCTTCGCGCATGATCACGTTCTTGGGGTGGTCGATACGGTTGGCCAGGGCGTAGTCGGAGGGGTAGCGGCATCGGTAGTAGGCGACGTCGTGGGAGTGCTGGCCCTGCATGCGGCGCTGGCACACCGAGCAGTAGATGAGGCTCTTGAAGATGTACGGATGCCGCGTGCGGTGTGGCTTGTGGGCGGCGGGCTTGTGCGCCCGTGACCCGAGCAGTTCGCGAGCGGCGTTGAAGACCTCGTCGCTGACGAGAGGCTCGTGTACGACCTCCTGCGAGATGATCCACTTGTCGCGCGGGTTCCACCGCATGACCGGCATGTGCCCCAGTGCCACATCATCCACGTCTACAAGTACCTCATCGGTGCGTTGTTTGTTCCATACCTGCCTGCCGGTGTAGCGCGGGTTGGTGAGGATCACGCGGACGGCGCTCTTTGCCCAGGCGCGTCCGTCACGATGACGGTTGCGCTCCTGGTCGTAGGCCGAGGGAGAGAGGATGCCCTCGCTGGTCAGGGCCTCTGCGATGGCGAAGATCCCGTTTCCGCTGAGGAAGTCGCGGAAGATGCGCTGGACGACCGGTGCGGTCTGCGGGTCAGGAGTGAGACCGTGCAGGCGTTTGCCGTCAGCGGCCTTCTGCGGATTCGGATGTGGACCAAGGTCCTTGAGCTTGTATCCGTAGGGTGGTCGGCCACCGAGGTAGCGGCCCTGCATCAGCGCTTGGGTGGCCATGGCGCTGCGAACCCGTACTTTCACGCGGGTTCGCTCGCCCTTGCTCATGCCGCCGAAGACTGACATGACCAGATCGTGGGCCTCGTTGTCCGGATCGATGGGGCCGCCGACCTCGGGTACCCAGAGTCTCACGCCGAAGTGGGCCAGGACGGGGATGGTGAGTCCGTACTGGTTGCCATAGAACGCGCGATGGGGCTCTCCGATGACCACATTGTCGAAACCCCGGTTAGGGTTCCTGAGGGCCGCAAGGAGTTGACTGGCCTCGGGGCGACGCTGCCACGGGATTGAACGGCTGTCGCCGACATCGAAGAAGCGTGCGACGATCTCGCCGCCGACTGGAGTGACGAGGTTCTCGGCGAGCGAATACTGCCAGTTGTACGAAGACTCGGGGTCTTGGTTATCCTCGGTGGAGACCCGCCCGTAGAAGGCAAAGTATTGCGCGTGGCGCGAGCTCCCGAACAGCGGATTCGCGTTCATTCTGACTCCTTGGTTCGATCGTCTTCCCGCCGCCTCCGGTTGTCCCGCACGCCGACCAGTATGCGCAGAAGTGCCCTGGTAGCAGCCTCATTGAACACTGGCGGATCGTCGGGGACGGTCACAGACAGGGTGGGGGAATCGGTCTGTACGTCATTTGCATTGTATCTACGGTTGGATGATTCAGTGTGTCCAGTTTTGCTATTTGACATTGTTCCCCAATGGCAAATGACGGCGCTCTCGCGCCGGGTTCTAGGGTCATTGGGGGACCTCCTTCCATTGTCGTTTGATGGGCACAGATAAGCCCATCGAGGTTTCGCTCGATGGGCTTATCTGCAAGGGATAATGCGTGTCCTTCTCAACTGCGGTCTAGCGTCTAGTGCCGCGTCACGCGGCCTTGATGTTGTAACCCGGCTCGCGAATGCGTGAGCCGGGTGCGCTGCTACGTCCGACCGGTGACCTCCTGATCGCCGGGATCGGGCTGCTGGTGCTCGCTCTGGCCGTGAGCTTGCTGAGCTGAACGCAAACCATAAGGCCGCCGGGTCCGCCTGGCGGCCTTCACCACACCGGGCCAGTCTGCGCTGCCGCACGCCACCCGCTACTCGCGGCCGTGGCCGCGGCAGCGACACCAGGCTGACCCTGCGGGACGTGCCTGTGCCGCTGCACCAGCGCGAACTGGACGACCTCGGAAGTCTTGCTCGGGCACGCGATTGCGATTGCGTGTGGGACCTGCAGGGGGGAATCATGAGTCGTCGTGACAACGCCCCGTCCCATCTGGGAACCAGCGTCGTACGCGGAAGCGGTCGACGACATCAACAACGGCAAGGTCTTCGAGCACCACTACCTTGAGCTGAAGACCGAGTACAAGCCCGGTCACAACGAGGAGATGCGCGGTGACATCGCCTCCCTGGCCAACGACAGTGGAGTGCTCGTCGTCGGGGTCGAGGAGAACAAGGAGACGCGGAAGGCAGTCAAGCCGACCCCCATCGCCCTCGCTGGCTTCATCGAACGTGTGGAGGACGCCACCCGCGCGCTTGACCCTCCGCTGCACGTCGAGTGCCATGCTCTGACCGACCCCGACGACCCTGCCCGCGGCATCGTGTTCATTCGGGTACCGGCGAGCCCGCTCGCCCCGCACCAGGCGAACAAGCGCTACTACGGCCGCGACGAGTGCTCCACCTACCGGCTGTCCGACGCTCAGGTTGAGGCGCTGATTCGTCGGCGGGCGACGCGGGCCAACCACATCACAGCCGCCCTGGCGAGCCCGGACGTGTTGGGTGACCTGTCGTCGACGGGACGTTTCGTGGTGGTGGCGCATCCCACGGCGAATCACAACGACGAGCTGCTGGCGGCGTTTCAGGCCCCGGCGGGCTACTACCGTTGGCTCGATGAGCAGGCACAGAAGGCGACGGCTGCCGCCGACCGGATCGCGGATGCCACGCCTGCACTTGGCCGGTATGTGCAGCGTTCGTGGAATCCCACAGCTTGGGCGAGCAGTCACGAACGCTGGCCGGCCGGCGTTGGCCGGGTCACTCGACCGCGAACCGATGGGCAGGGGACGCGAAGCCACGTCGTCGTCTACGAATCCGGCGCGGTGCACTTCGCCGTCGACAACGTGGTGCACGCGGAGTGGAACATCCACCCAGCGCGCTCGGCATTCGACTGGATGACGATGTGGACCGCCTCGATGTGGACCGCCTGTATGGTGCGCCAGGTCTGTCGGACGGCTGGGCTGACGGACACCGGGGTGGACATCGGCATCCGAGTCGACGCCGTCGACGGCTCGATACCCGAAACCGCCCATGTCGGGGACGGCACCTTCGGACGCATGGCGGTGCGAGATCACGTCGTGGCCTGGAAGGGCGGGGCGTATCAGCGGACGGCGCACGTGTCGGCGCCGGAGGTGAAGAAGGACCTGACGGGCATGGTGCGGACGCTGTTCGGCCAGCTGATGCGATCTACGGGACTCGGCACGATCGTCCCATAGGCCGCATACCTAGTGCTCTGACCGGAAAGGTTTGCCGGGGTGGCGGCTGTCGCGATTGGATGTGCCGCGACATCCGATCCGACAGCTGGAGGCAAGGTGGCCGAGCCTGTCCGTGTGCGCAGGTTGACCGACCAGGAAGGGCAGAAGCTGCAGCAGATCGTGCGCCGGGGCAGCACCAGTTCGGTGCGCTACCGGCGCGCGATGATGCTGCTGGCCTCGGCGGGCGGGAACCGGGTCCCGGTGATCGCCCAGCTGGTCCAGGCCGACGAGGACACCGTCCGTGACGTGATCCACCGCTTCAACGAGATCGGCTTGGCCTGCCTGGACCCTCGGTGGCGGGAGGCCGTCCCCGCCTGCTCAGCCCTGACGACGAGCAGTTCGTCGTCACGACGGCCACCACCCGACCGGCCAAGCTCAGCCAGCCCTTCACCCGCTGGTCGCTGCGCAAGCTCGCCGCCTACCTGCGCAGGGTCCACGGCAGGGTCATCCGTATCGGCCGCGAGCGTTACGTTGCCTGCTCGCCCGCCGCGGCGTCACCTTCCAGCGCACCAAGACCTGGAAGGAGTCCCCGGACCCCGACCGCGACGCGAAGCTCGACCGGATCGAGGAGGTCCTGGACCGTTTCCCGGAACGGGTCTACGCGTTCGACGAGTTCGGGCCGCTCGGGATCCGACCCACCGCCGGTGCGGGCTGGGCCGCGCAGGGACACCCGCAGCGGCATCCGGCCACCTACCACCGCACCCACGGCGTCCGGTACTTCCACGGCTGCTACTCGGTCGGCGGCGACAGGCTGTGGGGCGTCACCCGCTGCAGGAAGGGCACCGCGAACACCCTGGCCGCGCTGAAATCGATCCGCGCCGCCCGCCCCGACGGCGCTCCGATCTACGTGATCCTGGACAACCTGTCCGCACACAAGAGCGCACAGATCCGGCGCTGGGCCGCCAAGCACCGGGTCGAACTGTGCTTCACCCCGACCTACGCATCCTGGGCAAACCCGATCGAAGCCCACTTCGGCCCGCTGCGGCAGTTCACCATCGCAGGCTCCCACCACCCCAACCACACCGTCCAGACCCGGGCCCTGCACGCCTACCTGCGCTGGCGCAACACCAACGCCCGCCACCCCGATGTCGTCGCAGCCCAACGCCGTGAACGTGCCCGCGTCCGCAGCGAGAAGGGCATCCGCTGGGGCCGACGACCTCTGGCCGCTGCGCCCTGACCTACCGCACGGCACCGCCGCTGGGGTCAAGCCACTCGGCTGGCAGCCTGAACACGGCGACGAGGCTAATCGCCGAGGAAGTGCAACTCCAGGCCACCATCGCGAACGCATCGTTCGGCCGCGGTCTCGATCTCACCGACGATGCCAAGCTCGTCCTCACTGATAGCCAACCGCCGCAGGGCGTCCAGCTCACCTAGCAGCAGCTCGAACTCGCCGTCATAGACGACCGCGTCGCTCCAGGGCTTGATCCGACTCAGAATCGGCATGTTGCCATCCGCCGGCACCCGCATGACCAGGTTAACGAACACATTCCGAGAGTCAGAGACTGTCACGACAATGTCGTTGGCAGTCAGCTGCTGCCGATGCCGCAACGGCCTGCGCAGTTGAACGTCTACCCCCACGACGATCAAGGGTAAACGTTCAGACGCACCGACCGCCCCAAACCCGGTCAACGTTGGCGGTCACAGCACTAGCGCAGGCTTGGCGGGCAGTTCCTCGGCGCGTGTGAAGGTCAGATGGCGGGTCGCGGGGCGGCGGCGACGGCGAGGCGGAGCGCTTTGGTTATCCACCACAGCGCGACGGCCGCCAGGTAGGCGAAGGTGAACAGGCGGGCGTTGGTGATGCTGTAGACCAGTACTCCACCGACGCCGAGGACCACCGCGAGTCCTAGCCGGGTGAGCCGACTGTGCACGAGGGTCAGCGCCACGGAGACCCCCAGCAGGCCGGTGCCGATGCGACCGCCGATGACCTCGACATAGGCGTAGTCGAGGGCCGTCAGCCACGGCAGTCCGACTGCCGCGGCTTGGGTGGACATGGTCCCTATAACGGCGAGGACCACAGGTGTGGCCGGGTAGTGCAGGTGGTCGGCCCACAGGTCGCGGATGCGTGCCGAGTACGGGGCGAGCAGCCCGATGCTGGCAGCCGCAAGAGTCGGAGCGAGCGCGGCCAGCAGGGTTGCGCGTAGGAACATGCCGGCCGCCGCGTCGCTCGTGCCGAAGAGGGCCTCGCCGAGCAGGCCGAACATCGCGGCCATGGCAAGGCCGAGGGCGGCTGCTGCGGCGAGGGTGCGCCCGGCTTGACGGCCGTGCTGGCCCGGGGTGCCGTTGTCATGGTCGTAGCGGGCCCAGACGGCGGCACCGATTCTGCCAGCGGCGATCAGGCCGAGGGTGGCGCAGAGTGCGGCGAGGGCGTAGGCGTTGATGCTCAGGTAGGCGTTGAGTTCGTTGGGGTGGATTCCGGTGTAGGCCAGTCTGGGCAAGAGCCGGTGTACGTCGGTGACGATCTGCAGCAGCAGGGCGCTGCCGAGGATCATCGGGGTGATGACCGCGCCGAGGTGGCGCATGCCGAGCTGTTTGGCTTTCAGCAGGCTCAGCGTGTCGGGTGGTCTTGCTCCGGTGTGCAGCGTGAGCGCTCCGTTGGCTGCGGCGAGTTCGGGCGAGGATGTCGGTATCGGTGGCACGCCCAGTTGGTGGATGAGGTGCTCGGTGATGCCGAGTCGGGCCGCTGCGGTGCCCGTGATGACTGCTCCTGTGATGGTGTCCGGTTCGATGTCGGCGGCTTCGATGGCCTGACGGGCGGTTTCGACGGCCGCTTCGCGGACGGGCCGGGTTGCGGCTTCGACCTGGGCGCTAGTGACCACTGTCGGCGGGTGGGGTTCGGGAAGCAGGATTGCTGCGCGGTCGGCGACCCCTGCGGTGGTCGTGGTGCGTATGGCGGCGAGTATCTGGTCGCGGATGTGCGGGCCGCTGGGTGTTGTGCCGGTGAGCTGGTCGCGGAGGTTGTCGTCGAAATCGAGCCGGGTCAGGACGGCTTCGTCGACGGCGGTTCCGGTTGCTTGCGATGGGATGGCGGCGAGCGTCTGCCAGGCGGTCGAGGTTCGTGCGAGTACAGTGACGCTGCTGACTTGCTTGCCGAAGTCGCATACCAGCAGGTGAGAGCCTGTCTCGATTGGCGTCGTCGTTGCGGCGTGCGCGGCGGTCGCCTCGGCGGCGTTGATGAGGGCAGGTTCCGGGAGCCCGGCTTGTTCGACGGCCTGGCGGATGAGTGTCCGCCTGCGGGGACCCCACTGCTCCGGTACTGCCAGGACCACGCGCTCGATCGCGGCGACTTCCCGTGCCCGGCCTGCAACCAGGGTCAGCAGGCATGACACGGCTCCGATCACCCGTGGACCGTGTTCGGGGGATGCCGTTGACAGCAGCTGACCTACGTCAATGGTGCCAGCGCCGTCGACGGCCGTGGAAGACATCGCTCCGCCGTCGAGCTCCCAGACTTGAGCAGGAAGCACCGTCGAGTCTCCGAACAGTATCGGGATGCGGCGGCCTGCGACAGCGACGATTGCGCTGATCCCTTCCAAGCCGAGATTCACGGCGAGCGTGGTCGAATCCATGCGATCAGTCATATCACTGGCTGCAACTTGATGAATGCGATTAGTCTCGATGCCTGTTCGTGGGTGCGCTGAGCGCAAGTGCCCGACGCGGCTTGCGCCGCACGACTGGGAGACAGCCGATGACTATGGGTCCTAAACAGCGACATCGCGGCCCCGCCGCCATGCTGGGCCAGCTCATGAGCGGCATCGGCTCGCTGGCCGGCCTGCTTCTGCTGCTCGTGGGTCTTCCCCTCGGGCTGGCCAGGTTCATCGGTTGGCCACTGCCACAGCAATGGCCAACCGGCGAGCAGTGGCTTGACTGGGGTCGGCAGCCGCTGACCACGGACTTTGTCGTCAAGGCTATGGCGTGCGCGGGCTGGCTGATCTGGGCGTTGATCGTTGCCGCGGTCGTGGCCGAGATCGTGGCCAGGGTGGCCAGGGTCGATGTGCCTCGGCTGCGGCTCGGCAAGCCCCTGCAAGCCGTGGTGGCAGGGCTCATCGGCGCCGTCGTCATCTCCCTTACCAGCGCTGCCGCTCGCGCCAGCGGACCCCCTCAGGCCTCGGTGTCCGCCACGGTCCCTCCGCTCGCCACGCCGACCGCGCCGTTGGCGGTCGCGAGTCCTGCACCAGCGGCGGGTGTGGCTGAAGGTCCCGCGATCATCCACGTGGGCAGCCAGAAGTACGTGTACGTCGTCAAACGAGGAGACTACCTCTCCAAGATCGCCAAGGCGTGGCTCGGCGACGCGGACCGGTGGCCGGAGATCTGCGACCTGAACTGGCACCGGCACTTCCCGAAGGTCGGCGGGACGCTGCGTGACTGCGATCTGATCTATCCAGGGTGGGATCTCCGGCTGCCCGCCGACGCCCGGCCCCCGCACGGGGCGACACCGGTCAAGCCGCCGACCACGCAGACCCCGCCGCCGGTCGTGACGCCGCCCACCGCTGTGCCGTCGACCGCGCCGAGCGGCCCGGCCCTCGCCCCGAGCCCCAGCGTCACGGCGAGCCCGAGCATCACGGCCAGCCCCGGTGTGGACAGCCCGGTCGTCGTGGCGAGCGGGGTGCCCTCAACAGTGCCCGCGTCGCCTTCGCCGAGCACGTCGGCGTCCGGGTCGCCTACGCCGTCTGCGTCTTCGAGTTCGTCGGCCTCAGTGTCGCCGGCCGCCAGCGACACCGAGAGCCCGGACGCCTCTGCCGACGAGCACGGGGTTCAGGTGTCGCCGTCGAGTTGGCTGCCCTGGGGGCTCGCCCTGGCGATCAGCGCCGCCGTGGTGCTGGTGTGGATGCAGCGCCGCAGGCGCTTCAGCGGCCAGCCCGACGACGATCCGCCGACCATGCTGCCCAAGCCGGTCGTGCGGGTGCGCCGCGCGATAGCCCGCAACCCGGAACTGGCCCGGCCCGCAGCCACTGAGGCCGAACAGCCTGCGCTCGTGCCCGACCTCGCGCCGCTGCCACCGGGCGGGACCGGCATCACCGGCGATGGCGCGCACGCTGCTGCACGGGCCACGCTGGTCGCGGTGCTCGCGTCGGGCGGTCCGCACCGCCCCGATACACGCGGCGAGGTCATCATCGACGCTGCCACGTTGGCCACCCTGCTTGGCCCGGATGTCGTGACGCTCGGCACTTGGCCACGGCTGCACGTGGCCGACAGTGTCGACGACGCCCTCACCGTCGTCGAGGGGTGGCTGCTGCACCGCAGCCGCATCCTCGACGAACACGCCCTGACCGACCTGGACGAGCTGCGCCAGCAGGCCCCCCACGAGGAGGCGCTGCCGCCGGTCATGCTCATCACCGAGACCCCGCCCGCCGGCGCGCGGATGCGGGCGAAGGTTGCCCTCGGTCTCGGTGGCGGGCTCCAGGTGACCGGGCTGTTGCTGGGCGAGTGGGCGCATGGCCCGACCATCGAGGCGGCTGCCGATGGGCACACCAAGCTCGTGGCCGGGCAGTCTGCCGACCCGATCCCGGCCCGCCTGCCGGTGCTCGACCCGGCCGCCGCGATCCAGATCCTGACTACGCTGCGCGAGGCCCAGACCGGCGAACCCCCGGCGATCGTGTCCCCGACCGTGCCGCTCACGGTCGTGCCCCTGCACGCCAGCCGCACCACCGTTGCGGCCGATGACGAGCCACAGCGGTCCAGCGAGGCGCGGCCGCATCTGCCTGCCGACGTTCCGGCCGCGCCGGTCACAACCGCCGGGCCGGTTAAGGCGAAGCTACGGCTCATCGGACCGCCGCGTATCGACGGCATCGTCCACGACGGCCGTGCACTGCGCGCCAAAGCCAAGGAGCTGGCGGTGTTCCTGGCCGTGCACCCAGACGGCGTGGAGACCCGGACCATCGGTGACAACCTCGAACTCGACGCCCGCATCAGCCAGGCCGCCCAGCGTGTCCACACCAACGCCTCCAACCTGCGGCATGTGCTCGGCCGGGCCGCGGTCCCTGACGCGCAGAACGCGTACGTCGTCAAAGGCGGCGGAGGGTACAAGCTCGACCCGGCGACCGTGGATGTGGACGTGTGGGCGCTGCGCGACCTGATGCGCAAAGCCGCCATCGCCTCCGGCCCGGCTCGCCGCGAGCTACTGACCGCGGCCTGCGCCCTCTACACGGCGCCGCTGGCCGAGGGCGAGGACTACGAGTGGCTGGCCCCGCACCGCGAGACGGTGCGCCGCTGGGGCACCGAAGCCCACGTCCTGCTGGCCGACGACCTGCTCGCCGACCACCACTCGCAGGAAGCCTCGGACCTGCTCGACAAGGCCATCGGGCTGGACCGCTACAACGAGGCCCTGTACGTGCGGGCGATGCACGCCCGCCACGGACTCGGCGACGCCGACGGCATCCGGACCCTCCTGCGCGCCCTGACCAAGGCATTGGCCGACCTGGACGCCGAGCCGCAGGACGACACCCGGACTCTTGCGGCGAAGCTGCGCACCAGCCTGGAGCAGCGATGACCGCCACGACCGCGCCCCGCCGCATCGGCGTACGCGCGGCGCTGCCCGCGTTGGCCATCGTCCCGCTGCGCTACGCCATCGCCGTGCACGTCGTACCCGATGACCAGCCGTGGCGTGCCGCGTGCCCGTGCGGGAAACCGCTGTGGCCCAACGCCATCGGGCCGTCCGGCCGCTGTGTCGAATGCGGCGTGCGGGTCGGCGCACCGCTATACACAGCGGAAGCCGCGATGCTCCTCGGCGTGGCGGGGTTGGCGGTCTCCGGGCTCGGCGGCATCGCGCTGACCGCGTACGCATGGTGGACCGCCACGATGATCGTGCTCGCCTTCGTGGACGCGGCCGTGATGCGGCTGCCGCACCGGATCACCGCCACAGCCACGGCCGGGTTCCTCGGCCTGCTCGCCCTCGGCGGTCCGGCGGGCGCATGGGCACGGGCGGTGGCCGCCGGGCTCCTCCTGGCCGTCTTCTTCGCCGTGCTGGCCGCCGCCTCGCGCGGGCAGCTCGGCTGGGGCGATGTCACCCTGGCCGTGCCCCTCGCTGCCGCGCTCGGCTGGCCCAGCTGGACCGCTGTCTACGCGGGCGTGCTGCTCGGCCTTGGGACGGCCGCGATCACCGCGATCACCCTGCGCAGCCTCGGCCGCCTGGCGCCCGGGACCTCGCTGCCACTCGGCCCATTCCTGATCACGGCCGCGTACACCGTCGCCGTCTGGCCGCAGCCGCACACCGCAATGAACCACGGGGAAAGGAATCGGTCGTGAGCTTCGACGACCTCACCGCGTACTACCAGGCCAACGAGACCGTTGTGACCGGCCTGGCGCTGCTCACCCTGGTCGGCCTGATGCTGCTGACCGCCAACCGCATGCGCAAGATGAGCGCCCACCGCGCCACCCTGCTCGTCGCCAACCTGCTCACCGTCGTAGCGGCGGGCCTGGCCACCGCCGTCAGCGCCTCGGGCATGTGGAAGTTCTTCACCGACATCCTCGGCGACAGCCCGCTACGGTACGCCTTCTTCTGGTTCATCGAAGTCGCCCTGTTCGCATCGGCCCTGCTGGCCCGCGCCCGGCTGCTACGCGACCCGGCCAACGCCACCACCGGCGTCGACGGCATCGCGGTCTGGGTCTTCGCCGCCCTCACCGCATCCCTGTCCGCCACCGACGCCGATAGCTTCCGCGAGGTTTGCCTACGGCTGGCCGCACCTCTCGTGGCCGCGTGGATGTGGGAGCGGGCGCTCGCCGCCGAGCGCAACGCCCGTACCGGCACCACCAACCGGCGTATCCACTGGACCCTCACCGTGGAACGGGTCTTCGTCTGGCTCCACCTGGCCGAGGCTCAGGGCCGCGACGTGACCGAGGTCGACCGGGTCCGCCGGCGTGCCCGCCTCGGACGAGCCCGCCTCAACCTGTACCTGTTGCAGAACAAGAAGAAGACCAGCGCGTGGCGGCTACGCCGCGCCCACACCAAAGTGATCAGGCGCGCCATGCAGGCCGCCGAGCACACCGGCCTGGCCGCCATCCCCGACGCCGCCACCGAACGCGAAGCGATCCAGATGTATATGGCCACCATCTACGGCATCGTGGATGCCACCAGCCCGCAAGCCGTCGCACACCTCAACGCGTGGCACACCAGCCCAGCCCCAGCTGTCGCAGACGACATCGACCTGTCGCGCGACAACGCCCCCACACCTGCGGCGGTGCTCGCGATCCCCGCAACCGTGCTCCCCGCGAAGGTCAACGGCCAGATCCTGCCGACCAGCGACGCCATCGGCCTCGAACTCGCCGCCGACGACCCCGAAGCCGCCCAACTCGCCGCCGAACGCGACCGCGTTCCCGCCGACGCCACACTGCAGGGCCACGACGACGACCCAGGGGCGCAGGCCGACGACGACACAAACGACGACGACGACGAAGACGAGGAGGACGACGAGACCATCCTGGCCGACGACGCGGACACCTCGGCGGTCGCCGCCATGCGCCGGTTCTGGGACGCCGAAGTCAGCCAAGGCCGCGTGCCCACCGGAGCCAAACTGTCGCGAGCTGCCAGCGTGCCGCCCGCCACCGGGCTCGGACGGCGTATGCGGCGCAGGTGGATCAAGGAGTTGCCTGAGCAGGCGCGCAGACCCCTCGCCCAGGCCGGTGACCACCGGTAAGCGCTCGCGGCGAGCCGCCGTCGTCCACGCATAGGTACTCCCGTGCAAGCGACTATCTAGCGGCGGTGGGCACAGAAATGCCCCGCGTCGATCCACGGGGGAAGACCGGCGCGAGGCGTGACGACAACGATAAAGGGCAGCCCGGCGGCCGGTATCACCCGCGAGGAGGACCGGCCGCCATCCCCGCGGCTACCAGAAGTACTGCGTGGCCTGGCGAGGGTCAGGGTCGGGTAGCATCCAGACCTCCTGCCACCAGCGAACAGCCCGAGCACGTAGCGCCGCCCAGCCCACCCACCATCCGCGCTCGGCGGGCTGGGTCACGACTCTGCGCTGCGCGGACCGGGCGGTGACCTGCCGCAGCGAGATCACCGCGTCGGCGATGGCCTTCGCTCCGGCCATGAGATGCAAACCCGTGACGATGTAACCCCGGCTGTCGGCCGCGAGGTCAGCCGCCCGTTCCAAGGCGTTCTCGGTTCCCGGTTCCGTCTCGTCGGCCAGCGGCGCGACCATACGCAAGATCGTCGCCGTGAGATCACTCGCTGCCGACGCGGTAGCGAGCAGGTCCGCCACCTGGTGCCGATCGGTGTCGGCCATCACCGCATGGCACCGGTCTACGGCGTCGCGTACGGCCGCTAGGGCATCGGTTACAGGCTGCGGATCACGGTCACTGGTCATGGCGGCCCCCGGGGTCGGATGGTGCGATCAGGTAGACAGCGCCGATTCCCGCTCAATACGCCCGGTCCGTCAAGCCGCATACCCATCCGCCCCGCGACAGCTGTGCTGACCAGTGCAAACACCCACCAACCGGGGGGTGCGGCCGGGGAGGGAGGGCCTGACTCGAAGCCTCGTTATGGCCGGCAGTGGGCGCCTTACGAGCCGCCGCGAGGTCGGTCTCTTGCGCGCATCCACTGATCGGGCCGCCGAGGCGAACGGCATGGACCTCTCCGCAGGGTGGACGACGAAATCGGGTCGGTCTGACGGCGGCTGCCGCCCACCGTGCCAAGCCGACACCATGGAGGTAGCTGCCGACAGCGCTGCCCCTCACCGCTCGGAGGACTCCATGGCAGATAACGCGGTCGACGAGTTCGCCGACGAGTACCCCGAGCAATGGCGGCGGGCAGGCATGATCCCGGGCCTGCGGCAGCTCATCGCCGACCAGCTACCGACCGGCCGGGGCGCGGACAGCGCCGCCGTACGCCGCTCGCTGGGCTGCCTGCTGGGCCACGGCCGGGAGATGAACGACGAGCAGTGGCGGCAATGGGCGCAGGCCGTGTTCGCGCTCGCGATGACCCCCACTGCCTAGCCACTACGCCGGTTACTTCGCAGTCGCGCGTTCCATCACGCGCCTACGCGACATGACGCCAAGCACCTCCAGGCCAGCTTCGACCGCTTCGATCTCCCCGTCGTTCGGCACCCGAGCGACGAATCCGTCCCGTTGAATCAACCGGCGGAGGCGGTCACCGCCGTTGCCGCCAGACGTGACCCGCATGACGACGTACTCCGTTGGTCCGCCCGAGGTCAGCTCCTTTTGCGCCACCGCGAACTCGGCTGGGTCGGTCACGAGCGTTACCCCGAAGCTGTCCACTCCGTGAGGCGACCACCCGTGATTGAGACGCATGCGGTTGAGGCGAAGGTTGTTCGCTTCCTCCGCCGCAACGTCACGCTGCGCACGCTGCTTCGCGCGCCAGTCGCCGAGGCCAGCGCTCCCTCCGATGATCGCCGCGATTGCCAGCACAACGGCGGCCAGCCCACTCACGAAGGACCCGATGTCGCCGAGTGCTTCAATCGTCGTCATGGCCCGAAGGGTACCGATCTGGCGCACCCCCAACGGTTGGCGGCTCGATCCGCCTCTACTGAACTGGCGGAGTACCTGTATACGAACCAGGTTTTATTCCCCTGCTTCGCTGCCAACGGGAAAGCCCACTGTCGGCCGGTACTTCGAGGTATCGATGACACCGAGATCCGCCAGAGGTCGCATTCCCACCGCCGCGGAGCCGTCCCGGGCCATTGGTGTGTCACCCCACGGCGGGCCTCGGACGGCGAAGTGCGACGCGCGTGGGAGTCCGAACCTCCCGACCACGTCCGCCGACCCCTCGCCCTCGCCGGTGACCGATCGGTAGGCGACGGTCCGCAAGGCGGACCGCGCAAGGCGGGCCCTACGGCGGGGAAGGTCGATCCCCTGACACCAGCGGGACACGAAAGCGCCCCACGACGGTCCGCGCAAGGACCGGCGAAGGGCTGACCCGACGGGCGTGGGCGTGCCGAGGCTAGGGTGTGTTACGCAGATCCGGATCAGGCCGCATGATGAGGGGCAGCGACTCTCCCGAGCCGCGACTGGATAACATCGACTGACCTTAGCAGCGCAGTGGATCTCTGACCCAAACCAGCGAGGTCGGCCTCATAGATGAGCAAGATCGCAAATATTAGTGGCCAGATCAGTGTTCGACCGTGCCGAGTGGGTATGGTTTGCGAGCCGAACACCGCATCAGTCGTCTCTGCCGCAAATCTCGCCTCCGGCGTCTGGGGCGGCGGCTACTTTCCGATGCTCCTGGCTGACGATGATGACAAAGCTCAGCGGATAGCACGCTCGCTCGGCGTTGACGTGCTCTACGCCGTGGACGACTCACCCGGGTCAAGGGCGATGGCTGCCCAGCCCGGATATGCGATTAGGGACCTAGGCTTGGGCAGCCCATTTGCCAGAAGCGAGTGGGATCAGGTCAGGCTCCTGGGAATCGATTGGTTGATTGACCACGCCGTCGACATCGACCTTGTTAGGCCCACATGGACCGACACCGATCCTCTGAGCGGCCTGTTCAGTGTCTGGTTTGGAGGTCTGCCGGACGGCGATGCACGTGGTGACGTAGCTACGGTGAGTAGCGCGTTTCTAAGACATGCCAGACGTTGGCCGCTCGACCCGAAGGCACAGCTGCCGGAACTGATCGGCGTAGAGACGCTGCTTGGTCTGACGTGTCACGAGATCCGTCAGGAGATTGACGTCGAGCGTGCCGCATTCGTCGTCATGAACCCGCAAAGCGCTGACGACCTGCGTGCCTTCTGGAACCTGCGCGCCGCAGGCCAGGATGTCTTTCCATGGCCAGTCGGCCACGAGGAACGAGTCATGACAGCGGCCAGAGCGTGGCTGGAGAGCGCGCTCACCGGAGATCGACTTGGCGCGAGCCACTCAGGCGCTGGCGAGCGGCTGGGTCCACACATGCGTGTGATCATCCCGCCTGCGACGGTGGTGCCCGAGGCGCTTAGTGCCCTTCTCGAAGAGAAGGGCGTGATCTCCTCGGCGGGACACGGCGATCTACCGCGATCGTGGCACGGTACGCACCCCTTCGTGACAGAATTCAGGCGTAACTTTTCCATCAGCTTCGATGCCCGGCGGCTAAGCCTAGCCATACCGTTCCCGTCACGAATGCCATCCGGCGCCAGAGGAACTCGAGCCGTTGGAATCATTGCAGCGCAGGTTGATTTCCAACGAGAAGAAGGTCTCGGCCCGACCCGGACCTTCGCGGCGCCCAATCTGCGTGTCATTGCCAGCTCGCTGACGCCTCGCAACACTCCAGAACTGTTCCAGACCTCCGCCCTCGGCGGTGGCCGCGTCGTTGGCGTCAACGCCGCGCAGGAGGAAGTGGAGTTGAGCACGATCTCAGTCGAAGCCATCTTCAGGTCAATTCTGGGGTCGGGCTCTGGATGGTCGTGCGCCCAGGGAGATAACGGCCGGTTCGCCGCCCAACTCGCTGAGCGCCTCGGCGGTGCCGGCGCATGGCTCGGGAACCAGCCCGCCATCGGTGCCGTATTGCTGAAGGCCGCGTCCAATCCAGATGGCTTGCCGATACCTGCACTTATCCAGGCAGCGAAGCGAAAACAGGGACTATGGCCAGCACCTCTGAGCCGGACTCGCGAGAAGTATCCCACCGACGTGGTCTACGAACTCCTGCGCCGCAAGCTGCTGCTACCAGTGCACAAGGTCAAGTGCCCAACCTGCACCGTGGAGTACGCCGTCAGGCCCGAGGACCTGGCAGTGGACCTCACCTGTGAGGTCTGCTCTGAACAGTTCCCACTGGGATTCGCACTTGGTTTAGCCGGGCCCAAGACGCCGTGGGGATTCAGACTCGCGGGGACAGTGCCCCCCGATCGCATCCGCGAAGTCATGCCGGTCATGGCAGCGTTCTCAACGCTTTCGGCCTCACACATCAGGTTCTCATCCTCGACTGTGCCGCACATTCTTGGGCTTGAAGTCAACGGCCCTGCCGTGTGTTGCGAGGTCGATATCGCGATGATAATCGACGATCGCGGGCTTCCCGTCCTAGTCATCGGCGAGGCAAAAAGTGGCCACCATGACACTGCTGGTTTGATCGACGACAACGACTTGAACAATCTGCGATCCGTCCAGGACTATGTTCGGGGGCAAGGCTGTGAGTGCGTCATCCTAGCGGCATCGGGCCGTGACCAGCTTCTGGATTCTGAGATCGACGCCCTGCGCAGGTTCTGTGCTGACCTTCCCGATCCCGTCTTCCGCCGCGACTTCATGTTGCCCGTCGCGCCAATCGTCCTGACTGCCGGACAGCTTCACGCACCACCGCTCACTGACGGGCATCCAGAAAAGTGGCTACGCGGCAAACCGATGTCCGGTCTTCTTGATATCGCAGCCGAGTCGTGTCGGTACAACCTTGGTGACTTCAAGGCCGCATATCAACCGCCAGCGAATGGCGCAACAGGTCGGTGGCAGCTGACTTGGCCTGAAAGATCAATTGTGAACCCACAGCCACTCACCAGCTAACCACCCTTCGGATCGAAGCGATCTGGTTAATCCACGATGAAAGCCGGGAGATCTTCACGACGTCGCCAGTTTTCGGGGCTTGGATGATCAAGCCTTGGCCGAGGTACATGCCGACGTGCCGCGGGTTGGACATGGTGCCTTCGCTGCCGGGGATGAGGATGAGGTCGCCGGGCAGCAGCATGGCCGGGTCGGTGATCTCCTTTCCGGCGTTGACCTGGTCGGTGGTGACGCGTGGGATGGCGACTCCGGCGGCCCGGTAGGCGGCCTGCATGAGTGATGAGCAGTCGCACTGCTTGTCGGGGTCGCCGGAGTGCGGGTCAGTGCAGGATCCGCCGAAGTGGTACGGGGTGCCCAGCTGGCCGACCGCCCAGAAGATCGCGGTCATGATCTGTGGCGGGGTGTTGACCGGCAAGGTGAAGCCGTCCGGCAGGGCGGCGAGGGCGTCGGTGGCGCAGTCGGCCAGGGTGCTGGTCAGCTGCTGGACGAGCTGGATGGCGTCGTCGGTCCACTTCGCGTATGCGTCCGGGAACGCCGAGATCTGCACCGCCTGGGCAGCCTTGGTCAGCGGCATGGTCTGCCAGCCGGGGATGGTCAACAGCTTGTCGAAGAACTTCCCGGCCTGGTACTCGGGCTTGGCCAGTTGCTCGACGGTGCCCCAGCCCTGGCTTGGCCGCTGCTGGAACACTCCGATCGAGTCGTGGTCGTTGCGGTCGCCGAGGAACGGCAGGTTGCGCAGGTTGGACTCCTGCATGGCGGTCGCGAGAGCGACGGTCCAGCCCCACTGCGGGACGCCTTTGGCAACCCCGACGTCGATGATGGTGGCGGCGATCTCCAGCTGTTCGGTGTCCCAACTGCCGACGCCGGAGGGCTGCCCGGACGCCAGCACGGCCGAGACCCCGCTGGTGCTGCCGCATGCGCCGGGGCCGCCCATGACGGCCGACAGCAGGAGCATCGGCAGCCCGAAGCAGCCGATGATGACGACGGTGACGATGCCGATGATGGCTTTGGTCATGACGATCTGCCTTTCGGTGAAAACAAAAAAGCCGGGCTTCGCGCGGGTGCGCGGCCGGCGGGAACGAGAAATAGCTCGGGCTACATGCGATGGATCAGTGGCAGCAGCGCCTCATGTGCCTCGAAGAGAAGGTCGGAGAGATAGTCAGCGGCCTTACCGAGGGGATGCGTGGAACCGACCGGGACGGCGCATTGCCAGTCCCAGTGCCCGGGTTCCAGGCCGGGAACGAACCACAACGTCAGTCCGTAGTCGAGGAACAGAATCCCGCCGACCTCGGGTACGACCAGCGTTGCGGGCTGGCTGGCGCAGGTGATCAAGCAATGGCAGTCGGGCTCGTCGTAAGCCGTTCGGCGGCTGCCCTGGTGGATCGGGCATCGGCAGTCGCAGGGCCGCTCGTAGGGGTTGCGGTAGGTGCGGTACACAGCCGTCTCCTCAAGTAGGTGGTGAAACGCAAAAAGGGCCGTGGGCCGCCCACGTGGGCGGCCCACCTTGAACTCGTCGGGGGTGTCAGCGGTGCAGCCGTCGCAGGATGCGGGCGGCTTCGCGCAGCAGGCGCTCGATGTGCAGGCTGTCGTCGTAGGTGTCGGCGCGGGTGTCGATCTCGCCGCCGTGCTCCCAGTCCCACTGGCCGTTGGCCATGGCGTTGACATGCCACAGGTCGCCGTTGGCGTCGAGGAACAGCGCGGCCCCCCACTGCTCCGCGAGGAGGGTCATGGGCTGGGTGTCGCAGGTGACGGCACAGGCGCAGCCGGGCTGGAAGTAGTCGGTGCGTCGTTCTCCGTGGTGCAGCGGGCAACGGCAGTTGCACAGCTTGAGCCACGGGGCGGTGTAGGACATGTGTTTCTCCCAGGGGGTGAGGTGGGTACGCCTCGGTGGCCGCCGGCTGGGGCGGCTCGCCGAGGCGTACGCGGGGTGAAGGGGTCAGCGCGGGCCGACGCGCCAGGTGCGGCCGGGGCCGAGCCGCCGGTCTTCCTGCACCTGGCGGCTCTCTTCGACGGTGAGCAGGTACGCGGGCAGTTGCGGGGCGCCTTCGCGCCAGGCTCGGTACAGGCGGTGGGTGCCGTCGATGAGCAGCGGTGAGGGCGGTAGGCCGTCGATGAGCAGGTGGGCGACGATGACCGGCTTGGTCAGGTCGGTGCTCATGGCGTAGTCGCGGTTGAAGCCGTCTGGCGCCGGGCCGAGCAGGCTGATCGTGTGCGGCTGGGGGTTGTCGATGCGGGTCAGGCCGTACGCTTCGGCCCATGTCGGCACGTCGAGGGGGCGGCTGGGTCGGGGTGCGGCGTCGATCATCGCCATCGCGGTGTGCACCGCGAAGACCCAGACGTGGTAGTGGAACCACTGCTGTCGGTGCGGCGTGGTCATCGGCGGTGCCCCTCGTCGGTGAGGCGGCTGTAGATGGCGACGCATCGCAGGATCAGCTGGTAGGCGGGCAGGGTGAGAAGCCGTTCCCGCTTGTCCTGCTTGAGCTGGTCCCAGATCGTGACGGTGACGCTGGCCGACCATAGGTCCACCAGAACACCGTTGATCTTGGCGTACTGGTGCTCGGCGACGATCGTGCGCAGCGAGTCGATGAGAGTCGCGTCGCCGATCGGGTGGGTGTAGTCGTCGGGCCGCGCCGCCTCCTCCAAGAGCGCCAGGCAGTCCTCGCAGGCGTGGCCCGGCCGCGGCGGGTCCTCGGTCTCCCACCGGGTCACGTCGGTGGCGGATACGCCGCAGACGGCTTGGCGCTCGTCGCGGGGATGGCGGATGTGCGGGACCGTGGGCCACTGCGGTGGCGTAGGGGTCTCGGTCATGGCTTGTGGTCCGTTCGTGACGGGCCGGGACGGCAGGTGACCGCCGCCCCGGCGCAGGGGCGGGAGTCGGTCAGACCTTCAGCAGGTCGAAGGCGACGAGCTTCAGCTCGCCGGTCTTGCCAGTGATCACGCGGTTGGCGCGGGTCGTGGGGTCCTTGGCCGCCTGGTAGTGATCGAGGTACTCGGTGATGGCCTGGTATCCGGCCCACCGGCTGCCCGTGATGGCCTTCTGCGTGTCGGCCTCGGTGATCAGGTACTTGAGCGTGCCCAGCCGCTCCTTGGCGTTGGCCTTGGCCTTGTCGGTGGCGTTGTCTGCGACCGGCCACACCTGCGCGACGATCTTCTCGAACTCGCGGGTGGTCATCGCGGTCTGCAGCATCCGCTCGGCGGCGGCCTCGAACGCGCCCATGTACTTCCACATCAGGCCCAGCGCCTCGCGGGCCTGGGTGATCTGCTGGCCGACGTTGCTGGTGTGGCGGAACGTGTAGTGCCCCACGGCATGGGCGAACGCCGCCCTTTGCGTGTTCGCGCACACGACACGGATGGGGCTGGCGTCCACGCGCAGCGCCGAGGTGCCGTCGTGGGAGGTCGTGCCGATCAGATAGAGGTCCATCCGGTCGACTCCGGCGATCTCCATCGCGGTCGGCAGCTTCATCGTGACGAACACCGACTTGCCCCGGCGCAGGCTGCCCGCGGTCTCGAAGTGGGCGCCCCCGGCCTGGTCGACGAGCTGGTCGAGCATGTCGGCGCACTGCTCGTTCTGGATGACCTCGTAGTCGGTGCCGACGATGCCCAGATACTCGGTCTGGCCGGTGACCGGGTTGCGGCGCACGGTCATGCGCCGGTCGTCGGCCAGGATTGGGACCTCGATCCCGTTCACGACGTCGATGCCCTGGACGGGGATGGTGCGGACGCCCCAGTTGCCGAGCAGGGCGGCGCCCATGATCTCGTCGGCGCTCATCGTGGCCTGGGTGACGGTGCCCAGCTGGTGCCAGGCCGACACGCGGGCGGAGGCGAAGGCGGTCTGCCCGTTGGCGAACGTCTCCAGTTCGTGTGCCACGGGATTCTCCTTTCGGGAATGGAAGAGGCCGAGCCATACGGCTCGGCCCAGGGGATGGGTGGCTTGCTGCGCGGCCGGGGTCGGGCACTGCCCGACCCCGGCGCTGTCATCAGGACTGCTCGTTGCCCGAGGTGTCCTCGGCCGTGGCGTCGGCCTGAGCGGGGGCGGTCGTGGTCTCGGCCTCGTCCGCCTCGCTGTCGCCGGCAGGGGCCGGGTAGACGAAGGTGAGCGGAGCCTCGCGGACCAGGAGGATGCGGCCAGCGGAACCGAGCTTGGTGCAGTTGTTGCGCACCGCCCCGGAGCTGACGGCCCGTCCGTTGAGCTGGGCGCTGATCTCGGTAGCGATCTCCTGTGGCGTCATCTCCCGGCCCGGCTGGCCCGACAGCACCGCCATGGTCAGGCGCTCCAACTCGCCTTTGGCGAACGGCTGGTTGCCGTCGCCGTTGACCGTCAGGTCGGTGCGGCGAACCGCCCCGGCCGTCGCGGTGCTCGCCGTGCGGGGCGGCAGCCGCTTGGGCAGCTTCACGACGTGCGCGGTGCCGTCCTCGGCGACGACGTGGATCGTGCCGTCGGGGCGGATCAGGGATTGCACTCCGGCGACTGCCTCGGGCGACTCGGTGACGCCCTTGACCACCTGGAAGCAGACCGGGCAGCGGGGCGGCTCCGGGTTCGGGTCGACCTCGCTGGCCTTGGTGGGTCCGGCGATCCACCGGCCCGGGGTACCGGGCAGGCGGCGGGCGGCGTCGGCCTGCTCCATGGCGGCCAGCAGCCGGGAGGCGGTCGGGTGCCCGATGCCGCTCTCGTTGACGATCTCGTCGAGGGTCGCGCCGTCGTCGCCGTACTCGGCGATGACGGCCTTGATCGTCATGATCTTGCGGTCGCCGGGACGGCTCGGCTGGACGACCGTGACGGCCGCCCGAGCGGGCTGACCCTCGGACTCCGTGTCCTCGTCGTCGTCCGAGTCGTCGTCCTCGTCCTCCTCGTCCTCGTCGGACTCCGTGTCGGAGTCGTCGTCCTCGTCCTCGTCGTCGGTGCCCGACTCGGTCTGGTCGTTGACGTCGGCATCGGAGGTGCCGACCGGCTGCTCGTCGTTGTCCTCGGCCTCCGCGGTGCCGTCCTGGTCGCCCAGGTCGGCGGGGTCGGTGTCGCCGGGGGTGCCGGGCTGCGGCTCGTCGGCCTGGAGCTGGCCCGTCTCGTCGTTGACGAGGTCGTGCTCGGTGGTGCCGGCGGTGTCGGTGTCGTCGAGGTTGTCCTGTGCGGTGACGCTGTCGGCGACGGCCTCGGCCATGGTCCAGCGGGTGGGCACGCCCTCGGCCGGGTCGGCGTCGGTGTCGACCGGGACGATCAGCCCCAGGTCGGCGAGGGTCTTGAGCGCCTTGTCGACGGTGGAGCGGGCCTTGCCCGACTGCTCCATCAGCTCGATGGCGTTGCCCTGGCCGAGGAAGTGCACGGCCTCGAAGACCTCCCGCTGGGCGGGGGTCAAGGTGGACAGGTCGAACTGCATTGCGGTGCCCCTTTCTGGGACTTGTGGGTTGGCCAGCCGGGCACCTGGTGTGCCGGGCTGGGTGGTGCGCCGCGCCGCGCGGGCAGCACGTATCGCGGCAGGCGCGTGGAGCTGAGCGCTGCCGTGATCTGGGGTGCTGCAAGAGCGGCCCGGTGGCCTGGAAGGGCGGCCGGTGGCCGCCTGGGGTGGTCAGTCGCCGGAGGCGGCGGGCTCCAGGACGTAGAAGCCATGGACCGGGTCGTGGTAGATCCCGGCGTCGGCGTGGGACAGGCGCAACTGGCCGGGACCGACCATCAGGTCCAGCTCGGCGTCAGCCCGCCCGATCCGCACGCGGGTGCGCCGCCCGGCCAGGTGCCGCTTGCGGCACGAATCGGTGTGTGGCAGGACGACGAGGATCGTGTCGCCCGGGTTGACGAAACGTCGCCGAAGGGCCGCGCCGGGGTTGGCGTCGGCGTACGCGGTGCGCTCGGCGTCGCCGATCAGGGTCTCGGCCCAGTTGCGGGCGTACCGGTACTCGCGGCCCAGCTGCGCGATGGCGTCCAGCGGTCCGGTCAGTGCCGCGATCGACGTGGACAGGTCGTCCTCGTTGATCAGCGCAGTGCGCAGACGGTCGACGGTGAGCAGCAGCTCCAGCCGGGCGTTGCGCATAGTGTCGGCGGCCTTGGGCAGGTCGGCGGCGGCGGGAACCGGGTCAGTGGCGTGCTGGTCGAGGGTGCGGCCGGTGAGCCGGGTGATCCAGCGGCCCACCGAGTCGATGTTGAGCATGGCGGCCTCCTTAGTGGGCGAGCTGGTCCAGCTCGGTGGGGGTGAGCTGGTCGGGGTTGCGGCTGCGCCAGGCGGCCGAGTGCCGCAGTGCCCACCAGCGCAGCAGCGACCGGCAGGCGGTAGCGAGGTCGTCGCGGACCGGCAGCGGGTAGGCCGTGCCGGAGGTGATCTGGGCCGGGTCGGTGCACGCGATCGGCAACCAGCCCTCCCAATGCGACTCGACGAGCACGCCGACCATCCGGTTGGGGTACGGCACCTCGAACGCCTGCGCGGCCTCGGCGTCGGCGATCACCCGCCACTGGTGGTGGGTGAACCGCTGCATGGTGGCCACACCGTGGCCCGGGTCGCCGGAGCACAGCAGCAGGTGGCGCTGGTCGCCGTCGTTGAGTGGGCGGTGCCGCCGCCAGGCCCGGTACAGGTCGAGCAGGCTGCCGGTAATGACGGTGTGCCGCTCGATGGCGGCGTGCCGGTCGATCGTGGCGAGCAGGTCCTGCATCGCCTCGTCGGTGCCGGCGGGCCGGAGGCCGAAGGACGGCCGCGGGGCCGGGTGGTCGAGGTCAGCGCTGCTGGTGTTGTAGGCGATGGCGGTCTTGTGCAGGATGCGGGCGAGGTCGCCGAAGGCGTCCTCGGCGGCGGTGTCGTAGCGCCACAGCTGCTCGGGGAGCACGTCGTTGGTGGAGGCGGCGATCAGCCGCAGGGCGGGGTCGGTGAGGAACATGGTCGTCTCCTTGTGGACTGTGAGTGGGCATGGCGAAGGCCGGTCGCAGCTGGGCTGCGACCGGTCCTCGTGTTGGTGGGTTGTTAGGCGATCGTGACCGCGCACAGGCGGGCGCTGGACTTCAGCGACCGCAGGTACTTGATGGCCTGGTTGAGGAACACCAGACGGTCGGCCATGTTGTCACTGGCGGCCTTGAGGACCTTCCCTTCGGCGGTGATCAGCAGATCGCCGACGATGGCGATGCGCCAGTGCAGACCGGCGTAAGCGTGCTCTCCGGCCTGGTAGGCGGCCAGCTCGTACGGGTCGAACTCGTGGACGCCGGCGCTGGCGAGCATTGCGATGACGCGAGGCTGCGCGTGGAACCGGCGCCGGGCCTCGTTGAGCGTGATTTTCGTCGGGTCGGCCTGGTGCTGGGCGAGGAAGTCCTCCCACAGGCGGGCGGGCCGGGCGGTGGCCGGGGTGCTGTTCATGTACTGGTTCCAGGCGTGCCAGCGAAGGCGCGCCTCGGTCGCGGCGGCAGCGGCGGCCCCGTTGAGGTCGAGGCGACCCTTGCGGCCTCCGGCGGCCTTGGTGATCGCACCGAACTTGCGCGCGGTGTCGAGCAGGTAGTAGGTGAAGAAGCAAGTGATCCAGCCGATGAACCGGCGGTGGCGGACGTGGTAGCGGCGCGACGGAGTGGTTCCGGTGACGTTGAGGAGGCGTTCGGCCTTCTCACTGGCGGAGAACCAGTCGGCGTCTTCGCCGGGGGCGAAGCAGACGGTGACGACCTGGTCGGTGAGCGGCTTGATGGGCATGGGGGTGCTCCCTTCGCGAAGGAGTGGTTGGGGTTGGGTGCTGGTGGTGCCACCGGATCGCGGCGTCTGGCCGGGGACTGCTGCCGTGAAAGGCGGGCGGGGATCGGAGCCGACCAGAAGGTGGGCTGTGTGATCCGCGCGGGCGCGGGCAGGTCCAGGAAGGACAGACGGGCGGCGGTGCGAGCAAAAGAAAAGAGAAGAAGCTGCACCGTAGCGGCCCGACCTGTCAGCACAACCCCTGTCAGGAAACTCGACCATGCCTCTGAACTGCGCTGACAGGTTTGCCTGTCGGCTGGTCAGGTTCTGTCAGGTCAGTTGTGACTCCCAGCGGTAGTTGGCATCGCGACGATTCGTCAGCCTCCGGGTTTCCAATGCGGCACCAGCGGTGGTTGGCAGCGACTCCCAGGGATTCTTGGCACTGAAGGCGTCCGCGTGTCGGCCGGGTGTCATGTAATTGATCTGTTCCGATATAGGGGTGCGAGTCCGAGCACTTGGAACGTCCAGCCCGGGCGGACAGTCGGTCCCGCCGACAGCGAGTAGCGATGTCGGTCTGTGCTCGGGCCGTTGTGGCTGGGACGAGATGTGCCTACCGTTCGACGCGGCGTCCGCGCGGGCGGCGCTGGACCTTGGTGCCGGTTGGCCGGGACGGTGGTCGGCAACGTGGCGGCTGTCAGGTGCGTCGGTGGCGTGTGCCGTGCGGGATCTGGCGTTGGTGCCGCGTGCTGGTTGCCAGCCGGTACGGCGCTTCTCGTGGCGGGCGGGGCAGCGGCATCGGCCCGGATTGCAGTTCCTGGTCAGTACGGGCCGGCATCACGGGTTCGAGAGTGTGGCCGAACAGCGGCTGCTGTTGGTGCTGGACTTCGCCGCTGAGCTGACCGATGTGCTGTCGCAGCCGTTCCGGCTGCGGTTCGCCTCCGGCGGAGGCTGGCGGGAACACGTTCCGGACTTCCTGGCGCTGACCCGCGCTGGCGGATGGTTGATCGACGTTCGCCCGGGCGAGCGGATCGAGGACGAGGACCGGGTGTGCTTCGCTGCCGCGAACGAGGCGGCGCTCGCGTGCGGCTGGCGCTACACGGTCGTGACAGGCTGGCGATCGCACGTGATAGCCACCGTGGACACCCTGTCGGCGCAGCGGCGCCCGCTGGTTGACCAGTTCGGGCTCCAAGCGCAGCTGCTGGCGGGTGCGGCGGAGCGTCCACGCCCGTTCGGAGAGCTGGTGCAGCAGACCAAGGCGCCGGCGGTGGCGCGGGCGCACCTGCTGCACCTGCTGTGGCGACGACAGTTAGGCATCGACCTAGGCCGGCCGTTGGCCGACGCCGCGCTGGTGTGGAGGGCTTGCTGGTGAGCGAGGTGATGCTGGACCTGTCGCCGGGCGCGGTGCTGGTCGTGGACGCCGTTGAATGGACAGTGGATTTGTTCGAGCCGTACCGCGGCCGGGTGTTGCTGGCCGGCGCTGACGGAGCAAGGCTGGCGACGACGGTACGGTTCCTGGTTAACCATCCTGGATGCCGGCCATCGAGCAGGTCGTCGCGGCTGCCGGCGGCGGATCGGGGCCGGCAGCCCAAGCTGCTTGCGGACCTTCCACCGCGCCGGCGCGAGCAGGTGGCGCTGCGGGTGGCGCATCTGCTGGAGGTGGAGACCGGCTACCGGGGCGGTGATCCGCTGCGGCCCGGGCCGGGTGAGCCGCGTCCGGAGTACGACCCGGCGACCACGACGGTGACGCAACGCCGGCTGGCGAAGGTCGCGGAGTTGTCGCGGCTGCGCGATTGCGAGCCGGAGCACGCACGGATGCTCGCGCTTGAGCATGTCAGCCTGCGGACGTTGATCCGGATGGAGGGGCGACGGCGCCGGTTCGGCGCGGTCGGCTGCGCGGACGACCGGTGGCTGCGTCAGGCCGGTTCCCGGCCGAGTATTACGGAGCCGATCCGGGAAGCTATCGTCGCCGTGCGGGCGGAGACGTTGCACCGGTCTCGGGTGAGCATGCGCGCCCGGGAACGGCTGGTGCACCAGTACGTGCGCGAGCGGTTCGGTCCGGATGTGGTGGTGCCCTGCTACGAGACGCTGCGGCAGGTGTGGATCGACTGGTTCGGCCCGGGTGGGGCCAGGCAGCGGTACGCCCGCTCGGCGGCGGCTGCCGCGGCGGTGGCCACCGGCACTCATGTGGTGGTGCACCGGCCCGGGCAGGTGGTGGCGTTGGACACCACGCTGCTGCCGGTCAAGGTCCGCGAAGGTGTGTTCGGCGAGCCGGTGTCGGCATATCTGAGCCTGGCGCTCGATGTCTATACGCATTCGCTAGTGGCGTTTCGGCTCACTCTGGTGTCGGACACCTCGATGGACGTGGCGATGCTGCTGCGGGACGTGATGATGCCGCTGCCGCTGCGCCCAGACTGGGGTGAGGACATGGAGTGGCCCTACCCGGGCGTTCCGGCGGCGGTGGTGGCCGAGTTCGCCGGGCATCGGGTGGCCGGATTGCCGTTCTTCGCCCCCGAGACGGTGACCACCGACCACGGCGCCGTCTACAAAAACCACCATTTGATCGACGTGCAGCGCGTCATCGGCGCGAACATACTGCCCAGTCGCGTGCTCCGCCCGACCGACAAGCAAGCCATCGAGCGCGCCTTTGGCGGCATCCGCAGCCTGCTACTGGAGCACCTGCTCGGCTACCAGGGCGTGGATGTCGCCGACCGCGGCGCCGATCCGGAGGCCGACGCGGCGCTGACCGTGGACGAGATGGAGCACCTGATCGCCACCTGGTCCGTGCAGATCTGGCAAAACCGTGTATTGGGCGAACACGCCCCGGCATGGGACCCGGCAGGTCGGCATAGCCCGAACACCCTGTTCGCAGCGGCGATGGCCCAAGGCGGGTTCGCGCTGCAGATCCCCACCCCGGAGCTGTACTACCAGCTGTTGCCCGCCCACCACGTCGCAATCCACGCACGGCGCGGCGTGAAGATCCGCGGGCTGTGGTACGACGGACCCGCACTGAAGCCGTACCGGGACGCACCGTCGACGCGGGGCGGCCAGCACAAGGGCAAGTGGGTGGTGCGCCGGGATCCCCGTGACGCCCGGTTCGTGTTCTTCCAGGACCCCGACAACCACCAGTGGCACACGCTGCGCTGGACCGGGCTGCCAGCCGACGGCGAGGTCCCGTCGTTCAACGACGCCCGGGTCCGTGAGCTACTGGCCGAGGCTCGCCAGGCCCGGCCTGTCGCCACGCTCCGATGTAGAGCTGCTGCCGGTGCTACTGGACTTGCTCGGCAGGCACAACCCGGTCGAACGGTGGCCCACACAGGTGAGCAAGCAGCAGCGGGTCGGGCACGCCCGCGAGACCGCGCAAGCAACCGCCGCCAACGCCGACCGTCCAAGCAGGACCGGGGACATAGCGGAGCCGGCCGCGACAAATGGCCTCGCGCCGGTGGTGCCGTTGCCGTCCGGGCGGCTCCGGGACTGCATCGATGCGGTGGACACGCACCGGCGTCGTCGCCGTGAGCAGGTCGTGCCGCGACCACCGGCGCCGCCGCCCCGGTTGGGTGCCGGGTTGCGCGAGCGCAGCCTTCTGCTGCTGCCCGCTGACGACGAGACGGAACCACCGTCCGCTCGCGGTGGGCCGTGAACGACGATGCGGTGGTGGCGCCGTTCGCCTTGCCAGGTCCGGCCAGCGACCGGGAAACCGCGACGGGTTGGGCGCGATGGCGCAGCACCCGGCACGCGTTCGTGCCGGCGCCCCGGCTGGCCGCCGGCGAGTACGGCAAACTCGGGCCCCGCCGACGCGGCCTGTATGACCTGCATCGGGCGGCCACGCATGCGAACCTGACTTTCCAGGAGACCCCGATGGGCGCCGCCGTGTCGCGGGTGATGTGGTCGCGGTTGCAGAGCAACGCGCTCAAGCATCACCCGACCACCCGCGCCGGGCTGATGATCACCGGTGGTGGATACCAGGGCAAGACCGAGACCGCCTGCGAGGTCGCCGCCGCGTTCGAGGACCAGTGGCTGGACCTGCACCAGCAGGTCAACCCGCACACGGTGCCGGGCACCCGAGACCTGTGGGCCACCGTCGCGTACGTGCAGACCCCGGTCACCGCCACCCCGAAGAGCGTGTGCGAGGCGATCCTGGACTTCTACGGCGCCCCACACGTCAAGCGGACCCTGGCCCAGCTCGTGGCCGCGGTGCGGACCTCGCTATACGAGCACTGCACGAAGGTGCTCATCCTGGATGACGTCAGTCGGCTCCGGATGCACCGGGAAGCCGACCGCGACGCCCTCGATCTGCTGCGCAGCCTGATGAGCATGCACGTCACCCTGGTCCTGATCGGCGTCGGTATCCCACAGTCGGGGCTGCTCGGCGACGGCGCGTCCGGCCGGTGGGCCCTGCCGCCACAGTCCGGCGACGAGCAGGCCACCCAGACCCAGCGCCGCTTCGACCTAGTCGAGCTGGGCCCGTTCCGCTACGACAGCCCGACCCAGATCGCCGCATGGGCGACCCATTTGGCGGGCGTCGAGACGCAGCTACGGCTGCTGCGCGCCGCACCGGGCATGCTCACCGACGGAACCATGCCCGAGTACCTGTTCCGCCGCACCGGCGGTGTGGTCGGCCTGCTGGAACGGCTCATCGAGGACGGCTGCGCCCACGCCATCGACACCAGCGCCGAACGGCTGGACATCGACCTGCTCGACGGTGTGGACATCAACCTAGGCGCCGTGCCCGGCCGCGACCGGACCGCCGCAGAGATCCCCAACGTCCCGCCCCGCACACCCGCCGACACCGGCCGCACGCGGCCCCGGACCCGCCGCAACACCGTCTTCGATGACAAGGGAACCCCGAACGCGTCGCCCGGTTCGGCGTGAACGGCATGCCGTTGCCGCGCAGCCTGGACCCGCTGCCGGCCGAGTCACTGCCCGGCTTCATGCTGCGCCTCGCGCACCGCCTGGACATGACCCCGACCCAGTTGGCGCAAGCCACCGGCCTGGACGGCGGCCGGCGACAGAGCACCATGGCTTCCAGCGTCATCTTCGCCCTCGACCCACCGCTCACCGCCACGTTCGCCCACGCCACCCGGCTGACCCTGGCCGAGGTCACTGATCTGACCCTGGCCAGTCTCGCCCCGAGGTATCCGCCGCTGGACCAACAATGGACGGGGCGCCGCCGGACAGCTCATGGCGTGTTCATCCGCGAGAACTGGATCTTCGCCAGGTTCAGCCGCTACTGCGCGGAATGTCTGGCCGGCGACGGCAGCCCTATTCAGAACCGCCACGGCGGGGCGTGGAGCAAGCTGTGGCGCGTGCCGGTCGTGTTCGCGTGCCCTGCCCACCGATGGCTGCTCCGGCACACCTGCCCGGGCTGCGGCAATCCGGCGCACCAGCGCCGCCCCGGCAGCCCGCAACTGCTGCCGTTGGCCGCCCACCCGGTGACGCACCCGGCGGCGTGCCGGAACCCGACGACGTCGACAGCGCCGTACCAGCCATGCGGATACCGGCTGGACAACGCCACCGACGCCCAGACCGCGCGAGCATCCATCAGCGAGGAGTCGCTGCACCTTCAGCGACGGCTACTCGCGCTGCTGCGCTCCGACCGGCCGCCTGCGGTGGTCAGCGTCGGGCAGCCAACGTCACCGGCGCGCTACTTCGCGGACCTACGCATCTTGACCACACTGCTGACCGCCTCCTGGCCAGCCGGCCGTTCGGTGCTCGCACCCGGCCAGGTGGACACGGTCGATGCGTACATCCGTCAGCTACGACACGAGATCACCGCCGCCCGAGACGCCGGCCGCAACGTCCTCGAGATCCGCGTCTACGACCGGCCACCTGCCGACGCGGCCGTCGCCGCGGCTCTCCTCGGCGCCGCTGACCAGATGCTAACCTGCGAACCCGCGATCCTCGGCGACCTTCTGCGCGACATGTTCGACGCGAGCCGACCCACCCGCAAGTGGGTCCGCAGAGCACTGGGCGACGACGAGCGCTGCTCGCCCGGCTTCCTCACCGTCGCCGGCACGGCGTCCGGTACCCAGCACATCATCCGGAAACTGGGCCTGCCAGAGACCAAGATCCCACCACGGCGGGTCGGGTTCGGGCTGCACCACATCCCGCAGTACCTGCCAACCGGTTGGTACAGCACTTACTTCAACAGCGTTGATGCCGACGAGCGGTGGGTTCGCCGCGCCGTTCCCGTGATCTTGGCTCGTATGGTTACCGGCGGCGGCCTCAGGCATGCCGGTACGCTGCTCGGCCTGCCCTGGAGCGCCGCCCGCCACGCCGTGGCCACCGTCACCAGACAACTGACGAGGCCGAAGTGCCGGGTCGCGTTCGATGACGCCGTCGAGGCACTGACCGACCGCCTGCACCATGCTGAAAGCCGCGTCGACTACGGCAGGCGCCGCGACGCGCTCGCCACCTGGTCGCTCAGCGGCGACGAGTGGCGTGACCTCACCAGCGGCCTTGTCGGCAAGCCTGTCAACGGCAAGGGGACCCTCCACGTCGACTGGTCGGACTCCAAGCGGCTCCTAGCCTCCGTCTGGATCTGGACCAAGATCACGCAATCCGAGCATCACTTCTCGCCGTTGCTGCGCCCCGATCCCCGCCAGGCGAAACCGGGCGGCGCCTTGTCCGTTTACGTGCACGTCCGCTGGCCGTTTCTAGCATCCGGCCACGGCCACTACGCCGAACTGCGGTCTCGGCTCGACACCTTCGCCGAGGACCTCAGCCATCGAATTGACGGCACGGCCCATAGGCAGGCTTCCAAGCGCGGCTGAACCGCCCCGGTTTTCGAGACTCTGAAACCT
The DNA here is from genome assembly GCF_016862575.1 of Catellatospora bangladeshensis. Lineage (GTDB taxonomy): Bacteria > Actinomycetota > Actinomycetes > Mycobacteriales > Micromonosporaceae > Catellatospora > Catellatospora bangladeshensis. The sequence continues at coordinate 99,739 of NZ_BONF01000011.1, read as the reverse complement.
GCGAAGGTACCGAGTTGGAGAACCGGGGCGGTTCACGGGAACGTGAACGCCTTGGATACAGGTCGGCGTCCTTGGCGGGGCTGCCGATCAACTCCAGCCGGCTCAGCGACCGTCGTCGGGCCAGCCATCACCCTTTTGCTAGGGCCGCAGCGCAGCAACGCGCCGTGGCTACCGACGAGGCCCTTTTCTCGGTCGTCCAGCGCAAGGGCGTGACGCCAAGCGACTTCGACGAGTTCGCCGCGCGGCTACACCTCAGCCCACACCGTGACGTCCGTCGGCACCTTGCCGTCGCTGTCCAGCGGCTCACTGCTGATCAGGATGCGGGCGCCCGGCGGGAGTGCGGCCGGGGTGTCGGCGAAGTTGGTCAGCACGAACACGCTGCCGTTCTGGAAGGTGAGCACGCCGTCCAGCCCGTCGGCCCAGGTGAGCGTGCCGGCGCCGAGCTGGTGCTGGGCGCGCAGGCGCAGCGCCGACCGGTACATCTCGTACGTCGAGCCCTGCACCCCGCGCTGGCGGTCGAGCGCCAGCGCGGCGAAGACCGGCGGCTGGGGGAGCCAGGTCGCGCCGGACGGGCCGAACCCGTATCCCGGGGCGTCGGCCTCCCACGGGATCGGCACGCGGCAGCCGTCGCGCCCCTTCTGCTCGCCCTGGGTGCGCCGGAACATCGGGTCCTGCCGGGCCTCGTCGGGCATCGTGGTGTGCTCGGGCAGGCCGAGCTCCTCTCCCTGGTACAGGTATGCCGAGCCGGGAAGCGCGAGCATGAGCAGCGTCGCCGCGCGCGCCCGGCGCAGGCCGAGCACCGGGTCCGGCTGCGGGTCGTCGGCGCCGATGCCGCGCGGGCGAGGGCTGCCGATCGGCAGGCCGAGGCGGGACGCGTGCCGGAGCACGTCGTGGTTGGACAGCACCCAGGTCGTCGGCGCGCCGACCGCCGCGTTGGCGGCGAGCGAGCGGGTGATCACCTCGTGCTGCGCGGCGGCGGTCCAGGCCGCCTCCAGGTATTCGAAGTTGAACGCCTGGTGCATCTCGTCGGGCCGCACGTACGCCGCGAGCCGCTCGGACGGCGCCACCCACGCTTCGGCGACGAGGATGCGCTCGCCCGGGTACTCCTCCAGCACCCGGCGCCAGTCGCGGTACACGTCGTGCACGGCGTCCTGGTCCCACATCGGCGGCCGGATGCTCTCGGTGGCGGGGCCGGTGAGCGGCTCGACGGGGTAGTGCCAGTCGGCGAGGTCGGCCTGCTTGATCAGGCCGTGCGCGACGTCGACCCGGAAGCCGTCGACGCCGCGGTCGAGCCAGAAGCGCAGGATGTCGCGGAACTCGGCGCGCACCTCGGGGTGATCCCAGTTGAGGTCGGGCTGGCCGGCGTCGAACAGGTGCAGGTACCACTCGCCGTCCGGTACCTGGGTCCAGGCCGGGCCGCCGAAGGTGCTCTGCCAGTTGTTGGGCTTTTCCGGCCGGAAGATGTAGCGGGACCGCTCGGGGCTGCCTGGGCCAGCGGCGAGCGCGGCCTTGAACCAAGGGTGCTCGCTGGACGTGTGGTTGGGCACGAGGTCGACGATCACCCGCAGCCCGCGCTCGCGGGCGGCGGCGAGGAGCTTGTCGGCGTCGTCGAGGCTGCCGAAGATGGGATCCACGTCCCGGTAGTCGGACACGTCGTAGCCCGCGTCGGCCTGCGGCGAGGGGTAGAAGGGCGACAGCCACACGGCGTCGACGCCGAGCTCGACGAGGTGGTCCAGCCGCGCGGTGATGCCGGGCAGGTCGCCGATGCCGTCGCCGCCCGAGTCGGCGAAGGAACGCGGATAGGTCTGATAGATGATCGCGGTGCGCCACCATTGTTGACCCGGTTCAGCCCGAGGTGGCGCCGTCGAATCGCGATCGATGAAGCTGGTTGGCAGGATCACGGGTTCCTCTCCGGGTGGTCGCCGCCGGTCAGCGGGCTCAAAGGATGTTGGCCACGAGGCGGCCCTGTTCGGGGGCTGCGGGCTGGGCCACGGTGGTGAGGCCCAGCACACCGGCCAGGTCGTGGTCGTCGTTACCAATCACGCTGACCTCCGCGACTTGGATGACGAGCGCGCAGTGCCAAGCGCCGTACAGATGGTGCGCCCCGCCGTGTTGGCGTTTCTGACCGGACGGAGACGACTGTTGGGGCGGCTGTTCGGTTGGAGTGTCTGTGAACGGGGTGGCCGCCCGCGGGGAGCGCGGGCGGCCACCGGGTCTGGCGGTGGTGTGGGCTGCCTACCGCCAGGTGATGGTGAGTGTGGCGGTTCCGCTGGGGGTGTGGGTGCGGTTGGCGCCGGTTTCCCAGGTGATGGAGCCGTCGGGGTTCTTTTTGATCAGTTTGTATTCGATGGGTTGGTTGAGGGGCAGGTGGATGGTGCCGGTCCAGACGGGGTAGTTGGTAGGAGCCAGTGCGATGGCGTTGGCGGGGTTCCAGGAGCCCAGCGTGGGGGTGGAGCCGACGATGAAGACGTTCTGTCCCCATGAGGTGGTGGCTGTGGCGTTGATGGTGGTCGCGGCCGTGCCTGTGCTGGGTGAAGTAGTTGGGTTGATCTGGTTCCAGGTGACGGTGTGAGTCGTTCCGGCGGTGCCGTTGCGGTTCGGGGTGTTTTCCCAGGTGACCTGGCCGTTGGAGATGCGCACCAGTTTCCATTCGAACGCGGTGCCGGCGGGGATGGAGGCCGTGCCGGCGAATGTGCCGGCGGTAGTGCCTGGGGTCAGGCGAAGTCCGTTGGCCGGCGTCCAGGACCCGAGTTGGGGGATGGAGCCGACGACGTAGAGGTCCTGGCCGGTGGGTGCGGTGGCTTGGAAGGTGGTGTTGCCGACCGGTGGCGAGGTGGGCGGTGTGGTGGTGGGCGTGGTCGTCGGTTGGGTCGTGGGAGGGGTTGTGGTGGGCGTGGTCGGGGTCGTGCCGGTGCGGGCGTTGACGTGCAGGGCGACGCCGCGGTTGGCCGGGATGCTCGTGGTGAACGCGCCGCCGGCGACGCCGATGGTGCCGCCGGTGCAGGCGCCGGTCGACGTGTTGTACGTGCCGCGCGCGACGTTGCAGTAGGTCCCGTCGGGCAGGCTGGTGGTGAACGTGCGGTTCCACGCCTCGCCGGTGGCGTTGAAGGCGGCGTAGCCGCGGTTGCCGCGGGCGAACGCGAGCCGGCCGTTGCCGTCGGTGACGGTGTTGGTGATGCCGGTGCCTTCGGTGGCGTTGCGGAAGCTGGGCATGCCGGCGACCTGCTCGTTGCGGTGTTCGCAGATCCACTGGCCGTTGCCGCAGTTGGTGGCGTTGGTGGTGCCGTTTGATGAGCTGGGCGGGCCCTGGGCCTGGGCGGTGAAGGCGTAGCTGGACATCAGCTGCACGGTGCCGTACGGGTGGGCCATCATGAACGCGTCGGCGAGGTAGTACCGGTCGCCGTTCTTGTAGGTGAGCGTGGGGCTGGACCGCTGGGTGTCGTGGTTGTCGATGAACACGACGGCCTGGCTGGCGGACAGGCCGCCGTAGTTGGGCAGGTTGGCGAACTGGGCGATGTTGCCGCCCTGGAAGCCGCTGGAGACCGCCCGCTGGTAATCGAAGTTGGTCACCTTGCCCAGCGGCGCGTACGCCGTGTAGGGGACTGTCCCGTCGCCGTACACCTCGTGGAAGAGGTCGGGCCGCCCGCCGAAGCCGGGCACGTCGTGCAGGCGGGAGATGATGTCGGCCAGGTGCGCCTCCTGCACGTGCTTGGCCGCGTCGACCCGGAAGCCGGCCACGCCGAGGTCGATCACGGCGTTCATGTACTTGGCTATCTTGCGGCGCACCTCGGGGTCGGCGGTGTTGAGGTCGGCGAGCGCGAGCAGCTCGCAGTCCTGCACCTCGGCCTTGTTGCCCCAGTTGCTGATCGTCGTGTAGCAGGGGCCGAAGTCCGGGTAGGTGTAGGCGTCGCCGGAGCCGTCGTTGAACAGGTTCGGGTACTCGTACTTGCTGTAGACCGTGCCCGCGCTGCCCGGCCCGCTGCCTGCCGAGCCGGTGCCGCTCATGTGGTTGAGCACCACGTCGACGTAGATCTTGACGCCGGCGTTCCGGCAGCGGGTGACCATATCGACGAACTCGGCGCGCGTGCCCCGCCGGGTCTGGTCCAGGCGGTACGAGACCGGCTGGTAGTCCTGCCACCACGGGTAGGTGGCGCCCTCGGCGCTTGGCAGCACGACGTGCTCCTGCGGCGGGGAGACCTGCACGCCGCCCCAGCCGTTGGGCCCGAGCGTGGTCTCACACTCCTGAGCGACGGAGCTCCATCGCCACTGGAACAGGTGCACGATCGACGATCCGTTCGCCGCGATCGCTGCCTGGCTGCTGGCCGCCGTGGCGGTGGTAACCACCGCAGTCGACACCACCAGCAGCGATGCGGCAGCGGTCGCGGCCCACGCGGCTCTGACTCTTCTAGAGGCTGTCATACGCACTCCCGGGATAAAGAGGACATTATCGGCGCCCACCCCCGTGAAAGACCTTGCGATAGTCGCAACTGTTTCCGGTCGCTCGGCCACAAGCTAGCAACATCGACACCCGTTTGTGAACCCCTGGTGTCAAGCGATCCAGGCTGGTAACTTCTTGGCAACCTTGCAAGACGTTGCAAAGGTTGTCGCACATTGACCTGACTGCGTCCTGGTCAGGCGCAGCGGAGGCACTGACACGGCATGTGCCTGCGTTCTGCTTGTTCCTATCTGCAAGAACTTCCATGCAAGATCACGTCGGCTGGGCCGACGGACGTCTCAGGAGACCGCATGAGAAAGCAAACCAGGGCCCGACGACGGTGGCTCGGCCTCGCGCTGGTGGTGAGCGTGGTGCTGGGCCTGCTGCCAGTCGGCATCGCGGCCGCGGCCAACAGCGTGACGATCTTCTACCGGCCGCCAGCGGCGTGGACCTCGACCGTCAACATCCACTACGCGCCGAACGGGGCTGGGTGGACCGCCGTGCCGGGCGTCGCGATGGACGCGGCGTGCACCGGCTGGCGGAAGAAGACCATCGACCTGGGTGACGCGACCGGGCTGCAGGTGGTGTTCAACAACGGCGCGGGTGTGTGGGACAACAACAACGGCGCCAACTACCGCCTGGGCACCGGCGTGGTGACGGTATCCGGCGGAAGCACCGGCACCGGTGACCCGTGTTCGAGCGGAACCCCCTCTCCCCAGCCGAGCGGGGCCAGCGCCGAGATCTACTACCACACCGCCACGCGCGGATGGGCCGCGGCGAACATCCACTACCAGCCGGCAGGCGGCGCCTGGACGGCCGTTCCCGGGGTGGCGATGGACGCCGCGTGTGCTGGCTGGACGCGCAAGGTCGTCAACCTCGGTACCGCGGCCACCCTCAAGGCGGCGTTCAACAACAACGCTGGCCAGTGGGACAACAACAACGGCGCGGACTACACGATCGGCACGGGCATCAGCACGGTCAAGGGCGGCGTGGTGACGGCCAACGCCACCGATCCGTGCGGGCCGCCGCCCCCGGTGGACACCGAGCCGCCCTCGACGCCGGCGAATCTGACCGCGACGGCCAGCGGGTTGCGGATTACCCTGTCCTGGTCGGCGTCCACGGACCAGCGCGGTGTCACCGGCTACGAAATCACCCGCACCGGGGGGGCGACCGGCACGGTCACCCTCACGACCCCCGAGACCGGATACATCGAGAACCGGCTCGCGGCCAGCACGCGGTACACCTACACGGTCAAGGCGTTCGACGCGGCCGGCAACAAGTCGCCGGCCAGCCAGCCCGCCTCGGCCACCACCGGTGAGGCGCCACCTGAGCCGGCGGGCGGGACGCCGTTGGGTGGCGATCCGCGCGAAGACACCATCTACTTCGTCATGACCGCCCGCTTCTACGACGGTGACACCTCCAACAACCGGGGCGGCAGCCAGCACGAGCGTTCCGGCAACGCAGCCAACAACGACCCCATGTTCCGCGGTGACTTCCAGGGCTTGATCGACAAGCTCGACTACATCAAGGGGCTGGGGTTCTCCGCCATCTGGATCACGCCGGTGGTGCTGAACCGCTCCGACTACGACTTCCACGGCTACCACGGTTGGGACTTCTACCGAGTCGACACACGGCTGGAAACGCCTGGGGCCAGCTACCAGGACCTGATCAACAAGGCGCACGCCAAGGGCATCAAGATCTTCCAGGACGTGGTGTACAACCACAGCTCCCGGTGGGGCGCCAAGGACCTGTTCACCCCGACCGTTTACGGGGTGCGGGACGAGCAGTGGAAGTGGATGTACAGCGAGAAGCGATCCGGTGCCGAGTACGACCCGATGGTCGAGCACCAGGGCAACGACCCCAACATGACCGCCGCGCAGAACGCGATGGCCAAGGGGCGTGCCTACAACGGCGACATCTGGTCCACCGCCGCACCGTCGGGTAACAAATGCCTGCGGTGGGGCACGCCCAGCGGCTACTTCAGCCCCGAGGGCTACACCATCTACAACTGCCAGTGGCCGGCGCCCACCAACGGTCTGTTCCCCGCCGACCTGTACCACCAGTGCTGGATCGGCAACTGGGAAGGAGAGGACTCGCGCAGTTGCTGGCTGCATGAGGACCTGGCCGACTTCAACACCGAGAACGCGACCGTTCAGCAGTACCTCATCGACGCCTACAACCGGTACATCGACATGGGCGTGGACGGCTTCCGGATCGACACCGCCGTGCACATCCCGCGGGTCACCTGGAACCGGCGTTTCCTGCCCGCCATCCAGCAGCACGCGGTCGCCAAGCACGGCGAGAAAGGCAAGGACTTCTACGTCTTCGGCGAGGTCGCCGCGTTCATCAACGACAAGTGGAACCGTGGGTCGGTCAACCACTCCGCCCAGTTCTTCACCTGGAAGGAACGGCGCGAGTACAGCCCCGACGACGTCCGCGCGGCCATCGAGCAGTACGACTACGAGCAGCTGCTCGGCCCGGCCGGCCAGCCGACCAGCGACAACGCGTTCCTGAACGGCAACACCTACCACACTCCCGACCACTCGAAGTTCTCCGGCATGAACGTCATCGACATGCGCATGCACATGAACTTCGGCGACGCCAACAACGCCTTCTGGAACGGCAAAGACTCCGACGACAGCTACAACGACGCCACCTACAACGTCGTCTACGTCGACAGCCACGACTACGGGCCGAACAAGTCCCAGAACCGGTACGCCGGCGGCACCGAGGCATGGGCAGAGAACATGAGCCTGATGTGGACCTTCCGCGGCATCCCTACGCTCTACTACGGCTCGGAGATCGAGTTCCAGAAGGGCGCCCGCATCGACTGCGGCCCCACCTGCCCGCTGGCCACCACCGGCCGCGCCTACTACGGCGACCACGTGACCGGCACGGTCACCGCGTCCGACTTCGGTGTGGTCTCCAACGCCAGCGGCCCGGTCGCTGCCACGCTCGACAAACCCCTGGTTAAGCATGTGCAGCGGCTCAACCAGATCCGCCGGGCCATCCCCGCTCTGCAAAAGGGCCAATACTCCACGCAGGGCATCAGCGGCAACCAGATGGCCTACAAGCGGCGCTACACCGCTGGCGGCGTGGACAGCTTCGCGCTGATCACCGTTTCCGGCAGCGCCACCTTCACCAGCATCCCCAACGGTCGGTACGTCGACGCAGTTACCGGCGATGTCCAAACCGTCACCAACGGCACCCTCACCGCCGGCGTCACCGGCAAGGGCAACCTGCGCGTCTACGTGCTCGACCTGCCCGGCAACCCCGCACCCGGCAAGGTCGGCGCGACCGGCCCCTACCTGAAGTAGATCCCAATTCGCCACGTACCGGTGCGATGCTCACCGCGTCGCACCGGTACGTGCCGTGTCCTGGTCAACATGCTGGCCTCAGACGCCTATGTCCGCGATCGCCGACCATGTGGGAACACCGGACCAGGCCATAAGGCCGAGCCTGGAAGGCGAAGGCGCACGGGATCGGCGGCTACGCCACCAACAGCTGCTTAACCGCACCGGTGGAGGAGCGGACCACGAGCTCGGGGCGGAAGACGTACTCGGAGCGGTGGGTGCCGTGCCCGTTGATCTCGTCGATCAGGGCGCGCACCGCCGCGACGGCCATGGCGGTCACCGGCTGCCGCACGGTGGTCAGCGGCGGATCGGTGAACGCGATCAGCGGTGAGTCGTCGTACCCGACCACCGACACGTCGTCCGGGATGGACAGTCCACGCTGGCGGGCGGCCCGGATCGCGCCGAGGGCCATCAGGTCCGAGCCGCACACGATGCCGGTCACGCCGCGGGTGTGGTCGCCGCCGCCTTGGCTCTGTCGCTCGCCACCACCGGCTGCGGTGGTGGCGGTGACGAGCCGGCCGCGTCCGACTCGCCCGCCGCGAAGGCGGCCGGTGGCCGGTTGGTGATCTGGGCAGACACCAAGCGCACCGCCGCCCTCAAGCCGTTCGCCGACCGGTTCGGCCAGGAGAACGGCGTCACCGTCGAGGTGCAGGAGATCGCCGACGAGCAGCAGACCACGTTCGTGACCGCCTCCCAGCAGGGCAGCGGGCCGGACGTGATGGTCGGCGCGCACGACTGGATCGGCAACCTGGTGCAGAACGGCGCCATCGACCCGGTGCAGCTGTCCGCGGAGCAGAAGGCCGGCTTCGCGGAGATCGCCCTCAAGGCGGTCACGTTCAACGGCCAGGTGTACGGCGTGCCGTACGCGATGGAGAACGTCGCGCTGATCCGCAACACCGATCTCGCGCCGCAGGCTCCGGCCACTGTGGAGGACCTCGTCGCGACCGGCAAGCGGCTCAAGGCCGAGAAGAAGGCCAGCGAGATCCTCTGCCTGCAGGTCGGGCAGAGCGGCGACGCCTACCACCTGTACCCGCTCTACGCCTCGGCCGGCGGCTACCTGTTCGGCACCGGCGCGAACGGCGACTACGACCCCAAGGACCTGGGCGTGGGCACACCCGCCTCGGTAGCGGCTTTCGAGAAGATCCGCGCACTCGGGGAGAAGGGGGAGGGCGCCCTCAAGCGGTCGATCGGCGGCGAGAACTCGATCGCCACGTTCACCGCCAAGAAGTGCGCCTTCCTGGTCTCCGGTCCCTGGGCGATCACGGACGTGAAGAAGGCCGGCCTCGCGTACGACATCTCGCCGGTGCCCGGGTTCGCCGGCGGCAAGCCGGCCACCCCGTTCGTCGGCGTACAGGCCTTCTACGTGGCGGCCAAGGGCAAGAACAAGGCGCTCGCGCAGGAGTTCGTGGCGAACTACCTGACCGTGCCCGACCTGGCCGTCGCGCTCTACAAGGCCGAACCCCGGCCGCCCGCGCTGACCGCCGCGTTCGACCAGGTCAAGGCCGAGGACGCGGACCTGGACAAGTTCCAGGCCGCCGGCAGGGATGGCGCGGTGCTGCCGGCGATCCCGGAGATGGCCGCGATCTGGGATCCCTTCGGCAAGGCGGAGGCGGCGATCATCGGCGGCGCCGACGTCGCCACGACGGTGAACGCCGCCGCCAAGACGATCTCCGGGCAGATCAAGTAGATGGCGACACAGCTCACGAGTGCGGGGCCCGGTCGCCGGGCCCCGCACGGCGGCCGGCACCGCACCGAGCCGTACATCGTCCGCGACTCCGCACCGGTAACGCTCACCGGCCTGACCGCGAAGGTGGTGCTGCTGGGCCTCGCCGCGGGCATCGCGGTCTGGGCCGCGTTTCCGCTGGTGGAGGCGCGTGCCTGGGCCGGGCTGGCGATCCTCGCCGGCACCACCGCCGCGATCTTCTACCTCTACCTGACCCGCCGGCACGTCCCGGCCAAGTACCTCGTCCCGGGCACGCTGCTGCTCATCGCGTTCCAGATCTTCCCGATCCTCTACACCGCGAGCACCGCGTTCACCAACTTCGGCGACGGCCACCGAGGGAACAAGGCCGAGGCCATCGTGGCGATCCAGACCGCCTCGGTCACCCAGGTGCCCGGCTCCACCGAGTACGCCCTCGCGGTCGCCACCACCGGCGACCCGGCGACCGGGCCGCTGGTCTTCCTCGTCACCGACCCCGCCACCCGCGCGGTGTACGCCGGTAACGCCGCCGGGCTGCGCGCACTGCCGGAAGGTGAGGTGACCGTCAACTCCGCCGGGAAGGTGACCGCCGCGCGCGGGTACACCGTCCTTGACGCCGGGCAGGCCAGCGCACGCAGCGCCGAGATCACCGCGTTCGCGGTGCCGACGCCGGGTGGCGCGATCCGCTCGTCCGGGCTGTCCCGCGCCTACGAGGGCAAGGCCACCCGGGAGTACGCCGAGGCCTGCGACTGCGTGCGGGACACCGCGACCGGCCGCACCTGGACGGCCGACGAGGGCGCCGGCGCGTTCGTCGCCGCCGACGGCGAGCGGCTCGCGCAGGGCTGGAAGGTCGGCGTCGGACTGGCGAACTTCTCCCGCGTGCTGACCGACTCGACGATCTCCGGCCCCTTCCTGCGCACCCTGCTGTGGAACGTCGCGTTCGCGGTCGGCTCGGTCGCGGCCACCTTCGCGCTCGGCCTGCTCTGCGCGCTGGCGCTGCACACCCCGCGGATGCGCGGCCGCGCTCTGTACCGGGTACTGCTGATCTTGCCGTACGCGATGCCGTCGTTCGCGATGCTGCTGGTCTGGCGGGATCTGTTCAACACCGACTTCGGGCTGGTCAACCGGCTGTTCGGGCTCGATGTCGACTGGCTCGGCGGCGTGTGGTCGGCGCGGCTCGCGGTCGTGCTGGTGCAGATGTGGCTCGGTTTCCCGTACATGTTCCTGGTCGCCACCGGCGCGCTGCAGGCGATACCGAGGGAGCTGACCGAGGCGTCCACGGTGGACGGCGCCGGGCCGTGGCAGTCGTTTCGGCGGGTGACGTTGCCGCTGCTGATGGTGGCGCTGACCCCGCTGCTCATCTCGTCGTTCGCGTTCAACTTCAACAACTTCAACGCGGTCTACCTCACCACCGAGGGCGGCCCGTTTCCCGCCGACAACCCCACCGCCGGGGCGACCGACCTGCTGATCACGTACACGTTCCGGCTCGCCTTCGGTGCCGCCGGCGCGCAGTACGGGTTCGCGGCCGCCATCTCCGTGTTCATCTTCGCGATCGTCGCGCTGCTGTCGGCGGTCAGCTTCCGGCGCACCCGCCGCCAGGAGGAGCTCTACGCATGAGAACCGTTCCGCTGCGCCACGCGGTCGCGGCCGGCGCCGTCGCGTTCGCGCTCTTCCCGATCCTGTTCGTGCTGTCGGCGGCGCTCAACCCGCGCGGCACGCTGTCGTCGACCGAGCTGCTGCCGACCGGGCTCTCCCTGGAGAACTTCGACCGGCTGCTGTCCGAGACGAGGTTCGCGAGCTGGTTCGCCAACACGATGCTGATCGCCGGTCTCGCCTCGGCGGCCGCGGTCTTCCTCGGCGCGCTGGCCGCGTACGCGTTCAGCCGGATGCGCTTCCGCGGCCGCCGCACCGGGCTGCTGGCACTGCTGCTGATCCAGATGTTCCCGCAGTTCCTCGCGATCGTGACCATCTTCCTGATGTTCAGCACGGTCACCGAGCTGTGGCCGGCGGTCGGCTTCAACACCCCGTGGGGCCTCGTGCTGCTGTACCTCGGCGGCGCGCTCGGCGTGAACACCTGGCTGATGAAGGGCTTCCTCGACACGCTGCCCCGCGAGCTGGACGAGTCGGCCACCATCGACGGCGCCACGCACGCCCAGGTCTTCTTCCAGATCATCCTGCCGCTGGTGGCACCGATCCTCGCGGTCACCGGGCTGCTGGTGTTCATCGCGACCGTCAACGAGTTCCTCATCGCGAACGTGTTCCTCACCGACACCGGCTCCAAGACCCTCTCCGTCGGCATGTACGGGCTCATCTCCGGCGAGCGGAACAACAACTTCGGCGTCTTCTGCGCCGGCACGCTGCTGACCGCCGTACCGACGGTGCTCGTGTTCCAGTTCCTCCAGCGCTACATCGTCTCGGGCCTGACCGCCGGAGCAGTGAAGGGATAGCCACGTGCCACACCACGACGGGACCATGGTGTCCACGCTGACCCCGGCCCTCGGCGAGACCGTGACCGTCTTCGTACGGGTGCCCGCGGGCGCGCCCGCGCGGCGGGTCCACGTGCGGTACACACCGGACGGCGAGCCGCACTTCGCGCCCGCGGTCGTCGACCGCACCACGCCGGACGCGACCTGGTGGCGGGCCGAGGTGCTCGTGCGCAACCCGGTCACCAACTACCGCTTCCTCGTCGACGACCGCTGGCTGAACGGGCTCGGCGTCACCGGCCACGACGTCCCGGACGACCTGGACTTCCGGCTCGTCGCGTACGACCCGCCGCCGGCGTGGTCCCGTGACGCCGTGGTGTACCAGATCTTCCCGGACCGGTTCGCCCGCTCCGGGCGGGACCTGCCACCGGCGCCGGACTGGGCGGTGCCCTGCGACTGGGACACGCCGGTCGACACCGGGCAGGCGCTCGTGCAGCGGCAGTGGTACGGCGGCGACCTGGACGGGATCGCGGGGCGGCTGGACCACCTGGAACGGCTCGGCGTCAACACCGTCTACCTGACGCCGATTTTCCCGGCCCGCTCCAACCACCGCTACGACGCGGCCGCGTTCGACCGCGTCGACCCGCTGCTCGGCGGCGACGCGGCGCTGGCCCGGCTCGCCGGCGCGGTACACACCCGCGGGTGGCGGATCGTCGGCGACGTCACCACCAACCACACCGGCGACGCGCACCCGTGGTTCACCGCCGCCGTGTCCGATGTGGACGCGGCCGAGCGGGCGATGTACTACTTCCACGCATCCGGCGACTACGAGTCGTGGATGGGGGTGAAGACGCTGCCGAAGCTCAACTGGGCCTCGCCCGTGCTGCGGGAGCGGCTCGCCGAGGTGGTGCGGGCGTGGCGGCGGCCGCCGTACGGGCTGGACGGCTGGCGGGTCGACGTGGCCAACATGACCGGGCGGTGCGGCGCCGACGCGTACACCCACAAGGTCGCCGCGTTTCTGCGGGCGGCGGCCGGCGACGGGCTCTTCGTCGCCGAGCACGCGCACGACCACACCGGCGACCTGGACCGCGACGGCTGGCAGGGCACGATGAACTACGCTGGCTTTCTGCGCCCACTTTGGACCTGGCTGCGCGGCGACGACCTCGATCTGCCGCACTTCCTCGGCGTGCCGGGCGGTGTGCCTCGCCGGGACGGGGTGGCCGCGCTGGCCACGATGCGGGCCTTCGCCGCGCGGGTGTCGTGGCGCGCGCTGACCCACTCGTGGACGCTGCTCGGCTCGCACGACACCGCCCGCATCCGCACCGTGGTCGGCGACCCGTATCGGCAGGAGGTCGCGGCCGGGCTGCTGATGACGATGCCGGGCACGCCGATGGTCTTCGCCGGCGACGAGATCGGGCTGCGCGGCGTCGACGGCGAGGACTCCCGTACGCCGATGCCGTGGCACCGGGCGGACGGCTGGGACCACGCCACGTTCGCGCGGTACCGGGCGCTCGTCGCGCTGCGCCGCGACACGCCCGCGCTGCGGCACGGCGGCCTGCGGTGGGTGCACGCGGACGCCGACGCGCTCGCCTTCGTCCGCGAGACCGAGCGCGAGAGCGTGCTGGTGCTCGCCCGGCGCGCCACCGGCACGCCGGTCCAGCTCACCGGCGTGCCGGGCGGGTCGAACGTGTACGGCGGCGCCGCCGACCTGCGCCCGGACACCACCGGCACGGTCACACTGCCGGCGGACGGCCCGAGCTTCCAAGTCTGGCATCACAGCCATGAGCGGTGAGGCTCAACCGATGCAGAAGCCAGATGCCACCGGCATGCGAATCCGGGTCCTAGGTCCGCTTTCGCTCACCAACCACGACACATCGATAACCCCGACAGCACCCAAGCCACGCTCGGTACTGGCCCTGCTCCTGATACACGCTGGCCACGCCGTATCCGCGGCCGCGCTCTTCTACGAGCTGTGGGGCGACGAGCCGCCCCACAGCGCCGCTACCACCCTGCAAACGTATGTCCTGCATCTACGCAGACTGCTCAGCACCGGACTCGGCACCGATCCGGCTACCATCGCTACCACCGTCCTGATGACCACACCCGGCGGCTACCTGCTCAACCCAGCAACCGACGATTTCGACCTCCACCGTTACCAGCGTCTGACCACAGCAGGCAGACAGGCCCTGGCGTACGGCGACAACACACGCGCCGCTGACCTACTGCAAGACGCGCAAAGCCAATGGAGTGGTCCAGCATTCACGGGCGTCCACGCCGGAGCGTTGCTAAGGCCACAGATCAAACGCCTGGAAGAGTCCCGACTCACCACCATCGAGCAAAGCATCGAGGCACGCCTGCGGCTCGGACGCCACCAAGAGGTCCTGCCCGAACTCGCCGGCATGCTCGCCGAGCATCCCCACCACGAGAACCTCCACGCGCAGCTCATGATCGCCCTGCACCGCAGCGGCCGCAGACACGACGCCCTGCAAGCATTCCAACGGCTGCGTGCCGCCTTGACCACCGAGTTGGGCCTCGAGCCTTGCCTGCGACTGCGCATGCTCCATCAGGCCATCCTCGCCGACGATCCGGCGCTGCAGGTACCACCCCGCGACGACGGCCTGGCCCAGACCATCGACAACCTCGCCGTCCGATAGCGAATCCAGCCGCAGATCCGGCAAACGGTGACCGTCACCGACGGGCGTAAACCTCAGCCGCGACGTCAAGCCTCAGCAGACACCCCGGGCAGCGCGGCGGCGGTCGGCTCGAACGCCGCCGCGACCGCGACCGCTTCCATCCCCCGTACGCAGGCCTCCATCCGCGCTGGCGACACATACTCGGTGTCGCCGAAGACACTGATATCCACCACACCGTCGGCCGGATTGATGAACACGAACAGCCGCTCGCTGGGCTCATCCCCCTTGGACTCCCAACGGAAAGTGGTCTGCGGCAACGCGGCCAACACCTCCCGCTCGACCGGGACCCGCACACCGACCGACGGATCCCGATCGAGCAGACGCCGATCGCTGTAGAAGCAACCAAGGTCAAGTTCCTCGCCGCGCTCGCGGCCAACCCGCTCCACCAACTCTTCCATCTGCTCAGGGTCGTAGTAGGCATGCTTGTACGCGGCCATCGCACGCCGCCGCACGCGCGACAACGCGTCATCGAGGCTCAGACCGGCAAGGTCGACCGCACACAGGCCAGTCTGGGCAACCTGGCTCACCGACTCACCCAACCCGGGCCGAAAGCGGTTGTTCACCACCACCCGTGTCACCACCGCATCCTTACCCGTCGCCCGCGCCCACGCCGTCACGAACACCCCTAGCAACAGCGGTGACGTATCCGACCTCATCCGCGCCGCTAACACGATCAACGCTTCGTACATCGCTCGCGAGGTCAACCGCGCCGACCAGTGACGCGGTCGCTGAGCCGCACCACCATCGGCGAGCAGCCCGACCGGCATGCTGCGAAGGACCCGCTCCCAATACCGCAACGCTGCGGCACACTGCCGCCGCCCAGCCGGCGACCGCTGCCACCGGGCCTGCTGCATCGGCTGCATCGCGGTCAACGACACCCCCGCCGAACCGGGGTCCGAACCACGCTCGGACAGCTCCCGCCACATCACCAAAGCGCCGAAGCCATCCGTCACCAAATGGCACATCACCATCACCCGGTGAACTACCAGGCCGCGATGACGCACGACCGCAGCCCGTACCGGCCACTCATTGACGAAGTCATATGCGCTGTCCCAAAACCGCCGCCGCACCAACTCGGCGACCTGCGCCGGATCCCCGTCATCGCGAACATCAACGACCTCCAACGCGACCTCACCCCGCCGGGACACCACCTGCCGGGTACGACCATCCGATTCGAACCGCAACCGCGTCCTCATCGGCTGATACCGGCCCAACGCGAACCGCAACTCGGCAACCACCTCGGCCACGGTCGTACCAGGTGCCACCGGCAACGCGTAACCCACGGGCATCCACGTGCCCCGCCGCCGCATGCCACCCCACAGCTCCATCTGGCCCCAGGAGAGCTCCTCCACACCCTCGCCTTCGCCCTCGAACGGCACCATAATGCGCGAACTTGCCTGAACGTCACCAGAGAAATGCGGCAGCACGACACGATCGTCCACCAACCGCCTCGACACGCGGCCACAAGACGGCACAACTGCCGCTTGAGCCTGCCTAGACGCCAGCGGCGGGTCGTCGTTACCGTTGTCCCCGTCCGGCGCGCAGCGGGTACCCGGCTCGGCAGCCAAGAACCCGTGATCGAAGCGCCGTCGTAGCCGCGGCTGACCTTGAGGACGGTCTGGTTACCGCGCACCCTTTGGAAGTCGACCACCAGCGCACCGGCCGGGCCTGTCAACACTCCGAAACCTTCTCCGGCAGCGGCGAAATGGCCTGGCTGCGGCCTTCGACTTGGCGGACCTGTTCGCGCAGCGTGTTGTGCAACTGGTTGAGGGTGCCGTCGCGGGTCCAGACAGTGAAGTAGTGCTTGACCAGTGCCGCGGGAAATTCGGCCGGTAGCGAACCCCACTGGCATCCGGTACGAACCAGGTACCGGATCGCATCAACGATGCACCGGCGCGGGTAGGACACCGGCCGACCGCCGCGACCCGGTACGGTCCCACCGAAGTGCACCAACGGCCGAAGGAGCTGCCACTCGAGTGTCCGTTGCGGCCGACGGGTACATGCGTAGCCCGCAGGTGGGCAGATACTCGCCGGGGCTGGGCACCGCGGGTGTGCCCTGCCCGATCAGGACCTGAATACTCAACGACGGATCTTCGAGTCCGGAGCAGCGGCTTGGTCGCTACCGTTCCTACTCGAAGACCCTCTTTCGGCTCCAGCCCGACACGCCGACCCACTAGTCGACGTATCGATGATCACACCCGCCTCCGTCACCCGAAATCGGCAACCTCCTACCAGGCTCTGAGGCCGCCGCCGCGACCCCGGCCCGTGCTGCCTCGAGTGCCACCCATGGCTAGGAAGTGCCAACTAGGGCTGGTAGTCACATCAGTCATTGGCCCAGATGGAGCACACCCTCGACGTAGTTGGGGTTGGAGGGGGTGTTGTGGCCGTGGAAGCTGGGCAGCTGCTCCAGCGTCACCCGCCCGCTGCCGTCTGCGGGCAGCCACACCGCCTCGGCGGGGTTGGTGTCCTGGGTCGCGGTGACCGTGGTGACGCCGCCCGGCTCGGCCCGTAGCAGCCGGTGCAGGTGCTCCTCGCGGGTGGAGCTGGCCAGCCAGAACAGCACCGGATAGCGAGGCCCGCTGTCGGTGTTGAACCGGCGGTAGCCGTCGAGCTTGCCGACGACGCGGGTCAGCGGTTCGGTACCGGTATCGGCCTCCAGCCAGAACCCGGCCATCTGCCCGCCTCGGCTCCACAGCCCGTGCCCGTCGGGGTTGATGGCCGCCTTGCTGCTCTTGAACTGCGTGGCCTGCTGCTCCGACCACCACCGGACGAGGTCCGCTCCGTCGTGTCGGCGGGCGTGCTCGCCGAGGCGGACGAAGAACTCGTTGACGATGAGCAGGTGGTGCAGACGCGGATTGGCTGACAAACGCGAGATGCGCTGACTGGCCGCTCGTGCGCTGGGTTCGGGCTCGCCGCGTGATGCGGCCTGGAACCGTTGCCCCGCATGGCCGAGCACCCAGTGATACGGGTCGGTGCCTCCGCCGGTACGGGCGAACCGGAACCGGTCCACCAGCTCAAGCGCCAGCAGTTCGGCGAGCCGGTGCCGGGCGGTACGCGGGGCGTGGAAGAACAGGCGGGTGATGTGGTCGGTGGTCAGCACCTGGTGGTGGTCGAGCAGGGTCATGAGCTGACGGTCACGGCTGGTGATGTGTGGGTAGATGGCCAGCAGGCCGTGAGAGGACCGCGTATGCGGCATAGATGTCACCCCTGTGTGGAGAAGAGGAATCCCTATAGGGAGTCTGGATTAGTTGATCTTTCTTGCGGCCCTGACAGATCCGGCGTTTGCCCTGGCCAGGCACCTGACAGACCGCCTGCGGCGGGGTCCGTTGGGGGCTCCGATCGAAGACATCCCCAACGGAGCCCCCCACGCAGCCGCCCTGGGCAGCCCCAACGGCCCGAGACAGATCCGGTCAGTCGGTGCCGCTCATGCGCCTTCGCATCGCCTCGCGGGCCACCCGCTGCATCGGCGGCTCCTGCCCATCGACGGCGTGCGCGGCGGCGATCTCCTGCCGCAGCGCCGTTGCCTCACCGACGATCGGCGCGGGCGGGTTGGTGACGAACGTGAACGCGGCCATCTCCCGGTTGCCGACCAGCAGCCTTGCTGCGGCGGTGAACACGTCCAGGTGCCCGAGGTCGTGATCGTCGAGTTCCGGCTTGGTGTGCCGGGCCATCTCCCGGGCGTCGCCCGGGTCGATGTTGAACACGATCTTGGAGCGGGCGTTGGCCGACATCGCCGCCGCCGTCTCCTTGGGCAGCTGAGCCAGATCCTGATGCGCCAGCACCATCCCCAGCCGGTAGCCCCGGGCTTCGGCGAGCATGTCGTCTACCGAGCCGGGCAGCGTAAGGAAGTTGTGGGCCTCGTCAACGTAAAGACAGGCGTCTTTGCGCTGGTCTTCGGGGATCGCGGCCCGTGCGATGGCGGCCTGCCACACCCGGGCGACGATCAGCGAGCCCAGGATGCGGCTGGTCTCCTCGCCGAGCTGGCCTTTGGGCAGCCGGCACAACAAGACACCGCCGTTGAGGATGTCGCCCATCTTGAACGAGCTGGTCGCGTTGCCGATCACGGACTTGACGAAGTCGCGCAACAGGAACTGCCGCAACCGCGCGAGGACGGGTGCGATGACCTGGCCCCGGAAGTTCTCGTTGATCGAGTCGTACCAGGTCCAGAACCCGGCCAGGCCGTCCGGGTCGTCCAGGCCCACCGTGTAGCGGCCCCGGAAGGTCCGGTCCGACAGCAGCGGTGGCACCAGGCTCAGCGTCGAGCCCGCGTGGCGCATCAGGGTCAGGCAGGCCACTCGCAGGGTGTCGTCCATACGCGGACCCCACTGCTTGGCGAAGATCTTGGCGAAGATCCCGACGAGGTTGTCGACGGCCAGATGCGGATCGTTGGTGTCTTCGAGGGGGTTGAAGTGGCCCGGGTTGGGCTGGTCCGGATCGATGAGCACGATCTTCTTAGCGAGGGACGCCGGTAGCCGGTCGAGGATGTCGGTGATCAGGTCACCGCGCGGGTCGATGACCACCGTCCCGCGCCCGGCTTTGATGTCGGCGACGATCATGTTCAGCAACAGGGTGCTCTTGCCGACGCCGGTCTTGCCGATGACGTGCATGTGCTGGCGGGCGTCGACCACGTTCAGCCCGACCGAGTGCCCGCCGATCTGCGAGCGGCCCAGCATCTTCACGCCTCGGCCGCCGGAGGGGATCTGCACCGGGGCCGGCATCGCCTTGGCGCGAGCCCGGTCTAGGCCCGGCACCGCCAAGTCCTGCGGCAAAGCGGCCAACGCGGCGAGCTCCGGCACGGTGGCCAGGAACCCGCGCCGCAGCCTCCGACCTGCGATCGTCGCGACCGGTTGTGGCATCTTCATCCTGCGCAGCCGGTTCGGGCCGGTGTACGCCGCGGCGGCCGAGGCGATCGTGTGCCCGAGCCCGACGAGACGCTCGCGGATCTGCCGTGCCTTCTGCTTGTCCGGCACGGTTTTGGCCGCCTCGGCGGCGACGGCGAACCGGATCGCGATCTCGAAGTGCGGCACGGTGATCGCCTTGTCCACGATCTGGCGGGCGTCGGCGGTGGCCACCGGATCGCGGTCACCGGCCCGTACCGGCGTACGCGCCGGTGTCCGGCGTGACGTGCCTGGCGTGAACGCGTCCAGGACCCAGATCAGCGGCTCGGTGAGCAGCCGGGCGACCCCGGAAACGGCACGGGCGGCCACATCGGGCCGCCCGTGAGGGTGCGTACTCGTTGCCGCCGCCGTGCGTCTGGCGGCGCGGACCCGGCGGGGTGGTGCCGGTCGGGCCAGGATCTGCACGCACGCGTACTCGCGGTCGCGGACCTCGGCCCCGGCCGACAGCAGCGCCCGCAACGGGTCGGCGTCGTACTCGGTGCGCAGCGGCAGCGCGTCGGCCGACTGCGGCCAGTGCGCCCCGCCGACCTGCTCTACCACCGTCGCCGGGATCGGTGGTGCGGCGTCGGCGATGGTGAGGGTCGCGGCGGGCCAGGCCGCCCGGATCGCGGCCTCGATTGCGCCGGGCGGCACCGTGCCGGGCACCCAGACCCGGATCGTCAGCGTGCGGCCGGTCCAGGTGTACTCCCAGCCGATGTGCGGCATGCCGTAGATCCGCCGCCGCCACACCGAAGGGGTCAGGACGCCCATGACGGTGGTCCAG
This sequence comes from Catellatospora bangladeshensis, assembly GCF_016862575.1. Lineage (GTDB taxonomy): Bacteria > Actinomycetota > Actinomycetes > Mycobacteriales > Micromonosporaceae > Catellatospora > Catellatospora bangladeshensis. The sequence goes on along the minus strand of NZ_BONF01000011.1, from coordinate 79,475 downwards.
AACGCCTGCGCCGACTCCGGCGTGACTTCCGGCGGCGCGGCGACCGTCAGCCACCGCGCCCCGGTCGCGTAGCGAGTGTGCCGCCAGGCGAGCACCTTGTCCCGCGCGGCGACACCGCCGATGATGAGGACCGGGATGGAGAACGCCAGCCACGGCCGGGCCGCGAGCCACGACCACATACCGCTGAGCCGGGTCACGAGGTCGGTGTTCATTGGGCCTCACCGATCCCAGTGACGGCGATCTTGTGCTCTGCCGCCGACCCGACGCTCCTAAATGGAATTCGGCTTCTTCCGGCGATGAGCAGTCCCTCGCCGCGGGGCGCCGCAAGTAGGAGCCGTGCCTCGCCTGCGGTCAGCGAGAACGCCTCGCGGACCTTGTCGATGGCCTGGGTGGACTGGTGCATCAGCACCTGGGTCGCGGCGTTGGAGACCACGGCCATGCCGAGGTCGGTGGACAGCACGTCGGCCGCGTCCTGGGTGACGACGCACAGCCCGGCTGACCGCTTGCGCGCCGCCTTGGCCATGCGGAACAGGAACCTCGCGCCTTCGCCGTCGCGCATCAGCAGCCACGCCTCGTCCACCACGACGAGGTGCCGTCGCCGGCGTACGCCGGTGGACGGAGTGTCGATGCCCGACCAGATCGAGTCGAGGGCGAGAAGCGTGCCGACCGTACGTAGCTCGTCGGGCAGGTGCCGCAGCGACCAGACGACCAGGTGCCCTTCGGGGCTGGTGGTCGTCGGCCCGTCGAACAGGCTGGAGAAGTTGCCCGTGGTCCACGGGGCCAGCCGGGCGGCCAGCTGCTCGGCGGCCGGGTCCTCGTCGGCGGTCAGCGTGTCGGCGAGGTCCCGCAGCAGCGGGGCTGGACGCGACCAGGTGGCCGGGTCGCCGTTGATCCCGGCCGCCGCGTACGTGGCCGTGATCGCCCGGTCCAGCGCCGCGCGCTCGGATGGCGGTGGCGGTGCGCCGAGCATGACCGAGATCAGCGTGTGCAGGTACAGCCCGCGCCGGGTCAGCGTGTCGGCCCGGTTGTCGTGTGGAAGGTCCAGCGGGTTGATGCGTACGCCGGGCAGGCCGAGCTGCACGACGGTCCCGCCGACGTGCTCGGCGAGGGGCGCGTACTCGTCCTCCGGGTCGATGATCGACACGGCGGTGCCCTGGTACAGGTTCCGCAAGGTCTCCAGCTTGACGAAGTACGACTTGCCCGCACCCGACTGAGCCAGGACCACCGAATTGTGGTTGTCCTGCCGCCACCGGTCCCACAGCAGCACGCCGTTGCTAGTGGTGTTCAGCCCGTACAGCACCCCGTCCGGCGGCGCGACGACACCGGGTGCCGGTGCGGCAAGGTCCGCCGAGGCAAGCGGGAACGCGGCGGCGAGGGCGTTGGTATCGAGGATGCGGCGCATCCGCAGCGGGTCCACGCCGATCGGCAGCGTCGCCACCCAGCCCTGCTGGTGGCGGAACGTGGTCGGCTGCAGGTCCAGCAAGACGCTGGCGGCGGCCGACTTGACGCCCGCGGTGACCGCGCGCAGCTCGTCGAGGTCTCGGGCGTGGATGGTGACGTAGATCCCGACGTCGAACAGCCGAGCCGCGCCCCTCGCGACACGTTCGGCGAGGTCGGCGGCGTCGGCCGCCGCCGCCTCGGTCATCGGGTCGCCGAGCTTCCCCTGGTCGGAGTCCAGCCGCCGCGACGACTCCAACCGCGCCCGCTGCCGTTTGAGCATTGGTGCGGCCAGTTGCGCGGCGACGGGGTCGATGTGCACGGCCACGTCCACCCGCCCGGGGTAGGACAGCAGCGGGTCCAGCCACGCCGGGCCGACCTCAGCCGGGTACCCGGTGACGGCGAAGGTCGCGGCGTAGCCGTCGCCGACCTGCACGTGCCATGGGGTGACCGACAAAGCGGCCGGGGAGGGCATGCCCTCCCCGGCCGCAACCGTCTTCTTCTTGGTATTCAACAGCTTCACGTTGTGCTCCGTAGGGTGATCGGGGCGCCCGGGACCGCTCGCGGTCCTGGCACCGGGGGATTGAAAGGATCGGCGGCATTGGCCAGCGCCGCCGAGACGGCCGGGCCGTCCAAGGCGCTCGCTTCGACACCGAGGCCCGTCAGGGCGCGTACGGCGGTGTCGGCGACCTGCTCGCCGGTGATGACCGCCAACACCTGACGCCGCAGCGGATCGCGCTCCTCGTCCAGATCCAGGAGGAACTCGGCATAGTCCTCGGCCGCCGCCGTGAGGGCCGGATGCGGCAGGCGCGGCGCGTGGTCGACCATCGCCTGCGCGTGCGCGGTCAGGTCGTGACGCTGAGCGGCCACGACAATCTGCGCCGGGCCGGTCAGCGAGTTGAGGAACCGGCCGAACCCGTCCAGCAGCGCGCCCTGCTCGCCGCCGGTACGCAGGTGGATATTCGTTGTCCCGCAGGCGATTAGCACCCGGTGCTTGCCTTCGGAGGTGACCACCCCGCTCGGGCTGACCGCCGTGACCGGCGAGCGCAGCGGCGCCGGGACGCTCGTCTTGCCGGCCACCGCGGCGACCGAAGTCGCCCGAGCGCTGCCCGGGGTGAGCTGGCGCGGGCTTCGCGACAGCGTGAACCCATGCTTGAGCCACACATCCAGGGGCAGGCCGTCGCGCCGCCCGAGGGCGACGACGATCGCGATGGAGAACACGATGATCCCGGCGACGATCCAGGCCGCCGCGGGCAGCAGCGGCCCGAAGGTCCGGTACGCGCCGAACCCGAGCAGTCCGACGCCACCGACGATGGCCAGTTGCCGGAACGTCAACCCGAACGCGATGCGGTCCGGGGCGTTGACGTCGGCCGGTACGACGGCGCGCGGGGTGGTGTCTTCGTCGTGGGTCATCGCCCACCTCGCACCGTGCGCCCGAACGGGATCTTGCGGGTGATCGACTGGATCAGCACCGCCCGCACGAGGACGCCGCCCATGCTCGGGCCGCCCTTGCGGGTCACGTACCGGCGCATCATCCCGGGGATCTTGATCGTGACCCAGAGCAGGACCGCGACCAGCATCAGATTGACAATGTCGGAGCCGGGCAGGCCGATCAGGATCGGCAAGCTGCTCGTGGGATCGATCATCAGCTGCACGCCGGTGGAGAAGGCGATGGCCTGCAGCGTCGGAGTGGCCAGGCAGCCCAGCAGGGTCCGCCACCACAGCTGCGCCGCCTCCTGGGTCCATGGGGTGGCATAGCAGGCCATCGCGACCGGGGCGATCCCGGCCAGGATCACCAGCACGCCGACCCGGACGATCCAGCTGCCGAACAGCGTGAACATCAGCCCAACGATGAGCAGGCCGATGATCAGTGCCACGAGGGCGGTGCCGGGGTCGGTCAGCGCGGCGGTCACGTGCGCGCGGGTCATGTTGACCGCCTCGGTCGTCGGGGCGGCCGTGCCGACCATCGACACCGTCAGAGCGTTGGCGATCTCGATCAGCGCCGCCGTCAGCGCGACGGCGAAGTTGCTCGCGACCAGCCCGACGATGAGGCGGGGCACCAGTTCCTTGATGCCGTAGCGCATCTCGACCGAGCCGCCGACCATCGTGGCGATGCCCACGGCGATGATGGCGAGGATGAAGCAGGCGTTGACGACGTGCGCGCTCTTGGTCGCGATCGTCTGGACCTGCGGCAGGACGGTGATGTCCGGCGACAGAAACATCGATGAGGTCAGGTAGGCGAGGAGCCCGCCGAGCAGGTCTTGCAACCGCTCGGCGAGCCAGTCCACCAACCCATTCATCAGCCAGTTGACCATGATGGGTGTCCTGTCCTCAGCCGCCGATGATGCCCTGCAGGACGGTCAGCAGGACCGGTGCGAGAACAGCGAGGGCGTAGCCGATCAGGGCGGACTTGAAGTTGCCCTTGGCCTGCTCGACCTGGCTGGGGTCGCCCCCGGCGGCCATGTAGCGCAGGCCGCCGACCACGAGGAACATCGTGGCCACAGCGGCGATGATGCCCATGATCCACAGACGGACGCCCTCGATGACCTCCGGCAGGGTCTTCGGGCCGCCGCCACCACCGCCAGGGGCGGGCGCGGCGGCAATGATGTCGTTGAGGTAGTGCAGAGGTGTGTGCATTGCGGCGCTCCACAGGAATGTGGGGGCCGCCGCGGCGGGGACCGGGCGAAGTCCGTGAAGGTCTGGTGGGGACGCTCCTCCCTTGCAAGGGAAGGGTTTGCGGTGTCAGTACGCCGCGCCAGCCATGCCGGACCTGTGGGCCTCGCCCTTTGGGTTGTCCCCACCGGGCGGGCATGCCGTGGATGACATGCACCGCCCAGATCCGGGCTGTCAGACCGATCGAACCGGCGTCGGACCTGTCACGACCTGTCCGGACCTGACCGCCGCACCGCTGCGGCGAAGCTGACCGGGTTGCCGCGCTGTCCCGTCTCGGCGAAGTTGCCCGGGTCGCGGTAAAGGTGCTCCGACGGGGCTGTCGTCTCACTCTTGTTGCCCCGATCGGGCGACGTGCTGTCCGGTCTCGGTGAGGTTGGCGAATTCTCATGCAGTCGACAGGCTTCTCGATGGATTTTGTGTAGCGTGGCGACCGTAGTCCGATATGTACGCTTATGCAGGGAAAAGCGTCTCAGGTAACCTGGCGATTCTCACTGGATCAGTGGTGTCCGGATAGGCTTAATGTGCTGGCGGGCACTGAAGGTGGGCGGGCTGCACCCCTGGACCATGGGGACGCTGCGTAGCGCCGATGGTGAGAGAATCCCCGGGCGCCGCACCTTGCGGATCTGCCGATGAGCGGTCGTCACTCCCACCTGTTCTTGTCGGTCCACCGGACCTCGGGATACGACGGCTTGGGGATGGTGCTGAACCCCACCGCCTTCATGAAGCGGCGCAGCGCGAGGATGCTCCCGGAGGCTGACCATTCCGCAGCGCCTTTAGACGGCGACTGGGTGCCGCCGTACAGGCAGATGCCTACGTTGTGCTGCTCAGCCAGGGAGTAGACCTCTGCGATCTCCGCGTTGGAGAGCGCGTTCGGGCTCTGCAGGTACGTCTTCATTAGCCAAGACTAGCGTCGTAACGTTGGATCTGAGCGTGCATACGTCGCCGGTCAGGGCGGATGCGCGCGAGGTAAACCGCTCCGTGCGAGCCCGTTGACGAACGCACCAATCTGCCGCGATCCGGTGCGGCCCGGTTCAGGCTATTAGCCGACGCGCGGCCCAGATGGTGACTCACGGTTACAGCTGCGCAGGCGGGCGACCTGTGGGTAGGACCGGTTATGGTCATCCGTCGGCACCGGTTGATGCATCGAATCCGCCAACATCACCGAGAATCCTGACCGCCCAAGTCTCGCTGTTCCTGTCGAAGTCCAGCTCACGGGCACCGACCGATGACATGATCCTTGGGACATCGAGCCACGTCGCATCTCGTTGACGCAACGGCCCGAGCCGAGACCGCCTCGTTCGTCTCCATCTACTTGTCGCAAGCTAGCTCACCGCATGATCATTTGACAGGATTTCTGAGACCGGACACGTGCGAAGCTGCCGAGCCACATGTTGAGGACGCCCACCTGCGATGACACGGAATCCATGACCGCTCAGAGAACGGCGATTCGGGGCAGATTCATTGAGACGGCGAGAACCAAACGCGATTCTCGGGCAGGTTGATTGAGACAGCCGAGCGCCGTCCGTCTCAATCAACCTGCTCCGGTCCAGGTCAACGGCATCCGTCCGGGGCAACTTCACTGAGACGGGACACGCGCACGGCAACCGGTGCCAGAGCACGAAAAGGCCGCCCCGGGTTGTGCCCGGGGCGGCCTGGTGGTGCTCGGGTGCGGCGCTGGTCAGGCGAGCGCGGGCTCGCGCAGCCGAGTACGCACGGGGCCGGACAGGTCGCCTCGCGCAACCGCTGCGGCCACGGCCCTTTCGGCACGGCGCCTGCGCATGCGCAGCACGGAGGCGGTCACACCCTGTTCGGCGGCCAGGGCTTCGATGAGCGCGTCACCGAACCGGGTCGCGCTGATGAGCTCCGCGCTCTCCGGCGAGATGAGGCCGGCGGCGGCGGCCCGTCCGAGCAGCAGGTCCGGGTGGCCGTAGGGCATCTTCGGCGTACGCGATCCGCTGGACAGGTCGAGGGGAAGTTCCTCGGTGTCGCGGATCTTCTTGATGACCGCCTCGCCTCCGCGCCAGGCCGCCCACGTCAGCCGGTACCACAGCCGGGGCCGGTCCAGGTCGGCGGTGCGCAGCGCGTGCAGGAACGCGGCCAGGATCTCCGAGTCGATGTCCTCGGCGTGGCGGGGGTAGCTGCGGCTAAACCCGGCGGCGAAGTGCGTCAGCGCGGGCAGGGCGACGCCGATCGCGCCGACGACCCACGCTGGTCCCCACTCGCGGGCGTGCAGGGCCAGCTGCCGCCACGTCGCGTCGATCGTGTCGCTGTCGGGCTTCTCGAACAGCATCATCGTGCGCAGCGCGTCCAACGGCATGGTCTTGTCCGGCAGGCCCGGCACCGGGCGGGCGTCGAAGCTCAGCGGCGCAGGCTCGCAGGTCAACAGCTCGAATGCCTTCTCCGCCTGGGCCAGGGCGCCGGTGGGGAAGGAAGAGGTGGTGGTTGGCATTGTCGTGTCCCCTCGTGGTCGAGCCGACCGCCGGCTGCGGCGGCTCACCACTCGATTGGAGACAGGCGACCTGACAGCAGAAGCCTCTGTTAGATCGGGACAGGTTTCGACAGGTCGTGTCAGGTTTTCGCCTGTCAGACAGGCCCGCCCGCCCGGCCGCTGACTGGTCCTGTCAGGTCGGGGGCGGGTTCGATCGGCCCAACAGCCCCGTTCTAGGCACTGTCAGTACGCCCGCCGGTCCGGGGGCCACCGTGCCCATGACCGATAACACCAACCACCAAAGCGCACCTGTCCCGGTCGGGGACGTCGTGTCGGGCCAGGTGCCCGTGCCGATCACCGTCTGGCCGGTGCCCGCCCCGCGCAAGGGCGACACCATGTCCAACCAGCTCGGCGTGCGGCTCGTGCACAACCTCACCCACCCCGGCGAGCTGATCATCGATCTGGCTGACGGGCCGCAGCTGGCCCGCGCGGTCATCGCGGCCAGCCGCCGCAGCCACCTGAACGCCGTCCGGCAGACCGGCTGGGGGCGGGAGCCCGCGCGGCTCATCGTCACCGGCTGGCCGGTCGACGGCATGACGCCGGTGGAGTTCTTCGGCCGCTGCCGTGACGCGCTGCTTCCGGGCGGCTGCGTGGCCGTCCTGCTCAACCACGACGTGACCGCATCGGTTGACGTCATCATCGCCGCCAAGACGGCGGGCCTGGCGTACCTGCAGCACATCGTGGCGGCCGACCAGCCGCCCCGGCGGCGGCAGGAGACGCTGCTCGACATCCACACCGACGTGCTGATCCTGCGCAACAGCGGGGCCGGGAACGGCGGTCGCAGATGACCGAGCCGATGCCGGTCACATCGGTGTGGCTGACATGCCAGCAGCCGTCGCGGGACCAGCGGCGAGGACGCTACGTGCCGGAGAGCAGCAGCCACCCGGGCAAGATGCTGCCCAACCTCGCGGCGAACGCGATCCGCACGTACACCGCGCCGGGAGACCTGGTGTTCGACCCGATGTGCGGGTCGGGCACCACCCTCGTGGAGGCCATGCACCTCGGGCGGGAGGGCATCGGGATCGACATCGAGCCCCGCTTCACCGCCCTGGCCGAGGCGAACGTGGCCCTGGCTTCGTCGCAGGGCGCGGCCGGCAGCGGGCGAGTCATCACCGGCGACGCCACCAAGTTGCTCGATCTGGTCCCGGCGTCCGCGGTCGGCAAAGCGGGACTCGTGCTCACCTCCCCGCCGTACGGCAGGGGGACTCACGGTCTCGTGCGGGCGACGAGTACCGGCGTACGCAAGCGGGACCACCTCTATGGGGACCGCTCGGACGGCAACCTCGCCTACGGCAGCTGGTCCCGCTTGCTCGACGGGTTCGAGCAGATCCTCGCGGCGTCCTATCAGCTGCTGCGTCCCGGCGGGACCGTGGTCATCACATGCCGACCGGTACGCCGCCGCCCAGACGACTTCGTGGACCTGCCCGGCGAGCTGCTCGCCGTCGCCACGTCAGTCGGCCTGGTCCCGGTGGAGCGGTGCGCGGCGATGCTCGCCGCCGTCCGCGACGGCCAGATCGTGCACCGGGCCAGCATGTTTGGCCTGATGGCAGTACGTCGCGCCCGCGCCGAAGGCGTCCCCGTGCACCTCGTGGCACACGAGGACGTCTGGGTGCTCCGGCGCCCGTGACAGCCGAATAAGTGCAGGTCAAGCGGGGTGAAGCTGCTGGTGCATGCGGCCTACATCCGAGCTGGCCGATGAGGGGCGGCGGGATCGGGGCAGGTCAGCCCGGTCCCGCCGCCTCCGGCGTCAGCTGTCCCGCTCGCGGGCAGCCCGCCTGCCTCGTCGTCCCGCGACCCTGCGCCGAGTCCCGCTCGGGCAGCCAACCCGGCATCCGACGGTCCCGGTCGGCAAGCACGCAACGGGACCACGGCCCGACGGCGAGCGGGACCGGCCTCCCGCTCAGCGGGACTGGTCCCGCTTGAGGTCCCGCTTCACGCGGCCGGCACCGGGACTCGTCCCGCAGCCCGGCCGCGCCGAGTCCCGCTCGGCGGTACCCGCCGACCCCGCGTCGCGGCGGAGTCCCGCCGCGGTGTCGGCGTGCGCCTTCTACCCCCTCTCTCGCGAAGTCCCCGGGCGCCGCGCACCGCGGCCTGCCCGGTTCACCTCAACCTCTTGGAGGCAAACATGCTGAACTTCCTGACCCGCGCAGAGCGCCACACCTATGCCGGCGCGAACGCGCTGTCGCTGCTGGCCGCCGTCATCGTCGTCAACGGGCTCGCGGTGACCGGCGGGAACCTCGCCATCATCGTGGCCCTGGCCGTCGTCGCCGGGTTCTGCCTGGCCGGATGGTCGCGCCTGCTCTACAGCCTCATCGACACCGGCAACCGGTGGATCGGCCCGCTCGTCGGGCTGGCCACCGTGGGCGTACTCCTGGCGGCCTGGGCCGCCGGATGGCCACGGCTGCTCGGCGTCGCGCTGCTGCTGTTCGTCGGCTGGCTGCCGTTCATGGTCGCCGAGTCAGCCGGGCAGGCACTGCGCTCACACGCCTCCTGGTCCAACTCGCCGCGCCTGTGGCACGCGGCGAAGGCGGCTCAGGTCGTCATCGACACCGTCGTGCTCGGCGCGACCACCGTGCTCCTGGCCGTGCCCTGGGACGGCCCAAGGCCGCTGACGCGGCTCGCGACGGTGCTGCTGATGCTCGTGCCGCTACTGATATCGCGGGCCGCCGACCGGTCCGGGCCGCTGCCCCGCGTCCTGTTCTGGCCCACCCCTCACGACCGCGACAAGCAAGTCACGCAGCCTGCCGACGAGCCGCGCCAGCTGTGACCTGACAGGCGGTGAGCTGTCAGGTTCGCGGGCTGCCAGGTCGTGACAGGTCTTGACAGGTCAGCGAGCCTGACAGGTCGCCCCGACTACCGTCCGGGCGGCTTAGCCTGAAGGTTCTCCTTATTCCTATGTGCCCTTTGATCTGACGTCGCCCGCGACGGCACCGTGCCCACCGCATCCCGGTCGGCCGCCGCCGCCTGACCCAGATCAGGCACACATAAGCCCAAGCCCTTCGCCTACGCGACCAGGGCGCGGTACCCCCATCCCGCACATAGGCGGCCACCCACCCGGTGGCCGCCGTTTTCGTGTCCCGAGGAGGACAAATGCTCAAACCCGCCTGGTACCTGACAGACACCGACTGGTTCGCCCAGCTGGCCGACGCGCCCCGCCTGCACCCTGACGGCCAGGCCGTCATCGGCCAGGTCGCCGAGCTGTTCGGCGACGAGTCCTACTTCAACCCGGCCAAGACCGTGGCCACCGTCCACGTGATGCTGCTGGCCGCCGAGCACCTCGGCGACGTCATCACCCACACCGCCGCCCAGCACGACCTGGCGCAGCTGGCCCGGCTCGTCGGCGGGCTCAACCTCGTGCAGGCGCACCTGACCCAGATCGTGCAGGGCTTGGCCGAGCACATCAACCGTCACGCCTTCGCGGGCTCGGCCACCATCCCCGCCGCGGCGGCCAAGGCCCTGACCGACTGCCTCAGCCAGGCCGGCGCCAGCGGAGAGGTTGCCGCCGGGTACCTCAAAGAGACCCACCTCTCCATGCCCCGATAACCCCTGCCCGAATGCGCGCGTACCCGTAGCGGACGCGCGCCGTCGCCATACCTGGAGGTCCCGATGACCGACCCGGGCGGGTTGACCCGCCACACCTTCAACGCCACCGGCCGCACCAACCGCAGCCTCGACGCGCTCATAGCCGCCAGCGGCGACAACAAGACCGACGCCATCAACGGCGCGATACGCCTGGCCGCGACCCTGCTCACCTACGCCCGCGACGACGGCACCGTGCACGTCCTGGCCCCGGACGGCACGACCCACGTCGTGCACCTTCCCTAACCCCAAGCCCGAAAGGCATCACCATGTCCAAAACCTGGTGGCGGCTGGCCGAGGTCAGCCCCCTGGCCGAGCACGCCATGCACACCCCGACCACCAACACCCCGATGCCGCTGATCGGCAGCACCACCGCCGCCCCCGGCCTGATCTGGGAACAGACCAACACCGGCGACGAGACGCTGCGCTCCAACGGATCGCCGGCCTGGTACGACGAGACCGGCCAGCCGCACCGCGCGTACGCGTACACCTGGACGCATCCCGCGACCGGCCGCCACGGCAACCACCGGCACGCCCACCCGGACGGTGACCTGGTCCTGCTCGAAGGGCACCGCGAAGGGGCCGTCCGCCCGGTGATCGACACGATCCGCCTCGGCGTCGACAGCGGCCATCACTGGCTGTGGATCGACCCGATCGGCTGGCCGTTCCCCGTGGGCACCGCCGAGCACCGAGGCGAGATCGTCCCGGCCGACGCGACCTGGATCACCGCCGAGGTCGACGCCGAAGCCCTAGAAGGACTGAGCTACCCGGCGGTGATCGCCGACGGCTACCAGATCGCCGATGGCGTGCTGCCCCGGTTCACCCGAGCCACCGTCGCCTAGATCATCGCCGACCTCGACGACCTCAACGGCAACCCAGCCAGCATGCCCGGCGAGTTCCCAACCGTCGCGTTCGACGGCGACACCGCCGTCATCTCCTGGCAGCAGCACTCCCTGTCCGACGAACGGGTCCTGGAGATCGACCGCTGCCACCCCGACGCCGAAGGGCTCTACGCCCTGGGTGCCTTCCAGTGGACCTGGACCAGGACCCGGCGTCGCTGACACCCGGCCCGCCCGCTGGCCCCGCCAATAGGCACGCGGGCTGAACCGCTGCACCGCAACAACAACACGGCCGTCGCCCGGCCGACCGCGCGAACCCGCGCACCCCCGGGCGCGGCCGCACGGCCGTGCCCGGATTCCACCCACCCCAACAGGGAGAATCCGTTGCACCCCAACGACCACAGCCCCGGCATCCCGCCCCGACTCCTGACCCGCCCCACCATGGGCGGACTCGTCGTCCCCTACACCACCCTGCGCCTGCCCGATGGGCGGTACCGCTTCGGCGCGGTCGACAGCGACCGCCAGGCCGACGCGCTCATCAACCGGCTGTGCCAGACCTGCGGCGACCCGCTGGAGCGCCGGATCGTGTTCGCGATGCGCGACATGGACCTGGACGCGATGTCGGCCGACGAGCCCGGCATGCACCCCGAGTGCGCCGCATACACCGCGCTGGCGTGCCCGATGCTGGCCGGGCGGATGAGCCACCACCAGACCACCTCAATCGAGGCGCAGCTGTCCGCGCTCGGCATCGCGTTCAACGGCGACCCCACCACCGAGGCACGGCTCGGTCGGCCGGCATCGTCGTGGAGTCTCGCCTGGACGAGCGGGTACAGCGTCTACACGCATCCGAGGACCCGGCGCCTGGCCGCTCGTATCACGCCCGCCCAGCTGCTGCGCGTCCGGCCGATCGTCTCCGCGACGCCGGAGGGCCGGTCATGACCATGCACGTCGTGGCGATCTACCACAACACCGAGTCGCGGTTCTTCGAGTACGAGAACGGCCACCAGCTCCGGCAGGTGATCTCACACTGGCGGGACTGGCCGACCGGCACCGACCCGCTCGACATCGCCGAGTGGGCCTGGCGAGTGTTCAACGCCGACCTGGACATGCTGGAGTCCGGCCGCGGCACGCCGGAGGGCGAGGCCGACTTCCTCATCGCCAGCGCGTACCGGCTGATGCGCCGCCGCTCGCTGTCGACTGGCGACGTCGTCTCGATCACGACCGAAGGTGCCGTCACATGGCTGGCGTGCGAGTTCATCGGCTGGCGGCAGATCAGCGCCCCGGCCAACCTCACCGGTCTGCCGCTGACCGCCGAGGCCGTCTACCGCCACGCCCCGGACGGCGACGATGACCAGTAGGCACCGTTGCCTGGCCCACCGGCCCGGCCACCACGACGACGCGTGCATGCACGGACCGTGCGGCTACTGCGGCACCGACCTGCAGACCACCGCCTCCGGCGAATGCCGCTCGTGCCTGAAGATCGTCTGCGAGCAGTGCGACGCCGGATACGACCCCGACCACGGGCCGATCTGCGCTCCGTGCGCGAACCCCGGCAACGGCGACGAGTCTGGCCCGGCTGACCCGCCGCCGGACGGCTGGCAGCTGCACCGCCTCGTGGTGTTCCTGCTGGCGCTGTCGTGCGGGCATCAGGTCAGCCTGTTCGTCAACGGCTGGTACCCGGTCCGGGTCGCGTGCTGCGACCGGCTCGGCGGCACCATCCAGAACGGCCTCTACGTCGCCTACGCATCCGACGTGGACTACGTGCAGGTGATCAGCGAACGGTACGAGCACCGGCCGCCCGGCGCGGTGCGCGAGCCCGACGAGGTACGCGGCCGGTGGCCTCGCACCGACGAACCCTACCGCTCGCCGCACCCCGGCAGCGGGTCCAGCACGGGACGCCACCCCGCCCGCGTCGGCGCTACCTGGAGCTTCGACGGCTCCATCGCGCCGGCCACGCCGAGCTGACCTTCCCGCACAGCACCACCCGAAACGCTGCCCGACCGAGGGCGGCAGAAGCACAAAGACGGCCCGCCAGAAGGCGGGCCGTCTTCACATCCAGGACCCGGGACGCCATCGCCTAGGAAACGCAGCGTCCCGGGTCTCCAACCGGAATTGGAGAGTCTAGTGTTCACCACAGTCCTGGTGATCGCCAGCATCTACACGGCGCTCACCTTTCTCGCCGGGGCCGTCATCGGCTCCGCGCTCGCGTCACTCGGTGCCTGGCACATCGTCGACCGGATGCGCGCCCAGCTGACCGACGCCGCCTGGCAACTGGCCCACGACCCGCTGACCGGCCTCTACAACCGGCACGGCCTGCGTACCGCGCACGCCGCCTTCGCCGCCGCCAACCCAGCCCAGCCGATCGTGGCCGTCCTGATAGACCTGGACGGGTTCAAGGAGATCAACGACGACCACGGCCACGGCGTCGGCGACGAGGTGCTGACCGAGATCGCCGAACGGCTCACCCATATCGCCGCCTTCTACGGCGGCGACATCGCCCGCCATGCGGGCGACGAGTACGCCGCCCTGTTCCCCGTCCGCCAGCACGGCATCTCCCCGCTCGCCGACGCCCTGCTGTCGGCCATCGCCGCACCGATCGAAGTCCAAGCCGAAACCGGCCCGGTCGCCGTCACCCTCACCGCCAGCATCGGCATCGCCGTGGTTGACAGCACCGATCCGTTCGAGGACGTCGCCCTCCACAACGCCGACATCGCCATGTACCACGCCAAGCGCGGCGGCCGGAACCGGCACACCCTCTACACCCCCGGCATGACCATGCCGCCCAGCGAGGCCCGCCGCGGACCGCGCCTGCGTGACCTGCACCAGCAGCGGGGCGTGACCGCATGACCAGCCCTCGTGAGGAGATGGCCTGCGCCACCTGCCTCGTTCCGCTAAACGTCCTCGATGACCACTACATCCACCCCATGTACCGCGACAACGACGGGCATCCGCCGGTGCCCGTCCCGACCAGCCAGCTCGACACCGTAAACCGGACCTGCGATTTCTGCGGAGATCCGCACCCGATGTGGACCCTGCTCGGAGGCAATGTCCGGGTGCTGGCGACCAGCAGCCAAACGGGCCTGCTACAGGACATGGGAGAAACCTGGGCCGCCTGCGTCCCCTGCATGGCCGACCTCGACGCCGGACGCGCGCTGAAGGTGGTCGACCGCGCGGTACGGCGCATGCGCGTGCACGACATCCCCTTCGCCCACGCCGAGACCAACAAGCTCCACCAGGCATTCCTGCGCCAGCGGCTGCCCGGCCGCGTCCTGCTTACCACCACCGCCTGGCCAGACCTCAATCTCAACCCCCGCGAGCTGCCGAAAGTCCGCGACAGGCTGGCATCGTTCTACCGCAGCCCGGACGAGCTGCCGACAACCCTTCACATCAGCCACATGCGAGGCCAACTCGCCGACAGCCTCGACCGTGCCCGCCTCTACTGGATCGACAACACGTTTACCGAGCTGGCCGAACACGCCGCCTCGCAGATGCCGGCAGTCACCGTCAGCAAAGACCTCGCACCATGCGACGACGGGCTACTCGTCTGGAGCCGCCCCGCGACAACGCACAGGATCGCCGCCGTGTCCTGGTCACTGCGAGATGAGGCGATCGAGGCTGTCGTCTACCGTGCCATCGGCAGCGGCCTTGAGGACAACCCACTACAACACCTGCGCGAACACGTGGGCTGGCTGGCACCAGTACGCGCGTACCAGCTGCGCCATGACCAGCTCATCGACGGGTCACCCGACAACCACTCCGCCATCCTGCTGGCAACCTGGCTGCTCATCGCGCAGAAGGCCGCCGAGGATGTACCCGTAGAGATCGACAAGGCGGTACGCAAGAAGTATGCCCGCGCCCAGCGGCCATTGCCCGACGTACGCATCGTCCGTGTCCGCGCCCACACTCAAGGAGACGACACGGGTAGGGTCTCGGGGACGGGCAGTAGCCGAAGTTACACCAGCCGCGTGTGGGTCACCGGACACTGGCGAAACCAGGCGTACGGACCTGGCCGAGTCCTACGCCGACCGGTCTACATCCATCCATTCCTACGCGGCCCGGAGGACGCACCGATCAAGCTGAGCACTACGGTGCGCATCCTGGATCAGCGAACCAGCGACAAGCCCACCGGTGACTAACTAGATCGAATGCGTGGTGGCGGCGACAAGCTGCCACCACGCATATCGCCGCCCTTTTTTGCTTGACCCCGACGGCTATGGCTGGAGGCCAGGGCGATCTTGAGTGCCATCCTCAGCCATGACGTAGGGCTCTGGCCGAAGCTAGGCTTTCAGGGTTCGCACCCGCGCTACGGAGGATCACAGTGACCGACTACCAGTACGCCCAGGTAGTGACAACGACCGACTCGCGCGAGGCCGCAGACGCCCTGGCCCGCAGCGCCGTCGAAGCACGCGTCGCCGCCTGCGGTCAGGTCTCAGGACCGATCACCAGCACCTACTGGTGGCAGGGCAACGTCGAGACCGCCCAGGAGTGGTACGTCACGTTCAAGGTGACCAGCGACCGCTACCCCGACCTTGAGCAGCACATCCGCGACAACCACAGCTACGACGTCCCCGAGATCGTCCTACTTCCTATCCTCGCTGGGAATCCTGCCTATCTCTCCTGGGTCGGTGAAGAGACAGCGCCGAGGGGTTAGGCAACGGTGGCCAACAGCCGGTCATCCAGTTCAGCCAGTGCTGGATCGCTTCGCTTACCCACGATCATGAGGTGAAGCTCGCGAAGGCGCTGGCGGCCCAAGCTCGCCTCTTGGCTGATCGTCTGATCCAGCGCCTGATGGCCGAGTAAAGCTGCACGATCATTTCGGCCTCGCTGGACCGCGGCGGCAGCCACATCGGCGAGGATCACCGCTTTGATCTTCGCATCGGTCGGCGGAAGCGCGGCGACCACCGCATCGGCCGTCGAGTCCAGGTCGGCGTGATCGAGACGCGCGTACGCGGTGACAGTCATGCTCCCCAGACGCGTCGGCGTGAAGAAGCCCGTCCACGAGCGCTCCCGATGCGGATGTGCGTAGTCATACGCCGTCATCGCGCGTTCGAGTGCCCGCAGCGCGGCCGTCGATTCTCCTAGGGCCGCGTCCACCTCCGCCTCCCGCGCCGCGAGCCAGGCACGCGTTCCTGCGCTTCCTTCACCACGCACCAACCCTTGGGCCGCCCTCAGAAGCTCCCGCGCATACGGCAAGTCGCCAGCCGCCTCAGCGCCATAGCTCTGGTAAGCGAGCACGCAGGCGTACAGAGGCCCGTCGCCGGCGTCGGTGGCGACACGAAGCGCCCGGCCGTACAGCTCCTCCGCGTACGCGTACTGTTTGCTGTCCCAAGCGACCCAGCCCGCCAAGGCCAATGCCTCACCGGTAGTCGCGAGAACCCGACGCGCGAACGGCTCGGGCACCTGGCCCGCCAGCTGCTGCAACCGCTGGACGTGTGCCCCTAGCTGGGCGGCCAGCTGGCGGGCTGGCAGCTGCTCCTCCTGGCGAAACAGCTCCGTAGTGCGCCCTTCCAGGTGGCCCAGGGTTGCCTCGTCGAGCTGACCTGGGTGTTCAAGGATGTAGGACAGCCGTTTCCAGGGCTCGGTTGGAAGGGCAGCAGCCATCAGGGAGATTGCCGGGAGGGTGAGCGCAGTACGGCGTTTCACAGCATCCACGGTATCTGCGTCGTCAGCCGCAGACCACGTCCCCTGAACGCCCGTGTGGACGGCTGTTCTGCTGACGGAACTGCGCTCACCCGAGGCGTCAGGTCGGTCGATATAGAAGCCGAGGGTTCGCTCGTCTGCCTGCAACACACGGCATAGCGCCCACCGGTAGTCGTCGTTCGGCCACCGGATGTCGCCACGTTCAAGCGCGCCGATCGCCTTCTCAGTGAGTCCTGCCCACCGTTGCTTGCCCGCGCGGTCGGTGTACCTCACGGCCAGTTCGGCATTGCACGCGTCTGCCAACTCCTGGCGCGACATCGGGCGGCCAGAACCGGATGGCGACAGAAGGGCCTTCCGGGCCGCATTTAGCCGGTCGTTCGGCACGATGCGCCTGCCCACGTACTGCCCCCAAAGGTCGATCGGTGACGACGTATCCGTACGGTTGGTTTGCCCATTACACGCGCTTACATGGTCCCAGGGTGTCCCCATTTGGTTCAAGCATGCATCGATGGGGGTTGCGCGCTGCGGTGATCAGGGCATTGCGCCGATGGTCATCCCGGTTCAGTACAGCGGGGCCGCCAACCCCCGCAGCGGCGTTGGCGGCCATATGCCTATTCAGAGATCGAACTCGCCGTTGCGTACCCCCTCTACGAAGGCCGCCCACTCACCTGGAGTGAAGACCAGGATGCCGCCGTCGGCGTTCTTCGAGTCGCGGACACCGATCTGCCGATCAGGACCAGTAGCGACTTCGACGCAGTTGTCGGCGCCACCGCTGCGGGTGGACTTTCTCCAGGGACCGAACTGCCGTTCATCCATTGTGAATCGTTCTCCTGATCTCCTCGGCCGTTGTGGCGAGGTAGTCGAGGCTGTCGCCAGGCGACATGGCTGCCTCCTGCAACCGGGCGTACAGGTCGAGGTAGCGGTTGACGCCCGTCTCGTCGGTCAGGACGAGGTCATCGGTGACCGTGTCCACGGCGGCTACCACAGGGTCTTGCGGGTCCGGGTACCGGTAGGTGAAGAACGCCGAACGGGGTACGGCGTGTTGACGGATCTCGGCAGCGAGCGGCAGGACCCTGATGGTGATGGTCGGGCGTTCGTGTCCGACCATCACGAGGTGGTCGAGCTGTTCGGCGATCACCGGTGGGGGTGCTGCGTACCGGCGTATCGCCAGCTCGTCGATGATGACCTCGTAGGTGGGGCCGTCGGGTCGCTCCAGCACGAGCTGGCGGCCGGCGCGGGCTTCGAGTGCTCGGGCGAGGCTGTAGGTCGCCCCGTCTGGGCGGTCCGTCAGGATGCGCGCCTCGGTGTAGGGCTGTATTTGGAGCAGGCCCGGTAGGTACACCATCTGGTATTCGTGAATCTCGCTCGCGCCAGCTTCGAGGTCGGCGTAGAGCGCTTGGCGGGTGCCCATCTCTTCGGCGAAGGTGGCCCACCATCCGCGTTCCTGCGTGTCGCGGGCGATGGTCATGAGCTGCTGCCTCTGCGCCTCGGGTACTGCGAAGAACTTCAGAACCTTGGCGACCAGATCGAGGTTGGGAACGACGCGACCGTTCTCCAGCTCCGAGATGCGCTGACGTGAGACACCTACGGCTGAGGCGACGTGGGCGGATGAGTACCCATGCGCGTCACGGAGCCGGATCAGTTCCTGGGCAAGCCTTCGGCGGCGCACGAGCGGGCTGATCACTACGCACCTCCGGGTACAAGCCATCGCCGGTGGGCAATGGCTCAGCGGCTGTGCGGTCAGCGTAACCCCGGATTTTGGTGATCAAGCCCTGAGCGTGGTGACGGTCCGTATCGAGGTCCTGCTCAGAGGCCATCCGGGTATCAGAACGAGTATCAGGCCGGGTGTTAGATCGGGATTCCGGTCTATGTGGACTGTCCGTGAAGGTGGACCTACCGCAAGCGATGTATCGATCCCTGGGTCACGGCCGAGCTTCCAGCCCGGTCGGGTTACGGCCCTGCGGAGGCGCAGAAGGACCGGCAGTGAGACCCGCACGTAAGCGCGTGCGGTCTGACCATACCGGTCCCTGCCCGCCGCACATAGCGCCCGCCCGCCGTCGTAGCTACTCAGAGCGCGGCGGCGGGCTGGGTCAGACGTCCATGATCGCCACCGAGGGAGGCCGGTCCGATGATGCTCGGCGATGACTTCTTCCGGCTTGCCCACGATGACGTGACCGGCAAGCCCCGCCTGCACACCAAAGCCCTCAACGTCGGCTGCGGCGCTGCTCTGCTCGCCGAGCTGATCAGCAGCCGCCACGTCGAGGTCGACGACACCGGTGTGCTGATCAAGAATCGGCAGCCGCCCGAGGACTCGCTGATGCATCTAGTCCTCGATCACCTCGTCAAGGAGGAAGGCCGCCGGCACAGCGTCAGCACTTGGCTGACCTTCTTCAGCAAGGACGCCGCCACCCAGATCGCTGAGAGGCTGCTGCGGGGCGGCCACGTTCGGATGACTCCGGTCCGCAAGCTCGGCCGCCAGACCGGGCTGCTCTACGTACCGGTCGACATCAACGAGGCCGCCCGTCCATGGGCTGTGCTGTCGCAGCTGATCCGACGCCACGAGCCTCTGGCCTACAACGAACTCGCCCTTGCCGGGCTCGCCGTCGCCACGGGACTGGAGCGTCGGCTGCTCCTGGACGCCGCCGCCGAGACGTTCGACTTCCTGCACAGCCAGGTCGCGAACCTGTGGCCACCGATGACCTGCCTGCTGCGGTACACGCACGAGGTCATCGGGGAGGCGGTGCTCGCGCACCGCCACAAGTAACCCACCCCCACGATTCAGGAGTTCCCTATGCCCTTCGCTAGAATCCCGGCCACCTCGAGCAACGTGGCCAACACCCTGGCCCGCAGCAAACTCGGCACCCCCGCTGTCGTGGTCTTCGTGATGGCCGCCGCCGCGCCGCTCACGGTGACCGCCGGAGGTGCCACCAGCGGATTCGCGATCACGGGCAGCAAGGGCATCCCAGTGGCGTACCTGGCCGTCGCGGTCATCCTGGCCCTGTTCGCGGTCGGCTACGTCGCGATGTCCCGCCACGTCGTCAACGCCGGGAGCTTCTACAGCTACGTCAGCCAGGGCCTGGGCAAACCGACCGGTGTCGCAGCGGCATTCGTCGCCGTGCTGGCCTACAACGCCATGCAGATCGGCTTGTACGGCGGTTTCGGCGCGGTGCTGTCCGGCTGGCTGCACGACCGGTTCGGCATCTCGATCGCCTGGTGGCTGTGCGCGCTCATCGGCTGGGCGATCGTGGCCGTCCTGGGCGTCCTGCGCATCGACCTCAACGGACACGTCCTGGCCGTCATGCTCGCCGCTGAGGTCGCCGTCGCGGGCCTGTTCGCGATCGTCATGGTCACGCATCCGGCTGAGGGCTCGGTCAGCTTCTCCACCTTGTCGCCCAGCTACCTGATCGCCCCGGGCATCGGCGCGGCTCTGGTGACCGCGGTGACGGGCTTCGTGGGCTTCGAGGCCACCACGGTGTTCTCCGAAGAGACCAAGGACCCCCGGCGCACGGTGGCCCGTGCGACCTACATCGCCGTGGCCATCACGGGCCTGCTGTACGGCGGATCGGCGTGGGCGCTGACGGTCGCCTCCGGACCGGACAAGATCGTGCCCGACGCCCAGCAGTACAGCACCGAGCTGATCTTCAAACTGGTGCAGCCGCAGCTGGGGCAGTTCTTCGTGGACCTGGGCCACATGCTGTTCGTGACCTCGCTGTTCGCAGCGCTGCTGAGCTTCCATCACACGGTCGGCCGGTACCTGTTCAGCCTGGGCCGTGAGAAGGTCCTGCCGAGCTTCCTGGGCCGCACCAGCCGGGTCACCGGAGCGCCGAAGTGGGGCTCAGTGACGCAGAGCGTCCTGGCCCTGGTGGTGCTGATCGGCTACGCCATCGCGCACGCCGACCCGATCGTGCACCTGTTCTTCTGGGTTACGGTGTCGGGCGGGCTCGGCGTCCTGATCCTGATGACTCTGACGTCGGCCGCCGTGATCGGGTTCTTCGGCCGCGACCGGCTCGGCGAGAACATCTGGCGCAGGGTGATCGCCCCCGTGCTGGCGACCATCGCCCTCGGCTGGGTCCTCTACCTCACCATCGACCAGTTCGACGTGCTCCTCGGCGTCACACCGGATTCGCCGCTGCGCTGGCTGTTTCCCGCCTCGTTCGGCGTCGCGGCTATCGCGGGCCTGGTCTGGGCCGGGCTGCTCAAGGCGTGGAGCCCCGCGGTGTACGAGGCGATCGGCATGGGAGTCAACGCCGCCTCGGCCAACCCGTTCGCGCCGGCCGCGCCTCTGGCCGAGGCGAGGCAGCCATGACCGGCGCCCGCGACCTCACCATCCGCCGCGCCGAGCCCACCGACGCGGGGCGTCTGACGGCGCTGCTCACCGACGCGTTCCTGATCTCCCCGGTCGGCAACTGGCTCATCCCGGGCATCGGTGTGCGCCGCCACGTCTACCTGCGCTACTTCGACATCTTCGTCCGGCACGGTCTGGCCCACGGCCTCGTGGACGTCACCGACGACCTGACCGGCGTGGCGATCTGGCTTCCACGCGACCACGACACCCCCGGCCCCGACAACTACGACCGGCAGCTCGCCGAGGCCACCGGAACGTGGGCCGACCGGTTCCGCGCGCTGGACAAGACGTTCGACGAGCAGCACCCGCACGGAGTGTTCCACCACCACCTGCTGTTCCTGGGCGTCCTGCCCAGCCAGCAGTCGCGCGGTATCGGGTCGGCGCTGCTGGCCCACCACCACGCCCAGCTCGACGCCGAAGGCATCCCGGCGTACCTGGAAGCCAGCATGCCCCGCAACCGCGACCTGTACTTGCGCCACGACTACACGGCGCGGGACGCGTTCCACCTGCCCGACGACGGCCCGCCCCTGTGGCCGATGTGGCGCGAACCGCAGGCCGCCCAACCCACCGCACGAGAGGACGACGCCCGGTCATGACCGACGCACCTGCAC
This sequence comes from Catellatospora bangladeshensis, assembly GCF_016862575.1. Taxonomy (GTDB): domain Bacteria; phylum Actinomycetota; class Actinomycetes; order Mycobacteriales; family Micromonosporaceae; genus Catellatospora; species Catellatospora bangladeshensis. The sequence continues at coordinate 57,863 of NZ_BONF01000011.1, read as the reverse complement.
GCCCCACCCGCCGCCGATGGCTCGGCCCTGCCGCTGTAGCCGTCGCCGTCCTGGTGGTGGCATCGGCCGGGGCCGTGGCGCTCACGCCGAGCGGACTCGCCTCGCTGACGCCAACGCCGGTCAACGTCGCGCTCACCGTGATGCCGGGAGCCGCCTCACCGACGCCGCCGACCGACGCCTCCGGGCCGCTGATCGCCGTGGCCGACCTGCTGGTCGCCGCACCCAGCGACGCGACACACGGGCGGTACTACTACCTCCAGGTCGAGGAGTGGTCACGGGCCGACGCTGAGATCATCGGTTTCCGCCGCGAAGACTGGCGGACCGACGACGGCGGCCTGATCCGCTCGCAACAGCGCCTCCCTGGCCAGCCAGCGGCATCGTTCGACATGGCGCGCATCGGGGTGCCCGGCACGTTCGCCGGGGTGACCCCCAAGCGCGACACCGGCGACCCCGCCGAGATGGAGTCGTTCATCGAGCGGCACGGGCGCCCGTCAGGTAACCCGACCGAGCTGGCGAAGATCATCGACAACGACAACGGCGGCCAGCCGCTGGCCGACCCATGCCCGCCATCGTGCGGCCTCACCATCCGGCCCATCGTGTTCTTCGACGCGGTCACCGGCCTGTACCGCGAGACGTACCTCGACCTGCCCGCACGGACGGCGCTGCTGCGGCTCGTGGCCGTCCAACCCGGCATCACGTTCCTCGGTGAAGTCACCGACCGCGCCGGACGCAAGGCCATCGGCGTGGCCGTCACCGAAGGCGGCATCCGGTTCTGCCTGCTGTTCGACCGCAAGACCGGCTTCCTGCTGGCCTCGGAACGAGGCGTCCCGGGCTACGTGCTGGACGACTACACCCTCTACCTGACGCTCGACCGCCGCGACAGCCAGACCCCGACCAGCGGCATAACGGTTTAGCCCACACCCGAGCCGGGCCGGTACCGCCCATCCCAGAACGTCCCTGGAGGAAGACGATGACCACTCACGTCACGCCCATGACATCGCCCTCGGCGGCACCGGCCCGACCCGCGACCACTTTTGCCCGGCCCCTTCTCGACCTCATCGGCAAGATCATCCACCGGCGTACGGGTACGCCACCGCAGTACGGCCCGCCTGTCCAACCGCCGCTCGACCGCGATCCGGCGACCGTCGACAGCATCGACCAGTACGCACCCGGCGCACCGGTCTGGGCGTACATCGGCGGTACCTGGCTAAGTGCTGGCGTCGCCGACACCAGCGGCAGTTCCGCTCTGGTGATCTACCCAGCGCCCGGTTCGGCCGATGTCATGGTCGAGACGGTGCACATCAGCCACCTCCAGCTGCGCGACCGGCCAGTACGGGAAGGCGACCGGAGCGCATCGCCAGCTGCCTCCGGGGACCTTCCGACCGCCGTCCAAGCCCGGGTGACCCTCAGCCTGCACTACCCCGACGAGCTCGGACTGTGCACCGCATGCGCGGAGCGGACCCAGTTCCGGTGGGCACCCTGCCCCGACGCGAAGCAAGCCACGGCAGTGCTCGGCCTCGACCCGGCAACGCAGGTCGGAGCGCCGTGATGGCAGCCGTCCTGCAGCTGCCCACAGCGGCCCGACGCCGGATCTACCAGACGCTGGTGAGTCAGCCCGGCAGGCACTGGACCGTCCGCACGCTGACCGAGGCACTTGCCGCGCACGCCACGGTCAAGGAGACGTCCGTGCGCGACACGGTCAACTTCCTGCTGAGCCTGCGCATCGTCGCGCTCGTCCCGTACCACCGGACCATGACCGTCAGCCTGACCAGCCCCGGCGAGCGCGCCCTGATCGTCGCGCTGCGCCGCGCCCATTCGCAGACGGGGGCATGACGATGCGCATCGGCTACAGCATGTGGGGCTTCCTCGGCCCCGGCGTGATCGACACCTCCGACAACTCGCGGGCGTACCGCCGGGCGCTGCTCGACAGGTTCACGGCCGAGGGCCACCAGATCGTGCTTCTCCAGCGCAACCGAGACCTGCTGGAGGCAGGACTCGACCTGACCAGCACCTACCGGTGGGAGTCGATCTACTTTCCTGACCTCGACGCGCTGATCCTCGAATGGCGCTGGCCAACAGAGCGCAACCTTCTGCACGGCTTCACCCGCGACACGGAGGTGCACAGGCAGGCCGAGCTGCTGGACTGGTACACCCGCGAGCGCGCGACCCCCACCCTGATCTGGGATCTCCACCGGCAACTGTCCGCCGATGATCCGCTGCGCGTCCTGCCGAACGTCGCGGTCGGCGAGACGACCCCGCTGGCTACCCCGGGTGCCAGATGGCTGGCGTGCCCTGTACCCGACCAGCTGCTCGATATCGCCGATACACAGCGGCTGGCTCGGAAGGTGCGCGAACTGCCGCTGGCCTATGTGGGCAACCAGCACGGCGGCGACCTCGACGAGCACTTCGAGCGGTTCTTCTCGCCCGCGGCTGAACTCGTGCAGCACCAGGTGGCCGGCAACTGGCCCAAGGCCGAGGCGTGGCCACACGTGGAGTTCGTCGGGCCGATCGCCTTCGGGGAGGTGGAGCGGATGTACTGCCGATCGCTCGCGACCGTTCTGCTCCAACCGGAGCGGCTGTGGCGCGTCGGGCACCTGTCGTCGCGGTGGTGGGAGGCGCTGCTTGCGGGCTGCATCCCGCTCGCACCGATCGAGATGCGCGGCGCCGACGTCTACCTGCCTCGCGACCTACACGTCACTGACGGCCAGGACGTCATCGACCGGCTGGCGTGGCTGCGCAGTCTGGCTGGCACCAGAGAACACGCCGATCTGCTGACGGCCTGCTTCGCCCGGCTGGAACCGTTCCGCTGCTCGCTCGTCGCGCGCCAGGCCCTCTCGATGCTGGAGGCAGTTTCATGATCACAAAGGTGATCGGTTCGTCACCTGCCGTCGCTGCTGGCACCGCGCCGACCGGGCTCGTCCATCGGCGCTGGGCGGCGTACGCGGCCAGCATCGGCAAGCGGCGCGGGACACCGACGGCCCGCACGAAGTACGGAAGACTGGCCCCGGTGGGTTCCCCGCCGTGGCACGCCGCCGACATCGTTGCCCTCGACCTGGAGGGCAGCGGCGCACAGGACCACGACGCCGAGGCGATCCTGGAAGTCGCCGCCGTCCCGCTACTTCGCGGCCAACCTGACCTCGATCGTGCGTTCACCTCGCTGATCAACCCTGGGCGGCCGATACCGCCGCGAGCGTGGCTCGCACCCGGCTTGACGGACGAGGTCCTCGCTACGGCTCCGACGTTGGACAGCATTGCGCCCACCTTGGGCGAGCTGATCGACGGAAAGTGGGTGGTGGGGCACAACGTGCTGGTCGACTGGCGGCTGCTGAGCAGGCACCTTCCCGGACTTCGCCCGGCGGGCCTGCTCGACACCCTTCGGCTTGCGCGGACCATGGCGTTTCCCGATCGCAAGCTGTTGACGCTGGTGGACAGCTTGCGGCTGCGGGAGGCGATGCATGCCGCAGCCGGAAGAAGTCAGCCTCACCGCGCGTACTGGGACAGCGTCGCAGCGGCCTATGTCCTGCCGAAGCTGATTTACCGGTTATGGCCGAAGCGCCCGCCGACCTTCGCCAGTCTCGCGCTGATGGCCGGCGTCGCGCTCCCCACCGAGCCTATGGAGCAGCCCGGCTTGTCTAGCCACCGCCTGATTTGCCAGCAGCTGAACTGATCAACACCGATGCAGATATGCCCGATCAATTCGATGAAGGAGTGCTGAGTGGTCCAGATGGTTGATGCCGACCGTGCCGCCGAGATGCGAGACGTGCTGATCGCCGAACTGCGCACCCAGGGCAAGATCACGTCCGACGCGGTAGAGGCGGCGATTCGCCAGGTTCCCCGCGAGCGGTTCATGCCCGAGGGCACGGACTTGGCCGAGGTGTACGGCTACGACAACTCGGTCGTGACCAAGCGCGACGAACACGGCCGCGCGATGTCGTCTGTGTCGGCGGCCTACATCCAGGCGGTGATGTTGGAGCAGGCCCAGCTGCGGCCAGGCATGTCGGTGCTGGAGGTCGGCAGCGGCGGACTCAACGCGGCCTACATCGCCGAGATCGTCGGGCCGCAGGGCCGGGTGGTCAGCATCGACATCGACCCGGAGGTTATCGACCGCGCCGCGACCGCCCTGGATGCGAGTGGCTACGGAAGCCGCGTACGCGTCCTGACCGTAGACGCTGAGCACGGTGTGCCGGACGAGGACGCGTTCGACGCCATCATCGTGACGGTGGGCGCGTGGGACATCGCTCCGGCGTGGCTGCGCCAGCTGCGACCGGACGGCGTGATCGTCGTGCCGCTGATCATGAACAATGTCACGCGGGTGATCGGCTTCCGCCGCGATGGCGACCGCCTGGTCAGCACCGCTACGGAGATCGCGGGCTTCGTGCCGATGCAGGGCGACGGCGGCCACGCCGATCGGGTTTTCGAGCTGCCCGACGCCAACGGCCACAAGGTCCGGCTGGCGTTCGACTCCGGCGCACCCGACGACATGCATCAGCTCGACGGAGCGCTCGCCACTGAGCGGGCCGAGGTCTGGTCAGGCGTGACCATTCCGAATGGGGTCTCGTTCGTCGACCTGCATCTGTGGTTCGCGTGGTACCTGGATGGCTTCTGCCGCTTCACCGCCGAACCCGGCACGGTCCTGGCCGGTGAGAAGCAGTGGTTCCCGTTCGGTGTCGTAAGCGGTGGTGGGTTCGCCTACCTGGTGGTGCGGCCAGCCCTTGAGGGAACCGGCGCGGAGTTCGGCGCTCGCGGCTACGGCGACGGCGGCGAGCTGGCCGCCACGGCGATGGTGGAGCAGATCCAGGCGTGGGACCGCTACGGCCGCCGGACCGAACCGACCTTCGCCTACTGGCCGAGCGGTGGCCAGACGCAGGCCCCCACCGGCACCGACGCCATGGCCAAGACCCATGGCGTCGTCACGATCTCCTGGCCCAAGGACAGCGGATCTCCCCAACGCTGAACTCGGGCCAGGTGGCAAGGAACCCCTTTCACTTCTCACGAAGGAGAGTGATGTCGATGCCGCCGACCGCGGTCCTCGACGCCCCCGAAGCCGTCCTCACCGACGAGGACTTCGACCTGGACATGCGCGTGGTCGAAGCGACCACGCCGCTGGTGGTCATGATGTGCAGCACCAGCGACGGCTGCGGCGCCACCTGCAACACCAGCGCCTGCAACACCTCGTCCTACGACCCGAACTGATCGGGTAACGCCCACTCAAGCACTACCCGCTGCCGGAGTCCGCAAGCCGGGCTCCGGCAGCCCATCCACCCCTCAACCCCTCCCGGAGGCTTCGCCGTGCCGCCCGCGCGCACCCGATTCCGGCCGGTCGGCCCGCTGCTGGTACGCACCAGCACCGACCCCGGCATCCAGCCCGATCCGACCGCGAGCCTGGCCGTTCCGATCGTTGACGCACCAGCGGCGATCGACTGGCTGGCCAAGTCCTGGGAACAACCACACATCCGTGAGGCGATCTCCACGGCCAGCCCCGACCTCGCCCTCCGCGTAGGCCAGATCCTCGCAGCTCCGGCTGACACCGACGTTGCCGCCGCCCGCAGAGCATCCCTGGCCCTCGCGTCCTACCTGCTGCGCTGGAGACGACGAACCACGCCGTTCGGCCTGTTCGCAGCGGTCACGACGGCGGCTACCGGACCAGCTGAGGCGAAGATCGGTGATAGACACCGTGCCATCGCCCGCGTCGATGCCGACTGGCTCGCCATCGCGCTCGCCAGACTCGGACAGAGCCACGATCTGCGCCGTAGACTTTCCGTCACCGCCGACAGCGCCGCCACCGTCCGCGACGGCCGGGTCATCGTGAACGCGCGCCCGGAAGCGGGATCGCGGAAACCGGGCACACCCCGGGAAACGTCGACCACTCTTACCCCGGCCGTTCGCCTCGTTCTTCAACACGCGGCCAAGCCGATCCCGTTCAGCGACCTCCTATCTCGGGTCGCCGCAGCCGGGCCGTCCATCGCACCGGCGAGGATCGAGGCGCTGCTGCACCGCCTGATCAGCAGTGGCCATCTGATCACGAGCCTCCAGCCGCCGCTGACTGCCGTGGACGGCCTGGCTCACGTCCTCCGTGTGCTCGACGCGGCCGGCGCCGACGACATCAGCGAGATAGCGCCCACGGTCAAGCAGCTGCGCGACGTCCACATGCAGCTTGCCCGTCATAACAGTGCCGACTCGCCCGCCGACGCCGCGACGATCCGTGCCTCGGTCACCGAGACCATGGCCGGCATCGCACCCGGTACCGAGCACCAGCTCGCCATCGACCTGCACCTGGACGCGCACATCAGCGTCCCGCAGCAGGTGATAGACGAAGCGGCTCGTGCCGCCGCGGTGCTGCTGCAGATCAGCACCCAGCCCTTCGGGTCGATCTCCTGGCTGGATTACCACGCCCGATTCCGCGACCGCTACGGCCCTGGCGCGCTGGTCGCGGTGCGGGACCTGGTGGCCGACTCCGGTCTCGGATACCCGGCCGGGTTTCTCGGCGCACCACGCGCCCGTCCGTCCTGGCGCGCGGTCACCGAACGCGACGTGCACCTGATGGCGCTCATCCAGCGAGCACTGCTGGACGGCACAGACGAGATCGAGCTGACCGACGCCGACATCGACGCGCTGACCACCGGTGACCACGCCACAGTCGTGCCACCCTCGCGTGTCGAGCTGGGCTTCGCCGTCTACGCCGCCAGCTGCGAAGCGCTGGCAGCTGGCGATTTCGCGCTGCAGGTGACCGGTGCTCCCCGCACGCCGACCAGCATGGCAGGCCGGTTCGCGTACCTGCTCGATCCGACCGACCAGCAACAGGTCGCCGCCTCCTTCGCGGTCGGCACGAGCGCCGAGGCAATGACCGTCCAGATGTCGTTTCCGCCCCGCCGGATCCACAACGAGAACGTGACCCGCGTCGGCCAGCTGCTTCCAGACGTCATGACGGTTTCCGAGTACGCCGACACCGACGTGATCACGGTCGACGACCTCGCCGTCACTGCCGACGCCGAGCAGCTGTACCTCGCCCACAAACCCACCGGGCGGATGGTGATCCCCCGCGTCCTGCACGCCCTGGACCTGGTGGTCCAGACGCCGCCGCTGGCCCGATTCATCGCCGAGGTCGCCGAGGCACGCAGTGCGGTCTTCGGGCCATTGGACCTCGGCGCAGCCGCCCGTAACCTGCCGTACGTCCCGCGCATCCGCTACCGCCGCACCCTGCTGACCGCCGGACGCTGGCTACTGTCGAGCACCGACATCACCCCGACCATCACCGACAGCAGCCGCTGGACAGCGGACCTACGGACCTGGAGACGGCGCTGGCGTGTACCCGCCCGAGTCGTCTTGTGCCACGGTGAGGTACGCCAACCGTTGGACCTCGACCAACCGCTGGACCGGGAGCTGCTGCGCCACCGCCTCACGCAGGTCGAACGCCTCGAACTGCGAGAAGACGCCCCCGAAGACGGATTCGGCTGGATCGGCCGCCCCGCCGAATTCCTCACCGCCCTGACCCCGGCAACACCGCCGATACGGCGTCTACCAGTCACCGCCACGCCGGGCGGCACGTCACAACCCGGCGCGGCGGACATCGTCCACGCCCGGCTGGTCGGCACCCCAGCACGTTTCGACACCCTGCTGACCGACCACCTGCCGTCCCTAGCCGCACGCCTCACACAACACGGCGTCGACGATTGGTGGGTCACCCGTCACCGCGACACGATCCGCGTCGAAGCCGACCAACATCTCTCGCTGTTCCTGCGGCTCGATCCCACAGCCGCGTACGCGACCATCGCGGCGAAGGTGGCGGAGTTCGCCGCCGGCCTGGCCGCGGGCGGCCTTCCCGCCGAGCTGACCTTCACCGCCTACCACCGGCACACCGGCCGCTACGGCGAAGGCCCGGCCATGCTCGAAGCCGAGCGGGTCTTCGCCACTGATACCGCAGCCGCCATCGCGCAGATCCGCACCGCCGAACAACTACGCATCGAACCAGCCGGGCACATCACACCCGCGATGGCCGAGGCGACGGCACAAGCCCTTGCCGCCGTCTCCATGACCCGGCTCGCCGCCGCACTCGCTGAAGACCCGGCCACCGGATGGCGAGCGCTACTCACGTGTCTGGAGAACGTGACGCAACCCGCGAGCCGCGCACTCACCGAACTGGCCCGGCGCCTGGCCGACCCGGGCGGCGAGCACCACTTCCTTCAAAGCCTGCCCGGCGGCGAAGCCATCGCCGAAAGCTGGCAGCACCGGGATATCGCTGTTGAACGGTACCGGGCCTGTCTACTGCCGCAGCGCGATCCGCTAACGGTGCTGCGCAGTCTCCTGCACGAACACCACGTCCGGGCGGTCGGTGTCGATCCAGAGTTCGAGCGTGCGACCAACCACGCCGCTCGCGCAGCGGCCATGCTCTGCCTGGCCAAGGCGGCACGGCCATGACCGACACAATCGATGCCGCCAGCATCACCGACGACGAGGCGGGAGAGCAGTCGCTGATCACCGGCGATCTGGGCATCGCGCTGCTCGCCGTCGAGCAAGCGCTCAGCACCGGAGACTGGTCTGACGCCCGCCAGCTCATCAAACGAGCCGCGAGTGGACCTGTCGACGCCGCCGCCCACAGCAGCCTCTTCTACGGAGCCCCGGCGATCCTGCTCCTACTGGACGCCGCGACCGCCGATGGGCAGGACCGCTACGGCACCGCCCGCGCGACCTTGAGCGGCCACGTCCGGCACCTCGTCCGCGAGCGGTTGGCGGCGGCCGAGCAACGCCACCGCAGCGGCCGGCACACCAGCTTCGGCGAGTACGACCTCTTCTACGGGCTCACCGGCCTCAGCGCCCTGCTCCGACGATGCATGCCCGACAGCGACGAGTACGCAGACGTGCTGACCTACGCCATACGCCTGACCCGACAGCGCACCGACGACGGGGACACGCTGCCCGGCTGGTGGGTCGACCACGACCCCGACCCGACCCTGCCCACACCAGGCGGCCATGCCAACCTCGGTATGGCCCACGGCGCCGCCGGGCTGCTGGCCTCACTCGCCCTCGCCGCGCGCCAGGGCATCCAGTTAGACGGGCTACTGGAAGCCATCGACGACCTGGCCTCCTGGTTCGACAGCTGGCGGCAGGACGGCCCACTCGGCCCCTGGTGGCCGCAATGGATCACCCGGGACGACCTGCGCACCGCACGGCCCACCATCGGACCCGGCCGACCATCCTGGTGCTACGGAACACCCGGCATCGCCCGCGCGCTCCAGCTGGCCGCCATCGCCACTGGCAACACCGCCCGTCGCGACGTGGCCGAACACGCACTCGCCGCGCACCTGTCCACCGCCCACATCCGGCTGCTGGCAGACCCTGGCCTGTGCCATGGCATCGCCGGGCTCTACCAGACGGCATACCGCGCCGCCGCAGATGCCCGCACCAGCGCCCTGGCCGACCAGCTGCACCACATCGCCGCCGTCCTCACGCACGCCGAGCCGGGACACCAAGACCACAGCTTCCTCACCGGCACAGCGGGCTACCTGCTGGCCACGCGGACGCTTACCCACAGCCCTCGAACCAGGTGGGACACATGTCTCCTTATCGCCTGACCGATCCGGCCGTCCTGACCGCCGCCGTCGAGGCCGTCCTCGCCGGAACTCCGGCAGACACCGCCGCAGCCGACGCCGCGATCAACCTCGCCGAGGTCAAAGCCGCGATCGAGACCTACCGCACAGGCGGCCAGACCGCCCTCCACCACGCATACGACCTTGCCTGGTTCAGCGCCCGCCTCACGCCCGCCGACTGGGACCAGGCCGAGGGGGCGTTCCGGGAGCAGATCGGCCCGCGACTGGACCTACTCGACGGCGGCAACGCCGCCTGGTGGTTCCTGCGCAAGCACCCGCACTGGCGAGTTCGCATCCGCACCGCCAACCGCAGCGCGGCCAAGAACACGCTCGACGAACTCGCCGCCGCCGGCACCATCACCGCCTGGGAGCCCGGCGCGATCTACGAGCCGGAACTCGCAGCCTTCGGCGGGCACACCGCCATGGACATCGTCCACGAGTTGTTCTGCGCAGACAGTCGCAGCCTCCTGGCCTACGTCGCCCAAGATCCGCTCCCGTTGGGCCGCCGGGAGCTATCGATCCTGCTCATCCGAGCCCTGCAACAGCACGCCGGTCTGGACTGGTACGAAGCCGCCGACGTGTTCGACCGCGTAGCCCGTATGCGACCGCAACCCGCCACCTCCGATCTCACACGCACCGAGCGTCTGGCGGACAAGCTGCGCCCGCTCCTGGGACTGCCCGCCGAGGCGCACAGTGCGCTGTTCGACGCGACCGGGGCGCTCGCGTCCGCGTCTTCGTGGCACGACGCCTACGCCAAAGCCGGTAACCAACTCGCCGAAGCGGCCAACACCGCCCGGCTAGGCCGCGGCTTGCGAGCGACCATCGCTCACGCCGTGATCTTCGCCTGGAACCGGCTCGATCTGACTGCCCCCGCACAGGGCGTCCTCGCCCGCGCAGCCGCCACCGCGATCCTTCCCGGGAGCTGACATGCAACCAACCCCCTTCGCCGCAGCTGCACGCCGCTTCCCGTTGCTTGGACGTCCACGACCAGACTGCCCCGCGCTGCCCCTACGGATCAAGGAGGTCATCGACCTCGCAAACGCCGCCGTGGAGAAGTTGGACCATGGCATGGACGACGCGGCACACGCGCTCAACAAGGCCGCGCTCATCGCCAGCGACGCGGGCATGGCGGACATGGCCCGCGCCCTGTGCTGGCAGCACATCAGCGCCTACCTGACGGCCGAGCGTCCTCTGACCTTCACCGAAGCGCGCTACATGCTCGAACCCGTCATCAACCTGGCACGGCTCGACATCCGATCCGAGCAAGGCCAATCCGCGGTCACCGCCCTCAAAGCCGTCCACCGAGCCGTGACCGAACGAACGGACCTCGTCATCGACGGACGCACACTGCCCACCGCGATCCTCACCGGCGAACAGGCTGAACGCCGCAGGATGGTCGAATGGGTGTGGCTCCAACTCTTAGGCGAGGGCATCCGAGCGCTGACCATGGCGAACCGCTGGGCCGACGCAGCTGACCACGCTCTGGCGTACAGGGGCGTCGGCACCCACCTGACGGAGGGACGCCAAGCCCTCATCATCGCCCAATGCGCCGTAGGTGATCCTGCCGAAGCCAACAAGATCCTTGCAAGCAGTGTCCTGACCCAACCCTGGGAACAACAGGTGGCCTCCTGCCTGCAACTTATGTGCAGCCCACCCGACGCCACGCGCGTGAAGGATCACCTCGCCACCGCGATGCGGCGCCTCGCCACCGCGCCGCCTGCGGCCAACTACGCCTCATACCGAGCCCGTCTCGGACTCACCGTCACCATCCTCGCTCACGGCATCTGGCCCGAGGCGGCCACCGGGCTACTCCATCGCACGGCCGCGCTCGCGATCAACAGCACCGACGGCTACGCGGCACGAGACGTACTCGGCTTCCGCGAACCCATCGAGGGCATCACACACGATCAGATCACCGACTTACAGAACATCAGCCGACGCGCTGGACTGGCCGTTCTGCACTTGCCCGAGGCAGTGCTCAACAGAATCAGCCGCGCAGCCGACTCGGCTGCGAAGATCATCGAAATCGGGCTCAAGTCCGCCAGACGATGAAGCCGCATTCAGTCCGACCACAGGCGGTAGCGAAGTCGGCGGTCACGGGCTGCACGCACGGTCAGGTGAGGCCCGAAGGCCGCACCTGACCGCGTGCGAGCTGCGACCACAGTCACAGCATCTTCGCGATCACGTACGCGGCGCCCGCCGCACTGATCGCCTTCTGCCAAGCCTTGGGCAGCAAACCGAGGGCGGCCAGCGCGCCGGCCAAAGCCAGCCACTTGCCCAAGTCCCCGGAAAACGCGCCGCTAGATGTCCCTGACATCGTGAAGTCACCTCCTTCCCCGGTCCGGATCGGTCACCACGATCGGCGTAAACGCTCCTCCTCCAAACGATTGTGCTGCGCTAGATTCCATGGCGCACCCTTCCAGGACCACCAATTAGGTGTAATCTCCATAGCGTGGAGCCCATCACGCAGCCGGGGACGATCGAACAGCTGGTGTCCGACGCCGCTGCGCACGGTCACGCGGTCGGCGTACGTCTAATCCGCGACTGGACCGAACAGGGCCTGCTCGACTATCCGCTACGTCGCTCAGCTGGCAAGGGACACGGCTCGCACCCAGCCCTGTACTCCGCCAACCAGCGCAATCTGTTCCTGACCTTGCTGCACCACAGGGCCAACAACAAGATCAAGAGCCTCGCTCGTATTCCGGTAGGTATCTGGATGTACTGGGGCGACGAGTTCGTGCCCACAAGCCAGGCCCGGCGGGCCATGATCACCTGGCTGGGCGACCCGCGGGCCAGCAAGCAGCAGGCCAAGCAAAGCGCCCAAGAAATCCTCCGGCAGATCGACAACCGCGACGCGAGCATCGCCGCGAAGCGCGAGCTTCTCGACGCCCTGACGGACATCGCCTACACCGCCCGGCCGGACCACTCGCGCCTGGAACGCGCGGTACGTGGCGTCTTCGATCCAACGGGAAGCAAGATTCGCAGAGCTATCGGCCATCCCGCCGCTCCGATGATGGCGGACTCGGTGATCGACCTCATTAAGGCTCGTCTGGCGGCCGTTGCTCGCCTACGGGCCGGCAAGGTAACTGATGAGGAGCTGGTGCGAGCCCGCCATCTCCACCTGGTGACCTTCGCCGGTTACGCTCTCCAGCAGCCCGGACTCGCCGCCGCAGCACCGTCAACCGTTCCCGACATGTACGAGCCCGTCACGGCCGAAGCAGCACTGAACAGGTCATGCGGCGACCTCCTCACAACCCTGGGCATGGCCGAACTGCACCCTGAACACGCCGCACGCATCGCAGCAACACCCGCCCCCCGGATCAGCTTCATATAGAGCTATTTCATCGACACTCATCATTTGCGACCACAAATGATGAGCAAGGGAAGTCGGCGCGCCGTGAAGCGGCGAGACTACGGCAATGCGTGAAGCGGCTGATGGATGCTCGTTCGGACCTTGGTCCGCATCAGGGGTACGTCGCTAGCGCCTCCTCGCGACGCACGAGCATCGGCGTAAGGTGCTTGTCGAGGAGCGCCACGTCATTCTCGGCGAGGCCCAGCAGGGGGCGGCGCATGTATGCGCTCCAGGCGTCTGGCTTGGGGAAGGCGGCGAGCTGGTTTACAAGGGGTTGGAGCTCCAGCCCGCCCGGATGCAGCACGACGCCCTCAACGGTCAAAGGGCAACCTGACGCGAAAACTCTGCCCGCGAGCGAGACAGGCTCGTCCAACACGCGTACGGCAGCCGTTGCGGTTGCCGTAGCGATGATGCGACCGCGGTCACGGGTTGGGTTCAGCATGGCACCACGTGTGGCGTACAAGTAGAGCCGATCGCCGGCAGCGAGGGCACGTACCTCTGCCCGAGGCGTGCTGGGGAACGCCATACGCTGCTCGGCCAACACCCAGCGAATGGCGTCGCGGTGGCTCAGGATCGCGAGGTACGCAGTCACGGCAGCCACGATAGCGGAGCGAAGCCCGATGTATCGATGGCAACAGGCGATAGGAGTGGGTGGCGTTGTGAGCGGCCAGACGGCGGAGCACTTGCAACGATGCCCCACCGCCTGGCACACAAGTACTCCTACGACGTGGCGAGCTTCAACGGTGGCAGTTCGTTGACGATACGGACAGTCTCCACGCTGACGGTCACGATGCGCTTTAGCAGGTCGATGATGTAGCGCGGGTCACCCGCCTCGGCCGCCCAGTCGTTCGGGTCATTGACGATGCCGCTGGCCTTGTCGGTCTTCACCTGGTACCGCTCAACGATCCACTCAACACCAGACCGCGAGCCCAGCATGTAGTCGTGAGCCTCGGAAGGGATTCCCTTGAGGGTGATGTTGCTGTTGTAGACCACGGTGGACCTATCCACAGACTTGCCCGCCTTGCCGAACGTCATCTTCTCCACGCGGTAGAAGTCTGGGTGTGCCGCGTCCGCCCCTGGCCTAACGATCTCATCAAGCGGATACGGGTCGACCTGCTCATAGCCGACATGGAGCTCCGCCAATTTGCGTCCTGCGGCGCAGAAGGTGGCAAAGTCCTCCGCCGTTGCGACCTGGGGAATCCGCGGGAGCATCTTTTTGAGGTCGGCAGCGTATTCAAATCGATATTCTGGAGAGTGAAGCAGGCCGTATGTGTAGTAGAAGATATCGTCTTTTGTAACCAGTGCTCCGTAGGTGCTGCGATAGCCTTGCAGGATCTCATCGGAGATATTATCGATGCGCTTATATGCGTCTGTGTCTCCATTGTCGAACAGATTCGCCTGTCCCGTTGACTGCTCGTAGGTGTATCGGGGAAAGAATTGGCCTCCGCTACCTGCGCCTGTTACATGCAGGTCGGGAAGCGAGTCGATCATAAGAACAGAGAACGGTACGGCGGAGCCCATTCCGACGATGTAGAACCCCAAGTTGGAGTGATCTGAAGTCGGGAAGATCTTCGCCAACTGATAGATCATGTCGTTCAGTTGGCGATCAAAGTAGACGTATTGCTTGTTGAACGGTCTGTATGTGCTGACAGTTATCGCGTTTGTGTGGACGGGATAATAGACCCCGCGTGCCAGGTTCGCCTTGTCGGCACGGTTCCAGCTGATCTTTTTCGGATCAAGGTCGACGAACGAATCAACACCCGCCTTTGGGTCCACGACCTTTTCACGTCGGCAGAACTCGGCGTACTCCGCAACCTGATTGTTGTAGTGGCCGACCATTCGTCCGATGTTGACTTGCAGTGCGTCACGTGATGAGTTGTAGACCCATGCGTCTCGGTTGGTCTTGAGTCCGCCGGAATATGTTCGGAAGACACTTGCTTGGTCGTCAGCCTTCGCGCCCATGGGAGAGAAGGCTTCAAAATAAGCACTGCGCTGGTTGATCCAGTCGCCGTCGTCATTCGGCGTGATCGGCTGCCAGTCGATTGTGTCGATAGAGTTGCCTGCAACTACGGCGAGCTTCTGTTCCCGCGTGAGGTAATCGCCGATGTCGCGGTAGTAGATCTGTGCGCCGACGGACGCGCCTGGCTTTTTGACTAGGAGCAGTATCGCAACGGTGCTGCGGCTGCCCTGCCCGAAGATCTTGCCGCCTTCGCGCTTCGATAGGTCTCCGGCAGTGCGCTGGTTTCCACGCAAATTGAAGCAGTAGATGGCGTGGAACTCCTCGGCAAGACTCTTACGTAGGCCATCAGCCGTGTTGGAGTCGATGTAGCCGCCATTAGAGACGTAGCAGATTATGCCGCCCTGTTGCGATGCGGCGATCCGGTCCGAAGCCCAGCGGATGGCTCGGATGTACGAGTCGTACAGCGAGTTTCTGTTCGTCGCGGTTGAGCGCGCGGCATAAGTGCGAGCGATGGAGGCGTCCAGAGTTGGGTACCTCTGGTTCTGGTTACCGTCATTCTGGCTGGTCTGTCCAACCGAGTAGGGCGGGTTTCCGACGATGACCCGGATGTCCAGGCTCTTCTGATGCGCGACGCGCTCGTTGTTCTGCGGGAAGATGAACTCGTCCATGGGGTCACCGTCCTCGGCCATCTGGAAAGTGTCCGTCAGGACGATGCCGTTGAACGAAACGTACTCACCGCCCGCGATGCCATGGTAGGTGGCTTCGATGTTGATGGCCGCGATGTAGTACGCCAGTAGCAGGATTTCGTTAGCGTGAAGCTCTTGGGTGTACTTGTAAAGCAGGTCCTCAGATCGAATGATTCCGCTCTGAAGTAGCCGGACGATGAACGTGCCCGTACCGGTGAAAGGATCGAGTACATGTACTCCTCGATCGCTTATTGATGCGTTGAACTCGCGGCGCAGAACTTCCTCGGCGCTGCGGATGATGAAGTCGACAACCTCGACCGGGGTGTAGACAATACCCAGAGACTCGGCCGCACGTGGGAACGCAATCTTGAAGAACTTCTCGTACAACTCTGTGATGATCTTCTGCTTGCCTTCGGCGTTGTCGATGCCCTCGGCGCGCAAGCGGACGCTGTTGTAGAACCGATCCAGCGTTTCGGTCTCGCTGTCGAGGTTCTGTTCGTCGAGCGCGTCGAGCATCCCCTGCATCACCTTGGACACTGGGTTGTTCTCCGCGAAGGAGTAGCCGTCGAACAACGCCTCGAAAACCGGCCTCGTGATGAGGTGCTGGGCAAGCATGTCGATGGCGTCGTCACGTGTGATGCCATCGTTGAGGTTGGCGCGAAGGCCGTTGAGGAAGTCCTCGAACGTGTCGTTGACGTGGAGCGTGGGGTCTCCGAGCAGTGCCCTGATGCGCGTCGTGTGCCGTTCAGCGATGACCGATACGTCCTTGGCCCAGTCCTCCCAGTAGCGGCGGCTGCCGACCTTCTGAACGATGCGTGCGTAGATGGCGTCGCGCCATTCACCGATGTGCGGGAAGTCGAACCCCGGCTGGACGTACTGCTGCCGGTTGCGCTGTTCGCCGGGTTCGCCCTCGAAACCTCCGACGCCGATGACCTGGAGCTTGTCCGGCCGCGCCTTGTTCAGCTCGATCTGGTTGACCATCGCGTTGAAGCGCTCATCATGCGCTCGCAGCGCCTGGAGCACCTGCCAGACGACCTTGTATTTCTGGTTGTCGGCGAGGGCTTGCTCAGGCGTCATCTCGGCTGGGATGCCGATGGGCAGGATCACGTAGCCGTACTGCTTGCCCGGCGCCTTGCGCATCACCCGGCCGACGGACTGCACGACGTCGACGACAGAGTTCCGTGGGTTCAGGAACATCACCGCGTCGAGCGCTGGTACATCTACGCCTTCGGACAGGCATCGAGCGTTCGACAGCACCCGGCAGGAGTCTGCCTCGGCTGGCGCCTTCAACCAGTCGAGCTTCTGACTGCGACGCAGAACGTTGAAGGTGCCGTCTACGTGATCTGCCTGGCAGCGCAGCAGCGGCTCGTTCGAGGTCTCATCGTCGTCCAGGGCGAGCGACGTGATGTGCTGGTCGACGATGCTCGTGAACAGCTTGGCGAACTTCTTCGAGTCCTCGATCGATCGCGCGAAGGCAACCGCACGGGTCATGGGGCGGGGGTCCGTACCGAAACCGGACTCGGCCTGGCCGCGCTTGGCGAGGCCGTTCCAACAGCCCACGATCTTCGCGGCGTCATCCAGGCGAAGCTCGCTGTCCTCGTCGGCAAGCTGCTGCTGGAAGGTAGCGCTGACGGCCCGCTCGTCAACGGCGAGTACTAGCACCTTGTAGTCAGCCAGCAGGCCCTTGTCGACAGCCTCGCCGAATCCGAGCCTGTGGAACTCCGGCCCGAACATGGCCTCGTCGTCCATCGACGCCAACTCGGCAGAGCCCTCGTCAGCCTTCGACTTGCTGCCGTCGTCGTAGATGCGCGGGGTCGCTGTCATGTACAGGCGCTTCGCGCCCTTGACGAACTCCTGCTTGTGCACCTTGACGAAGTTCGACTCGTCTTCATCGACGAGCGTCACGCCCGTAGTTCGGTGTGCCTCGTCGCAGACGATCAAGTCGAACTCGGGCAGTCCGGCCCTCTGGGCCGCAGCCACGGCGGGCAGCGACTGATAGGTGGAAAAGATGACCGTGATCTTGCCGCCGTGCTGACCCTCGTTCACCTGAGCGTGCAGCTTCTGAGGGTCCGTAGTGGCAGGGAAGATGAGGTCGTAAGGCGAGATGTCCTCGCTTTCGGTACGCCGTCCCGCACGTACGTCAGAGCACACCGCGAAGGGACGAAGCGGTACCTCTGCCTCGGAGGTCCACTCCTTCAGCGTCTGCGAGAGCAGCGAAATCGAGGGCACGAGCAGCAGCACCATGCCGCCCGGTGCGACCTGGTCCTCGACGATGCGGAGTGAGGTCATGGTCTTGCCGGTGCCGCAGGCCATGATGAGCTTGCCGCGGTCGTGTGCCTGGAAGCCCTCGCGGACCTTCTCCAAGGCCGTCGTCTGGTGAGGGCGCAGAACCTTCTTCGCCCGGAGTGTCATCACCTCGGGCTGCTTCAGGCTGAACTGCGACCAGTCGATGCTCGACTCGTCGAGGTCCTGCACGCGAAGGCGGGTAACCGGGATGTGCTGGTCGGCGAGAGCGTCCTCGGCGTGAGTGCTCCACTTGTCAGTCGTGGAGACGATCATGCGTCCGGTGAACGGGGCCTTGCCCGACGCGGTGAAGAACGAGTCGATGTCGTTCTTCTGAAGCGTGTGGGAGGCGTCATAGAACTTGCACTGGATCGCGGTCAGAGCGCCGGTCTCCCGCTCCTCGGCAACGAGGTCGATCCCCGTGTCGGGCTTGCCGGCGCGGCCAGGCCAGTCTGCCCACAACCAGACGTTGCTGAAGCGGTCAGACCAGGCGGTGTCCATGCGGAGATATGCGGCGATCAGGCGCTCGAACTTGTCGCCTTTGTCGCGCTCGTCGGTCGACGTGACCTGAAGCTCGTGCAGGATGTCGTGGATACTCGTCGCCACGTGTGCCAGCTCCCCGCTCTCAACACCAATACGGCAAGAGAGTCAGCCTAGGGTAGTGCGGCGCTCACTTGGAAGCCGGACATTCGGTAGGAGGTCATCGACTTACGGGCGTCGCGGCACAGCGCTATGCCTCAGTCGGTCGAGGTCCGGCACTCGCCTTGTAAGCGGCCTTCGCCGCTTTGACGATCGTGAGGGCGGCGCCCGGCTTGGCGTGCTTGACGTTCAGCGGTGGCTCAAGGCTGTCGATCAATATCTGCTCGTGCTGCTCCGGGTCTTCGCCGCGGAACCAGGTGAGACGCAGGTTGGCGTGCATCCACGTTGTGAGACGCTGCTCATCGTCCGGCACGAGGACCACGTGGCCATCAGCCCACGTGGTCCTGTAGCCCTCGGTCGGCATCAACAAACCGGCGAGGGTACGACGCAGAGTCGACCTGCGGGATCGAGCCAGGTGCTCCCTGATGACCCTGGTACGGAGCCCACCACCCTTTCTCTCCGCGATACCGAGGTAAAGGAGGCGGACGGCAGGGTCATTGCCGTTCGTGGGGCCGGGAAGGTTGGTGAAGACCGTGGGCGCTGCCCACCATGCATACATGCCGACGGCACTCGGCACGTGGCTTGCCGCATCTGCGAGGATCAACGGTGCGGCGTTCAGGGCGGCAGTGACGGACCGGAGGGTATCCGGTTCCAACGGCGAGTTCATGCGGGCCATCTTCTCGTCAACGTGTGACACGACCCTATTCAACTACCGGCCTGTCAAGACCAACCTGCACCCCAACTCGGCGCTCTCCTCGCCGCTGGCGACTCCGGCCCCCTTCTGCCGGCCTGGCGAAGAAGTTGCGACGGGTTCTGCTTGAACCCGTCGCACCTACCGTGTGAACGTCGTCGGCGGCGGCAATGAGCCTTATAACCGCCGTAGACGCCGCCATACTGATCGGCAGTATTGGATGAGGGGGTGCCGCCCGCCTGGCGTGTCGATTCGTGCATCGGCAAGCAGTTGACGGTCGTGCTCGCGGTTGGCCTCGATCTCTGGTTCGGAGTACCGCCTAGCCCATCGGATGGACCCACTGTCGATGAAGTAGTGGGACCGGCACGGAAGCGTCCAGTTTCCAATTGACGGTCGCAGCGACACGGTACCGTCGAACGTCAGCACCCACTGCGCTCGCGATAGAGGCGTTATGACTTCGTGGCCGCACCCGCAGCAGCACAGGTGAGCTGCAGTGGAGTAGGCGCCAGAAACATAGAGCACCCCCGGTCTGAGAGTCGTCGGGAAGGTCGCGACGAACTCCGCGACCATGTTCGACACCCTGCTCACCCGGCCTCCACATTCCGAATCTCTCCTGTGAACACCTTGTACAGCGTCTCGACGGCGGCGGTGTGATCGGCGTAGTAGCCGAGATACTTCTTCCAGGCGATGACGGCCAGAATGGCGTTGAGCGCGTTGAGATCAGCCGTTTGGATATTCCGGTCATAGTCGTCTACACCGCCGCGAGCGACCGCTGGCGGTCGCGTCGGGCGAACATGGTCTTCCGGAAAGTGCGTCGTCACACGCAGCAGACCCGAGAGGTGTCCGTCGGTTTCCTCGATCCCCATTCCGACGTCGATGAATGGAACTCCTCGTCCGGACAGCCATGCCATGAGAGCAGGCAGGGACTCTGCGTCCGCTGCGGCGAGGAAAACAAACGTAGCCCCATCGAGGAGTGAGAAGTTCTCCTCGTCAAGATCCACAGGATGGGCAGTGATGCCGGTGTGCATGTGCGAGTACAGCGCAGCGAAGTACTCCGCCTTGTTCGGTCTGCGACGCAGCTCCTCGATGTCCGCGGCGCCGGGTGCACGGAAGGCGTTGTGGTTGTCGAGGAAGTCACCATCGAACAAGTCGATGGCATCGACCCACGTCTTCGCAACCTGATCGAGAATGTAACTGCCTGTGCCGCCGAGGCCGACAATCGCGATCTTGTGGCCCTGGAACTTGCTGTTGAGCTCAGCAAGACCAGCGCGAGACGAAGCGGTGTCCCGGTACACGAAGGGCAGGCCATCCTCAACCTCGTCCCATCCCGCTCCGGGGGTCGCGGTAACTGTGGGATCGATTGCTTGTGCGGGATGGGACAGGATTCGCGCGTACGAGGTGACCTTCGCGTATTGGTCTGCGTACCCGTTTGGCGGCTTGCTGGAGAGCATGTAGTCCGCCGCGAGGTTCTTGGTGATCGGGCGGACTTGCGCCGACGCCGCTGGAAGCACCCTGCCGTGTTCGTCGCACGGCTGCTCGCCGACGAACCAGATCCGGTGGTCACCGCTGTCATCGTTGATCCGATCGCCGCTGACCGTAATCGGGTACGCCAGGCACCCGTACGCCACCGCGCCGGAGGGTGTGACGTACGGGACCTTACGAACGATCAGATGTCCGCCCTGGATGGCGAGGTCGTAGCCGTCATCCAGGAGGCGGCTCGTGGACGGGTCACGAACGAGAGGTGCGGTAGACATCGAAAACCATGCCATCCTTGACGTGTACGCCGTGGCCGGCCGTCAGCGAGCCGCCGCCGTGACCGTCCGGGCCACGGGAGTACTCGATCGTCGCCGTGTCGCCGTCACCCAGCGGCTGATTGGGATACGCAAGGTCGTACGCCTGCTCGTAGGAAATTTCCTTCTCCGCCCACTCGTACGAGCGGGTATTCACGATGATCGTTACGGGCTTCTTCCCGTGGTCGTCCTGGCTCATGCCGTATCCCCAAGTCAGTCGGGCTCGAATGCGGGAGAGGTTTGTTGCACAAACTGCCCCGACATCCGAAGATTGCGTGAGTGACGCTACTTGAGAAGACTCGATGGTGTCAACGACACGATCGAGTGACGTGCTGGCCGTTTGTGACGCAAACCCATGTTTGTGTGATTGACACTCGGGGGCGTGGACCGGCAGAATTCGGCACATGGACGGCGGCGATGTCAAGGAGTTCTACGAAGATTTTGGACGGCGCGTCCGCGTGGCTCGGGAGAAGGCGGGCGTGACCCAGGGTCAGTTGGCGGCACGCATCGGCCTGACCCGGTCTTCGATTGCGAACCTGGAGGCTGGCCGCCAGAAGGTTTTACTGCACGCGATGTATGGGATTTGCGATGCACTCGACCTCGACCCGGCTGACCTCATGCCGGAGCGACGGAAATCGAAGGATGTCGACCTTGTGAAGCTCAACGAGCAAGCTAGTAGCTTTCCCGCAGATGATCGCGCCTTCGTGCTTAACGTCGTAGGTGCCGTCCGCAGGTCGGTGAGTGCCCGATGAGCCGCCTCGAAGCTGAAAACGCCGCCAGCCAGTTGCTAAACAAGTACGGCATCGACCGGTTGCCGGTCCCCGTCGAGGAAATCGCTATGTGGGAGGGTGCGCAGGTCGTCCGGCAACGCTTCGAAGGCGAACAGTCCGGCTTCATGTACCGAGAAGGTCGCGAGCGCATCATCGGCATCAACACCAGTTCGGGTCGCAGACGGCAACGATTTACCATCGCCCACGAGATCGGTCACATGACTCTCCACCTGCAGGACCCTCTCGTGGTGGACCGGGAGGTTAACTGGCGAGATGAGAACTCTAGCCTTGCCGTCGACCCCAAGGAGATTGACGCGAACGCCTTCGCTGCGGCGCTGTTGATGCCCCAAGACCTAGTCGTCCGCGAGGTTAGGTTGGCCGCTCAGCGTTCCGACCTATCAGGCCGCGACCGAATCATCTCTTACCTGGCCCAGATATTCGACGTCAGCACCTCGGCCATGAGCTACAGGTTGATCAACCTCGGTATCTACTCCTGACGCCGCCTCAACTATCCGGCGGGCAGCGCCCGGCAAGACAAGGCTGAACACAACGCAGAGGCCGGTTAGTCCACAACAAAAGACTGGCCTGCCAGTGCCGGGTGACACGGGCAGGCCCATACGTTTGATGTAGTGAATCGTCTACTACGGCAGTCACGTTTGACGGCTGAGCTGCTGTAACTCGCGTCGGCGGTAGTGACTGGTCCGTGCGAGGGCTTGGTGTCGGCGTCGCCAGTAGGACCAGCGCAGCAGGTGGGCGATGTCGGGTGGCGTGTGGTGCAGCGCGTTGATCAGGCGCCGAGTCTCGGCGACGGTCAGGGCGACCATCTCGGTCGTGGTGGTGCTGGCCAGGGCCAGGGTGGTGAGGGTCAGGACCGCCAAGGCCAGCATCGCCAAGATCGTGAACCGGTGCCATGAGGTCCAGTTGCGGCATTGGTACTGGTCCAGACCGACCTGCCCCTTCGCGATCTGGAACGTTTCCTCCACCGTCCACCTGCTGCCCGCGACCCGGACCAGGGTCCCCAGCGGCGCCGGTCGCGGGGTCCAGCAGCGGTAGAACGCGAGGTCGCCGTCGCTGTTGCGGCGGATGAGCAGGCTGTGCAGGCCGGGTCCGTCGTCGTGGATACCGACCCAGGCCCAGTCGTAGAAGCGCTCACCTTTGGAGCCGGGTCCGCAACTGCGCCGCTGCCACGCCAGCTCCGACAGCCACGACTCGGTCACGTCGACACGCTCCTTGACCACCGTGGTGACCTGGGCGTAGTGGTTGCGGGCCACGGCCAGGACGTAGCCGATGCCCAGTTCACGCAGCCGTTGCCGCAGTGCCGGGTCGCGGCCGTAGGCCTCATCGGCGGTGACGAAACCGACCCGCACGCCCGCGGCGACCGCCGCGTCGATCATCTGCACGGCCAGGGCCGGCTTGGTCGCGAACTCCAGGCTTGGCGGGATGCCGGCCTGCCTGCAGCGGTCGGCGTCGACGGTCCACGACTTCGGCACATAAAGCCTGCGGTCGACCAGCGCCCGGCCACGTGGCGAGGCATAGGCAAGGAACACCGCTACCTGGCTGTTTTCGATCCGCCCGGCGGTTCCGCAGTATTGGCGCTGCACCCCGACCGAGCAAACGCCCTTCTTCAAGAAGCCGGTCTCGTCGACCACCAGGACCGCGTCCGGGTGCGCCAACCCGTCGACGACCAGGCTGCGCAGATCAGCGGCCACAACCTCGGCGTCCCACACCGCCTCACGCAGCAGCCGCTGCATCCGCGAAGGACGCGCATGTCCGGCCGCCTCGGCCAGCTGCCAGCAGTTCTTCCTGTCCAGCGCCGTCAACAGCGCCCGTACGAAGTCCCTGGCCACCAGCCGCGGCTCGACCCGCGTGAACCGGCCCGCGATCCGGGCCATCACCTCGTCGAACACCCGTGATGCGGCAGGCCCTACGCTGTGCGCAGCGGCCACCGTCTTGCTTATTGACTTGTCCACAACATTCGATGATCAGGCGGTGGCCGCCCTCACGCATCCGGGCAGCTCAGAGCACGAACCGGCACTGCCGTACTACGACTCCCGCCTGCGGACGGCGGCAACAGTCACGGCAGGCCCCTGAGCGGTGTGAATGCGGTTCGGGTTGTGCCACATCGGGTCCACTGGTTCGAGTTCGCCCGATATCTTCGATACGGGCGAACTCGAACGATTACATGCAGGGCCGTGTCGTCGCTGCCACCGGAGGTCCCGCGTACCTGTACCTCGCCGTTGTACACCACGACCCTGGACGCAACCGTGGTGCGGGCGGGACGACCGGTGTCGCCGTCGGGGCTGTCTGGCAGGATGCGTCTGGTCCGTTCGTGGTCGAGTTGGAGTGGCATCGGTGAAGGCAGACGCGCTCAGTCCTCGTCAGTTGTTCGACGGCAAGATGCACTACGAGATCCCGCCCTTCCAGCGGCCATATGTCTGGAACGAAGAAGATCAGTGGGCGCCTCTGTGGGCCGACATCGTTCGCGTTGCCGAGAGTCATGTGATCGCCGATGGCGCTGAGCCGGCCGTGCCGCACCACTTCCTCGGGGCAGTCGTCTACGAGTCGAAGCCTCCAGTCGTCGGGGATGTCACTCGACACATGGTGATTGACGGGCAGCAGCGCATGACCACGGTCCAGCTCGTGATCGATGCGGTCCAGGCGGTAATCGCCGAGCGTGGGCACGACCTACTTGCAGAGGATCTCGAAGAGCTCATTCTCAACCGTTCGACAGCCTTTCGGGGCAAGCCTGAGCGTTTCAAGCTGTGGCCATCCAAGCATGATCGGGCTGCATTCGCTCAGGCGATGGATCCGGCGCTCGATTGGGTGGGGGAGCACCGAATCATCTCTGCGCACGAGTACTTCTCAAATGAGGCTCGCGCTTGGCTCACCGGGACACCCGACGATGACGGTAACACCCCACCGGGAACTGAGCAGGCACGTGCGGCGGCGCTCTCGTCGACGTTGCGGGACGGGCTCTATATCGTCGCGATCAACCTGACGGGCCACGACGACTCTCAACTGATCTTCGAGACGCTTAACGATCGCGGGACACCGCTTCTCAAGGCTGATCTGATCAAGAATTGGGTTTTCCAACAGGGTGCGAAGGCTGGCGCCGACGTCGAGGAATGGTCAGAGACGCACTGGGTCGACTTCGACGATGACTGGTGGCGCGCCGAGATTGTCCAGGGGCGTCACCAGCGCTCCCGTATCGACATCTTCGTGCAGTACTGGCTCACCATGCGATTGAGCGAAGAGGTGAAGACCGAGCAGGTCTTCCGCGTCTTCACTGAGCACGCGGCGCCATACATGTCCAATCGGGCAGGCGCGAGCCAGCTCCTGAGCGAGTTCCGTAGGGACGCGGATACCTATCGCGCCTTAGCGAATCTCCCGGAGGACACGGCCCAGGGGTCGTTCTACTCCCGCGTCATCGAGACGATGGGACTCGCCGCGACCAGCCCGCTGCTGCTGTGGCTGCTTTCGGACAATCACAAGGTGCCGGAAAAGCAGGTGGAGACCGCCCTCGGGGCATTGGAGAGCTGGGTCATGCGCCGCACGCTGCTGCGGATGACCATGAAGGACGTCAACAAGACCATGGTCTCCATCCTCAAGCTTCTCGATCGAACTCCGATCGACTCGGCTGGCGATGCTGTCCGGGACTTCCTCGCTGCTCAACGTGCAGACGCGCGCCTATGGCCTACGGACGACATGATGAAGGCGGAGCTTCCCTCGCTCAAGCTTTATGGACACATCCGTCAAACTCGTCTCCGCGTCGTGTTGGAGGCGATCGAAAGAAATCTCCGGACCGAATTCCACGAGAACGTCACGCTTCCGGCCAAGCTTGAGATCGAACATGTCATGCCGCAGTCATGGCGAACCCACTGGAACCCAGAGCCACGGCTCACGCCCGAGCAGGCGGCTGACCGTGACCGACGCATCCAGACGCTTGGCAACCTCACCCTGGTCGCAAAGAGCCTCAACGGTGCCCTGTCGAATCGGCCGTGGACTGACCCAGAGGCGGCCGGGATGACTCCCGGCGGTGAGGTTGGCCTGGGCAAGCGTAGTCTACTTGAGAAATACAGCCTGCTGGTGCTGTCCAGGCAGCTGATCAGGGACCATCCCGACGCTTGGACCGATGATGATATCGAAGCACGGGCAGCCAACCTGACTGATCACATCTGCGAAGTATGGGCCGGTCCACCCGCCGACGTAGTGCGACAGGAAACGATCGGGCAACCCAGCTATTCCGTACCTGCACAACAGCAGTGGAGTGAGGCCGCACCAACGAACGCGTCCCGCGACTCTGTCTGACTCTGCTCAGGTAGTTCCCGTAGGCAGATGATCACCGGATAGATCGAGCAGAACCCGGTGAGCTTCAGCGTGCACGGTATGGGCGCTGGACGGCTACCGAGCTGAGCTGAGGAGGACGGGCGATGGATGACCGAACGCGCAAACTTCTCGACGCCGCGGTGCGCGAGCAGCTTGACGCCCATGGGCGTGTTCTGTCGCCGTGGCGGGCGTACCCGTAGATCGAGCGGTTCAGCATCGGCTGGCGGATGGGCGACGGCGAGTGGCACCTGATGGTCTGGTGGCACTGGTGGGAGTCCGGCGGCATGGACGAGGCCGAAAGGACTGCCTACTTTCAGGCTGACGAGCCGCCGCACGAATGGCTGGATTGGGCCGCGCACCAGATTTGGCCGGACATGGACCTCGGCGATGCGGGCGTGCGCTACCTCGCCGAACACGGGATCGGTACACGTCCGCTGCTGTTCCGCGACGTGGACGGAACGCTCCTGCCGTTCGCCGGCGCCGCGCGGCAGGTGGGCGACGAAGCCAACCCGTTGCTTGCCGGGCTCGACCCCGAATACGGCCGCCGCCTGGCCGTGTTGCCGTGTGACCTGGTTTGGGCCACGACCTGGATGGCCGAAGCGAACGAAGTGCTCGCGCCCCGGCTCGGCCTGCCTCGTCTGCCCATCGTCGACTGGCCGGACGATCATGACGACGGTCGGCTGCCCTGGAAGACACGCCACCTTGTCGAGTGGGCCGCGGGGCGCCGGTTTGTGTGGGTCGATGATGAGATCACCGACGCCGACCGGAAGTGGGTGGCAACGAACTCCAGCGTTCCGGCCCTCCTGCATCGCGTGGATCCGCGCTGCGGCCTCACTGTCGCGGACTACCGGGCAATGGGTGAAGGAAGAAGGTTCTGCAGCGTAACCCCTACAGGGTGACCAAATGGACACCGCGGACTGCGGGTGGGTACGCTCTACACAGAGTCGAAAACGGGAGTGAAAAGGGAGAAACAGCCACAACTTGATATGGGTTGGCAAGGCGGCGCCCCAGGAGGTGCTCCACCGTGAAGGTGTCGAGACCCGGAACGCCGCCGTGAACAGCCGCTAGATCAACTGGATCGACGTCGACAGCGTCGGACCTGGTTGGGTTTTGGTTTGTGTTGCCCCCGATACAAACCCTTTACCAACATGCAGGTCAGCGCTTCGAGGTGCGTATGTGTCGCTGGCCGAGTTGAACCTCCACGCCGAGCGGTGACAACTCGGGCATCGGGTCGGCTCGGTGTTCCCATGAAGGTGGTGACGGCATGGGTACTCCGATGATGGGTCGATGCGCGACGCGACAGGGTTTCGTGACTCCGGCCGCACGGACCAAATCGCGCGCAGGCTCCGCGTCGCCCTCAGTAACGGATGGCCGGCAGCGAGGGTTGGGGTGGGTCGCAAAACACGTGGCCGGAACAGTGTGAATAGCCAGTCGGAGTTGCGTGTGGGACCAGCGAGGGTGCGTCCTGCTGATGACGACGATCACTGCTGCGTTGTCACGCTCACCGTTCTGCTTCGGCTTGGCCTTGTTGGGCTTGGCCGATGGGTGTGCCTTGGTCGCTTTCGCCGACGGCCCGTTGCCGGGTCGGGTGGTCGGCTGGTTGCCCTTCGACGCGAGCAGTGTCGTGCAGTACGTGACCAGATCCTGGCCAGCCGCAGCGGCGCGCAGGGCCGCGTACTTCGGGCTGTCGATTGCCTTTGGTCTGTCCTTGTCCGCAGTGGCCAGAAAGGACCGGCACATTCCGTGTAGGTTCGGCGCGGGCGAGGGGGAGAGCGACGGACTGGGCAGCAGCGAGGCCGGCGGCGAGGCGCTAGCGCCGGGGCTGGAGCCGGAGGCGGACGTGCCGCCTGGACGGGAGGCAACCGGCGCGGTCCGGTCCGGTGTAGCTGGAAACGGGCTGGGCAGCACGCCCGAGTGCGCCGCGAAGGCGACACCGCCGACGGTGAGCGCAGCGACGACCGCCCCGACCTTGAGCGCGAGGGCACGCCCCAGTCTCCTGCGGGTCCGCGCAACATGCCGGGGGTACGCGGCGCGGAAGGCCGTCATCACCGTGGACGCCCCGGCCAACTCCTCTGGTCGCCCCGGTGCGGCCGCGAGCGCCAGCAGATCGCCGACCGGTCCATGGCCGGGGACCTGTGTCCGAGCGCCGTCGAGCATCCCTTCGCACGCATCGGGGTCGAACGCGTCGGTCGTATGGAACTCGCTCATGTCACCTCGTTGGGCGTCGGGTCTGTGCCGGGCGTCAGCCCGCCCTGCACCGGGTGGTGCGCGCGAGCACGTCGGCAAGACGGCGCAGGCCCCGGTGGGCGGCCATGCGCACCGCTCCGGGCCGCTTGCCGAGTACGTCGGCGGCCGCTTTCGTGTCCAGTCCCATCACCGCCCGCAGCAGTACCGCCTCGGCTTGGTCGGTGGGTAGCGAGGCGATGAGCGCCAGCGCGCTGTCGGTGGTCATCAGCTGCTCGGCGTCACTTTCAGTGGTTTCGCGCGCGGGCAGGTGCGCCATGGCCTCGGCCGGGACGGGCACCGACGGGCGGCGCTGGTGGTGCCGCAGGTGGTCCATGGCCCGGTGCCGGGCCACGGTGGCCGCCCAGCGTCGGAACCCGTCAGCGTCACCACGAAAGGTGTGCAGGTCGCGGACGATCTGCAGCCAGCTCTCCGAGGCGACGTCCTCGGCGTCCGGGCCGACCAGGACCCGCAGGTAACGCAGCAGCGACGGCTGAACCGCCAGGTAGATCCGATTGAACGCAGCCTCGTCTCCGCGCTGAGCCGCATTCACCGCCGCCGTGAGGTCGGCGATGTTCGGGCGCAGCTCGGCCACCGGCAACTCCCCTCGCGCGTCACTGAGCGTTTCATTGTGCTCACGATGCGCCCAGCTATGAGAACCGGCCCACTGGACGGGGCAGCCCGGCCACGCCGCCAAAAACCGGCTCATGTTCACGTCCAGCGCAATCCCCGCCCTCGGAGCTCCACTTCAGGCGGGGGCGATTGGAACCCTCAGCCTCCGCTGAGCATGACCCGCTTCGACGGACATCCTGTCCGTCAAAGCGAGGCAACCTCATGCTGATCTGGCGCTCGCCGGGCCATCGCGTGACCTAGCTGTCTTCGCGAGCCATCGCCGCCGGAATCCGCCGCGTGAACCAGGTACAGGCTGAGCGCCGTGCCCGACCGTGCCCGATCGCGCCCGATACCGCGGTCACCGAGGGCCGATCGGGGATACGGCTGGATCGGCCTGGCCGCCCCGCTAGCTGGGATTTCGCCAGGCCGACACCCTGCTTTCAGCGGCGATCGAGAATTCCTAAACCACCAGCCGGAGGGTCACCGCGATCATCAGCTACTTCTCGGACGGGGAGACTTGGCACCGGTCGGAGCTGCTAGGCCGACGGGGTTAACTCACAGCCCAGGCGCATTGGCAGGTAGCGAAGTGAGTCGGCTAACGAGCGCGTGAAGCGCCTCGATCACGATCCTGCGGTCGTATGTCAAAACGGCATCGTAGATCTGCGATTCGCCGTCGCACGTACGCGTAGGTTCGGCACGATGCGCAAGCATTGCGGCTGCGAAGTGGCTGCCCACCGCGATGAGGACGCGTTCGTCTAGCAGCGGGTCGGTATCCGGCAGCGGCACGACGTGGACTCCGGCTCCCAGAGGAGCTGGTGACTCCTGACCGAACACAGCAACGGCAACGCCGCGCTTCGCGATATGGCTGTAGGTCATCCAGGTCTGTTCATCGAAGGGCGTGGTCTTGGGGACCACGGCGAACAGCATGCGGACGGCATCGGTGTGCTGGGCCATCTCCTCCAGCAGGCCGCACAACGGCACGAGCATGTGCTGGCTCATGGGTAGCGTCCGGACGCGATCGCGTATCGCCGCGAACGGGGTGGAGGCACAGCCCGGGTATGGGGTGACGCGGGGCAGCGGGTCAGCGGACAGTTCGACCGCCGTCGGCAGCCGGCCGGGCCGTCCGAACAACCAGCCCTGGCCGAGAGTCGCGCCGATGGCGCGGGCCGCTTCCAAGTGCTCCGGGGTCTCAATGCCCTCGCAGAGCACTGCGGCTCCAGTCGCCTGAGCTTCCATTTTCACTGAGTTGATCACGAGCGTACGAGCCCACGATGGTTTGTCGCCCTGCGTGACACTCCGGTCCAGCTTGATCACGTCTGGTGCCAGCATGGAGATCATATTTAGGCTGAAGGGGTCGACGCCGACATCGTCGATCGCGATGCGGCCTCCCCGCTGCCGGAATGTGGTCACCGAACGCAGGATGGACGCAGGATTGCCGCCCCGGCGTTCGGTGATCTCCAGGACGAGGTCCAGCTCTTGCAGCGCTCGTTCATAAGTGGGCAACAGGTCGACCGGGCAAGGAGTGCCGAGCGTATCCGGGTCCACGTTCAGGAACAGCGGAGCGTGGCGCATACCTCTGTCGAGAGCCTCAGCGCAGGCCGTGACGCCGCAGATCCAGTCGAGTTCCGCGGTCACGCCGCGATGTGCGGCCTCGGCGAAGAGCGCTGCCGGGGTCTGGTACTGGCTGCCGTCGGGACCGCGCGCCAGCGCCTCGAATCCCACGGGCCGCCCGTCCCTGAGCGAGACAATGGGCTGGAAGACAGGACAAACAGCGCGGGCAGCGAGCAAGGCGTCGAAAGGGTCACGAGCCGAAGTCGCAGTCTGCATCCCGGCCCCCGAGCGATCACGCCAAGACACGCGAACATGAGTCGACTTACTGATCGTACGCGGCAGAGGTGAATAGCGACGTCAGCTGACGTATAGCAGTGCAGGGCCGCAATCGAGCCGACCGTAGCGCGGGATCCGGACCGCAACACGGCGTCTGATCTCGCATGACGCCTCCCGCGACCGCGTCGCCAATAACTCGGGACGAAGAGGCGGCAAAGGGAAGATTCCCGTCAATCGTGAGTTGACGGGAATCTTCCCTTCGCTGGGATGCCGGATCGGCGTGCATCGCGCCCCAGGTGAGCGTCGAAGGACGCAGCGTGGTAACGCGCCAGCGCATCTGACAGGGCGGATTCAGGCTGGATGTCGACCGCCGGCCGGTCAGGTCCAGCCACGGGAACCGCTCGTCAAGCCCGGTCGGTGCTGTCATCAGGATGCGGTGTACCTCGGCGAGCGTGCGGCCCATCACGGCCTGGTCGTCTGATGCGGTAGTCAGCGGGTGGCCGTCAACCCAGCGCAGCAGCGCCAGCGAGCACGGCCGCTGCCTGGCCGCGTGGCTGGCGATCGGGTCTGAGTCACGAGTTGGACGGCTGGAGCGAACAAGATGGCACCGCGGCTCGGCCTGCTGGGTTCTTCCACGGCGGCCTCACCGACGCAGACCATCGCGCCATCGCATAACGCTGGAGAAGGAAGATTCCGCAGCGTAACCCCTATGGGGTGACCAGATGGATACCGCGGACCGTGATGGGTGCGCTCTACACAGAGTCGAAAACGGGAGCGGAGGGGGAAAAGGGCCACAACTTCATAGGGGTTGGCAAGGCGGCGCCCCAAGAGCTGCTCCACCGTAAAGGTGTCGAGACCCGGAACGCCGCCGCGATCAGCCGCTAGATCAACTGGAGCGACGTCGACAGCGTCGGACCCGGTTGGGTTTTGGTTCGTGTTGCCCCTCGGACACACATTAAGTACATGATCCACTTGGGCTGGCCTCCGCTTTGATCAAGCGGGGGCCTGGTTCGTATGTGAGGCGTAGTCGGAGTTTTCGGTATAGCTCCCCCTTGTCTGCCGGGTGGGCTGCGTTAAGGATTGCCGCGACGCCCGACATGGCTTCGACCAGGGGCCGGATCTCGTCGGCGAATCCCGTCAACGAGCGGCTCCGGTCAACGCGTCGGCCAGGGCGCGGGCAGCCTCGGCGGTGATACCCAGGGCGATCGGGACCTGGCGCGCGCTTCGGCGCGAGGAACAGACGGGTATCGGGTTGTCCGGACCGGCCGACCAAGTGTTCTGCTGGTCCTCTTCTCGGCCGACCAACTTGTCCGCGAACCCTGGTGCGGACTCTTCCGAGATCCCGCACTGGATCAGGGCGTGGGTCACCACCTCGGTCACCTCACTGGGCGTAGCGGCGTCGCCGAGCATGGGCAGCAGGAGAAGCAGCCGCTGCGCCGGATCGCTCAGCCCGGGTTCGGTGTCGCAGTCCGGGGAGTACGCCGCGATCGTGGTCAGTTCCTGCCAGGACAGGCCGGGACCGGAGTGGCTGGGGCCGATGTTTCCGAGGTATCCCAAACGCCCCCAGTCCGAGTGCCGGACGATGAATTCGACGTTGTTCTCGTCCTCGTAGCTGGCGTAAATGACCAGGATCGTGTGTCCACCGCCGAACGGGATCTGGAACACGGGCCACGGCAAGGCGGCGTCGCTGAGCCGCTCGACCATGGAGTCGTAGGCCGCTGCCGTGACGCCGTAGTCCTGCGGAGCGTCATCCGGGTCGCCCATGGTCAGCAGCAGGTGGGCAAGCCAGAAGGCCGGCCCGAAAGCAAGGTCGTCGCCCTGGACCAGATCGTCGTTCGGGTACTCCGGTATGAGCAGCGGCTGATGCACGAACGAAGGATATGGGACGTTCACGGTTAGCTGGTGAGCCGCGGTGACTCGCGTCGGCGGCGGTAGTGGCTGGTCCGCGCGAGGGCATGGTGTCGGCGTCTCCAGCAGGACCAGAGCAGTAGGCGGGCGAGGTCGGTTGGTCGGTAGGTGCAGCCTGATGTGCTGCCTCTCCGGTCCGCGGTCACGACGGTTCATCACCTCAGCTGGTGGGGCGCTGGGATCGTTCGCGGGTGACGTCGGTCCAGGGGCTCCACGCGAACCATCGCGGGATGGCCGAGGTGATCCTGGGTGGCCCGGCGACGTCGATCCGGCCGTCGGCGGTGGCCTCGGCCCAGGTGCGGTAGCCCTGGAACACGTCGGCGAGGTCGGCGGTGGTCGAGGTGACGATGGCATCGCTGTCGAAGCCCGGATGCTGGTGGCAGACCGACACCTCGCCCCGGTCGAGCACCAGCCAGATCGTCTGCGGTGCCGGCGCGGTGTGCCGGAATTCCAGCACCGTACGAGCCGTCGGCAGCCCCTCCGGCCGGACCCGGCGGTGCATCCACCACATGAGCGTGGTCGGCGGCACATCGTGCGGGCGGATCTCCTCGAACAGCCATTCGATCGCCCACCGCGCCATCGCGTCGATGACCCGTTCCAGGTCCTTGCCGGCCGCTGTGAGGCGGTACTCGCTGCCACGCCCGGTCGGCGCGGGCCAGGTCTCGACGACTCCGTGCTTCTCAAGGTGCCGCAGTCGCTGGACGAGCAGCGAGCGGGAGATGCCGGGCATCGCCCGCGCGATGTCGTTGAACCGGGTGTTGCCGAGCACCATCTCCCGGAGGATCAGGGGTGTCCAGCGGTCCGCGACGACCTCCGCAGCTAGCTGGACCGGGCAGTAGTCACCGTAGTCAGGCATGGACATATCGTCGCAGCGCCCCGGCGCGGCTTGTAGTCCTGAATCTGTACCAGCCAGGTCGCGATTGTGGACTAGTGGCGGGCCTACGCCGCCACCGACGCTGGGTGCATGACGACAACGACCGAGCCGATGGCTCAGCAGACCACCGATCTCACCGAGCGGGCCGCGGCGGTCGGCGCCACACTCGCCGAACACGCCGCCCGGCACGACGCCGAGGGCAGCTTCGTGACCGAGGCGTATGACGTGCTCCGCTCCGCCGGCCTGCTCAAGGCGGGGGTGCCCGTAGAGCTCGGCGGCGACGGCGCCACCATCGCCGAGCTGACCGCGCTGCAGCGCGAGCTCGCCCAGCACTGCGGTTCGGCGGCGCTGGCCAGCTCGATGCACCAGCACGTCGTCGCGTTCACCTCGTGGCGGTATCGCCGCAATCTGCCCGGCGCCGAGGCCACCCTGCGCCGGGTGGCGGAGGAGGGCATCATGCTCGTCTCGACCGGCGGCGGCGACTACACCCACCCGCGCGGCGAGGCGGTCAGGGTCGACGGGGGCTACCGGGTCACCGGCCACAAGCGCTTCGCCAGCCAGTCGAACCATGGCACGGTGATGGCGACCATGTTCACCTGCGACGACCCCGAGCGGGGCCGGCGGGTGCTGAACGTCGCGATCCCGCTGGCGTCACCGGGCGTCACCGTCGCAGACAACTGGGACACCCTCGGCATGCGCGGCACCGCCAGCAACGACATCCTGCTCACGGACGTGTTCGTCCCGGATGAGCGGGTGCTCGCCAATCGCC
This sequence comes from Catellatospora bangladeshensis, assembly GCF_016862575.1. Taxonomy (GTDB): domain Bacteria; phylum Actinomycetota; class Actinomycetes; order Mycobacteriales; family Micromonosporaceae; genus Catellatospora; species Catellatospora bangladeshensis. The sequence goes on along the minus strand of NZ_BONF01000011.1, from coordinate 23,569 downwards.
CGTACGGCGTGGTCGATCCTCCCCTGCAGGTGATCTCGCAGATCGCGTTCCCGATCATCTCGGGCGTCTACCTCGGGGTGGCCGAGGCGGCGTACCGGGCCGCGCTCGCCGGTGCCGCCCAGAAGGCCGAGAACGTGCTCGTGCAGCGCCAGGTCGGTCTGATGCGGCACAAGCTGCGGGTCGCCTCGTGGGCGCTCGACGGTGCCCTGGCGGCGGTCGGTGACGATCCCAGCCCGTCCCCCGAGGTCTACCTCGCGGTGATGTCGGCCAAGAACGAGGTCGCCGAGGCGGGCGTCGCGGTCTGCGATCTCGCCATGGACGTCGCCGGCGGGTCCGCCTTCTTCAAGGGCTCGGTGATCGAACGGTGCTACCGCGACATCCGCGCGGCGAAGTTCCATCCGCTGACTGCCGAGGACGCCCTGGTCGAGACCGGCCGGCACGCGCTTGGCAGCAAGGGCCTGCTCGCCTGACGACAGCAGCCTCTCCAAGCCTGAGCAGCATGTCCGACCCGCGATTCTGGCCCATCCAGGTCGCGGCCGGCCCGGCGACTCCGCCAAGCTGTCGGAAGACTGTCCATGCCGGAGCCCATGGTTGCGGTCGCCGAGTCCGGCCGAGGATCGTGTCAAGCCGGCCGGGCCGCCTGAGGTGCCCATTTGACGCAAGGTCGGCCGGGCGGCGTCATGACCATGTTGGCTCCCGCCCGGCCTGGTGATCACGCAAGCAGCAGCTCACCAGCCATCGTGATCATTTACTTCGGGTTCATGCGGCCCCTCGGACACGGCAACGACACGGCCTTCATTCCGCTCACGCCCTGCGCGCGAGCCTCCGGGAGGGGCATCCGTGACGAAACCGCGACCCACAGAAGCTTGGGCGCCCCGTGCAGCCGAACAAGGCGAGCTGCACGGGGCGTCTTCGTTGCCGTTCAACCACGACTCGGCCGAATGCACGTGCACTCTGCTGAATCCGACGGCGGCTGACGATAGAAGCGATTCACCGGACACGTTCGGCGAGCCTCAGCTCAGTCAAGTAGCGCTTGACGACTTGGCCCCCGTAGTCGACGTCTATGAGCCGCGCGATGGAGTTCAGCAAGGCGCTCTGCTGCGCGTCCGGCAAGGCCCGGTGGCCGGAGTAGGTCAGCAGCAGATCCAGGTAGTCCGCTGTCGAGTACGGCAACTCCCACTCGTATCGGTAGAAGCTCGCAGGCCCGAACCGTTCCGACGAGGTCAGCTCCCGATCGTCTTCCGGAATGTCTTCAGCACCTTCAAGACGCAGCCCCGGTGGGGTCGACGGGTCGAAGCGCTCGTAAAGCTTCTGAATCTCGGCGAAGAACGCCTCGGTCCAGGTGCCACCGGCGATGTGGTGGGTTCCCACGGTCGCCAGCAGACCACCGAGACGCAAGGCGTCGGCAGACTTCGACACCCGCACGGCCGGATCGATCCAGTGAAACGCCGTCGCGGAGAAGACCACGTCGAACGGTTCCGCAGGCAAGGGCCACTCCTCGAACGCTGCCGTCACGACCTCCACCGAGTCGGAGCCGGCAAGGTTTCTTCGAGCCACGGCAGCCATGTCTGCGCCCAATTCGACGGCCACGATCCGGCAGCCACGTTCCGCCAACGGCACGGTCGCCTGCCCAGTGCCACAGCCGATCTCCAACACCCTTGCACCGGGCGCGACGCCGGCCGCAGCGAGATCATCGAACATCTGTGCCGGGTACCGGGGCCGTGCACGGTCATACCGTTCAGCGTCCTCGTTGAAGGTTTCTCGCAGCCTCACGTAGTCATTGCTCTCGCTCACCCCGAGAGAGTACGGGTGCCGCTCCTGTGTGACCGCTAACGCTAACGCTGACGTAGAGATATGCAGTGCTTGAGCGATTGGAACAGGGCCGCGCTTATCCGCTCGGGCGCGGGAACGCCATGCTCGCCATGATGAGGGCACCTCACTTGACGGCCGCAGGGATCTGCGAGCTTCGTGGGGTAGTCGTTGAGCTGGTCGATGCTATCGGCACCAGGCGCTCTTTACGCGTTGTGGGTGAAGAACCGGTCGCCGTCGAACAGATGCAGTTCCCGAACAGGCTCGCCCGTGAGGCTGTAGGCCTTCGCGCGTACCGGCACTATGGCCACGTCGGAGTCGATCGGGTCATCTGGCGGTTTTCGCTGTCCATTGTCGACCGTCGTTAGGCTGAGCGGCATGCCATGGTGGAGATTGCCTCTGTCGGCAGAGCCGTACCGGTACGCGCTTTTTGTCGTGCTGTCCGTTCCTCTCGCCGTGTGGGCGGTAGTGGACGGCGGCGAAGCGCAGCGCCTGGTCGCGACCGCCCTGTTGCGCCGGGAGCCGCGGCGGTCCAGGCTATCCGGGCTCGCCGCGGTGCCAATCGATCTGGTCACGCTGGCCGTGACCGGGTACTGCTGGATCGGCGTGGTGGTGAATCTCGCGTACCCGACAAGATCATTGTTCGGCATGAGCGGCGAGTACCGCGACTCGTGGGGCGGTCCGACGCTCGCCGGCGCCTGGGCGGTACACGCGCTCGCCGGCATTGTCTTCCTGCTGCTCGTGCCGTGGATCCTGCGCGCGTACGTGGCAGTGTGGCGCCGGGTGATGGGTGCCTGATGCCGGTCGGGTACCTGCTCACGGTGACACTCGTGTCGTGGGGCGTCACGTGTGCGCTGACCCGGTGGCGTCGACCCGGTCCGGTTTGCGCGATACCGGCCCTGCTCGTCAACGAGTTGCCCTTCATCGTCGGGTATGTCCTGGTCGCTTCGACGGTGCTTGCCCTCATCGAAGGTGACCTGGACTCGGTGGCCGGGGCAGTCGGTGCCGGTGTCGCGCTGCTCGCGCTCGCCGGGCTGGGGGTGATCGTGGGCCGGGCGACCCGCGCGCACGCGGCGCTGCACCTGGACGGGCGGCCGCACCGGCCGTGGGTACGGATCCTGGCCGCACCCTTCGTCCAGGGCGCAGGGAATCTGGTCCGGGTGCCCGACCGCAGCTACGGCGACGGCCCGTCCCCAACGGCACAGGCAGCCAGATCGCGCCGTACGCTGGACGTGTACCACCGGCGCGACCGGCCGTCCGGCGTGCCGGTCCTGCTGCACCTGCACGGCGGCGGCTTCCACTCCGGAGACAAACGGCGCGAGGCGCGGCCGCTGATCCGCTACCTCACGGCAACGTGCGGCATCGTCTGCGTCAGCGCGAACTACCGGCTGCAGCCGCAGGCGACCCTCGCCGAACAGGTGGCCGACGCCCACGCGGCCATCGCCTGGGTACGCGAGCACGCCGCCGAGTACGGCGGCAATCCCGAGGCGCTGTTCATCGCGGGCAGCTCGGCCGGCGCGTACCTGGCGATACGGGCGGTCGGTGAGCGCACAGACGCCATTGCGGGGCTCATCGGCCGCTACGGATACTACGGCGACCTCACGCTACGCGACGGTCCGCCGCTGCTGGTCATCCATGGCCAGAACGACCTCGTGGTACCGGCGTCGCACGCGCGCGCGTTTGCCGAACGGTCACGCGCAGCATCGCGCGCTCCAGTCCGTTACGCCGAGCTGCCCGGCGCACACCACGACTTCGACCTGTTCGAGTCAATCCGCTCAGCCGCGGTCAACCAGGCCGTCGCGGCGTTCATCGCAGATTCGACGAGGACCTCGCCGTCTCCGCCGGGCTGAACCCGTCCGGCCTCACCACGGATGAAGCGGAATAGGACTGCCTTCACGCAGATAGGACAACGCCCACCGCGCCTCCTGCCGTAGGAGTGGGGTGAGGCGCGGCTCGGCCAGGAATGCCTCGTACAAGGTCGTGCCTCGGCTGGGATCCGCGTCGGCGACACAGCGGATCGCCGCACTGCGCACCACGAGATCCTCATCGGCGAGGGCCTGCTCGACCGCCTCCTGGCTCGCCTGGCCGGTGTGCTTGGCCAGTGCCCTGACGGCGTTGACGCGGTGCAGGTAGTCCGGGTGCCGAGCCTGCTCGCAGAGGATGTGCGTAGCGCGCGGGTCGTCGATGTGGCCCAGGATCACGATTTCCGTGGTGCCGACGCGGCTCGGCAGGTGGGCGAGGAACTCCTCGGGCGCGACCGAGGCGGCGATGTGCAGGGCGGCCGACCAGCCGTCGCCCAGCTCCCGGCCGGTGGCTTTAGTGACCAGGTTCGCCCTGGCCCTGCCGTAGTAGAGGTCGAATACGCGTTTCGCCCCGGTGGGCCCGGCAGCGATCAGGGCTTCGTCGGCCCCGGGTTCCCAGTCGAGAACCTTGGCGATCACGGCATCGAGACCATCGTCCATCGGCTCATGATGCCATTGATCTTGCCGACCGCGGGCCTGCTGGCGGTGGCCAGGTTCTCGTGCATGGTGGGGAGGTCGCACACTGGCGTAGCCGACTCCAATCCTGTCCTACGTAGGCGGCGCCGTCACGTCCTTCGCGGTGTCGATGGGACTCGGTGGCATGGGGCTTGATCGGCTTCGCGGACTGTGTAGTAAGGCAGCTCGCCCCGAAGCGCGGCCGCGGGGCTGAAGTCGAACGCGTGCGGACGTGCGCCGGTCAGGCAGATCCACCTCTCCGCCGTCGTTGTGCCGTGGGTCAGCGGTGGCGGGGGACGATCTCGACGATCGTGGCCGTTCGGAGCGCTCCGGCTGCTCTGCCGCACACCGATGAACACCGACGTTGAAAAGGTGTTGTCCTGCCGGGCCCTGCCGACTCATACCGGCATGAGACCCATAGCCACGCTCGCCGCAGCTCTGCTGCTGGCCGCCGCTCCCGCCACCGCCGCCCATGCCGTGCCACCGCCGCAGGTGGCCGGCTTCGCCTACGCCGACCAGCCCGGCAACCCCCTCTATGTCGTTGCGACCGGCAACGAGTACAACTCCACCGGCGGAGCGATCCAGGTCAGCCGACCGGTCGTCGGCACGTACCGGGTGCGGTTCTACGGAATGGCGGCGCCTGGCGGGACCGCCCACGTCACCGCGCACGGCAGCAACAGCCTGTGCGTGGTCGCGTCCTGGTCGCCGGCGGCGGTTGACCTGGACATCAACGTCCGCTGCTACAACAACGCCGGGGTGCTGATCGACAGCAGATTCGTCGTCAACTTCACCAACCGCAAGCCGGTCGGCGTTCACGTCGGATACCTGTGGAACGACAACGCGGTGCCACCGGCGATCGGGCACACCCCGGCGCCTGCGTACTCGTACGACTCGGCGGGGCTGCCGATCACCGTCTTCCGCAGCGCCGTCGGCCGCTACCAGGTGGAACTGGGCGCCTTCCAGACCGACAGCCCGGGGCCGTGGGCGGCCGGCTACCTGCACGTCACACCGTATGGTGCGGCTGCCCGGCACTGCCAGGCGCTCGATCCCGCACTGGTCGTCGACCCGTCGGTGATCGAGGTGCGCTGCTTCGACGACACCGGCGCGGCGGTCGACACCCGGTTCGTGCTCACCTACGCCCGGCAGGCCGCGATGCTCGGCGGCTCCGGCGCCCGGACCACCGCCACCGTCGACCTGTCCGGTGTCGTGCCGGTGATGCGCGGCTGGACCAACAGCTACGGCGGCGCCCCGACCGCGACGATGATCATTCCCGGCGTGTACGAGATCGTGTTCCCCGGCGCCGGGCACCTCACGGGACACGCGGTGGCCGGCATCATGGGCACTCCACCGGCGTACTGCACGATCCAGTCCTGGTGGCAGAGCGCTGGCGACGAGCATCTGCTCGTCAACTGCTTCGACGGAAACACCGGCGTGGCGAACCCGGCCGTGCTGCTCAACGTCGCCTACATCGCCTAACCCGCAAACTGCTGACTGCCGCACGTCCCGAGGGCGCGCGGCAGGTCAGTGCGACTCGCGGCTGGCCGCCGGCCGCGGTCGCCCCGAGCGGGAAGCCGAGGTACGCACCGTGCCGGGGGCCTGCGGCACGTGGTCGACATGGAGCCGCTCCCGGCTGCAGACAGGGCTGACGAAGCCGGCGATCATGGCGGGGCTCGGGATCTGTGACCTCGCGCCGTCGTTCAGCCGGGCGGCGACCCGCGATGGCCGTCCCCGCTCGGCCATCGTGATCATGTAAGTAGCAGGTCACCCGCCATCAGGATCATGTACTGAGGGACACGAGACCGATTACGGGCGAGATGCAATCCGATCACCGTGATGGGTTGCTCGCTGTCGCGGGATACTGGCCGGTCGGGTCGGTCCTGGGCGACAGGGCCAGTACGGTCTGGTTGCGGCCTGCCTGCTTGGCGGCGTACAGGGCGCTGTCCGCTCGGGCGACCAGCTCATCCGAGGTTTCACGGCCGTTCCAGGTCGCTATGCCGGCGGAGAAGGTCTGGCCGAGGGGTGTGGTGTCGCGCAGCCGGTCGACCACCTGCCCTGCTCGGGCACCGTCGGCGTCGGGTAGCAGGACGAGGAACTCCTCGCCGCCGTACCGGGCGAGGTAGTCCACCTCGCGCAGCCGCCGCTGCCATGCAGCGCTGGAGGCGGTGAGCAGCCTGTCCCCGGCGGGGTGTCCGTGGGTGTCGTTGAAGAGCTTGAAGTGGTCCATGTCGAGCATGGCCACCGACAGAGGGACGCTGTCGCGGCGGGCCCGTTCGATGGCCCGGGGCAGCTCGATGGTCCAGGCTCGGCGGTTGGGCAGGCCGGTCAGTTCGTCGGTGTGCGACATCTCCCGGATCGTCGTCGCCTGCTGTTCCAGCCGCCGTATCAGCTGCGACATCCGTGTCGCCACCAGCAGGACCATGGCGATGCAGCCGACGGCGATGGCGAGGCCGTTGGTCACCCGACCCTGGGCGACCTGGAAGATCAACAGGGCGGGAGCGATCAGTGCCGCGCCGGTGAACAGGCAGATCGTGGCGATCTTCAGGTGGGCGGCCGGGGGCCGGTCGTGTTCGCCGATCTGGCGGGCTGACGGGTGCAGCGCGGCGGCACCGATCAGGGTGTACGCGAGCATGGAGGTCACCTGGATGAGGCGGCGGGTGGTGTCGTCGGGTGACTGCCCGAGCACGTGGAGGACGGCCCAGGCGATGTCGGCACACAGAAAGGCCGCCAGTGATCCGCTCATCAGCCACAGAGCGCGAGGACGCGGTCGGCGGGCGCCTAGGTGCAGCCTGATCAGCATCGCGGCGAGCATGAGGTCGCCGACGGGATAGGCGATGCTCACCAGGTGTCCGGGAATGCTCAAGGTGGGGTCCCCGGCGCTCGGCGCGATGACGAATATCCATGCGGGCAGGCTGAGTCCCGCGACGACCATGGTCGCGTCGACCAGTGCTCCCCAGTCCCGCCGGGCCTCACGCTTACGGATCAACAGGGCGAGCCCGAGTGCGAAGGCGGGGTAGAGGGTGAGGTAGAATGCGTCCGCCAGCGACGGCACCGAGGGCAGGCCCGTCGGATGGACCAGAGTGGCGTCGACGGCCTCGACGAGGAGTCCGGTGCTGTTGGCGAAGATCCCCACCGCGAAGCAGTACCAGGCTGCCCGGTCGCCGGTGTTGCGCCGGGCGCCGACCAGGATGGCCGTGGTCGCCGAGTAGCCGACGGCTATCTGCCACAGCACGGCCACCAGGCCGTCGGGTGCAGCGACGAAGAACCCTACTAGCGCTGCGAGCATGGTGGCTAGGTAGAGCACCAGGGTCAGCTGCGACATCAGGTTCCTCCATGCCGACCGTCGCTGGAACTGTTCCTGCGCTGAAATCCCCTTACGCCTGTCGCACCTCAGAATTTTATGCCGGTTTTGTCCGGTGCGGCGGTGCCAGGGCCGAACCGGAGACGCAATAACAGGTCCTGTCGGCCCTGCCGCGTCCGCTTCGCGTCGAGCTCCCAGGTGGGCCGGTGACGAGGCCGCCGATCAGCGCTGCGGGAGCAGGGGCGCCGCGACCGGCGGCCAGAAGGGGCGGTCGACCAGTCGGGATGTCGCATCAGCGCCTTCGTCGATGCTGCCACGTGGGAATGCTCCGGCGTGGCGATCGAGGCCGGGGAGGTGGCTGATTTGAGGATTAATCATAATAATTGCGGCCATGATACTTCCGGGGGTGCTCGGTCGCGCGGGCCGGCGCTTGCTGGCCGCGGGTGCCGTGCTTGCCGTGGCGACAGGCGCCCTCGCGGGCTGTGGCAAATCCGACAAAGCAGCGGAAACACCACCCGTTCGGCTCGGCGCCCTGCTTCCGCTGAGCGGGTACTTCGCCCCGACCGGCCAGCCGATGGCCGACGCGTACAACATGGCGATCAAGGAGGCCAACGAGGCGGGCGGAGTGCTGGGACGCCGGGTGGAGATCGTCTTCAGCGATGATGCCTGCGACCCGGGTGCGGCGGTGGTCGGCGCCAACCAGCTCGTCAGCGAGGACATCACGGTCTCGGTGGGCGGTGGGTGCAGCGTGGCGGCCGTACCGAGTCTCAAGATCTTCCGGGCGGCGGGGATACCGATGATCATCCCGGGTGCCAATTCCACGGATCTGCTCGCGCCGGGGTACGACAGTGTCTTCCTGCTTGCCGGAACCACGAGGCTGGAGGCGAAACAGGCCGTCGAGGCGATGGGCAGACTCGGTGTCCGGCGCGTGGCCGTCGTGGATGACGGCACGAGCTTCTCCGACACCCTGGCGTCGGAGACGACCGCGTTCGTCAAGGAGATGGACAACGGGACGACGCTCACCGGGCGGCAGCGGGTCAGCCAGGGCGCGACGAGCTATCCCAGGGTCGTCGCGACCGTGCTCCAGCAGCGGGCGGACATGGTCTTCTACACCGGCTACTACTCCGAGGCCGCCGCGTTGATCCGGGACCTGCGCGCCGCCCACTACACCGGCAAGATCATGCTCGCCGACGCGGGAACGGACCCGGCCCTGCTCGAGCAGATCACCCCGGCCGAGGCGGAGGGGCTCCTCGGTCTTTCGCTGCCCGTGGCCAAGTTCATGCCGCAGGCGGCGACGTGGGCCGCGAGGTATCGCGCAGCCTACGGCAGGGAGCCGGGACCGTTCACCATGCAGGCGTACGACGCCGCCCGGCTCGCGATCAACGCGATCGGCCGCGCCGGCACCCTGGACCGGGAGGCCGTCCGGAAGGCGATCGCCGACACCAAGCCGGGCGACATCCGGCTCCTGTCCGGACCATCCGAATTCCAACGGGACGGTACGCAGGTGAACCCGACCTTCCTGGTGCTGCGGGCCCAACACGGAGCGTTTGTCCTGTCGGACTTGTAGAGCTCAACCGAGGTGGCGTCGGCTGGCGGCGACGCGGCGGATCGGGTCGAGGTGACGGTGTTTTGTGTGGCCAGGCCTGCTTTGTTTGATCTTCTGTCGGGTGCGGGGTCGGCTGGTGCTGCTCACCTGAACCACCGGTCACGGCCGGGCCGGCGGGGTGTGGCCCGCCGACCCAGACTCTGCCTAGGCGGCCACGGGGATGCCGTGGTCGCTGGCGCTCCAGGCCGGCCCGGTGCCGTTGCCGCTCAGCCACAGCTCCCACAGCGTGCCCGTGGTACCGCGGCCGTACACCCGCAGCGCGCCGACCGAGACGATGGCGGCTGGGTCGCCGGTGAACACCGCGCCGTACGGGTTGCCCGTCACCCAGGCACAGGCCGAGCAGGCCAGGCTGTCCTCGCGGAGGGCGTTGCCGGCGAACCGGGAGTACACGCGCAGCGTGCCCGACGCGAGCACCGCGGCCGGCTTGCCGGTCATCGAGCCGCCGGCGTGTTCGGCTGCGGACCAGGGGCCGGCCACACTGCTCAGCCACAGCTCCCTGAGCGTGCCGGTGGTGCTGCGGCCGAACACCCGGAGCGAGCCGAGCGCAACGATCGCGGTCACGTCGCTGGTGAAGTATGCGGCGGCCGGCGAGCCGATGCTCCACGGCCCCGCAGTGCTCGGCAGCACGTCCTCGCGGAGCAGGTTGTTCGTGTACCGGCTGTACACCCGCAGTTTGCCCCAGCCGTCGACCACCGCCGACGGGTTGCCGATGATGGCCGCGCCGCCGTGGCCGGCGTAGTGCCAGGCGTTGTCCGAGCCGATCCAGGCCTCCACCAGTGCCCCGGCGGAAGTGCGGCCGAACACCCGCGGCGTGCCGTAGTGGATCGCGGCGAAGTCGCTGGCGAACACCAGGCCGGGAATCGGCGTGCCGACGGTCCAGCTTCCGCTGGCGCCCAGGCTGTCCTCCCGCATCTGGCCGTTCTCGTACCGGGAGTAGACCCGCAGCCCGGTCGGGGTCACCACCGCGGTCGGCTCGCCGATGATGTCTGCGCCGCCGTGGTCGGCGGTGTGCCAGCCGTCGCCGTCCAGCCAGCGTTCCATCAGCCGGCCGGTGGGGCTGCGGAAGAAGACCCGGAGCGCGCCGTAGGTGACGGGGTCGGCGTCGGCCATGGTCTGTGGGGGCGTCATCTTCTGGCCGATGTGGACCGGGGCTGGCGCGGCATCGGCCGGACCCGCGAACCCGATCGCGCACACCGCGGTGGCGAGTCCGGCGGCGAGCCGGCCGAGCGCCGACGTTCGAGTGTTCATTGTCCCTCCGTATCGTGATGGCGACTGTTGCCTTCCTCAGCATCCGGCGAGCCGTCACGGTGGGATCACTCTTCTTTCAGGGTCGGCCCACCGGGGGGCAAGTGATGCTGACTGGTCGACTTACCGTGGTGCTGGCGGCGGCCGGCTATGGCAAGACGACGGCGGTCCGGTCCTGGCTCGGCGATGCCGAGCACACCTGGCTGGGTCCATCGACATTGGACGGTCCGTCATCGACGGCGCCGGTTGTCGTGATCGATGATCTGCACCTCGCGGCTGAGCTGCCCGCGCTGCGCCCGCCACCGACTGCCCGGCTGGTGCTGCTGACCCGCCAGCCGCCCACGCCGGCGATCCTGCGGTGGGCCGGTGACGTTCCGGTCGAGGTCGGGCCGGGCAGGCTCGCCCTGTCAAAGCAGCGCACGATCCGGCTGCTCCACCAGCGGCACGGCATCGCCGAGCCGGAAGCCACGCACGTGCACCAGCTGACGGCCGGCTGGCCGGCCCTGGTGCTGCTGGCCGGTGCGGCGCTGGCCGACAGCCGCGTCGGACCCGATCAGCTGGCCATGCCGGGCAACCCCATCGCGGAGTACGTCGGCACCGAGGTGCTGGCTCCCTTGTCGGCGGTCGCCCGGCGCCTGGTGACGGACTGCGCCCGGATCGAGGCGATCTCCCCCGCGATGGCCCGCGAGCTGGGCCACCGTGACGCCGGGCGGACCCTGGCCTGGCTGGCGCGGCTCGGCCTGGTCGTTCCGGCCGCACCGGACCATCAGTGGTACCGGCTGGTGCCGCTGCTGGCCGCGGTGGTCCGCGCCCAGTACCCGGCCCGGCCGCGGGTGCTCCGGGCGGCCGCCGACTGGCATGTCCGGCACGGCCGGTCCGCCGAAGCCCTGCGCCTGCATCTGGCCGCCGAGGACCCCGACAGCTGCGCGGCGCTGCTCAGCGGGTCCGGCAGTGCGTTGCTCGCAGGCGGGGCGGCCGTGGACGTCGCCGCCGCGATCCGGTCCCTGCCCGCCGGCCACCGCGACGAACGGCTCACCCTGCTGCTCGGCGAGGCGCTGGCGATCACCGGTGACACCGCTGCCGCCGTGGACACGTACGCGACGCTCGACGACGGCTGCGAGGAGCTGCCGGCAGGGCTCGCGTGGCGATACGGCGCCGCACTGTACTACGCGGGCACCTCTGGCGACGCCCTGGCCGTCCTCCGCCGCGGCCGGCTCACCGGCGCCGATTCGGCCGACGAGGCGCAACTGCTGGCCTGGACCGCGGCGGCACACTGGCTGGCCGGCGACGCCGCCGCGAGCCGGGCGGCCGCGCACCGCGCGCATGGGACGGCTGAGGCGACCGGGGACCCCCGGGCCCGTTCGGCGGCGTACGTGGCGCTGGCTCTGGTGGCCAACCTCGACGGTGACCAGGCCGCCCTGCACACCCACTACGAGCGGGCCCTCGCTCTGGCCGAGACCGCCGGTGACGTGGTGCAGGCGATCCGGATCCGGACGAACCTGGCCGTCGCGCTGGAACGCGAGGCCCGGTACGCCGATGCGCTCGCGGTGCTGACCCCGGCCGTGACCGCCGCCGACCGGATCGGGCACACCGCCATCCTGGCCCTCGGGCTCGGCAACCAGGCCAGCCTGCTGTCCCAGCTCGGCAGGCTGGACGAGGCGGTCGCGACGTATGAGCGCTGTGTGGCCGCGTACCAGAAGATCGGTTCCAGAAAGGTCTCCTACCCGCTGTCTGGGCTCGGCATCCTGTATCGGCTGCGGGGCCGGACCAGCCAGGCGCTGGCCGCCTTCGAGGAGGCCGCCCGCACCGCGGCCGAGGACGAGAACCGGCTGGGCCTGATCCCGGCCCTGGCCGGCCTGGCCCGCACCCTCGCCGCCGAAGACCCCGCCCGGGCGACCGGACACGCCGCCCGGGCGCTGGAGCTCGCAACCGGCCCGCTGCTCTGTCCGGCGCAGCTCGCGCACGGCTGGGTGGCACTCGCCGCCGGCGATCTCGCCACCGCCGTCGACTGGGCCCAGAACGCGGCCGCGGCCGCCCGGGCACACCGCGACGCAGGCGGCCTCGCCGAGGCCCTGGAACTGCGCGGCGCGGCCAGCACCGACCCCCGCGAGGCCCGCCAGGCGTACTGCGAGGCGCTGGCCATCCACAGTGACGCCGGCGCCGAGGTCTACGCGGACCTGGTCCGGGTCGCGCTCGGCCGGCTGCCCGGCGCGGCGGCCGACGAGCAGTCGCAGGCCCGCCTCGCCGCCGGCCGGCTCACCGAACTGCACGTGGTGGTGCCGGATGCGGACGGTCCGGTCGTGCAGATCCAGGTGATGGGCCAGTTCCGGGTGCTGGTCGACGGTGAGCCGGTGCCGGCCGCGAGCTGGCAGTCCCGCAAGGCCCGCGACCTGCTCCGGATCCTGATCACCCGCCGCGGCCGCCCGACGTCCCGGGAGGAGCTCACCGAACTGCTCTGGGAACCCACCCCGGACGAGGCTGACAAGGTCGGCCACCGGCTGGCCGCACTGCTGTCCATCCTCCGCGGCGTGCTCGACCCGGGCCGGCGGGCCGCCACCGACCACTTCATCACCGCCGACGCCACCAACCTCGCACTCAACCTCGACCGGCTGGTGATCGACGTGGAGGCCTTCCTCGACGACGCCCGGCACGGCCTGCGCCTGCACGCCCGCGGGGCATCCGACCAGGCCGCCCCACTGCTCCGGGCCGCCGAGGCCGGCTACGCCGAAGTGTTCGCCGGGGACCCTTACGACACCTGGTTGCACGCGCTGCGGGAGGAGGCCCGCGCGGTGTACCTGCACGTGACCCGGGTCCTCGCCGAGCTGAGCCGCCGGGCGGGGGACTGCGATGACGCGGTGCGCTACCTGCTCCGGATTCTCAGCCACGACCCCTACGACGAGCAGTCCCACCGCGACCTGGTGACCGTGCACCTGGACGCGGGCCGGTACGGCGAGGCCCGCCGGGGGTACGACCGGTACGCGGCGGCGATGGCCGAGCTGGGCCTGCCGGCGCCGACCGCTTCGGCGCGCTGGGGGGCGGTGCTGGCCCGCAACAGCATCGTGGCGGTGTCGGGACACAGTCTTACGGAGTGAACACCTAGCAGATAGGCACGGGCGCTGCCCGTCGATCTCTGCCTGGAGAACCACGGGGTACGAGGTCGCGCCGCCACGGAATTCGTGACGGCGCGACCTCGTACCAGCTGGTGCTTGGCTACCTCAGGCGGCCGTTCTTGCCGATGCGGACGGCGTCATCGTCCAGCCGGCCGACGCCGGCCAGTGACGTGCCGCCGTTGGCCTTGACCCCGGCGTTGGTCGGCGGTGTGCCGCCCAGCCTGATGATCATGGCATCGGTGTCGCGGACGAGTACCGCCCGGACTTCGGCCTCGGGCACCAGCGAGGCGTTCAACGCGAGCGCGCGGAACTCCTTGAGCTGGTTGATGGCCTTGGTGTCGTTGCCGTTCGCCTCGGACTGGCGGGCCGCTGTGAGCTTGGCCGTCAGCTTCTTGTGCGCGTTGGCCGACAGCCGGCTGGTCGCCTTGAACCGGTCCAGCAGGTTCTGCATGTCCCGGAACGAGGTCGTCACGTAGAACCGCACTGTCGAGACCGTCTTGTTGCCGGCCTTGTCCGTGGCGGTGACCGTCAGCTCGTGCAGGCCGAGCCGCAGCTCGTACATGGCCTGCAGGGTGCCGGTCGCGTACGGCGCGCCGTTGAGCGTCCCGACGACCGACGCGATGCCGGAGGTCGGGTCGACGGCCTGGAAGGTGACCCGGACGTCCTGGCTGTCGCCGTAGAGCTGGCCGTCGGCCAGCCCTGCCACGATGACGGTCGGGTGGTCGCCGTCGACCTTCAGGATGGCGGACTTCAGGGTCTCCACGTTGCCTGCCCCGTCGGCGGCCCGGTAGAGCAGCTCGTGCTGCCCGTCGCCGCCGATGTTGACCGGCTCGGTGTAGGGCGTCCACGGCCCGCCGTCCAGTGACCACTCCAGCTTGGCCACGCCGGCTCCGGCGTCGGTGGCGGCGAGCACCACCGGGACCTGCCCGGCGTGCCAGCCGTCGTCGTTGGCCGGTGCGAACGTCGCCGTGGTGATCGGCGCCGTGGTGTCGACCTTCACCTCGACGGTCTTGGCCTGTTCGACGTTGCCCGCGGTGTCGGTGGAGCGGTAGCGCAGCCGGTGCGTTCCCGTCCCGCTGATCAGCAGCGGCTCGGTGTAGGCGGTCCAGGTCGTGGCGTCGTCGAGCTGGTACTGGGTGCTGGCGACGCCGCTGCCGGCTGCCTCGTCGGCGGCGGTCAGGGTGACCGTCGGCGACTCGGTGTACCAGCCGGCGGTGGCCGCGCCGGTTACCGCTGCCGTGGTGACCGGCGCGGTGGTGTCACCGGCGCCGGGTGTGGTCATCCGGAAGTAGTCGAAGCTTGCCGGCTTCGACGCGGTCTGGTTGCCGCCGAGGGTGAACAGCCCGACCTTGGGTGTGTCACCTACGGCCGTGTTGGTCAGCGGCTCCAGCGCCGTCCAGGTGGTGCCGTCCGCCGAGTAGGAAGCCGTGTAGACGCTGCCCACCCGAGCCAGTCGCAGGTGCCATACCGCGTCGGTGAGGTTGGTGATTCCAGGTTGCGGGTTCTGCACCACGCTCGCGATCTCGCTGCGGAACTCGATCCGCCGGCTGACCGGGGAGCCTGCCGTGTTGTCGACGATGTAGTCCAGCTTCAGGTAGTTGTCGTCGTCGAGGTAGACCAGCAGGCCTGCCTGCTGGTACTGCTCGTTGAGCTGGCTGCCGTCCACCTTCGTCTCCAGCGTCCAGTCACCGGACGGCGCGTTCTGCAGGATGAAGTTGGTGGGCCCGGTGTTGCTGGCTGTATAGATGTCCCCGTTGGGGACGTCGATCTGCAGCTTGCCGCCGGCGAGCCGGTACTTGGTGGCGTCCTCGCGGACTACCGCGTCCCACCTGCACCGGTCCAGGGCTGACCCGGTGAATTCGTCGGACGGGTCGATCGGCCCGGCCGGAGCGTCCGGGGTGACCTGGAACCAGTCGAACGCCGCGTCGACGACCGGCGCGGTGGTGCCGCCGTTGAGGGCGAACACGCCCACCTTCGGGTTGACGATGCCGGCCAGCTCGGCCGGCTGCCCGACGGGCGCGAACGTCACGCCGTCAGCTGACCAGGCCGCCGTCAGGTTCACGCCGTCACTGATCAACCGCAGGTAGGCCGTGCTGGCGAGATCTGCGGGGGCGTTGACCGCGTCGGCGGAGCCGTTGCGCGGCGACCCGGCGGTCTCCCGGATGAACTCGAACTTCCTGGAGCCTCCGTACAGCAGGTCCAGCTTGGCGTAGTTGTCGTCGTCGCCGTACACGATCAGGCCGGCCTGCTGGTAGTCGGCCGCCACGGTGACGGACACCTTGGTGGTTGCCTGCCAGGCATCGTCGGGCGCCGGCTGCAGGATCAGGTTGGTCGCGTCGTTGCGGCTGCCGTAGAGGTCACCGGCCGCGGTGGGCAGCCGCAGCGTGCCACCGGCGACCGAGTAGAGCTGGTTCTCCCGGACCACTGCCGACCAGCGGCCCTTGTCCAGCGCCGTGCCGTCGAAGTTGTCCGACCGGGCGCCGAGGCAGGCGTTGTTCGGCGCTTCGACCCTGACGACCACGTTGGCGTACGATTTCGCGCCGCGCGTATCGGTCACGGTCAGCGTCGCCGTGTACGTGCCGGGGGTGGTGTAGGTGTGCGTGGCGTCGGCGGTGCCGGCGGTGCCGCCGTCGCCGAACTCCCACTGGTAGGTCAGCGGGTTGTCGCCCTCGGCGTCGGTCGCCGAGCCGGTGAAGGTGACCAGCACCGGCGCGGTGCCGGTGGTGGGCGTCGCCGACGCGGTAACCACCGGCGGCGCGTTGTCGGTCACGCCGCGTCCCAGGAAGTCGACCCAGTTGACGTTGAACAGCGAACCCGTGCCGGTGTCGCCGGCCGGGTTCTTCGCCACCAGAAACAGCGGCCCGGTGACCGTGCTGGGGCTGCCGAGCGTCGCGGTGACGTCGGTGAAGGTCTGCCAGCCGCCGGTGCCCGGGACTGTCGCGGTGGCGAGCACCGGCCCGTCCGCCGCGCCGGCCCGTACCTCGATGCGTCCGCCGGCGGTGTTCGACGCCACCCGGAACCGCAGCGCGTCGATACCGGTCAGGTTCACCGGGGCGTACGACCAGAAGTCGCCGTCCTCGATGAAGCCGATGTTCTGGAAGCCGCCGGCGGTGTCCGTCGTCGTCTCCAGCTGCACGCCCGGGTCGCCGCCGCCGACGCCGTCGGGGGCCCGTCCGGTGGCGGTGAAGTACTCGGCCTGCTTGCGTTTGGGCTGCAGCTGTTCGATGGCCCTGCCGGTCAGCGGGTTGGCGCCGCCGACCCCACCGGCATCGGTGTAGGTGGCCTCGAACACGGCGAACACGTTGGCGTCGGCGCCGTGGCCGGAGGCCAGCGACGTCTGCACGGTGCCGGTGCATCCGGTGTACGACTGCAGGGGGTGCGCGTGCTGGTCGTGACCCAGGTAGTACTGCAGGGTCACCTTCGAGCAGTCGATCGTGCCGTCCTCCGGGTCGGTCACCGCGACGGTGTACTTGACCTGGTCGCCCCACTCGAAGAAGCCGCCGTCGGGCGGGAACGAGATGGTGACGGTGGGCGCGGTGTTGCCGACCGTGACGGTCACGTTCGCGACGGCCGTGCGGTCGGCGGTGTTGGTGACGGTCAGCTGCGCGGTGTAGTTGCCGGCAGCGGGGTAGGTGTGTGACGGGTTGGCCGCGGTGGAGGTGGCGCCGTCACCGAACGTCCACGCGTAGCTAAGCGCCCCGCCGTTCGGGTCGCGCGATCCGGCGCTGGAGAACTGCACCGTGAGCGGCGCCGGTCCGGAGTCCGGTGTGCCGGTCGCGACCGCGATGGGGGCCCGCTCGCCGGCTATGTAGTCGATGCGGTAGATCCCGGAGTCGCCGTTGTTGCCGCCGAATCCGGTGCCCCACTCGATCAGGTAGAGCGCGCCGTCCGGGCCGAACTCGAAGTCCATCGGCCGCAGGAAGGTCATGCCGCTGAGCATGTTGTTGATGTCGACCAGTGACTTGCCGTCGGCGGCGACCTGGAACGCGTACATCTTGTTCTGGTTCCACTCGCCGACCATCGCCTTGCCGTCGTAGTACGCCGGCCATTTGCGCTGGGAGTCCAGGTCGGGGTCGTAGCGGTAGACCGGCCCGCCCATCGGCGCGCCGCCGCCGCCGATCTCGGGGAACAGCGGGTTGCCGCTGTAGTCGTAGTCGACGGTGGCGCTGACCGCCGGCGGGAGGTTGGTCAGACCGGTGTTGTTGGGCGAGTTGTTGACCGGCGCCGCGCAGTCGAACTTCGGGCCGGACGGTCCGCTGGGGAAGGTGTAGTCGTTGTAGGCGTAGTTAGCCCCGTGGCAGTACGGCCAGCCGTAGTTGCCGGGCCGGACGATGTTCCATTCGACGGTGCCTTCCGGGCCGCGGTTCGGGTTCGCCGCGCCCGCGTCCGGGCCGTAGTCGGCCACGTAGAGCGTGTTCGTCTTCGCGTCGATGCCGATCCGGAACGGATTGCGGAAGCCCATCGCGAAGATCTCCGGCCTGGTCATCGCCGTGCCCTGCGGGAAGAGGTTCCCGCTCGGGATGGTGTACGTGCCGTCGGCCTCCGGGTGGATGCGCAGGATCTTGCCGCGCAGGTCGTTGGTGTTGCCGGAGGTGCGCTGGGCGTCGTAGTTCTGGCGCCCGGCCCGCTCGTCGATCGGGGTGAACGAGTCGGACTCGAACGGGTTGGTGTTGTCGCCGGTGGCCAGGTACAGGTTGCCGGCGCTGTCGAACACCATCGAACCGCCGGCGTGGCAGCAGGTGGCGCGCTGGGTCGTCACTTCCAGCACAACCTTCTCGCTGGCCAGGTCGATGCTGTCGCCGCTGACCGTGAACCGGGAGATCCGGTTGCGCGTCATGCCGTCGTTGGGCGCCCAGTACAGGTAGACCCAGTTGGTGGTGGCGAAGTTCGGGTCCAGCCGGATTCCGATCAGGCCGTCCTCGTTGCCGGTGAAGACGTCCAGGTCGACGGCGGTCACCGTGGTGCCGGTGGAGGGCTTGATGATCTGCACCCGGCCGTCGCGCTCGATGTAGAAGACCCGGCCGTCCGGCGCGATGTCCAGCTCCATCGGGTTCTGTGTGTTGCTGTCGAGCGTCACCTTCTCGTACCCGCTGGTCAGCGACGCGCTGCAGTCGGAGTCGAGCGCGCCGGCCGCCGTCTGGATGCCGCCGAGCAGGTGGGCCAGGAATGAGGGCTCGGTGTACGACGCGATGGTGTGCCCGATACCGGTGTACCAGGACCGGCCGCCGTCATAGTCGTGGCACCACGCGATCGGGTGGTCGGCGCCCATCGCACCGGTGCCCGGCGAGTAGGACCGCTCGTCCAGGCTGGCCAGCACATGCACCTTGCTGCGCGGGTTCGCCTGGAAGTTGTACCACTCGTCGAGCCGCGACCACTGCGCTGGTAGAGAAGCCGTGGAGGGGTGCGACGGGTCCTCGACCTTGATGGTCGCCTGCTGGTTGTTCGGGTGCGCCGAGAAGTAGGCGCCGACCAGGTTGCCGTACCAGGCCCAGCCGTACTCGGTGTCCGAGGCGGAATGCACACCGGCAAAACCGCCACCAGCGCGGATGTAGCGCTCGAAGGCCGCCTGCTGGGCGGCGTCGAGCACGTCACCGGTGGTCGACAGCCAGATCACCGCCGCGTACTGCGCGAGGTTGGCGTCGGTGAACGCGCTGGCGTCCTCCGTCGCGGTAACCGTGAACCCGTTGTCGGCGCCGAGCTGCTGGATTGCTGCGATACCGGCGGGAATGGAATCATGCCGGAACCCGGCGGTCTTGGAGAAGACCAGCACCGAGAACGGAGCAAGGGCCGCATTGGCCTGATGGGTGGTTGCCGGGGCGGCCTGCGCGGGCGACTGCCCGACGGCAAGCGCGAGCGCGGTCATAGCGAGCGCGAGCACCGATCCGAGGAGAGATCGTGCTCTGATTTTCGGATGGGTGCGGCTACGACGTCGTGAGGACACGAAGAGTCTCCAATGTCTGGACAGCACTGCGGGCCCCTCCGCGGCTCGCCGAAGACCAGCTGAGAGGTAATAGTTCACGCACTGAACAAACTAGCGTCGCCATCGAAGTTATGGTCAGATTGATGCTGACCAATTGCGTAACGTTTCGATAACGTGCCTGGTACAACAGAGTCCTGCCTGAACAATCCGTTTAGGACCCGAGTAAGCCGGGCACGACCACTCACCATCGAGTCGCCCGACGGTCAAACTCCGAAGATGATCTCTTCCAGTACGGCTTCGGCCAGCGATAGTGCGCTCGGCGGCGTCACGGGCTCTCGGCGCAGCTCCGCCTCGTCTGACCGGTAAGAGTCCTACGGCTTGGGGGAAGCACTCGACAGCTGTTGGGTCCCCGGTGACGGCCAAGCCGTCACCGTCGCTGATCGCTAAGAGTGTTATTCACTCGATCGTCATCGATGGCAAGTACGGGCCTCCTTGATCAAGCTGTAATCTGTCGGTAATGGACGCGACGGCCGTCCGCGGGTAGATCACCTGGCTTGTGACAACACAGGCGATCTTCGCGGACAGGCCGTCGCGGGTAGCCACTATGGCGGGCCTGACCAGCGATCAAGTAGACCGGCTCGTGCTCGACGTCTACGCCCACGCCGGCCTGGACCCAAACCGCCGCCGGGCTGTCAGCCCCTACCGCACGGTGCTGGTGGTCTGCTCTACCTGCGCCAGAACCTGTCCCAGGCACTACTTGCCGAGCTGTTCGGCTGCTCGCGGCCGACGGTGTCCCGTCTGATCACCCGGCTCACGCCCGTCATCACCACGGTGCTCACCCCCAACGCCGAGCGGGCCGCCGACCGGGATCTTCGCTCCACCGTCCGCGTCGACGGGTTCGTCGCCCCGACCGGCGATCGACGCAAGGACACGTACACCTCAGGCATGTACTCCGGAAAGCGCCATCGGTGCGGGTTCAACATCCAGGTCGTCGGCTCCATCCACGGCCGGCTCGTGCTCACCGGCGCACCGCAGCCGGGCGCGATGCACGACGCGAAGGCCTGGCGTCAGTCCGGACTCGCCGCGATCTTCAAGGGCAGGCTGCATGCCGACGGCGGACCCGGGGGCTTCGCCGACACCGCTTACACCGGCACCGGCCTGTGCGTACCCGTTCGTAGGCAGAAAGGCCAGACCCTGACCGAATCGGCACGCGACTACAACCGCGCGATCGCCTCGCGCCGCGCCAGCGTCGAGCGCGTCATCGCGCATCTGAGGAACTGGCGGCTCCTGGCCACCGGATACCGCGGTCTACTCGATAAGTTCCCGCCGTTCCTTGATGCCGTCACGAAGCTCGAAATCTACCGGACCTCATGATCATAAATCCAAGGCGCCCATTCCCCGCGCCGCACTAGGGTGGCCGGATGGACCTGGTGGATGTCGCTGCGGAGACAACGTATCGGCTGCGGTAGGAGGTGCTCGGTTGGGCCGTGCCGACAACGCGCATAGACAGCGATGGCGCCGGCCATCTAGCGCTCGTCAGGGGGATATCGTCACGGCGGTGGTGTCCCATGTCAGGTGGCCGTGCCCCGACGAACCGGGGGTTCCCGCGCGCTACTTCTGGGCGATGGCCGTCGACACGGCACACCAGCACCGAGGGCACGGGCGGCGGCTGCTCACCGCGGTCGCGGCTCTGGCCCGCGCCTCCGGTGAGCTCGTGATGTGGGCCGACGCCCGCGAGTCTGCCGTTGGCTTCTATGTCGCCTGCGGTGCGCGCGTTTCGGGCGAGCCCTATGTCGACGACGGCAGTGGCCTGATCGTTCGACACGTGGTGTTCACGATCTCATGAAAATCGATTTAATAACGCTCTAAATCTTTGTCTTCCATTGCCCGCATCTGCTGACTTGTCATGGAGTTCTCGTTGTCGTCGCGCCGGACGCGGGAGGCGCGGGTTGATCGACGCGGAGTCGAGGTGCATCAGTCGAGCCGGCGCAGGCCTTAGACCTTGTCGATGCCGATGTGCGCGGCCAGGTCGTTCTGGCGCGGGTTCCAGACTGAGCTCCCGTGGTCCACTAGGAGCTGGCTCGGGCGTAGCCTCAGCCGCGGGCTCCGGTACAGGTCGAGCTTATTTTTGGGTTCTGCCTCTTCCCGCGCCACAGGATGTTGCCGGCCCAGTTGAATCTTCACGCCAGCCGATAACGACTTGGAGATGGCCCGTTAGATTCCGCCCAGCACCGAACCCGTGTTGCGTCTCAACCTAGAGCCCAACACTGTTAGCGAGATGATTGCATCCACGACTTGGCGCTTGGTCGCAACGGCTTGATGAGCACCCCGGGGAGTGGCCCGAAACCCGACCGAACCGGCGGCTATCGCACTGACCCCTCTCATGTAGCCAGGCTAGCGCCGATCGGCCCGGGGCAGTGCTGGTACGGCAGCGGCATATAGCGCTTATGCGCTGGTAGCGGGTTCTGAGCGCCGCTTGTAGTGGCTTCGTTTGGCCCCGGCTTGGTGTCGTCGTCGCCATCGTGACCAGGCGAGTACGGCGGCCAGGGTGGCGGCGGTCGGTATCGCGGCGTTGATCAGGCGTTGTGTCTCGGCGAGGGTCAGGTCGATCACGTCGGGGCTGCTGGCGGCGGGTCGCTGCGTGATGGTGATGACGGTCAGCACGGCCAGGGCGATCATGGCCAGGAGCGTGAATCGGTGCCAGGCGACCCAGCCTCGGCATTGGTACTGGTCGAGCCCGACCTGGCCTTTGGCGGTCTGGAACGCCTCCTCGATCGACCACCTGCTGCCCGCGACGGTGACCAGTCGCACCAGCGGCACCGGTTCGGGAGTCCAGCACAGGTAGAAGGCCAACTGTCCGTCGCTACCGCGGCGGACGAGCAGACTGTGGCGTCCTTCGGCCTGGTCGTGGATGTGCACCCACGCCCAGTCGTAGAACCTGGGGCCTTTCGATCCGGGCCCGGCCGAGCGGGTCTGCCATGCCTGTTCGGGCAGCAGCGCGGCTACCCGGTCGACGCGTTCACGCTGCACCGGTGTCGTGTTGACCTGGATGTTGCAGGCCACAGCCAGGACGTAGGACATGCGCCGTTCGCGCAGGCCGGCACGCAGCGCGGGGTCCAGGCCGTAGGCCTCGTCCGCGGTGAACCACCTGGCCGGGACCCCGGCGGTGATCGCGGCGTCGACCATCGCGAGAGCCAGCTCGGGCTTGGTCGCGAACAGCACCTCATCAGGGACCCCGGCTACCGCGCAGCGGCGTTCGTCGTCCGACCAGCTGCGCGGCAGGTACAGCCGCCGGTCCAGCAGTGCCCGCCCGAGTGGGGACACGTAGGCCAGGAACACCCCGATCTGAGAGTTCTCCACCCGTCCGGCGGTGCCAGAGTACTGCCGCTGGACGCCGACCGAGTGCACGCCCTTCTTCAGGCAGCCGGTCTCGTCGGCGACGAGGATCCCGTCGCGGTGGCCAAGGTGCTCGACCACGAAGGTGCGCAGGTCGCTGGCGACGGCGTCGGTGTCCCACACCGCGGTACGCAGAAGGCGCTGCATCCGGTCGGGTCCAGGGTGGCCGGCTTGCTCGGCCAGCCACCATCCGTTCTTGCGCTCGATCGGCGCGAGCAGCCCCAGCAGCAGCTCCCGCATGGTCCGTCGGGGCTCTGCGCGAGCGAAGCGTGCGCCGATGCGGGCCAGCACGTCCTCGAACACCTGCCACCACGCGGCAGGGTTTACGCTATGGCCAGCGGCCACCACGAAGCTATTCAGTTTGTCCACAACAGACGATGATCTCGCGGTGGCTGCGCCTGCGAGCCCGGGGTCACCTACCCCGGCTTACCCAGGCCATGCCGCCCGTTGGACGGTGGCCAGCAGAAGCAGGCATCCTTGCCCGGTGGACCCGATCATCCTTGACCATCGTTTCGTACCTTGGCAGTTCGGTGTCGGGCATTCGCAGCTGCTGCTTCGCGCTCCTGCCCGCAGCGGCGACACCGAGCACCTTTCCGTCCTGTTCGTGGGCGTCAGGGCCGTCAAGCTGCGCGGGTCATACCAGCCCTTGGAGTTACGGCCAGCTGACCCGACCAGTCGCGAACGAATCCTCGACTTTGCAGAGGTGCC